>CAWAXK010000022.1:0-251111 GCA_963786025.1 uncultured Alphaproteobacteria bacterium
ATTCGTCCGGTCATTTGAATTATTTAGGTTTTTCGCCTGCGTTTTACAATGTCTTACAAGCCGCTGTTCCTGCGCCGTTCCGCCGGACTTAGGACCGCCGCTTTGCCGTTAGCCTTCTTGTCCGCGAAACGGCAGTAGCGCTCGATCATGCGCAGTGACATGCCTACCTGATCTTGGATCTGTGTCGTCGTACACCCGCGTTGGCGGAGTTCGAATACCCGGGTCGCCCGAAGGCCATGGAACGTCGCGCCGGGCAGTTCTGGTATCTTGTCACGGGCGCCCGCGAAATGCTCATCCAGCAGCTTGCGGCTGTAGATCTTGCCGTGATTTTGAAAAAGGAAGGGGCCGGCAACACGAGCGCCTGGCGGCCGGTCCCACCTGGCGGTCTCGGCCGCCAGCGCTTCCCCGATCGGGCACCAATTCTCGCGCCCGGTCTTTTTCTGCGCCAGCCGGAAGCCGCCGTCGTCGATGAAGGCGTCCCCTAGCCGCACTATGTCCGAGCCGCACTGGCCCGTATAACGAGCGAGGAAATAGGCCCGCCTTACCACGACGTCTATGTCGCCCATCCAACGACGGTGCGAGAAGAAATCGACAAAATTTGTATCAGTCGTGAGTCTGATGAAAATTAGGACCAACTAGGCTTGCACTCGTTATGTACCCAAGCCGCTGCCGCCCGATCAGGTCAAACCGCTATGGCGGGCCGCGCAGATGCAAGCTGCTGCATATCTACGTTAGGCGAAAATCCTAACGACCGCGATCATCAGCAAGGCTGAGAGGCCGATTACGGCGACCCTTAGGTGCGTGGCACGGTCAATCTTAGGCATCGGAAAGTTCATAATGTCCCCCGAATCGAAATTGCCACCATCAATGTATTTGAATCCGGGAGGAGCGCCCCGCGTTTTGTTAAAAACAGCGCACCGAATAAAGCGTCGCGCCACGCGGGCGCAGGTGGATAATGTCGGGGACGTCAACTATTCGAAGGTGGGCCCGACTTGTTCGGCCCCTCTTGCCATTCTTTGATGCTGTCGGCCATTACCCTCATCGCCGTTATCGCCGCGTGGCTGAGGCTGGCGTAACCGGCGACCTCCCGGCTGACACGTTCGCCCTCCTTTCGCATCATGTCGCGCACACCTTCTAGCGCACGAATGACCCTATCAATTTCCTCCAGCGATGTGCTGGCGACGCGCTGGACTATGGCGTTGAGATTTTCAGCAGCCGAGCCAGTGGCTGGGGGAGGCTCGCGTTGTTGCTGGCGCAGGAATGCTATTCGTTCGACATCGCCCCCGTTTTCCGGCGTGCGCCGGTTTGTCGGAGCGTATCTCTCGGGGCCGGATTGCTCTGCCATATTCTTTGTTCCTTCAAAGGCGCAGCGTTGCGTTGACGCTCCCCAGCATCGATTACCGCATACGATTTGGTCGGACCGATGGTCGGGCCTCGATCCATCCCCAAGATTTAACTTTGCCCGGCCGAATTGGGTATGACCTCGCCCACCACTGCGGACCGCATAGGCGGCCGGCAGTCGGCAAGCAGTTGTTCTATGTGTCCGCTTTGCTTACGACTAGATCGGGATAATTCTCGCTAGGTGCAGAGACCACCAATCCATCAGGCCACGTAGCTAGTTCACGAAGCACTCGGACTGTTGTCGCTCGTATTCCCGTATCCGGCTCGGCCTCGACCGCTCGATCCTCCGGCTGACCTTTAAGACACACAATGAGGTCGGCCTTGTTTTTTGGAGTAAGGCGCATCGGTTTTCCCTCCACAACGGCCGCTTAGGCTATTTCGGTAAGGGCAGAAGGTTCCCTGACTTGGACACCAGCTGGACACGGACGCTTAGGAAAAACCACAAGCCATTGATTTTATTGGCGCGCCCTAGGGGATTCGAACCCCTGTTACCGCCGTGAAAGGGCGGTGTCCTAGGCCTCTAGACGAAGGGCGCATACGCGGCCGGACCGGCGCGTTATTTTAGTTTCCGCTCAGGCGGGGACGTATAAAGAGCTTCGCCGCCACCGGCAATTACCATTTTCCAGTGTTCGGCATCGACTTCCACGGCTCCTGCGGCGGCTTGGCGGCGCCCTTCTGCAACAGTTCGATGGAATGCTTGTCGGGCGAGCGTACGAAGGCCATGACTCCGTCGCGCGGCGGCCGGTTGATGGTCACGCCCGCCTTCATCAGCCGGTCGCAGGTGGCATAGATGTCGTCCACCTCGTAGGCGAGGTGCCCGAAAAAGCGCGCCTCGCCATAGTCCTCGGTATCCCAGTTGAAGGTGAGTTCCACCTCCAGGCCGGGGCGACCTTCCTTCTTGGCCTCGTCATAAAGCTTGTCGTCGCCGGGCGCCGCCAGGAACACCAGCGTGTACTTGTTTTTCTCGTCCACCCTGCGGCGGGTCTCCTTGAGGCCAAGCTTGTTGACATAAAAATCGAGCGCGTCGTCGAGATTGCGTACGCGTAGCATGGTGTGCAGATATCTCATGGCTCAAACCTCGTTTACGATGGGCGGCCGCCCGGACACCTCGACTATATAATAATGATTGCGCCCGATCTTGAGACAGCGATTTTAAGGCTGCGCGGCCTAATCGAGGACGCGCGCCGGATTGTGCCGTTCACCGGCGCTGGCATCTCGACCGAATGCGGCATCCCGGATTTCCGCTCACCCGGCGGACTGTGGACCAAGAACCAGCCGATCCCGTTCGACACATTCCTGGCGAGCGCCGAGATGCGCGACGAAGCCTGGCGCCGGCGCTTCGTCATGGAGGACAGTTTCGCCAAGGCGAAGCCGGGGCGGGGGCATCTGGCGCTGGCGAGCCTCTATCGCGCCGGCAAGGTGCCGGGATTGGTGACGCAGAATATCGACAACCTGCATCAGATTTCCGGCATTGCCGCGGATGACGTTGTGGAATTGCATGGCAATACCACCTACGCCCTATGCCTCGAATGCGATCAACGCTACGAATTATCGTGGGTTAAACAAAAGTTCGAAGCTGCCGGCACGCGCGCGCCGGATTGCGCCTGCGGCGGCTACATCAAGACCGCCACTGTGTCGTTCGGGCAGGCGATGCCGACCGCGGCGATGCAACGGGCGGAACAATTGGCCCGCGATTGCGATCTGTTTCTTGCTATCGGCTCGTCGCTGGTGGTGTGGCCGGCGGCGGGATTTCCGCTCATGGCCAAGCGCAACGGCGCCGCGCTCGTCATCGTCAATCGTGAGCCGACCGAGTTCGACGAACTCGCGGATCTGGTGGTTCACCATGATATCGGCGACGTGCTAGAGCCCTTCATCGCGCACTGATTCGCTTGCTGCTGCGCTGTGCACAGACCTGTGTGCAAGCCCATTTTGCACTTTGCCGCCTGAGACCCGGTGTTATCTTGAATCCACAGATTCGTGGAAGCGCCCTCGAAGAGGCGCCAACAATGCGGCGGCGTGCGGCGTCATGGCGTCGGACGGGGTTGAATTAAAAATGCCTGGAAGCAATCTCCGCCCGGGAACGGTCAGAGAACTCCTCGACGAAACGGCTGCCAACCTGATCGAGGTGGCGGGTGTCATCAAGTGGTTCGACGTCGCCAAGGGATTCGGTTTCATCATCCCGGACAACGGCATGCCGGACGTGCTGCTGCACGTGACTTGCCTGCGCCGCGACGGCTTCCAGACCGCCTGTGAAGGCGCGCGGATCGTGTGCGAGGTCCAGCAGCGGTCCAAGGGCTTGCAGGCGTTCCGCGTTCTGTCGATGGACGAATCCACCGCCGTGCACCCGGCGCAGATGCCGCCGCCGCGCACCCATGTCGTCGTCACGGCGACCAGCGGTCTCGAGCGCGCCCAGGTGAAGTGGTTCAACCGTTTGCGCGGCTTTGGCTTCCTCTCGCGCGGCGAGGGTACGCCCGACATCTTCGTCCACATGGAGACGTTGCGCCGCTACGGCTTGGCCGAGCTGCGCCCAGGGCAGACCGTGCTGGTCCGTTTCGGGCCCGGACCGAAGGGCTTGATGGCGGCTGAGGTGCACCCGGACAGCGGATCGCTCGGTCCCGCTTCGCATTGATCGCCCGGCCGGTTCCTGCCTGGGGGCCTATGGCCGTTTTTCCCATTGCCGCTCGGCATTCCTCCGCGTAAAGGCGAGCGCATGCGCGCAATTCGCTGGACCGCCTTCGTTCTCATCGGGCTGCTTTTCGCCGCAGGTCCAGTCCGGCCGGCCGAAACGCAGACACTTGAAATCGCCAGCAAGACCGGAGTGCATGCGTTTGCGGTCGAAATGGCCGTAACCGAGGCCGAGCGGGAAAAGGGCCTGATGTTCCGCAAGGAACTGCCCGAAGGCCACGGCATGCTGTTCGATTTCCACCGCGAACAGGAAGTCGGCTTCTGGATGCAGAACACCTACATCCCGCTCGACATGATCTTTATCGGCGGCGATGGCCGTATCCTGCGCATCGCCGAGAACACCGAGCCGCTGTCGACGCGGGTTATTCCGTCGAATGGCCCGGTGCGCGCGGTGCTGGAGGTGATCGGCGGAACTGCCCGGAAATTCGGCATCGCCCCGGGTGACCGGGTGGCTTCGCCGATTTTCAACGCCCATTGAGGCTTGCTTGCCGGTTTCGGACGAAGCATGTATCGCGTCATTCGTCGGGGCGTAGCGCAGCCCGGTAGCGCATCTGCTTTGGGAGCAGAGGGTCGCAGGTTCGAATCCTGCCGCCCCGACCAATTAATCGACTGATTTTGCAGCAGTATCGTCGTCTTGTTGCCAGTGTAACCGCCCGGGCCTATACGGACGCTAAGCAAAGCAAACCGGTTCACATGCCATGACAGCGCGCATTTACAAGCCAGCAAAGACCGCCATGCAGTCGGGTCTCGCCAAAACCAAGGACTGGATGCTCGATTTCGAGCCGGAGGCGCCGCGCACGGTGGAGCCGCTGATGGGCTGGACCTCGTCCGGCGACATGCGCCAGCAGGTACGCATGCGCTTTCCCACCAAGGAAGAGGCGATCGCCTATTGCGAGCGCCATGGCATCGCTTACCAGGTGACCGAGGAGACGCCGCAGATCCGGCACGGCATGTCCTATTCGGACAATTTCTCCTTCAAGCGCCGCGACGCCTGGACCCACTAAAAGCCGACTATCGGATGGCTTGCCATCTCGTGGGTCAGCCCCACGGGCTAGGCTAGCGCGCCGCCGCCAGCGCGCCGGAGCGTTGCCGCAGCAACGCGATAAAGCGCTCTTCCGGCATCGGCTGCCCGAACAGAAAGCCCTGGCCGTAATCGCAGCCCAGACTGAGCAGCGTCATGGCATCGGTGGCTTTTTCAATCTCCAAGCCAACCGCGTGGCGCCGGTAGCTGTGGGCAAGGTCGATCGTCGCCTTGCACTGCGCCAGTTTCACCTTGTCGGTGGCGCAATCGGCGACAAAGGCGCGGTCGATCTTGATCTCGGCAAAGGGCATTTCGCCGAATTGCGCCAGTGTCGAAATACCCTGGTCGCATTCGTCGATGGCGAGCCGTATATTATGCGGCTCCAGCCGCTTGCCGACCTCGGCCGCCAGCCGCAGATCGGCGATGATCTGGTTCTCGCGTATGTCGATGACCAGGCCCGGCCATTTATCGGCCCCCCGGTGATGCGCCGTCACGATGTCCTCGATCGGCAGCTTGCCCAGCGCGGCAGCGTGGATATTGGCCGTCATCGGGATATTGATTCCCAGCCGGCAAAGACTCTCGCCGGCCTTGAGTGCGTTCGATAAAGCGAGTTCGGACAGCCTGACGACGCTCGCTTCCGATGCGCCCGGGATGTAGGCCGCGGGCATTGCGATGCCATGTTGCGGATGGCGCGCCCGGCTCGACGCTTCCACGCCGGCGAGCTGTTTCTTGCGCAGGTCGATCTTGGGTTGATACCAAAACTCGATCCAATTATTGGCAAGCGCTTCATCGAGCTCGATGCGGACGGCAGCGGCCGCCACGCCGAGCTTGAGATTCTGAATGATCTTGATGACCGATTCCGTCTCGTACGGCTTCTTGAGTCACCGGCAGCATGTTGAGCTTGCGCGCGAGGCCGATGCTTTTGACGTGCTCGAGCACGGCGCCGCCGCGGTTGCTGGTCAATTGTACCGGGCCGCGAAAGCTGCGCGCGCCGAGCGCGTTCATCGATTCGACGGCGTCGGAGGATTCGAGTGCGACGTCATGGAAGATGAGATCGGGGACGCGCTTTTCCGCCGATTGGCGCAGCGCTGCGCCGTCGGCGAATTCCACGGTGTCGATACCGTAGCCGTGCAACACCAGCGACAGGAACTGCCGGATGCTGGCGTCCTCGTCGACTACGTAACAGAGCGGGGCGGTACCGGTGCTCGGTGCAAGCGACGGGGCCTCAACGATATCGGCGAGCGCGGAATCGGTCTGTGTCGGCGATTCTGCTGGGGACGCGGGCATGGAAATTATGCGCATTCCAACTGCGAATTACGGACTGTCGAGAAACTCTATTGGTGTTCCAAACTGGTTAAATATGAGTTTCCCCGGCCGGCCGGGACGCCCCGCTGCAGTGCATTTAAATCACAGATAAATTGCGAGAAAATTGGCGACCCCGGCTGGATTCGAACCAGCGACCCCCAGCTTAGAAGGCTGGTGCTCTATCCGGCTGAGCTACGGGGTCATGCCGAACCCAAGGTTTACCTGCGCCGCGCGTCTATTGAAAGGTGCGTCCGGCGGTTTGCCCGGCTAACGTGAGCGGTGCGAGGACCCGCGATGGCCGCCATTGCCGAGTTGACCAGCGCCGATTTGACCGCGGCCTACCGGCGCGGCGCGCTCTCGCCGGTCGATGTCGCACGCGATTGTCTCCTCCGCATCGAAGCAAGCGCCCCGCTGAATGCCTTTGTTGCCGTTGCGCCCGAGAGCGCGTTGGCGGCGGCAGCCCAATCAGAAACGCGCTGGCGGGCGGGCAGTCCGCTCGGCCCGATCGACGGTGTGCCGGCCTCGATCAAGGACAATATCTGGGTGCAGGGCCTGCCGACGCGGCGCGGCTCGAAAACCAGCGACGCCGCGCCGGCGCCGGCCAATTCGCCGGCGGTGGCGCGGTTGCGCGAGCAGGGCGCCGTCATTCTCGGCAAGACCTGCATGCCCGAACATGGCTGGATCGGGGTTTGCCACAGTCCGCTGACGGGCATCACGCGCAATCCGTGGAATCCCGCATACACACCCGGCGGCTCGACCGGCGGCGGCGCGGTGGCCGCATTGCTGGGATTGGGCGTGCTGCATCTCGGCACCGACGGCGCCGGTTCGCTGCGCATTCCGGCGGCGTTCACCGGCGTGTTCGGCATGAAGCCGACCTTCGGACGGGTGCCGGTCTATCCCGCGCTCATGCTCAACGTGCTCTCGCACCAGGGACCGATCACCCGCACGGTCGCCGATGCCGCGCTGATGCTGTCGGCGATCGCGCAGCCGGACGCGCGCGACATGGCGGCCTGGAATACGCCGGCGCCCGATTTCAGCGCCGGTCTCGACGACGGCGTGCACGGCTTGCGAGTCGCGTTCTCGCCCCGGCTTGGGCAAGACATTGCGCTCGATGCGGAGATCGAAGCGGCGGCGCGCCGGGCCGCTCGCGCGTTGCAGGAGCAGGGCGCTCTGGTCGAGGAGGCCGACCCGCCGCTCGAGGGCATGCGTGAGATGATCCAGAAAATGTGGTGGCCGGTCATGACCGCGCTGGCCGATGCCGTGGCGCCGGAGCGGCGCGGCGAGATCGATCCCGGCATCCTTGTGCTGGCCGAACGCGGCCGGCGTTTCACGGTCGGCAACTATCTCGCCGCCTATACCGCGCGCGCCGAGCTGCACAACGCTATGCTGCGTTTCCATCGGCGGTATGACCTGCTACTGACGCCGACCATTCCGGTCACCGCGCTGAAAGTGGGGCTCGAGACGCCGGAGGGCGGCGGCTACGGCGACGAGTGGACGGGCTGGTCGCCTTACACCTATCCGTTCAACCTGACGCAGCAGCCTGCAGCCTCGGTGCCGAGCGGGCTCGCCGGAAACGGCTTGCCGATGGGAGTGCAGATCGTCGGTCCGCTCGGCGCCGATCCAATGGTGCTGCGGGCGGCGCGGGCGCTCGAAATGGCGCTGCCGATGGCGCGGCTGCCGGGCGCGATCTAAATCTATTATTGTTGATAAACCAAATTGTTATGCCGGGATATTGCAGCAATTCATCCAAATTCTTAGTGATTGCGACTAGTAGGCTGCACAGACAGAGCATTATGCCTCTTGATCGTCCAATCGAGCCATCGCTCGCCTTGGTCCGCTCTGCTTATAATACCTTCACGCTGCGGCCACGACCTCGACACCTTCCGGCGTTGAACTAATAGTGGCGGCCGGCGACTAACAAAAACGACCCGTCGCCATACTGGGAGGCTCCCCCGATGTTCACGTTCGTCCGCGCCGGCCTTGCCGCCGCGTTCATCGCCCTTACCCTCTTCCCAGCCATAGCGGCCGATAAAGTCTTCAAGCGCGGCGATCTCGACGACGCGGCGATCAAGCTCGAAGCGCAGATCAAGAGCGATGCCGGCACGGTCACCAAGCCGGCCGCCACCTTGCGGCGCGAGGCCGACGCCGCCTTCCAGCGAAACGATTTCCGCACCGGCATGACGGTGCTTGGGCAGCTTGTCACGGTGGCGCCGACCGACGCGACGAATTGGCTGCGCCTGGCGCGCACGGTGCTGCAGATCCGCCCGCGCGACGATCGCGAAAAGGCGCTGTTGCTCGATCGCGCCTCGACCGCGGCCTATATCGCCTACAACCGCGCCAGCGGGCGCGACCTCGAAGCCGACAGCCTGGCGGTGCTCGGCAAGACGCTCGCCGACCGCAAGCAGTGGCGGCCGGCGCTCGACGCCATGCATTTTGCCCTCGACCTGCGCGAGAGCGCCGGCCTGCGCGGCCAGTACGAGCGGCTGCGCAGCGAATATGGCTTCCGCATGCTCGACTATTCGGTCGACTCCGACGCCGTTTCACCGCGCGCCTGCTTCCAGTTCTCGGAGGAACTGCCCGGCCGGCGCACCGATTTCTCGCCCTTCGTGGCGGTGGCGGGTCAGGACAAGCCGGCGATCTCGGCCAACGACAAGCAGCTTTGCGTCGAAGGTCTCAAGCACGGCGAGCGATATGAGATCACGCTGCGTGCCGGGCTGCCCTCGACAGTGCGCGAGACGCTGTCGAAATCGGCCCAATTCACCATCTTCGTGCGCGACCGCAAACCGTTCGTGCGCTTCTCCGGCAAGGCCTATGTGCTGCCGCGTACCGGCCAGCGCGGCATTCCGGTGCTCAGCGTCAACACCAGCGCGGTCGTACTGTCGGTCTACCGCATCGGCGATCGCAATCTA
Source organism: uncultured Alphaproteobacteria bacterium (assembly GCA_963786025.1). Lineage (GTDB taxonomy): Bacteria > Pseudomonadota > Alphaproteobacteria > Rhizobiales > Xanthobacteraceae > Pseudolabrys. The sequence continues at coordinate 9,322 of CAWAXK010000022.1, forward strand.
CTCGACACCGTGCTGGGCTACGATTTCCAGCGCAATTTGCGACAATACGAGGCCGAGCGGCTGGCCAATGAGCGCGGCGCCAAGGTATGGAGCGGCGAACTCGACGTCACGCCCAAGCTCAATACCGAAGTCGCCACCGCGTTCCCGGTTGATCAGGCGCTCGGCGAGCTCAAGCCCGGCGTCTATGTCATGACGGCGGCGCCGAAAGATCAGGTCGCCGACGACTACGGCCAGCGCGCCAGCCAATGGTTCATTGTGTCCGACTTAGGGCTAACCGCCTATAGCGGCCATGACGGCATCGATGTCTTTGTTCATTCGCTGGCGAGCGCCGAGCCGAGCCCCGCCGTCGCGGTCAAGCTCGTCGCGCGCAACAACGAGGTGCTGGCGAACAAAACGACCGACAAAGACGGCTTCGTGCATTTCGAAGCCGGATTGACGCGCGGCGAGGGCGGCCAAGCGCCGGCCGCGGTCGTTGCGGCCGACAAGGCCGATTACGCCTTCCTCAGTCTGAAAACGACGGCTTTCGATCTATCCGACCGTGGTGTGGCCGGGCGGCAAGTGCCGACCGGATTGGACGCGTTCGTCTATACCGAGCGCGGCGTTTACCGCAGCGGCGAGACGGTGCATGTGACATCGCTGTTGCGCGACGCGCGCGGCATTGCCGCTGCGTCGCCGCTGACTTTGGTGATGGAGCGCCCGGACGGCGTCGAATATCGCCGCGCCGTGATCGCCGATCAGGGCCTCGGCGGCCATAGTTGGAGCGTGCCGATCGTCTCGTCCGCCTCGACCGGCACCTGGCGTGTGGTCGCCTATACCGATCCCAAGCGTCCGCCGGTTGGCGAGACCACCTTTCTGGTCGAGGATTATGTCGCCGACCGCATCGAATTCGATCTCACTTCGACGGCTAAAGTCATTCCGCGCGGCGCGCCGGCGCAACTGAGCGTCGATGGACATTTCCTCTATGGCGCACCGGCCTCCAATCTCGATCTGACCGGCGCGGCGACAATTGCGGCGGCCAAGGAGCGGCCTGGCTTTGCCGGCTATTCGTTCGGGCTTGCCGACGACGAGGTCACGGCCTCGCGCCAGGAACTCGAGGACATGCCGGCGACCGACGCCGCCGGCAAAGCGAGCTTCCAGGTGAAGCTCGACAAGATTCCGGCAACCTCCCGTCCGCTTGAAGCGACCATCACGGTAAGCATGGCGGAATCCGGCGGCCGCGCGGTCGAGCGCAAGTTGATGCTGCCGATCGCGCCCGATGCCGCCATGATCGGCGTCAAGCCGGCCTTCGCCGGCCGCTCGCTCGCCGACGGTGCCAATGCCGATTTCGACGTGGTGATGGCCGCGCCCGACGGCAAACTGCTGCCGCAAAGCGGCCTGCATTACGAGCTGCTGCGGGTCGAGACCTCATATCAGTGGTATCGCCAGAACGGCAGTTGGGAATATGAGCCGGTCAAGCGCACAGAGCGCGTGGCCAACGGCACCGTGGACACGACCCTCGACAAACCGGCGCGCATCTCGATGCCGGTGAAATGGGGACGCTACCGCCTCGAAGTGTCAACCGGCACGCCGAATGGCGCGGTCACCTCGCTCAGTTTCGACGCCGGCTTCTATGCGGAATCAAGCTCCGACACCCCGGACCTGCTCGAAGTCGCGCTCGACAAGAGCGATTACAAATCCGGCGACGCCATGACCGCATCGGTCACCGCGCGCACCGCCGGCCGCCTCACGCTCAACGTGTTCACCGACCGGCTGGTCGCGTCGACGTCGCAGGACGTGCAGGCGGGCAGCGTGCGTGTGCCGCTCATCGTCGGCAAGGACTGGGGCACCGGCGCCTATCTGGTCGCTACCTTGCGCCGTCCGCTCGACGCGCCGGCGCAGCGCATGCCCGGCCGCGCCATCGGCGTGCAGTGGTTCTCGATCGACCGCTCGGCGCACACGCTCGCGCTCGACATGAAGCTGCCGGCCACCATGCGGCCGGACACCGCGCTTAGCGTGCCGATCAAACTCGCCGGGCTTACCGCCGGCGAGGAGGCGCATGTCGTCGTCGCCGCCGTCGATGTCGGCATCCTCAATCTCACAAATTACAAGCCGCCGGCGCCCGACAATTATTATCTCGGCCAGCGCCAGCTCACCGCCGAGATCCGCGACCTCTACGGGCAATTGATCGACGGCATGCAGGGCGTGCGCGGCGCGATCCGTTCCGGCGGCGACAGCGGCGCCGAATTGGCCGGCTCACCGCCGACGCAGGCGCCGCTCGCACTCTATTCCGGCATCGTGCAGGTCGGCGCCGACGGCACGGCGCAGGTCGGCTTCGATATCCCGGCCTTTGCCGGCACCGTACGCGTAATGGCGGTGGCCTGGAGCAAAGACAAGGTCGGCAAGGCCTCCGGCGACGTGATCGTGCGCGATCCCGTGGTGCTGACCGCGACATTGCCGCGCTTCCTGCGCACGGGCGACCGCGGTTCGGTGCAGCTCGAACTCGATAATGTCGAGGGCGCGGCCGGCGATTACCAAATCGTCGTCGGCAGCGACGGCGCCGTCAAGCTCGACGGCGACAAGCCGTTCGCGCTCAAGCTCGCCGCCAAAAAGCGCGACCGTGTCGCGGTGCCGGTGTCGGCTGCGGGGGCGGGGACGAGCACGGTCAAAGTCAACGTCACCGGGCCGAACGGCTTCACGCTTGGACGCGCCTACGCGCTCAATGTGCGGCCGGCCAACCAGATCCTGACCCGCCGCACCGTGCGCTCGCTGGCGCCGGGCGAAACGCTGACATTGTCGAAGGACATGTTCGCCGATTTTGTGCCGGGAACGGGCCGCGTCGGCCTGTCGGTCGCGATCTCGGCTTCCCTCGACATCGCCACGCTGTTGAGCGAACTCGACCGCTATCCGTTCGGTTGCTCCGAGCAGATCACCAGCCGCGCGGTGGCGATGCTCTACGTCAACGAGTTGGCCGCGCAGGCCAAGCTCGCGCTCGATGGTGACATCGACCAGCGCATCAAGGACGCCATCCAGCGGCTACTGGCGCGGCAGGATTCGAACGGCTCGTTCGGCCTGTGGTCGGTCGGCGGCAACGATCCCTGGCTCGACGCCTACGTCACTGACTTCCTCACTCGCGCGCGCGAGCGCAAATTTGAAGTGCCGCAGTCGGCGTTCAACCTGGCACTCGACCGGCTGCGCAATTACGTGGCGCGCACGCCCGACCCGAGCAAGAACGGCGGCCGCGACCTCGCCTATGCGCTCTACGTGCTGGCGCGTAACAGCGTGGCGCCGGTTGGCGACCTGCGTTACATCGCTGACACCAAGCTCAGCGAACTGGCAACGCCGATCGCCAAGGCGCAAGTGGCCGCCGCTCTCGCCATGCTCGGCGACAAGGCGCGCGCCGACCGCGTCTATCTCGCCGCGCTCGATGCCATAGCGCCGCAGCCCAAGCTCGAGCTCGGGCGCGCCGATTACGGCTCGGCGCTGCGCGATAGCGCCGCGCTAGTGACGCTCGCCTCGGAAGGGCGCGCCACCCAGCGCACCATCGACGACGCGGTCGCCCGCATCGACGCCGCCCGTGCGCTCACCAACCGCACCTCGACGCAGGAGGATGCCTGGCTGGTGCTCGCCGCCCGCGCGCTCGCCAAGCAGCTCAACGCCATCTCGCTTTCGGTCAACGGCGAAGCGCGGCAGGGCACGATGTATCGCAGCCTGCGGGCCGACGAACTGACGGCGCCGCTCGCGGTGAGCAACAAAGGCGACGGCGCGGTGCAGGCCGTGGTGTCGGTGAGCGGTTCGCCGCTCACGCCGGAACCGGCCGCCGAGCGCGGCTTCAAGATCGAGCGCAGCTATTTCACGCTCGACGGCGAGCCGGCCGACGCGACCAAGGCGAAGCAGAACCAGCGCTTTGTGGTGGTGCTGAAGATGACCGAACCGCAGCCGCAGTTCGGCCGCGTCATCGTCGCCGACTATCTACCGGCCGGATTCGAGATCGACAACCCGAAGCTGGTATCGTCGGGCGACACCGGAACGCTGGGCTGGATCACCGATGCCGCCGATCCGGTCAACAGCGAGTTCCGCGACGACCGCTTCACCGCGGCCTTCGACCGCCAGCATGACTCGGCGCCGGTGTTTACGGTAGCCTATGTGGTGCGCGCGGTATCCCCCGGCCACTACGCGCTGCCGCAGGCGGTGGTCGAGGACATGTACCGGCCCGACCGTTTCGGGCGTACCGCCACTGGCGCGATCGACATCACGGCGGCAAAATGATGTCATTATGAAACATTGGCGTCTCACGCTTGCGAGCCTTGCCGGCGCGGCTTTCTTGACCGCACTGGCCGGGACGGCGTGGGTCTATTCGCTCGGCCGGCCGCCGCTCGGCAAGGATCTCGAGACCTCGCATGTAGTGCTCGATCGCGAAGGCAAACTGCTGCGCGCCTACGCCACCAGCGAAGGGCGCTGGCGATTGCCGGCGACGGTAAAGGATGTCGATCCGCGCTTCCTCAAACTGCTGTTCGCTTACGAGGACAAACGCTTCTACGAACATGATGGCGTTGATCCGCTCGCCTTGGCGCGGGCGGCATTTCAGTTGGTCACGCAGGGACACATCGTGTCCGGCGGGTCGACGCTGACGATGCAGGTGGCGCGCCTGCTGGAACCGCGCGAGCATCGCAGTCTCAATGCCAAGCTGCGCCAGATAACGCGCGCACTCGAACTCGAACACGCGCTGAACAAGAACCAGATTCTTTCGCTCTATCTGACGCTGGCGCCCTATGGCGGCAATCTGGAAGGCATCCGCGCCGCCTCGCTCGCCTATTTCGGCAAGGAGCCGCGCAAGCTTTCGCTGGCCGAAGCTGCGTTGCTGGTGGCTTTGCCGCAGTCGCCGGAATTGCGCCGGCCGGACCGCTATCCGCAAGCGGCACGAGCGGCGCGTGACCGCGTGCTCGAGCGCGCGGCGGCGGCGGGCGCGGTGCCGCGCGACGAAGTCACGCGCGCGGAAACGGTCGGCGTGCCGCATGAGCGCAAGCCCTTGCCGGTGCTGGCGCCGCATTCCGCCGATCAGGTGGTCACGGCCGAGCCCGGCCATCATATTCACCGGCTCACCATCGACGCAGGCTTGCAGCGGACCTTGCAGGATCTGGCGCGCGAACGGGCGCGCGCGCTCGGGCCGCAGATTTCCGTCGCCATTCTTGCCGTCGACAATGAAACCGGCGAGGTGCGCGCGCGCGTGGGTTCCGCTGATTATTTTGACGAGCGCCGCGCCGGCCAGGTCGACATGACGCAGGCGCTGCGCTCGCCTGGCTCGACCTTGAAGCCGTTCATCTACGGTCTCGCCTTCGAGGACGGTTTACTGCATCCGGAAACGCTGATCGACGATAGGCCGGTGCGCTACGGCAACTACACGCCGGAAAATTTTGACCTGACCTTCCAGGGCACGGTTACCGTGCGCCGCGCACTGCAAATGTCGCTGAATGTTCCCGCCATCGCGGTGCTCGGCAAAGTCGGCGTCAGCCGGTTGAGCGCGCGATTGACGCAAACCGGCTCCGCGCTGGTGCTGCCCAAGGGCGAGGCGCCCGGTCTCGCCATGGGGCTCGGCGGCGTCGGCATCAAGCTCACCGATCTGGTGATGCTCTATACCGGGCTGGCGCGGATGGGCTCGGCGCTGCCGCTGATCGAGCGGCAAGGCGAGATTGCGCGGAACCCGCGCCGGCTGCTCGATCCGGTCGCCGCCTGGTATGTCGGCAATATCCTGATCGGCGCGCCGCCGCCGGATAACGCGGTGCCCGGACGCATCGCATTCAAGACCGGCACCTCTTACGGTTATCGCGACGCCTGGGCGGTCGGCTATGACGGCCGCATGACGATCGGCGTCTGGGTCGGGCGGCCCGATGGCGCGCCGGTGCCCGGACTATTCGGCCGCGGCTCGGCGGCGCCGATCCTGTTCGATGCTTTCGCGCGCTCCGGCAACGCGCCGACGCCGCTGGCGCATGCGCCCAAGGGCACGGTCTTTGCCGCCACCAACAAATTGCCGCCGCCGCTGCGGCATTTCAGCGCCGACCCCGGCGTGAGCGCCGTCTCCGAACCGCCGCGCATCATGTTTCCGCCCGATGGCGCGCGCATCGAATTGGCCAAAGCGGCGGCCAAGGGCGCGCCTCCTGAGCCGGTTGCGTTGAAGATCGCCGGTGGCGCCGCGCCACTTACCGTCATGGTCAATGGCGTGCCGCTGCCCCCGCAGGGCAGCCGGCGCACTTTGTTCTTCGAGCCAGACGGTCCTGGCTTCGTGCGGCTCACCGTCATGGACGCCCGCGGCGCCAGCGACAGCGTCAGTGTCCGCCTGCAATAGATTTTATATTTGCCATGATCTTAGCCGAAAGCCGGGTCCCAATTTTTGGGGCCATGCGCTAGGCGTAAGCCCGTCGAATGACAGCACCGGGGCTTGGGCTTATGGTCCGGGCCAAGGCGCGGAATCAACGCTGAAACGGTCCCAAGACGAGCCGAAGACGGTCCCATGACGGCTACCAATGACCCGCGGCAATCGCTTCAACCGGCGCGCGGCCTGTCAGCGGTGCTCGACTATGCCGGCACCACGCACCGGAGCGCCTGCGGATTGCTGATCGTCTTTGCGTTGATCGCGTTCCTGCCGGGCTTCTTCCAGATTCCGCCGGTCGATCGCGACGAGGCGCGCTTTGCGCAGGCCACCAAGCAGATGCTGGAAAGTCACCAATACGTCGACATCCATTTCCAGGACGAGGTCCGCTACAAGAAGCCGGTCGGCATCTATTGGCTGCAGGCGGCGGCGGTGAAAGCGGGCGAGGCGGTCGGCATCCCGCAGGCGCGTACCACCATCTGGCTCTACCGGCTGCCGTCGCTGTTCGGCGCCATCGGCGCGGTGCTGCTGACCTATTGGACCGGGCTCGCATTTGTCGCGCGGCGCACCGCGCTGCTCGCCGGCTTGATGATGGTGAGTTCCGTGCTGCTGGGGGTCGAGGCGCGGCTCGCCAAGACTGACGCGGTGCTGCTGCTCACTTGCGTGGCGGCGATGGGCGCGATGGCGCGCATTTACCTGGCGACCCGCCGCACGCCGGACGTACCCGTCGGCTGGCGGCTGCCGGCGATCCTGTGGACTGCGATGGCGGCCGGCGTCTTGATCAAGGGACCGTTGATCCTGATGTTCGTCGGGCTCACCGCGATCACACTGTCGATCGCCGACCGCTCGGGGCGCTGGCTCTGGTCGCTCAAGCCGTTCGCCGGCTTTGCGTGGATGATCGTGCTGGTGTTGCCCTGGTTCGCCGCCATCCTTGCCAAGGCGGGCACGACTTTTCTGACCGACTCCGTCGGCCAGGACATGCTGGCCAAGGTCATGGGCGGCCAGGAGTCGCATGGCGCGCCGCCGGGATACTATTTCGTGCTGTTCTGGATAACGTTCTGGCCGGGCGCGGTGCTGGCGGGATTGGCTGCGCCGAAGATCTGGCAGGCGCGGCGCGAACCGGGCGCGCGCTTTCTGCTGGCTTGGCTGTTGCCGTCCTGGGCGGTGTTCGAGGCGGTGGTCACCAAGCTACCGCATTACGTGCTGCCGCTTTATCCGGCGATTGCCATTCTGATCGCCGGCATTCTCGAGGGCGGGGGCCTTTACAACAAGCGCTGGCTGGTGCGCGGCACGGCGTGGTGGTTCGCCTTTCCCGCCGCGATCGCGATTGGCGTCGTCGTGCTCTTCGTTATTGTCGGCCGCGATCTCGGCATCGTCGCCTGGCCGTTCGCCGCCGCCGCGGCGATCTTCGGTCTGTTCGCCTGGTGGCTTTATGAGGTGGACGGACCTGAGCGTTCATTGCTGCGCGGCATGGTGGCGTCGGTGTTCATCGCCGTCACGGTCTATGCCGTGACTTTTCCCTCGCTGCCCGCCTTGTTCCCGAGCGCGCTGATCGCCGAGAACTTGCGCGGCAGTGGCTGCGCCGAACCGCACGTCGCCTCGACCGGCTATTATGAGGAGCCGAGTCTGGTGTTCCTGCTCGGCACCGACACCCGCTTCACCGACGGCGCCGGCGCCGCCGAATTCCTGCGCTCGGGACCATGCCACTTCGCGCTGGTCGACGCCCGCAGCGAACGCAGCTTCGTGCAGCGGGCCGACGCGATCGGATTGCATTATGCGCTCAGCCAGCGCGTCGAAGGTTACAACATCAGTATCGGGCGGCCGGTGATGCTCACCGTATTCCGCTCGGCGGAAAAACCATGACGGTGGCCAACGGCATCGATCACGACAGCGGTGCGGGGCAAATTGCGCTGCGCCGCTGCACCGCCAATGTGGCCGCGGCTGTTACGGTGCTGATGCGTCCTGCGCGCGTTCATGGACCGAAGGCCTGGCCGCTGGCGCCGCGCCAGCTTGCCATCGCAGCCGCTGTGGCGCTGGCGATCTTTCTGCTGGTGATGTTCTTGATCGACGCCGCGGCGATCCGCGGGGTCGGCCATCTATCGCTCTATATTCACTGGTCGTTCGACCAGATCACCGACTTCGGTAAGTCGGGCTGGTTTCTTTTTCCGCTCGGCATTCTGTTTTTGGGGCTGGCGGCGCTGCCGCGCCTGCCGCGCCTGCCGCAGCTCGGGCTGATATCCATCATGGTGCGGGTCGGCTTCCTGTTCGCCGCGATCGGCGCGCCCAGCCTGTTTGACACCATCATCAAACGCATGATCGGGCGGGCGCGCCCGCTGGTCGGCGGCAGTCTCGATCCGTATCTGTTCAGCCCGTTCAAATGGACCGCCGAATATGCAGGGCTGCCGTCGGGACACGCCACCACGGCCTTCGCTGTCGCAGTGGCCTTCGGCACGCTGTGGCCGCGCGCGCGTACCGTATTCTGGATCTATGCCCTGGTGATCGCGGTGAGCCGGGTGGTGGTGACCGCGCATTATCCGAGCGACGTTCTGGCCGGCGCCCTGGTCGGCGTGACGGGGGCGCTTTTGGTCCGGCGCTGGTTCGCGCTGCGCGGGCTGGGTTTTTCGATCGATGCGGAAGGCGTTTTGCAGCAAAAACCGGGTCCTTCGCTGCGGCGGATCAAGGCGGTTGCGCGCGCGCTGTTGGCTTAATAAGAAGCGGGCGCAATCGGCGCTTGGCCGGCCGGCGGGACCTCAAGAATGAATGCAAGCGATCCAGCGGTTGCCGTTGTGGTGCCGGTGCGCAACGAGGCCGGCAATATCGCGCCTCTGGTGGCTGAAATCGCCAAGGCGCTCGACGGGCAGTGGCCCTTCGAGATCGTCTATGTCGATGACGGCTCGAGCGACGGCACCGCGGCCGAACTCAAGCGGCTGATGGAGCAATATCCGTACCTGCGCTGCGTGCGGCACAAGCAATCCTGCGGCCAGTCGGCGGCGGTGCGCTCTGGCGTCGCGGCGGCGCGCGCGCCGCTCGTCGTCACGCTCGACGGCGACGGGCAGAACGATCCGGCTTTCATTTCGGCGATGCTGCGCGTGCTCGAAGCCGGCGCTGCCAGTGGCGGGCAGCAAATCGGCTTGGTCGCCGGCCAGCGCGTCAAGCGCAAGTCGGGCGGCTTCAAGAAATTTCAATCGCGCATTGCCAACGCGGTGCGCGGCGCGGTGCTGCGCGACGGAACGCGCGACACCGGCTGCGGGCTCAAGGCGTTCCGCCGCGACGTGTTCTTGAGACTGCCGTATTTCGATGGCTTGCATCGCTTCCTGCCGGCGCTGGTCAAGCGCGAGGGTTACGCGATCGGCTATGTCGACGTGGTGGACCGGCCGCGTGGCGCCGGCGTGTCTAATTACGGGATGTGGGACCGGCTGTGGGTCGGCATCCTCGATCTGGCCGGGGTGTGGTGGCTGATCCGGCGCAAGAAACGAGTACCGGAAATAATAGAGGAATAGAGCGTGATCCCGAAAAGTCGGAACCGGTCTTCGGACAAGATCACGCGCCACTAAAGGATGACTTAAATGTTGGTTGATATCACGCGCGCCGTCGGCGGCTATCTGCACGACGTGTTCCTTGGCAACACCGATTGGGGAATCCTGGTCGGCTACGTGGCGCAGATCATGTTCGCCATGCGTTTCGTGGTGCAGTGGATCGCCTCGGAGCGGGCGGGCAAGAGCGTGGTGCCGACCGCGTTCTGGGTGTTCTCGATCGGCGGCGGTTTGATGCTGCTCGGCTACGCCATTTACCGGAAAGACCCGGTGTTCATCATCGGCCAGGCGTTCGGCGTGTTCGTCTATCTGCGCAATCTTCAGTTCGTCATCCGCAGCGGCGGGCAGGGCGCGCCCGCTTAATATCTATTTCGCCGCGACCATCGCCGCAAAGCCGCCTTCGAGATCGGCGATGAGGTCATCGGGATCTTCCAGGCCGATGTGAAAGCGCAGCGTCGGACCGCCCGGCGCCCATTGGGTCGCGGTGCGGTACTCGCTGCAATCGAACAGAATCACCAGGCTCTCGAAGCCGCCCCACGAGAATCCCATGCCGAACAGAGAAAGCTCGTTCATGAACGCGAGCACGGATGCCTCGCTGGTCGGCTTGACCACGATGCTGAACAGCCCGCAGGCACCGGTAAAATCCCGGTGCCAGATCTTGTGGCCGGGATTGCTTTCGAGCGCCGGATGCAGCACGCGCAAAACTTCGGGGCGGTTCTCCAGCCAGCGCGCGACGCGCAGGCCCGACTCGTTGTGGCGTGCAAGCCGCACGGCCATGGTGCGCAAGCCGCGCAGCGCGAGAAACATGTCGTCCGGGCCGACGCACAGGCCCGTCTGCTGCATAACAGTCTTGAGCGCGGGCAGCGTCTTGGCATTGGCCGACACGCAGCCGAACATTATGTCGGAATGGCCGCCGATATATTTGGTGCCGGCCTGGATCGACAGATCGACGCCCTTTTCAAAGGCGCGGAAATAAAGCGGCGTCGCCCAGGTGTTGTCCATCAGCACCACCGCGCCTCTGTCGTGGGCGGCGTTGGCGATGGCCGGAATGTCCTGCATCTCGAAGCTTTGCGAGCCGGGCGCCTCCACGAACACCGCCTTGGTGTTCGGCTTGAACAGCTTGGCGATGTCGGCGCCGATCAGCGGATCGTAATAGGTCGTCTCGACGCCCATGCGCTTGAACACGCCCTCGCAGAAATTGCGGGTCGGCCGGTACACGCTGTCGGTGACCAGAATGTGGTCGCCGGAGCCGGCGACCGCGAGCAGCGCGGTTGAAATCGCCGATAATCCCGACGGCATCAGGGCGACGCCGGCGCAGCCGTCGCCTTCGATGGCGGCGAGCGCCTGTTCCAGCGCTTCCGAGGTCGGGGTGCCGCGCCGGCCATATTGATAGCGCGAGCGGTGCGCCACCTGGTCCTCGGCGGTGGGGTAAAGCACAGTCGAGGCGTGATAAACCGCCGGGTTGACGAAGCCGTGCTGGGCTTTGGTGTCGCGGCCGGCGGTGACCAGTCGGGTTTCCGGCTTGAGCGGGCGTTTGGGAGTCTTCGCCATGGCAGTCGGCAGTCCAGTCCTTTGCGGGCACGCGGAACCGCGTCGCCGGCCGCCATATACGGCTGCATCGGCGGGAAGCGTCAACCCCTTGACCTGGGAACGCGATCGTTCTGAGATGCCCGGCGTCGAGGGGCTCGGGACAAAGGCCTGAATCTTGCATTTTTCCGCGGCGGGGCTCGGGCCCGGCGATGGTTGAAATGTTTGGCCGATCCGGACGATCCCGTAACCGAAATTGCGTCACAGAGGTCGCGTTATGAAACGCTTCGCCAGTTTGCTTGCTCTTGCCCTCGTCGTCATTGCGCAGAGCGCATCGGCCCAGACTTTGAAGGCGGTGACCGACCGCGGCATCCTCAATTGCGGCGCCAACGGCACGCTGGCCGGCTTCGGCCTGCCGGACGCGCAAGGCAAATGGACCGGCCTCGACGTCGACGTCTGCCGCGCCATCGCCGCGGCGCTGTTTAACGACGCCAGCAAGGTCAAGTTCGTGCCGCTGTCGGCGAAGGATCGCTTCACCGCGCTGCAGTCGGGCGAGGTCGACGTGCTGGTGCGCAACACGACCTGGACCTCGTCGCGCGATAGTTCGCTGGGCTTAAGCTTTACCGGCGTCGACTATTACGACGGCCAGGGCTTCATGGTGCGCAAGTCGCTGAAAGTGAATTCGGCGCTCGAACTCGGCGACGCCTCGGTCTGCGTGCAGCAAGGCACCACTACCGAACTCAATCTCGCCGACTACTTCCATGCCCATAACATGAAGTTGAAGACGGTCACCTTCGCGACAGCGAATGAAGCGGTGAAGGCCTATGACGCCGGCCGCTGCGATGCCTACACCACCGACGCCTCCGGTCTCTACGCCGAGCGGCTGCGCCTTGCCAACGCCAACGACCACATCATTCTGCCCGAGATCATTTCCAAGGAGCCGCTCGGCCCGGTCGTGCGCCAGGGCGACGACAAATGGTTCACGGTGGTGAAGTGGGTGCTGTTCGCCATGATCAACGCCGAGGAGTTGAACATCACCTCCAAGAACGTCGATGACATGATGAAATCGACCAACCCGGACGTAAAGCGTTTCGTCGGGACCGAGGGCAATTACGGCGAGCAACTCGGGCTCGCCAAGGATTGGGCGGTGCGTATCATCAAGCTGGTCGGCAATTATGGCGAGGCGTTCGAGCGCAATGTCGGTTCCGGCTCGCCGCTCAAGATCGACCGCGGTCTGAACAAATTGTGGACCAAGGGCGGCATCCAATACGCGCCGCCGATCCGCTAAGCGTGAGTTGAAGCCGCGCCGCCGAAGGCCGGGTGCGGCCCCGGCGGTTCGGCGGTCGACGCCGTCAGGGGCGTCGCGATGCCGACGAGGGGCAAATGTCGATTGACCTTCCGACGGGGGCGCCCCCCGCGCGGGTCGCGTTCTACAACGACCCCAAGGTCCGCAGCATCGCCTATCAGGTCGTGCTATGCGTGGCCGTTGCAGTTCTTGTCTACGGGGCCGCGATCAACGCCATCGATAATCTGGAGCGCGCGCATATCGCCTCCGGATTCGGCTTCTGGAACCACACCGCCGGTTTCGACATCAGCCAGACCTTGATCAGCTTCGACTCGGCGACGTCGAGCTATGGCCGCGCCTTCTGGGTCGGACTGCTCAATACGCTGCTGGTGGCCGGGCTTGGCATTGTGTTCGCGAGTATTCTCGGTTTCATCGTCGGCATCGCGCGGCTGTCGAAGAACTGGCTGGTGGCCAAGACCGCCGCCGGCTACGTCGAGACCATCCGCAATATCCCGCTGCTGCTGCAATTGCTGTTCTGGTACAACGCAGTGCTCAAGGCGCTGCCGGAAATTCGGGAAAGCTTCGTCGTTCCGGGCGGCATCTATCTCAACAATCGCGGGCTGTTTCTGCCGCTGCCGGTGTTCAAGGGCGGCTTCGGCTTCGTGCTGGCCGCGTTGGCCGTTGGTGTGATAGGCGCCATCGCTTTTTATGTCTGGGCGCGCAAGCGGCAAGAGCAGACCGGCCAGCAGGCCCCGGTCTTTACGGTCGCCTTGGCGCTGATTGTCGGCCTGCCGCTCGCCGCGCTGGCGCTCGCCGGATTCCCGCTCGGTTTCGAATACCCCCAATCCGGGCGGTTCAACATCAATGGCGGCATTGAAGTGCTGCCGGAATTCGCCGCGCTCTTGTTCGGTCTGACGATCTACACCGCGGCCTTTATCGCCGAAGTGGTGCGCGCCGGCATCACTGCGGTGTCGCGCGGCCAGACGGAAGCGGCCTATTCGCTCGGCCTGACGCCGGGGCCGACCTTGCGGCTGATCGTGGTGCCGCAGGCCATGCGCGTCATCATCCCGCCGCTCACCAGCCAGTATCTGAACCTGACCAAGAATTCGACGCTCGCCGTGGCGATAGGCTATCCCGATCTGGTGCAGGTGTTCACCGGTACGGTGTTGAACAACACCGGCCAGGCGGTCGAAGTCGTCGCCATCACCATGGCTGTCTATCTCACCATCAGTCTGGCGACCTCGCTGGCGATGAATTTCTACAACAGCCGCATCGCGCTGGTGGAACGGTGAGGGCCGCGCCATGACCATGTCGGAAGGCGATCTCGCCGTCACCGAAATCAGGTTTGTCCGCCAGGCAACAATTGAGGGGCGGCCGGCGCCGGAGGCAATGACCGGGGCGTTCGGCTGGCTGCGCGCCAACTTATTGTCGACCCCGTTCAACATCGCGCTGACGATCCTCATCGCACTGCTGCTGGCCTGGGCAATCCCCGAACTGGTCAAGTTCCTGCTGGTCGATGCGGTGTGGACCGGCACCGACCGCGACGCCTGCCGCGAGATCGTGCAGCACCGCGAGATCGGCGCCTGCTGGCCGTTCGTCGCGGAGCGCTGGTCTTATTTCGTCTACGGCTCCTATCCGATCCCGCAACGTTGGCGCGTCGATGTCTTCTTCGCCATGTTGGCGCTCGGCGTGGTCTGGATGCTGTGGCTGGAAGCGCCGCGGCGCGACCTCGGCTCGGTCTATTTCTTCGTTGTGCTGCCGGTTTCGTCGTTCATCCTGCTGACCGGCTGGCGCGCGGTCGGATTGCCGCCGGTCGATACCTCGCTGTGGGGCGGCATTCTGGTGACCATCGTGGTCGCCTCGGTCGGCATCGTTTGCTCGCTGCCGATCGGCATCTTGCTGGCGCTCGGCCGGCGCTCGCGCATGCCGGCGGTGCGGCTGTTTTCCGTGATGTTCATCGAAATCGTGCGCGGCGTGCCGCTGGTGACGGTGCTGTTCATGGCGAGCGTGATGCTGCCGCTGTTCGTGCCGGAGGAATATTCGCCCGACAAATTGGTGCGCGCGCTGGTCGGCATCGCGCTGTTCGCCTCGGCTTACATGGCGGAAGTCGTGCGCGCCGGCTTGCAGGCGATCCCGAAGGGGCAGTTCGAGGGCGCCATGGCGGTGGGCTTGGGCTATTGGCAGATGATGCGGCTCATCATTCTGCCGCAGGCGCTCAAGATCACCATCCCGAATATCGTCAACACATATATTGGCTTGTTCAAGGACACGACGCTGGTGTTCATCGTCGGGATTTTCGATTTTCTGCGCACGGTCGAGGTCGCCCGCATCGATCCGAAATGGGCGACGCCGGTGACCAGCACGACCGGCTACGCGGTCGCGGCGATGTTCTACTGGATCTTCTGCTACGCCATGAGCCGCTATGCGCGCGCCACCGAAGCCCGCCTCGCAAAGACAGACAAACGCTAGGAACGGCCGTCATGAATGCCACCGCCAACAGCGCGCTGCTCAAGCCAAGCCACCTCAACACGCCGGTGGCGGTCGAGCTTGTCGGTGTGAACAAATGGTACGGCGAATTCCACGTGCTGCGCGACATCAATCTTAAGGTTATGGGCGGCGAGCGCATCGTGATCTGCGGGCCGTCGGGCTCCGGCAAGTCGACCATGATTCGCTGCATCAACCGGCTGGAGGAGCATCAGCAGGGCAGGATCGTCGTCGACGGCATGGAACTCGCCAACGATCTCAAGAAGATCGACGAAGTGCGCCGCGAGGTCGGCATGGTGTTCCAGCACTTCAATCTGTTTCCGCATCTCACCGTGCTCGACAACTGCACGCTGGCGCCGATCTGGGTGCGCAAGACGCCGAAGAAGGACGCCGAAGAGATCGCCATGCACTACCTCAAGCGGGTCAAGATCCCCGAGCAGGCCGCCAAATATCCCGGGCAGCTGTCGGGCGGCCAGCAGCAGCGGGTGGCGATCGCGCGCGCGCTCTGCATGAACCCGAAGATCATGCTGTTCGACGAACCGACCTCCGCGCTCGACCCGGAAATGGTCAAGGAGGTGCTCGACACCATGGTGGGCCTGGCCGAGGACGGTATGACCATGCTAGTGGTGACGCACGAAATGGGCTTCGCCCGCCAAGTCGCCAACCGCATCGTGTTCATGGACCAGGGGCAGATCGTCGAAGCGAACGTGCCGGAGGAATTCTTCAATCATCCGCAGCACGAGCGGACCAAGCTGTTCCTCAGCCAGATTTTACACTAGCGGTCAGTGGGCGAGGGCGCCGCCGGCCCGCTTCCAGGCGTCGAGGCCGCCATCGACATGCAGCGCGGCGATCATGCCGGCGTCGTGCGCCGCCTGCACCGCCATGGCCGAGCGCTCGCCGAAAGCGCAATAGAACACAATGCGCTTGTCGGTCGCGCGCGCCAATTCGTGCAGGATGCCGCCGGCGCGGATGTTCTGCGGCAGGTCGCCGTAAGGCGCGTGCAGCGCGCCCGGAATGCTGCCGTGCTTCTGCCGTTCGCCGGTCTCGCGCAGGTCGATGAAGGCGACGTCGGGCCGCCCGACCAGCGCCATGGCCTGCGCCGGCGTCAGCGCCCAGCCGCGCCGCGCGATTTCCTGTTGCGCCAGGCCGATCTTCATGTTGGACGGCACCGCGACGTCCATCATCTTCGGGTTCGGCAGTTTCAGATTGGCCATCAGCGTCACATAGTCGTCGATCGACTTGACCTGCAGGCGCGGATTGTAGCGCTTCTCCTCGCCGATGGTGGACACGGTGTCGCCTTTGTAGTCGTGCGCCGGGAACACCAAAGTTTCGTCGGGCAGGCGCAGCAGCTTGCCGAACAGCGATTCATATTGCGCGCGGGAGTCGCCGTTCTGGAAATCGGTGCGGCCGGTGCCGCGGATCAACAGCGTGTCGCCGGTGAAGACGCGGTCGGCCATGAGGAAACTGTAGGAGTTGTCGGTGTGGCCGGGCGTGTAGAGCACCTCCATGCTCATGCCTTCGATGGTGAGCTTGTCGCCTTCGGCGAGCCGCATGGAGACGACGTCGGCCTTGGTGTTCTCGCCCATGACGGTGATGCAATGCGTGCGGTCGCGCAGCGCGCCGAGGCCCGTGACGTGGTCGGCGTGCAGATGGGTGTCGACCGCCTTGACCAGGCGCAAGTCGAGCTCGCGGATCAATTGCAGGTAGCGGTCGACTTTCTCCAGCACCGGGTCGATGATCAGCGCTTCGCCGCCGCTGCGGCTAGCAAGCAGATAGGAATAGGTCCCGGAAACGCTGTCGAACAATTGGCGGAAGATCATCGAAGCCTCCTGCCGGCGCGGCGAGTCATATGCGGCTTTTAATATATAATGCAGCCGCTCGGGATGCCTAGAGCCGTGTACGCATAAAACGACGCGGACGCTATACTCGGCGGCCCGTGGCACGGTCGGCGGCTTGCCATTGCGGGCGGCGAATGCCGGCGCCTGGGGCAATAGCCTGGAAGTTACGGCCGATTTGCCGGCCGGCGGCGGCTTCAATTTGTCGATCAAGGACAAGGCGACAAGCGCCGAAGAGATATTCCGCAATCTGTCGGTCGACGCGAATGCTGCCGCTTTCGCGACGAAAGCGCTGGAGCAAGGCTCAAGCCTCGTGCGCGTGGATGCGGACGCGCCGATCATGCCCATTGCCGGCACGCAAACTTTGAGCGGCGGCGCCGACGGCTCCAATATTTCCGACGACGATATTTCGGCGCCCGCGCTCGAAAGCCAGAAGCAGGGCCTGTGGGCGCTCGAAAACGCCGATATGTTCAGCCTTCTCTGCATTCCGCCGTTGCTTCCGGCGGGCGAGATCGGCCGGGAGACGCGCGCGGCCGCTGCAAACTACTGCGTGACGCGCCGCGCTCTGTTTATCGTCGATCCGCCGGCCGCCTGGACCTCGGCCGGCGCGGCGATATCCGGCGTCGATACGCCGATGACGCAGACGTCGAATGCGGCGGTCTATTTCCCGCGCTTGCGCGCATCCGATCCGCTGCAAGGCGGGGCGGCCGCGGACTTCGCGCCCTGCGGCGCGATCGCCGGCGTCATGGCCCGCACCGACGCGGCGCGCGGCGTCTGGAAGGCGCCCGCCGGATTGGACGCAATGCTCGAGGGCGTCACCGGGCTTTCCGTCGCTTTGACCGACGACGACAATAACAGCCTCAATCCCTTGGGCGTTAATTGCCTGCGCGCTATGCCAGCGATCGGCCCGGTCGTGTGGGGCGCGCGCACCTTCAGTGATGACGCTCAATACAAATACATCCCCGTGCGACGGCTCGTTCTGTTCATCGAGGGGAGCCTTCTCCGCGGCACGAAGTGGGCGGTATTCGAATCGAACGCCGAACCGCTTTGGGCGCAGCTTCGGCTCAGCGTCGGCGCCTTCCTGAACGATCTATTCCGCCAGGGTGTATTTCAGGGAAGCAAGGCGAGCGACGCCTATTTCGTGCGATGCGACGGCACCACCACGACCCAGGGCGACATTGATCGGGGCGTCGTGAATATCGTTGTCGGCTTCGCGCCGCTTAGACCCGCGGAGTTCGTCATCATCACGATCAGCCAGATGGCGGGGCAGGCGACGGGCTGAGACGCCCCCTAATCCTTCACCACCGGCAAATCGGGCCGGCCGCCCCATTCGGACCAGGAACCGTCGTAGATGCGCGGCAGCGGCTTGCCGAGTGCGTCGAGGCCGAGCGCGAGCACCACGGCGGTGACGCCGGAGCCGCAGGTGGTGATTGCCGGCTTGTCGAGATCGACGCCGCCCTTGGCGAAGGCGGCCGCGATCTTCTCGCGCGAGGCGAGGCGGCCGTTCTCCAGAATGTCGGCGAAGGGCACGTTGAACGCCCCCGGCATATGACCGGGGCGCAGGCCCGGGCGCGGATCGGGCGCCTTGCCGGCGAAGCGGTCGGCGGCACGCGCGTCGATCACTTGGGCGCTGCCGTCGGTGAGCGCCATTTGCACGTCGGCGACCATGGCCACCGCGCCGGTGTCCATCACCGCCTTGAACTTGGCGGGCGGCCGTTTCACTTCGCCGGCCTCGCTCGCGCCGCCTTGCGCCTTCCAGGCCGGCAAGCCGCCGTCGAGCACGTAGACGTTTTTGGCGCCGAAGATGCGGAAGGTCCACCACACGCGCGGCGCCGAATAAAGCCCGGTCGCGTCATAGACCACGATGCTGTCGGTGTCGGCGATGCCGACCGCGCCGACAGCGGCGGCGAACTGATCCGGGCCCGGCAGCATATGCGGCAGATCGGTCGAGGTGTCGGAGATGCCGTTGAGATCGAAGAACACCGCGCCCGGAATATGCGCGGCGAGATATTCCGCCTTGGGGTCGCGGTTCTGCGTCGGCAGATAATAGGAGGCGTCAACCACGACGACCTTGCCGAGATTGTCGGCGAGCCATTGCGCGGATTTGAGCCAGCGGCTTACGGGGGCGGTTTCGCTCATGGGCGTCTCACTTTCTGTGTTGAATTCCGTCATGGCCGGGCTTGTCCTGGCCATCCACGCTTTTCGTTGGCGCCAAGGCGTGGATGCCCGGCACAAGGCCGAGCATGACGACGTGGGAAGATCTCATCCGTATTCATACCAACGCGAGACGTACGCGGCGGTTCTGTTTGCCCTTCTTTTCGATTTGCGTCACCCGCACGGCGCCGATTTCGCCGGTCGCGCGTACATGGGTGCCGCCACAGGGCTGCAGATCGAGGCCGGCGATTTCGATCAACCGCACCTGGCCGGCGCCCATTGGCGGCTTCACCGACATGGTCTTGACCAGGCCCGGATTGGCTTCGAGTTCCGCATCGCTGATCCAGCGGCTGGTGACGGCGGCGTTGCTGGCGATCATCTCGTTGACGCGCGCGGTGATCGCGTCCTTGTCGAGGCCGGCTTCCGGAATATCGAAGTCGAGCCGGCTTTCGCTTTCGCCGACCGAGCCGCCGGTCACCGCATAAGGCAGCACGGCGGAGAGAAGGTGCAGCGCGGTGTGCATGCGCGTGCGGGCGTAGCGTTTGTCCCAGTCGATCGCGGCGGTCACCATGTCGCCGGGTTTCAGGGCAGGGGCGCCGGGCGCGGGAATATGCGCGATCTCGCTTTTAGCGGCATCGACATAAACCACGTTGTCGATCGCAATGCGCGTGCCGTCGGGCGCGATCAGCACGCCGGTGTCGCCGGGCTGGCCGCCGGAATTGGCGTAGAACACGGTGCGGTCGAGAACGATGCCGCCTTGCTCGGTGACCGCGGCCACGCGCGCGTCGCATTGTTGCAGATAGCTATCGTCGCGGAACAGGCAATCGGTCGGCATCAGATACTCCGCTCATTCCCGCGCAAGCGGGAATCCAGGCCACAATAACAACTTCAGAAATCTCCTCCACTGGGTCCCCGCTTTCGTGGGGACGAACGGGTAAGAGTCACGTCTTCTCAAACGGAATTGAAACCGCGGTCTTGCGCTCCAGCCACTCCGGCACCGGCAGGTTTTTCGCGCGCAGGAATTCCGGATTGAACAGCTTGGACTGGTAGCGCGAGCCGGAGTCGCACAGCACCGTCACGATGGTATGGCCGGGACCGAGGTCCTTCGCCAGCCGGATGGCGCCGGCAACATTGATGCCGGACGATCCGCCGAGGCAGAGGCCTTCGCGCAGAAGTAGTTCGAAGATGATCGGGACGGCCTCTTCGTCTGGCACGAGGTAGGCCTTTTCTGCCTTCACATCTTGGATGATCGGCGTCACGCGGCCGAGGCCGATGCCTTCGGTGATCGATGAGCCTTCGCTCGCTTTCGCTTCGCCATGCGCGAACCAGTTGTGCATCGCGGCGCCGCGCGGGTCGGCCACGCCGATGACGATTTCCTTTTTCATCTCCCGCAGATAGCTCGATACCCCGGCCAGCGTGCCGCCGGTGCCGACGGCGCAGATGAAGCCGTCGATCTTGCCGTCGGTTTGCTGCCAGATCTCAGGCCCGGTGGTGACGTAATGGGCCTTGCGGTTGTCCAAATTGTTCCATTGATCGGCGAAGATCGCGCCGTTCTTCTCGATCTTCTTGAGCTGTTCTGCGAGACGCCGGCCGATATGTTGGTAATTGTTCGGACTGCTGAAGGGCGCGGCCGGCACCTGTACGAGCTCGGCCCCGCACAGCCGCAACATGTCCTTCTTTTCCTCGCTCTGCGTCTGCGGCATGACGATCATTGTCCGATAGCCGCGCGCATTGGCGACCAAGGCCAGACCAATGCCGGTGTTGCCGGCGGTCGCCTCCACCACCAGGCCGCCGGGACGCAATTCGCCGCGCTTTTCGGCCTCCAGGATCATCTGCCGGCCGGCGCGATCCTTCACCGAGCCACCCGGATTCATGAACTCGGCCTTGCCGAGGATGGTGCAGCCGGTGGCCTCGGAGGCGCGTTTGAGCTTGATCAGGGGCGTATGGCCGATGGCCTCAACGATGCCGTCGCGAATTTGCATAT
Organism: uncultured Alphaproteobacteria bacterium; assembly: GCA_963786025.1. Classification (GTDB taxonomy): domain Bacteria; phylum Pseudomonadota; class Alphaproteobacteria; order Rhizobiales; family Xanthobacteraceae; genus Pseudolabrys. The sequence goes on from CAWAXK010000022.1 coordinate 30,467, forward strand.
CTCGACCCTAGTGGACCCATTTTGGGGCGACAAGACCGCCGACGGCCGGAATTGGCGGTCAAATTCCACACAAATTATGGGCCGCCGGTGCCGGTGGAACCCGCGACCGCTCGTTTCGCGCGCATTATTGGCCGCTCAATTCAATTGCCAAGTTCAGCGGAAACCTCCCTGAAACCATATCGGCGCATTGGCCAATGGTAATAGGGCACATTCACGACTTTTTACCCCGCGCGGTTTAATCGTCACGGCAAGGGACGCAAGAATAAGCGGCCCCGAGCATAGATTGGGCGGTGTCAATCGATGACCCTCGACGTCAATACCCTGTTCATGGTGACGATCTATGTGGAGGCTATCCTCGGATTGCTGCTGCTTTTCGCGTGGGTGCAGAACACGGCGATCCAGGCCGTTGCGTGGTGGGGCTTCGCACATCTGATCCGCGCCGCCTCGGTCGTGTTGTTCGGCATGTACGGCGCGGCCCCCGATCTGATCAGCATCGATCTCGCCAACGCGTTGCTGTTCACCTCCTTCGCCGTGACCTGGACCGGCTCGCGGGTTTTCGATGGCCGTCCGGTCGAGCCGGTTTATCTGGTGACCGGCGCGGTGCTTTGGCTGCTGGTCTGCCGCCTGCCGGTGCTCGCCGATGCCGTCGAAACGCGTGCGCTGATCGCCACCGGCATCATCACCACCTATACTTGGCTTACGGCTTATGAATTCTGGCGCGGCCGCAGCGAGCCATTGGTGTCGCGCTGGCCGGCGATCTTTATGCTGTTCGCGCACGGCGCGCTTTTCCTGCTGCGCACGCCACTTGCCGCCATGCTGCCGTGGTCGCCGAGCAACCATTTGCTCGGCAGCGTGTGGCTGACCGTGCTTTCGTTCGAAGCACTGCTGTTCACGATTTCGATCGCTTTCATTTTGCTGGCGATGGCGAAAGAGCGCACCGAGTTGCGTCACCGTACCGCCGCCATGGTCGATCCGCTCACCGGCATCGCCAACCGCCGCTCGTTCCTGCAAGACGCCGCGCAGCTGGCGAAACGCCATACCGCCAATCCGCGTCCGACCGCCGTGCTGCTGATCGATCTCGACCACTTCAAGTCGATCAACGACCGCTTCGGCCATGCGCTCGGCGACCGCGCGCTGGAGATTTTCGCCGAATCCGCGCGCCAATCCGTGCGCTCGTCCGATCTGGTCGGGCGCCTGGGCGGCGAGGAATTCGCCGCGGTGCTCGTCAACACCAGCCAAGACAAGGCGGTGGCGGTGGCCGAACGCATTCGCGCGAGTTTCGCCCAAGCGGCCCTGGAGGTCGACAGCCGCCCGGTCGGCGCGACCGTGAGCATCGGGCTGGTGCATTGTCAGGATGCCGTGCTCGACGTGCCCGAGCTGTTGGCGCAGGCCGACCAGGCGCTCTATTTCGCCAAGGAACACGGGCGCAACCGGGTAGAAGTCGCATCCCTCGAAATGATGCTCAAGCGCCGGGACGAGAGTGCTGCCGCAGCGACAGCGGCGTCGGCTGCATCGGCGGGCGTTATCGCCGCAAAATCCGCGGCCTAGCGCGGACATCGATCCGGCCTACCGCGACCCCTTCACTGCCGTTGATGTTTGCGACCGTCGTGGGGCATTGCCCACGCCGATGCGTTGTGCCCATGCATTGCGTTTAGCGCCTCGCGCAGGCATAGCGATGGCGGATAAACGCGAAGAGCCAGCCCATGAAGCGCAGCAGCAACCGCATTCTCACCACCCATGTCGGCAGCCTGATCCGGCCACCGGCGTTGCAGGAATTCCTGCGCCTGAAGCAGACGGGCAAACCGTACGATGCGCAGGCTTACGAGGAATGCCTGCGCGAGAGCGTTGCCGGCGTGGTGCGCGAGCAGGCGCAGACCGGCATCGACGTTCCGAGCGATGGGGAGTTCGGCAAATCGATCAGCTGGTCGCAATACGCGCTGGAGCGCTTGAGCGGTTTCGAGCGGCGGCCGATCAAGCATGACGCCGCCAATCCGTTCAAGCGCGGCGCCGACCGCGAACGCTTTGCGGAATTCTACGCCGAGCTCGACGCGCGCGAAGGCGTCGCTACCACCACGGAGGCGATTTGCACCGGCCCGATCGCCTATACCGGCCAGGCGGAACTCACGCGTGACATCGACAACTTCAAAGCGGCCCTGAAAGACGTGAATGTCGAAGAGGCTTTCTTGCCGGTGGCCGCCCCGGCGAGCGTGATTCCCGACCGTAAGAACGAGTACTACAATAGCGACGAGGAATTGCAGGCGGCAATCGCGCAGGCGATGCGCACCGAATACAAGATGATCATCGACGCCGGTTTCCTGGTGCAGTTCGATGACGCGCGCAACGCGGTTACTTACGACCGCATGGTGCCGCCGGCGACATTCGCCGACTACCGGCGCTGGCTTAGCGGTCAAGTCGACATCATCAATCACGCCATCGCAGGGCTGCCCGCCGACCGCATGCGCTACCACGTGTGCTGGGGCTCATGGCCCGGCCCGCATGTCAGCGACGTGCCGCTCAAGGACATCGTCGACCTGATTCTGAAGGTGAAGGTCGGCGCCTATGTGATCGAGGGCGCCAATCCGCGCCACGAGCACGAATGGCAGGTGTGGAAGAACGCCAAGCTCGGGGCAGGGCAGGTGCTGATCCCCGGCGTCATCAGCCATGCCACCAACGTGGTGGAACACCCGGAGCTCGTGGCCGAGCGCATCGTGCGGCTGGCCAAGATCGTCGGGTGCGAGAACGTCATCGCTGGCACCGATTGCGGCTTCGCCCAGGGGCCGTTCCATCGCCGCGTGCACCCTTCGATCATGTGGGCAAAACTGGAGGCGCTTAGCCAGGGCGCCCGACTTGCGAGCAAGGAACTGTGGTCTTAGTCTGATTGCTGACTGGTTCGAAGAAGCCGGCGATCAGGGAGCTACCCCATGAATTTCAGCGCTCAGCCGCAAGGCAGTCTGGCGATTCCGTTTGACCACGCGCGTCTCGACCGCCTGATGGACGCGGCCGGCATCGACCTCTTGCTCGCGACCTCCAAGCACAATGTGCAGTATCTGCTCGGCGGTCACCGCGCCAATTTCTTCGATTACATGGATGCGACCGGCGTCACCCGCTATCTGCCGGTGTTCGTTTATCCCAAGGGCGCGCCGGAAAAGGCCGCCTATATCGGCCATCGCTTGGAAACCTTCCAGCATCAGGCCAAGCCGCTATGGGTGCCGGAGGTGCAGACCACGGCGAACGGCTCAGTCGAGGCCATGCAGAAGGCGATGGACTATGTCCGCAAAGCGGGCCTTAGACCCAAACGCATCGCCACCGAATTCGGCTTCCTGCCGTATGACGCGTCCAAGGTGTTGCGCGCCGCGTTCGCCGACGCCGACTGGGTCGATGCGCTCTATGTGCTGGAGCGCCAGCGCCTGAAGAAATCCGCCGCCGAGCTCGCGATGTTGAAACACGCGTCGGGAGCGGTCATCGACGCGATGCTGGCCACCATCGCCAAGTCGCCGCCGGGCACGACCAAAGCCGACGTGGTCGAGACCTTGCGCAAGGAAGAGACGCTGCGCGGTCTCACCTTTGAATATTGTCTGATCACCTGCGGCACCAGCATGAACCGCGCGCCCTCCGACCAGAAATGGGAGAAGGGCGACATCATGTCGATCGATAGCGGCGGCAACTATCACGGCTATATCGGCGACGTCTGCCGCATGGCGATCCAGGGCGAGCCGGACACCGAGCTCAATGATTTGTTGGCGGAGATCGAGAGCATCCAGCGCGCGGCGTTCAACGCCACGCGCCCAGGCGCGCTGGGGCGCGAGATCTATGGCGCCGCCGAACCGCTGGTGACGAAGTCGAAGCACCACAACAACATCGAGTTCCTGGCGCACGGCATGGGGCTGGTCAGCCATGAAGCACCCAGGCTCACCGACCATGGCCCCGTGCCTTATCCGGCCGACGACGCCAATATCCCGTTGGAAGTCGGCGCCGTGGTGTCGGTGGAGACCACGCTCAAACATTCGACCCGCGGCTTCATCAAGCTCGAGGACACCGTGGTGGTGACCGAGCACGGCCACGAGATTTACGGCGAGGGCGCGCGCGGGTGGAACAGGGCGGGGACGGCGGTCAGTTGATCGTCATGGCCGGGCTTGTCCCGGCCATCCACGATTTGGTCGCACCAATATAAAAAAAGACGTGGATACCCGGCACAAGGCCGGGCATGACGGCTTATCCCCGCGTCTTGCCGCCGATCTGCTTGGCGAGCGTGGTGAGGGCTTCCGCGACGTTCACCGGATATTCGAAGCCGCTTTCCAAGCGCGCCAATGGTCCGGCCAGGCGCTTGAGATCGCCCGCGGCGCGTTCGCGGATTTGCGCCAGCGACGGCGCGGGCGCGATACGTTTGCCGTGGCGCATCACCGGCATGATGAGCGGCTCGCCCGGCTGTTTGTCGTTTTCGAGCGACAGGATATCGCCGCGCATGCGGCCGTCGGCGTCGTAGGCGCGCCACACCTGCTTGCGGCCCGGCCAGGTCGCCTTGCCTTCCGACAATTTGCGTTTCGGCGTGCCGCCATATTCCTGCAGCTTGTAGGCGCAATCGAGCGCTGGCACGTCGACGGAGGCTGCGAGATTGACGCCGATGCCGAAGCCGTCGATCGGCGCTTTTTCCTTCATCATGCCTTGCAGTACATCCTCGTTGATGCCGCCACTCACCAAGATGACGACGTCGGTTAGGCCGCCGTCGTCGAGGATCGCGCGCACTTTGCGCGCCATCGCGGTGAGGTCGCCCGAGTCGATGCGCACGCCGCGGACGACGATGCCGTCGGCTTTAAGCTGCGGCGCGAGCTGCACCACTTTGCGCGCGCCCTGTTCGGTGTCGTAGGTGTCGATCAAGAGGATCACGCCTTGCGGCCGCGCGCGTGCGAAATTCTCGAACGCGGTCATCTCGTCGTCGTGCACCTGCACGAAGGAATGCGCCATGGTGCCGACGATCGGCACGCCGTAGCGCTCGCCGGCGAGCACATTGGCGGCGCCGGCAAAACCGGCGAGGTAGCTGGCGCGCGCCGAATAGAGCCCGGCCTCGGCGCCGTGCGCGGTGCGCAGGCCGAAGTCGGAGAGGATCTTGCCCGGCGCCGCCAGCACCATGCGCGCGGCTTTCGAGGCGATCAGCGTCTGGAAATGCAGAATGTTGATCAGCCGCGATTCGACCAGTTGCCCCTGCGGCAGCGGGGCGGTGATGCGGATCAGCGGCTCGTTGGGAAAGCAAACGCTGCCTTCCGGGATCGCATGTACGTCGCCGGTGAAGCGGAAGGCGGCGAGATAGTCGATAAGATTGTCGCGGAAGCGCCCGGTACTTTTGAGCCAATCGATCTCGGCGGCGGAAAACTGCAGCGTCTCCAAATAATCGAGCGCGTCCTCGAGCCCGGCGGCGAGCAGAAAGCCGCGCCGCGCCGGCAGCCGGCGCACGAAGAATTCGAACACCGCCTCCTTGTCCTCACCTTTGTCCAGGTAGGCCTGGATCATGTTGAGTTCGTAGAGGTCGGTGGTGAGCGGACTGGTCGCGGGCGTCATGGCCCCTCGCAAAGGGCAGGCTTTTGGGATCTGGGGCGGGAAGGAATGGCTCCTCGGGCTGAGGTGCCCGGAGCCAATACTGTCAGAGGGTTAGTCTGTCAAACCGCCCGCATAACTCCCTTTGGGCACAAACGGGTATTTAGCGCGCTGTCAAACTTTGGCGCGACACTTTTCACCATCACCCCAAAACGTAGCGACCCCCGCAGTGTTCAGCCTGCGAGGGCCGGAAAGGCACGTCATGCATGACCAAAATTATATCACAACGGCAAATGACGCCAAGTCCCGCGGTGATCGCCAGCGACTGCCAGTTGGAGTTGCCCTCGATTTGATCGCGGGGGCCCCATGACCGCCTTTGCAATGAAGATTGATCCGCTCGATCTGCTTTATGAGCGCTCCTGCACATTGGCGAACCGGGTAGCTGCTGGCGACCTTGGCTTCCTCGATGCGGTAGATATGGCATGGAGTGCGGCCGAGTTTGCAGGAACGGTTGATCTTTTCGGTCCCGATGCAGTGCAGGCCGCGCTTGCAGCTGCGTTTGTCGGCGCACCACGGGGGCCCACATGAAACCGAAACTGAACGGCATATTCGATTCCGCTGTAGGCCTGGATGAAGCCTACCGACGCCTGAACGATCGGAACGGGGCGCGCTCGATCGGGCCGCAAGCCGAGTGCAGGGCGAACAGTAACGACAGTACCGCGTCAATGAAAGGCGTCAAACCCCAATTCACGCTATATCGTGATTTGGCGGTCACCGGCACAAAGCAATGGTTAGTCAAAGATCTTTTGGGCCACGCTGAGGCTTCAGCTTTTTACGGTGCACCCGGTTCTGGTAAATCCGCCCTCGTCGAGGACATGGGTCTGCACATTGCTGCAGGTCGGCCCTGGCATAAGCGCGACGTAATGCAAGGGGCGGTTTGTTTCATAGCGCTTGAGCGCCGCCAACTCGTTATCCGCCGTGCAATTGCCTTCCGCAAAAAACATGACATCGCAGATTTGCCGTTTGCCATAATCGGTGGCGTATTCGATTTCCGCGATCAGGAACGGACGGCGGTTGCTATTGTGAAGATTGCGAGACAGGTCGCGGACGAGACTGGTTGCAAAGTAATATTAATCATCATCGACACGATTAGCCGCGCCTTGGCAGGTGGAGACGAAAACAGTTCCAAAGACATGGGTGCGATTGTAGCGACTACTGCTCGGCTGCAGGAAGAGACGGGCGCGCATGTGCAATGGGTCCACCATATCCCTGTAGATGGCGGTGAACGGCTGAGGGGACACGGCGCATTGCTTGGGGCGCTGGATACAACCATCAACGTAGAAAAGCTTGCGTCCGGCCTTCGCACTGCGACGGTTATCAAGGCAAATGATTCAGAGGAAGGCGAACAGATCGCGTTCACATTGGAAAGCGTGGACATTGGTCCCGAAACGACCGCGCCTGTCGTGGTCCCCGCGGATGTAACAGACTTTCCGGCCACTAAATCGCAACGCAAATTGTCAGCCCGAAACAAACTCGCAATGAAGGCTCTAATTGAAACCATCCTTGCACATGGGCGGCCCGCACCAGCGGGTTTTCAATTACCTGCAGGTATTCGCGCTGTATCCCTCGATGAATGGAAAGAGGAACTATTCCGCAGCAACGTCCTCGACCGGGCGGACAAAGGCCATAGGATGCATTTTAAGCGGGCGCACGAAACGTTGGCGGCACATTCTCAGATCGGCATTCGAGATAATCTGGTATGGGCTGCATCGCAACCGAACAGCGTAACAGGCGTAACAACGTAACACCCTTCTAGGGGGTGTTACGTTACGTTACGGCTGGCCCGTCACAACTGTTACGACTTGTTACGTTACGTTACGGTGTTACGGCCTGATACGGGGTGAACAGGAATGAGCGCAACAAAGCCAAAACTGGAGCCGGACACGAACGATGAGGTTTCCCGAATTGTCATTGACCCTCATCCAACAGGACGCCTCAAATGCCTTGGCGGTGCCGAGCATGACGATTGGAATAATTGGATTGCACTGCGCACCGCATACGCGCTGCCAATAGACCATGCCGATAATGATGCCTCGAACAAGGCATCCGGCGCTGTCTGTTCTGGAATGATAGATCTGAAACCTGCCGATCCGGTTGAGGGAATACTCATCTCGCAGTTGATGGCAGCTAATCAGGCATCGCTATCGATGTACGAACGAGCCTGGGCGCAGCCGCCACAGTATTTCGAGGCCCGAACGCGATACCTTGCACTTGCTGACAAGGCCGCGAGAACAGTGGCGCTATTGACCGAAAGGCTCGACCACCACCGTGGCCGTGGCCAGCAGAAGATCGTTGTCCAGCACGTTACCACGAACAACGTTACCGCTGACCAGGCGATGATTACGGATAGCCTCGTGACGAATAAACCGGCGAGCAACGTAGCTTTGAAGGCAGTGGCGGCTAGTGCCGCAAAACCGATGCCACCGCTCGACGAGACCAAACAACGTGACCTGGTGGGGGTGGGGGGAGGCACAAGGACGAAATGAGCATCAACCCCATGCACCGCTGTAATGCTGCTCCACGATGCGGCGCCAAGTCAAAGCGGACGGGGAAACCTTGCCGGGCACCGGCGGTGCGGGGTTTTCGTGTCTGTAGGATGCATGGCGCTCGCGGCGGTGCTCCGGAGGGCAAACGAAACGGAAATTACCGCCATGGCGGCACGACGAAGGAAGCGATTGCGACTATGCGCGATGTGCGTGAGCTAATTCGTCGCGTGCGCCACAGCCGGTAGTTCCAATGCCCCTTTTGATGTCCGCTTCTCTAATCGGCCGATCTGGGTCAAGCACTTTCAGGCCATCCACCACTGCAGTGTCGATGTCACTCGCGGGCTCGTGCTTCTCTTCGGAATCGGCACCAAGGCCCTTCCACCATGGGAGTTGAAGACGAGGTGGAACAATCTTTGGGTCGGCCTTGCCGTCAATTGAACGGCAGGTCCAAGCGGACATACGAACTCACCTCATCCATCGTCCCGCAAGGGACATCATTCCACCGCTGGGTGGAGCTCGAGTGTTCTCCTAGCGTAGTTGTTTCGGATCGGTTCTCATGCTGCTGCAACCTCTCGGGTCCAGCGGAACTCGGTGCCGTCAACCCATATGCGATGCATGATCACGGCCAACCGGCGCGCCAGCGCCACGATCGCCTTCTTCATGCCGCGGTGCCTGGCGATCTGCATCGCCCAGGCCTTGAGCCATGACCATTTGTTGGTTCGGGTCAGCATGATCTGGGCCGCCTCGTAGAGCATCATCCGCATCATCTCGTCGCCGCACTTTGATATCGCGCCGGGTCGTGCGCTTTCACCCGATTGATGCTGGGCGGGCGTCAGTCCGAACACCGCCCCGACCGCCTTTGAGTTCCGGAAGCGGGCGGGCACGTCGACAGTGGCCCGATAGGTCAGCGCCACCACCGGGCCGACGCCGGGGACGGTCATCAGGCGCCGGCATACCTCATCGTCCCGCACGATGGCCAGCAAGCGGTGGTGCAGGATCCCGAGCTGTTGGCGAAGTACCCGCCGGACAACGAGTAGCGGTTCGACCAGCGCGGCTAAGTCGGGCAGGTTCTCGACCAGTTCCTTGATGCGCGCCTCGAACTTGACCGCCCCCGCCATCCCGACTTTGAGGCCGAAGTTACGCAAAGTCCCGCGCAGGTCGTTATCGATGGCAATCGCCTTCGACTGCAGCAGCTTGCGATGCGTCAGCAGCATGCGCAGTTTCTGGCTGCGCAACATCTTCACATGCACGGGGCGATAAAGCCCAACCCGCATCATCTGCGCCATCCCGCGAGCGTCGTTGCGATCCGTCTTGTTGATCTGCGCCTTTAGGACCGCCCGCATATGCCGCGTCTCGACACAGATCACCGGTAAGCCCGCCTCGGCGAGCCCACTGAAAAGCCATTGCGACAGCGGCCCGGCTTCCAATCCAATCCGCTTAAACCGGTAGGCGGACTTTGCGAGTTCCAGCAGCAGAGTCTCCGGCTCGCTCGCTACCTTCACCTCCCGCACGATCCTGCCCGCGTCATCCACAATGCAAACGCTGGTCTCCTTGACCGATACGTCCAGTCCGGCAAAATGGTCCATGCTGTGCTTCTCCTTCTGATGCTTGAGGCCGTAACCACGGACCTCGTTTCACAATCAGCCTGAAGCGCAGCACCCAAAATCTTCAGCTATCCACAAGAACGCCGGCCGATTACCCCATCTTTCGGAGGTGGAGCGGACAAAATCCGATTATGGCCCGCCAAAGGTTTGTCCGCTTATGACCCAACAGCGAGTGCGCCAGGCAAAGCTGGCAAAGAATAGGAGGTGAAAGTCCTTCACGGGGTAAGGCCTAGCCAGTCGCCCCGACCCCGAGTGATGCGCGGCGTCCCGTGAGGGCCGACGTGAAGCGTTCACAGGGGAGACCACGGGCCAAGTATTGAGCTGCGAAACGGGTCCAATTCCGAGGTGCCGATCTCGTTCGCTTGAAGAGAAGGCAACATCGTCTCATGGCAAATGGCTCGCATGAGAATAACCTCGCGCAGTCGGAGACCTTGTGCACGTGGAGAAGTTCTTTGCGCGGAACCTGGGAAGTCTCATCCGTGCCCGGTCAGGCAAGCCGGGCCGGTTCATGAAGGCAATAGCCGAACGATGAATATGGACGCGGATGAGAATTCGGACGGGGTCATAGTACCCGCGAAGCGGCCGAACAAAGAGGGCTTGTCCTCGGCGGAGGCTGTGGAGGGAAGGACCCCGCCCAAAGGGAACGGCGGCGAGACGGCCGCGGCTCGGACACTGCGCCGGGACACCGCGTCGAACGGACTGATCGCCGTGCGCCGAGCGGCGCGACAGAGCAAGAATGTACGGTTCACTGCGCTGCTGCATCACATCAACATCGATCTCCTGAAGCAGAGCTACCGTTCGCTTGAACGGGACTCCGCGCCGGGCATCGACGGCGTGACGTGGCAGGCCTACGGAGAGAACCTCGAAGGAAAACTGAAGGAGCTGCACGATAGGGTGCACCGGGGCAGTTACCGAGCACGTCCAGCCAGACGGACCTACATACCGAAGGCTGATGGCTCGAAACGGCCGCTGAACATTCTGTGCTTGGAGGACAAAATCGTCCAGCAGGCGGTCGCGACGGTTCTCGAAGCAATCTACGAGGACGACTTTCTCGGGTTCTCCTACGGCTTCCGAACGGGACGCGGCCAGCACGATGCGTTGGACGCACTCCACGTCGGCATCCTCAGGAAACAAGTGAACTGGGTTCTCGACGCGGACATCCGGGCCTTTTTTGATGCCATGGCCCATTCATGGATTATCCGTTTCCTCGAGCACCGTATCGCGGACAAGCGCATCCTGCGGCTCATTGCAAAATGGCTGAAGGTCGGCATGGTTGAGAATGGACGCAGAACACGTGGCGTATGCGGCGCTCCGCAAGGCGCGGTGATTTCACCGATCCTGGCGAACGTCTACCTGCACTATGTGTTTGATCTCTGGGTCCATCGCTGGCGTCTTACCAGGGCGTCGGGCGACATGATAGTCGTCCGCTACGCGGACGACACCATCGTCGGCTTTCAGCATGAGCATGAGGCACGGGCGTTCCTTGACGACCTTAAGGAACGAATGCGCCAGTTCGAACTGGCGTTGCACCCGGACAAAACCCGGCTGATCCGCTTTGGCCGCTACGCGGCCAAGCAACGTGAGAAGCTTGGAGAGGGGAAGCCCGAAACTTTCGACTTCCTCGGCTTCACGCACTTCTGCACGCGATCACGCAAATGGGGCACCTTCGTCATCGGGCGCAAAACGATCAAGAAGCGCATGCGAGTCAAGCTGCTGGCCATCAAGATAGAGTTGCGCAGGATAATGCACGACCCCATCGCGGAAACCGGTGCTTGGGTGAAACAGATGCTGCGAGGGCATCTGAACTACTTCGCAGTCTCGGGCAATCACCCGAGCCTGTGGTGGTTCTTCAACAAGGTGAAGCGGCTCTGGCTCGCGTCGCTCAGGCGGCGGAGCCAAAAGGCACGCCTCAACTGGGAGAGGTTCATCCGGCTCGTCGCTCGCTTCTTTCCGCCAATCAGAACGCTACACCCTTTGCCATGTCACCGCTTCGACGCCAAAACCCGAGGGAGGAGCCCGGTGCGTTAGCAGCGCACGCCGGGATCTGTGCGGGGGGCGAGGAGCAATCCTCGTCCCTACCGCGACCATTGGCTGTGCACTGCGGAAGTGCTCTGGGTACCAGTTGGCTAAAGTGTTGCCAAAATGTCGTCTATTAGACCAATCGTACAAGTTTGCTGGGGTTTTCCCTGCCTCCTCCTAGGCAGTACCTGAGGTTGTTTATTAGCCTAGGGGACCGTTTCCAGTGACTTTTGTGGGGTAGCTTGCTCTCACAGATGTCGCTTATCTGTGGGGGGATTATGCGCCGCGCATTTTTCGTAAGTATCGTGTTTGCTTCTCTCGCAGCAGGGAGTTGCGCTAACGCCGAGCAGATAGTGACCTCGAATGAAGATCTCCTCCGCCAGATTGCGGCGCTTGAGAACAGCAACGCAAAGCTCGAAAAAGAGAATGCCGCGCTTCGCCGCCTCAGGGAGCTCGAGGCGACTCACGCAAAACTTGAGGGGGAGAAAGCCGCGCTTCGTGGCCGAACGCACGGCTACGAAAATAACAAACAGTTTGCAAGTACCGAGCCGAAGGCAACTGCGGCGTATGCGTCAGCGGCCGATCTGCCGACCAAAGCTCCGGCAGCCTTCGGCGCTGAAAACCCGTATTATTTCTGGCTCGACGGTATTTACGAAAGAGTTCGCTTGCCGACCTATCAGCTCGGTTTCCACAACATTGGCGCCGGGGCCGGCGGGAGTGACTTGGGGACGGTCCAAACGTATGACCCCAGTTTGAACGGCGGCGGGGTTCGCGGTGCTATCGGATATGTATTGCCGGGAACGAGCACCAAGTTTGAGTTAGGCGGTTCTTACACGGAGGCAAAGGCAAGCCAATCTCAATCCACACCAAGCACAAATAGTGATCTCATAACGCAGTTTATGAATGGCGGTGTACAGATTAATCCTGTGTGGCTTTGTTTTTTTCCCGGCCCCGCTTGTATGACGTCGGGCACACTCAAGACCGATTACAGTTCCTGGCAGCTCAATGGAAGGGTTTCCAACGACTGGAAATTTGGTTCGATCACGGTTACTCCATCGCTGGCGGTTTTTGGTGGCAATACCAGAGTTGAACAAACGCTCTCTCAATCATTTATACCACCACTCTCTGGAATCATGGACACCTACTCGGCGAGCACAACGGAGTACTGGAGGGACATCGGCGCACGGGTCGGCGTAGATGTTAGCGCACCTGTTACGACGGCGCTCACGGTTCGGGTCGGAGGCTGGGTAGGCGGTGCAAACCGAATCACGTTCTTATCGGGAAATGACATCGGCGCCAACAGCTTCACCGGAATTACCAACAGCTCGCTCTCGATAGCCGACAGCAAGAACGTTTTGGTAGCCAACGCGGAAGCTGGTTTTACTTATCAACTTGCCCAGATGGTGGCTTTGCGTGGCTTCGCAGGCCTCAATTACGATGGGAGCGTTCCGGGCATAGCGAGTCCTACCTACACCGGCACGATCAATGCTCTGACATCAACAACCGCGGCCAGCATCTACTACGAGCATGAGACAAGTTATTATGGCGGCGGCGGCGTGGCAGTAAACTGGTGACGTTCGGCGCCCGGCACCGGGCCGGGCTTTTTTTGCTTCCGCGCAGAAGAGATCATTCCCAAACTTGACCAGCGCACATTTTCATAACCTCTAGGATTGCCGTGCCGACGGGGTGATCGAATAGAGATGTTATTTGCTGCGGTGCAAGAGTTCGTTTTTGGCAGATTTTGTTGCAGAAGTCGGCGATGGGAAGAATGAGGCGACGGTCTCGATGTTTTTAAGCCGTCTGCTGCGCCCGCCCCATTTGGCGGTGGAGCCCTTGAGGCATTAGCACTGACAACCGCAACGCTTACGCAGCACAAGCGGCGGCAATCGGTGGTGGCCTAACGACCAGTTTGGCGAGCCGGCGTAGGTTCTGTGCAATAGCCGCAAGCGTGAACTCATCCTGTGCGCCGCACGGGCCACGAAGCCTAAGGCGACCAAGCTTCAGGATGCGCTTGAGATGGGCGAACAGCATCTCGATGCGTTTGCGATCACGGCGTGATTGGTCGAAGGCCTCGGTGTTAGCCAGTGCGCGAGCAACGTCGCGCGCTTCTTCATAGATGCTGCGCGGAATCCTGCGGATAGGTGCCTTTGGACAGCATCGCACCTTGAGCGGGCAGTCCCGACAGTCGGATGTGCTGGCGAGATAACGAAGGGTCTCGCCATCATCGATCAGCGTTCCTGTCGTGGTTAGAAGCTTGCCCGCCGGGCAGACATAGACGTTGCGCACTTTGTCGAACCTGAAGTCTTCTCGGCTGAAAGTTCCGTCCTCGCGCTTCGATTTGTCGATAACCGGGATGTGCGGCGCGATATCCTTGCCTTTGACGAGCCAGTTGAGGTTCGGGCCTGAACCGTAGGCCGTATCGGCCGCGAGCCGTTTAGGCTTCAATCCAAAGCGTCTCTCGGTCCGATCGATCATGGTCTTGGCCGCGCCCACCTCGGCCTGGCGAATGGCACGAGAAGCTTCGACATCCATGATGATGCCGCACTTCAAGTCGATCAGATAGTTGTCGGCATAGGCGAAGAAGGCCGGTCCCCGCATTGCGCCCGTCCATTGCGCGGCTGGATCAGATGGCGAGATGAACTTCGGCCTAACCTCGCTTGCTGCGCCAAAGGCCGCGTCATCGAGGGTTGCCAGATACTCCTTCACGGCGCGGCTTGCCGTCTCGGGATCGCGCGTCTTTTGCCATTCTGAGCCTGGGATCGAGCGCTGCTTGTTGGCGTCAGCCTGGATCAGACTCGCATCGACTGCAAACCCTTCTCCGCCAACGAGATTGGCCGCAATACACGCCCCGACGACACGCTCAAATACCCGGCGAAAGATGTCGTTGTCGCGGAAACGCTCATTGCGTGCTCGCGAGAACGCTGAATGATCCGGGATCTTGTGCTCTATGCCGAGCTTACAGAACCAGCGATAGGCGAGGTTCACCTGCAACTCGCGACACAGCAGCCGCTCGGAACGCAGGCCAAAGACATAACCGATGATCAGCATCCGGATCATCAGTACCGGATCAACCGAAGGCCGGCCGAGGGTTGGATAGTGCGGCGCGAGTTCTGCGTAGACCCAAGATAGATCGAGAACGGCGTCGATCTTGCGTGCCAGATGATCATCAGGAACCGCCTCATCGAGACGGAACTCGTAGAACAGAGGTCCCTGATCGTTGTTCTGACGTCCCATCATCGCCCGTCTCCGACGCAAAATGTCGTCAGAAGAAGGAATCACTGTTCGCCAAAGCCTTCAAATCACTTCTGCAACAAAATCGGCACAAAGCGTCGTTTCGCTGCATTGCACGGCCAGTGACGCTATTGGAGCAACAACGGACATCGGGCGACCTGGAGGCCGAATAACTCCGCAGCGAATGACCCGACTGCGACATTGCCGCAGCGCATCAAATTGCGTTTAATCAATGCCTCCCCGCCAGAATTTGATTATCGCCTCCCTATGTAAAGGGAGAGTCATTATGAAATCTTTCGCACTGGCGGCCTCTGCGCTGTGTTTCATTGCGCTATCGGCAATTCCGCTCAACGCTAAGCAATACAAAATGCAGACGCCAATACCGCCGGGCGTCGCGATCCCGGACAAGGTGGAGACCCGTCTCGGGACGCTGAAATTCTTCGACGGCTTTCCCGATGATGCCACCGTGAAAAAGCTCTACGACAATCTGGACTTCCAGCGTGCCGTCCAAGCTTACCTGTTGGGGTTGGCACCGGTGAACCAGTTGGCAAATCGAAAGGGGATCGCTGAACTGGGGCCGATTAACCTGACCGTGCCAATTTTTCAAGATCGGATGGACTCGAAGTCGCTCTTCCTCACCCCGAACAACAACACGCCGTACACTTGGTTTTGGCTTGACCTGCACGACGGGCCGCTGGTGCTCGAAGCACCACCCAAGGTGCTCGGCCTCATCGACGATATGTGGTATAATTTTGTCACTGATGTCGGCCTCGTCGGCCCGGACAAGGGTGAGGGAGGCAAGTACCTGATCCTGCCGCCCGGCTACAAGGGTGAGGTGCCGAGTGGATACTTCGTTGTGAGACCGGCGACGTTCAGCGTCTGGGTTCCCTGGCGTTCTTTCTTGGTGGACGGCGATCCGAAGCCTGGCGTCGACTTGGTCGAAAAGCACACGCGTATCTATCACCTGAAAGATGCCGCCAATCCCCCGAAACTCAACTTCGTGCATGTTTCCGGTAAGGCATTTAGTACACTCGCACCGGGAGATTATCCGTTTTGGGAGTATCTGAATCAGGTCGTGCAGGAAGAGCCGACCGATTCAGTCGACCCGGTCACACTCGGCTTTTACGCGTCAGTCGGCATCCAGAAGGGTAAGCCGTTCGCACCTGATGCGCGGATGAAAAAGATTTTGACCGAAGCCGCCTTGGTAGGTGATGCGACCGCGCGAGCAATCAATGGCCGGTTGCGGATCAAGGAAAGCTACTACTACCCCAACAGCGCGTGGCGTTCAGGTTTCTTTGGCGGCTACAAGTTCGAGCAAGACGGCGCGCGTGTCCTTGATGCCTACTCGGCATTCTTCTTCTACGCGACCGGTGTGACGCCAGCGATGGACTCGAAGACGGTTGGCGAGGGATCGCAGTACATGGCCGCGTTCGTGGATAGCCATAGCAGGCCACTTGACGGCGGAAAAAACTACAAGTTGCACTTGCCGCCCAACATTCCGGTCAAGCAATTTTGGTCGGTCATCCTCTACGACAATCAGACCCGCTCCATGCTCCAGACCGACCAGCGTTGGCCGGCTGCAACCAGCCAGAACCCGAAGCTCATGGTCAATGCGGACGGATCGGTTGACGTCTATTTCGGGCCCAAAGCGCCCGCTGGCAAGGAGAACAACTGGGTGCAGACCATCCCCGGCAAAGGATGGAACACGCTCCTGCGCATTTACGGCCCACTCCAGCCGTGGTTCGACAAAACATGGCGGCCCAGCGAGATTGAGCCGCTGTAGCAGGACTGAACGCAGCACCGTACCAGTCTGATTGGATTTCGGAGGGACCGCCGCGAGGCGGTCTTTCTGTGTGTGCCGAGCATGATCGACAGCTTGGAGGTGGAAGTCCTTTATCCAGCCTGATGGTGGCGAAGGATTAGCGAAGCGCAAGGGCGTCGTCGCGAGACGGGGTCTGAAAGAAGCGTGGAGCAAAGCCGCGGCTCGATGGACAAGAACCGGATAACGAGGCCTACCCGGTCGGACGAGCGAGCACAGAATCGCGAAGTCCACGGCCATCAAGGACCGGGGTGGTAAATCCGGCGGGCGTGCGGTGAAGGCGGTCGATCTTACCTCGGGAGATCTCCGGCGTGTCCGGGAAACCGGACTGAGCGGGTCGCAAGGTCCGTGATCGCGGCGGAGAAGTCAGCAGAGGGCATATTAGGCGGAGCGATCCGCCGAAGGCCCGAACGGTTGGAAGTGGGGAGTAGAAACGCGCATCTCGACGACGCCATGCGGCAGAACACCGGTAGTGCCCGGCCTGCTCGCCAAGACCGAAGGGTGAAGCCCGACGGCGCGGTGATGCAGGGACCGAAGCGTCCTCGGCGATACACGCTTCCAAACCCCGGCGGTCGCCCCTCCTGCGGGAACAGGTGTCCGCTCAATCCACCGAACCGCCGTATACGGACCCGTATGTACGGTGGTGTGGGAGGGGAGGAGCCGCGAGGCTCCCCCCTATCCCGATTTCAGAGCGCGCCCGTCTCGGTCAGGCATGCACCTAAGGACAATATCCATTTAGCGGTGCAGCCGACTAGTGTTTGACCAATAGTCGACAAGGGCACTCCTCCCCAACATCCCGCCGAGCCCTTGTCCCTGAGGCCGTCAATGCGCCCCCTCGCATGGCGGCCTCGTTTTATAGAACTGGTCGGGTTACAGTTATCGCCGCCATGCGGTCTTTTTGTTTGCACTGATCTTGCTGCGGTGCACAGGTCGTGATTGGCACTTCGCGGACAAAGCGACCGCGCGGGATTTTGTCGCCTATTGGAGTAACAGCCGCCCAACAAGCGCACCCGCCTTGATCGGCTACGCCGTCAATGACCCAAAGCGAACATGCTGTGTGCGTCGCAGCGCTTTATGTAGCGCCGTTGAAAGCTGGAAGCTCGCCGTCTGCTGCCGTTAGACGCTCGGCCTTGCTCAGCTAATCTTTTATCAAACCGTCTTTTGTTCCATATCAATGCGCTCAACGATTTAGGTGATTTCATACATAAAAGTTTTAGCGCGCATCCCATCTGAGGGGAGGCATAGTTGAACCCCACTTTGATCAGAGCGTTCATAGTAACGGTGACGGCGGTTGCTTTGGCGGCGCCGTCGTTCGCGCAACCCAATATACCGGCTATCATTGTGCCGGAATTGGGGGCTGGACAAAGCAACCTATACACAGATCAAGAGCTTCAAGTGCAGGTTTTTCTCTTAATTCTACGAAACCTTAACCGTGAGAACCGGCACGACGAACTAAAGCTGAAACTGTCAAGGATGACGAGCTACGATACCTTGCGGAGGGACGACGAGAAAAAACAATCGCAGACACGACGTCAGAGAGCGCGTGACGTGATCAAGCGCGGCGAGCAAAACGCCGAGGGATCAAAGCACGATGATACGGCATCCGCGATCGGCGCCATAGTTGTTGAACAGCTCATCACCCAGGGTGCTGGGGCACTTCAAAGAAGCGGATCGCGTGGCGGCGGATCGACCGGTGGAGGCACGCCGACGAAGCAGGGTGGCGGGTGTACCGGCGGCGCATGTCGTCCGAAATAAAATGGAGCAGGTGCCATGACATTGAGAAATAGTTCTCTTTGCCTGCTTTTAATTGTAGCAGTTTTTGCGCCAATTGTCTTGGCCGCGCCGGCAACAGCACAGTCCAAGGCGAAGCCGGTTTTTGAGATTCGTGCTTGTGTTAACTATCTGCAACTTAGCGCCGCCCTGCGTGATATCATTCTTTCCGAAGAAGTGCGTTTGACCAAGTTACAGAGCGAGCGCGCCCTGGTAATAAATCCTACCGCTCCTCAGAGCGTGCCAGTTACTGTGGAAGGCAAATCCGAAGTACCACCAGCGCGTGCGTCAGTGGAGCGCTCCAATTCAGAGCTTGCAAAATTATACGATGACGCGGTCGGCAAGGCCGAAAGCGAGCTTGCTGCCGACCGCCGGCTGCTCACGATGCTCGAAGACGAATACCGCAAATGCATCAAGACACCAACGCAACCCGCGGCAAAGGCCGAACCACTTCCGGCGCCTAAGGAAGTTGCGAAACGTAAGGCCGCTCGTGCGCGAGCAGCTCGTGAAAGCGAGGCGCCAGTACGGCGCGGGGGCGGTCCGGGCGCGTCCAGAGGGATCGGTATTATTGGCGGCGGCGGCATAGGCGTAGGAATTGGATTTTAAGGGCCAACGCGGCCAACGCGCGCGCGGTTGAACTAGCCTGATTTAGATCAAGGACCAGCGGGATAAAAGCCGCATAGTATGAGCGACCCTGAAGGGATCGTTCACGATGCGCTGCGGACTATCCAAACGTTTTCAACGTTGCGTGACGCTGGGGACGTCGATTGCCGCCTTGGTCCTTATTATCCACCTCATCGCGCCTGCATGGGCAGATGAGCGACCTCGCCTCTCAACGCATGAAAGCCTTGTGAACGACATCCTGGCGACGACCGAGCTCCCGCTCGGAGATCCACGCGCCATGTTTGCCTTTGTGCTCAAAAGTTTCGGCGACCGAGTGAAGGTTTATCCGACAGAGAATTATTACTACTTCAGATTCGTTCACCGGGGTATTGGCTATTCCGGCAATATTCGCCTGGCCGCGAGAGATCGCGACGAAGGTAAAGTGCATTTTGCGTATTTCGAGAATTTCAGGGGCTGGAAGAGCCGCCCAATGATCACTCACACGGTCCTCGACCGAGTGGATGGAGTTACAAGCGAAAAACTTGCGCCGTTTCTCTATCGCGTGTCCTACCAGGGAAAAACAGTAGATTTCCAACTCAATGATCTATCTGGGGTCGCCCCGCCAGCTTCGACGCTCGGTCCCAACGAAACATTTCTCGGACCGATTTTCGATGACTTTGCCATTCGCTTCTTCCTGATCTACAACCGCCGGATCAAGAGCTTTCTGTATCTTCTCGATGAGACTGCGAGTGTTCCAGATGAGCTTGTTCCGGTACAGCACCGCGAGCGTATCCTGATCGGCAAGCGTACCGGATTTGCATTCTACCGCGACCAATTTCATGAGCGAAAAATCTTGATCGGCGTGTTCGCGGATAACGCGAGGGACAACAATCACCTAGATGGTCCCTTCGACCAATTACCCGACAACTTCATCCAAGGCGATATGCTGCGTGAGAGCATCCTCAAAGTAGATCCAAAACTCGCCGGTAAGATTGACCGCTTCGGAGGCTTCTTTAATGGCTCGGGGCGCTATTTGATCGCTCCATACTTACATTATCGAAGAGAAAGGGACCTGGCGGTATTCGATAGGTGCGCGATGAGTAAACGCACCACGCCTGAGCATTATTACGCGTGTTTTGTCGTGGGCCTGATCGATGGCAAGGGAGTTGGCAGAAAGAGAGGCCCTTAATAGGAAGCAGAAGGCAACTATCGGCGCATCATAAACTATCCGATCGGATTTCGGAGAGACCGCAGCGAGGTGGTCTTTCTTTTTGTGCTGTTTGCTGCGGTGCATGAGTCTGCTTTTGGCACATGACTGCGTTCGCTGCGCCGCAAAAACTAGGATGCTATCCGACTAACAACGGACAAAGGTCCGCCCGGAGGCCGAATAACTCCGCAACGATTGACCCATCTGAGACATTCGGGCGCTTTCATAGACGCGAAAATGCCGATGGCTCGCCCCTCTGTTCCCACTGCATTTGTTTAAGTAGCATTCAGAACAATTAAATAGCGAAATGGCGGAGGTGCTTCGTGAACGCGGGGGCGTCAGGTTACTTCAAGAAGCTCGTTATCATCGTGCGGGAGCACGTCACGAGTGCCATGATTGGGGGGCTCGTCCTGATGCTGACCGGGTTTTCACCGGAGGATTGGTTCGTTGAGGCCATGCATGCCATTCACCTCCCGAAAGCATGGTCGCTCGGAATTGACCCGCGCATACTCCTCGTCACGCTTGGCGTCGCAGTCATCGTTGGCGACCAATTATTGCGCCGCCGCAGTGCGTCGCAGGCAGGGCTTGCGGGCGCGGGTGATGGCATTGCGGCCTCTCCACAAGCTGTGGTTACGACGCAGCAGCCGGCTTCGACACCGGCGCTTGCTCTGCCGGAGACACCGTCGATCGCCGTCTTGCCGTTCTCCAACATAAGCGACGATGCCGCCCAGGACTATTTTTCCGAAGGCATGGTTGAGGACATCATCAGCGGCTTGTCGCGTGTGAAATGGCTGTTCGTCATCGCCAGAAATTCGAGCTTCACCTACAAAGGTAAAGCCGTAGACGTGAAGCAGGTCGGACGCGAATTGGGCGTCCGCTACGTTCTTGAGGGCAGCCTGCGCAAATCCGTAGACAGGCTTCGCATTACTGCACAACTCATCGATGCTGCGACGGGAGCGCATGTGTGGGCTGAGCGCTATGATCGCAAGTCCGACGACGTTTTCGCTGTGCAGGACGAAATTACGCTGTCCATCGTCGGCGCGATCGAGCCAAGTTTGCGTCGCGCTGAGGTCGAGCGTGTGAAACGCAAGCGGCCTGACAGCCTGGATGCTTATGACCTTGTCTTGCAGGCTCAGCCCGACGTGTATTCCGGAATGCCGGAGCGCACCGAAAGAGCGCTGCCGCCGTTGCAACGCGCGCTCGCACTTGATCCTGCTTATGCGCTGGCACACGCTTTTTCCGCGATGTGCTACCATGTGCGGTTCCTTCGCGGCGGATTTCATGAAGAAGACCGGGCAGCGTCGATCCGTCATGCGCGGACGGCGCTTGTCTACGGCTCCGATGATGCGCTCGCACTGACGTTCGCCGGATTTTCTATCGGCATGGACGCCCATGATCGTGCTGGCGCTTTCGCCGCCTTCGAGGCGGCGCTTGCCGTCAGCCCGTCATCAGCCATCACCTATATTCTCGGCAGCACCGTTCTAGGTTGGGCGGGAGAGGCTGATCGCGCTATCGAGTGGGGCGAACGTGCGATGCGATTGAGCCCGTTCGATCCTTGGGCTTGGTCCGCGTTTGGCTCGATTGCTATGGGCCAATTCATGCACGGTCGTTACCAGGAGGCTGCCGCTGCCGCCTACAAAGCCGTGCAATCCAACCCTGCACACAGCATAAACTACGTGCACCTGGCGGGTGCACTCGCAAAACTCGGTCGGCTGGATGAGGCCAAAGCTGCCGCGGCTCGCGTTCTTGAGCTCCAGCCGGCGTTCCATTTCAGCAGACAGTTCGCCGGCGTAAATTGCGCGCCGGCGCTAGCCGGTTCGCTCGGCGAAGCACTGCGCATGATCGGACTTCCAGAATAGTCTTGGCCAGCATCTGTGGCTAAAGGTCCCTTTTGGCACGGAGCGTCGTTTCGCTGCATCGCACCGGCAATGACGCTATCGGACCAGGAGTGGACAAACGGCGGCGCTAGGGCTGAATTGCTAGGGCGTGAATGACCCACACCGGACATAGACTCTCAAATCCGTCGCCCCATTGTCAGCAGCAGTTCGTTAGGTCCTTCCCATCCAGTGGGGGTATTGAAACCACTCAATTTGCTCTCGATCTCAGCCCAGGCCGCCTGTCGCGCGGCATCATCAAGCCGTCCCAATATCTGCACGATTGGACTAGCCGAGGCGCGGACGAAATCGAGATAGTCTTTCACAGATGGCAATCTAAATGGTGCCATCACCTTCGTTGTGGCCACGTGTGAAAAGCCGGATTGTCGGAATAGCTCATCAATCAATCCGGGCTTGCCAAGGCTGAGCAGTCCGCCCGGTTGATAGGGATCGCGCGGCGGCAAACCGGCATGTTTGAACGCTATCGAGAGGAGAATGGTGACACACGGATTCTTGTCGGGCGTCGAAAAGACCATGGTGCACGCCGGACCGCCGGGCTTCAGCGCACGGAACATCTCCCGCAAGCCTTTGCTCGGCTCAGGGAAGAACATCAGCCCGAGCCGGCAGATCGCCACGTCGAAGCTTGCGTCAATGACCTTCAGATTTTCGCCGTCAGCGGCCTGCGTATCGACATTGCCGTAGCCGGCACGCCGTGCTTTTTCCTTCGCGTACTCCAGGATTGCCGGCGACAGATCGGTGGCGAGTACCGACCCGGTCGGTCCGACGCGCTCGGCGATATCGAGCGTCTGATCGCCAGCCCCTGCGGCGACATCGAGCACGCGCGCGCCCGGCCCAACCTCGGCCATTGCGAGCATGGCGTCGGTTGATTCACGCAACCAATCGCCGATTTGCACGCTATGGTCGTTCCAGCCTTTGGCGTGCTTGTCCCATTGCTCGCGCGTCGCCGCTTTAAACTTCTCCGCATCGAAAGGTGCGTTCATGCCGTTTCGCTCCATTAGTCGGGGAAACCCATGGAGAACCATTACGCCGAAACGGCTCGGCGGCGGCAGCCGCAAGGTTGCGGCAGGGGGCCACAAATCTGCATAATGCCCGGATGTTCGATTGGAACGACCTCAAGTATTTCCTCGCCGTTGCGCGTCACGGCAGCACGATTGCGGCTGGCAAGGCACTTCGCCTCAGTCAGTCGACGGTGCAGCGGCGGATTGTCGAACTGGAAAAACGCCTCGGACGCAAATTGGTGACGCGGACTGCCTCGGGCTATCGGCTCACTGACTTTGGTAAGGAGTTGCAGCCCTATGCCGAACGCGTCGAAGCCATGGTTATGGATTTCGAGCGGCATGTGGCCGACACCGGACGCGACCGCAGCGGGGTCATTCGGGTGACCTGTCCCGAGCCAATCGTGCAACGTATGACCCCTCTGATTGAGCGCTTCCACGCCGGCCACCCAAACCTGCGCGTCGAATTTGTGATGAGCGACCGCTACCTTGATCTTTGCAAAGGTGAGGCCGACGTTGCGTTCCGCTCGGGCGACACCGACGACGAGCTGGTAGGGCGCAAAATTGCTGATTCTGTTTGGGCGGTTTATGCGAGCCGTTCCTATATCGAGCGTCATGGAAAACCAGCACGCGTAGAGGACTTGTCGCAACATCCTCTGGTCAGTTTTGACGAGGCGATGAGCAAGCATCGGGTGGCGAAATGGCTGAAAGACGCGGCGCCAAATGCCAAAATCGTGGCGCGCAATAACAGCGTTCTTGGTTTGATGTACGCAGTGAAGTCGGGCGTCGGCGTCGGCGCCCTGCCTACGGCTATCGCCGATAGCGAGCCGGATCTTGTACGTGTGCTGGGGCCAATTCCTGAGCTAGCGCGAAGCTGGCGGTTGTTGGCTCACCCCGATTTACGACGTACGCCCCGCATTGCGGCATTTTTCGATTTTGTTGTCGCAGAGCGTGAGACGCTGAAATCGATTCTGACCGGATAGCGAGCCGATATCTGCTATTGGCACATCGATGCATTCGTTGCGCTGCAAAAGGTTTGGTCGCTCCTGGGTGTACAGATGGGGTAATCGGCCGGCCAGCTTGTGGATAGCTGAAGATTTTGGGTGCTGCGCTTCAGGCTGATGGTGAAACGAGGTCCGTGGTTACGGCCTCAAGCATCAGAAGGAGAAGCGCAGCATGGACCATTTTGCGGGATTGGACGTTTCAGTCAAGGAGACCAGCGTCTGCATTGTGGATGACACGGGCAAGATCGTGCGGGAAGTGAAGGTGGCGAGCGAACCTGAAGCTCTGCTGGAGATTCTGGGGAACCCCGCCTACCACTTCAAGCGGATCGGACTGGAAGCCGGGCCATTATCGCAATGGCTGTTCAGTGCACTCGCCGAAGCGGGCTTGCCGGTGATCTGTGTCGAGACGCGGCACATGCGGGCGGTGTTGAAAGCGCAGATTAACAAGACCGACCGCAACGATGCACGCGGCATGGCGCAGATGATGCGAGTGGGGCTTTACCGTCCAGTGCATGTGAAGACGCTGCGCAGTCAGAAATTACGAATGCTGCTGACGCATCGAAAGTTGCTGCAGTCCAAGGCCATTGCTATCGACAATGACCTGCGCGGCACCTTGCGCAACTTCGGCCTCAAGGTCGGGGTGGTCAGGACGGTAAAGTTCGAAGCCCGCATCAGGGAGTTGGTCGAAAACTTACCCGACTTGGCCGCTCTGGTTGAACCACTGCTCATTGTCCGACGGGTACTACGCGAGCAGTTCGTCATCCAGCATCGCCGTTTGCTGGCTATCGTTCGGGACGATGAGGTATGTCGGCGACTGATGACGGTCCCTGGCGTTGGCCCCGTGGTATCGCTGACCTATCGCGCCACCGTCGATGTGCCCGCTCGCTTCCATAAGTCCAAGTCAGTCGGGGCCGTGTTTGGGCTGACGTGCGCCAAGTATCAATCGGGCGAAGTGGATTGGGACGGTAGAATATCGCGCTGTGGAGATGATATGATGCGGACGATGCTCTACGAAGCAGCTCAGGCCATGATGCGTTCGAAGAAATGGTGCTGGCTCAAGGCCTGGGCGATGCAGATCGTGAGGCGTCGCGGAATGAAGAAGGCGATCGTGGCGCTGGCGCGCCGGTTGGCCGTGATCATGCACCGCATATGGGTTGATGGCACCGAGTTCCGCTGGACCCGGGAGGCCGCAGTGGCATGAGGGCCGTAGGTAACAAAATACGATAGGAGGAATCTCGAGTTCCACTAAGCCGTGGAAAGATGTCCCTCGCGGGACGATGGATGAGGTGAGTTCGCTTGTCCGCTTGGACCTGCCGTTACTCAGTTGGCAAGGCCGCCGCACAGATTGTTCCGCCTCGTCCTCGAATCCCATAGTGGAACGGCCTTCGTGCCGATTCCGAAGAGAAGCACGAGCCCGTGAGCGACATCGACACTGCAGTGGTGGATAGTCTGAAAGTGCTTGACCCCGACCGGCCGATTAGAGAAGCGGACAAACAGGGCTATCGGCCCGGCGACCGTTTGTCGGTTTTTGACCCAACTACGACATTTGACGAGCGCTACGCGCTAGGCAAAATAGCAGTAGCGTAGGATAGCCTTTCATAACGGCGAGGCCGGTCAACGGATGGAGATATGCCCATTCATACCCGCTGGCTGATGCTCCTTGTGCTTTTCATCGCCCGGACAGCGATGGCCTTCCAATTCCAGTCAGTTGCCTCAACTGCGCCGTTTCTCGTCGATGCATTTGCTATCGACTTCACACGGCTTGGGGCGCTAATCGGCCTTTACATGTTGCCAGGCATTTTCATTGCTTTGCCAGGCGGGATGCTCGGCCAACGCTTCGGCGCCAAGAACTTGGTGTTGGCCGGATTATTTCTGATGGCTTTGGGCGGTGCGCTGATGGGTGCCAGCACATCATTTATACTAATCTCGGCCGGACGATTGACCAGTGGCGTGGGCGCGGTACTGATCAATGTCCTTACGACTAAGATGATCGCAGATTGGTTTGCTAGCCGCGAAATAGTTACGGCGATGGCAATCTTAGTCGCGAGCTGGCCGCTTGGTCTCGCCCTTGGACTATTATTGTTTACGCCACTGGCGGTATCGCAATCATGGAACGCGGTGATGTACGCGGCCGCGTTAATGGCGCTGGCGAGTTTGCTGCTGGTGGCGGTGACGTATCTCGATCCGCCTGGGACGGCTGCTGGGTCGAGTTCGGGTCTAAATCTCACACTGACGCGAGACGAATGGTTGTCAGTATCACTCGCGGGCAGCATCTGGACGACTTACAATGTTGGCTTGATTGTCCTGATCAGTTTTTTGCCTGAATTGTTTATGGCGCATGGCCATTCGATAACGGGAGCCGGTCGTGTGGTCAGTTTTTTGGGTTGGATGCTAATTCCCACTATTCCGATGGCCGGCTATTTCGCCGAAAAGTTCCGTAAACCGAACTTGTTCCTGAGCGGGGGCTTTTTGCTCGCCGGCTTGGCAGCGGCTCTCCTGCCGTTCACGGGTGAACCGATCATCGCGTTCAGCATCCTCGCTGCGGTTGTCGGTGCCCCCGCGGGTCTAATCATGGCGTTGCCGGCGCAAGCACTGCGGCCGCAAAATCGCGCTGGCGGCATGGGCATCTATTTCACTTGGTATTACGCCGGAATGGCTTTTTTGCCGGGCCTTGCTGGTATGGCACGCGATTTAACCGCAAGTCCGGCAGCGCCGGCGCTGTTCGCGGCGGGGATGATGGCACTCGCACTCGCCGGCTTGGTGGGATTTCGCCTCGCCAACCGTATAGCGGTAGCTTGATCGATTTGTGTTGGCCAATTGGTCGTTATTGGCACTTCGCGGACAAAGCGACCGCGCGGGGTTTTGTCGCCTATTGGAGTAACAGCCGCCAAACAAGCGCGCCCGCCTTGATCGGCTAGGCCGTCAATGACCCAACGCCGACATCCATCCCGCGCGGTACTGGCCGCCACGTCTAGGCACTGGTAAATTTAATACGCCGGATTGGGGGGGGTAGATCATGGATCGCGGTGCGCCAATTATCGATTTTCATGCTCATTTTTTGGCGCGTGATGTATTGGAGCAGTGCCTCCCTCACTCTGTTGCCACGAATCACGGCCACCACAAGCTACCGCCGCATCTGCTTGCGCTCTTCGAGAAGATGATGACCCCGGAAGGGGTGATCGAGGATATGGACAAACTCCATATCGACATGAGTGTAATTTCTTCGGCGGCCGTCATCGAACCAATACACTGGGCCGATGCCTCGACAGCCCACAAGATGGCGCAGCAACTCAATGACACCTCCGCTGCACGCGTGGCCCATTCGCCGAAGCGCATCATTGGCAGCTTTGTCCTTCCGTTGCAGGACATGAATTTGGCGATGATCGAATTCAAGCGTGCGGTCAATGACCTTGGGCTTAGGGTCGCGAACGTTCCAGCCGAAGTGCGTGGCAATTATCTCGGCGACGCTCAGTTCCGGCCTTTCTGGGAGGCGGCGCAGGATGTGGGTGTAGTCGTCTTCATGCATCCGGACGGCGCGAAGGACTCGTGGTTTTTTCAGTATGGAATGTGGAATTCGCTCGGCCAATCGCTCGAAGAGGCGAAGTTCATGGCGTCGGTGATCTACGAAGGCATTCTTGAAACATACCCAAAACTTAAACTCGTATTGGCGCACGGCGGCGGTTATTTCCCGCACAATATGGGGCGGCTTGATCGCAACGTAAAAAACGCCCCACACAGCATGAAAAACATTTCGCGCAAGCCGAGCGAGTATCTTAAGAGCGTTTACTACGATACCTGCCTGTACGATCCGACGGTGCTGAACGCGCTGACCAAAATCGTA
Organism: uncultured Alphaproteobacteria bacterium; assembly: GCA_963786025.1. Lineage (GTDB taxonomy): Bacteria > Pseudomonadota > Alphaproteobacteria > Rhizobiales > Xanthobacteraceae > Pseudolabrys. Next base: position 58,530 of record CAWAXK010000022.1, read on the forward strand.
GGCCCCGACCGCCTGTTGCTCGGCGCGGATTGGCCCATTGGCGAAGCTGATCCTTTAGGTTTCGTGGACCGATGCACGGACGCTGCCGATGCAGAAAAACGCATGATCAAAGGCGGACGCGCGGCTGAATTAATTGGCGTCGTATAACCCCAGTGTCGAATGTCCGCTTTGCGAGTTCCAGCAGCAAAGTCTCCGGCTCGCTCGCTACCTTCACCTCCCGCACGATCCTGCCCGCGTCATCCACAATGCAAACGCTGGTCTCCTTGACCGATACGTCCAGTCCGGCAAAATGGTCCATGCTGCGCTTCTCCTTCTGATGCTTGAGGCCGTAACCACGGACCTCGTTTCACCATCAGCCTGAAGTGCAGCACCCAAAATCTTTAACTATCCACAAGAACGCCGGCCGATTACCCCATCTTTTGGCACGTTGCTGCGTTCGCCGCATTGCAGCGACGACGGTCGCTATCGGGGGCATAGCCGACAAACGCCGGACCGGAGGCTGAATTGCTAGGGCGTGAATGACCCAAAGCGGACGTGCGCTGATGGACCGGTGGCCCGCAGTTTTCAGGACCCGCTTTGTCTGCGTCCGCTCACGAATGCAACCGCCGATTGCAGTTGCTTAAATATCGCAAGTGGAACTTTTCAGTGTGGAAATGTCGGGGCGTGCGCTTTCGACTTAGGATTGCTGCTAATACTCAAAGGTCGATTTCGCTGGTGGGGGCATAGTTATGCATCGTTTTTGTATTGCGGCGGTTGCATCTGCCGCTGTGTTCGGCTTTGCGTCGGGTGCTTCTGCGGCTGATCTGCCCGTCAAGGCAGTAGCCGCGCCTGTGGCGGTCGCGCCCAGCTGGACCGGGTTCTACATCGGTGGCGAGGTCGGCGGGCGCTGGTCCAATTCCACTTGGACCACCTATGCGTTGGTAAGTCCGAACGGTCCGATCGGCAACCGCACGGGGGACATTCCGGCAAGCTTTGACAGTTCGAGCGTTCGGGCAGGGGGCTATTTAGGTTATAATTGGCAGTTCTCGCCCGCATGGGTTTTGGGCATCGAAGGTGACGCTGCCTGGGCCAAAAATGACAAGTCCCGGCTAGGTGTTCCAGGAACGTGGAGCCCGCCGATTTTTGCACAGGTCGCGAACGACAATTCGAGCGTGGACCTTGGCTGGGATGCAGCTATTCGCGGCCGGCTTGGCTGGCTTGTCACGCCAAACGTGATGCTTTTTGGTGCCGGCGGCGTCGCTTGGCAGGATGTGTCGATTAATGCCAACTGTCAGGTCACCGGCCCCTGGTGTTCCGTCGCGCACAATACCACCGTCAGCACGACCAAGGTGGGCTGGACGATTGGCGGCGGTGTGGAAGCCAAGATTTGGGGCAATTTGCTCGCTCGCATCGAATATCGCTACGCCGATTTTGGCCAGAGCGATTATCTGTTTTTGTCCGTCCCCACTAGCAACGATAGCGTATTTATGCATCACGATCTGAAGACACAAATCGTGTCAGTCGGTCTAGCTTATCAGTTCGGCGGACCAGCCAAATATTGAATACACAATTAGACCGGCGAACAGCGCCGCTTTTTCTTCCCGAATGAGTTACCGGGGAAATGTCTGCTTGTGGCAGATTTTGTTGCAGAAGTGATTTGAAGGCTTTGGCGAACAGTGATTCCTTCTTCTGACGACATTTTGCGTCGGAGATGGGCGATGATGGGACGTCAGAACAACGATCAGGGACCTCTGTTCTACGAGTTCCGTCTCGATGAGGCGGTTCCTGATGATCATCTGGCACGCAAGATCGACGCCGTTCTCGATCTATCTTGGGTCTACGCAGAACTCGCGCCGCACTATCCAACCCTCGGCCGGCCTTCGGTTGATCCGGTACTGATGATCCGGATGCTGATCATCGGTTATGTCTTTGGCCTGCGTTCCGAGCGGCTGCTGTGTCGCGAGTTGCAGGTGAACCTCGCCTATCGCTGGTTCTGTAAGCTCGGCATAGAGCACAAGATCCCGGATCATTCAGCGTTCTCGCGAGCACGCAATGAGCGTTTCCGCGACAACGACATCTTTCGCCGGGTATTTGAGCGTGTCGTCGGGGCGTGTATTGCGGCCAATCTCGTTGGCGGAGAAGGGTTTGCAGTCGATGCAGAGTCTGATCCAGGCTGACGCCAACAAGCAGCGCTCGATCCCAGGCTCAGAATGGCAAAAGACGCGCGATCCCGAGACGGCAAGCCGCGCCGTGAAGGAGTATCTGGCAACCCTCGATGACGCGGCCTTTGGCGCAGCAAGCGAGGTTAGGCCGAAGTTCATCTCGCCATCTGATCCAGCCGCGCAATGGACGGGCGCAATGCGGGGACCGGCCTTCTTCGCCTATGCCGACAACTATCTGATCGACTTGAAGTGCGGCATCATCATGGATGTCGAAGCTTCTCGTGCCATTCGCCAGGCCGAGGTGGGCGCGGCCAAGACCATGATCGATCGGACCGAGAGACGCTTTGGATTGAAGCCTAAACGGCTCGCGGCCGATACGGCCTACGGTTCAGGCCCGAACCTCAACTGGCTCGTCAAAGGCAAGGATATCGCGCCGCACATCCCGGTTATCGACAAATCGAAGCGCGAGGACGGAACTTTCAGCCGAGAAGACTTCAGGTTCGACAAAGTGCGCAACGTCTATGTCTGCCCGGCGGGCAAGCTTCTAACCACGACAGGAACGCTGATCGATGATGGCGAGACCCTTCGTTATCTCGCCAGCACATCCGACTGTCGGGACTGCCCGCTCAAGGTGCGATGCTGTCCAAAGGCACCTTTCCGCAGGATTCCGCGCAGCATCTATGAAGAAGCGCGCGACGTTGCTCGCGCACTGGCTAACACCGAGGCCTTCGACCAATCACGCCGTGATCGCAAACGCATCGAGATGCTGTTCGCCCATCTCAAGCGCATCCTGAAGCTTGGTCGCCTTAGGCTTCGTGGCCCGTGCGGCGCACAGGATGAGTTCACGCTTGCGGCTATTGCACAGAACCTACGCCGGCTCGCCAAACTGGTCGTTAGGCCACCACCGATTGCCGCCGCTTGTGCTGCGTAAGCGTTGCGGTTGTCAGTGCTAATGCCTCAAGGGCTCCACCGCCAAATGGGGCGGGCGCAGCAGACGGCTTAAAAACATCGAGACCGTCGCCTCATTCTTCCCATCGCCGACTTCTGCAACAAAATCGGCACATTGCTGCATTCGCCGCGCCGCAACATTTCTGGTCGCTCTTGGGTGCACAGCGGACAGACAACGGCAGCTAGCCTTCGCCTAATCGGCCTCTCACTTCGAGAGCCCGCTTCACCGTCATAGGGTGCCAGCGCCTGCCTTGTGACGTCTCGATACCGCGCTCGTTTAGAGCTTCGGCTAGGCCGGTGTAGGTGGTTATCCCGCTTGACCGTAGGCCCTCGATAATTGGGCGCACTAATTTGGCCCGCTTAGCAGCTTTAGCGATCTGAGCCTCGCGGGCGACCTCGATGCTGTCCTGCCAGCGCGGATTGCCTAACCGCTTGCCTTTGACCTTGGCCGCCTTAAGTGCCTCTCTGGTGCGCTGAGATATCCGCTGCCGTTCGTCCTCGCCTACGGCTGCCAGTATGTGCACCACAAGCTTCGTCATTGAGGGATTGTCGGCTGCCACATACGAGACACCCCGCTTGTCCAGATCGACCATGAAGCGGATGCCTGAGCGAGACAGACGGTCGAGCTTCGAGACAACCAACGTTGCCTTGGCCTTGGCGGCTGCCTCCACGGCCTTCCAGAAGACCTCGCGGTGGTCATTTGAACCACTCTCGACCTCTTGAAACGACCTGATGAGAGTTCCGCCGTCCCGCTCGACAAAGGCCGCAATGGCGGCTTTCTGGGCGTCCAGGCCGTGCCCGTTCTTACCTTGGTCGGTGGTCGAAACACGGACATATCCGACGAATTTGGCCATTGGCTGCCCCTAACAATCTGTAATGAACGTTTCAGAATGTTAAATACACCTATTTCAAAGTCGAGGCAAGCGAGATTAGGCGTGAGACAGGAGGGCAAGTGTTGACGAATCAAATTGGGAGCCTGTGCACAGCCTAGGTAAAAGCAGCAGTCATCCACCAAATCCACAGGGTTGTTCACAGCAGCGATTATTGTTTGCTTCAAAGCAGCAAATCACTGATTCTAAACTTACGGCCAAATTCGGCTGATCTGTTTGTTTGCGTGCGTAGCGCACAGAGGGCATTAAAAGAGTTGGGGCCGAAGGTGATGGAAACACCCCGGCCCCGGATCTAAAATGCAAGGAAGAAGCTTTGTAGGCTCTCCTCCCTCCCTCGCAGTGGCGCGAGCATATCCTGATTTGGGGCACGATCGTCAATATGAGTTTGCATCCCCCTGTGAAGTGCTTTGGATAACTCGCGCCGCTGGTGCGCCTAACCCCAACAGGTAGGCGATAAATGAAAAACACAGCACTTGGAATTTCCACCACCGAGGCGGCTCAACGTCTTGACGTGACGGGAGCAACCGTCCGCCGGTGGTGCGAGCATGAAGGCTTTGGCGTTCGGCTCATGGGCCGGTGGCGCATTCCTGAATCCCGCGTTGCAGAGATTGAGAAGGATCTCCGTGGCGATGGTTCGGCAGTGTCGTCATGTCTCGCCTCTCAAACATAACGCTCCGCATAGGATCCGACGTTGCCACGGCCGATGTTGAAGTTGATGGGATTGCATATCGCGATCTAGTCCTGCACCGCCGCAGCGTCACCTGGCCCGCATCGAGCAAGCTACCGCCCACCGAGCGGAAGCGGCTCGAGCCACAGATCCGTCGCGCCTACGCTCAATGGCTCGATCTCACGTCGGCGCAAGCCCCGAAGAGTTAATCCTAAGGCATGACTGACACGACGACACGCAAGCGCAAACGGCCATCGCTTAGCAGCCTGCTCACACAGATGCTAAAGGCTGGCGTTGTGCCAACTGGCATGACCATGGCGCCAGACGGCAGCGTGTCGCTCAATTTCGGCAAGCGGGATGAGATTGAAAGCAAGGCAAACAATCATAGCGAGAAGAAAAACGAATGGGACAGCATCTAATGAAACGCCCGCCGAAATTTGTGCAGGGCTTTATTGATCGCCACGGCAAGCCACGTTTCTATTTCCGCCGTCCCGGCTTCAAGAACGCGCCGCTGCCCGGTCTGCCTTGGTCGCCTGAGTTCATGGCTGCATATGAGGCGGCGGTCGCCGGACAGCCGATGCAGATCGGCGGCGCTCGGGTAAAGCCTGGATCATTCCGCGCTCTCGCGGTGAGTTATTTCAATTCGGTTGCCTTCCGGACGCTCAAGGCGAGCACGCAAACGCTCTATCGCAACGCCATCGAGCGGCTGTGCAACGAAATCGACAAGGAAGGGAACACTTACGGCGACAAGAATGCGGCGACGATGCAACGCGAACACGTCGTCAAGCTGATGGCGGCGAAAGCCGAAAAGCCGGAAAGCGCGAACCTGGTGCGTAAGGTATTGCGCGGAATGATGACGCACGCGGTTGATATTGGTTTGCGCGCCGACGACCCGACGCGCGACGTGAGGGCGATCCGCGTCAAGAATGACGGCTTCCACAGTTGGACAGATGCGGAGATTGCTCAATTCGAGAAGTGTCATGCGATTGGGTCACGCCCGCGCTTAGCGTTTTCGCTATTGCTTTATACCGGGCAGCGCCGCTCCGACGTGGTCCGCATGGGGCGGCAGCACATCGACCAGAATGGCGCGATCCATGTGCGACAGATGAAGACCGGCGTTGAACTGGCGATCCCGGTTCACCCGACACTGTATGCGATCATCGCTGAAACGCCGAGCGATCACCTGACGTTCTTAACCACGCAATTTGGCAAGCCATTCACGGCGGCGGGCTTTGGCAATTGGTTCAGGGAGCAGTGCAACGCGGCTAGTCTGCCACATTGCTCCGCGCATGGGCTGCGCAAGGCGGCGGCGCGCTTGCTGGCCGAAGCCGGATGCACCGAACATGAGATCGCGTCGATTACTGGGCACGCCAGCTTGCGAGAGATCGTGCGCTACACGAAGGCAGCGGATCAAGTGCGGCTCGCTGTGGCGGCGATGGACAAGGTGCGAACACCGACTGTCAAACCTGAGGCTGGGTTTGACAAAAAACGGAAAAACAAATGAGAAATCAAGGGGCGATTTTAGGAATGGCTCCTCGGGCTGGGATCGAACCAGCGACATTTCGATTAACAGTCGAACGCTCTACCGCTGAGCTACCGAGGAACAAGGCGGTTTTTACGCATCGGGCCTATAACAAAGCCCGGCTGGTTTGCAAAGCATGAACGGGCGGCTGATTTGCCGCCAAATGCCCGCCTCGCCGGAGCCACCGCACGGCCGACCCTTACCAAGGGCTTGCCGCGCCGAATCTCTGCTTCAGGGGAAGCTGGAGGCCACGGCCGGAATCGAACCGGCGTGCACGGATTTGCAGTCCGCTGCGTAACCACTCCGCCACGTGGCCATCCGGAGACGCAGCCCTCGCATGCGCGCGCCGCGCTTCCCCAAGATGCAAGCCTATATACGAGCCGGCGACGAACGACAACGCCACAGGCTCGCTTGCCTTTTGCCAAGGCTTGCCGCACAAAAGCCGCGCATTCTCCAGCTTTCGCCGAGGATTCCGATGACCGAATTCGTGTCCGCGCGCCGCCACATGGTGGATGGCCAGATCCGTACCACCGACGTTACAGATCTGAGCGTGATTTCAGCCATGCTGGAGGTTCCGCGCGAGAAATTCATGCCGGCGACGGCCGTTTCGCTCGCCTATCTCGATCTCGGCGTCCCCGTCGGGGGATCCCGAAGCCTGCTCAGGCCGATGGTGCTGGCCAAGCTGCTGCAGGCCGCCGAATTGAAGGCCACCGACCGTGTGCTCGATGTCGGCTGCGCCACCGGATATACCGCCGCCGTGCTCGCCCATATCGTGGGGCAAGTCGTCGCACTCGAACAGGACGCCAGCCTCGCCAAAGCGGCGCGCGATTCGCTGTCGCCGCTGCCCAAGGTCGATGTGGTGAGCGGCGCGCTCGCCGAGGGTTGGACGAAAGGCGCGCCTTACGACGTGGTGGTACTCGAGGGCGCTACGGAGGTCGTGCCGCACGCACTCTGCCAGCAGCTCAAGGACGGTGGCCGGCTCGTCTGCATCCTCGGCTCGGGTCCCGGCTCCAAAGCCATGCTGTACCGTCGCAGCGGCGCGGAGGTTGGCGGCCGGCCGATCTTCGACGCGCCGGCGGCGCTGCTGCCGGGTTTCGCGGAAACGCCCGTTTTCGCGTTCTGACACCGCCGCCGGTTCCAAACGTGGCGCAAAATCCCCAGCCATAGCCTTTTAAGTGGGCAGTGGCCGTCTGGGGGTTTTAACACCGGGCTGGGGCGAATAAGGTTCCCGGCTCGTCGGTTTAACGTGAAGGGTGCCATGCGCCGGTCGCGTACTGGTAGGGTGGGAATGTCGCGCATACTTCGGCAAATCTGGTTCGGCGGACTCGGCGCAGCGGTGGCTGCATGCGCGGCAGTACCGTTGGCGGCGTCGCCCGCGCGTAGCGAAACGCTCGAGTCCGCGCTTGTGCAGGCCTACCAGAAGAACCCATCGCTCAATTCGCAGCGCGCCGCCACGCGCGCCATAGACGAAGGTGTCCCGCAGGCTTTGTCTGGCTATCGTCCGAGAATAGCCGTCGTCGGTACCGGCGGGGAGCAGACTTCGTCGACAACCAGCAAGTCCAGCAATTCCAGCAATTTTGGTGTGGGAACCTACAGCACAATTGCCGGCTACAACTCGCCGGCTCAGGTCGGCGCCACGGTCACGCAGACGCTCTACAACGGCTTCCAGACTGCCAACAAAACGCGGCAAGCCGAGAGCGCGGTGTTGGCCGCGCGCTCGACGCTGCGCGTTACCGAGCAGACCGTGCTGCTAGCTGCCGCGACCGCCTACATGAATTTGCTGCGCGACAGCGCGATTCTCGACCTGCAGCGGCGCAATGTCGAAGTGTTGCAGGAACAACTGCGCCAGACCCGCGACCGCTTCAACGTCGGTGAAGTGACACGCACCGACGTGGCGCAGTCGGAATCCAGTCTGGCCGCCGGCCGCTCGCAGGTGCTGCTCGCCGAAGCCAATTACACCGCCTCGGCCGCGACCTACCGGCAAGTGATCGGCAACGATCCGGGCAAGCTCACGCCGGCAACGCCGGTCGACCGCTTCTCGCCGCATGACCTGTCGGGCGCGGTGGCAACAGCCAGCGCCACCAATCCGGCGGTCACCGCGGCGGAATACAATGTGGACGTGGCGCTGCGGGCGGTAAAAGTGGCCGAAGGTGCGCTCTATCCGACCGTATCGGTGCAGGGGAGTTATACGCAGAATTGGCTGAGTTCGCAGAGCCTCAGTATCATGAATAGCTACAACGCCTCGGTGTTGGGCACGCTGAGCATGCCGATCTATCAAGGCGGAGCCGAATACTCCTTGATCCGCCAGGCCAAGGAAACGCTCGGCCAGAAGCGTCTCGATCTCGACACCGCGCGCGATCAGATCCGGCAGAACGTGGTGCAGGCTTGGGGCCAGCTCGAGGCGGCAAAAGCGAACATCAACGCGACGCAGGCGCAGGTGCAAGCATCGGAAATCGCGCTTAATGGCATCCGCGAGGAAGCCCGCGTCGGCCAGCGCACTACGTTCGACGTATTGACGGCGCAGCAGACTTTGGTGAATGCGCGCGTCGCGCTGGTCACCGCCCAGCACGACCGGGTGGTGGCCTCCTACACGTTGCTGTCGGCGGTCGGCCGGCTGTCGCCCCAGGTGCTCGGCTTGCGGGTTCCGGCCTATGACGCCACCGTGCACTACAAGCAGGTGCGCGACAGCTGGGTGGGCGTGCGAACGCCGGACGGCCGCTGAGCCGCGATCCAGTATTTGGCCTTACGGCAGGCTGGAATCCGTGTCCCAAGAGCGGGCGGCTTATGTCCACAGGTCATTGCGGCAAGGCGAATTTCTGCCTGCCACACCTGCACGCCGCTAGCGTATAAAAGGGAATCAAGGGGCAATTCGTTCATGCCGACGCCGGTCGGTCGTATCGACCGGCAGGGGTGCGAAAGTGGCGGTCGGGATTGCAGGAATGAACCAAACGGCAAAGGCCCAAGAGCCCTCCATGGAGGAAATCCTGGCCTCGATCCGGCGCATCATTGCCGACGACGACGCCAGCAAGGTGGCTAAACCGGCTGAGCAGGCGGGGCTGCCGCCACCGCCGCCGCCGGCCGAAGTCGCCAATAGCCAAGACGACATCGATGCCATGCTCGCCAACCTCGATATCCCGGCCGGGCCACCGGGCTCCGATATTCTCGATCTGACCGAAGCGATGGCCGCAAAGGCGCCCGCCGCCGATGAGGAACCGGCGCCGGCCTTCCGTACCATCGACGCCTCGTCCGACGTCATATTCGCCGACCGCGCGCCGGACCGGGCGCCCGAGCCGCCGCCCGAGCCTATGGTGCGGATCATCGAAGAGGCGCGCCGGCCGCCCGCGTCGCCGCCGCCCGCATACGACAGCGCGCTGATTTCGGCGTCGACCGTGGCGGCCGTGGACAGCGCGTTCAATGCGTTGGCGCATACCGTGATCGGGCAGAACGCGCGCACGCTCGAGGACCTGGTGAAGGAGATGCTGCGCCCGCTGCTCAAGTCCTGGCTCGACGACAACCTGCCGGGCGTGGTCGACCGCATCGTGCGGGCCGAGATCGAACGCGTCTCGCGCGGCCGGCCGTAGCAGTCTTATTCCTCTCGTCCCGCGAAAGCGGGGACCCCGCAATCTTCGATGCGGCGTCTCTGGATTTCCGTTTACGCGGGAATGAGCGGCTTGCGTTATACGCTTTGCGCCTCGCGCGCCTTGAGCTGGCGCGAAAACCAAAATCCCAAAACGAGCAAGCCGACCGCCGCGATCAGGAACACTGGCACCGCGGTGTACCGGTCGAACGCCACGCCGGCGGCGGCGACGCTCGCGGTCTGGCCGAGATAGAGCGACGCGGAGAAGATTGAAACCGCTGTGCCGCGCGCTTCCGGCGCCATCTGCGTGGCGTTGGTCTGCATCGTGTTGTGCAGCATGTAGAAGCCGAGCCCGATCGCCGTGATGGCGAACGGCGCGATGTAGGCGGTCGGCTCGAACGCCAGCGTCACGAAGGCTGCCGCCAGCAAGGTGCCGCCGAACGCGGCCAGCCCGCTCTGCCCGAAACGGCCGACCAGCATCGGCACCGTCACGCTGTAGATCAGCCCGCCGATCGCGAAGGCGCCGACGCACAGACCGACCAGCGTGAAGTTGAGCCCGAAGCGTAGATGCAGGTCGGCGCCGACATAAGTGAAGGCGCCGAACATCAGGCCAAATTCGATGAAGGCCATCACGATCACCGCGCGCGCCCAGGGCGAGCGCAGCACGATGCCGTAATCGACGATGAAGCCGCGCTTTTGTTGCGGGGGCGCCGCGCTCGCGCGCGTGATCGGATTGCGCAGCAGCTCGTAGAAAAGCCCGCAGGTGGCGACGGCGAGCAGGCCGGCGAGAATGAAGAATACGTTGCGCCAGCCGAAATAATCGCCCAGCACGCCGCCGGCCGCCTGGCCGAACAACTGCCCCAGGATTTGCCCCGAGAGGAAGCGGCCGAGCACCTGCTGGCGGCGCTCGTAGGCGATCACATCGCCGACAAAGGCCAACGCCAATGGAATGATCCAGCCGGTAGCCAGCCCGCTGCCGAACCGCGCCGCCACCAGCACCGGCAGCGTCGGCGCCAGCCCGCACAGCGCCACCAGCACGGCGGCGGCCGCCGCGGCCATCGCCATGCAGAAATATTTTCCGACCCGGTCGGCGATCGGGCCCATCACCAGCTGCACCGAGCCGTGCGCCAACAGGTAGACCGTGACCACGATCGAGGTGGCGCCCACGCTGACGTTGAGATCGGCGGCAATCTGCGGCAGCAGCGAATCGGTCACCCGCACCATGGCCTGGGCGGCAAAGCCGGCGACGGCCAAGAGCGCAATGGCGCTGGTGGCGCTGCCGCCCGTTTTCGATGGATTTTCCGGCAAAAGTTGACACTCGGTGGCGTGGCGGGTTTTGTACCGCGCCACAGGATCAAGACAAACGACAATGATCGATAAGACCTATCAGCCCGCCGACGTCGAGGGCCGCATTTACCGGACGTGGGAAGCGGCCGGCGCCTTCAAGGCCGGCCGGCCCGAGCGCGCGGGCGCGCCCGCATACTCTATCGTTATTCCGCCGCCCAACGTTACCGGCTCGTTGCATATGGGCCATGCGCTCAACAACACGCTGCAGGACGTGCTCTGTCGCTTCGAGCGCATGCGCGGCAAGGACGTGTTGTGGCAGCCGGGCACGGATCACGCCGGCATCGCCACCCAGATGGTGGTCGAGCGGCAATTGATGGAACGCCAGCAGCCGGGCCGGCGCGAGATGGGGCGCGAGGCGTTCCTCAAGCGCGTGTGGGAATGGAAGGCGGAGTCGGGCGGCACTATCGTCAATCAGCTCAAGCGGCTCGGCGCGTCCTGCGATTGGTCGCGCGAACGCTTCACCATGGACGAGGGGCTGTCGAAGGCGGTCCTTAAAGTTTTCGTCGAGCTTTACCGCGAGGGGCTGATCTACAAGGACAAGCGGCTGGTCAACTGGGACCCCAAGCTGCTGACCGCAATTTCCGATCTGGAAGTGGTGCAGGTGGAGACCAAGGGCCACCTGTGGCACCTGCGCTATCCGATCGAAGGCAAGTCCTTCAATCCCGAGGACAAGTCGACCTACATCGTCGTCGCGACGACGCGGCCGGAGACAATGCTCGGCGACACCGCGGTGGCGGTGCACCCGGACGATGAGCGCTACAAGGCGTTGGTCGGCAAGAACGTGATCCTGCCGCTGGTCGGGCGCAAGATTCCGATCATCGCCGACGAATATTCCGATCCCGAGAAGGGCAGTGGCGCGGTGAAGATCACGCCGGCGCACGACTTCAACGACTTCGAGGTCGGCAAGCGGCACAAGCTGGCGCAGATCAATGTGCTGACGATGGAAGCAAAATTAGCTCTTGCGTTGAATGTGGATTTTCTGCTTGGACCTGTTCCGTCGAATTCTGCCTTTGCAGAAGAGTTCCGGTTCCTTACTTCCATAGAAGAAAGTGTTTCTCGGGAACGGGTAGCGGAGCTTCTCGCGAAACATGGCTTTAAAGAGTTAGCCGCGACCGTCGGAAGTCTCGATGGCGTTGATAGGTTTGTCGCGCGCAAACAAATCGTGGTGTGCATGGAAGAGCAGGGCCTGGTTGAAAAGATCGAGCCGCATGCTCTCAGCGTGCCGCACGGCGACCGCTCGAACGTTGTGATCGAGCCGTTCCTCACCGAACAGTGGTACGTCAACGCGCATAAACTGGCGCAGCCGGCGATTGCCGCGGTGCGCGAAGGCAAGACCAATTTCATCCCGAAGAATTGGGAAGCCACCTATTTCAACTGGATGGAAAACATCCAGCCTTGGTGCATTTCGCGCCAGCTATGGTGGGGCCATCATATTCCATGTTGGTACGGAGCGTATCGGCGCGAAGACGGCACTTTTGTTTACCCAATCACTCGGCCCGAAGACGCACACAGGATTGTGACTACGAGCGAGGCTAATGCTATCAGCGAAGCAGTCGCTTATTATGGCGAGCCAACTGAAGTTGTTGCCGATTTTCAGACTGCAATAGCGCGTACTAAAAAAGATAACTCCAAGTTTTATATCTGGCGCGACTCTGACGTCCTCGACACCTGGTTCTCCTCCGCGCTGTGGCCGTTCTCGACGCTCGGCTGGCCGGACGAGACCAAGGAGCTCAAGCGTTACTATCCAACCTCGGCGCTGGTCACCGGCTTCGACATCATCTTCTTCTGGGTCGCCCGCATGATGATGATGGGCCTCCACTTCATGCCCGAGGTGCCAATCCGTTCCACGACATCTACATTCACCGTCTCGTCCGCGACGCCTCCGGCGCCAAGATGTCGAAGTCGAAAGGGAACGTCGTCGACCCGCTCGGCGTCATCGACGAATTCGGCGCCGACGCGTTGCGCTTCACCTTGATGCGCAACGTCGCGCCCGGCCACGACATCCGGCTCGGGCCGCAAGACGTCGAGACCAACCGCAATTTCGCGACCAAGCTGTGGAACGCTGCGCGCTTCGTTGAATTCAATGGGGCGATGCGGGTCGAAGGTTTCGATCCGAAATCGGCGAAAGAAACGCTCAACCGCTGGATCGCGCACGAAACCGCGAAAGCGGCGGCCGAGATCACGCAGGCGATCGAAACCTACGGCTTCAGCGACGCCGCAGGAGCCGCTTATCGCTTTGTCTGGAACGTCTATTGCGACTGGTACGTCGAACTGTCGAAGCCTTTGCTGACCGGTCCCGATGGGCCGGCCAAGGACGAGACGCGCGCGGTTGCCGCCTGGGCGCTCGATGAAATCCTGAAACTGCTGCACCCATTTATGCCCTTCATCACCGAAGAACTTTGGGCGGTGACCGCGGAGCAAGGGCCGAAACGCGCGAGCCTTCTGGCGCTATCGCAATGGCCGAAGCTCAAGGGCCTTGCCGACGACGCAGCCGAAGCCGAGATCGGCTGGGTCATCGACCTGGTGACGGCCATCCGTTCGATGCGCGCCGAGATGAACATCACCGTAGCGATCCCAGTGGTGCTGGCCGGCGTCTCGGCGGAAACGAAATCGCGCGCCGAACGCTGGGCCGAGTTCATCAAGCGGCTGGCGCGCGTGTCGGAGATTTCTTCCGCCGCCGCCGCGCCGCAGGGCTCGGTGCAACTTCTCGTGCGCGGTGAGGTGGCGGCGCTGCCGCTGATCGGCGTCATCGATCTTGCCGCCGAGCGCGCGCGCTTGGCCAAGGAAATGGCAGAAGGCCGACGCCGATATCGCGCGCGTCGATGCCAAGCTCAACAACGCCAATTTCGTCGCGCGCGCGCCGGAAGAAGTGGTCGAGGAAGAAAAGGAGAAACGCGCCGAGGCCGCCGCCCGCAAGGCGAAGATTGCCGAGGCGCTGGAGCGGCTTAAGAACGCAACGTGACCTTGACAGGGCTGCGCGCTCGCTCAGTATCAGGCGGGGAGAGGCAGGGGGGCTAAGGATGCGTGGCGTAGTTTCTGGAATCGTGCCCGATGGAACTTATGGGCAAATCTCGGCCGAAGACGGGCAGCATTTCAGCTACTGGACCAGCGAAGTTCGCAACGGCCAAGTGAAGGTCGGGCAAACGGTCGAATTCCAGATGTGGGAAGGCCAGCCGGTCGACATTTTCGTCGTCAACAATCCGCCGCCGCCAAATGCTGCGCCGCCGCAACGGGCTGCCATGCCGCAACAACGGGCAGCCGCCGCCGCTACACCGGCGGGCTATGCGGCCGCTCCCGCTGGTTACGCCGCGGTTCCCGCGGGCTACGCCGCCGCGCCGGCCGGCTTTGCCGGCGCCATGCCCGGGGTCGGTGCGATCCCGACTGGGCGCGACTACTGGATCAAGTTGTTCACCTCGCCGTCGGGCCGCGTCTCGCGCCGGCAATTCTGGCTGCACGGCGTGCTGCCAATCGTCATTGGCAACGTCGTACTTGGCTGGATTCCCATTCTCGGCCAGCTTATTTCGCTCGTGCTGCTCTGGGGCAGCATCTGTCTCGGCTTCAAGCGGTTCCACGATCTCGGCTATCCGGGCTGGTACAGCCTGGTCTATCTCGTGCCGTTCGTGGCCGCGGCCGTCATCTTCTCGGTCGGTTTGTTCGCCGTACGGTTCATTGATATGGCCTGGCTGCTCGCGGAAATCCTCGGCGGCATCGGTTTCCTCATCGGGCTGGCGCAATTGATCTTGGTCTATGTGCGCGTCGGTCAGGAAGGGCCGAACCAATACGGACCCGATCCGCTCGCCACCATGTAGTCGTCGTCCCGGCCGTCCCCGACTTGATCGGACGCGCCGGGCCACATCCTCCGTGTACTATCGATAGCGCGGGGAATATGGGTCCCCGCCGGAGTTTATCATCGGGCCGCGCTTCGCGCGGACCAGTTGGCGGGGACGACGTTAGACCATGATCGATCCCAACAACCGCCCGGGCGGGCCGGCGCTCATCCTCACGGCCAAGAGCGCCAACAAAATTCAATTCTTCGACGCCGCGACGCTCGCCAAGACCGGCGAGATCGAAATGCCGGCATCGACGCATGAGATGATCCGCTCGCCCGACGGCGGCAAGATTTACGCATCGGTCTATGGCGGCGGCATCTTCGGCAAAAACCAGGACGCCGACCGCCGCATCGCGGTGATCGATCTCGCGGCGAAAAGGCTCGAACGCACCATCGACGTCGGCACCGCTGTTGCGCCGCACTCGGTCATGATGGATGTGCGCGGCACGCTGTGGTCGACGGCCGAACTCGGCAATGCCGTGCTGGCGATCGATCCGGACAGCGGCAAGGTGGAGCGCATCGAACTTGGCGGTTCGCCGCATTGGATCGCCGTCAGTCACGACACCGGCCGGCTGTTCGCTTCGTTCAAGACCAAGGAAGCGGTCGCAGTGGTCGATCTCAATTCGCGCCACATGACCGGCAAGATCGCCATCCCGCACGGCGCCGAAGGCATCGCGGTCTCGCCCGACGGCGAGACATTGTTCGTCTGCGCGCATTGGAAGGGCGTGGTGCACGTGTTCGACACGCGCACGCTGGCGCATGGGCAAACCATCGCTATTGCCGGCGCGCCGGGCGAGGCCAACCAGCTGCGCCGCGTGCGGGTGTCGCCGGACGGGCGATATGTCTGCGCCTCTTCGCATGTGGACAATTTTGCTGCGGTCTACGAGGCCGATACGCTCAAGCAGATCGGCGGCTTCGCCACGCCGAAGGCGCCCATGGGTTTCGGTTTTGCCGCCGATGGCCGCCACGCTTTTCTGTGTTGCCACGACGCCGCGGTGACGCTGGAATTCGAATTGGCGAGCGCCCGTATAACGCGGCAATTCGAAACCGCGGCGGGATGTGAGTTCATCATCGCTTATTGAGGGCAATAAACGTGAAAATACTTTTGGCAGGAGCAGGAGGGGCGATCGGGCGGCGGCTGGTGCCGCTGTTGCGCGCGGCCGGCCATGACGTCGTTGGCACCACACGTTCCGCCGATAAGACGGCCGCGCTGCGCGCCCTCGGCGCCGAGCCGACGGTGGTCGATGTGTTCGATGCCGCGGCGCTGACGCGCATCGTACGGGCTGCGCTGCCGGAGGTCGTTATCCATCAACTCACCGATCTGCCTTACGCGCCCAATACACCAGGCTACGAAGAAGGGCTCGATCGCAACGCCCGCCTGCGGATCGATGGTACGCGCAACCTGGTGGCCGCCGCCAAGAAGGCCGGTGTGCGCCGTTTGATCGCGCAAAGCATTGCTTTCGTCTATGCGCCGGGCGACGGCATTCGCGTGGAAAGCGATCCGCTCGATCTTGCCGCGACCGGTGTGCGCAAACGCACGATGGACGGCGTTATGGCGTTGGAAGACGCGACCCTGCAAATGCCCGAAGGCATCGTGCTGCGTTACGGCCTGCTCTTCGGCCCGGGCACATGGTTCGAGCGCGAGAAGCGCGGCAAGCCCGGGTTGCATGTCGATGCTGCGGCGCAGGCCGCGCTGCTTGCCGTCACCAAAGGCGTGCGCGGCATCTACAACATTGCTGAAGACGACGGCGCGATTTCGAGCGAGAAAGCCAAGCGTGAACTCGGCTTCGACGCCTCATTTCGCATCAAACCTTGAACGGTTTGCTCAAATACCGCGAGCCCTTCAACCCGAAGCGCCAGGGGTGGTCGATCGCCTTGCTGATGCCGATGCGCGGGCCGACCGCGATGTCCGGCATCTCGCGGCGCGCGCGCAATTCGAACGGCTCCCGGTCGAGCGGCAATCCGTTGTGGCGGTGGGTGACGCCTAGGGCTTCGCACAATTTGCCCGGCCCCGAGCACAGCGCCCGCTGGTCCGCCAATCCGCGCCTTCGTTGCATTGCAGCAATCCCGGCGGCCGGCTCGAGCGCCCGGATCAGCACCGCGCTGGCCGAGCTTTCTTCCTCGCACACGAAGTTGAGGCACCAGTGGATGCCATAGGAGCGGTAGACATAGGCGTAGCCCGGGGGGCCGAACATGACGGCGTTACGCTCGGTCCGGCCATGGTAGGAATGCGCCGCCGGGTCGGTATGGTGATAGGCCTCGACCTCGACGATCCGCCCGCCGGCCCCGTTAACCAGCAGAGTGGCCCCGATCAAGTCGGAGGCGACCTCCAGTACCGGCCGGTCGAAAAAGCGTCGATGCAGCTTGGGGGGCTTGGGCATCTTGGGCTGCGCGGGGCTGTGGCTAAGCTGCAACACGTTTAGAACATTTAAGCTTTACGCCTTCATCATCCCCGCTACGCCGCGATTTGGCCATACCCTTCTCCGAAGTCGAAGGTGCCAGGCAGCGGGCAACGCGTTGCACGGCAACTGAGTTTCAGCGTGGGGCCGGGGGGCCTCCGAATAAGCCGGCCGGAGCAATCCGGCGGCGAAAATTGGGGTTGGGGGCACGGCAAGGTTATGGACGCAAAAGTCGACAAGAAAAGCAATCTGAAAGCCAAACTGCCGAGCCGGCACGCCACCGAAGGGCCGGACCGCGCACCGCATCGCGCCTTCTATTACGCGATGGGGTTGTCGGCCGAACAAATTCATCAGCCGTTTGTCGGCGTCGCGACCTGTTGGAACGAAGCCGCGCCCTGCAACATATCGCTGATGCGCCAGGCGCAGGCCGTGAAGATGGGCGTTGCCGCGGTCGGCGGCACGCCGCGCGAATTCTGCACGATCACCGTCACTGACGGTATTGCTATGGGCCATTCCGGCATGAAGGCCTCTCTGCCTTCGCGCGAAGTGATCGCGGATTCGGTCGAACTCACCATCCGCGGTCATGCCTACGACGCGTTGATCGGCGTCGCCGGCTGCGACAAGTCGCAGCCCGGCATGATGATGGCGATGTGCCGGCTCAACGTGCCGTCGATCTACATCTATGGCGGCTCGATCCTGCCCGGAAAATTCAAGGGCCGGGACGTCACCGTGCAGGATGTCTACGAGGCGGTCGGCAAGCACTCGGTCGGCGAAATGTCGGACGAGGATCTGCAGACGCTGGAAGAAAACGCCTGTCCCTCGGCCGGCGCCTGCGGCGCCCAGTTTACCGCCAACACCATGGCGACCGTCTCCGAGGCGATCGGTCTCGCGCTGCCTTATTCGGCGGGCGCGCCGGCGCCTTACGAAATCCGCGACAAGCTCTGCATGCTGGCGGGCGAGATGATCATGGATCTGATCGTCAAGAACATTCGGCCGAGGGATATCGTCACCCGCAAGGCGCTGGAAAATGCCGCCGCCGTGGTCGCCGCCACCGGTGGCTCGACCAATGCCGCGCTGCATCTGCCGGCGATCGCGCATGAATGCGGCATCGAGTTCGACCTGTTCGACGTCGCCGAAATCTTCAAAAAGACACCGTATATCGCAGATTTGAAACCGGGCGGCCGTTATGTCGCCAAGGATATGTTCGAAGCTGGCGGCGTGCCCAACTTGATGAAGACACTGCTCGATCACGGCTATCTGCATGGCGATTGCCTGACCGTGACCGGCCGCACCATTGCCGAGAACCTCAAGTCGGTGAAATGGAACCCGGATCAGGACGTGGTGCGTCCGGCCGATAGACCGCTGCTGGCGACCGGCGGCGTGGTCGGCTTGAGGGGCAACCTTGCCCCCGAGGGCGCGATTGTGAAGGTGGCCGGCATGACGTCGGCGCTGCAGTTCACCGGCCCGGCGCGCTGCTTCGACACCGAGGAAGCCTGCTTCGATGCCGTGAAGAACAAGAAATACAAGGAAGGCGACGTTCTGGTGATCCGTTACGAAGGGCCGAAGGGCGGCCCCGGCATGCGCGAAATGCTCTCCACCACGGCTGCGCTTTACGGCCAGGGCATGGGTGCGAAAGTTGCGCTGATCACGGACGGGCGTTTTTCCGGCGCCACGCGCGGCTTCTGCGTCGGCCATGTCGGACCGGAGGCGGCGGTGGGCGGGCCGATCGGCCTGCTGCGGGACGGCGACATCATCGAGCTCGATGCCGAGAAGGGCACCATCAACGTCAAGCTTTCGGACGACGAATTAGCCAAGCGCAAGAGCCAGTGGAAGGCGCGAGAGGCCGAGTACGGCTCCGGTTATTTGTGGAAATACGCCCAGCAAGTGGGGCCGGCCGTCAATGGCGCGGTCACCCATCCGGGCGGGGCGGGCGAGAAGGCGTGTTATGCGGATAGCTGAGTTCCTGTTGCGCGCGGTGGTGATCGGTGCCGGCCTGATGGCCGCGCCGGCCATGGCGTTCGATGGCACCAAATCGACCAATGCGATGGCGGCGGCGCCGCCGTTGACTGCGATGGAGGCGTTCCGCTCCGGCGCGCACTGGCTCAAGGCCGGCGAGAAGGCCAAGGCCGTGCACTCGCTCGAATATGCCGCCGAAAAGGGGCACCCGCTGGCGCAATGGAAACTCGCGCGCATGTACGCCGAAGGCGACGGCGTGGTGCAGGATGACCTCAAGGCGTTCGAATATTTCCGCGGCATCGCCGACAGCCATGCCGACGACAATCCGGACACGCCGCAGGCCCGTTTCGTCGCCAACGCCTTCGTGGCGCTCGGCCAGTATTATCTCGACGGCATCCCGAAGACCGCGATCAAGCGCGATCCCGACCGCGCGCGTGAGATGTTCGGCTATGCGGCGTCGTATTTCCGCGATCCGGAAGCGCAGTATTATCTGGCGCGGCTTTATCTCGACGGCGTCGGTGCGCCGCACGATCCGCGCCAGGCGGCGCGCTGGTTCGGCCTGTCGGCGCAGAAGGGGCAGTGCCAGGCGCAAGCCATGCTGGGCGCCATGCTGTTTGCCGGCGACCACGTGCCGCGCCAGGCGGCGCGCGGGCTGATGTGGCTGACGCTGGCCAAGGACAGCGCCAAGGAGGGCGCCGGCACCGATCAGGCCTGGATCGGCCGGCTCTACGACAGCGCGTTCCAGCAGGCGACCGAAGACGAACGCGCGCTGGCGCTGGTCTATCTCAAGCGCTGGCTGGAGACGCGGCGGGAATAGCTGACTTGCCCCTACGGCGCAGCACGAGCGAAAGCGAAGTGCTGGGAAGCTGATCCGGGGCCTTGCCAGACGCTGAATTTGTAAAGGTCGCGGGTCTGCAGCACATCGCTACGCGCTGCACTTCGCCCGGGACAAGAAAATCTCACCGTCCCTCGATATCCAGATCCACATAGACCGGCACGTGGTCGGACGGCTTGTCCCATGAGCGCACGTGGCGGTCGATGCCGGCGTCGACGAGGCGGTCGGTGGCCTGCGGCGACAGCAGCAAATGGTCGATGCGGATGCCGTCATCCTTGGCCCAGGCGCCGGCCTGGTAGTCCCAGAAGGTGAAAAGGTCGCCGGCGTCGCTACTGGCGCGGATAGCGTCGGTAAGGCCGAGATTGGTCAGCGCCCGAAACTTCTCGCGGGTCTGCGGCAGGAACAACGCGTCGTTGGTCCAGGCCGCCGGATTGCGGGCGTCGGCCGCGGTCGGGATGACGTTATAGTCGCCGGCCAAAACGAACGGCTCTTCCAGCGTTAGCCGTTCATGTGAAAAAGCAATAAGCCGGTCCATCCATTTGAGTTTATATGTATATTTATCCGTATCCGGCGGATTGCCGTTGGGCAGATAGAGGCTGACCACGCGCAGCACGCCGGTCCTGGTCGATACCAGCGCCTCTAGAAAACGCGCCTGCACGTCGCCGTCGTCGCCGATAAGTCCGGGCGCCACTTCGTCGAACGGCAGTTTGGAGAGCAAAGCCACGCCGTTAAAGGCTTTCTGGCCGTGCACGGCGACGTTGTAGCCGAGCCCCTCGAACGCCTCGCGCGGGAAAGCCTCGTCCACGCACTTGATTTCCTGCAGGCAAACGATGTCGGGCTCACGCTCCTTGAGCCAGGCCAGCATGTTGTCCAGCCGCTGGCGAATGGAATTGACGTTCCAGGTGGCGATGCGCATCGACGGCTCCGGCGGACAGGCCCGAATAAACTCAGTTTTTACGTGTTTACCAGTGAGCGCAGGGATATGCACTGAGCGGCGTTTATATGCTAGAAGGCGGCCAACGCGGCCCCTTGGGTATGGTGGCAATAAAAGTAGTTCCGCGGAATTAGGGAGCGCCTGGGCAGGGCGATACAGAGCCCAGGCCGGCAATCATAGATGACGAAGCGAAAGTGGCTATTTGGGGTGGCGGCGCTCGCCCTGATTGGCATTGTCGTGCTTGTCCGCGGCCTTTGGACCAGCGATGGCGTCGCCGCGCGCTCGCAAGCGCAGGCCCGTGTGGTGCAGGTCGAGGTCGCCAAGGCCGAGCGCAAAGCGGTGCCGGTGCGGGTCGAATCGCTGGGTACCGTCACCCCGATCGCCAGCGTCGCCATCAAGGCGCGGGTCGACACCGCGATCACGGCGGTCCATTTCCGCGACGGCCAGGCGGTCAAAAAGGGCGACCTTTTGTTCACGCTCGATGGCCGCGCCATCGAGGCGCAGATTGCGCAGACGGAGGGCACCATCGCCCGCGATCGCGCGCAGCTCGCCGGCGCCGAACGGGATGTGGCGCGCTATACCGACCTGGTCGCAAAGAACGCCACGCCGACGGTCAATCTCGATAATGCCAAGACCCAATCCGAGGTCTTCCGCGCCGCCATCAAGGCCGACACCGGGCTCCTCGACAATCTCAAGGTCCAACTCAGCTATTGCACTATCACCGCGCCGATTAACGGCCGCATCAGCGCGGCGGCGGTCAAGGTCGGCAATTTCGTGCGCCAGGCCGACACCACCCCGATGGCGACCATCAACCAGATGGCCCCGGTCTATGTCAGCTTCACGGTGCCGCAGAAGGTGCTGCCGGAAATCCGCCAGGCGCTGGCGGCGGAAACCGCCACCATCGAGGCGGCCATCCCCGGCGACCAGAAGCACGCCCACGGCCAGGTGACGATGATCGAGAATATGATCGATCCGGCCACCGGCATGGCCATGATCCGCGCCACGATGCCGAACGAGCATGAAGTGCTCTGGCCCGGAACCCTGGTGAACACCGAACTGACCTTGCGGATCGAGGACGCCGTGGTGGTGCCGTCGACTGCCGTTCAGGTCAGCCAGACCGGCACCTTCGTGTTCGTTGTCACCGACAACGTGGCCAAGGTGCAGCCGGTGAAGGTCGAGCGTGCGGTTGGCGGCCTATCGGTTATTAGCAGCGGGCTAAAGGGCGGCGAGACCGTCGTCACCGACGGTCAATTGCTGCTGTCGAACGGAACGCGTGTCAATTCGCGCCCTGCAAAAGCCGCTGGCAGCTGATCCATGAACCTTTCGGAACTGTGTATTCGCCGACCGGTGTTGACGACGCTGATGACGGCGTCGCTCATCGTGTTCGGCACCTTCGCCTACCGGCTGTTGCCGGTAGCGGCATTGCCGGCGGTCGACTTTCCGACCATCCAGATCACCGCGACCCTGCCGGGTGCGGCCCCGGAGACGATGGCAGCCTCGGTCGCTTCCCCGATCGAGCGGCAACTCTCCACCATCGCCGGCATCTCGTCGATGACTTCGTCGTCCTCGCTCGGCGCTTCGCAGATCACCGTGCAGTTCGACCTTGGGCGCAATATCGACGGCGCTTCCCTCGACGTGCAGACCGCGTTGGCGGTCGCGCAGCGCCGCCTGCCGGTGGAAATGACCACGCCGCCGTTCTTCCGCAAGGTCAATCCGGGCGACTTCCCGGTGCTCTATGTAAGCATGCGTTCCGATACCATGCCGCTGTCGGCGGTGGACGATTACGCCGAGACCGTGCTGGCGCCGCAGATCTCGCAATTGTCCGGTGTCGCCCAGGTGCTGGTCTACGGCGCGCAGAAATTCGCCGTGCGCGTACAGGTAGATCCGGTGGCGGCGGCGGCCCGCAACATTTCGCTCGACGACATCCGCAACGTCGTCGCCAAGGCCAATTCGAGCGCGCCGGTCGGCACCTTGCAGGGCAAGGACCAGACGGTAACGCTGCTCGCGACCGGCGCCATGAAACACGCCGCCGACTACCGCGACGTGGTCGTCGCCTATCGCAACGGCGCGCCGATCAAGCTCAATGAAGTGGCGCACGTCATCGACTCAACCGAGAACGACAAGATCGCCACCTGGTTTAACGACTCGCGCGCCATCGTGCTGGCGATCCAGCGTCAGCCCGACGCCAACACCGTGGAAGTGGTGGACATGGTGCGCGCCAAATTGCCCGCCATGCGCGCGCAGGTGCCGCCGGCGATCCAGATGCAGCCGCTGTTCGACCGCTCGCTGTCGATCCGCGCCGCGGTCGCGAACGTGCAAGAGACGCTGGCGATCGCGATTTGCCTGGTGATCATGGTGATCTTCCTTTTCTTGCGGAAGGTCTCGGCCACCATCATCCCGGCGCTGGCGGTGCCAGTGTCGCTGATCGGCACGTGCGCGGCGATGTACGCCTTCGGCTTCTCCATCAACAATATGACGCTGCTGGCGCTCACGCTGTCGGTCGGCTTCGTGGTCGACGACGCCATCGTCATGCTGGAGAACATCGTGCGCCATATCGAGGGCGGCATGCGCCCGTTCGAGGCGGCGCTGAAAGGCTCGCGGGAGATCGGCTTCACCATCGTGTCGATCACCTTCTCGCTGATCGCGGTGTTCATCCCGGTGCTGTTGATGGGCGGCATGGTCGGCCGCGTGTTCCGCGAATTCGCAGTGTCCATCTCGGTGGCGATCATTATTTCCGGTTTCGTCTCGCTGACGCTGACGCCAATGCTGTGCGCGCGCGTGCTCAAGAGCCATCAGGCCAACGAGAAGCAGAACGTCGTGCTGCGCGGGTTCGAGCGCCTGTTCGAATGGCTGCTCAAGACCTATGAGTGGACGCTCGACCGCGTGCTCAAGGCCAAGGCGATCATGCTCGTCATAACACTGGCCACCATCGCCGGCACGGTCTGGCTCTACATCGTCGTGCCCAAGGGCTTCTTCCCGACCGAGGACACCGGCTACGTCATCGGCATTACCGAAGGAAATACCGACATCGCTTTTGGGGCCATGGCCGAGCGCCAGCGCAAGGTGGCCGACCTGGTGCGCGCCGACAAAGCGGTGGCTTACGTCAATTCGACCGTCGGCGCCGGCGGCCCCAATACGCTCGGCAATTCCGGCCGCATGCTGGTGGCGCTGAAAGACCGCGATGAGCGCGGCAGCCTGCAGGAGGTTCTCGCAAGGCTGCGCAAAACCGCCAATGTCGTCACCGGCATCCAGATTTTCTTCCAGCCGATCCAGAACATCAATCTCGGCGGCAAACTGGCCAAGAGCCAGTATCAATACACTTTGCAGTCCAACGATACGGCGACGCTCTATCGTATCGCGCCTGAGCTGCGCGACAAGATCGCCAAGGTCCCGGGCCTGCGCGATGTCACCACCGATCTTTACGTCAAAAATCCACAGGTGACGGTCGAGGTTGACCGCGAAAAATCCGCGGTCTACGGCGTCTCCATCGACCAGGTGCGCCAGGAACTTTACAACGCCTTCGGCTCGCGCCAGGTCGCCACCATCTACACGCCGGCGAACGATTATCAGGTCATTCTGGAAACCAAACCGGAGTTCCAGCAGAGTCCGAACGACCTCAACCGCATCTACATCAAGACCACCAACGGCACGACCGTGCCGCTCTCGGCGGTGACGCATTTCGTACCGACCGTCGGTCCGCTGCAGGTCAACCACCAGGGCCAGCAGCCGGCGGTGACCATCTCGTTCAACCTGCAGCCCGGCGTCTCGCTCGGCCAGGCGGTGGACGCGATCACCAAGCTTGAGCGCGACGACCGCGTGCCGGCGACCATCACCACCGGCTTCCAGGGCACCGCGCAGGTGTTCCAGGATTTATTGCGCGGGCAGGGCATTTTGATATTGGCCGCAATCTTCGCCGCCTATGTGGTGCTCGGCATCCTGTATGAAAGCTTCATCCATCCGATCACCATCATCTCGGGCCTGCCGTCGGCCGGCATCGGCGCGATCCTCACTTTGATGCTGTTCAAGATGGATCTGTCGGTGATCGCCATGATCGGCATCGTGATGCTGGTCGGCATCGTCAAGAAGAACGCCATCATGATGATCGACTTCGCCATCGAGCGCCGCCGCGTCGGCCTGTCGGCGGAAGCGGCGATCCGCGAAGCCGCCACGCTGCGTTTCCGTCCGATCATGATGACGACGTTCGCCGCCATCTTCGGCTCGCTGCCGATCGCGCTGGGCACCGGCGCCGGCGCCGAATTGCGCCAGCCGCTCGGCGTGGCCGTGGTCGGCGGACTGGTACTGTCGCAGCTGCTCACCCTCTACATCACGCCGGTGATCTATCTCTATCTCGACCGCGTCGACCGCCTGATAAAGCGCCGGCTCGAGCCGCAGCTGGCGGAGGTGGCGGAAGCCCCGCCCGCCGTGGCGGCGGAGTAGAGCACGGCGCACGCAAAATGGGCTTCCTTGTCATGGCCGGGCTTGTCCCGGCCATCTCGCTTAGGGACGCATTGCCTTCCTAAGCGGGATGCGCGGGTCAAGCCCGCGCATGACAGTCGAGAGAGAGTGCTGGATTTAAATTAAAGCGCGAAGCTCGTGCCGCAGCCGCAGGAGGCGGTGGCCTTCGGGTTCTTCACCTTGAACGCGGCGCCGATCAGGTCGTCGACGAAGTCGATTTCCGAGCCGGCCATGTAATTGACCGAGACCGGGTCGATCAGCACCACCGCGCCTTCGCGCGCAATGACGATGTCGTCGTCGGCCTTGGCACGCTCGACGCCGAATTTGTACTGGAAGCCGGAACAGCCGCCGCCTTCCACGCTGACGCGCAGCATGGAACCGGCCGGCTCAGCTTTGAGGATCTCGCCGATCCGGCGCGCCGCCCGTTCGCTGACTGTGACGTTCACGTCCATCCTTCGCGTCCTTTGACCGCGATGCTATTGGCAACCGGCCTAACCGATAGTTAAGTGCGCGGAACGGCAAGTCAATGCGGCGGGTAATTGCGGAAGGGCAGGCATGGCGATCGAAACCGGGCGCGCGCGAGCCGTTTATGCCGCCGATCCGGCCCAGAGCCGGGGCCGCCGCTACGCCGAGCCGGTCAGCCCGACCCGCAACGCCTTCCGCCGAGATTGTGACAGGATCATCCATTCCAGTGCCTTCCGGCGGCTGGCGCACAAGACGCAGGTGTTCGTCTATCACGAGGGCGACCACTACCGCACGCGGCTCACCCATACGCTGGAAGTCGCCCAGATCGCCCGTTCGCTGGCGCGCGCGCTCGGCTGCGACGAGGACCTCGCCGAGGCGCTGGCGCTGGCGCACGATCTCGGCCATCCGCCGTTCGGCCACGCCGGCGAGCGCTCGCTCGACGAAGCCTTGAGCCGATTCGGCGGCTTCGATCACAACGCGCAGGCGCTGCGCATCGTCACCGAGCTGGAGCGCCGCTATGCGGCTTTCGACGGGCTCAATCTCGCCTGGGAGACTTTGGAAGGCCTGGTCAAGCATAACGGCCCGCTGACCGATCGCGCAGGGCGCGCCACCGGCCGCTACGCGACGCGCGGCGTGCCGGCGGCGATCCTCGCCTATTCGCAGATCGAGGATCTGGAGCTGTGGTCTTTCGCCGGCGCCGAGGCGCAGATCGCCGCTCTGGCGGACGATATCGCCTACGACGCCCACGACATCGACGACGGTCTGCGCGCCGATCTGTTCACGCTCGAGGATATCGCCGCGGTGCCGATCATCGGCGACATCGTCGCCGAGATCGACGCCCAATATCCCGTGCTCGAGCCGGCGCGGCGCGTGCACGAAGTAGTGCGCCGCCTGATCACCCGCATGATCGAGGACGTCATTGCGGAGAGCGGCGCCCGCGCGGCGGCGCTGGCGCCAAACTCGGCGGCGCAAGTGCGCCAGGCGGCGCAGCCGCTGGTGGCGTTCTCCCGGGCGATGGAAAAAGCCGACGCCGGCATCAAGGGGTTCCTGCGCCCGCGCATGTATCGGCATGAGCGCGTGATGCGGGTGATGCAGGAGGCGCAAGGCGTGCTGCGCGATCTGTTCGCCCATTATGCGGCGACGCCTGCCGACCTACCGGTGGAATGGGCGGAAGGCTTCGCGCTCGCCGGCGAAAGCACGCGCGCGCGCCGCATCGCCGATTACATCGCCGGCATGACCGACCGCTACGCGCTGATCGAGCACGCCAAGTATTTCAAGAAAACGCCGGAGTTGCGGTGACTTTTTTCGTCATGGCCGGGCAAAAGGCGCGAAGCGCCGCCTTCGCGCCTGAAGTCCCGGCCACCCCCGTCTTTGGTCTTGCGCATGTCTTAGACGTGGATGCCCGCGCCAAGCGCGGCCATGTTGATGTTGCTGCCGGGGCGCGAGCGGTGCGAAACTAATTAGCCTCCGCGCGGGCGTTTTCGGCTTTGTTGCTGCGGCGCGCGGTCGCCTTGGCTGAATTCCCGGGCTGCATATAATGCGCCATCACCGCGTGGCACGCCGGGCCGACCTTGTTTTTGTTCTGGATCATGCAGACGGTCACGCGCTCCCGGTCGGGAATGAATGCCCCGCACAGCCGGAAGGCGTCGTCCGTGCAGGCCTGTTGTTGCTCTGCCGTTTGGGCAATAGCGGGGGCGGACAGCAAACTGGATGCGATAGCCATGGACACAAAGAATTTCATGGGCGCCACCTTGGTCGTCGTGTCAACGCGTGGGCAGGCGCTATGTTCCGGTTTCCTTTCGTCAAGGCGTCGATGCCCGGCACAAGGCCGGGCATGACGTAAACTTAGCATAGCTCTCACGCTTGCACGCCGGCCCTATAGCCCAATATCCTGCCGTGGCATGGCGCGCTTGGCGGGCAAAGTGGCATTCATCACCGGCGGGGGCGGCGGTATCGGCCGCGCCATCGCCGAACGCTTTGCCGAGGAGGGCGCCAAGGTCGTCATTGCCGAGATCGATGACGCGACCGGAGCGGCCGCCGCGGAGGCCGCCCGCGCGCGCGGCAAGAACTTCGGCGGCGACGCCCATTTCATTCCTTGCGACGTGCGCGAACGGACAAATGTCGAAGCGGCCTTCGCCGAAACGATCCGGCGCTACGGCAGGCTCGACATCCTGCACAACAATGCCGGCGGTTCGACCCCGCAGGACGGGCCGGTCACCGAGGTGGCGGAGGAAGAATTCTGGCGCGCGATCACGCTCGATTTGTACGGCACCTTCCTGTGCTCGAGGCTCGGCATCCCGCATCTCATCAAGGCGGGCGGCGGGTCGATCATCAACATGTCGTCGATCGTCGCGTTGCGGGCGCTGCCGGGGCGTGATTGCTATACCGCCGCCAAAGGCGCGATCGCGTCGCTCACCCGCTCGATGGCGGTGGAATACGCGGCGCACAAGATCAGGGTCAACGCCATTGCGCCAGGTGTCGTGCTGTCGGAGCGGGTCAAGAAGCTGATGGAAAGCGCCAAGGACATCGAGAAGCTCGCCGCCACCCATCTGCTCGGGCTCGGCCTGCCGATCCACATCGCCGACATGGCGGTCTACCTGGCGTCCGACGAATCCGCGATCACCACCGGGCAGGTTCTGTCGGTCGATAGCGGCGCGACGATCGTTTAAGAATCCCGATCACGTTTGGCCGCGTCAGCCAATTGTTGACATATGTAAGCAGAAAGCTTACATTGCGCCGTGATCAGGACATTCCGGAGCAAGGCGCTGGCGGAGCTTTGGTCGAAAGGCCGGACGGCCAAAATCGACGCTAAGCTTCAAAAGTGCATCCTGGTCCGTCTCGATCGCCTGAACGTTGCAAACGCGCCGGAGCAGATGAACCTTCCCGGGTTTGATTTCCACGCCCTGAAAGGCTTCGTTCCCACCCGCTACACGATCCATGTCAACGGACCGTGGTGCATCACTTTCGAGTTCGGCTCCGGAGATGCCCTCCGTGTCGACCTCGAACAATACCATTGAGGAGCCGGAGCCATGGCTGACTTTGCCGCCGTCCGCAATCCGAACCGGTGTCCGACCCATCCGGGCGAATTGCTGCGCGAGGTGATCCCGGCGACCGGTAAAAGCAAGGCCGAGATCGCCGCGCTGCTCGGCATTTCTCGCCAGCACCTCTACGATATTCTCAAGGAACGCAAGCCGGTGTCGCCTGCCGTGGCGGTGCGGTTGGGCAAGCTGTTCGGCGATGGCGCCGGAGTTTGGGTGCGCATGCAGGGCGCCCATGATACGTGGCACGCGGAGCGCGATTTGGCGGCCGAGATCAAGAAAATACCGAGGCTGCGGACGAGGGCGGCATAAGCTTCGCAAGCTCACCGCTCGGCGAAGCAGAATGCCGCCAGCGTTTTGACTTACCGCGAAAATTCAATTACCCGCAGCGCACGATGGCCTCCGCGACCCCCCCCACACACCTCTTCGCCAAGATGCTCACGCGCGTACGCGCCGTCTGCGCCGACGTGCTCGGCCTCGGTACGGACCTTTCGCGCGTCCTCGTCGAGCCGCCGCGCGATCCGAGCCATGGCGACATGGCGGCCAATGCCGCCATGGTGCTGGCCAAGGACGCCGGCCAGAAGCCGCGCGATCTCGCCGAGAAAATCGCCGAGCGGCTGCGTGCCGACGATCTGATCGCCAAGGTCGACGTCGCCGGGCCCGGCTTTATCAATTTCACGCTGCACACCAGGGTCTGGGGCGAGGAACTGCGTCTCGTGCTGGCGGCGGGCCAGGACTATGGCCGCAGCGAAATCGGACAGGGCAACAAGGTCAACGTCGAGTATGTCTCGGCCAATCCGACCGGGCCGATGCATGTCGGGCACGGCCGCGGCGCGGTGTTCGGCGATGCGCTCGCCAATCTGCTCGCCTTCGCCGGCTACGCGGTGACGCGCGAATATTACATCAACGACGCCGGCGCGCAGGTCGACGTGCTCGCCCGCTCGGCCTTCCTGCGCTATCGCGAAGCGCTCGGCGAGGACATCGGGCCGATCCCGGAGGGGCTTTATCCCGGCGACTATCTGGTGCCGGTCGGCGGCGAATTGGCCGCCGAATACGGCGCCGCCTTGAGCGCGAAACCGGAAGCCGAATGGCTGCCGATCGTGCGCGCCAAGGCCATCAGCATGATGTTGGACATGATCCGCAACGATCTCGCCGCGCTCAATGTCCGGCACGACGTGTTCTTTTCGGAGCGCTCGCTGATCGAAGGCGCAGCCGACCAGGTCGGCGCCACCATCGCGTCGCTGCGTGCGAGCGGGGAGGTCTATGAGGGCCGGCTGCCGCCGCCCAAAGGCGGCAATCTCGAGGACTGGGAAGATCGCGAGCAGACGCTGTTCCGCTCGACTGATTTCGGCGACGACATCGACCGGCCGCTGCTCAAGTCGGACGGCAGCTACACTTATTTCGCCAGCGACATTGCCTATCACAAATCCAAATTCGACCGCGGCTTCCGTAATCTGATCGACGTCTGGGGCGCCGATCACGGCGGCTATATCAAGCGCATGCAGGCGGCCGTGAAGGCGGTGAGCGCTGGCAAGGCCGCGCTCGACGTGAAGCTGGTGCAGCTCGTGCGGCTGCTGCGCGCGGGCGAG
The DNA here is from genome assembly GCA_963786025.1 of uncultured Alphaproteobacteria bacterium. Lineage (GTDB taxonomy): Bacteria > Pseudomonadota > Alphaproteobacteria > Rhizobiales > Xanthobacteraceae > Pseudolabrys. The sequence goes on from CAWAXK010000022.1 coordinate 89,122, forward strand.
CCGGTGAAAATGTCGAAGCGGTCGGGTGACTTCGTCACGCTGCGCGAAGTCGTCGACGAGGTCGGCAAGGACGCGGTGCGCTTCGACATGCTCTACCGCAAGAACGACGCCGTGCTCGATTTCGACCTCGCCAAGGTGATCGAGGCGACCCGCGAGAACCCGGTGTTCTACGTCCAGTACGGCCACGCGCGCGGCGAATCGATATTCCGCAATGCGCGGGCGGAGATGCCCGGCCTGCCGGCTGCGGCGAATGAGCGCGCGGCGTGGCTGAAAAATGCCCCGCTCGAACGGCTCAGCGATTCTGGCGAGATTTCGATCCTGCGCCGCATCACGCTCTACCCGCGTCTGCTGGAGGCTGCGGCGCTGGCCCACGAGCCCCACCGGGTTGCATTCTATCTCTATGAATTAGCAAGCGAATTTCACGCGCATTGGACGCGGGGAAAAAACTCGCCTCATTTACGCTTCATTATCCAGAATGATCCAGAAGTAACCACAGCCCGGCTAGCCCTGGTGCAGGGGATCGTCACAGTTCTCGCCTCGGGTCTTGCGTTGCTCGGGGTCGAAGCGCCGGAAGAAATGCGCTAATTTGCGTTCCGTGAACCCGTTCGGCGCGGGTTCGCGATGTGGGGGCGGGGCGCAGTCAATAACTGGGGACCGAATGGCGGACGACCAGAATCAACGACCCTATCGTTCGAATGAATCGCTGACGCGCCGCGTGCCCGCCGCCAACCCAGCGTCCGGCAGCGATCCGCTCGCCGAACTTGCCCGCCTGATCGGGCAAACCGACCCGTTCGCTGAATTCGGCCGCGAAAACGCGCGCCGCGCCGCTGCGCCGCCGCTACCACCGGCCGCTGCACCGCCAGTGCGGAATTTCGGCGCTGACGAATATTTTGGCGCGACGACCGTTCCGGCCGCGCCGCCCGTGGCGATGGAGCCGCCAATTCCTCCGCCGCCGAGCCGCCCGCGCCAACCCTATGCCGCCGGCAATCTCTATCCTCCGTCAGCCGAACCGCCCCGCCATCCGGCGGACGAAACCGGCGGCTACGAGGCGGACCCGTATCATCCGAGCAACGCCCACCTCGGCGACGAGGAACATGGCTACTACGACGATGAAGCGCCCTCGAAGAAGCGTTCGGCGATCGTGGCGGTGGCCGTTGTCGTTGGTCTGGCGGTGATCGGTACCGCCAGCGCCTTCGGTTATCGCGCGCTGTTTGGCCCCGCGCGCTATTCTAGCCCGCCCCCCGTCATCAAAGCCGACACCGCCCCAAGCAAGATCGTGCCGGCGGCCGCCAGCAAGACGCCGAACAAATTGATCACCGACCGGGTGACCGATCGCGCGCAGGACGAAAAGCTTGTGTCGCGCGAGGAAAAGCCGGTCGAGATTAGGAGCAATCCGGGCGCGCCCCAGGCGCAAGCCAATCCGCCGCTGATGCCTGCCCAGGCGGCATCCGGGAACGGAGTCGTTACCGGTGAGCCGAAGAGAGTCCACACCATTGCCATCCGCCCGGATCAGTTGGGTATGGGCGATGCCCAACCGCCCACGGCCGCTATGCAGGCGCCGGCTCCCGTCAATCAGCCATCCGCGCCGCCAGCGCATGTCGCCAGCGGCGGTCCCGCAGTGGCAAACCCTCCGGAACCGCAGCCGCGCCCAGCGGAACCGCGCGCCGCCAGACCAGAACGGCACACTACGGCTTCTGTTTCCAACAACGCGCCGCTGTCGCTGAATCCGAACGCGCCCACAACCCGGGCTCCGGTGCGAACGGCAGCCGTGGCCGCGCCGTCGCGGAATGCGCCCGAGGCGCAGACGCCCCATACCGGCGGCTATGCGGTGCAGGTTTCCTCGCAACGGAGCGAAGCCGAGGCGCGGGCCGCGTTCCGCAGCCTGCAGGCTAAGTATCCGGGTCAGCTCGGAAATCGTCAGGCTTCGATCCGCAAAGTGGAACTCGGCGCCAAGGGCACCTATTACCGCGCCATGGTCGGCCCCTTCGCCAATGCCGGCGAGGCGAGCACTCTCTGCAACGGCCTCAGGGCGGCCGGCGCCCAGTGTCTTATCCAGCGAAATTAACGCGCCTTTGCTTGAACTTATGGCAGGCGCGGGCTAATCCGCGCCGATGGCGGCGCGCGCATTCATTACCGGATTGAGCGGGCTTAAGGTTTCCGCCAGTGAGCGCGCGTTTCTCCGCGAGGCCCAGCCTTGGGGCCTTATAATCTTTAAGCGAAACGTGAATACGCCAGAGCAAGTAACTGAACTAACTAATTCTTTCCGCGACGCGGTCGGCTGGGCCGCGCCGGTGTTGGTGGATCAGGAAGGTGGCCGGGTGCAGCGGCTGGGTCCGCCGCAATGGCCGGCCTATCCGCCCGGCGCGCGCTATAGCGCGCTCTACGATCACGAGGTTTCGCGTGGTCTTTCGGCTGCTCGGCTAGGAGGTCACTTGATCGCGGCAGATCTCAGGCTTCTTGGGATTGATGTCGATTGCCTACCTCTGGCCGATGTTCTTAGCGCCGGCGCCGACCCGGTGATCGGCGACCGCGCCTATGGAAGCGAACCCGGCAAGGTCGCGGCCATCGCTGGCGCGATCGCGGAGGGCCTCTTGGCCGGGGGCGTCCTGCCGGTGCTCAAACACCTTCCGGGCCACGGCCGGGCGACCGCCGACAGCCACCACAAGCTTCCGGTGGTCGACACCGACCGGGCCACCCTGGAAGCGACCGATTTTGCCGCCTTCCGGCCGCTCGCCGCCCTGCCGCTCGGCATGACCGCACATGTTGTGTTTTCCGCCATCGACCCCGTCGCGCCGGCCACGACTTCGGTCACAATGGTGCACGAAGTGATTCGCGGGTTTATTGGCTTCCAAGGCCTGCTGATGAGCGACGACGTTTCGATGAAGGCGTTGTCCGGAACGATCGCGGAGCGCAGCCGCGCCGCGTTCATTGCCGGATGCGACGTCGTCCTCCATTGCAACGGCGATCTCGGTGAGATGGCCGCGGTCGCGGGCGAAGCGCCGGTGCTGGCGGGCGAGGCGGCCAAACGCGCGGAGGTCGCGCTGGCGCAGCGCAAGGCGCCGGAAGAATTCGACGTCGATGCCGCGCGCAAGATATTCACGCAGATGGTGGACGCCGAGCCACCGTCGCAACGGAAGACCGGTTCATGACGCCTGAGGACTTCGACACCACGCTGGAAACGGATCGCGGCACCACCGAGCCGGCGATGATCGTGGACGTGGAAGGCTTTGAAGGCCCGCTCGATCTTTTGCTGGCGCTGGCGCGCACGCAGAAAGTCGACCTGGCCAAGATCTCGATTCTGGCGCTGGCCGATCAGTATCTGAAATTCATCGAGGCGGCGCGGCAGTTGCGGCTGGAACTCGCCGCCGATTACTTGGTGATGGCGGCCTGGCTCGCCTATTTGAAATCGCGCCTGCTGCTGCCGAGCGAGGCGCCGGGCGAGGGACCGAGCGCGGAAGACCTGGCGCTGGCGCTGGCTCACCGCCTGCGCCGGCTGGAAGCGTTGCGCGGCGTGGCGACCCGGCTGATGGAGCGGCCGCAGCTCAATCGCGACGTGTTTCCGCGCGGCGCGCCCGAGCCGATCGACGAAATCAAGCAGCCGGAATGGAACGCGACGCTTTACGATCTGCTCAGCGCCTATGCGACGCAGCGCGCGAAGAGCGTGCTCGGCCGCGTGCGCTTCAAGAAACGCTCGGTGTGGTCGCTGGCGGAAGCGCGCGCGGCGCTCGAACGCCTGATTGGCATGTCGAATGATTGGTCGCGCATCGATGCGTTCCTGATTTCCTTCGTGGTGGAGCCGGCGCTGGCCGCCACCGTCATGGCATCCTCGTTCGCCTCCGCGCTCGAGCTGGTGCGCGAAGGGGTTGCCGAGATTCATCAGAAAGAGTTGTTCGCGCCGATCTACATGCGCAAGCGGGTCGGTGTGAACGGAAGTGCTTTGAACTATGACGCAAAAGAAAACACATAAGGGGACAGACTCGATGCCGAGTGCGGCCAAGAAGCTCGTTATTGTTCAAAACGACGACACGCCGGCCGCTGAGCCGGCCGTCGTGGCGGTTGCCGAATCGGTGACGGTTGTCGAGACGGTGGTGGAAATCGCGGCGCGGCCGGAGGAGCTGCGGTTGCTCGAAGCCCTGCTGTTCGCCGCGAGCCAACCGCTCGACGAGGCGACGCTGGCGCGGCGGCTTTCCCAAGACGTCGATGTGAAGGCGGCGCTTGCCGCGCTCAAGGCCGAATATGCCACGCGCGGCGTCAACCTCATACGCGTCGGCCGCAAATGGATGTTCCGCACCGCCGACGACCTGTCCTGGCTGCTCACCAAGGAGACGGTGGAAACGCGCAAGCTGTCGCGCGCGGCGATCGAGACGCTCGCCATCATCGCCTATCACCAGCCGGTTACCCGCGCCGAGATCGAGGAAATTCGCGGCGTGGCAGCTGCTGCCGGCACGCTCGACGTGCTGCTGCGAACGGGCTGGATCCGCCCGCGCGGCCGGCGTAAGGCGCCGGGCCGGCCGATCACCTACGGCACCAGCGAGCAGTTCCTCACGCATTTCGGGTTGGAAGAGGTGGGCGATCTGCCCGGTCTCGACGAGCTCAAGGGCGCCGGCCTGCTCGAAGGCAACCTGCCGCCGGGCTTCTCGGTGCCGATGCCGTCCGACGACACGACGCTGCGCGATGATGAGGAGCCGCTCGACCCAGGCGATCTCGATTTGGGGCTGGCACCGCCGCCCGCGCGCGGGGAAACGTAAGTACAACGGGATAGCCTGTGGACCGTCATCCTGCGGTGGCGCGCGAAGCGCGGGCCTCGAAGGGTGCACGGCCCGGGCCGTCGCCCTTGAGGGCCGCCTTCGGCGGCCACCACAGAGTGACGGATCGTATGCTTAACGGTGCAGGCAGCCTTAAGTTCAAGTAACTTCAGGCCATTTCCGCGTATGCTGCGACATGACGGCCGCATTACAAACGGCCGAAGTCCTTGTTTTTGCCGTTTCCGAAGCCTAGTTTCAGGTTAAATCAATGGCGGGGACGCGCACGCTCGAAGCCGCCGCCGCGGAGGGTTAGGCAATGGGTTCGTTAAGTATCTGGCACTGGATGATCGTCATCGTCGTGGTGATGCTTCTGTTCGGCGGCCGCGGCAAGCTGTCCAACCTGATGGGCGATTTCGCCCAGGGTATCAAGGCGTTCAAAAAGGGCATGTCGGAAGACGACACGGCGCAGGCCAAAACCGAACCGGCCAAGAGCATCGACCATCAGGCCGCCGGCGCCGCGCCGAAGTCCGAAACCGAGCGCGCCGAGGGCGCGCGCTCTTAATCGTTGCCGCGGCGACGTGAAGTGGGAACGGCCACGGCATTTTTGCTTGCGCATGATCTTGTCCGAAAACCGGTACCCATCCCCGATCTAGTCGAGGACATGCGTTTCGGGATCATGCGCGGGAGTTGATCTATCCATGTTCAATCTTGGTTGGGGCGAGATCGTCGTCATCGGCATCGTCGCGCTGATCGCGATCGGGCCCAAGGAACTGCCGACCGTACTGCGCACGCTGGGCCAGTGGATGGGCAAAGTCCGCCGCATGGCCAACGAATTCCAGGGCCAGTTCCAGGAAGCGCTGCGCGAAGCCGAGTTCGCCGACCTCAAGAAACACGCCGACGATATTTCAAGCTCGGTCAGCGAATTCTCCAACATGGATCCGCTCGGCGACGTGCAGAAGGACGTCGAGCGCGCCTTCGAGGAGACGCCGGCAGTCGAGGCCACATCACCCGCTGAGCCTGCGGCCGAGGCCGCCAGCCCGGCTGCCAACCCCGCCGCTTTGCCGGAAGCGCCGCCGCTGCCGCAGATCGAGGTGCGGCCGCCGGAACCACTGGTCGCCGTCACGCATGAAGACGTGGCCGCCGCCGCGCCGCCGCCTGCCGAGAAAGCCGGGGGCGGCGTGTGAGCGAAGAGGACATCGAGGCATCAAAGGCGCCCTTGCTCGATCACCTGATCGAGCTGCGCTCCCGGCTGATCAAGGCGGTGTTCGCCTTCGCCGTGATGTTCGTGCTCTGCTTCGTGTTCGCCAAGGACATCTACAATGTCCTGGTCTGGCCGTTCGTCTGGGTGGCGGGGCCGGAGAATTCCAAATTCATCTACACCGCGCTCTTGGAATATTTCGTCACGCAATTGAAGCTGGCGATGTTCGGCGCCGCCTTCCTGTCGTTTCCGGTGGTGGCGGCGCAGATCTACATGTTCGTGGCGCCCGGGCTGTACCGCAACGAACGCAAGGCATTCGTGCCTTATCTGGTCGCGACGCCGTTTTTCTTCACGCTCGGCGCGCTGGTGGTCTATTTCCTGGTGCTGCCGATGCTGATCCGGTTCTCGCTGCATATGCAGCAGCCGGGCACTGAGAACGAGGCGAGCATCGCGCTTTTGCCCAAGGTCGGCGAGTATCTCTCGCTGATGATGACGCTGGTGCTCGCCTTCGGCGTGGCGTTCCAGCTGCCGGTGATCCTGACGCTGCTCGGCCGCATCGGGCTGATCACTTCCGATCAGCTCAGGTCTAAGCGGCGCTATTTCATCGTCGGCGCCTTCATTCTGGCCGCCGTGCTCACGCCGCCCGACGTGATCAGCCAGATGTCGCTGGCGGTGCCGCTAATGCTGCTTTACGAGGGCTCGATCTGGTCGGTGCGCATCGTGGAGAAACGGGCGAAGGCCGACGAGGCCGCCAAAGCTGCGGCCGAGAAAGCTGCTGCCGAGGCGCCACCGCCGCCGACCGACGGCGGGCCGGACGATGCCGCCCCCAAGCCGGCGGAGTAGCTATTGACACCGTCATGCCCGGCTTTATGCCGGGCATCCACGTCTTGCTTCACACAAGAAAGGCGTGGATGGCCGGGACAAGCCCAGCCATGACGGGATAAAAGCGCCCCCATGTACGACATCAAATGGATTCGCGAGCATCCGGAGGCCTTCGACCGCGGTTTGCAGCGGCGCGGGCTAGCGCCGCTGTCGGCCAATCTCCTGGCGCTCGACGAGACGCGGCGGGCGGCAATCACCAAGTCCGAGCAGGCGCAGGCGCGGCGCAACGCGGCCTCCAAGGAAATCGGCGAAGCGAAGAAGAACAAGGACAATGCGCGCGCCGAGGCGCTGATGGCCGAGGTCGGCCAACTCAAAACCACCATGCCGGCGCTGGAGGCCGAGCAGAAAAAGCTTGGCGACGAACTCGACAAGGAACTGGCGCAAATTCCCAATTTGCCGCTCGATGACGTGCCGGACGGCAGCGACGAGCACGGCAATGTCGAGCATCACAAATCGGGCGCTAAGCGCGACTACGCGTTCACGCCCAAGCAGCATTTCGAACTGGGCGAAGCGCTCGGTATGATGGATTTCGAACTGGCGGCGAAACTCTCCGGCGCGCGCTTCGTGGTGTTGCAGAAAGGGCTGGCGCGCATGGAACGCGCGCTCGGGCAATTGTTTCTCGACGTGCATTCCAGCGAGAAGCATGGCTACACGGAGGTTAGTCCGCCGCTGATGGTGCGTGACGAAGCTATGTTTGGAACGGCGCAATTGCCGAAGTTCTTTCAAGATCAGTTTGCAACATTTCCCGGGCCAGTCGACTTATCGGAAGAACGCAGGGGATTGAATGTTGTTTGGCAGAGAGCGCTAAAGGCTGCAGGGTCGGTTGGGATAGAACAAGCTAAGTCAATCGAGATTGAATTTGCCGAACTCGAAACACATAGGGATCGTCGCTGGCTCATCCCTACCGCCGAAGTGCCGCTCACCAATCTGGTGCGCGAGTCCATCCTCGACGAAGACACGCTGCCGCGCCGCTACACCGCCTGCACGCCGTGCTTCCGCGCCGAGGCCGGCGCCGCCGGCAAGGATACCCGCGGCATGATCCGCCAGCACCAGTTCACCAAGGTGGAGCTGGTCTCGATCACCACGCCGGACAAATCCAAGGAAGAGCACGAGCGCATGCTGGCCTGCGCCGAAGAAGTGCTCAAGAAACTCGACCTGCACTACCGCGTGGTCACGCTTTGCACCGGCGACATGGGTTTCGCCTCGCAGAAGACCTACGATATCGAGGTCTGGCTGCCGGGCCAGAACATGTATCGCGAGATTTCGTCCTGCTCGAACTGCGGCGAGTTCCAGGCGCGCCGGATGAACGCCCGCTATCGCAGCAAAGACGGCGTGCGCCACGTCCACACGCTCAACGGCTCGGGTGTCGCCGTCGGCCGCGCGCTGATCGCGGTAATGGAGAATTACCAGGACGAGAACGGCGCGATCGCGGTGCCCGAGGCGCTCAAGCCCTATATGGGCGGAATAACAAGAATCGAGCGGAGTTAACGAAGTCGTGTCCCGGATGCGGTGCAGCACGAGCGCAGCGAAGTGGTGCACCGCTGATCCGGGACCCAGCTTATCTTTTGGGCTAACCGGGTCCCGGGTCTGCAGCGCACCACTTCGTGCTGCGCTGCGCCCGGGACACGTAAAGGGAAATAATGCGCATCCTCATCACCAATGACGACGGCATCCATGCGCCAGGCCTCGAGGCCTGCGAGAAAATCGCGCGCACTTGTCGGACGAAGTCTGGATCGTGGCGCCGGAAAGCGACCAGTCCGGCGTGTCGCATTCGCTGTCGCTCAACGACCCGCTGCGGCTGCGCGAAGTGGCCGACAAGCATTTCGCGGTCAAGGGCACGCCGACAGACTGCGTGATCATGGGCGCGCGCCACCTCATGAAGGAAATGCCGGACCTGGTGCTGTCCGGTGTCAATCGCGGTCGCAACGCCGCCGAGGACGTCACCTATTCGGGCACGGTCGCCGGCGCCATGGAAGGCACCGTGCTCGGCATTCCGTCGTTCTCGCTGTCGCAGGCCTATTCCTTCGCCAACCGGCGCGATCCTTTTTGGGAGACCGCGATCCAATTCGCGCCCGACGTGATCCGCCGCGTGCTCAAAACCGGCATGCCGCGCGACGTGCTGGTCAATGTCAATTTTCCCGATTGCCCGCCGCACGAAGTCGCCGGTATCGCCATTGCCACCCAGGGCAAACGCGACCAGGAACTGCTGCGCATCGACGCGCGCCACGATGGGCGCGGCAATCCCTATTTCTGGATCGCCTTCGGCCGCGGCGGCGTTGCCGGCGCGACGCAGGGCAGCGATCTCTACGCGCTCAACGGGAAGCGCATCGCGATCACGCCCTTGCGGCTCGACCTCACCGACGAGCCGTTCATGACCATACTTGCCGACATATTTGGTTGACGTTTCTCCGCTCGTTCCCGCGCAAGCGGGAATCCAGAGCCACAAATCCGAGCATTTTCTGGGTCCCCGCTTTCGCCGGGACGAGCGGGGAGTTAGGCGCCGGCGAGCAAGCTGCCGAGGATCGCTTTGAGCTGCTCGACTTGGAACGGCTTCTGCAACGCCGGACGGTCGGTATAGGGCGCCGGCAGACTGCGTTCGCCATAACCGGTGACGAACACGAAGGGCAGGCCACGCTTGGTCAGAATTTCCGCGACCGGAAAAATCTGCTGGCCGTCGAGATTGACGTCGAGCAGGGCGGCGTCAAAATTGCCATGAGCGGCGAGTTCACTCGCCTCGGCCATGGTGCCGACCGCCGCGGCCACGTCGTAGCCGAGGTCGCCAAGCATGTCTTCAAGCAGCATGCGGATCAGATATTCATCTTCCACCACGAGAAGGCGCGGCGTCGCATTCAAAGATTCGCTCATCGCCGTCTCCCGCTTACCAACGTTCTCGCTGGCGCCGGGTTCCATTTGCTCAAGCGTTGCGCACAACCGCGCGAGCTTACATGAATCGCCGCCAAACGTGCTAGATTCGCGTTGACAGGGGTGGGCCGTGGCAAGCGACGCGCAAAACGGGCAAGACGAAGGCCGTATGGAATTCCTGCTGACGCTGCGCCGCCGCGGCATCAGCGACCAGGCGGTGCTCCGCGCCATGGACGAGGTGCCGCGCGGCGACTTCGTCGACGCGGATTTCGCCGACCGCGCCTATGCCGACCAGGCGCTGCCGATCGCCTGCGGGCAGACCATCAGCCAGCCCTACGTGGTGGCCTATATGACCGAGCAGCTGGCGTTGCGGCCGCATCATCGCGTGCTGGAGGTGGGCACCGGCTCCGGCTACCAGGCGGCGGTGCTCTCGCGCCTGGCGCGCTCGGTGGTGACGATCGAGCGTTATCGCACACTCGCCGATCAGGCGACGGCGCGGCTCGCCGCGCTCGGCTACGACAACGTCGAGGTCGTGGTCGGCGACGGCTTTGCCGGTGTGCCGGGCGGGGCGCCCTACGATCGCATCATCGTCACCGCCGCCGCGGAGCAGGTGCCGCAGACTTTGATCGATCAGCTCGCCGATGACGGGGTGATGATTCTACCGCTCGGCCCGCATGGCGGATCACAACACATAATCAAGCTTACCAACTCGATAACGGGCATCGTGCGCGAAAACCTGATTGCGGTGCGTTTCGTACCGTTATTGCCCGGGCAGGCGCAAGAACTCTGACGTTTTCAGCGTTACGCGCGGTCTTTTCCGAAATGCGCGCCATTTGGCACTCCGCGCTCGCTGTGGCATTTTAGCCGCGACAGTATGCCTGTAACGATCCGCTAATTCTTAAAAGCTTATTTACTCAATGCTGCTTTATTTCAAAGTCTCCTTTTGTTGCGTATGAGTGAGTAACCACATGTCGCGCATTAACGTGCCGTCTCGCTCGCGTGTTGTGCTGCACGTTGCAGTTCTTGCCATCCTGGGTGTTGCCGCCGCCGGTTGTTCGGATTCCGCGCGCTTCGACTCCAATCCATACGCCTCCAATCGTCCGGTGCGGCAAGAGACGACCGGATCAATTTCGCCGCGCCCGGCGTACCGCTCGCGCATCGAGGCGCAGCCGCTGCCGGCGCCGAGCCGGCCCGCCACCGTGGCCGCCACCGGCGGCGTCTCGACGGGTGCGCAGGGCCTGGGCGCTTACCGGCCCACCGGATCCGACGTCACCGGTTCGGTACCTGCCTATCGCGCGCCGCCTGCGGCACCCGCGCCGACCGGACATTGGACCTGGGACGGCGGTTCGCCGGTCACGGTGAGAACCGGCGAAACGGTTGAGACCATTGGGCGCAAATACGGTGTGCCGGCTGCAGCCATCCGGGAGACCAATGGTTTCCGCGACGGCGCCGCGCTCCGGCCGGGCCAGCGCGTCGTCATTCCGCGCTACGTTTCAGCCAGCGCGGCTCCTGCGCCGGTGCCGCACGCGCCGCATGCGCGTCCGGTGGCGCAGCCGCAACGGACGGCCGATAACGTCCACATCGTCGAGCCGGGCGAGAGCCTGATCGGGATCGCGCACAAACACGGCATTTCGCTCGTGGCCTTGGCGCGCATGAACAACATCCAGCCCTATACCAAGATTAATATTGGCGACCGATTGAAGGTTCCGGGCGGCCGTCATGTGGCAGAGCGTCAGGTGCAGCCAAAAGTGCCGGCGCCCGCGCCGCATGTCGCGCAGCCGCGCACGGTTCCGGCCGAGAAGGTCGCAAGCGTGCCAGTGCAGAACGCGCGCGTGGTAACGCCCGAAACCCACGCCACCACGGAAAGCGTCACCAAGACGGCGGAAGCGGCAGGTGGCATGCCGTCATTCCGCTGGCCAGTCAAAGGCCGCATCATCGCCAGCTTCGGCCCGCGCCCGAACGGCGGCCAGAACGACGGCATCAATCTGGCCGTGCCGGCGGGCACGCCGATCAAGGCCGCCGATGACGGCGTCGTCGCCTATGCGGGCAATGAGCTGAAGGGCTACGGCAACTTGGTGCTGATCCGCCATGCCAACGGCTTCGTGTCGGCCTACGCCAACGCCAGCGAGTTGCTGGTCAAGCGCGGCGACACCATCAAGCGCGGGCAGGTGATTGCGCATGCCGGGCAGACCGGCAACGTGACGTCGCCGCAACTGCACTTCGAGATCCGCAAGGGCTCGACCCCGGTCGATCCGACCAAATATCTCGGCGGCGCGTAAAACTAGCTTTTCAACTCGACGCCGAGCCTTCCGGCCAGATCCTGCACGAACTGCCAGGCCACGCGGCCGGAGCGTGAGCCGCGCGTGGTCGACCATTCCAGCGCGTCGTGTTGCAGCGCTTCGCCGCCCGCCGGAATCTTGAAGTGCGCGACATAGCTTTCGACCATGGCCAGGTATTCGTCCTGGCTGCAACGGTGGAAGCCGAGCCAGAGCCCGAAGCGGTCGGACAGCGATACTTTCTCTTCGACCGCTTCGCCCGGATTGATCGCGGTCGAGCGCTCGTTCTCCATCATTTCGCGCGCCATCAGATGGCGGCGGTTCGACGTCGCGTAAAAAATCACGTTGTCGGGGCGGCCCTCGATGCCGCCTTCCAGCAGCGCCTTGAGCGACTTGTAGGTGGTGTCCTCGGCGTCGAATGACAGATCGTCGCAGAACACGATGAAGCGGAAATGCGAGCCGCGGATGAGCGCCATAAGGTCGGGCAGGCTTTCGATGTCCTCGCGGTGGATCTCGATGAGCTTGAGCGGGGTGCTCTTGGCCTTTCCGGCCGGTCCCTGATTCATGGCGGCGTTGACGCCGGCATGCGCCGCTTTGACCAGCGACGATTTGCCCATGCCGCGGGCGCCCCACAACAGCGCATTATTGGCCGGCAGGCCCTTGGCGAAACGCTCGGTGTTCTCCACCAGCACGTCGCGCACCCGGTCGATGCCTTTGAGCAGCATCATCTCGACGCGGTTGACGCGCTTGACCGGAGCAAGCCGGCGCCCGTCCGGGTGCCATACGAAGGCGTCGGCGGCGTCGAAATCGGCCACCGGCGCTCGTAGCGGCGCCAGCCGTTCGAGCGCTTCGGCGATGCGCGCGAGAACCTCGCTGCCGCCCGCGGCAGGCGCCTTGGACTTGCTTTTCGGCTTCGACGCGGATTTCGATTTGAACTTCGATTTGGCCATGGACCCGTGCTTTCGGAAATTGCGCTGCTCTTAGCGGGGCGGCGTTGCCCCCGCAAGCGGGCTTACAGGAAAAGGGCTAAAAACGGCCGCTTTTGAGGGGTCTTGCGGCGTTGCAATTGGGGCGGCGGCCGCTATAGTCCGCGCGAAATTAGGATTTGATGCCGGGCCGGGGACGCTTGCCTGGCGTAGCCCAAAAACCACGCAAGGGAAGCTTCGATGTTCATTTCGACCGCGTTCGCGCAAGGGTCGCTGTTCGGCGGGGCCGGCGGCGACAGTGGCAATATGGTTATGTCGCTTTTGCCGTTCGCGCTGATCTTTGTAATTATGTACTTCCTGATCCTGCGGCCTCAGCAAAAGCGGGTTAAGCAGCACGCGGAATTGGTCAAGAACGTTCGGCGGGGCGACACCGTCATCACCAATGGCGGGCTGGTCGGCAAGGTCACCAAGGTGATCGACGACGATCAGATCGAAATCGAGATCTCGGACGAGGTACGCATCCGCCAAATACGGTCGATGATCACCGACGTTCGCGCCAAGGGGGAACCGGTGAAGGACGAGGCGGCGGCCGGCTGATGCCGGCGGCCAAGTTTCTCATCGCAAGTTCTCCGGATTAAGTCGGGACGTCATGCTTTATTTCACGCGCTGGAAAGCGGCGGCGATCGTTCTCACAGCGCTCTTCATTTGCCTGTTCGCCGTTCCCAATTTCCTGCCCGAAAAGATGGTGGCGAGTTGGCCGAAGTGGGCGCAGCGCCACGTCGTGCTCGGCCTCGACCTGCAGGGCGGCTCGCATATCCTGCTCGAGGTCGATACCAAGGCCGTGCGCAAGGAAATGCTGGAGACGCTGCGCGACGACATGCGCCGCGTGCTGCGTGAGGCGCGCATCGGCTATACCGGCCTGGTGGTGCGCGGCAACGGCGTGGAAGTGCGCATCCGCGAGAACTCCAATGCGGATCAGGCGCTCGAAAAGCTGCGCACATTGTCGCAGCCGCTCGGCGGCATCCTGAGCGCGACCGGACAGCGCAACATCGACATCACCAACGACGCGGGCGGGTTGATCCGGCTCACGCTGACCGACCCGGCGATCGTGGAGCGCGTGCGCCAATCGGTCGACCAGTCGATCCAGATCATCGAGCGGCGCGTCAATGAACTCGGCACCGTCGAGCCGCTGATCCAGCGCGAAGGTACCGACCGCATTCTGGTTCAGGTGCCCGGCCTGCAGGATCCGACCCGGCTCAAGCAGTTGCTCGGCAAGACCGCCAAGCTCGATTTCCGCATGGTCGATTCGAACGGATCGGCGGAACAGGCGGTGCAAGGCCGAGTGCCGCCGGAGGACGATCTTCTGTACAGCGCGAGCCAGCCGAAGACGCCCTATCTGATCGAGAAGCGGGTGCTTGTGTCGGGCGGCGATCTCACCGACGCGCAGCCTGGCTTCGACCAGCGCACCAGCGAGCCGATCGTCACGTTCCGCTTCAATACCAGCGGCTCGCGCAAATTCGCACAGGCGACGCAGGAAAACGTCGGCAAGCCCTTCGCCATCGTCCTCGACAACGAAGTGATTTCGGCGCCGGTGATCCGCGAGCCGATCCTGGGCGGCTCCGGGCAGATTTCCGGCAGTTTCACCGTGCAAAGCGCCAACGATCTGGCGATCCTGCTGCGCGCCGGCGCGCTGCCCGCGCCGCTGACCATCATCGAGGAGCGCACCGTCGGCCCCGGCCTCGGCGCGGACTCGATCGCCAAAGGCAAGATATCGTCTTACGTCGGCGCGGCGATGGTGATCATCTTCATGCTGGCGACTTACGGCCTGTTCGGGCTGTTCGCCAATATCGCGGTGGCGATCAACGTGTGCATGATCTTCGGCGTGCTATCGATGCTGGGCGCCACGCTGACGCTGCCCGGCATCGCCGGCGTCGTGCTCACCGTCGGCATCGCGGTCGATTCCAACGTGCTGATTTACGAGCGCATCCGCGAGGAGGTGCGCGGCGGCCGCACGCCGATCAACGCCATCGACGCCGGCTTCTCGCGCGCGCTCGCCACCATTCTCGATTCCAACATCACCACCTTCATCGCCGCCGCGGTGCTGTTCTATATCGGCACCGGCCCGGTGCGCGGCTTCGCCGTCACGCTCGGCATCGGCATCATCACCACGGTGTTCACCGCTTTCACCCTGACGCGGCTGATTGTCGCCACCTGGGTGCGCTGGCGGCGTCCGCAACGCGTGCCCATTTAGGATCCGCCCGTGCGCCTGCTTCGCATCGTCCCCGACGACACCAAATTCGATTTCATGCGCTTCCGGCGCATCAGCTTTCCTGTTTCCGCGCTGATGTCGATCCTGGCGATCTCGCTCTACTTCTTTCACGGGCTGAATTTCGGCATCGACTTCAAGGGCGGCACGCTGATCGAAGTGCAGACCAAGGTAGGCGACGCCGACCTCGGCAAGATGCGCGCGACGCTCGCCACGCTCGGCCTCGGCGAGGTGCAGCTGCAGCAATTTGGCGCGCCCAACGACGTGCTAATTCGCATCGCCGAACAGCCGGGCGGCGATGAGGCGCAACAAAAGGCCGTGACCAAGGCGCGCGCTGCGCTCGGCACCGAATACGATTATCGCCGGGTCGAAGTGGTGGGCCCGCGCGTATCGGGCGAGTTGCTGTCCTACGGCGTGATCGGGCTGGGCTTGGCGATCTTCTGCATTCTGATTTATCTCTGGTTCCGCTTCGAATGGCAGTTCGCGCTCGGCGCCATGATCGCCAACGTGCACGATATCGTGCTGACGATCGGCTTCATGTCGGTGACGCAGATCGATTTTGATCTCACCAGTATCGCTGCGCTGCTCACGATTCTGGGCTATTCGCTCAACGATACGGTGGTGATCTATGACCGTATTCGCGAGATGCTGCGGCGCTACAAGAAGATGCCGATGCCGGACCTGCTCAACGCCTCGGTGAACCAGACGCTGTCGCGCTCGGTGATCACGCACGTCACCGTCAGCCTGGCGCTGCTGTCGCTGCTGTTATTCGGCGGACAGGCGATCCATTCGTTCACCGCCACGATGATGTTCGGCGTGGTGCTGGTCGGCACCTATACTTCGGTGTTCATCGCCTCGCCGATCCTGATCTATCTCGGGGTCGGCCGTGGCGGCGACGCGCTCACCCGCGCGGGGTCCGATACGCCGAAGAAAAAGCCCTGACGATGGCGGCTGGCGTCGACGCCCCGCATCTGCCTTATCCGGTGGCCATCGACTCGTATGGGAACGGCGGTTTTCGCTTTGGCACCATGTCGCACCGCGGCTCGCTTTTGTGCCTGCCCGACGGCATTTGGGCCTGGCCGGTCAAGAATGTGAGCGAACTCACCGAAGTTTCGCTGGCGCCGGTATTCGCGCGGGCGGAAGCGCTCGATCTGTTCCTGATCGGCGCCGGACGCGACCCTTACGCGCTGTCCGAGCCGCTGCGCGCGCGCTTCCGCTCGTTGTCGATCTCGGTCGATTGCTTGGCGACCGGGTCCGCGGCGCAGACCTACAATATCCTCTTGGGCGAAAAGCGCCGCGTCGGCGCGGCGCTGATCGCGGTCGAGTAATCCAGGCCGTTATGCCGGGGACGAACCCGGCCGTGACAGGTACATTAATCAGATGCCGACGAATTACGAGCACTGCGCCGCGCTGGTGCGCGACGCCGACCGGGATCGCTACCTCGCCACGCTGTTTGCGCCGGCGGAGCACCGCGACGCGCTTTATTCGCTCTATGCCTTCAACGTGGAGATCACGCGCGTGCGCGAGCTTGCGCGCGAGCCGATGCCGGGGGAAATCCGCCTGCAATGGTGGCGCGAGGCGCTTGGCGGCGAGCGCGAAGGCGAAGCGGCCGCGCATCCGGTGGCGGCGGCGCTGCTGGCAACGCTTTCGCGCTACGGATTTGTGGCAAGGCCGCTGCTCGAATTGATCGACGAGCGCACATTCGATCTCTACGACGAACCGATGCCGACAGTCGGCGCGCTGGAACTATACGCGATCCGCACCCGATCGCCGATTTTCGCCATGGCCGCCGGAATTCTCAAGTCGGGCGCTCTGCCGTCCGAAATGTTCACGCTCGACGCCAGTGTGGCCTCAACGATTGGCGGGATCTTGCGCAGCTTCGGACTGCATGCTGCGCGCCGCCAGCTTTATGTGCCGCTGGAAATCCTGGACCGGCATCAAGTCCAGCCGGCCGATATTTTTGCCGAACGCATGAGCGCGCCGTTGCTGGCCGCGCTGGCCGAGATGCGCGAGATTGCACGGCGGCATCTCGCGGCGGCGCAAGTAAAACTGAAATCGGCGCCGCCGGAAATCTTGCCGGCATTCCTGCCGGTCGCGCTGGTCGGTCCGCAGCTTCTCCGCATGGAACGCCCGGATTATCAGCCATTGCAGTTCGAACCGTTGGCGCCCTGGCGCCGGCAATGGTTGCTGTGGCGCGCAGCGCGCGATCCGAGCCGGATCTTCCGGGCGTGATTATTCCGCCGCGGCCGCCGGCAGCTCGCCGGCAATCCAGCGCTCAAGATCGGCGAGTGCGCGCTCGCTGAGCGCGCTCTTTCTGGCGAGGTTCTTGGCCGAGCCGCGCCCGTATTTGCGGCCTTCCGGCGCTACCGGCGCGGCGATCGGCGGGAACAGGCCGAAATTCACGTTCATCGGCTGGAACGAGGAGGGGCCGGCGTCGATGGTTTCGATGTGGCCGCCGGTGATATGCGCGAGCAGCGCGCCATGCGCCGTGGTCGGCGGCGGCGGCACAATCGTTTCGCCGCGGCGCTCGGCGGCGGCAAAGCGCGCGGCGATCAGGCCGATGGCGGCGGATTCCACATAGCCTTCGCAACCGGTGATCTGGCCGGCGAAGCGCCAGCGCGAATTGGCCTTCAGCCGCAGCGTTTCATCGAGCAGCTTGGGTGAATTGAGGAAGGTATTGCGATGCAGGCCGCCGAGCCGGGCGAATTCCGCGTTCTGCAGGCCCGGAATGGTGCGGAAGATGCGCAACTGCTCGCCGTGCTTCAGCTTGGTCTGGAAACCGACCATGTTGAACAGCGTGCCGAGCTTGTTGTCCTGGCGCAGTTGCACGACCGCATAGGCTTTAACGTCGGGCTGGCGCGGGTTGGTCAGGCCGAACGGTTTCATCGGCCCGTGCCGCAGCGTCTCGCGGCCGCGCTCGGCCATCACCTCGATTGGCAGGCAACCGTCGAAATAGGGCGTGGACGACTCCCAATCGTGGAACACGGTTTTGTCGCCGGCAAGCAGCGCGTCGATGAAGGCGTCGTATTGCTCGCGGGAGAGCGGGCAATTGATGTAGTCGGCGCCCGAGCCGCCGGGACCGACCTTGTCGTAGCGCGACTGGAACCAAGCCTGCTCGAGGTCGATGCTGTCGCGATGCACGATCGGCGCGATGGCGTCGAAAAAGGCAAGCGCGTCCTCGCCCGTGAGCGCGCGGATCGTGGCGGCGAGATCGGGCGAGGTGAGCGGGCCGGTGGCGATGATGACGCTGTCCCAATCGTCGGGCGGCACCGCCACTTCGCCGCGCACCAGCGTAATGAGCGGCTGCTGCAGCCAGGGCCTCCGAGACGGCGGCGGAAAACCCGTCGCGGTCGACCGCCAGCGCGCCGCCGGCCGGCACCTGGTGGCTGTCGGCCGCGCGCATCACCAGCGAACCGAGCCGGCGCATCTCGGCATGCAGCAGGCCGACCGCGTTATGATCCTTGTCGTCGGAGCGGAATGAATTGGAGCAGACCAGTTCGGCATAGCCGTCGGTCTTGTGCGCGGCGGTCGAGCGCAGCGGCCGCATCTCATGCAAAACGACCGGCACACCGGCCTGCGCCAGTTGCCAGGCTGCTTCCGAGCCGGAGAGGCCGCCGCCGATGACGTGGACGGGTTTCAGGGTCATGGGCGGAAACTAGGCGGTGGCGACGGGAGCGGCAACCGCCCGGCCAGTCTTTTGCAGGCCGCGAAAATGAAAACGCCCGCGCGAGGCGCGGGCGCTTTTCAGGCGATTGGCAGCAGTTTAGCTGCGATGGGTGGCGTTCCAGGCGACCCGATGGATATCGGAGCGGCTGATGCCGATGTCGGCAAGTTCGCGATCGCCGAGGCGCGAAAGTTCGGTCAGGCTTTGATTGTAACGCTTCCACTGCCGGATCAGGCGAACAAGGTTGGCAAACATAGCGGGCTCTTTCTCTCGAATCCGGCACTGCGCCGGCGACTTGATTTACCCGCAAAATAGGGATGTTCGTCCGAATGAAAAGCAATAATGTTGCGCCGCAGCAATGCGGAAACGCATAGCTTAAACAACTGATTCTTAATGCCAATGGCGACGTTTGGTCATTTTTACCCCGGGCGATTAGCGGTTTGTTCTTGGCAGTCCGACAGGCGGGCCAGCCGACGCCGGAAAGGGGCCAGATCGTGTAGATTGCCTGCTGCACGGGAGGAAAATCATGAAAACGAAGCTGCGCTACGCCGCCCTTTTTGCCGGGGCGCTCGGTCTGGCTGCGCCCGCGCACGGCGCCGAGCTCAAAGTGCTGACCGCCGGCGCCTTCAAGCAGGTGGTGCTGGCGCTGGTGCCCAATTACGAGCGGCAGACCGGCAACCATGTGACGGTCGACAACGGCACCACCGGGCAGTTGAGGAAGCGCATCGAAGGCGGCGAAGCCTTTGATGTCTTGGTGATCACCCCCGCCGTGGTCGATGAAATGATCGCGAGCGGCAGGCTCGCCGCCGGCAGCAAGGTCAATCTCGCCAGCGTCGGCATTGGCGTGCTGGTGAAGCAGGGCGCGCCTAAGCCCGACATCGCGACGGTCGACAAATTCAAGCAGGCGCTGCTCAAGGCCAAGACCGTCGCCTATATCGATCCGGCGAGCGGCGGCTCGAGCGGCATCTATATCGACAAGCTGCTGGTGAAGCTCGGCATCGCCGACCAAATCAAGCCGAAGGCGAAGCTCAAGCAGGGCGGCCATGTCGCCGATCTCATCGCCAGCGGCGAGGCGGAGCTCGGCATTCACCAGATCAGCGAAATCGTGCCGGTGAAAGGCGTGACGCTGGTCGGCCCGCTGCCGAAGGAAATCCAGAACACCACCACCTATGCCGCCGGCTTGAGTGCGTCCGCCAAGGACAAGGCCGCGGCGCAAGAACTGATCCAGTATCTTTCGGGACCCGATGCCGCCGCCGTGCTCAAATCCAAGGGCATGGAACCGGTGCGCTAGGGAACAGGCGTTTGTCGTCGCAAGGACAGGCGCTCGATCGCCGCGTCGTCATCACCGCGCTGGGCTTTGCGCAAATCCTGGCCTGGGGCACCTCGTTCTATTTTCCGGCGGTGTTTGCCGGGCCGATTGTCGCCGATACTGGCTGGTCGCTTGGCTGGGTGGTCGGCGGCACCTCGGTGGGCCTGCTGGTCGCCGGCCTGATCTCGCCGCAGGTCGGCCGCATCATCGACCTGCATGGCGGGCGGCCGGTGCTGCTGGCGAGTTCGCTGTTCTATGCGGCGGGTTTGATCGGCATTGGGCTCGCGCCGGCGCTGCCGGTTTATCTCATGGCCTGGGTGCTGCTCGGCATTGGCATGGGTACCGGGCTCTATGACGCCGTGTTCGCCGCGCTCGGCCGCATGTATGGCAGCGCGGCGCGCGGACCGATCACCAACCTCACGCTATTCGGCGGCTTCTCCAGCACGATCTGCTGGCCGCTCAGCGCCTTCATGATCGAGCATGCCGGTTGGCGCAGCGCGTGCTTTGTCTATGCCGCGCTGCATCTTCTTGTCGCGCTGCCGTTGCAAATGGCGGTGATCCGCCGCGCGCCAGTTTCTGCCGCCGCGGCGCCGTCCGACGCGGCGCAATCCGCACCGCCGGCGCGCATCGCCAACGAAACGCTCATCTTCGCGCTGCTGGCGCTGGTGCTGTCGCTCGCCGCCGGCATCGGTTCGATCGTGGTCGTGCATTTGCTGATCTTCTTGCAGGCGAGGGGCGTCGATTTCGCGGTGGCAGTCAGCCTCGGCACGCTGTTCGGCCCGGCGCAGGTCGGCGCCCGCGTGGTGGAGCGGCTGTTCGGGGCCCGCTACCACCCGATCTGGACTATGATCGGCTCCTGCACGCTGATGGCGGTCGGCCTGCTACTGCTTGCGGGCCGCTTTCCGATCCTGGTGCTGGTCATTCTGCTCTATGGCGCCGGCTATGGTATTTCCTGGATCGGCCGCGGCACGCTGCCGCTGGCGCTGTTCGGGCCGCTGCGGTTTCCCCGCCTGATGGGCAAGCTCGCCTTCCCGAGCCTGATCGTGCAGGCGCTGGCGCCATCGGCCGGCGCGTTGGCGATCGAAGCGAGTGGTGCCGACGCCACCATCGGTGTATTGACGGTGCTGGCGTTGATCAATGTGGTGCTGATCGGCTTGTTGTGGGCGGTGTGCCGGCCGCGGGCTGCGGGCGCGTGACGATGTTGAATTTGCAGACGCTGTATTTCGAGGACCTCTCGGTCGGCATGACCGAACGGCTGAACAAGACCGTGGCGTCGTCTGACGTGGTCGGCTTCGCCGAGGTGACCGGCGACCGCAACCCAATTCATCTGTCGGAGCACTTCGCCGCCAAGACTCCGTTCGGCACCCGCATCGCGCACGGACTCTATACCGCAAGCTTGATTTCGGCCGTGCTCGGCACGCGGCTGCCGGGCCCCGGCGCGGTCTATATCTCGCAGACTTTGAATTTCCGCGCACCGGTGAAGATCGGCGACACGGTCGAGGTGAGCGTCGCAGTGGTCGAACTGCTGCCGGAGAAATTCCGTGCGCGGCTGGCCTGCACTTGCGCGGTCGATGGCGAAACCGTGCTCGACGGCGAAGCCTGGGTGAAGGTTCCGTCGCGCACAACCGGCGGGCGCCCGCTGCCGCGCCTGTAAGCATCTGAATTCATGGCGCGCGGCGTTTGCGCTAAATCAATGCCGGCACGGAAATTGCGTGCACCATGGTACAAATTACCGGAGGTAATTTCGTGCCGCGCCTGCAACCGCAGAAGATACGATCAGACAATCGGCGCGCGGATCGTGTGCCGGCAACCGAGTCCAGCGAATGGGTCGGGCTGTGGTCATTATCGCTCGGGCTTGCGGCGCTGCTGATCGCATCGATTGTCTATTTCGGCGGCTGCGATAGCGTCGGCGCGTCTTTCGTGCTGGTTGGAACCGCAGTCATGGTGGCGCTGGTCATGCGCGCCGGAACCGATCCCAAGGCTTAAGCGAACATTCAGCTTCCTGGCGGCGGCGCGAAGAAGCAGCGCGGTGTACCGTCCGGCCGCTTGCAGCGCCAATAGGCGCCATCGGGCGAGGGGAGCGACTGGCTATAGGGCACGACCTCATTCACCGGCTCCTGGTGCGTCGGACCGTCCGCGGCGTTACCGGTAACAGCCTCACCATAAGTAACGTTGCCGCGCAGCGAATAGCCGCCGGTGCCAGCTTTGACGGCGCCGGGCGCGACCACGCCGCAGTCTTCGGCGCCGCAGCACCATTCGCCGGCGGAGTTCCTGTAAGCGCCGCGATTGATCCAGGCGTCATGCGCCAGCGCGGCAAGACTGAACACGGACAGAACGAGCGCGAGCAGTGAGCGTACCAAGTGTCGCAACATCGGTGGCCTCCTCGAAGTGGCCCGGCGCGGCGTTACTCGTTTCTTCTCTGCTCCTCCTTCTCCCGAAATGGCTGACCGGCGTTTTAGTTGCGCTCGGCAGCCTGATTGCACGCAGCCTTGTGATCGGTTGTGACGACTAGGGCCTGTCTTCAGTTAGGCGGCCTTTGTACGAGAACGGATCAGAATCAAACGCGGAACACTGTTCTATTTTGTAGCGCCGCCGGTACGTTGGGGATTCCCAAATCAGTTGTCGAGTGATTGATGCGAGGTCGGCTTTGCGGAGGGCCGACCCATGCAGCGCTTTGGATTGCGAGACGACCAATGGGAGCGGATCAAGGAGTTTTTGCCCGGCCGTGAAGGCCATGTCGGCGGCAATGCAGCGGACAACCGGTTGTTCGTCGAAGCCATTCTTTACAGGTATCGAACGGGAATCCCCTGGCGTGACCTGCCTGCGCGTTTCGGCGACTGGAAGATCGTGCACCAGCGCTTCAGTCGATGGGCGAAGAGCGGCGTTTTCGAACGCATTTTCAAGCTGTTGGCAAGCGATCACGACAACGAATATATGATGATCGATGCCACCATCGTGCGCGCTCATCAGCACAGCGCCGGCGCGCGAAAAAAAACGGCCCACAAGCGATCGGCCGATCGCGCGGTGGACTAACCACCAAAATTCACGCGCTCGTCGATGCCTTGGGCAATCCCGTCGCGTTGATGCTCACGCCAGGCCAAGCTCATGATCTTGCTTGCGCCGAGCCGCTGATCGATAATGCCGATCCAGATGCATTGCTTGCCGACAAGGCGTACGACGCAGACTCATTCATCGACACCCTAACCCAGCGGGGAATTACTCCGGTCATCCCGCCCAAGGCCAACCGCAAGACCCCGCGAGCGTGCGATTTTGCACTCTACTGTGAACGCAACCT
Source organism: uncultured Alphaproteobacteria bacterium (assembly GCA_963786025.1). Lineage (GTDB taxonomy): Bacteria > Pseudomonadota > Alphaproteobacteria > Rhizobiales > Xanthobacteraceae > Pseudolabrys. Next base: position 112,545 of record CAWAXK010000022.1, read on the forward strand.
TGTCGAACGGTTCTTCAATCAGCTCAAACACTTCCGTGCCATCGCCACACGTTATGACAAACTCGCCAGAAATTTTCTCGCCGGAGTGCAGATGGCCGCCGCTATGATCCTGCTCAACTGAAGACAGGCCCTAGTTTGGATATAGAAATGTTAGCACGATCCCGCATCAACGGGTGGTAAAATTGTGCAACGCGGTATAACAGCCAAGCGGCCGGATCGGGTCGAAAACTATGCGGCTTCCCCCGCCGTTCGATTGAATTTTAGGCAGCCGCACCGGCTCTTATCGGGCAGCCGCCGGCATGGTAGGCGCGAGCGATGAATTCATTGAATTCTCCTTGGCGGCTTTGGCGTGACCGGCGCGGTCGCGTGTCGGCGCTGCGCGTCGGGACGCTGGCCTTGCTGTTGTTTCCGCTCGCCAAGGCGCTAATGGATGCCCAAGCGATCCTGCACGGCGCGCGCCCGCTCAACGACCTCATCCACCGCGCTGGTTTCTGGGCGCTAACTTTCCTCGGCGTGACGCTGGCAGTGACGCCACTTCGACGCATTGCGCGTTACGGCAATCTGATCGAGGTGCGCCGCATGCTCGGGGTCGGCGCGTTCTGTTATATCGCCGCGCATCTTACTTTGTTCACCGCCGACCAGATGTTCAGCCTCAGCAAAGTGGTGCACGAAATCAGCCATCGTTGGTATCTCATCGTCGGCGGCACGGCGTGGCTCGGTCTAGCGACGCTGGCCGCGACCTCGACCGACGGCATGGTGAAGCGTCTCGGCGGCATGCGCTGGCGGCGGCTGCACCAGATCATCTACGGCATCGCGCTCTTGGCGCTCATCCATTACTTCCAGCAGACGAAAGCCGATGTGACCGTGCCGGTCTTCGCCGCTAGCCTGTTCCTGTGGCTGTTTGCCTACCGGCTGGTCGTCTGGTGGCAAGGCCGTGGCGAGTTGTACACATTGACGCTGCTGTTCATGAGCATCGCGGTGTCGCTGCTCACCTTCATCGGCGAGGCGGTCGGCATCGGCATCGCGTTTCATGTTTCCCCGATGCGTGTGCTCGACGTGGCGTTCGATTTTTCCGCCGGCATTCGGCCGGGCTGGCAAGTGCTGGCCGTGGGACTTGTGGTGGTGGCGATCGATTTCGTGCGTGGGCGCTGGCCTGGCCGCGCGGCGCGCGTCGGCACCGTCGCGGCGGAGTGAGATTCCCCTTAAATTTTCCGGCTGTCATAGGCCCAGTGCAAAAGCGCCTGGCGCTGGCGCGGGCGGCAGAAAACATCGCCGGGTTCGCAGTTCTTCTGAATTTGCCGCACGTGGCGGCGGATCGCTTTCCAGCGCCCGATTTGCCGTGCGTCCTCGTCCGGCATCCGGCGGCCCATATAGTAGCGGCAATACCATTGGAACCAGCCGCGCGGGTCATCCGGGTGGATCCAGCCCTTGCGTCGCCATTCCGACAGCGGCTGGCTGGCGTCGACGCCAAAGAAATTGAGCGACGGATCGCCGCCGCGCGGCGAGAGCTTGGCGCGCGCGAACCAGCTCTTCGGAAATTCGCCGCGGCAGTCAGTCATGTATTTGCCGCCGAACACGCCGAGCCGCAGCATTTCGGCCGGTGTCAGTTGCGGCTTGAATTCGGGATCGAAGCCGCGCCCGGCGGATGCGCTCAGCTCATAGCGATAGCCGCGCTGCATCTTGTCGCGGACGATGACGGTGCGTTTGTGCATGGGCGCAAGCTGTCAATTCAGGCTTGCTTGCGTTCGGCGACCGGCATGGGCTTTGGCAGCGCCGGCTTGAGATGGCCGGCGGCTTTGACAAACGGCTCCACCAACTCGGCCTTCACCGTGTGCGCATTCTGGTGATCCGTGACGCCGAACACCAGCGGCTCGCGCTGCTTCGCCGGAATATAGAGCGTGCCGAACATCCAGTCCCACAGCGCCAGGCAGCTGCCGTAGTTCTTGTTGAAGTGCTTCGGATCGGCCGAGTGATGCACCTGGTGATGCGCGGGCGAAACGAATAGACGGCCGAGCGCGCCGCGGAACGAAATCCACATGTGCGTATGCTGCAGGTGGACATAGGCGTGGATGAACAGCACCAGGATGATGTTGGTGTCGGACAGCGCGTATTGATAGGCGGTGTCGCCGAACATGTAATTGCCGAAGCCGTTGGTGACCGCCGTCGAAAAGGCGAGAATGTTGGCGAAGATCCAGCCGTAGATCGGATGGACGCGGAAATTGGTGAGCGGCGTGAGCACTTCCGCGGTGTGGTGCACTTTGTGGAATTCCCACAGCAGCGGCACCTTGTGGCTGAGCCAATGGTTGAACCAGTAGCCGAGCTCATAGGCGAGGAACAGCATCACGGTGATGATCGAACGCGACACGTAGGCCGGCAATGCCGATGGCGTCACCGGACCGGCGAGCGCGACCAGGGCGGCGATGATGCCGTTCGAGATGAACTGGTAGGACAGGATCGCCCAGCCGAACAGCATGCTGAATACGAAGACGTTGAAGAAAAGGTAGAAGATGTCCGCTTGGTTCGAGCTGTGCCGCAGGATGCGGCGCGGGAACAGCGCGCGCAGGATCGTCCGCAAGCGGACGCGGCGGCCGCGCTTGTGCCGTTGCCAGGCGAAATACAGCACCGAGACGCACAGCGCCGCGGCGAGCGACGTCAGTGAAAAATGCGAGCCGAGCGAGAACAGCAGCCTGTTCATCTGGCCGAAGAAGAACGCAATGCCAGCCGAGAAATCCAACGGGTGCTCCTGACAGAAGGCGACCGGCCCAATGTCTTACCGTAGGGTAAAGATTGCGTTAGGCGACGCGCGGAAACTGCGGCTAGCCCAGCAAATCCGCGTATTCCGGATGTTTGGCGATGTAGCCGGAAACGAACGGGCAGAGCGGCTTTACCTTCAACCCTCGCGCCCGCGCGATATCTAGCAGCCCGCGCACCAGCGCCGAGCCGATGCCGCTGCCGTTGAGTTCCTTCGGCACCCCCGTGTGCAGGATGGTGATCGTGCCGCCGTCGCGTCTGTAGTTGGAAAACGCCACATGGCCGTCGGCGTCGAGTTCGAAGCGGTGGCGTTCGGAGTTGTCGCGAACGTTATTGGACATGGTCACGATCCCTGCGCAATTCTGGTATAGCGGCGATAACGTCGTTTGCAACCGTCCTCCTTGCAAGGTGTCTCATGCCAGATATTACGCTTTACCATGCCTCGCCCTCGCGCTCGTCCATCGTGCTGTGGATGCTGGAGGAGCTTGGCCAGCCCTACGACATCAAGCTCGTCACGCTGAGCGCGGGCGACAATATGAAACCCGACTATCTCGCGATCAATCCGATGGGCAAGGTGCCCGCGCTAAAGCACCGCGACACCGTGATCACCGAGGCGGCGGCGATCTGCACTTATCTGGCCGACGAATTTCCCGACGCCAAACTGAACATTCCGATCGGCACGCCGCGCCGCGGAATCTATCTCAAATGGCTGTTCTTCGGGCCGAGCTGCATCGAGCCGGCGGTGATCGACCGCGCGGCGCCACGCAAGGAGGAGGCGAGGCGCGGCATGCTCGGTTACGGCGATTTCGACAGCGTGATGAACGTGGTGGCGCAAGCCGTCGCCAATGGACCGTGGCTGATGGGTGAACAATTTACCGCCGCCGATGTGATCATCGGCGCGCAGATCCGCTGGGGCATGATGTTCAAGATGATTCCGCCGCGGCAGGAGTTTCTCGACTATGCCGCACGCATCGCGGCGCGCCCGGCGGCTCAGCGCGCGGAAGCGAAGGACAAGGAGCTTGGCGCGAAGGCGGCGTAAGGCTTTTCATCGCCTCACCCCGTTGAGCCCGACGAATGGCCGGTCGTATTGCAGCGCACAAGGGGAGCAAAAGGATACCCATTGCTCGCTGGCACAACAAAACCACGCGTTTACGTTCAGGGGCCGTTCACATCGTCCGTCCGATAGTGCGGCATCGTGGGCTTGTCCCGGGACGAGAGCGGAGCGCAGTGTCGCCGCTGGTCTCGGAACTCGATAACGCCCCAACCTCAAGGTGGCGATGAGATGCTGAAGAAGATTTCCCTGGTTCTTTCCGTCCTGGCCACGTTCGGGTTCGCTGTCGCGATCTCGTCGCCGGCGGACGCCAAGCCAGTCAACAAGACCGTTCATGTCAACAAGACGGTCAATGTCCACCGCAATGTGCACGTGAACCGTACCGTCAATGTGCACCGCAATGTCCGCGTCAACAGGGCCGTCAGTGGCCGCCGCAACTTCGTCGTCGGGCGCAGCTATGGCGGCCACATCTGGTACGGTCACAACCGTCACCGTTGGCACGGCCGCTGGTACGACTACGGCGTCGGCCCGTGCTGGATCAATGTCGACGGCGAATGGTTCTGGAACATTTTGGCGTGCCCGATCTGACGATCTGACGACCGGCTTCCGCCGCAAAACTTTCAACGCCCAGGCCGGCAGCCGCCGGTCTGGGCGTTCGTTTGCGCCGATGCCGGTGCTTGCTATGTTCCGCCGGCGCCGGATTCGCCCTGACGGAAGGAAGGACCTTGATGAAACAGCTTTGCACGGTGCTCGGCATCGCCTTGCTCGTTATCGCCGGGATTTATTTCGTGACGCCGGCCGATTCACTGCCGAGCTTCTTCCTTGGGCACGAGGCGGGCGTGACGCGCGTGCACGTCAAGCACGGCCTGGTGTCGGGCGCGGCCGGCGTGGTGCTGATGGCGATCGGATGGTGGCTGGGGCGGCGGGGCTAGCGGCGGGGCGCGGGTTTCGGCGCGGCGCCGGTCGCCAGGATCGCCATTAGCGACATCGTATCGTCCTGCTGCGAGACCGGCTGACCCTGCAGCGGCGGCCACGGATACATGCGGAACCACTGACGGTCGGCGCCGTCGCATGTCTGGACGGTCAGCGGCGCGCCGTCGGCGCCTTTCTCGTCGGCGATGCTCAGGCAGAGCTCGCTGCTGGGGCTGCCGCCGCCGACGATGTTGAACGCCTCCAGCCAGCTTTCGTTGCTGTGGTTGGGGTACCATTTTTGATGCGGCGTCTTGTTGCAATACCACAGACCGACCGGATCGCCGGCTTTGGTCTTGCCTTCGCCGGCGCGAAACGCATCCACGCACAGGCCGCGGAATTTGATTTCGAAGGTGGCGACGTTCCAGTCGAAGATCTGCTTCGGGCTCTTCTGACAGGCGCGCATTTGCAGGCGTGCGCCCGGCAGCAGGTAGGTCTCGTCGTCGGGGGCGGTGAGGCAGTTTTGGCCGCGGATCAGAATGGTGTGGAAGGAGCCCTTGACCACGGGCTCGCCGGCCGCCGCCACGGACGCAGAAAGCGCAGCGAATAAAGCGCCTAAGATGAACCGGCGGATAAACATGGGCTGCTCCTGCCCTGGCGTCCCAGCATGCGATCGATCGTTGCTTATCGACCAAAGCGGCGGGAGGCTTAAATCCCGTTCAACGCCCACGATGTCACAAAAGCATTGAAAAGCCCGGTGGCGGATGTGGACAATTTTAAGCAAATCGAATGTTGTCGGTGCGGCGCCAACGGGTAGGGCGAACGAGGGGTGACCATGCACGCGCTGTTTTCGCCGTCGGCGCTGTCGCTGCTCGCCGTCAATCTCGGCGTCATCGTTTTCGCCGTCCGGGACGAATGGTCGCTCGCCACCATCCTGGCGAGCTACCTGCTGCAGAGCGTCATCATCGGCATTTTCCAGGCGAAGAAAATGGCCGACCTGAAAGTCTTCAGCACCGACGGGCTCAAGATCAACGGCCACTCGGTCGACCCCACGCCGGCGACGCGGCACATGGTCGTCGGCTTCTTTCTGCTGCACTACGGATTCTTCCATGCCGCCTATGCCGCGTTCATTTTGAGCGAGGGCAGGCCGGATTGGCCGGAGGTGCTGCTGTCGGGGCTGGCCTTTTTCGCCAACCATCTGTTTTCCTATTTCATCAACCGCAACAGCGCGGCCAAGCGCCTGCCGAACATCGGCAGCATGATGTTCTTCCCTTACGTGCGCATCATCCCGATGCATGTGTTCATCGTGGCCGGGGCCTTCGCCGCGGGGCCGCATTACGCGCTGGTGTTCTTTCTGATCTTGAAGACGCTGGCCGACGAGGCGATGCACGCCATCGAGCATTACGGCGATACGACCGTTGGCTGACGCGCGCGGCGGGCGCGCAAGACGCGCGGAAGGCGCCGCGCGTTCGATCCGGCACCTGCGGCAGGCGGCGGATGAGGCAAGCGCGCGGCTCGCCGCGGCAGCGCTGCGCGCGGCGGCAGGCGGGCTTGGCGCAATATTGCCAGAGGCCGAGTTGATTGCCGGCCCAGCGCCAAACGCCCGTTTCCGGCGGGACGAGGGGGCCGGCGGCGTCCGGCGGGCCGGGGTCGATGCGATCGAGGATGGCGCCGGCGACGTCGAGCATCTTGTGGCTGATGCGTTCGATGCGGGCGCGGAAGTCGGTGGTTTTCATGGGTTCGGTTTCCTTTCGAGGCATAAATTTGGTTGTCATTGCCGGGCTTGACCCGGCAATCCATGAGGCCGCGCAACTCGCTCGACCTCACGTAAGTTTGTCCGCTGCGGCGCTTCATCATGGATGCCCGGGTCAAGCCCGGGCATGACGGCCGAATGTGTGGCGCGGCTTTCGTGTTGCATTTCAGGCAAGCTCCATCGTTCTCGCGGCGCGCAAGCGCCCGAGGTCTGTCGAGGTGGCCCCCGCCAAAAAGGCGAGGGGGACGGCGCGCCAAGAGACGCGACCGTGCCTTATGGGCACGCGACCTTGCGGCCGCGTGGCGCCTCTCGGCGCGCCGTCCGGCGTCTCATGCGGCGCCGGGCCGCGCTTTCTGACGGGCATTGGCGCCCGCCGTCAGCGAGCTCCTCGCAGGGGGTCGTAGTGCCCCCGGGCGGAGCCCCGGCGCCGCCCGGGAGCGCGAGCCTGCTAAGCCGCGCCCGCGGGCGCCGGCCCGAACCCCACGAACGGTGCAACCGGTTCGCGTCCCCTCACGGGGTCGGGCGATGAGGATTATATGCCTAGATTGGAAGGCGGGGATAAGTTTTTTGAAATACGCGGAAAGGCTTGGCGTGAAAGTGGAAACGACGGGGATGAGATTTTGCTTGCGCGTAAGCCGGCCTCCTCGCCGCACGACCGCGCCGGCTCGGCTTTGCGCGCGGGCGAAATCGCGTCATCATGCGCGGCATGGGGAATTTGAGCAGAAACCGGGCAGCCGTCATCGCGGCGCTCGCACTGGCTGGGATGGGCCTGCAAGCCGTTGCCCGCGCGCAAACGCAAAGCCGCGAGCCGCCGCGCACGGTCAGTGTTTATCAGACGCGCGAGGACGCCTGTCATCGCAGGGCGCCGAAGGACATTGCTTATTCGTCGAACTTGCGAACGGAAAAGGTCCAGTGTCCGGACGGCACGGTGGTCTATTCGCTTAACTTCCTCGATTACAGCCGCATAAACGGCAAGATCGTCGTCGAGGAATTGTCACGCGGGTTCACGCTCGGGCCGCTGCCGATCCCGCCGCAGCCGGGGAATAAGTGATTTCGCGCCTGGCGCTCGTCGGCCGACGCGGGCGGGCTTGAAGTCGCCCGAGCACGCGGCGGCGGCCGGTGCCGCGAGCAGCAGGCTGCGGTGCTTTTGCCGCAATCGCGCGCTAGAAATGGCGGCAGATTGCGCGTCCCAAGCTTGCGAGGCCGACCATGTCATTGCCGCCCGGATTCTGCCGATTATTGCCGCGCTGGCGAGCGCGGGATGGACCGTGGCGCCCGCGCTGCCGGGCGCGTTCAGCCCCGAGCCGGTGGCGATGCACGGATTGCAGGGCCCGCCGGACGTGCGGCAGTTCTACATCTGCCGCGTGCTGCCAAAGGATGGCGGCGGCTTCTGCACCTCGCCGCCCTATGCGCCGATCGGCAAGCGCTGCACCTGCGACGGCCCGCACGGGCCGAGGCAAGGTGTGGTGGAGCGGAGGTGAGGGGGAAGCGGCGGATGCGGCGTGAAGCTGTAGGGTGGGTTGACGACCGCAAGATCGTGAATGCGATCTTTTACGTGCTGCGCACCGGCATGCCGTGGCGGGACTTGCCGACCCGCTATGGTCCCTGACACGACGGCATACAATCGCTTCAACCGCTGGTCTCGCCGAGGCATCTGGAAGCGCGTTTTCGACCAGTTGGCATCGAAATCGCGCGACAGTCTGTATTTGATCGACAGCACTGTTGTGAAAGCTCACCGCGCGGCCAGCGGAGGAAAAGGGGGAGAAAAATCAGGCGATCGGCATTAGCCGGGGTGGCCGAACCACGAAGATCCACGCGATTGTCGACAGCAAAGGTCGGCCGCTGAGCTTCATTGTGACCGGCGGACAGGTGCATGACAGGCAAGTCGTCGAAGAAATCCTAAACACGCCGAGGGCGCCGCTGGCCGTCACTGCAGACAAGGCCTACGACAGCGAAAAAGTGCGCCAGCAGATCAGGGATGAAGGTGCTTTGCCGGTTATCCCGAACCGCTGCACCGCTACAAAGAAAGCCTATTGCCCCAAGCGCTTCTACCGGCAGCGGCACAAGATCGAAAACTTCTTCTGCCGCATCAAGGATTGGCGGCGTATCGCCACCCGCTACGACAAGCTCGCGCGCAACTTCCTGGCCGCTACCACGCTCGTCGCTGTGCTCTACTGGATCAAATTGTGAGTCCAGACCCTAATGCTTTTTCAGTTTCGGTAGGCTCGTTAATCTGCTGTTCAAAGAGTATGAATGGCGCGATAGAGGTCAGTTCGTTACAGCAATGACTTGACGCCAGAATAAACCCGAGGTGATCAGGGTGGACTGTTTTTAGTTGTTTTGCGCTGAATTGATAGATCCAGGTTTTCAATCGCCTTACTCCGCCGCCTGTTGCCCACCCTTCTTCCGCTTATTCTCCCTCCGCCCCAGCACCGGCTTCAAAAACTGCCCGGTGTAGCTGCGCGCCACCTTCGCAATGTCCTCCGGCGTGCCCTGCGCGACGATCTCGCCGCCGCCGTCGCCGCCTTCGGGGCCGAGGTCGATGATCCAGTCGGCGGTCTTGATCACTTCCAGATTGTGCTCGATCACCACCACCGAATTGCCGGTCTCCACCAGCTCGTGCAGCACGTCCAAGAGCTTCGCCACGTCGTGGAAATGCAGGCCGGTGGTCGGCTCGTCGAGAATATAGAGCGTGCGGCCGGTGGCGCGCTTCGACAGCTCCTTGGCGAGCTTGACGCGCTGCGCCTCGCCGCCCGACAGCGTGGTGGCCTGCTGGCCGACATGGATGTAGTCGAGGCCGACGCGGTGCAAGCAGCGCCAGCACGTCGCGCACGCGCGGCACCGCCTTGAAGAATTCGAGCGCCTCTTCCACCGTCATGTCGAGCACGTCGGCGATCGACTTGTCGCGGAACAGCACCTCGAGCGTCTCGCGGTTGTAGCGCTTGCCCTTGCAGACGTCGCAGGTGACGTAGACGTCGGGCAGGAAGTGCATCTCGATCTTGATGACGCCGTCGCCCTGGCAGGCCTCGCAGCGGCCGCCCTTGACGTTGAAGGAGAAGCGGCCGGGCTCGTAGCCGCGCGCCTTGGATTCGGGCAGCGCCGCGAACCATTCGCGGATCGGCGTGAAGGCGCCGGTGTAGGTCGCCGGATTGGAGCGCGGCGTGCGGCCGATCGGCGACTGGTCGATGTCGATGATCTTGTCGATGTGCTCGAGGCCCTCGATGCGGTCGTGCGGCGCGGGCGCGAGCGAGGCGCCGTTCAACTTGCGCGCCACGGCGTTGTACAGCGTGTCGATCAGCAGCGTCGACTTGCCGCCGCCGGAGACGCCGGTGACGCAGGTGAACAGGCCGAGCGGGATCTCGGCGGTGATGTTCTTCAGGTTGTTGCCGCGGGCGTTGACGATCTTCAACTGGCGGCGCGAGCGGGCTTTGCGCTCGGGCATCGGCACGCTGAGTTCGCCGGAGAGATATTTGCCGGTCCAGGAACGCGGCGCGGCGATGAGGTCGTCGACCGTGCCTTCGGCGACGACGTGGCCGCCGTGGATGCCGGCGCCCGGGCCGATGTCGAGCACGTAATCGGCGGTGCGGATGGCGTCCTCGTCGTGCTCGACCACGATCACGGTGTTGCCGAGGTCGCGCAGACGCTTGAGGGTTTCGAGCAGGCGCGCGTTGTCGCGCTGGTGCAGGCCGATCGAGGGCTCGTCCAGCACATAGAGCACGCCGGTGAGGCCGGAGCCGATCTGCGAGGCCAGCCGAATGCGCTGGCTCTCGCCGCCGGAGAGGGTGCCGGAGGCGCGGGCCAGCGTCAGATAATCGAGGCCGACGTCGACCAGGAATTTCAGCCGCTCGCGGATTTCCTTGAGCACGCGCACGCCGATTTCGTTCTGCTGCGCGTTGAGCTGTTTCGGAATCTCGGTGAACCACTCGCCGGCGCTTGCGCACCGACAGTTCGGCGACTTCGGAGATGTTCTTGCCGGCGATCTTGACGCAGAGCGCTTCCGGCTTGAGCCGCGCGCCGTGACAGGCGGCGCAGGGCACGTCGGTGAAATATTTAATCAGGTCCTCGCGCGCCCATTCCGATTCAGTTTCCTTGAAGCGGCGCTCGAGGTTGGTGATGACGCCTTCGAACGGCTTTTTCGTCGTGTAGCCGCGCAGGCCGTCGTCATAGACGAATTTGATCTCGTCCTCGCCGGAGCCGTACAGGATGGCGTCCTGCGTCTTCTTCGCCAGGTCCTTCCACTTGGTGTCGAGGGTGAAGCGGAAGTGCTTGGCCAGCGCGTCGAGCGTCTGGATGTAATAAGGCGACGACGATTTCGCCCAGGGCGCGATGGCGCCTTTCTTCAGCGTGGCGTCGGGATCGGGGATCACCAGGCTGGCGTCGATATGCTGCTCCAGCCCAAGCCCGCCGCATTCCGGGCAGGCGCCGAACGGATTGTTGAACGAGAACAGCCGCGGCTCGATTTCCGGAATGGTGAAGCCGGACACCGGGCAGGCGAATTTCTCCGAGAAGATCAGCCGCTCGGCATTGGCGTTGCGGCCGCGATTGGCGGCGGCGCCCGACGCCTTGCTGTCGGCGAGTTCGACCACGGCGAGGCCGTCGGCGAGCTTGAGGCATTGCTCGAGCGAATCCGCCAGCCGCGTGCCGATGTCGGATTTCACCACCAGGCGGTCGACCACCACGTCGATGTCGTGGGTGAATTTCTTGTCGAGCGGCTTGACGTCGGCGATCTCGTAGAAGGCGCCGTCGATCTTGACGCGCTGGTAGCCCTTGCGCAGGAAATCGGCGAGCTCCTTGCGGTACTCGCCCTTGCGGCCGCGCACCACCGGCGCCAGCACATAGATGCGCGTGCCGTCGGGCAGCGCCAGCACGCGGTCGACCATCTGCGACACGGTCTGGCTTTCGATCGGCAGGCCGGTGGCCGGCGAGTAGGGCACGCCGATGCGCGCCCACAACAGGCGCATGTAGTCGTAGATCTCGGTGACGGTGCCGACGGTCGAGCGCGGGTTCTTCGAGGTGGTCTTCTGCTCGATCGAGATGGCCGGCGACAGGCCGTCGATCTGGTCGACGTCCGGCTTCTGCATCATCTCGAGGAACTGGCGGGCGTAAGCCGACAGGCTCTCGACGTAGCGGCGCTGGCCCTCGGCATAGATGGTGTCGAAGGCGAGCGACGACTTGCCCGAGCCGGACAGGCCGGTGAACACCACCAGCTCGTCGCGCGGGATCGAGACGTCGACGTTCTTGAGATTGTGCTCGCGCGCGCCGCGGATGGCGATCACGCGGGGATCGTGGCGGGCGGGTCGTTCGGGACGGTCGGGCATGGGACCTAAACTTGGAACCTGAGCAAACATACCCACGCGCGGCGCCGCTGATCGCGGGTCGCTGGGCTGCGTAGCCCGGAACGTAGTGAGAACGGGCCGGTTTTGCCAGTGCGGCCGGGCCGCGGTTGAAAACTATCCGCAGCAAAGCAAAAGGGCCGGCGCGAAGGCCGGCCCTGCTCAGGTTTTCGAAGGCGCCGTGGCTAGAAGTGGTAGTTCAGGCCCGCGCGCACGATGCTGGTCTTCAAAGTGACGTCGGTGTCGAGACCGCAGGTGGCGGCGCTGCAGGTCGCCTTGCCGAGATCGGCATAGAGATATTCGACCTTGGCCGACCAGGCGCCCATGAAGGCATATTCGAGGCCCGCGCCGGCGGTCCAGCCGATCTTGGTCGCGGTTTCCGATCCGAAGCCGATCGACGTCATTTTGACGTCGCCAAAGGCCGCGCCACCGGTGATGTAGGGCAGCAAGCGATCCATGGCGTAGCCGACACGGCCGCGCGCCGTCCCGAGCCAATCGTTTTTCGTTTCGCAGCAGGCGGTGGCGTCGGTGCCCTTCATCCAGCTGTAGTCGAGGTCGGCTTCCACGCCCCAGACCCAAAGGCCGGTCTGCAGGCTGTAACCGATCGTGCCGCCGGCCTGCGCACCTTTGACGTCGAAATTGCCTGTAGTGCCGCCGCTATCCGTCCAATTCGACGTGCCGAAGCCGTAGCCGCCGTTGAGGCCGACGTAGACGCCGGTCCAATTGAACGACGCGGCGTAAGCGGGGGCTTTCAAGAAGCTCGGCCGCGGCATGTCGGCGGCAAACGATGGCGAGGCCACCATGGCTGCCAACAGGCCCGCGCAGGCTGTGAGAGTGAAGCGCTTCATGTGTTTTTCTCCAATTGATGTCGCAGGCGCGCCTCTACACAGGCAGCGGAAGGCATGAGGTTGTTGATGAATTGAGCTGTGCTCATTACGCTTTAGAACGTCGAGATTTATGAGCTGAAACAAGTCTCTAAATGGTTACCAAAGGTTACCGCCGGTACTGAAAGAGCGGATGTCGGATGGCCTTTTTCCGGAAGGAACCCATGCGTCTCGCCAACAAAGACGCGATCGTCATTGGTGCTGGGCAGGGCCGGCCACCGGCATACGCTTGCTGGCGGAGCGGAGAAGTGATAAGAACAAAAAGGGAACAGTGCCGCGATGTGCGTTTTACGGGGACAAGTGCGGACGCGGCGCGCAGCAGCCGCGAACCTCGGGTCAGGCCGGGGTAGTGTGACCGGAAAGGTAGGAGAGAACGATGGCAGGTAGCGTCAACAAGGTGATCCTTATCGGCAATCTTGGTGCGGATCCGGAAATTCGCCGCACCCAGGACGGCCGTCCGATCGCGAATTTGCGGGTGGCCACCTCGGAAAGCTGGCGCGACAAGACCACCGGCGAGCGCAAGGAAAAGACCGAATGGCACCGTGTGGTCATCTTCAACGAAGGCCTGTGCAAGATCGTCGAGCAATACCTCAAGAAGGGCTCGAAGGTTTACCTGGAAGGCGCGTTGCAGACGCGCAAATGGACGGACAAGGACGGTCACGAGCGCTACTCGACCGAAGTGGTGCTGCAGGGCTTCAATTCGCAGCTCACCATGCTCGACACGCGCAGCGGCGGCGGCAGCAGCATGGACGCGGGCGACGATTTCGGCTCGAGCGGCCCGAGCGCCTCGCGCGAACGTAAGCCGGCGCTGGCCGGCGCCGGCAAGTCGTCCGACATGGACGACGAGATCCCGTTCTGAGCGGAAATTGTGACGCGTGTCCCGAAGCGGGCGCGCAGGCAGCGTAGCGCTGCGCGGGAGACGGGCGACTTGCTGCGGGCTTTGTGTTTGGCATCGTCGGCACTGCATTTGCTGGCAAGCGCGCCAATAGCTTTTCGTCTTGCGTGGCTGCGCGATTTCCAGGTGCCGGCTTGTACCATCATCACTTCGGGTGGACAGACTATAGTTTGTCGGCGCATCACGTCGGTCCCGCTCAATGTCGCGTGACCGTGGTGGACAAAAAGCGAGATATCGGCGTTTGCTTTACCACCTCGATCAAAGTCGTGAAGTGGACGCGCAACAAACTGCGCTGCCGCTGATGCGAATATCATAGCGAAAATTGTGACGCGTGTCCCGGATGCGGTGCAGCGCGCAGCGCAAGCGTAGCGGTGCGCCGCAGACCCGGGACACGAGTTTTGACCGCTTCACCCCGCCAGCGCCGCGCGCACGCCGTCGATGACGAATTGCACGGCGAGCGCGGCCAACAGCACGCCGAGCAGGCGCGACAGAACCACATTCGCGGTGGCGCCGAGCAGCCGCGCGATGCGCGCGGCGAGCGTGAACACGACAAAGCAAAGCATCATCAGGGCGGCGATGACGCCGAGCAGCACGCCGAGATGCAGTGCATCGCCGCCGGCGCGGCCGGCGAGCAGCACGGTGGCGGTGATCGCGCCCGGTCCCGCCATCAGCGGAATGGCGAGCGGGAAGGCGGCGACGTTGCGCACGTGCTCCTCGATCGCTTCCTCCGCCTGTTTCGATTGCCGCACGATGCGTATGCCGAACACCATTTCGGAAGCGATCGAGAACAGCAGCAGGCCGCCGGCAATGCGGAAGGCGGGCAGCGAGATCGACAGCGTGCGCAACAGCCAGTCGCCGATCAAGGCGCTGCCGGCGAGGATCGCCGCCGCGATCAAACAGGCGCGCAGCGCTACCGCGCGGCGCGAGCGATCCGGCAGGCCGTGCGTGATTGCGACGAAGGACGGCACCAGGCCGAGCGGATCGACCACGACGACGAGCGTAACCAGGGCGGAGACGAAGAACTCGTGCGGCATGAGTTCCGCGTAGCGGCCGCCGTCCGTGGGGTCAAATCAGCCACAAAACGGCGGCGACAAGTGTCCGTTTTGCGGCCCAGGGCCCGGCTTTCTGGACTCTCCATAAATATTTGAAACATAATAAGAAAATAGGCTGTAACGGACACGATTTCAGGTGGCCTTGCGGCGGTGAATCAGCTAAGAAAATTGGTCCGGTAAAACACGCGCGAGAAGCCATCTTTGTCCGAACCTGAAAACCCCAAATCGGGGGACGGAAGTCCCACCGACGTCCGCCCCATCTCGATCACCGAGGAGATGAAGCGCTCGTATCTCGATTACGCCATGAGCGTGATCGTGTCGCGGGCGCTGCCGGATGCGCGCGACGGCTCTGAAGCCGGTGCACCGGCGCATCCTGTACTCGATGAACGAGCAGGGCCATACGCCGGACAAGAAATACGTCAAATCGGCGCGCGTGGTCGGCGACGTGATGGGCAAATATCACCCGCACGGCGACCAGGCGATCTACGACGCGCTGGTGCGCATGGCGCAGGATTTCTCCATGCGCCTGCAATTGATCGACGGGCAGGGCAATTTCGGCTCGGTCGACGGCGATCCGGCGGCGGCCATGCGCTACACCGAATGTCGGCTCGACAAGGCGGCGATGGCGCTGCTCGACGACATCGACAAGGACACCGTCGACTTCCAGGCCAATTACGACGGCAACGAGCACGAGCCGGTGGTGCTGCCGGCACGCTTTCCCAATCTCTTGGTCAACGGCGCCGGCGGCATCGCCGTCGGCATGGCGACCAATATTCCGCCGCACAATCTCGGCGAACTGATCGACGCCTGCACGGCGTTGATCGGCGATCCGGCGTTGAGCATCGACGACCTCAACGGCATCATATTGGGGCCGGATTTCCCGACCGGCGGCATCATCCTCGGCAAGGCCGGCATCCGCAGCGCCTATCTCACCGGCCGCGGCTCCATCGTGATGCGCGGCAAGGTCGCCTTCGAGACCATCCGCAAGGAACGCGAAGCGATCATCATCAGCGAGATTCCCTATCAGGTGAACAAGGCCTCGATGGTCGAGCGCATCGCCGAACTGGTGCGCGAGAAGAAGATCGACGGCATTTCCGACCTGCGCGACGAGTCGGACCGCGACGGCTACCGCGTGGTGATCGAACTCAAGCGCGACGCCGAGCGCGACGTCGTGCTCAACCAGCTCTACCGATTCACGCCGCTGCAATCTTCGTTCGGCGCCAACATGGTGGCGCTCGACGGCGGCCGTCCGCTGCTGATGAACTTGAAGGATCTGCTCACCGCCTTCATCGCCTTCCGCGAAGAGGTGGTGTCGCGGCGCACCAAGTTCCTGCTCGGCAAGGCGCGCGACCGCGCCCATATCCTGGTCGGCCTCGCCATCGCCGTCGCCAATATCGACGAAGTGATCAAGCTGATCCGCGCCTCGAAGGACGCCAACGAGGCGCGCGAAGCCTTGATGGCGCGCGAATGGCCGGCCACCACGGCGGCGACGCTGATCGAGTTGATCGACGATCCGCGCCATAAAGTGAGCAGCGCCGGCACCGCGCGGCTGTCGATCGAGCAGGCGAAAGCGATCCTCGATCTGCGCCTGCAACGGCTGACCGCGCTCGGCCGCGACGAGATCAAAGCCGAACTCGACAAGCTCGCCCTCGAGATCGCCGACTATCTCGAGATCCTGCGCTCGCGCGTGCGCATCCAGACCATCATCAAGGAGGAGCTGGCGAAGGTGAAGGCGGAATTTGCCACGCCGCGCCGCACCGTGATCGCCGAGCAGGAGGCCGAGGTCGAGGACGAGGACCTGATCCAGCGCGAGGACATGGTCGTCACCGTCTCGCATCTCGGCTACATCAAGCGCGTTCCACTCTCGACCTATCGCGCGCAGAAGCGCGGCGGCAAGGGCCGCGGCGGCATGCAGGTGCGCGAGGAGGATTTCGTCTCCACGCTATTCGTCGCCTCCACGCATACGCCGGTGTTGTTCTTCTCCTCGGCCGGGCAAGTTTATAAGGAAAAAGTCTGGCGGCTGCCGCTGGCGGCGCCGCAGGCGCGCGGCAAGGCGCTGATCAACATCCTGCCGCTCGATCCGGGCGAGACCATCACCTCGATCATGCCGCTGCCCGAGGACGAGACGACCTGGAGCAACCTCGACGTGATGTTCGCCACTACCAAGGGCACGGTGCGGCGCAACAAGTTGAGCGATTTCGTCGACGTGCGCCGTTCCGGCATCATCGCCATGAAGCTTTCGCCCGGCGAGGCGATCGTCGACGTCGCCATCTGCACCGAGAAGGACGACGTGCTGCTCACCTCGGCCGGCGGCCAGTGCATCCGCTTCCCGGTGCCGGAGGTACGCGTGTTCACCGGCCGCACCTCGATGGGCGTGCGCGGCATCGCGCTCGACAAGGACGACAAGCTGATTTCGCTGTCGATCCTCGGCCATATCGGCGCCAGCTCGGAAGAGCGCGCGGCCTACCTCAAGCGCGCCAATGCGGTACGCCGCGGCGGTGTCGAGGAGGAGGCGGTGGCGGACGGCGAGGAGCCAGTGGCGGCGATCGAGCTCGGCGAACAGCGCTATGTCGAGATGTCGGCGGCCGAACAGTTCGTGCTGACGCTGTCGGAGCGCGGCTACGGCAAGCGCTCCTCGTCCTACGAGTACCGCATTACCGGCCGCGGCGGCAAAGGCATCGTCGCCATGGACATCTGGGAGAAGAAGGGCGGCGAGTTCGTGCTCAAACCGAAGATCGGCCAACTGGTCGCCTCGTTCCCCATCGAGGAGACCGACCAGGTCATGCTGGTGACCGACGCCGGCAAGCTGATCCGCACGCCGGTTTCCGGCATCCGCATCGCCGGTCGCTCGACGCAGGGCGTGATCGTGCTCAACACCGCCGAGGACGAGCATGTGGTGTCGGTCGAGCGGCTGAGCGAGGAAGAGGACGAATAAGCTGTTGTCATCGCCGGGCTTGTCCCGGCGATCCCGATAAGGGATTTATAGGCATTGCCCACCTAAGCGGGATGCCCGGGTCAAGCCCGCGCATGACAAGCCATGAACTACCAGCTCTTCTCCGCCTTCCTGCTGATCACGGTCGTGCTGTTCCTCACGCCGGGGCCGATCGTCACGCTGATCATCGCGACCGGGGCGCGGCAGGGCACGCGCGCGGCGCTGCTCACCGTGGCCGGCGCCACCACTGGCAACGCCGTGCTGGTCGGCTGCATCGCGGTCGGTCTCGGCTGGATTCTGAAAACTTCGGCGGAGATTTTCGACTATCTGCGCTGGATCGGCGCCGCCTATCTGGTGTTTCTCGGCGTCCAGGCCTGGCGGCACGCCGGCGCCCCAACCGCGGCGCTGGCGCCTGCCGGTCACGTGTACGCCTGGCGCGGCTTCATCGTTGCCCTGACCAACCCGAAGACCATCGCCTTCTTCACGGCGTTCCTGCCACAGTTTCTCGATTCCACGCTGCCGGTCGAGCGGCAATTGCTGGTGATGTGCGTCGTGTCGGTGACGCTCGGAAGCCTGCTCGATTCAGGCTGGGCCGTTGCCGCCGGTCTCGGACGCGCCTGGTTCATGAAGCCCAAGCACAACCGGCTGCTCGGGCGCCTGTCCGGCCTAGTGCTGATCGGCGGCGGCTTATGGCTCAGCCTGGCGCGGCGGCCGGGGTAGGGCGCGGATTATAAAGGCACAGCCAGGAGCTCATGTGCGGACCGTGCCGTGCCGACGCGCTGGTGTCGCAGATGCTGAAGGGGGGCACGTTCGGATGACCGGGATATTTGGCCGGGCCCTTATTGCAACGATCGTCGCCGCCGCATTGGCGACGTCGGTCCGGATGCCGGACAGGCGGTCGCGCTGAAGCCTTCGCCGGCGATAAGGCGGGGCGTTGTCGCCTTTCCACGCCTTGTCGCCAAACCGGGCGATGAGGTTGCGACGCGCATCAATCGGGCGCTCAAGAAGGCTGATGACGTTGCGGTGGATGGGATGTGCAAAGACTACAGTCGCCAAGTCAGTGTGACGATGCGCGGGCCGCGCTATCTGAGCCTGCTCGCCAGCGACAGTTGGTACTGTGGCGGGGCCTATCCCAATTCCAGCGAGAGGGCGCTCGTCTATGACCTCGCGACCGGCGCGCCGGCGGACTGGAAGAAGATGTTGTCTGCCGCGCTGATCGAAACAGCCGCGACCAGTCCTGGCGGCGGCGATGGGGATCCGGTTTTAGTAACCTCCTCCACGCTCTGGAATCTCTATGCGAAACTGGCGCAGTAGGGGAACAAGGCATGCGCGGACGTGTTTGCCGATGCCACGACCATCGGCACCGGTCTGATGGTTTGGCTGGATGCCAAGGCGGACGGGCTCGGCCTTCAGGCTTGGGACTGGCCGCACGTCGTGAAGGCCTGCGCCGCGCCGATCACCGTCGCCACAGCCGAGTTGCGCAGGCTGGGCGTCCAGGCCGCCTTCCTCGATGCGATCGATGAGGCGCACCGCCGCGGCTGGTATGACAAACCAACGAAATGAACCGCTGGCAGCCCCCTATCCCAGCGGAATCAGATCAATCTTGATTTATGAGGACGCGGCCAGGATCGGCGGCGGCATCTGGCTCAGCCTGGCGGGGCGGCCGGGATAAGTCGCACCGCGCGCCGCCGCATTCAGCGATCGGAAAACGCCAGCTTGACGCCGAGCGCGACAAACGCCGCGGCGAAGCTGCGCCGCATCCAGGTCAGCACGCGCGGACGCGAGATCACGTGGTCGCGGATCGAAGCGGCGAATAGCCCGTAGCCGACGAACACCACGAATGTCATCAGCATGAAAACCGCGCTCAATTCGAGCATACGCGGCAGCGGATGCAATTCACCCGCGCTCATGAACTGCGGCAGGAACGCCAGAAAGAAAATCGAAAGCTTCGGATTGAGGACATTGATCAGGATGGCGGTCACGATGGTCTGGACCGCCGTACGGGCGCCGAGCTGCTTCTCCACCTTCAAGGCGCCGCGCTCGCGCAGCGTGTTCCAGGCCATATACAAAAGATACGCCACGCCCAGATATTTGAAGGTCTGGAAGGCGACGGCGCTGGTGTGCAGCAGTGCCGCCAGTCCCAAGATCGCGGCGGCCATGTGCGGGACGATGCCGACGGTGCAGCCGAACGCGGCGACGATGCTGGCGCGCGAGCCGCGCGAAAGTCCCGCCGCCAGCGTGTAAAGCACGCCGGTGCCGGGCGAGACGATGACAATGAGCGAGGTGATCAGGAATTCAACGCTCATGCCAAAGCTCCCATCGCTGCGGCAACATTGCGAGCCGCAGAATGCCGCTCGGCGCCAGAACAGGCAAGCCGATCAATTCACCTTCAAATTGAGCGCCTCGACAATCGGCTTCCACTTTTTGGTTTCGCTCGCCATGAAATCGCCGAGCGCCTTGGGCGTGCCGCCGCGCGGCTGCGCGCCCAGCCGCGCGAGGGTGCTTTTCATCGGCTCGGATTGCAGCGCCTTGTTCACCGCGGCGTTGAGCTTGGCGATGATCGCGGCCGGCGTGCCCTTGGGCGCCAGCAGTGCGGTCCAAGCGCCGACGGTGAAGGACGCGTAGCCGCTTTCGGCCATAGTCGGCACGTCGGGCAGGGCGGCGACGCGCTTCGGCCCGGCGATTGCGAGGGCGCGCAGCTTGCCGTCCTTAATCAACGGCAGGGACGTCGCGACCGGATCGAAGGTCATCTGTACTTCGCCTGCGATCACGCCGGTCAGCGCCGGGCCACCGCCTTTGTACGGCACGTGCACGATATTGGTGTCGGTGGTCCTCTTGAACAGTTCGGCGGCGAGATGCGGGATCGTGCCGCTGCCGCCGGTCGAATAGTTCAACTTGCCGGGATTGGTCTTGGCATAGGCGACGAGGTCGGCAATGGTCTTGAACGGGAGTTGCGGATTGATCACAAGGAGCTGCGGCGTCTCGGCAATCAGCGCAATCGGCGCGAAGCTAGCAGCGTCATAGCCCGCGGTCTTGTAGAGGATCGGGCTGATGATAAGGCCGCTCGCCGCCGACACCATCAGCGTGTAGCCGTCCGGCGCGGCCTCGGCGGCCACGCGCGAGCCCAGCGTATTGCCGGCGCCCGGCTTGTTCTCGACGATGACGTTTTGTCCGAGCGTGGCCGGCAGCGCGGCCGCGACCAGGCGCGCCATCACGTCGACCGGGCCGCCGGCCGGCGTCGGCACGATGATGCGGACGGGGCGGTCCGGATAGGACTGGGCGAAAGTGGGCGCGGCGAACAGCAACGCAAAGGCCGCAAGCGCAAACCGGCGCATGACATCCTCCCTATGGGATCTTCGATTGTCCCTGGCGAGGAGCCTAGCGCGCTCTCGGATGGGCGGCTAGTTGAGCCGGTCGGTGGTGACCAGGCGGATGTGCGGGTTGCCGAACGGGGTGCCGACGCAGCGCAGATAGGGCCAGGCCCGCTGCACGCAGGCATTCATCGGCTCGGCCGCGGTTGCGGCCAAGGGACTGGCGTTCACATGGGTGGTCGGCGTGGACAGCACGGTGACGGCGGCGGCGATGGCTGCGGCAACCATAATGGCGGTGGTGGTCTTGAACATGACGGCCCCCTGTTTTGGCGTCTTGCGGGTTGGTCGTGGCCGCGGGCCAAACGGTTCAAAGGGTCAACGGGCGGTGGGCCGGAAAGGTCCGGGGCGGGCCGGTAACAGTCTTGCGAGCGGCAATAGGGCGGGCTAGACCCCGGTTTATGCCGCGGATCGCCCTTTACGCCGGGTCTTTCGACCCCGTCACCAACGGCCATCTCGACGTGGTGCGCCACGCCGTGGGGCTGGCCGACCGGCTGGTGCTGGCGGTCGGGGTCAATCCCGGCAAGGCGCCGCTGTTTTCCGCCGACGAGCGTTTGGCCATGCTCAAGGACATCTGCACGCCGCTCGCGCGCGCGGCCAAATGCGAACTGGAATGCGTCACCTTTTCCGGCCTGGTGGTGGAGGCCGCGCGCAAGGCGGGCGCCACGATTCTGATCCGGGGCCTGCGCGACTCCACCGACTTCAACTACGAAATGCAGATGGCGGGCATGAACGAGGCGATGGCGCCGGAGATCCAGAGCGTGTTCCTGCCGGCCTCACCGGCGGCGCGCCCGATCACCGCCACATTGGTGCGCCAGATCGCCGGCATGGGCGGCGACGTCACCGCCTTCGTGCCGGCCGACGTGGCCGAACGCCTGAAAAAGAAATTCGCCGGACGCACCGGCGCCTGACATCCTTAAATTCCCGAGGAATTTCATGACAAGCCGCCGATCGATTCTGACGCTCGCCTCTGTACTGCTTGCGGCCGCGCTGGCCGCGCCGGCGCTGGCGCAATCGCCGAACCTCGCCAATCCGGCGGCGCTCACGGAGCAGGCGCCGGCGACTTACAAGGCCAAGTTCGAAACCAGCAAGGGCGTCTTCGTGATCCAGGTCACGCGCGCCTGGGCGCCGCAAGGGGCCGATCGTTTCTACAATCTGGTGAAGAACGGCTTTTTCGACAATGTACGCTTTTTCCGCGTGATCTCCGGCTTCATGGTACAGTTCGGCATCAACGGCGATCCCGCGCTGTCGGCCAAATGGCGCGACGCTAACATCAAAGACGACCGCGTCACGCAAAGCAACAAGCGCGGCATGGTCACTTTCGCCACGGCCGGGCCGAACACGCGCACCACCCAGGTGTTCATCAATTTCGCCGACAACTCCAATCTCGACGGCATGGGTTTTTCGCCGTTCGGGCGCGTCGTTTCCGGGATGAGCGTGGTCGACGGGCTCTATGCCGGCTACGGCGAGGGCGCCCCGCGCGGCAACGGGCCCGACCAGGGCCGCCTGCAGTCGGAAGGCAACGCCTATCTTGCCAAGGAATTCCCGCGCATGGACTTCGTCAAGAAGGCAACCATCGCGCCGTAACGCGGTTTTCAATTTGTCGTCGCCGGGGCAAACCAGGCCATGACATGCAACTTAGGAGAAGTGAAATGGCCAAGCCGGAAGATACGCTCACGCTGGAAACCACCAAGGGCAAGGTGGTGATCGCCATGCGGCCCGACCTCGCGCCCGGCCACGTCGCGCGCATCAAGGAACTGGTGAAAGAAGGCTTCTACGACGGCATCGTCTTCCACCGCGTGATCGACGGCTTCATGGCGCAGACCGGCTGCCCGCAGGGCACCGGCACCGGCGGCTCGGGCCAGAAGCTCAAGGCCGAGTTCAACAAGGAGCCGCATGTGCGCGGCACCGTGTCGATGGCGCGCGCGGCCAGCCCGGACTCCGGCGACAGCCAGTTCTTCATCTGTTTCGACGACGCCCGTTTCCTCGACAACCAGTACACTGCCTGGGGCAACGTGATCGAGGGCATGGAGAACGTCGACAAGATCAAGCGCGGCGAGCCGGTGGCGAACCCGGACAAGATCATCAAGGCGACGATGGGGGCATAGGGATTTGTCATTCCGGGGCGCGGCCGAAGGCCGCGAGCCCGGAATCCAGGGGCAAATTCCGAGGAGCGCGGCTTTGGATTCCGGGTTCGCGCGCGTCAGCGCATCGAAGACACGCGTAAATGCTCTTATGGCGCGCGCCCCGGAATGACGGCATTACATGCGCACCGACCTGTTTGATTTCGATCTGCCGGCGGACCGCATCGCGCTGCGGCCGGCGAGCCCGCGCGACACTTCGCGGCTTTTGGTGGTGCGGCCGGGCCGGGCGCCGGAACTCGACGACCGCGCTGTCGCCGATCTGCCGGACCTTTTGCGTCCGGGCGACTGCCTGGTGGTCAACGACAGCAAGGTGATCGCGGCGCGGCTGACGGGCAGGCGGATCGGGCGCGGCACCACCGAGCCTTCGATCGAGGCCACCCTGCACAAGCGGCTCGACGGCTCGCATTGGCGAGCGTTCATCTTGGGCGCCAAAAAGGTCCAGGTCGGCGACACCTTGCGCTTCGGCACCGAGGGCAAGGTCTGCTTCCTCGGCGAACTCGATGCTCAAGTTTCACAGAAAGATGAAGGAGGGGAAGTAACCCTTTCATTTTCCTTCCATGGTCCGGTGCTCGACCAAGCCATTGCCGAGCGCGGCGCCATGCCGCTGCCGCCCTATATCGCCTCCCGGCGCGAACCCGACGAGCATGACCGCAGTGACTACCAGACCGTCTTTGCCACCCCCGAGGGCTCGGTGGCGGCGCCGACGGCGGGCCTGCATTTCACCGAAACCCTGCTGGCGCAGCTCGAGGCGCGCGGGATCGCCCTGCACAAAGTGACGCTGCACGTCGGCGCCGGCACCTTCCTGCCGGTAAAGGCCGACGAGATCGAAGCGCACAGGATGCACGCCGAGTTTGGAACAGTTTCCCGTGAAACAGCCGACGCGCTCAATGCGGCGCGGGCGCAAGGCGGACGCATCGTGGCGGTCGGCTCGACCGCGCTGCGGCTGTTGGAAACCGCGGCCGAGGCGGACGGCAAATTGCGCGAATTTGCCGGCGAAACCGCGATTTTCATCACGCCGGGCTACAAGTTCCGCGCCGTCGACCTGATGCTGACCAATTTCCACCTGCCGCGCTCGACGCTATTCATGCTGGTTTCGGCCTTCAGCGGCCTGGACACCATGCAACGCGCCTATGCGCATGCGATTGCGAGCGGCTATCGCTTCTATTCCTATGGCGACGCGTGTTTGCTCTATCCGGCGGCCTAAACGCCGTCATGCCTGGCCTTGTGCCGGGCATCCACGCCTTTAAAACCGCGAGTCCGTATGTAAGGCGTGGATGGCCGGGACGAGCCACCCGGCCCATGACGAAAGATCGAATGCCCGAACCCTTTTCCTTCCAGTTGCTGAAAACCGACGGCGCCGCACGCTGCGGCGAGATCGTCACTCCGCATGGCCGCGTGCAGACGCCGGCCTTCATGCCGGTCGGCACGCAAGGCACGGTGAAGGGCCTGCTGCCGGAAGCGGTTGCCGCGACCGGCGCCGAGATCGTGCTCGGCAACACCTACCATCTGATGCTGCGGCCCACCGCCGAGCGAATCGCTGCGCTCGGCGGCTTGCACAAGTTCATGAACTGGCCGCTGCCGATCCTCACCGATAGCGGCGGCTTCCAGGTGATGTCGCTGTCGACCTTACGCAAACTGAGCGAAAACGGCGTCACCTTCCGCTCGCATCTCGACGGCGCCATGGTGCAGCTTTCGCCCGAGCGCGCCATCGAGATCCAGGCGTTGCTCGGCGCCGATATTTCCATGCAGCTCGACGAATGCCTGAAGCTGCCGGCCGCGCGCGATGAGATCGATCGGGCCATGCAATTGTCGCTGCGCTGGGGCGAGCGGTCGAAACGCGCCTTCGAAGGCGTGCGCGGCGGGCGGGCCCTGTTCGGCATCGTGCAGGGCGGCGACGATCAAGGCCTGCGCGAACAAAGCGCGCGGGCGCTCATCGATATAGGCTTCGACGGCTACGCCATCGGCGGCCTCGCGGTGGGCGAGCCGCAGGACGTCATGCTTGGGATCGTGGCCGAGACCGCGCCCATGCTGCCAGCGGACTGTCCGCGCTATCTGATGGGCGTCGGTACGCCCGACGACCTTTTGCAGGCGGTGGCGCGCGGCATCGACATGTTCGATTGCGTGCTGCCGACCCGCAACGGCCGTCACGGCATGGCGTTCACGCGCTTTGGCGCCATCAATCTCTCCAATGCGCGCCACGCCAACGACAGCCGGCCGCTCGACGAAGAAAGCGCGCATCCGGCGGCGCGGACGTATTCGCGCGCCTATCTGCACCATTTGACCAAGGCGAACGAGATGCTGGGGGCGGTACTGCTTTCCACCATCAATCTTGCCTACTACCAGGCGCTGATGGCCGGCATGCGCGAGGCGATCGCCGCCGGCCGTTTTGCCGACTTCCAGGCCGCGACCAAAGACCGCTGGGCGCAGGGGTATATTGCCACATTGTGAGATGGCATCCGGGGTTGTCAGGGGTGAGCGTCTTGGCTAAAGCCAGCCCATGAACGTGCACCCATCCTTTCTCGCCAAGCGCCGCAAACCGCGCTTCAAACTACCGCCGGGCTCAACCGACGCCCATTGCCACGTGTTCGGGCCGGGCGACAGCTTTCCCTATGCGCCGAACCGGCGCTACACGCCGGAAGACGCGCCGAAGGAGATGCTGGCGGCGCTGCACGCGCATTTGGGCATCGAGCGCGCGGTGATCGTGCAGGCGAGCTGCCACGGCATCGACAATCGCGCGATGCTCGACTGCATCGCGTCCGATCCAAAACGCTATCGCGGCGTCGCGATTGTCGACGACAGCTTCAAAGAGGCCGATTACGACAGTCTGCACGCCGGCGGCGTGCGCGGCGTGCGCTTCAATTTCGTCAAGCATCTGGGCGGCGCACCCGACCTGGCCGTGTTCAACCGCGTCATCGACCGCATCAAGGGGCGCGGCTGGCACGTGGTGCTGCATCTCGACGCACCCAGCATCGTA
The DNA here is from genome assembly GCA_963786025.1 of uncultured Alphaproteobacteria bacterium. Classification (GTDB taxonomy): domain Bacteria; phylum Pseudomonadota; class Alphaproteobacteria; order Rhizobiales; family Xanthobacteraceae; genus Pseudolabrys. The sequence continues at coordinate 138,591 of CAWAXK010000022.1, forward strand.
CCGCTGTCGGATATGATGCAGGCCCTGCCGGTGCCCTTCATTGTCGACCATATGGGCCGTGTGCCGTCGGCGGCGGGCGTCGACCAGCCGCCGCTGCGCGCGTTGATCGAACTTTCCAAGCTCGATAACTGCTGGATCAAGGTCTGCGGCTCCGAACGCATCTCGATGCCGCCTTATACGGCGGCGGTGCCGATTGCGCGCGCCTTGGTCGAAGCTACGCCGACACGCGTCTTGTGGGGCACCGATTTCCCGCACCCCAATGCAACGCACGAGGCCGATGAGGCCGATCTGGTCGATCTGGTGCCGCAAATTGCCGCAACCCCGCTGGCGCAACAGCGCCTGCTGGTGGACAATCCGGCCCGGCTTTATGGTTTTGCGCAATGAGAAGAAACGTTCACAAATTTTCAGGGAGGATCGCGATGAGAAAAGCATTATTCGCACTGCTGGCATTGCCGGTGGCACTAATCCTGGCGCTGGCGTCGCTTAGCCAGGCGCAGGCGAAATGGCCCGAGAAGCCGGTAAAGATCATTCTGCCGTTCGGCGCCGGCGGCGTTGCCGACGTCACCTCGCGCATCATGGCCGACAAGCTCACCGCTATCCTCGGCCAGCGCGTCGTGATCGAAAACATGCCTGGTCCAGGCGGCATCAATGCCGCGCGTGCCGTGGTGAACTCGGTGCCCGACGGCTACACCATGGGGCTGGTGACCAACGGCACCGCGATCAGCGTCGCGGCATTCAACAAATTGCCGTTCGACCCGGTCAAGCAATTCGACATGGTCTCGTTGCTTGGCGAATTCGATCTGGTGTTCTGCGTCAATGCCAAGTCCGACTACAAGACGCTGGCCGATTTCATCAAAGCGGCGAAGGCGCAGCCCGGAAAACTCAACGTCGGCACCATCTCGGTCGGCGGTACGCAAAATCTTGGCGCCGAACTGTTCAAGTCGCTTGCCGACGTGAACGTGCTGATCGTGCCGTACAAGAATTCGCCGGATATCGTGGTGGCGCTCTTGCGCAACGACGTGCAGATGCTGGTCGAGTTTCCGCCTGCGGTCAAAGGCCAGGTGGCGGCCGGCGACCTGCGGGTTCTGGCGACTTCGGGACCGAAGCGCTCGGCTTCCATGCCGGACGTGCCGACCGTTCAGGAGGCCGGCGTGAAGGGTTACGAGGTGACGTCCTGGAACGGCGTGTTCGCACCCAAAGGCGCGCCGAAGGAGGCCATCGACACCATGGGCAAAGCGATGCACGAAGTGCTGGCGATGCCAGAGGTCAAGGCGGCCTTTGAAAAGGTCGGCGTGGTGGCGCAGGCGAGCACGCCGGGCGAGCTGATGCAGCGGCTTACGTCCGACATCACAAAATGGGACGCGGTCATGGCCAAGGCCGGCATTCCGAAGAAGTAGCGGCATTGCGCTAATCGTTGCGGCGCGGCTGCTCGGCGGCCGCGCCGTTTTCTATTGCCTTGAAAATTATCATCCTGCCTTTGAAATAGGCGGAACCGCGCCGCTGCAACCGCAAAACCGCGGTTCTGCGCTGGCACGGACTTTGCTGATTACGGATCGAGTTGGCGGCTAGGGTTCCGGCTTCCGCGTTGCGGAGGCGGCAGGTCCGAGAGCTGCCGCCCGGGACAAAACTCAGCCCGGGTGCACGGCGGGAAAAAAACCCGGGAGACCTCAGTGGCCGTGGTTGGCAACGAGGTTCTTTGGCCAGTCCACGGACATTAAACCGGTGAGGACTGGATCACGTAACGCCTGCAAAGCCTCCTGATCCGATTCTCAACGGCTGTCGTCCTCGCGGCCGCGTCGGGCATGGGGCTTGCTCATGAGTATTACAGGTTCGCCACTTCGTAATACGTAACCCAGGAGATCGCGATGACTCGCAAAAGTGCCTTTGGTGCAATCCTCGGGCTTCTATTATTCGCCACGGCGGGCGCGCGGCCGAGTTCGGCCGCGGGCTTGACCATCGGATACAGCGATTGGCCGGGGTGGGTGGCCTGGCAGGTCGCCATCGACAAAGGCTGGCTGAAGGAAGCCGGTCTCGATGTCACCTTCCAGTGGTTCGACTATTCAGCCTCGATGGATGCGTTCGCCGCCGGTAAGCTCGATGCCAACCTGATGACCAACGGCGACACCCTGGTCACCGGCTCCGGTGGCGGCAAGGGCATCATCATCATGGCGACCGACTATTCCAACGGCAACGACACGGTCATCGCCAAGCCCGGCATCAAGGACATCAAGGCGCTGAAAGGAAAGAAAGTCGGCGTCGAGGTCGGACTGGTCGATCACCTGCTGCTGCTCGATGCGTTCAAGAAGTCCGGCATGAACCCGAAGGACGTCACTTTGGTCAATTCGAAGACCAATGAACTGCCTCAGGTGCTGGCCTCAGGCCAGGTCGATGCCGTCGCCTGCTGGCAGCCGATTTCGGGTCAGGCCATGAAGGGGGTGCCGGGCTCGCGCCCGGTCTGGACCTCGAAGCAGTCGCCGGGCTTGATCTACGACGTCCTGGCGGTGAGCCCGACCAAACTTGCCGCCAACAAGGACGCCTGGATCAAGCTGATCAAGGTCTGGGGCAAGGTCGTCAAGTACATCAACGATCCCAAGACCCAGCCTGACGCGCTCAAGATCATGTCGGCGCGCGTGGGCCTGACGCCGGAGACCTATAAGCCGCTGCTCGGCGGCACCAAGCTGCTCGACCTGAAGGAAATCGCCAAAGTCTTCAAGAAGGGCGATGGCCTGACATCGATGTACGGCTCGACGAAAGTTTCCGATGACTTCAACGTCGCCAACGCCGTCTACAAGAAGCATGAGGACATCGCTGCCTACATCGATCCATCCGTCATTGACGCCGCCGTGAAGTAATTCACGCCGCGTTCTCACGCCCAATCCCGGTCCGGCGCCTGCCGGACCGGGAGCGGTGAGGGAGCAACGCAGCTCAAACGAAGCCTGGGCCCGAAAATGATCCACGTGCACGACCTCGGCGGTCTCTGGCGACGAATGCTGATTGCTTGGCCCGACGGCCGCAGCGACAGCGAGACGGCGGTGTTCTGGCTGCAGGGCCCTTCGCTTTATGCCGACCTGCGCATCCCCGCTGGCCGGCCTGCATGTCCGGATGCCGTCTGCCTGCGCGATCTGGATTGGACGATGCTGCACTTCATGGCCGGCCAGGAAGGTTTCTTCGGACGTTTCGATGTCGTCGATTCCGTCGGGAAATGGCAGCGCACCTTTGACTATCAGCCGGCCACCGGGATGGCCGACCGGGGAGCGCTGGAATTCGAAGATGGCGTCCTCGTCGAGTGCGGGATCGACGTGCCCTATGTCGAGCATTGGTCGCGCACCGCCTGCGGTCAAGCAATGGCGCTCGCACTCGCGACGGAAATGGGGACGTCCGGATGTCTTGTCGTGGCCGGCGACGCCTTCATTTACGCGCGCGGCCGCGCCACCGCGTTGCCGCATGGCGCCACACTGAGCGAACGGATCGACGGCGCAGCTTCGCTGCAAGCCGCGCAGGACATCTTCGATTGCGAGATTTCGTTCGGACGCCGCCATGCCAGCGACTGGCGCACCGAACGGTCCAGCCACTGCTTCCGCGAAGGCGCGGCGCTGGCGCCCGCGTTCGACAGCGTAGCCGGCTCTCTGGTCATCGACGATGTGGCGCCGGACGGGACGCCATTCAAACGGACGTGGCGCGTCATCGCGCACGAAGGCACGTCGCCCCTGTCGTGCTGGTTCGGATCAGACGGCGCGAATGTCATGCCGCTGCCATCACAGCGGACGCAAAACAGAACGATCAAAACGTTTGGACCCGCGTGATGAGCAAGGCCGCATTCACCGAGTTGCCGATCATCGATATTTCGGCGCTGGTCGCCGGACAAAGTGACGGCACCGACGCAGTGGCGGAAAAAATGGGCCGGGCGGCGCGCGAGGTCGGATTCTGCTACGTGACCGGACACGGTATTCCGGACGCGGTCTTCGACAGACTGCTCGACGCCAGCCGGCGGTTTTTCGCCTTGCCGCTGGCCGAGAAGATGAAGGTCTATATCGGCAATTCGCGCAACCACCGTGGCTACGTGCCGGAGGGTGAAGAGGTCTTTTCGGCGGGTTCGAAAGATCACAAGGAAGCCTACGATCTATCTCGCGACCTGCCGGACGACGACCCCGACTATCTCAGCGGAAATCCCTTGCTCGGTCCGAACATGTGGCCGGCGCTGGATGGATTTCGGACGTCGGTTACGGCCTACTACGATGCCGCGTTTGCCGCCGGCCGTGCGCTGATGCGCGGTTTCGCGATGGCACTCGGCGAGCCGCCGGACTTCTTCGAGGCTTATCTCAGGAAGCCGCCCAGCCAGTTGCGTCTCATTCACTATCCCTTCAACCCGGACGCCGAAGGCGCCATGGGCATCGGCTCGCACACCGATTACGAATGCGTAACGCTGCTGCGCTCGACCGCGCCGGGTCTCGAAGTCTTCAACAGTGCCGGCCAGTGGATCGACGCGCCCCCGGTGGCTGGCGCCATGATCATCAACATCGGCGACATGATGGAAATCTGGACCAATGGCGAGTTCGTCGCGACGTCGCATCGCGTGCGCCCGGTGAAGGAGGAACGCTACTCTTTCCCGCTTTTCTTCGCCGTCGACTACAATACCGAGGTTGCTCCGCTTGCGCGCTTTGTGACGCCGAAGCGGCCAGCGCGCGAAAGCCTGGTGGCGGGCGAGCACCTCTTCGCGCAGACGGCGCAGAGCTTCAGATATCAAAAGGAGCGGCTGGAAAGGGGCGAAATCCGTTTGCCGGAAAAATCCGTGGGGCTTTCTTCCTTCGGACAGGTGGCGCGCCAGAAGGCGCCCGCGTGACTGGCATCACGCGGCAAGCAGGGAGCCAAGCCTCATGAACAAAGTCGGCAGTTTCGACCAGGGAGCCGCGCTCGCGCAGGTCGCCGCCGAAGAGTTGCCCGCCCGGGCAGCCGGCAGAGCGACCGTGAACCGGACGAGTGGCTGGTTTCAGGTTCTCCGCCCGCTGCCGCCGCGCGCCCGGCGCACGCTCGGCGTGTTGTCGTTTGTGCTGCCGATCGCAATTTGGTGCGTCATCTCCTACGTTCCCTTCGTCTGGCATCCGCAGGTGGAGATCACCGATCCCGGTTCAACCGACTACCTGCAAGTCGGCATGCGCATGAACAAGGCCGACTTCGCCGGCGCGGTGAAGGAGGCCGAAGCCGATCACAAGGACCCGCCCAAAGGCTTTCCGTCGAACCCGATCTATCTGCCGGCGCCGCACGAAGTGGCGGCCGCACTCTACACCTCGTTCATCACCCCGCCGCCGACCAAGGATTCGCCCTGGCTGCATCAGAGCCTGTGGCACTCGATCCAGGTGATCTTCTGGGGCTTCGTCATCTCCTCGCTCTTCGGCGTTCCGATCGGGGTGCTGTGCGGCACCTATGCCGGCTTCGCGCGGCTCAACGAGCCCTTCATCGAGTTCTTCCGCTATCTGCCGGCGCCCGCCTTTGGCGCGCTCGCGGTCGCCATTCTCGGCATCTATGATGGGCCGAAGATCACCATCATCGTCATCGGCACGTTCTTTCAGCAGGTGCTGATCATCGCCAACACCACGCGCAAGCTCGATGTCGCGCTGGTCGAGGCGGCGCTCACCCTCGGCACCAAGAAATTGAAAGTGCTGTCGCGCGTCGTCATTCCCGGCATTCTGCCGGATCTCTACCGCGACCAGCGCATCCTGCTCGGCTGGGCCTGGACCTATCTGATCGTCGCCGAGCTGATCGGCACCACCAGCGGCATCACCTGGTTCATCACCCAGCAGGCGCGCTACCAGCATTTCGCCAATGTCTACGCGGCGATCATGATCATCGGCATCATCGGGCTTTCTACCGACATGGTACTGGCGTTGCTCGGGCGGCGTTTGTTTCCCTGGGACCGCACCTTGGACAAGAGCGCGTGACCGCCGTGAACAAACTTGTCGTCCCCAACACGTTGCCGTCGCATCTCGATCAGTCGTCGGCGGTGCGCGCGCGCTTCGACCGGCTCAAGGCGCGCGACGTTATTCTCAAGGTGGAAAGCCTCAGCAAGGTTTTCGCCACCGCCAAGGGGTCGACGCTGGCGCTCGACAATATCAATTTCGAGACCCACCGCCGCGAATTCCTCTGCGTCGTCGGTCCCTCCGGCTGCGGCAAGTCCACGCTGGTGCGCATTCTAGCCGGGCTCGAGCAGCACACGTCGGGCGAGGTGCTGTTGCAGGGCAAGCCGGTGACCGAGCCGGGCAGCGATCGCGGCATGGTGTTCCAAGGCTACACGCTGTTCCCATGGCTGACCGTGAAAAAGAACGTGATGTTTGGCCTCGAGGTCAACGGGCAGAGCAAATACGAGGCCGAGCAGCAGGCGCTTGCAATGGCTGCAGCTCATCGGCTTGGAGAAATTCGCCGATTGTTATCCGCATCAATTGTCGGGCGGCATGAAGCAGCGGGTGGCGATCGTGCGCGCGCTCGCCAATCAGCCGCGCATTCTGCTGATGGACGAGCCGTTCGGCGCGCTCGACGCGCAGACGCGTTCGCGCATGCAGGCGCATCTGTTGGAAATCTGGCGAAAGATCGACATCACCATCGTCTTCATCACGCACGATCTCGACGAGGCGATCTTCCTGGCCGACCGGATTCTGGTGCTGTCGGCGCATCCGGGCCGCGTGCAGGAACTGATCGAGGTGCCGGTGCCGCACCCGCGCAGCGCCGCACAATTCATCTCGCCGGAATTCCTCGCCACCAAGGCGCGGCTCGAGGAACTGATCCACCAGGGCGCGGTAAACGACGAAGACGAGGACGAAGGCACCTACCAGATGGTCGCGCGCCTCACCGACGTCACAGACAGTGTCGATTAGCCATGTTGTATGCACCCGACAAAATCAAACAGACCCAAGACGAGCTGCGCGCCAAGGGCGTGAAGTATTGCATCGGCGCCTATGTCGATATCCACGGCGTACCGAAGGCGAAAGTGGTGCCGCTCGACCATCTCGCGCACATGGCGCATGGCTCGGAGCTTTACACCGGCTACGCGCTCGACGGGCTGGGGCAGGCGCCGAACGACGACGAGATCGCGTCGGTGCCCGACCTCGATCACATCATCCAGCTGCCGTGGGAGCCCAAGCTCGCCTGGATGCCGGCCGACAATACGTTGCGCGGCGAGCCCTATCGGCTCAATACCCGCGTCGCCTTGAAGAACGTGCTGGCGCAGGCGGCCGAGCTCGGCTTTGGCTTCAATCTCGGCATTGAGTGCGAGATCTTCGTGCTGCGCAAGAATGCCGACGGCACGCTGTCGGTGCCTAACCCCGACGACAAGCTGACCAAGCGCTGCTACGACCTGCGGCCTTTCCTCGACAATTTCAAATGGCTCGACAAGGTCGCCACCTGCATCAACGATCTCGGCTGGGACCTCTATTCGTTCGACCACGAGGACGCCAACGGGCAATACGAGTTCGACTTCAAATACGCCGACGCGCTCACCATGTGCGACCGCCTGACCTTCTTCCGCTACATGACCAAGCACTACGCCAAGGAAGAGGGCCTGTTGGCGACCATGATGCCCAAGCCGTTCGCCGACAAGACCGGCTGCGGCGCGCATTTCAACATGTCGCTCTACGATCTTGCCGGCGGGCATAATCTGTTCGCGCGCGCGCCGGCCGACGATCCGCGCGGGCTGGGCTTGAGCGAACTCGGTTATCATTTCATCGGCGGCATCTTGCGGCACGGCCGCGCGCTGTGCGCGGCCTTCGCGCCGACGGTCAACAGCTACAAGCGCCTGGTGCGGCAGGGCGCCATGAGCTACTTCACCTGGGCGCCGGTGTTCAATTCCTACGGCTCCAACAACCGCACCAATTCGGTGCGGGTGCCGATGGGCGGCGGCCGCTGTGAATCGCGCAACGCCGACGGCGCGGTCAATCCTTATCTCGCCGCGACGCTGGCGCTGGCCGCCGGCCTCGAAGGCATCCGCGACAAGAATCGATCCCGGCAATCCCAACGAGGACAATCTCTACACAATTTCAGACGCGCAACGGTGCGCGCGCGGCATCGATTTCCTGCCGCAGACCTTGCAGGAGGCGGTCGCGGCCTTCGCCGCTGACCCGCTGGTCGAGACGACGCTCGGCAAGGAACTGCGCGACGAATTCGTCAAGTACAAGACGATGGAGTGGGAGTCCTACCACCTGACGGTCAGCCAATGGGAAGTGGAACGCTACAGTCACCTGTTCTAAGGCGGAGGCCGCGCCTCCCGCTTGTTGCCGGCAAGTAAAAACCAAAAGGAGTCTTCTGATGCGAAATCCATTTACGCGCGTATCACGCAAAGCCGGGCTGTTTGCGTCACGCGAACGCGTGCACCGCCATCACCCCGATTTCGACAAGCTGAACACGCAAGGCTGGAAGGCGCTCGACGCGGAAGGCAAAATTTCCGAGGCCGGCTGGCGCAAAGAGCAGAAATGGGCACTCGACATGGGGCTGCCCGGCGCCGACAGCCTGATCGACAAGTCGATCCCGACGTTTTCGCGCGGCGAACTGCCGCATTTTGCCGGCATCAACACCTTCCTGAAGGCGCCCTATGTCGAGAACGTGCGCGACGTGGCGAAATATGACGCCGCCGTGCTCGGCATTCCGTTCGATTCCGGCACCACCTACCGCCCCGGCACACGCTTCGGGCCTCAGGGCATCCGCCGCATCTCGGCGCTCTACACGCCCTACAACTACGAGCTCGGCGTCGACCTGCGCGAACAGATGACGCTGTGCGACGCCGGCGACGTGTTCACCATTCCCGCCAATTTGGAAAAGAGCTTCGACCAGATTTCGCGCGGCGTGGCGCATGTGTTCTCGTCGGGTGCGCTGCCGCTGATGCTGGGCGGCGATCACTCGATCGGGTTCCCTTGCGTGCGCGGCATTGCGCAATGCACGTCGAAGCGCATCGGCATCATCCATTTCGACCGCCACATCGACATCCAGGAAAAGGATCTCGATGAGCGCATGCACACCACGCCGTGGTATTGGGCGACCAATCTGCCCAACGTCAAGCCGACCAATCTGGTGCAGCTCGGCATCGGCGGCTGGCAGGTGCCGCGCGCCGGCGTGCAGGAGGCGCGCAAGCGCAACACCAACGTGCTCACCATCGCCGACATCGAGAAGATCGGTCTCGACAAGACGGCCGAGATCGCACTCGAATTGGCCTGGAAGGACGCCGACGCGGTCTACATTTCGTTCGACGTCGATTCGATCGACTGCGGCTTTGTGCCCGGCACCGGCTGGCCGGAACCGGGCGGCTTCCTGCCGCGCGAGGCGCTCAAGCTGTTGGGCCTGGTCGCGGCGGAAGGCCTGTGCGGGCTCGAGGTGGTCGAAGTGTCGCCGCCTTACGACACGTCCGACATTACGGCGCTGGTCGGCGTGCGCGTCGTGGTCGAGGCGCTCGGCTCGATGGTGGCGCACGGCAAGCTCGGCAGCCACAAGAAGCTGATTGATAAACCGGTCAGTTATTGAGGAAGGCGGTTCGTCAATCTCCGTTCATTCCCGCGCAAGCGGGAACCCAGAGCAGTAAACTGCGCAGTTAGAGATTTGCGACCCTGGGTCCCCGCTTTCGCGGGGACGAACGGGAAACTCAAAGTCGGGAGTTGAAAGATGCATCAGGGACACGATCACGATCACCACCATCACGGCAATGGCGCTGGGGCCGGGCACAATCACGTCCAGCCAATTCGCGGGACCGTGCAATGGCAGACGCCGCACAAGCCGCACGGGCACAGCCAAGATCATCACGAGCCAGACCTCGATCTGGTGGAGATGGCCTTTGTCGAAGGCTTCGCCACGGCCAAGGACCCGGCGAGTTTTTTGCGTCTGGCGCGCATCCCGTTCGAGGCGGCCGATAGCGCCGGCGCCAAACTGGTGCTGTTGCGGGTCGAGAGCGACGCGGTCACCGACGTCGGCGCGCTGATGCCGCAACTCGGCGGCGGCGCCATGCGCTACGACCCGCTACCGGCTCGCATGGTGACGCACCGGCGGCGCTTGCGCTTCGTCTATTTCGACGGCGGCGCGCCGCGCGTGCTGACGCTTGGAGAGGTGAGGGAGTTGAAGGAAGCCTGACCGTCAAACCGGGAGATGCTCACCGGCATGATTTGGGCCGCCGCTCCGGCGACCACTCCGCCAGTTTAACCGGCGTTATTTTTACCTTGAAGGGCTTGCCTTTGGTTAGTCCTCGGGATTTGACGCCTTTGCCGGTGAGGAAATTGATGTCGCAATGCCCCATGCCGCTGCGCGTGTCCCAGTCGTAGGTGACGCCGCCGATCAGAAAGTCGCCGCGCCGATAGACGATCGTCAGTGTCGTCGCATAATCGTTGCTGCATCCGCCGCAGCCGGACATGACGATCAGCGATCCCTTGCCGTCGCCTTCGATTTGGAGAATTCGCGCCGTCGTGAGATTCTTCTTGACGATGGCCGGCTTGCGCGTGGGGTCGATCTTTTCGGCGCCGGTCCCAAGGTAAATGTAGAGGTCGCCGTTTCCGGTCGAGGGGGCCTCCACCAAGATGGCGCGATCCATCTTGCCGTCATGGTCGATGTCGAGTGTGACCTCGTAAGGGGATTTAACCGGAAGAGTGTTCTCGGCAAGCGCGCAGCCTGGGATCATCGCTATGGCGACAATCCAGGTCAAAGCCGCATACGGAAACGCTGTGTTCATCGTCCGGCACCCGAGTGATCCACCAAGGGATTAGACGATTTTTGCCACGAGAAGGTTTGAAGTCTTCTCGGCAGGGTCGATCGTCAAAAAGCGGGCCTACGGCCCGTCATAGAGCCACGCGATGCCTTCGTAGCTCTGCTGCGGCGTGCGGCCGGCCAGCGCCAGGTCGCGCAATTCGGCGGTGACCCCGCGCGCGTGGTAGAAATCGCCATAGACGCGCGCCATGATCTGCACCCGGCCGGTGCGCAGGTAGCGCTCCTGCTCGTAAGCCTTGAACGCCGCCGGCAGATCGTTCGGCGAAGCCGCCACCTTGTCCGCCAGCACCACCGCGTCCTCGGTCGCCATGCAGGCACCTTGCGCGAGATATTGCAGCATCGGATGGGCTGCATCGCCGAGCAGCGTGACGCGGCCTTTCGACCAGTTCTTCACCGGCTCGCGGTCGCATAGCACCCACATGCGCCAGGTTTCGATGCGCTCGAGCATGCGCAGCACTTCCGGGCGCTGTCCCTTGAAATGCTGCCAGAGCAGGTCGGCGCTGCCCACCTCGTTCCAGCCTTCCTCGTAGCGATCGGAATGGAAGACCGCGACCAGATTGTAGAGTTCGCTCTTGCGCAGCGGATAATGCACGAAATGGGTGCGCGGACCGGCCCACAGCACGACGTCGGACCGCCACAGGTCCTCCGGTACTTCCTCGCGCTTGAGCACGGCGCGATAGGCGATATGTCCGGAGACGCGCGGCTTGCCGTCGCCGACGATGCGCTCGCGGATCGTCGACCACATGCCGTCGCAGCCGACCAGCGCGCGGCCTTTCACCTGTTCGTCGTTTTCGAGCGTGACGGTGACATGATCGCCGTGATCTTCGAAGCCGTCGACCCGCCGGCTGGTTTCCAGCGTGATCAGGTCGTTGCCCATGCAGGCGTTGAGCAGGACGCCGTGGATGTCGGCGCGGTGGGTAACCGCGTAGGGCTGGCCGAAGCGGGCGGCGAAAGCGGCGTCGAGCGGAATACGGGTGATCAGCTTGCCGGAAACGGCGTCGCGCATTTCCTGCGCCGGCGGCAGATGGGCGTCGCCGAGCACGGCTTCCTTGAGCCCGATCTTATCCAGCACGCGGAAAACGTTGGGGCCGAGCTGGATGCCGGCGCCGACCTCGCGGAATTCGGGCGCTTGCTCGAACACGCGCACCGGGAAACCCTGGCGCGCCAGCGCGAAGGCCGCGACCAGGCCGCCGATGCCGCCGCCGGCCACCAGAATGGGCGCCGCGTCACCGTCGTAATCGGCCATGATCGCTCCTTTGGATGATAGAGGGATTGTACCCCGTACAAATCTTTAAACGGCGGCTTGCCGGACGCCAAGGGTGCGGCGTTGCTGAGGCGAAAAAAAACCCGCCGGTCGCGGGACCGGCGGGCTGCGCTCCAGCGGAGCCGGCGCTTTATGACGAACTATTTCACCAACTGGCCGCGGATCTCGCCCGCCTTGTTGGCGGCAGTGTGAACGTTGACGTACATGTCGCCATCCATCAGGGCCTTGGCCTGGGCGTCGTTGAGTGTGGCCGAGCCTTCGAACGAGGGGCCGTTCGGGCTGATCGGGCACCATCACGCCGGCGTTCTTGCCGGCCGGTGCGGGCCCATGGAAATGGGCGGCGCTGGCCGGGCCGGTCAGGCCGCTATAGCTGCCTTTCCAGGTCAGCTTTTTGCTGTCGGTGTCATAGCTGGCGGTGACCGAGCCGGTACCGGCGGTCGTATTCGGGGGCACTTCGCTCTTGCCGCTCAGACTGGCTTTGAAATTCACCATCGCCGCCATGGACGGCGTAGCGAGCGCCACGGCGCCGACGAACATGATCGCGGCCACCGTGGACCGCAGAATGATCGATGTCATGTTTGCTCCTCCTCCTTGGGTCAGGCCTTGTCAGCCTGCATTTGATAACCCCGCATCCTAACACCTATTCCGGGGGAATGGCGCTCAATGGGTCGTGAGCGGGATAGCGGTGGTGGAGACTTCGCCACAGGCGTCGCATTCCCAATGGTGGCGGATTTCGCCGCCTTCGACGAATTCGGACACCACGGGGGCGACCATCCAGTCGCCGCAGTGTGGGCAACGTACCGGTGCGGAAAAGGAACGGATACCGGCGAGCCTGGCCGAGTGGGTCTGTATCAGCATGATCTCGGTCTCCTGTGATCGTCCCCTCGCGCCGAGGGTTAGAGGCGCATCGTGGCGATGCCGAGACGCTGCGGTGAAACTTTAGTGGCCGGGGCGACAAAGTTTCGTGACAGGGCGCGACGCCGCCAAAATGAAATTTGCGTAACAAACGCCGCGGCCACGCCGCGTTCGCCGCGTTTTCACCGCCGCACGGTGCACTGCGGCAAGCAGATTTTCGACGATTTTGTTAACGGGAGACCGTTCTTGAGGCCGCCGATTATGCTAGAGAACGGCTCCGAATAGGGCCAACGAGGCAAATAGGATCGCAATGTCCAAACAGGCGATGCGCGAAGAAACCGAACGGCTAATCAAAGAAGCCTTGGCGAAAAAAACCGTCGCCATCAAGCAGGGCGACACCCGGATCGAGACCAAATGCGGAAAATGCGGCGCGCCCAACCGCGTTACCGCGGCGCGCGGGCAAGCCCGCGTGGAATTTACCTGCAAGGAATGCGGGCACAAGCAGAAGACGTTGTGACGGGCTGAATTTTGCGGGCGCGGCCGGCGGCCAAGCCGGCTGAGCGGCCGCCCTGGAAGGAGTTGCCCATTCGGATGAGAATTGTTTGCCGTCCGCCCGTCTGTGACGGGGCTTATGGTGAGCGCGATGGGACTCGAACCCATGACCACCTGATTAAAAGTCAGGTGCTCTACCAACTGAGCTACGCGCTCGTCACTCAGGGCGCATGATCTTATCCGAAAACCGGTTCTCGCCGTTCGGCGGGGGACATTCAGGCGCCGCGGGTCGAGGGTAGGGGCGCAATTCCGCCCGGTCAAGCAGTCGGCAGGGATTTCGCCCAGTTTCTTGAACTCGCACCCGGTCCCGGCGGTTTGCTACACTGCGGGGGAGCCTACAGGAGCCCAATCATGCCGATCGTCAACCGCATCGCCGACCTCACGGCCGAAATCACCGCCTGGCGGCACGATCTGCATGCCCATCCGGAACTGCTCTATGACGTGCAGCGCACGGCGGCGACCGTGGCCGAGAAGCTCAAAGCCTTCGGCTGCGACGAGGTGGTGCCCGGCCTCGGCCGGACCGGGGTGGTCGGGGTCATCCACGGCCGCAAGGGCAAATCCGACAAGGTGATCGGGCTGCGCGCCGATATGGACGCGCTGCCGATCGAGGAGGAAACCGGGCTGCCGTACAAATCGACCAATCCCGGCAAGATGCACGCCTGCGGCCACGACGGCCACACCGCCATGCTGCTCGGCGCCGCGCGCTATCTGGCCGAGACGCGCAATTTCGCCGGCACCGCGGTGGTGATCTTCCAGCCGGCCGAGGAGGGCGGCGCCGGCGGCAAGGCCATGGTCGAGGACGGCTTGATGACGCGCTTTCGCATCAATGAGGTCTACGGCATGCACAATTATCCCGGCATGCCGGTCGGCCAATTCGGCATCCGCGCCGGCGCCATGATGGCGGCGACCGATTTCGTGTCCATCGACATCGAAGGCGTCGGCGGCCATGCCGCGCGCCCGCATCTCGGCATCGACACCGTGCTGGTCGGCGCGCAGATCATCAACGCCATCCAGTCGATCGTCTCGCGCAATGTCGACCCGCTCAAGTCGGGCGTCGTGTCGATCTGCATGTTCCACGCCGGCAATACCGACAACGTCATTCCGCAGACCGCGCAGCTGCGCGGCACGGCACGCAGTTTGGCTGAAGATGTGCGCGTGCTGTTGGAAAAGCGACTGCATCGAGTGGTGGAGGGGACGGCGGCGGCCTATGGCGCCAAGGCCAAGCTCACCTACACCCGCAATTATCCGGTGCTGGTGAACCACGAACATGAGACGGAATTCGCGGCCTCGGTGGCCAGACAAATCGTCGGCGAAGCGCAGGTCAACACCGCGCTGCCGCCGATGATGGGCGGCGAGGATTTCTCCTTCATGCTCAACGAGCGGCCCGGCGCCTTCATCTGGGTCGGCAACGGCGATAGCGCGGGACTGCATCACCCGGCCTACAACTTCAATGACGACGTGATCCCGCTCGGCACCTCGTATTGGGTGAAGCTGGTGGAGACGGCGCTGCCGGGCTGAAAAACGCGGCGCCGATACCACAACATAACACCGCATCAAGACGCTGACGGGCGCGATCGGCGGAATGCCGGCGGCGATTAGCCATCTTTTCAGGTTAACCAGGCATTATCGCCCCGAGCTGAGTCCAGTCAGGTGAGCGTCATGCGTCGGTGGGTAATTCTTTTAGCTGCGGTTGGATTGGCGCATGGCGCCACGGCGCGTGAACGTCATGCGGATGTTCTGCGCGGCTCGGCCGGTTCCAGTTACTGTTGATCCAAACGCCGGCGCAGGAAACGGGTCTCTCTGGCGCATCAAGCTACGGCGAAAGTTACAACGTCAACCAGTCGCCGGCGCGCGCGGGTTCCTTGCTGATGACCGGCGCCGCCGTCGAGATGTTGACGCGGTCGAGATAGGTAATCAGGTACATCAAACTGATCAGTACCAGGATATACCAGCGGCCCATGCTGCGCCGTGCGCGTGGCTGTTCCATTTTTGTTATTCCCGGATTCGAGGCGACTGCGCGCCGTCTAAGCAGACCGCCGGTGCAGCGGCAAGGCCTCGAAAAAATATAATACGGGCCGAGTCGGCTATTTTTCTAAATCAATGAAATGGCAGCGGACGAAGCGTCAGGACGTTGCGCTCGGCGATGGTTCGCCAGCCAATGACGCAAGTCGGCAATATTGATTTTTCTGCGACGGCTTAAGGCACCAGCTCGGGGCGTTTAGCCGGTGCCGGCGCCGGTTGCGGCCGCCGGGCGATGAACTCGCCAACGCGCGCTTCGAGCGTCTGCCAAGTGGCGAAGTCGTTGAGCCGGGTGCGCTCGAACAGCGCCAGTCCGGCCGCCGCGACGAACGGCAGGCTCTGCACCAACAGCACCGCGGCGAAGATATTGATCTCGCGCACGTCCTTGATGTTGGTCGCGACCAGCACCACCGCGCCGAGGATGAGCAGACCGGCCAGCACCGCCTCCCAGAACGCGTGGAAATCTGTGGAGCGCCGCAGGCCGCCTTTGGAGGTGCGCACGAAGGGCAGATGATCCTTGATCACGCCAATGCAGACCGCGCGCGCCACCGTCCATTGCACCGACATGGCCGCGAATACCGAGCCGGTCAGTTGGCCCGCATTGGCGCCCACGCGCAGCCGGTACAGTGCCACGAAATGCAGGAGTGAGACGGCGAAGCTGGCGATGATCGGGATGGTGAGAATGCGATCGGGCACCGCGATGTCGAGGAAGGCGACGACCGGCACCCAGATGAGATTGAGAATAGCGACCACGACGCCGAGACTTTCGGCGCCGAGCCAATTGAGCCAGCCGAGCGAGAATTCGCGCTTCTGGTCGCCGGTGAGCTGGCTGGCGCCGGGCAGGAAGCGGCGCCAATGCTTCTTGAGGATCTGGAATCCGCCATAGGCCCAGCGGTGCCGCTGCTTTTTGTAAGCGTCGAAGCTGTCGGGCAGGAGGCCGTGGCCATAGCGCTTGTTGGTGTAGTGCGCGCGCCAGCCGAGCTCGAGCAGAGTGAGGCCGAGATCGGTGTCCTCGCAGATCGTGTCGCTCGACCAGCCGCCGGCCGCTTCCAGCGCGGCGCGCCGGATCAGGCACATGGTGCCGTGCACGATAATGGCGTTGACCTCGTTCCGCTGCACCATGCCGATGTCGAAGAAGCCGGCATATTCGCCGTTCATGGCGTGATGCATGAGGCTGCGGTCGGCATCGCGGTGATCCTGCGGCGCCTGCACCAAAGCGACATTGGGATCGCTAAACAGCGGCACCAGGTCCTTGAGCCAGTCCGGCTGCACGACGTAGTCGGCGTCGATCACGCCGATCACCTCGGCATCGGCCGCGGTGTGTACAATGGCGAGCCGCAGCGCGCCGGCCTTGAAGCCTTGCAGATTTTCGGCGTTGACGAATTTGAAACGCTCACCGAGGGCGCGGCAGTGCTCCTCGACCGGCAGCCAGAGCGCCGGGTCGGGCGTATTGTTGATCACCACCACGCATTCGAAATTCGGATAATCGAGCCGCGCCACCGCATCGAGCGTCTGTTTTAGCATCTCCGGCGGCTCACGATAGGCCGGGATATGGATCGACACTTTAGGCAGCACGGCGTCGGGCGCCAGCGGCGGCCCATCGATCAGCCGCAATGGCTTGCGGCCGAAAGCAATCATGGCGAGCTCGTCGATGCGGGCCAGCGCGATGATGATCAGCGGAATCAGCAATACGACCCCTAAGCCGAGCGCGAAGGCGGCGCCGGGCACGAAGTAATGCCCGTTCCAATAGGCGAACACGGCGGCGAACCAGGCGCCCACCACATTGGCCGCGGCGGTCAATATGACCGCTTGCGGTAGCGTCACCGCGCTCATCGCCAAGAGCGGCAGCGACAGCAGCAGGCTCACCAGCAAGGCAATGCCGGCGAGTTTCCAGTGATCGGGGTCGCTGATCGAGCCGGTCCAGTCGAATTTCGGCTGACGAGAGGCGTCGAACAGGCCCCAATAGGGACCGACGCCGCCTTCGAAGATCTTCCACGGCTGGTCGATCGCTTCGACGATGTTGTAGTCGATACCATAGGATTCGGCGCGCGAGACGAAGTCGCGCAGCACTTGCGCCTGCGCAATGCGGCCCGGCACGGCATTTTTGAGATTATAGCCCGCGCTCGGCCAGCCAAACTCGGCGATGACGATGCGCTTGCCGGGATAGGCCGCCCGCAGCTTGTCGTAGATCAGGATGGCCTGATCGACCGCCTGCTTGTCGGAGAAGCCTTCCCAATAGGGCAGGATGTGCGCTGCGATGAAGTCGACCGCCGAGACCAGCTCGGGATGCTCGATCCACACGTTCCAGATTTCGCCGGTGGTGACCGGCACCGTGGTCGAGCGTTTGACCCGCTGGATCTTCTTGATCAATTCGGGGACCGTCTGGTCGCCGCGGTAGATGGTTTCGTTGCCGACGATGATGCCGTTGACGTTGCTGTGACGCTTGGCGAGATCGATCACCGAGTTGATTTCACGCTCGTTGCGCGCGTCGTGCTTGTCGATCCAGGCGCCGATCGTGACGCGCAGGCCGAATTCCTGGGCGATGCCGGGCACCAGTTCGACGCCGCCAGTGGACGAATAGGTGCGGATCGCCCGTGTCAGCGGCGCCAGCAGCTGGAGGTCCGAGCGGATTTGCGCGGCTTGCGCCTGGGTGCCGGAATCCGGGTGGGCGGTGCCGCCGAACGGCGCATAGGAAACGCTGGCGAGTTGGCCGTCGAAATTGGGCGCAGTCACGTGATCCTGAGCAAGAGCCCACAATCCGGCTTGCACGCACGCCACGAGGGCGATCACGGCAGCGACGGAGCGCATAAACTTACAACCAAATGGGGCGGAATTTCAGACCCTTGAGCCCGTCCCCTGGGCTCAGCCGATGCTTTTTCTGCGGCAGTGCAGCATAGCTCGGCATTAGGTGGATATTCAAGTAACGACCGGACATGGCAAATCCTTGACGGGCGCATAGCAGCAAAAAAATATTTTCAGCCGCGGATAAACGCAGGTCAGCGGGAAGTTGTTCCGCCCGAAGTGGCGGCAGAAGGCTGGGCAGCGACCGCCGGGGTCGGCGCAAGGCCGGGATTGAGCCAGCAAGCATGCACCCGGCCGTTCAGGCTTTCCGGGGCTTTTGGGTCGATATGCCCCTGGCGCACCACGCAGCGGAAAGTGGCCTGAATGTGCGAACTCGGGCAGCCGAACCGATCGTAGAGGTCGAGGTGGCGGAAGGCGGTATCGAGATCGTCCCGCCACAGCAAGCTGACCACCCGGCGGCCGAGCCAGACGCATTCCGGGTTGCCGGCCGGCCCAGTGAGCACGCGCGCCGCTTCGGCGATCTCGTCGATGCTCTTCTGGCCTTCCTTGGCGGCGTCGGTACCCGGCTTCACCGGCTCGACCGGTTTGGGGGCTCCGGTCTGGGCGAACGCCGCGGTAACCGTGAAACTCAGGGCTGCCACGCAGAGCGCGGCGCGCGATAAACGCAAAAAGGAGATTAACGGCATAGTCCCGCCGATTTTAGTGATGGCCACCCGCCCGCTATCCGGTTTGCTATGCAACCGGATTGGGACACGATTACGGCGATTTCTGCCGGCCGCACCGGCGATGCTCGTCTTAAAACCACGCACTCTCGACCCGACCGCAGCCGAGGGCTGGGTGCCCCCGCGCCATGACATGCCATGCAAGACTTCGGCTTGCAGACTTGGCCCAAACGACCCGCACTTGTCCAGCGCCTCGAAGGAGGTTGCTTAAATTCCGTAGCTTGGCAGCGGCAAAGCCCCGCTATAAGCCGTTCCGGTCGATTTTTAATGCCGCCGGAACGGGTTCAAGCCGATGCGCCTTGGTCTAGCCTGCCTCGTCCTGTCGGCGGTGGTTATCGCAGGAGCCTGGGCCTGGCTGGGTGCGCCGGTGCCGATGCCGCAATCCCCGCTCGCTGCCGGCGAGAAGCTCTATTGCATCTCCTATGCGCCGTTCCGCGGCGGCCAAACCCCGCTCGACCTCACCACCCATATTTCGACGGCGCAGATCGAGGACGACCTGTCCCGGCTGGCCAAAATCACCGACTGCGTGCGCACCTATTCGGTCGACTTCGGCCTCGACCAGATCGCCGGCATCGCCGCCCGCCACGGCCTTAAAGTGATGCAAGGGCTCTGGCTGTCGAGCTATCCGGAGCGCAACCGCTTTCAGATCGAGACCGCGGTGGCGCTGGCCAACCGCTATCCCGGCACGATCCGCTCTATCGTGGTCGGCAACGAGGTGTTGCTGCGCGGCGAAATGTCGGCCGAGGATCTCGCCGCCACCATCCGCGCGGTGAAGGCGCGGGTCAGCGTGCCAGTGACCTATGCCGACGTGTGGGAATTCTGGCTGCGCAATCGCGACGTCGCCTCCGCGGCCGATTTCATCACTATTCACATCCTGCCGTATTGGGAAGACTTTCCGATTCCCGCGCGCGATGCCGCGGCGCATGTGGATTCGATCCGCCGTCGCGTGGTCGCCGCCTTTCCCGGCAAGGAAGTAATCATCGGCGAGGTGGGCTGGCCGAGCGCGGGACGCATGCGCGAGGGCGCGCTGCCTTCGCCGGCGAACCAGGCGCGCGTCATCCAGGATGTGCTCGCGTTGGCGAAGCGGCAGAGCTTCCGCGTCAATGTCATCGAGGCGTTTGACGAACCGTGGAAGCGCGCGCTTGAGGGAACCGTCGGCGGCCATTGGGGCCTGCTCGACGACGCCACGCGCACGCCGAAATTCGCATGGGGGCAGGCGGTATCCGACCATCCGCTGTGGCGGTGGCAGGCGGCCGGTGGCGTTCTGTTCTCGCTGATCGTGTTTGGCGCCGCCTTCGTGCTGCGGCGCGGAGCGCCGGCGCCTGGAATTTGGCTGGCGGTATCGGTCAACGCGATCGTCGGCGGTACGCTGATCGGCTGGACCATCGCCAATGTCCCCCTCGAATCTTTGGGGCCAAGCGGCTGGCTGCAATCGCTGGCCTTTGTCGGAGTTGCGCTCTTGACGCCGCCCGTCTTAAGCGCGGCCGCGCTGCGCGGCACGCCGCTGCCGCGCTTCTCGCGCTGCTCGGGCCCGCCGCCGAGCGCATCCGCGATCCGCTCGCGTGGCTCACCGGCGCGCTGTTGATCGCGGTCACGCTGCTCGCGATCTTGTCCGCGCTCGGTCTCGTGTTCGATCCGCGCTATCGGGATTTTCCATTCGCGCCGCTCACCGCTGCGGTCGTGCCTTTTTTAATGCACAGCGTGACGATGCCGCGGCCGCTCGACCGCCAAGATCTTACAAGATTTGGGGCCGCGGAATGGGCCGCCGCCGGCGTGCTCGCGCTGTCAGTGCCCTACATCGCGCTCAATGAAGGATTCGCGAATTGGCAGTCGCTCTGGCTGTGCGCGGCTTTCTACGGGCTCGCGTTCAGTCTGGCTCGGGTGCGCGACGCGCAAAGCTGAGCAGCAACAGGCCGAAGGCAAGCGCCGACAAGGCGATGTTGTAGAGCACGATGCCGAAGCAGGCGAGCGCGAGCCCGGCGGCAAACAAAACCAGCGACGGCCGCAGCAGATTGAGTCCGGCGACGGCGAGCGCGGCCCAACCGAACACCGTATGGGTGAATAGCGCGATCGCGATGCGGCGCGAGAAGCACAGCCAAGTGTCGAGGCCGGCGGCGCAGGCAAGACCGACCGTCGACTGCTCGATGGCGAGATAGCGGATGTAAAGCGCATAGCCGAGCGAGCAGAACCCGACGATCAGCAGATAGTTGGTCGCGCGCGCGCTCGGCAGGAACAGTTTCATGGCGGCGGTTTCCGAAAGGCGAAGATTATGCCGGCGCCCGCGCGCGCCGACAATCAATGCAGGGCCAGTTGTGCGCCGGAGAATTTAGCCGCATGGCAGCCGGTCCGCTTGAGCGGAAAGCGGGCGCAGAAGCTTGCCGCCTCGGCGGCATTCGCCAGCGGTCCAACCACCAGCCGATAGGTGACGCCGGACGGGTGTTTCGGATGTTCCGCGACGAGCGGTTCCAGCCCCTCAAGCAGCGGTCCGTAATTGGCCTTCAAAGCCACCCAATGGATCCGCAATGCTTCGATGGTCGCGGCGCCGCCGAGATCGACACCGAATTCAGTGTGCGCCCGCGCCGGTTCGCTCGCCGGCGCGGCGGCGACGCGGACGGGCGGCGCTGGAGTCAATTCAGCGGCGCCTTCCGAGGCTTTCGGCTTCGCCGGGGGCCATGACGCGGCGGTTCCGCTGACCGCCGGCATCGCCAGCGGCGCCAGCGACGGCATGGTGCGCGCGGGCGGCATCGGCACGGCAACAACGGGCGGCGTGGTGGGCGGTACGATCGGCGCGGCGCGCGGTGCGAGCGCAACGACCGGGCGCGCGATGGCAAGCGTGGCCGGCGCAGGCGGCTTTTCTAGCGCCGCGATCGCGACCGTCGCCGGGGTGCTGGGCGCCGGCGGTTGCGGGTTGATGTTGATCATGGCGGAGGGGTCGGCGGCGAACCGCCTGCTCTTTTGCGCCTCGCTTTGCTGCTTGATGGAGCCGGTCATGTCCTCGAGATTGCGCTCGAGCACGGCGATGCGCTTCGTCAGCCGCTCGCGGTCGGCCGCGAGTTCGTGGAGCTGGGCGGCGAGGCGCTTGGTCTCGGCCTCGGTCTCGGCCGCGCGTGGCGGAATCTGGGCGACCGCTTGCACCGGTTCGCTGGTCAGGGCGAGCGCGAGTTGCAGCCGTTTGCTGCCGGTATCGGTTTGGCTGGCAAGCGCTGCGGCGGCGAGTGCCATGGTCGCAGTGCCGCCCCAGCCGAACAGCCGCCAAAACGGGCGCGCGCTGCGATGTTTGGGGGCAATAGCCAACTTGGGTTCCGGCGGGGCGATCTTGATCGCCATGGGCAGCCTCTGAACGGCGAATCACGTCGTTGAAAACGTTAGCAGAATCCGGCAATCCTCGCTTTCATTGCGTGACGCGAACGGGTAAGCACGAAACGGACTTAGCCGGCCGCGCCTGCGCGCCGCCGCGCGCGCCTCGAGGGTGCCAATTTCGTGAGCGGAAAAAGAATGCAGCGACGAACTTGCCTTGCGATCGTGCTGGCGGCCGGCGAGGGCACCCGCATGCGCTCCGCCCTGCCGAAGGCGCTGCACTTGATCGGCGGGCGAACGCTGCTGGCGCATGTGCTCGCCACGGCGAAACAGGCGGGCGGCGGCGATATCGCGGTCGTGGTAGGACCCGATCACGGCGCGGTGGCGCAAGCGGTTCGCGCGCTCGCTCCACAAGCCGGTATCTTCGAGCAAACGCAACGGCGCGGCACCGCGCATGCGGTCCTCGCGGCGCGCAAGGCGATCGCGCGCGGCGCCGACGACATATTGGTCATGTTCGCCGACACACCCTTGGTGCGGCCGGAAACGCTGCGCGAATTGCGCGCGTCGTTGCGGCGCGGCGCCGCGGTGGCGGTGCTCGGTTTCAGGCCGGCGGATCCGGCGGGTTACGGACGGCTGTTGACCCGCGGCGACGAACTGCTGGCGATCCGCGAGGACCGCGATGCCACGCCGGAAGAACGCAAGATCGCGCTGTGCAATGGCGGGCTAATGGCGCTTTCCGGCAAGACGGCGCTCGCCATCCTCGGCCGCATCGGCAATGCCAATGCCAAGGGCGAATTCTATCTCACCGACGCGGTTGCCATCGCCCAGGATATGGGATTGAAGGCGGTCGCGATCGAAACCGGGGAGGACGACATGCGCGGGATCAATACCAAGGCGCAGCTCGCCGAAACCGAGGCGGTGCTGCAAAAGCGCCTGCGCGCGGCGGCGCTCGATGCCGGGGTCACCATGATCGTGCCGGAAACGGTGTTTCTGTCGGCCGACACCAAATTCGGCAAGGACGTCACCATCGAGCCCAATGTGGTGTTCGGACCCGGCGTGACGGTCGCCGACGGGGCGTTGATCCGCGCCTTTTCGCATCTGGAAGGGGCGCATGTTGGCAAGGGCGCCCGCGTTGGGCCGTTCGCGCGGCTGCGGCCAGGGGCCGATCTCGGTGCCGACGTGCATATCGGCAATTTCGTCGAGGTGAAGCAGGCCAAGATCGAGGCCGGCGCCAAGGCCAATCACCTAAGCTATATCGGCGATGCGCGGGTAGGTGCGGGCGCCAATATCGGCGCCGGCACCATCACCTGCAATTATGATGGCATCGCCAAGCACCACACCGATATCGGCAAGGGCGCCTTCATCGGCTCCAATTCAGCGCTGGTGGCGCCAGTCAAGATCGGCGACGGCGCCTATGTCGGCTCCGGCTCCGTGGTAACCATGAATGTGCCGGCCGATGCGCTGACCCTCGAACGTGCGGAACAGAGGATTAAGCCTGGCTGGGCTAAACGCTTGCGGGCACTCAAGAGCTTAGGCAAGAAGAAGACGAAAACGCCGAAGAAATAGCCCTGGTAGGCCGCAGCCGCCATTTGACACATGGCGAAATGCGTTTTGATTTCCATATGTTTGCCGGTGCCGGTTAAAGCCTTAACTAAAGAATAGGGGCCGTCCAAACGGATGTGCGGGATCGTCGGAATTATCGGACATGAACCGGTCGCCGGCCACTTGGTCGAGGCGCTCAAGCGCCTCGAATACCGCGGCTACGACTCCGCCGGCATCGCCACTTTGGATCACGGCGCGCTCGGCCGCCGGCGCGCCGAGGGCAAGCTCGCCGCGCTCGAAAAGCGCCTGACGCGCGAGCCGCTCGCCGGCAATATCGGCATCGGCCATACCCGCTGGGCCACCCACGGCAAGCCGACCGAGGCCAATGCCCATCCGCAGGCCACCGACCGCGTCGCGGTTGCGCATAACGGCATCATCGAGAATTTCCGCGAGCTGCGCGAAGGACTGATCAAGAACGGCGCTAAGTTCGCCAGCGAAACCGACACCGAAGTGGTCGCCCATCTGGTGACCGCCGAGATGAAAAAGGGCAAGCCACCGGCCGATGCGGTGGCCGCCGCGCTCAAACAGCTGCGCGGCGCCTTCGCGCTCGCCTTTCTGTTCGCCGGCGAGGACGATCTGATGATCGGCGCGCGCAAGGGTTCGCCGCTCGCCATCGGCTATGGCGACGGCGAAATGTATCTCGGCTCGGATGCCATCGCGCTGGCACCGTTCACCGACACCATCAGTTACCTCGAGGATGGCGACTGGGCGGTGATGACGCACAAGGGCGTCGAGATCCGCGACGAGCAGGGTCACAAGGTCGAGCGGCCGGTGATCAAGTCCACCGCTTCGGCCCAGCTGGTGGACAAGGGCAACCACAAGCACTTTATGGCCAAGGAAATCCACGAGCAGCCAGAAGTGGTCGGCCACACGCTCGCCCATTACATCGACATGACCACCGAGCAGGTCGCGTTGCCCGGGGAAATGCCGTTCGACTGGAAGAAGCTCAAGCGGCTGTCGCTGTCGGCCTGCGGCACCGCGTTTTATGCCGGACTGGTGGCGAAATACTGGTTCGAGCGCTTCGCCAAACTGCCGGTGGAAATCGATATCGCTTCGGAATTCCGCTACCGCGAGGCGCCGCTCGAAAAAGGCGATCTCGCCATCTTCATTTCGCAGTCGGGCGAGACCGCCGACACGCTGGCGACGCTGCGCTACGCCAAGCAGCACCAGCAGCACGTGTTGTCCGTGGTGAACGTGCCGACCTCGACCATTGCGCGCGAAAGCGACGTGGTGATGCCGACGCTGGCGGGACCCGAGATCGGCGTCGCCTCGACCAAGGCTTTCACCTGTCAGCTGAGCGTTCTGGCCTGCCTGGCGATCGCCGCCGGCCGCGCGCGCGGCGAATTGTCGGCGAAAGACGAGCAGAACCTGGTGCGCGCGCTGATCGGGGTGCCGCGCTTGATGGCGGAGGCGCTTGCGCTCGAGCCGCAGATCGAAAAACTGGCGCAGGAACTCGCCAAGGTGCGCGACGTGCTCTATCTCGGCCGCGGCACCAGCTTTCCGATCGCGCTGGAAGGCGCGCTCAAGCTCAAGGAGATCTCCTATATCCACGCCGAAGGCTATGCGGCGGGCGAACTCAAGCACGGGCCGATCGCGCTGATCGACGAGACCATGCCGGTGATCGTGATCGCGCCGTTCGACCGCGTGTTCGAGAAAACCGTGTCGAATATGCAGGAGGTCGCGGCGCGCGGCGGCAAGATCATCCTGGTGACCGACCCGAAGGGCGCCAAGGAGGCCCCCGTCGATTCCACGGAAATCATCGTTCTGCCTGATATGGCCTCGACGGTGACGCCGCTGGTCTATGCCATCCCGGTGCAGTTGATCGCCTACCACACGGCGGCCGCCATCGGCACCGACGTAGACCAGCCGCGCAATCTCGCGAAATCGGTCACGGTGGAATAAGATGCGCATGATCCCGAAAAGTGGGAACCGGTTTTCGGATAAGATCATGCGCAATAGGCAAAGTCGCTAAGCCATGGCCGAGTTCGACCCGAAGCTGGACGATATGCCGGCAGCCGCTGCGGCGCCGTCGCAGACCAGTCTTGCCGGCCGCATCCGCAATTATTTCCTCACCGGCTTGGTGGTCGCGGGGCCTTTGGCGGTCACCGCCTGGCTGATCTGGTCGATCGTCAACTGGGTCGACGATCTCGTCCGCCCGCTCATCCCGCCGGTGTACCGGCCGGAAACCTATCTGCCCTGGCCGATCCCCGGCACCGGATTGGTGCTCGCCATCATCGTGCTCACGCTGCTCGGTTTCCTCACCGCCAACCTGGTCGGGCGCACGCTGGTCGGGTGGGGCGAGGACTTGCTCAACCGCATGCCGATCGTGCGGCCGGTCTACAAGACGATGAAGCAGATTTTCGAGGCGCTGTTCTCGAAGTCGGGATCGAGCTTCCGGCAGGTGGCGCTGGTTGAGTTTCCGGCGCCGGGCATGTGGTCGCTGGTATTCCTGTCGCAGCCGCCAAGCGCCGAACTGACCGCGAAGCTGCCGCCGGGCGAGCACATCTCGGCGTTCATGCCCTGCACGCCCAACCCGACCACGGGCTTCTTTTTCTACGTCCTGCGCAAGGACCTCGTCGTGCTCGACATCTCGGTGGAGAACGCGATGACGCTGCTGATCTCGGCCGGCATGGTGCAGCCCAACGGCGAGGCGCAGAAGAAACTCGCTACGCTCGCCGCCACCGCGCGCGCGGCGCAGGCGGCTAAAGATCCGGCCGTTGCGCAGTAGAGCGCCATAGCATCGAGCGCCGGCGTGCGCTGCGGCGAGAGTCACGAATGGGCAGCGACATTAAATTTTCCGCCGAACCGCGCATTCTGATTATCACCATGCGCCGGCTCGGCGATGTGTTGCTGACGACGCCGCTGACGCGTGCTTTGCGGCAGGGCATTCCCGGCGCGCGCGTCGATTTGCTGGTGTTCCGCGGCACCGAAGGCATGCTTGCCGGCAATCCCGATATCGACCGCGTGCTTACGATTTCGCCGCAACCCGGTGTCGCCGAATTTGCGACGTTGGCCGGCAAGCTGTGGCGGCAATACGATATCGCGATTTCCACGCAGGCCGGCGACCGGCCGACCATGCTGGCCGGGATTGCCGGGCGATTTCGTGTAGGACTGGTCGACAAAACCGGCGCGTTCTGGAAACGGTTGCTGCTGAACCGCGCCGTCGCCGCCGATGCCGGCGTGCATCGCGTCATCGAACTGGCGCGGCTAGCCAGCGCGCTTGGCATCGATGATCGGCCGGACATTGTGGTGCCGAGACAAATCCCGCCGATGGCGCCGCGCCCCGCTCCCTACGCGGTTCTGCACGCCAATCCGATGTATCGCATCCGGCGCTGGACCGACGAAGGCTGGCGTGCGCTCGCCGAGGCGCTGGCGCAGCGCGGACTTGCCGTGATCGCGACCGGCGGTCCGGCAGCGGAGGAGCGCGATTATCTCGACCGGCTCTGGGATCCGGTGCGGCCGCGGGTGGAGCGGGCCGATGGCCGCCTTTCGTGGGGCGAACTGGCGCAGTTCTTGTCGGGCGCTGCGGTCTTTGTCGGCCCGGACACCTCGATGACGCATCTTGCGGCGGGATCCGGTTGTCCCACGGTGGCGATCTACGGCCCGGCCAGTCCGCACGGCATGGGGCCGTGGCCGGTTGGAGGTCTGCGCGAGGGCTGGGCGCGCGCCGGCACAATTCAGAACCGCGGCAATGTTTGGGTGGTGCAGAATCCGCTGCCGTGCATGCCGTGCGATCTCTTGGGCTGCGAGCGCCATCTGGAAAGTTACAGCCGGTGCCTGGACGAGTTGCCGGTCGGCCGCGTGCTCGAGGCCGTCGATCTGGCGATGGGCCGTGTTGCTATGACGGCGCAGACTGGGACCTAAACGGCCCAATTTCCCCATCTATCCCGCCGACGCCCATTGTTTCGGCGCTAGGCTGCGGCTTAGGGTCGCAGATCGTGTTTTTTACCGGGGGGAGACGACAATGAATTTCGTGGATGCGATCAAATCCGGATTCGGCAATTACGTTGGGTTTTCCGGTCGCGCGGCTCGTTCCGAGTTTTGGTATTGGACGCTGTTTTCACTCATCGCCGACATCGTGGCCGGATTTATCGATGCCTTCGTGGGGCTAGGCTTCGTCGGACTGGTGGTGTCCCTGGCGCTTCTGCTGCCCAGCATTGCGGTCGCAATACGGCGCTTGCACGATCTTGACCGCACCGGGTGGTGGTTCCTGCTCGTCTTCACCGGCATCGGCGCGATTGTGCTGCTGGTTTGGGACTGCATGAAAGGTACGACCGGTCCGAACCGTTTCGGCACCGATCCGCTTTAGTCAGACCGACATCGGCATTCAGCCGGCACGGATCAGCTTAATCGCTTCGTCCTTGCCGAAAAGATAGAGCAAATGCCGCAGCGCTTGGCCGCGCGGCGTCTCGAGTGAGGCGTCGCGCGACAGGATCAACGCCGCGTCGTCGCGCGCGGCGCCGAGATATTTGCCGTGCGTCTCGATGCGGGCGATGCGGAAACCGGGCAGGCCGCTCTGGCGGGTACCGAGCAGGTCGCCTTCGCCGCGCAGCTTCAAGTCCTCTTCGGCGATGCGGAAGCCGTCTTCGGTTTCGCGCAAGACCGCGAGCCGCGCCTTAGCGGTCTCGCCGAGCGGCGCATTGTAGAGCAGCAGGCAGGTCGAGTGGCCGCTGCCACGCCCGACGCGCCCACGAAGCTGGTGAATCTGAGCAAGGCCAAAGCGCTCGGCGTGCTCGATCACCATGATGGTGGCTTCCTGTACGTCGACGCCGACCTCGATCACCGTGGTGGCGACGAGTAACTGCGTCTCGCCTGCGGCGAAACGGGCCATGGCGGCGTCCTTCTCGGCGCCCTTCATGCGGCCATGCACCAGATCGGCTTTTTGACCGAAACGCTGGCGCAGTTCCTCGAACCGTTGTTCCGCAGCGGCGAGATCGATCTTTTCGGATTCTTCCACCAGCGGGCAGACCCAATAGGCGCGTTGGCCCGCTTGCAGCGCGCGGCCAACCGCGTCCTCGACTTCGGCGATGCGCGTGAGCGGAATGGCGCGGGTATCGATCGGCTGGCGGCCGGGCGGCTTCTCGCGCAACTCGGACACATCCATGTCGCCGAAATAAGTCAGCACCAGCGTGCGCGGGATCGGCGTGGCGGTCAGCACCAGGACGTCGACCGCTTCGCCTTTGCCGGCCAATGCCAGCCGCTGATGCACGCCGAAGCGGTGCTGCTCATCGATGATGGCGAGCGCGAGATCGTGGAAGGTTACGTCTTCCTGAAAGAGCGCGTGGGTGCCGATCAGGAGATCGATGTCGCCGAGCGCTAGCCGGTCGAGAATGGTCTCGCGTTCGCCGCCGCGCTCGCGCCCGGTGAGGATTTCCACGCGGATGCCGGTGGCCTCCGCCAGCGGCGTGATGGTCTTGAGATGCTGGCGCGCGAGAATTTCGGTCGGCGCCATGAAGGCGGCCTGCCGGCCGGCTTCGATCACCGCCGCCGCAGCGGTCAGCGCCACCACGGTCTTGCCCGAGCCGACATCGCCCTGCAGCAGCCGCAGCATGCGCTGCGGGCGGGCGAGATCGGCGGTGATGTCGTCGACCGCCTTTTGCTGCCAATGGGTGAGCGCATAGGGCAACGCTTTCAAGATGTGCGCGCGCAGGCGGCCTTCGCTGGCCGAACCGCGGCCGGCCTGCCGGCGCATATGCGCGCGCACCAGCGCAAGCGCGAGCTGGCCGGCGAGCAATTCGTCGAAGGCCAGCCGCGTCCAGGCCGGACTCTCGGGCGCGATGTCGTGCGGCTCGCCCGGCCGGTGCAGATGGCGCAGCGCGGCGGCGAAAGCGGGAAAACGCTCGCGCGCGACCCAGGCCTCGTCCTGCCATTCCGGCAGATCGGGCAGGCGGGCGAGCGCGCCGTCCATCGCGCGCCGCACATTGCCGAGCGCCAGGCCCTCGGTAAGCGGATAGACCGGCTCGACCAGCGGCAGCCTGGCAAAGCCCGCCTCATCCACCACCCGGTCGGGATGCACCATCTGCAACATGCCGTCGTAGAATTCTGCGGTGCCCGATACGTAGCGCTGCTCGCCCACCGGCAGGAGCTTCTCCAGGTAATCCTTGCGTGCGTTGAAAAATGTGAGCGTGAGCGTGCCGGTATCGTCGTAGGTATAGATGCGGTAGGGCGCGCGCGAGCGGTGCGGTGGCGGCGCCCGGTGCTGCTCGACCGTCACCGCGACGGTGACCACCTGGCCGGGCTGCACGTCGCGCAATTTGGGCCGCGCGCGGCGGTCGATGACCCCGGTGGGCAGATGAAACAGCAGGTCGACCACGCGTGGCGTTTCGCGGTCGAGCAGGCGGGCATAGAGCGCTTCCAGCTTCGGCCCGACGCCGGGCAGGCTGGTCAGCGAGGCGAACAGGCGATTTAGAACGTCAGGCCGCATAGGCCCCATGCTGGCTTGCGCGCTTTACGGACGCAATGCGGACCTGTGCAAAGCAGTCGCTGACAGCGGCCCGTAAGCCCTCTATATAAACCCGGCCCGGCCCCGTCCGGGTTTTTGGCGTTGGAGCAATACGATGACTGGAATTGGGATTTCGAGCGACGGACTGGACCCGCGCCGACGGAAGCTGCTGTTTCGCTCATGGCACCGCGGCATTCGCGAAATGGATCTGCTGCTCGGCCGTTTCGCCGACGCGCAGATCGCGAAATTGAGCGATGCCGATCTCGACGAATACGAGGCCTGGCTTGAGGTTCCCGATCAGCAGATTTTCACTTGGGTGAATGGGACGCAAAAGGCGCCCTCCGAGATCGACACCCCACTGTTCCGACGCTTGTGCGATTTTCATCACAAAGGCGAAGCGCTGACGTGACCGCGCAGGCGACATCTCCCGCCACGCTGCTGCAAGCAGGCCACGCGCTCACGCTCGCCCAGGTCGCCGACGGCGCCGAAGGCCTGGTGCTGGCCGATCTCGCGCGCGCTATCGCCGCACGGCCCAATGCACCGGCGATTTCGCTCGCCGTGATCTGCCGCGACGGCCAGCGCATGGCATCGCTGTCGCGGTCGCTCGCCTTTTTCGGGCCCGACATTCTGATCATGGAATTTCCGGCCTGGGATTGTCTGCCCTATGACCGGGTGTCGCCGAACGCGTCGGTGGTGGCGCAGCGCATGACCGCGCTGTCACGGCTGGCACGCGTGAAAGGCCGCGACAAGCCGTCGGTGTTGCTCACCACCGTGAACGCCGCCTTGCAGCGCGTGCCGGCGCGCGAATTCGTCGCGACGCACGCACTGTCGGTCGCGCCGGGCAACGTGATCGGCATGGCGAGCATCATCTCCTGGCTGGAACTCAACGGCTTCACGCGCGCCTCGACGGTGCGCGAGTCGGGCGACTATGCGGTGCGCGGCGGCATCCTCGATCTCTATCCGCCCGGCATGGACTCGCCCGTCCGTTTCGATTTTTTCGGCGACGCCCTGGAGACCATCCGCACCTTCGATGCGCAGACGCAACTGAGCGAAACGCAATTGCGCGGGCTCGATCTGGTGCCGGTGGCGGAATTCCAGCTCGTCACCGAAACCATCCGCCGCTTCCGCACCGGCTATGTGGCCGAATTCGGCGCGGCCTCGCCGGACGATCTGCTCTACGAAGCGGTGAGCGAGGGCCGCCGCTATCCCGGCATGGAGCACTGGCTGCCGCTGTTTCACAATAAGCTCGAAACATTGGTCGATTATCTGCCCGGAACGCCGTTGACGCTCGAACATCTGGCCGAAGACGCCGCGCACGAGCGCTTCACCCAGATCGCCGATTACTACGACGCGCGCCGCGAGGCGCAAAAGGACAGCGCGACGCCGCCCTACAAGCCGCTGCCGCCGGCGCGGCTTTATCTGGCGGAATACGAATGGAAAGAACGCCTCGACGGCTCGGCGCTCGCGACACTGACGCCGTTCGCGGTGCCCGACGCCACGCGCGTGATCGATGTCGGCGCGCGGGCCGGGCATAATTTCGCGGCCGAACGCGCCGAGCCCGGCGCCAATGTGTTCGAGGCCGTCACGCAACGGGTGCTGGCGCTGCAGGCGGCGGGCAAACGGGTGGCGATCGCGCTGTGGAGCGACGGCGCACGCGACCGCATGAGTCACGTGCTCGCCGATCACAAATTGCTCAATCTCAGCCCCGTCGGTTCCTGGCCGCAGGCCTTGAGCCTGCCCAAGCCCGCGGTAGCGCTCGCCGTGCTCGGCATCGAGTCCGGCTTCGAGACCGCCGGCGCCGCCATTATCAGCGAGCAGGATATTCTCGGCGACCGCCTCGTGCGGCCGCGCCGCGCTATGCGCCGCGCCGATAATTTCATCGCCGAGGCGACCAGCCTCGCGCCGGGCGATCTCGTCGTGCACGTCGATCACGGCATCGGACGCTTCGTCGGATTGCAGGCGATCCATGCCGCCGGCGCGCCGCACGACTGCCTGGAAATCCAATACGCGGAAAACGCCAAGCTCTATCTGCCGGTGGAGAACGTCGATCTGCTGTCGCGCTACGGCGCCGAACAGACGAATGTCGATCTCGATCGGCTCGGCAGCGGCAACTGGCAGGCGCGCAAGGCGCGCATGAAGAGCCGCATCCGCGAGATCGCCGGCGAACTGATCAAGGTCGCGGCCGAGCGGCTGACGCGCGAGGCCCCGCGTTTCAGCGTCGGGCCGGGCGCCTATGACGAATTCTGCGCCGGCTTTCCCTACGAGGAGACCGACGACCAGCTCGCCGCCATCGACGCCACCATCCAGGATTTGAATTCCGGCCGTCCGATGGACCGGCTGGTGTGCGGCGACGTCGGCTTCGGCAAGACGGAAGTGGCGCTGCGCGCGGCCTTCATCGCCGCCATCAACGGCAAGCAGGTCGCCGTGGTGGTGCCAACCACGCTGTTGGCGCGCCAACATTTCAAGACTTTCACCGAACGCTTCCGCGGCTTTCCGGTCAACGTCGCGCAGGCTTCGCGCCTGGTGCCGGCCCCCGAGCTGACCAAAGTAAAGGCCGGGCTCGCCGCCGGCAGCGTCGATATCGTGATCGGCACCCACGCGCTGCTTGGCAAGGGCATCAAGTTCAAGGACCTGGCGCTGCTGGTGGTGGATGAGGAGCAGCATTTCGGCGTAGCGCACAAGGAAAAGCTCAAGACGCTGCGCTCGGAAGTGCACGTGCTCACGCTTACCGCCACGCCGATCCCGCGCACTTTGCAGCTTGCGCTCACCGGCGTGCGCGATCTGTCGATCATCGCCTCACCGCCGGTCGACCGCCTCGCGGTGCGCACTTTCGTGTCGCCGTTCGACCCGATCACCGTGCGCGAGGCGCTGTTGCGTGAGAAATACCGTGGCGGCCAGGCCTTCTATGTCTGTCCGCGCATCGAGGATCTGGCCGGCGCAAAGGACTTCCTCGACAAGAACGTGCCGGAGGTACGCGTGACGGTCGCCCATGGGCAGATGCCGCCGACCGTGCTCGACGACATCATGACGGCATTCTACGACGGCAAATACGACGTGTTGCTGTCCACCACCATCATCGAGTCGGGTCTCGATATTCCGACCGCCAACACATTGATCGTGCATCGCGCCGACCGCTTCGGGCTGGCACAACTTTACCAGCTGCGCGGCCGGGTGGGGCGCTCCAAGCTGCGCGCCTATGCGCTGCTCACGCTGCCGGCGCAGCAGAAGATCACGGCGCAGGCCGAGCGGCGGCTGAAAGTGCTGCAATCTCTCGACACGCTGGGCGCCGGCTTCCAGCTTGCCTCGCACGATCTGGACATTCGCGGCGCCGGCAATCTGTTGGGCGACGAACAATCCGGCCACATCAAGGAAGTGGGCTTCGAACTTTATCAGCAGATGCTGGAGGAAGCGGTGGTCAGCCTGAAGGCCGGCATCAGCGCGCCGGTGGCCGACCGATGGTCGCCGTCGATCACCATCGGCACTGCGCTGCTCATTCCGGAAGACTACGTCGCCGACCTGTCGGTGCGCCTTGCGCTCTATCGGCGGCTGGCCGAAATCGAGGACGAACGCGACATCGAAAGCTTCGCGGCGGAAATGGTCGACCGCTTCGGCCCGTTGCCAGGCGAGGTCGAGCACCTGTTGCAGGTGGTGGCGATCAAGGCGCTGTGCCGGCGCGCCAATGTCGAGAAGCTCGAAGCCGGGCCGAAGGGCGTCGTGCTGTCGTTCCGCGACAATATCTTCGGCAATCCGGAAGGGCTGATCGGCTTTATTCGCGAGCAGGGTTCCAGCGTGCGCATGCGGGCCGATCCGAAAGACGCGAAAGGCCAACAGCTCGTATTCTTCGATGATTGGGAAAGGCCGGAGGATCGTCTGAAAGGCACCGCGGCGATTCTGCGCCGGCTCGCGTCGATCGCCGAGCAAGCGAAAGCGGCCTGACGGCGCTGCCCGCGAAATTGTCGCAGTTTATGCAACGATTAAAATCTAGGGCATTCATATTCAAGCGATGCTAAGTGATTTATGCTATCGACGGCCACAGTGAGGATCGGTCCAAATAATCGGACCAGTCTGAGTGGTAGTAAAATTTTGTGCTAAGGCTCCGGTTATGTCTTTCGATCCGCCCGCCGATACGGAATGTACACAGTACGTCGTTGGTCCGTTCGATGCCGGCGGTTGGATGACCCGCCTGGAATCGCGTGCGGCCGGCCCCTATGTGACGCGTGAGTTTGCATTGCGCGTCGCCATTGCCGAGGCGCTGCAATTTCGCGCCGGCGGCGGCAAGGTGCGGATTCCGGTGCAGGATGCGCGCGGCACGCTCAGCGCCGAGCGCTGTCTGTGCGAGCGCTTCACGCCGCACGACGATGCAGGGCGCTGGTAACCGCCGACCACCTGCCAAACGCGACCGATCAAAATCTGCGATATGGTTACTCGGCCGCGTCGCTGCCGGCTTGCGCTATGCGGTCGATGGCGTCGGCGAGATATTCCGGCGACTGCGCGCCCGACACGGCGAACTTGCCGCCGAAGATGAAGCAGGGCACGCCCTCGATGCCGGCCTGTTTGGCGGCAAGCACTTCCTGCTCGATCTGTTCGACGTCCTGATCGCTGTCGAGCGCCGCGCGCACATCTTCCGGGTCGAGCCCGACGTCGCTCGCCGCCTGCACCAGCACGGCATGGTTCGTCAGGTCGGCGCCTTCCGTGAAATAGAGGTCCATCAATCGTTGTTTCATATCGGCGGCTTTGCCGATGCCTTCGGCCCAGCGGATCAGCCGGTGACAGTCGAGCGTATTGGGCTGGCGCGTCATCTTGTCGGAGGCATAAACGAGACCTTCCTCCGCCGCCGCCGCTCCGACGCGCTGGGCAATGCCCTTGTAGCGCTCGGACGAGCCGAATTTGGTGGTGAGATATTCCTCGCGCGAAATGCCTTCGCGCGGAATCCAGTCATTGAGGAAATAGGGGCGCCAATGCACCTCGACGGCGATGTCCGGCCGCAGCGCCAGCGCCTTCTCCAGGCGGTGCTTGCCGATGAAGCACCACGGGCAGACCACGTCGGAAACGACGTCGATGCGGACAGGCTGTTGAGACATGGCTGGCTCCTTTTGGAGCTAACCTAATGATCCGGCTACTCGGCCGCAACCACGCGGCTGTCCATCACGCGGGCCATCACACTGTCGAGCGTGTCGCCGGCCTTCAGGGTCGCCAGCGTCACATTGGCGGCGACTGGGTCGTGGCCGTGCTGCGGAACCAGTACGGTGTTCTTGATCAGCCCGGCGATGCGCCGTGCCACCACATGGGCGCTGCGCAGATCGGTTTGCGTATAGGCGATCAGCAGCGCGCCGTCGTCGTCGCGGCAGGCAAAATCGATGTTGCGGATGAGACGGGTCAACAGGCGGGCGGCGTCCGTGACCGCGCGTTCGTCCAGCGCACCGTCGAAGGAAAAGCGAGCGAGCGACAATGGCGTGCTGCGCTCGCCAGCCTCGGCGATCGCCTTGCCGAACTCGCGCCAGAACGTGTCGCGCGTGTGCAGGCCGGTTTGCGGATCGAACATGCCGTCGGCGTCGAGCGACTTCAGCATGCGTTTGAGCTGTGCCTCGAAGGCGTGCATGCGGACCAGCGGTACCATGCGCGCCACCAGCCGGGCCGGATCGCCGTCGACATGGTCGATGTTCAGCAATAATTCGACGAATTCCGGCGGCGCTTCGCCGATCACCGCGACCGGAATGTCGCGGAAACGGTTGTCCTGCGCCAGCACGGTGAGGAAGGCTTCCACCATGCGCGTGGAGAAGCCATCGCCCAACACAATGCCGTCGATGTCGCGCGCATTGAGATGCCTGGCGGCGTTCTCGACGCTGAGCGCGCCCAGCATCTTGACGCGCTCGCCCATGGCCACGCTGAGCTTGGGATAAAGCCGCCCGCGGCCCGCGATCAGCACGGTGGCATCGTCGAGCGGATCGCCAACCGGAAATGCCGGCAGCCGTCCGTCATGCGAGGCGAATGTCTCGATGCGGCGCAGAACGGTCGCGTGCAGTGCACGCACGCGCATGGCCGATTGCAGGCGTGCGATCAGTCGCTCAACCGGCAGCGCAGCGTCGACCGCAAGCGCGATAGGAATGGCGGCTTCCTGGTTGCCGAGAACGCGGGCGACGACCGGAACGACGGCACCTTTGGCGGCGGCAAGCGCCTGGGCGAATTTGCGTGAGGCGGCTTCGTCATACGGGGCGCCCGGCTCGGCAATCACCACGGCGCTGGGTTTGACGGCGGTGAACGCGGCTGACGCATCGGCCCACGCCACCTCGACGATTGGGAAGGCGCCGGCCTTACCCAGCGCGTCGACCAGACCGGCCGCCGGTGTGTCGGCGACCACGATCATTGGACCTTGCAGCGACATGGGCGAACGCACGCGTTTACAAAAGGGTCCGCGACCCTAGCGGCGCGCGATTAATGCCCCGTCAACGAAATCATGAAGATCAAGCGGCTTTGACGCGCGGGCGGAAGGCTCCGGCAATCAACGCATTGACCCCACGCGCCTGTAATCCGGCGGCGGTCGCGCCGGCCTCGCGGGCGCTGCCGGCCAGGCGTTGCCCAAGCTGGGCGTCGGGCAACGCGACGATGACGGCGGCGGGATCGGCCTCCGCCACCGCAGCATCGACCTCGCTTTGGCGGAAGCGGTAATAGCCGACCGCGGCGATACCGGCGGGCGGGGCGGTGAGCACAAGCGTAGTGTCGTGCTCGACCCGGCAGGCAAAGCCGGTGTCGCGAAAACCATCGGGCGCGAAGTTCGCCTCATCGCCTTGCTCACCGCCGGGCGGAAATGCCTGCACCGGCACCATCGGCCCGCGCAGCGCCAGCGTGCCGGCCCTGCTGCGCATGGTTTGCCCCACCGCGCGCGCTCCGGTAATGCCGCGCGGGGCGGCGATGGCGCCGTTCGGGAGCGGCACCGGCAGACCATCGGGGCCGCGCAAGCCCGGCAGTAACCCAACTTCGCCAAAAGCGGCGACATCGATGAGCGCCGCATCCCGTTGCCAAGCCGCGGCAGCGGCGAGTTGCTCGGGCGCGCGCCACAGCGCGAGAATCTTCTTGATTTGGCCGCCCAGCAGCCCGGCGTCAACGAGCGGCGTCAGCGCCGGGCCCGGCACGACGACGACTCCGGGAGTATGGGCGCGGCTCTGTCCGGCGAACGCGACCGGATCGAAGCCGTGATGCAGCATCAGCGTTCCGCCGGCGAGCAGCCACGGCACCAAAGTCAGAGCGAGGCCGGCAAACGAACCGAGCGGGATCGCCGAAAGGATCGTGGCGTCTTGCGCGATGCCGGCTTCCAGGAAGGCGGCGAGCCCGCCGGCGATCAGCTCGTTCTGGCTGCGGGCGACGGGGATCAGCCCGTCATTGGTGACGTCAAACGTAACGGCGGCGACATGCGCGGCGGCCTGGCCCGGCCGCACGGATGGCTGGAAGAATTCTGTCGTGCCGGAGGCGAGGCAATCGTCGAGCGGCACGACGCCGTCCGGGAGGTCGCGCCCGAAGCCGCAAATGTGCCGGATCGGAAACATCTCGGCCGCCACCTGCATGGCGATGTCGGCCTGCGCGTGGGCGCCGATGCGCGCCGAGGTGATGATCGCCTTGGCGCCGATGCGGCCGAGCGCGGCCACCATCTCCTGTTCGCGCCAAAGCAGCGGCAGCGCCGCCGCGATCATGCCGGCACGCATCACGCCGAGCAGCGCTATGACGCTGTCGACGGTGTTGGCGAGCTGCATCGCCACCACCGTGTCGGTCTGTAGCCCGAGCCCGCGCAGCCTGGCGGCAATCGCCGATATGGCACGGTCGGCCTGCGCATAAGTCAGCTTGCGCGGCGGCAGGCCCGCCAGGCTCTCGCAATTGGGCGGATCGATCAGCGCTAGCGCATCGGCGTGCCGCACGCCGGCGCGGCGGAAGAAGTCGTCAAACGTGGCGCGGGTGCCGTCCGCGCGTTCTTTGCCGCCCAAAATCATTTGGCGTCTCCGTGCCACCAGGTTTCCGGCAGGTAGCCGAACAAGGAGGTCTGTGAGGGATGCTTGATTCGTGTCCAACGCGCTATCCATTGTTTGGGGGGGAAGTAGAGCGGCACCACGTAAAAACCCGACAGCAGCACGCGGTCGAGCGCCCTTGTGGCGGCGACGAAATCGGGCCGGGTGGTGGCGCTCAGCATGGCGGCGATCATGGTGTCGACCGCCTTCGACTTGACCCCCATATAATTGCGGCTGCCTTCTTCCGTTGCCGCCGCCGAGCCCCAATAGAATAATTGCTCGTTGCCGGGCGACAGCGACTGCTCCCAGCGGTACTGCATCATGTCGAAATCGAAGCCGATACGCCGGCGCTCGAACTGGGTGGCGTCCACGCTGCGCACGTGTGCGTCGATGCCGGCGCGCTTCAGGCTGCGCACGAAGGCGAGCGCCAGCCGTTCCTGATCGCGGGTGGTGGTGAGGATTTCGAACGCGAAGGGCCGGCCGCTGGCCGCGTGCACCAGTTGCGTGCCCTTGAGCGCATAACCGGCTTCGGCAAACAGCGCGAAGGCCTTGCGCAGACCGATCCGGTCGCGGCCCGAGCCGTCGGTAACCGGCGGCGCCCAGGTGCCGGCCATGATGTCGGCGCGTACCGCGTTGGGAAATGGCGCCAGCAATTCGCGCTCGCGTGCATCGGCGGCGACGCCATGGGCGGAGAGATCGCAGCCGTCGAAATAGCTGGCGGTGCGTTTGTAGAGATCGAAGTAATAGGTGTGGTTGATCCATTCGAAATCGAACAGATGCAGGATCGCCTCGCGCACGCGGATATCCGAAAAGATTGGCCGGCGCGTGTTGAACACCAGGCCGTCCATGCCCTTCGGTAGACCGTAGGGGAATTCTTCCTTGACCACGCGCCCTTGCGCCAGCGCCGGGAAATCGTAAGCGGTCTGCCAGCGGCCCGGATCGGTCTCCATGCGCAGGTCGTAGAGGCCTTTCTTGAACGCCTCGAAATGCGTGTTGCCGTCGCGGTAATAGTCGAAGCGGATGGTATCGAAATTCCACAGGCCGCGGTTGATCGGCAGATCGCGCCCCCAATAATTCGGATCGCCCGTGAAAATGACGCTTTCGCCCGGCTTCACCGCACTGACGCGATAGGGACCGCTGCCGAGCAAGGGCGCGAATGTCGTCTGCTCAAATTTGTCGGGGTCGATCGCGTGCTTGGCCAGCACCGGCATCAGGCCGATGATCAGCGGCAATTCGCGGTCGTCGGAGCCGCTAAGATCGAAGTGCACCGTGCGCTCAGCGGTCACCACCGCCTTGACCACCTTGGTGTAGTAGGTGCGGAAGTTCGGCCGGCCGCGGTCGCGCAACAATTGCCAGGAAAATATCACGTCATCCGGCGTCACCGGTTTGCCGTCGGCAAAGCGTGCCGCCGGATTGAGCGTGAACGAGACGTAGCTACGCGCCGCATCGGTCTCCACGCCGTCGGCGAGCAGGCCGTAAAGCGTGAACGGCTCGTCATAGCCGCGCGCCAGCAGGCTCTCGATCACGTAGCCGCGTATATTGGCGGCCGGCAGACCGATGACGATGAACGGGTTGAGGCTGTCGAAGGTGCCGAGCACGCCTTGCACCAGTTGGCCGCCCTTGGGAGCCGCCGGGTTGGCATAGCTCGGATGGTTGAAATTCGAAGGCCATTCCGGCTCGCCATGCATGGCGATGGCGTGCGGCGCACCCGCCGCCCAGGCGCGCGAACCGACGAAGCCGCTCGCGGTCAGCAGCGCGCCAAGCATCAGCGTGCGCCGGGATGCCTGCCATTGCATCAGCGCGGGAGGGGTAGCGGAGGGCGCGAATAGAGGTCGAATGCGATTCGGTTCCGGATTTGACGCAAGTTATCACAGGGCCGCGGTTATGACCGGCCCGTATTTTCGGCACATTCGTGGCTTTATTGCAGGAGCAATATCGGCTATCAGGCAGCTCGGATGTGTCACGCTCCCGCCGCATTTCGCGGAGAGAGAGCCAGGCGAAGAGGCGGCCGTTCGGTCAGGCATTAAGCCCCGAGCGACGAAGGGGAAAAGGGATAAACTAGAATGGATTATCGTAACGCACCGGCTCGGCCCCTTGGGCGGGCGCTGACAGCCTCATTCGCTGCGGGATTGCTGGCGGCGGTCGCGCTCGTAGCGGCGCCTGCGCTCGCACAGCAACCGAAGACGACCAAGCCGGCGGCGCAAAAAGCTCAGCCGGCCAAGCCGGCAGCCCCTGCGCCGGCCGCTGCGGCGCCGCAAGCCGCCGCCGCGCCGCCACAACTCATGTATTCGCCCTGGCTGAAGGTGTGCGGCAAAGGTCCGGAAACCAACAACAAGCAGGTCTGCGTCCTCACCAAGGACGGCCGGCTGGAAAACGGCATGCCGGTCGCGATCGTGCAGTTGTTCGAGCCGGAAGGCGAACCGAAGGTGCTGCGCGTCACGGTTCCGCTCGGCATGCAATTGCAGCACGGTACCCGCATGATCATCGATCAGGGTCAGCCGGCGCAGGAGCCCTACAAGATCTGTTTCCCGGTCGGCTGTATGTCCGACTACCCGGTCACCGACGACATGATCGCAAAGATGAAGAAGGGGCAGACCATCACCCTTCAGGCGATCAATATGCAGGGCACGCCGATCAGCCTGCCGTTGCCGCTGAACGATTTCGCCAAGGCCTATGACGGCCCGCCGACCGATCCGAAGGTGGTCGAGGAACAGCAGCGCAAATTGCAGGAAGAATTGCAGAAGCGCGCAGAAGAAGCGCGCAAGAAGTTGGAAGCTCAGCAGCCGGCGGCGGCAGTTCCTGCACCCGCAGCGAAAAAATAATCTGCTTCGCCGGTTGGCGAATAAGAAAGGCGCAGGCTTCAGGCCTACGCCTTTTTCGTTTTGGTGTGCCGTCATCCTGAGGTGCGAGCAAAGCGAGCCCCCGGAGGACGACGGGCTATGACTCACGGGCCGTCGCTCTTCGAGGGCCGCCTTCGGCGGCCGCCTCAGGGTGACGGATTACAGGATCAATTCAATTGGCTGTTACGCGGACGATAGACGCCGCTGTCGTCCTGCACGAACACTTCGCTGACCTGCGGGTGACGCAACGGTTTGTCGGAGTTGTCGGGCAGCAGGTTCTGCTCGGAGACGTAGGCGATGTACTCGCTTTCCGCGTTCTCCGCGAACAAATGATAAAACGGCTGGTCCTTGCGCGGGCGCACGTCGGCGGGGATCGACTCCCACCATTCCTCGGTGTTGTCGAACTCCGGATCGATGTCGAACACCACGCCGCGGAACGGATAGATACGGTGCTTGACCACCTGGCCGATCTGGTATTTGGCGATGCGTATCTTGTCCATG
This sequence comes from uncultured Alphaproteobacteria bacterium, assembly GCA_963786025.1. Classification (GTDB taxonomy): domain Bacteria; phylum Pseudomonadota; class Alphaproteobacteria; order Rhizobiales; family Xanthobacteraceae; genus Pseudolabrys. The sequence goes on from CAWAXK010000022.1 coordinate 180,206, forward strand.
TCAGAGACCACTTAATACATCGCTGCGGCCTTCGCTAGACCTTCCGTTAGAGGCCGTAACGGGCGCCCATTTCATGGTCTTTTGCCGCCACCAGCCTGGCGAGGTCGATGAGCACCTTGGCCTGTTTCCAGGTGGCGTCGTCCTGCATTTTGCCGTCGATCATTACCGCGCCGGCGCCGTCCGGCATGGCGGCGACGATCTTCTTGGCGAAGCCGACCTCGGCCGGGTCGGGCGAAAATACCGTCTTGGCGATCGCGATTTGCGACGGGTGCAGCGACCAGGCGCCGAGACAGCCCATGAGGAAGGCGTTGCGGAACTGCGCCTCGCAGGCGGCGGCATCGGAGAAATCGCCGAACGGGCCGTAGAACGGCTTGATGCCGGCGGCGGCGCAGGCATCGACCATGCGCCCTACGGTGTAGTGCCAGAGGTCCTGCTGGTAGGCCGCGCGCGGCGAGTCGCCGTCGATCTTCGGCTTACCCGAGATCAGGTCTTTTGATCCGGCGATGCCCTGCGGCAGGTCCGCCAGCACTTTATAATCCGGATGGCCGCCGCCGACGCGGGTGGTCTTCATGGCGCGCGAGGCGGCGAGATCGGCGGGCCCCAGGCTCATGCCGTGCATGCGTGGGGAAGCGCTGGCGATCGCCTCGACATTGTTTACGCCTTGCGCGGTTTCCAGGATGGCGTGGATCAGGATCGGCTTTTTGATCTTGTGGCGCGCTTCAAGCTGCGCCAGCAGCTGGTCGAGATAATGGATGTCCCAGGGGCCGTCAACCTTGGGCAGCATGATGACGTCGAGTCTGTCGCCGACCGCGCCGACGATCTCGATCACGTCGTCAAGCGCCCAGGGCGAATTGAGCGCGTTGATGCGCGTCCACAATCCGGTCGCGCCGTAGTCCACCCTCTTTGCCATCTCGATGAAGCCCTTGCGCGCGGCCTCTTTGGCCTCGACCGGAATGGCGTCCTCCAGATTGCCTAGCACCACGTCGACCTGGCGCGCGAGCTCGGGCACCTTAGCGCGCAGCTTGTCCAGATGCGGGGGCACGAAATGGATCATGCGCTCCAGCCGCACCGGCAGCTCACGCATGGGCGCTGGCGCGCCGATGGCGAGGGGGGCAAAGAACTGGCGGGGCAATTTCATGGGCTGCTTAAGTCCTTCCCAATGGCCTAGGTGCCGTTTAGAGGAATGCAAACACCGCGCCAAGTGGGCAGCCCACGGGCCGGCCGGGGCCGCACGGCATGATCGACGTTCTCAATCTTGCGCTCCCGTTTTTCGGCCTGATTTTCGTCGGTTTTGCCTGCGGCAAGCTCAAGCAGATTCCCGACACCGCATTGGCTTGGATGAATTTCTTCATCCTCTACGTATCGCTGCCGGCCCTGTTCTACCGCATCCTGGCCCAGACCCCGCTCGAAAAGCTGGCCCAGGTCGACTTCATCTTCGCCACCACTCTGGCGACGTTCTGGGCCTTTACGGTGGCGTTCATCATCGGCACGGCGATCCGGCGCGGCAATATCGCCGAGGGGGCGATCGCGGGGCTCGCCGGCGGTTACGGCAATATCGGCTTTATGGGCCCGGGGCTCGCGCTGTCGACACTGGGATCGGCGGCGGCGGTGCCGGTGGCGCTGATCTTCTGCTTCGACAACATCGTGCTGTTTACCATGGTGCCGTTCCTGATGGCGCTGGCCAAGCCGCAGCAGGTGAGCCTCGGCGCAACCGCGCTGGAAGTGGTCAAGCGCATCGTCCTGCATCCATTGATCATCGCCAGTGCGCTCGGCGTGGCGTCGGCGGCGGTGCATTTCCAGCCGCCGGTCGCGCTCGACCGGCTGATGCAGTTTTTGCAGAACGCCGCCGCGCCCTGCGCGTTGTTCACGCTCGGCGTGACGGTAGCGCTGCGGCCTCTCAAGAAGATGCCGTGGGAAGTGCCGTTCCTCACGGTGGTCAAGCTCGTGCTGCACCCGGTTTTGGTCTTTCTGCTGATGTCGCTGTTCGGGCCGTTCGACCAGATCTGGGTAGATACCGCTGTGCTGATGGCAGCGCTGCCGCCGGCGCTCAACGTCTTCGTGTTCGCGCGGCAATACGACGTCTGGGTCGAAGAGGCCTCGAGCGCGGTCTTGATCGGCACGCTGGTGTCGGTGGTGACGCTGACCAGCGTGATGTGGATGGTGAAAACGGGTACGTTGCCGCAGCTCTTATTCCGGTAGACCCATGCAGCCATTATCCGGCCTTCTCGTCCTGGATTTCGCCACGCTGCTGCCGGGGCCGCTCGCCGCATTGATGCTGGCGGAAGCCGGCGCCGAGGTGATCAAGATCGAGCGGCCGGGCGGCGAGGACATGCGACGTTTTCCGCCCATTGTCGACGGCGAAAGCGCGGCCTTCGCCATGCTCAACCGCGGCAAAGAAGTCATGACGCTCGATCTGAAAAGCGACGTCGAGCGCGAAAAGCTGATGCCGCTGATCCAGCGTGCCGATATCTTGATCGAGCAATTCCGTCCCGGCGTGATGGCGCGGCTGGGCTTAAGCTATGACGACATCGCCAAGGTCAATCCACGGCTGATCTATTGCTCGATTTCGGGCTACGGCCAGAGCGGCCCGCGCGTCGACGAAGCCGGGCACGATCTCAATTACATCAGCAATACCGGGCTGCTCGATCTGCAGCCGGGGCCACCCGCGACGCCGGTGGTGCCGCCGATGCTCGTCGCCGACATTGCCGGCGGCAGTTTCCCGGCGGTGATCAATATCCTGCTGGCGCTGCGTGCGCGTGACCAAAACGGACAGGGCTGCCGCCTCGACATCGCCATGAGCGACGCCATGTTCACCTTCGCTTGGTACGCGCTGGCGATCGGTGCGGCGACCGGGAAATTTCCCAAGCCGGGTGAACTAATGCTGGCCGGCGGCTCGCCGCGCTATCAATTGTATCCCGCCAAGGACGGCAAAATCGTCGCCTGCGGCGCCATCGAGCAGAAATTCTGGGTCGCGTTCTGTACCGCGATCGGCTTGCCGGCGGAATTCACCAACGACCTGCGCGATCCGGCAGCGACGCGCGATGCGGTTGCGAAACTCATCGCGGCGCGCAGCTCGGACGAATGGTGGCCGATCCTGGCTGCCGCCGATTGCTGCACGACCATCGTGGTGCCGCTGCAACAGGCGATGCAGAATCCGCATTTCATCGGACGCGGTCTGTTCGACCACAAAATCGAAAGCGCCGGGGGCAAGACCATGCCGGCGCTGCCGCTGCCGATTGCGCCGAATTTCCGCGATACGCCGGGCGCGAAAAAAGCGCCGAAGCTGGGCAAATACTAAAGCGCTTCCCCGCGCATCAGCCGCGGCTGCGCGGCCTGTGGCTGGATGCCCTCGCGCATCACCGCGCGGCGCAGCGGTCCAATCTGGTCGAGCAAATAAAGCCCGATCCCGCGCAGGCCCTGCACCGGCAGGAAATCCGTCAGCAGCGTGCGGTTGAGCATGTCTATGGCGAACGTGCGCGTGCCGACGTCGGCGCGCCGCATTTTTTCGTAAGCATCGAGCACGTCGCCGCCGCCGACATCGCGGCCGTCGCGCTGGGCGGCGATGGCGAGTTCGCCGATCGAGGCGGCATCGCGCAGGCCAAGATTGAGGCCCTGCGCGCCGATCGGCGGGATCACATGGGCGGCTTCTCCCACCAGAGCGATGCGCTTGTCGCCGAAACGTTTGGCGGTCGCGACCGAAAGCGGAAAAGCGCCGCGCCCCGGTTCGACCGCAATCTTGCCGAGGATCGAGTGCGAGGCGCGCTCGATTTCGGCTGCGAGCGCCGCGTCGTCGAGCGCCTTGACCGCGTCGGCTTGTGCCGGATCGACCACCCACACCAGGCTCGAGCGCAAACCCGGCAGCGGCACTAAAGTGAACGGACCGCTCGGCGTATGGAATTCGGTCGACGTGTCATGATGCGGGCGCGTATGCGTCAGGCAGGCGGTGATCGCCACCTGCTTGTACTCCCGTTCGTCGATCGCGATGCTGGCGGCGGCGCGGCACAGCGAGCGGCGGCCGTCGGCGGCGACCACCAGCGGCGCGCGCAGTTTGAGTCCGCTCCGGAGCGTCACCGTGACGCTGTCGTCGCCCGGCGCGACGCTGCTCACTTCGTCCTCGATCACGCGCAGCGAGGGCAGCGCGGCGGCGCGTTGCTCGAGCGCCGCGACCAGATGGAAATTCTCGAGATTGTAGCCGAACACATCGAGATCGATTTCGTCCGCCTCGAATTTCACTTCCGGCGCGCGCCACAGCCGCCCGGTGTCGTCGACGATGCGCATCACCCTCATCGGCGCCGCCTGCGCCGCGCAGAGCGGCCACACGCCGAGCGTCTCCAGCGCGGTGACCGAACCGGCAAACAGGGCGGTGGTGCGGTTGTCGGGGCGGGCGGGACGTTTTCCCACCAGGACGGTCGAAAGACCCGCTCCGGCCAGCGTGATTGCCGCAGTCAGGCCGGCGGGACCGCCGCCCACCACGATTACCGAAGGCTGATCGCCCGATTTGTCCGGCATCAAAGCGCCTGATCCTGTTGAACTGTAACGGGATTAGCACGCGCCGGGCCGGGGCGGAAACCGCCGCTTAGCCCGGTAACGCGCAATGCGCTATGCACTGACGGACGCCCGATGACCGAAACCGCCCGCCACGATCTGCCCCATTTGCCGCCGGCCGCGGGCCGGCTGGGCGCCGTATTCGCGCGGCCGAAGGCGATTGCCGCGATTTGCGTGGTCGCGCTCGCCGGCCTCGGCTGGCTGGCGCTCGGGCTGCTTTATTCCGGCATGAGCCCGGTCGAGGCGATCTGCCGGGGGCTGACCGTGTCGGGCGCCGCCTGGGGCGTCGGCGGCTTTACCATCGTCGCGCTGATGTGGGGCGCCATGACGCTCGCCATGATGCTGCCGAGCGCGGCGCCCATGATCCTCACTTACGCCGAAATCGCCGACACCGCTGCGCGCAAGGGCGAGCGCATCGTCTCACCCTTCGTGCTGGCCGCCGGCTACATGCTCATATGGCTTGGCTTCGCCGCCGTAGCGACCGTGGCGCAATACGCCTTCACCCGCGCCGCGCTGCTCGATACCGGCATGCAATCCGCGAGCGGGCTGTTCTCCGGTGCGATCTTCATCGGCGCCGGCGTCTATCAATTCTCCGCGCTCAAGCACGCCTGCCTGACGCAATGCCGAAGCCCGTTCTCGTTCTTCTTCACCAATTGGGCGACCACGCCGCGCGGCGTGTTCCGGCTTGGCGTCAAGCAGGGCCTCTATTGCCTCGGCTGCTGCTGGGCGATGATGCTGGTGATGTTCGCGGTCGGAGTGATGAACGTGATCTGGATGGCGGCGCTCGGCGTGCTGATGACGTTCGAGAAGATTGGCAGCGGACGGCGCTTCACGCACGTTGTCGGCGTTGCGCTGATCGTCGCGGGCTTCGCCTTCGTGGCGACGGCGTTCGCGGCACATTGGCCGCTGCACGCGAATTGAGTTAAAAGCTCGAAAAGACCGGGGGTGAAACAGTGACGGAAAGCTGGAGCCTGAAAGGCGAGATGGCGCTGTCGTGCAGCTGCACGGTGTTCTGTCCTTGCGTGCTGTCGCTCGGCGAGCATCCGCCGACCGAAGAGCGTTGCCAGACCTGGGCCGGCGTACGCATCGACGAGGGACATATCGACAGCGAGGACCTGTCCGGATTGCGGGTCGGACTGATGATGGACCTGCCAGGCATCATGTCGCGCGGCAACTGGACCGCGGCATTGTTCGTCGACGACAAGGCCTCCGCGCTGGCGGTGAAAGGGCTGACCCGCATCTTCACCGGCCGTGTCGGCGGCACCACACATCTGCTCGTCGATTCTGGTCGGGCAATTCCTCGGCGTGCGGCAAGTGCCGATCTCGTACGAGACGCAAGGCGAGACGCGCATCGTCAGCATCGACACATACGGCGGCGGCGCCATCACGCCGGTGCGCGGCAAGGAGCCGGGGCAGAACGTCGTCATCCGCAACAGCGAATACTGGATCGGTCCCGACGTCATCGTCTCGCGCGCCGACAAGTCGCGCTTCCGCGGCTACGGGCGCAACTGGAACCTGGCCGGCCGTTCGGCCGAGATTGTTAAGTTGGATTGGGGCAACCAGTAGCGCTCACCCGTTTCGTTCATCCCCGCGCAAGCGGGGTCCAGGGCAAGAATTCGCTGGCATGATACGGAAGCACTGGATTCCCGCTTGCGCGGGAATGAGCGGAGCTAGGATCGGCCAATCGGGAAACACCTTGCGTGTCTAGTTTCACAACATTCCGCGCTTTCGCCGTTCACATCTTCACCGCCTGCGGCGCGGCGCTGGCGCTGCTCGCGCTGATCCTGGCGACTGGCGAGCATTGGGCGGCGATGTTCTTCTGCCTCGGCGCGGCGCTGGTGGTGGATGGCGTCGACGGGCCGCTGGCGCGCGAATTCAAGGTGGCCGAGGTATTGCCGCGCTGGTCGGGCGAGACGCTCGATCTGATCGTCGACTTCACCACTTACGTGTTCGTGCCGGCCTATGCGATCGCCGCCAGCGGCATGTTGCCGAAGGCGCTGGCGGTTCCCTCCGGTATCGTGGTGACGATCGTCGGCGCGCTTTATTTCGCCGACCGGCAGATGAAAACGACCGACAATTATTTTCGCGGCTTCCCGGCGGTGTGGAATCTGGCAGCGTTCTATCTTTATTTGCTGGAGCCGCCGGAATGGCTTGCCGCCGCCATGATCGTCGTTCTCGCCGTGCTGAGCTTCGCGCCGATCAAGTTCCTGCATCCGTTGCGGGTCAAGCGCCTGCGCGTACTCAACATCGCGCTGCTGATGGCCTGGACCGTGCTGGCGTTTCTGGCGGTGATGTCCAACCTTGCGCCCGGGCCTTACGTGACCTGGCCGCTGTCGGCCATCGCGATTTATTTTTTCGCCGCCGGCCTGTTGCGCCGGCCGGCCTGATCGTGCTCGTTAGCGTTTGAACGTTCCGGGAGTGATCCATGCCACGACCTGTTCTTCTGATCGCCGGTGGTAGCCGCGGCATCGGCGCCGCCACCGCCAATTTTGCCGGCGCACGTGGCTACGACGTGGCGATCAATTACAAGAGCAACGCCAAGGCGGCGGCGAGCGTGGTCGATGCGGTGAAGGCTGCCGGCGGCAAGGCGGTCGCGATCCAGGGCGACATGGTGACGGAACAGGCGATCGAGCGCGTGTTCGACGAGGCCGCGCGTGCGCTCGGGCCGCTCACTCAGTTCGTGCACAGCTCCGGCATCGTCGGCGACGCCTCCCGGCTCGACGAAGCGAGTGCGCAGACGATCCGCGAAGTTCTCGATATCGATACCTTCGGCGCCATGCTCTGCCTGCGCGCCTGCATGCGCCGCATGTCGACCAAGCACGGCGGCAAAGGCGGTTCCGTGGTGATGGTCTCGTCCATGGCGGCGACCATTGGCGGCGCCAATGAATGCGTCTGGTATGCCGCGGCAAAAGCCGGCGTCGACGCCATGGTCGTGGGCGCCGCGCGCGAAGTGGCCAAGGAGGGCATGCGGGTCAATGCCGTTTCTCCCGGCGTGATCGATACCGACATCCAGCCGCCCGGCCGGATCGACCGGGTGGCGCCGATGTTGCCGATGGGCAGGCCGGGCAAGGCGGAGGAGGTGGCCGAAGCCATCCTGTTCCTGCTGTCGGACGCAGCATCCTACGTCAACGGCGCCAACATTAGGGTCTCGGGAGCGCGGTAGGCTCAAGGCTGCAACTTCATGCACCTTGTGTTCGCCGCTTGGCTGCCTATGATCCCCGCCGAAACCCATCCACAGAACAATCGAAGTCTATTGAGGGAGTGAAACTATGGTCGCGGCAGTGCGCGTTCACAAAGCGGGCGGTCCCGAAGTTCTGACCTACGAGGATGTCCAGATTCCGGCACCGGGGCAGGGTCAGATCAAGATCAAAACGCACGCCGCCGGCGTCAATTTCATCGACTGCTATTTCCGTAACGGCAGCTATCCCGCGCCGGCCGGCTTGCCCTTCATCGCCGGCAACGAGAGCGCCGGCGAGGTGATCGCGGTCGGCCCCGGCGTGACCGAGCTGAAAGTCGGCGACCGCGTCGCCTATGTCGGCCCGCTTGGCGCCTACGCGGCCGAGCGCGTGTTCGCAGCGGATCGCGCGGTGAAGCTGCCCGACAATATCAGCTACGAGCAGGCGGCCGGCATGATGCTAAAGGGCATGACCGTGCAATACCTCGTCAACCGCACCTTCAAGGTGGGCAAGGGCACGATCGTGCTCATGCATGCGGCGGCCGGCGGCGTCGGCTTGATCCTGTGCCAGTGGGCCAATCATCTCGGCGCCACCGTGATCGGCACCGTCGGCAACAAGGAAAAGGCTGCCCTCGCCAAGGCCAATGGCTGCCACCACACCATCCTTTATCGCGACGAGGATTTCGTCGCCAAGGTGAAGGAAATCACCAGCGGCAAGTTGTGCGACGTGGTCTATGACGGCATCGGCAAGACCACGTTCCCGGCCTCGCTCGACTGCCTGCACCCGCTCGGCTACTTCGTCAGCTTCGGCAGCGCCTCGGGACAGATCGACGCCTTCAACATCAATCTGCTGCAGACGAAGGGTTCGCTGTTCGCCACGCGGCCGACGCTCAACCACTACGCCGCCAAGCGGAATGACCTGGTCGATATGTCCAATGACCTGTTCAAGGTCGTCGGTTCCGGCGCGGTGAAGATCCCGGTTAACCAGAAATATCCGCTCAAGGACGCCGCCAAGTCGCACAAGGAACTGGAAGAGCGTGACACCACGGGCTCGTCGATCCTGATCCCGTAGCGGGCGAGATTGCTCGCGCGCGGGAGTGAATACGGCCGCGCCGTTCAAACGGCGGCGCTGGCCGTTTTCGTTTTTGCCGTGTCGTGCGCGAGCAATGCGTGACGGGCCATGAGTGACACGATCAAACCGTTGGGACGTGGCGCGACGCTGGCGCTCGGCGTTTTTGCGTTACTCGCCGGGCAACTGGCGGCGCTGCTGGCGCTGACCTGGTATTTCGGCCAAAGCATCGGGCATTTGCCGGATTTCAGCGGCGATGGCGCCGCCATTACCCTGGTCATCGCGGTGTCGACGCCGGTCGAGGTAGCGCTGATGGCGCTATTCGCGCTCCGCACGGGCGCGAGCGCCGCCGCCTATCTCGGGCTGATCTGGCCGCGGCGCGGCGAAGTGGTATTCGGCGTCGGGGCGACCATCGCGCTCATGATCGCCGGCAATGTGCTGAGCTGGATGCTTGGGCGGGGTCTGGTGACGCCGTTCCAGCTGCAAATTTACACCACCGCGAGCGCGGGCGGTTGGCTGCTCTGGCTGTTACTCTCCGTCGTCGTGCTCACGCCGATCGGCGAGGAAATCCTGTTCCGCGGCTTTCTGTTTCGCGGCTGGCTGCAGTCGCCGCAAAACGCCTGGCCCGTTATCGTCGTCACCTCGCTGCTATGGGCGCTCATCCATGTGCAATACGACTGGTACGTGATCGGCCAGATATTCGCCTTCGGCCTGTTGCTCGGCTGGATGCGCTGGGCGACCGGCTCGACCATCCTGACCATTCTGCTGCACGGGCTGATCAACAGCGAAGGCATGTTCGAGACCTTCCTCGACTTGAAATGGCTGCACTAATTCCGGCGGCGCGCGGCTAAAGCAGCGCGGCGATCTTGCCGAAGGCCGGATGCTGGTTGATGCCGCCCGGCAGCCGCGGCAAGCCGACTACGCCGGTGCCATGCGCGAAACGCGCAATGCTGGCGACGGTGTCGTCGAGCTCGACCGGATTGCGCTCGCTCTCGCTCACCACGATAGCCGCGATTTTCAGATGACGCTGCGCCAGCACATCTATTGCGGTTAGCGTGTGGCTGATGGTGCCGAGATAGCCACCCACCACCAGCAGCAACGGTATTTGCAGCGCCGCCATCCAGTCGAGCACCGTGCGTTCCGAGTCGAGCGGCACCATGATGCCGCCGACGCCCTCGATGAACAGCATGCCGGTTTCGGTATCGATCGCCTTGCGGCTGAACGCGATCAGCTCGCCGAAGTCGATGCTGCGCCCTTCGCGCGCGGCGGCGAGATCTGGCGAAAGCGGCGCGCGGAAACGCCAGGGCGCGATCGCCTCGACTTCGTCGGCGGCGACCGGACGCCCGAGCGCCTTGAGCAAAACCGCGGGATCGCTGGTCTCCACCACCGACGGATTATAGCCGCTCACTACCGGCTTGAGCGCGTGCACCGCTTGTCCGGCCTCGCGCAGATAACGGATCAGCCCGGCGGTGACGAAAGTCTTGCCGATATCGGTGCCGGTCGAGGTGACAAAATAGGCGGCCATCAATGTTTCAATATCTTGTCGCGGACGATATCTGCCAAGCGCGCGATTTGCTCGTCGGGATGCTGCGCCGTGAAGGTGAGCCGCAGGCGCGCGGTGCCCGCCGGCACCGTCGGCGGACGGATGGCGGCGGCGAGGTAGCCCTCATCGGCCAGCAGGCGCGAAGCCGCGAGCGTCGTTTCTTCCTCGCCAATGATCACCGGCACGATCGGGCTTTGCGCCTCCGGCAGACCGGCGGCGCGCGTGAAGGCTTTGGCCTTTTGCACCGGCAGCGCGGCATAGCCCGGCTCGCGCTCGATCAGGTCGAGCGCGGCGATGCTAGCTGCCGCGCAAGCCGGCGGCAGGCCAGTCGAATAGATCAGCGTGCGCGCGCGGTTGCGGATCAGATCGATCACCGCGCTGGAGGCGCACAGATAGCCGCCATAGGCGCCGACCGCTTTCGACAATGTGCCCATCTGCAACGGCACCGGGATATGCCTATTGCCCGTAATGCTGGAGCCGCGCCCGCCGTTGAGCACGCCCAGCCCGTGCGCGTCATCCGACATCAGCCAGGCATCGTGTTCATTGGCGAGCGCCAGCAGTTCGGCGAGCGGCGCCAGATCGCCGTCCATGGAGAACACGCCGTCGGTGACGATCAGTGTGTGGTCATGCCCGGCGCGATGGCGGCTAAGCAGTTCGCGCGCATGCACGACGTCATTGTGGCGGAACGTCATCACCGTGCCGCGCGACAATTGCGCGCCGGCGAACAGACAGGCGTGCGAAAATTCGTCGGCGAGCACCAGCCCGTCGCGGCCAATGAGCACCGGGATGATGCCGGCATTGGCGAGATAGCCGGAGCCGAACACGACGGCGGCTTCGGCCCGCTTGATGCGGGCGAGGCGCGCCTCCAGTTGCGCAAATAGCGGGTGGTTTCCGGTGACCAAACGCGAGGCGCCCGAGCCCGCGCCATAGCTCTCGATGGCGGCCATCGCCGCCTGCTTGATGGCCGGGTGCTGGGTCAGGTTGAGATAGTCGTTGCAGGAAAACGACAACAGCCGTCTGCCGCCGCGCTCGACCCAGATGCCGTCCTCACGCACGGTTTCGGCCAGCGCGCGGTGCAGGTGGCGGCGCTGCAGGTCGTCGAGCTTTTGTTGCGCGAAGGCGTCGAGCGAAGGCATGGTGACCTTCACTACCACATAAGGCTAAATGCTCGCCAAGGTCTGACGAAGGGAAGCGCCAAATGGCGGGCGATAGCGGCAAAAACACGCCGGACTGGTATGCGGCCGGTCTCGAGCACGTCTGGCTGCCCTATGCCCAGATGAAGACCGCAGGCCCGCCGCTGCCGGTCGTGCGTACGCAAGGCTCGCGCATCGTGCTCGCCGACGGCCGCGAGTTGATCGACGGCGTCGCCAGTTGGTGGACCGCCTGCCACGGCTACAACCAGCCGCATATCCGCCATGCGGTGGCCAAGCAGCTTAAGCAGATGCCGCATGTGATGTTCGGCGGGCTCACGCACGAGCCCGCGCAGACGCTGGCGCTCCGGCTCGCGGCGCTGTTACCGGGCGATCTCCGCCGCGTGTTCTTTTCCGATTCCGGCTCGGTCGCGGTCGAGGTCGCGCTGAAGATGGCGGTGCAGTTCTGGATCAACCGCGGCGCGCGCGGGCGCACGCAATTCGTCGCCTTCAAGGGCGGCTATCATGGCGACACCACCGGCGCCATGGCGGTGAGCGACACCGAAGACGGCATGCACGCGCTGTTCGCCGGCCTGTTGCCGCAGCATCATATCGTCGATCTGCCGGACAGCGATGAGCACGCGGCGGCGCTCGATAGGCTGCTCGCAGAGCGCGGCGACAGCATCGCCGCCATTATCGTCGAGCCTTTGGTGCAGGGCGCCGGCGGCATGAAATTCCATGATGTGAAAGTGCTCAAATGCTTGCGCGCGCTTGCCGACAAGCACGACTTGCTCTTGATTTTCGATGAGGTGTTCACCGGTTTCGGCCGCACCGGCACGATGTTCGCCTGCGAGGCGGCCGGCGTCGCGCCCGACATCATCGCTTTGTCCAAGGCGCTGACCGGCGGCACGCTGCCGCTGGCGGCGACCGTCGCGACCCGCAAAGTGTTCGACGCGTTCTGGTCGGACGATCCCAAGAAGGCGCTGATGCATGGCCCGAGCTATATGGCCAACGCGCTCGGCTGCGCCGCCGCCAATGCCTCGCTCGATCTGTTTGAGAGCGAGCCGCGGTTGCAACAGGTCGCCGCTATCGCTTCCGCGTTATTGCAAGGGCTCGAACCCTGCCGCAGCATGCCAGGCGTGAAAGACGTGCGCGTAAAAGGAGCCGTCGGCGTGGTTGAGATGGACCACATCGACAATCTCGGCGCTTTGCGCGCGCGTTTCGTCGAGGAGGGCGTGTTCGTGCGCCCGTTCGGCAATATCGTCTATCTCACGCCCGCCTTCACCATCGCCGCCGGCGAACTCAAGACTTTGACCGGTGCCGTCGTTAAAGTCGCGCGCGCACTGAAACAATAATCGGGGGAAACATGCCTGCCTACAGCGGACCGGTGATCGATACCCACCATCACATCTGGCTGCGCAAGGACATTCCCTGGCTCGCCGATCCGCCGATCCCGCGCATGTATGGCGAATATTTCGGTCTGCGCCGCGATTACCCGGTGGAGGAATGGATCAACGACGTCGTGCCCGAGGGCGTCACCAAGTCGGTGCACGTCACCGCCAATTGGGGCGTTTCGCGCGCGCTCGACGAGACGCGTTGGCTGCAATCGGTGGCCGACAAGCACGGCTTTCCGCACGGCATCGTCTGCGAAGCGGTGATGACCGAACCCGATCTCGACGCCAAGCTGAAAGCGCAGACGCAGTTTCCGAATTTGCGCGGAGTGCGCGAGCAGATCTTCTGGGACAGCCATCCCTTACGTCAGCGCGTCAGCCGGCCGGACTACTGCAACGCGCCCGAGTTCCGCCGCGGCTTTACGCTCCTGGAGAAATACGGGCTTAGCTTCGAATTGCAGGTCTTCGCCGGCCAGGCGAAATACGCGGTAGACCTGATCAAGGCATTCCCCAACGTGCCGATGATCCTGCTGCATTCCGGCATGCTGACTGATCGTTCGCCGCTCATGATCGAACAATGGCGCGCGGCGCTTGCCGCGATGGCGGCGTTCCCCAATGTGCACGTCAAGCTGTCGGGTCTCGGCATGTTCAGCCTTGGACTCACCTATCCGCAGGCGCGCCAGGTGATCCGCGACTCGATCCAGATCTTCGGCATCGAGCGCACCATCTACGGCAGCAATTTCCCGCTCGAGAAATTGCACGCCAGCTACGCCGATTTCATCGCGCTCTATCGCAAGGTGCTGTCGGAATGCAGCGAGGCCGATCAGCGCAAGGTGTTCCACGACAACGCGGTGAAGTTTTACCGGTTGTAAGTCTTAGCGTCGTCCCCGCTTCCGCCGGGACGACGCTCACAACTCACCGATAAATGTACTCGACCCGTCGGGTTCGCGGTTCCACCAGAACCGGCTGGTTGTTGATGTAGGCGTACTGGTAGCCATAGCCCGGAACGGGAGCGAGCGCGACGTCCTCGGGCAAGCCGACGCCCTCGACGACCTCGCCGTTCAGATAGACCGGCGCGACCGGATGGCTGACCACGTAGCCGCCGACGCTTTGCGGCGGCGTGATCGCCAGCGGCGCCCCGGCCGGCGGCGCGATCAACGTGCCGGTGACCGCCGGCGCCGGCACGGCGGTGCCGACGGTCTCAATCGGCGCTTGATAGGTCACCGCCGGCAACGTGCTCAGATACTCGGCGACCGCTAACGAACGTCCGGACAGGCGCGCGGTCAGATATTGCGAATAGGCCCAGCCTTGTCGGCCGTTGTAGTTCACCTGGCACCACAGACTCCCGCGGATGCAGCCGGTCACGGTCGCTTGACCGCGATCGGGGATGGCGCCGATGATGCTGTATTGCGGGCCGGGACCGGAACGGATGTTGAGCGGAGTTGTGGCCGCGGCGATTGTTGCCGCCGAGGCGGCAGCCGATAAAGTGGCTGCCGCGGTCAGCGCGGCAATAAAGATCGTGCTTTTGAACTGCATGGCCCATGACCTCCATGTCATGTTGGGTGCCTGCGTAACGCGCCGGACGCATGCCCGTTCCGAAGTTGCATGAAGGGAACTGGAACTTCAGGCGGAACCGCGGCAAATAATCGCGGCGAAAAGTTAGAATCCGACCGCGCTTCCGTGCAAATCGTATTCGTCGGCACGCTCGATCTTCACCGTGGCGATTTCGCCCACGCGCAGCGGCCGCCGGCTGGCGACGTAAACCGCGCCGTCGATCTCCGGCGCGTCGGCCATGGAACGGCCCTTCGAGACCGTCGGCCCCACCTCGTCGATGATGACCTGCTGGCGCGTGCCGACCTTGCGCTTCAGGCGGCGGGTGGAAATCTTCTGCTGCGCCTGCATGAAGCGGTGCCAGCGATCTTCCTTCACATCGTCGGGCACCGCGGCGGCCAAGTCGTTGGCGGCGGCGCCGCGCACCGGCTCGTATTTGAAACAGCCGACGCGGTCGAGCGCGGCTTCCTCCAGCCATTGCAGCAGATAGTCAAAGTCGGCGTCGGTTTCGCCGGGGAAGCCGACGATGAAAGTCGAGCGCAGCGTGAGGTCGGGGCATATTTCGCGCCAGCGCGCGATGCGCTCTAAGGTCTTTTCCTGCGCGGCCGGCCGCTTCATGCGCTTGAGCACATCGGGCGCGGCGTGTTGGAACGGAATGTCGAGATAGGGCAGCACCTTGCGCTCGGCCATCAGTGGAATGACCGCATCGACATGCGGGTAGGGGTAGACGTAATGCAGCCGCACCCAGACGCCGAGCTCGCCCAAGGCGGCGCTCAGGTCGATGAACTTCGCGCGCAACTCCTTGTCGCGCCATTGGCTCGCCGCGTATTTGATGTCGACGCCGTAGGCCGAGGTGTCCTGCGAGATCACCAGTAGTTCCTTGACGCCGGCGGTGACCAACTTTTCCGCCTCGCGCATCACGTCGCCGGCCGGACGCGAGACCAGGTCGCCGCGCAGACGCGGAATGATGCAGAACGAACAACGGTTGTTGCAGCCTTCGGAAATTTTTAAATACGCATAGTGCCGCGGCGTCAACTTGATGCCTTCCGGCGGCACCAGGTCGAGGAACGGATCGTGCATCGGCGGCAGCGCGCGATGCACCGCTTCGACCACGCTCTCGTATTGCTGCGGGCCGGTGATCGCGAGCACTTGCGGGTAGGCGGCGGAAATGCTCTCGGGCTCGGCGCCCATGCATCCGGTGACGATGACCTTGCCGTTTTCCTTCAACGCACTGCCGATGGCGGCGAGCAATTCCGCCTTGGCGCTGTCGAGGAAACCGCAGGTGTTGACGATGACGAGATCAGAGCCGGCGTGCTCGCGCGACAGCTCATAGCCCTCCGCGCGCAGCCGCGTGACGATGCGCTCTGAGTCGACCAGCGCTTTCGGGCAGCCGAGCGAGACGAAGCTCACTTTGGGCGCGGCGGTTTTTTTGTCGGGGTCGAGCATGCCCGGCAGGAGCTACAAGCGATCCGGGTCGAGATCAAGGCGCGCGGCCGCGAGACCGGCGATTCGGTTTGCGACGGTAATTTTACGAAATAGCCAAATACGAGGCAATTCACATATATATAAGCGGTTGTAGGTGTTATTTTTACGAATATTGGTTGTGGGCTTTCGTTGGCGCGTCTGAGGGCGCGCATATACCCGAAAGGCACCCGCACCATGACAAAGCGTCATATGTTGATCGTCACCTTGACCGTCGCTGCACTCGGTTTTTCCTGCGCCGATGGCGCGCGCGCCGCCACGCCGCAGCCCGCCAAGAACTGTCCGCCCTTTGGCTGGTCGGAGGGCCTGATCAAATATTTGGCGCCGAACGCGGCGTTTCCAACGACCGACACCCAACCGGTCCCGAAGCCGGACTGTAATTTCCACGAATGGTCGTGGGAGGCTTTCGTCTGGGCGACCGCGCTGATTACGGATCCTGCTTCAGGCGCGACCGTGCCGCGTTTCATGACGCTTGCGACGCCGGCCGACCTGCTGAACACGAGCGAGAATGCCGGCGAGCCTAAGGTCCGCCCGCTCACGCTCGCCGCCCGCGCCCAGACCTTCCATGGCGCCTCTGGATTTACCGAGGGAGCCGGCGCCATCGTCGAAGCCGACGGCAATATGCTGGTCGCCCAGAACGGCTACCCGGTCTATGTGTCGGTGCATATGAACAAGTCTTACTTCGACACCGCGCGGAAAAACCTAATCGTGAACGGCGGCTACCAGAGCCATCCGCCAAGCTCGTATTTCAGCGTCGGCGCCGCCGTGTTCAAGGCGACGTGGCTGCGGCTCGCTCCGGGGCAACGGCCGCCGGCCGGCGCCTATACGACCCAGGCGCAGGTGCCGGTATTGCAAACCACAACGGGTCCAGGGCTCGTTACGATCGCGCCGGTGCCCCGCAAGTTCGACACCGTGACCGTCGCGCTCGTCGCGCCTGCACGTCGTCGGCCAAACCGTCAATAACCCCGAATTTTTGTGGGGCACGTTCGAGCATAAAATGAATTCGCCGGCGACGCCGGACAACACGTTGACGCCCTCGGCATCCCGCAAGAATCCGAAAAGCTACACGCTCTACAAAGCCAATACGCCGTTCTCGCAAGCGAACCAGGCGCTCGATCCGCCCGTGCAGAGGCTCGACGCCGCGAGCCAGAAGCTGTCACCGGTGACCAACGTCATTTTGGAAAACCAAACCGGCGGCGAGAACCAGCCGAACGGGCCGGGCAACATTCTGGTCCCCAACACGCAAGGAGAGGGGTTCCTCGCAGGGCAGAAGCCGCCGCAGTCGGTCTTTGCCGACTACTTTCTGGTGGGAACGGTGTGGATGCTGCCAAATTGCTATAACGTCAACAGCAACCAGACCAGCGCCGTCGGCTCGGTCGATCTGGCAAATGCGACGGCGGAAACCTTCCTGCAGAACGCCAAGAACACCCCGATCAGCAACGTGCTGAACTGTTTCCTCTGCCACAACGCGTCGTCCTATTCGTTCCAGACGCCGCCGCCGCCGAAACTGCCAAACCGGCTGATCGCGCTGAGCCATGTGTTGAGCTACGGCACGCCGTATGATGTGCCGAACTCGATTACGGGCAAGTTGCTGCGCAGGCGGCTCATCAACGGCCGGTAGCGAAGGGCCACGGATGGCGAAGGCATCATCCGGGTCGCGTCAGCGATTCCGCAGTGACTCGGCTTCCTGATAGAATTTCTTTTCCCAGGCCTTTTGATGATCGACGCCCTCGCGGATAAAGGGCGTGAACACCGCGAGATGCAGCAGCAGCCAGTTGAGGAAACGGGCGGGCTGACGAAGCGGTTTGCGAAAATCGACGAACAACACCACGCGCGTATGCGGCGTGCGGTTCCAGGCTTCGTGCTCATAAGCGTCATCGAAAATCACCGCTTCGCCCTCGCGCCAGCGATAGACGTCCTTCTCGACGCGGATGCCGAGGTCTTCGCGCGGCTCCGGCACGATCAGCCCGAGATGCAGCCGCAGCACGCCATTGTAGGGCCCGCGATGCGGCGGCAGATGTTTGCTCGGCTCCAGGATCGAGAACATCACCGTGATTAGGCCGGGGATTTTCTGGCAGGCCGCCCAGGTCTGCGGGCAGAGCGCGATATTGGCGTCGGAACGGAAGCCATAGCCGGCGAGCAGGAAGGTCTTCCAGCCGCGGTCGCTGCTGATGACGGACACGTCGGAGGAAATCTCGTGGAAGCCGGGCAGCTCGTCCTTGCGGGTGAGCACTTGGTCGAGCTCGGCGCGGATGGCGCGCCAGGCCTGCTCGATGTCCGCCGTCCACGGAAACACCGCGTTGTCATAGATCGGCGGATTGCCGACGCTGCTGCATTTGAGATTGAGCCGCTCGACGAAAGCCACCACGCCCATGAACGCGCGCGTGACCTGGCTCGGCCGGTTCAACGGCTTGAGGCCGGCGGTACCGAAATTCTGTCTGGGGGCGGATTCGGCAGGCTGTTCTGCGACGCTCACCACGCACTCCCATGCAAACGCGCGCCAAGGCCCCCTCGCCACAATAGCAACAGGCAGGGCCAAGCGGAAGTTCGGCGCTCCACCCATCCACCCCCGCATTGGCGTGCGCGTCGGGCCCGGCTATGCTGCGGGCAACCGGAAAGGCGGCCCATGAAACGCTTCGCCCTCGTTTTAGCCTTGCTGCTTGGCGGACTGTCGGCCTTGCCGGCACAAGCCGCGGATGGCATGATCTGGCGCTACAACAAGCACAATCCGGAGCCGGCATTCCCGCCCAACAAGCGGGCGGAATCGATCTGGGCCTCGGGCGCCTGTTGGAGCGAATGCGGGTCTTACACGACCTGGAATCTGGTGGCCTGTCTCGACCGCGACCCGCAAGGGCGCTGCCTCAAGCGCGCCGACGCCGGCGACCGCGCCTGCCAACGTGAATGCCGCACCAGGGGCGGGCCGTTGCTGCCGATCGATTTTTGATATCCGATTGTGCTGAATAATCAACGACGGAATGTCGGATATTTTAACCGGGGAGACAATGAGGAAATGGATGGCACGTTGTGTGCTGGCCTGCACGCTCGTCTCCTCGGACGGCCACGCGTCGGCGCGAGATGTCGCTCAGCTCGGTTCGGCGATGGAAGGCGACAAGGTTACGTTAGTGAGCCTGCAGACGGACATGAACCAAAAGACGTCGGACAACGAACGTCTGAAGGAGGAATACGACATTTACGCCGACCAGCTTAAAACGCGCATCGCTCCTATGGTGACTAACTACAATACCCAGTTGAACAGCCATAACCAGCATGCCGCGCGGGTCAATGCCGCGGTCGCCGCCCACAACGCCGTTTGTCATGGCACGCTGCCGCGGCCTACTTTCGATAGGTGCCAGGGCGAAAGCCCACAGCTGCCGCGGATGATCGATGGCGTCAATTCGGCCAAGAGAAACCTCGACGGCGAAAAGGCGAGAATTCAATGCGAGCAAACACGATACAAGAATGCGATGGACCCGCTGGCCGCAAAAATGAAGGCGAATTTCGCCGTTTGGACCTAGGGCCTGTCTTCAGTTAGGCGGCCTTTGTACGAGAACGGATCAGAATCAAACGCGGAACACTGTTCTATTTTGTAGCGCCGCCGGTACGTTGGGGATTCCCAAATCAGTTGTCGAGTGATTGATGCGAGGTCGGCTTTGCGGAGGGCCGACCCATGCAGCGCTTTGGATTGCGAGACGACCAATGGGAGCGGATCAAGGAGTTTTTGCCCGGCCGTGAAGGCCATGTCGGCGGCAATGCAGCGGACAACCGGTTGTTCGTCGAAGCCATTCTTTACAGGTATCGAACGGGAATCCCCTGGCGTGACCTGCCTGCGCGTTTCGGCGACTGGAAGATCGTGCACCAGCGCTTCAGTCGATGGGCGAAGAGCGGCGTTTTCGAACGCATTTTCAAGCTGTTGGCAAGCGATCACGACAACGAATATATGATGATCGATGCCACCATCGTGCGCGCTCATCAGCACAGCGCCGGCGCGCGAAAAAAAACGGCCCACAAGCGATCGGCCGATCGCGCGGTGGACTAACCACCAAAATTCACGCGCTCGTCGATGCCTTGGGCAATCCCGTCGCGTTGATGCTCACGCCAGGCCAAGCTCATGATCTTGCTTGCGCCGAGCCGCTGATCGATAATGCCGATCCAGATGCATTGCTTGCCGACAAGGCGTACGACGCAGACTCATTCATCGACACCCTAACCCAGCGGGGAATTACTCCGGTCATCCCGCCCAAGGCCAACCGCAAGACCCCGCGAGCGTGCGATTTTGCACTCTACTGTGAACGCAACCTTGTCGAACGGTTCTTCAATCAGCTCAAACACTTCCGTGCCATCGCCACACGTTATGACAAACTCGCCAGAAATTTTCTCGCCGGAGTGCAGATGGCCGCCGCTATGATCCTGCTCAACTGAAGACAGGCCCTAGATGAATCCGAACTTTTTAGGATAGCGGATAGGGCCGCCAAATCCGGTTGCCGGCGCACACTTGGCGCGCAGCAAATTCCAAATCCCTTAGTTCGAACGCCAGCGACGTTTTCAAGTAACAAATTACTAGGGCTTACCGCGTAGCCTCGCCATTTAGATCGGGGGGACGGGACAATTTCTTGCCACCCGGTTTAGCGTAGTGGCGCGCGGGAGCCCCGGCTTGGGGATACTTAGCCGGGGCTCTTTATTATGTGACGGGCATTGCTTGAAACGAAACGCATCAGCCTCGGCTATAAATTTGAACATTTCGATTCCATCAATTGTCGGCAATTTGTCAGCGAAACACCCTCAAGGCGTTTCCCTGAATTGCCGGCCTAGTCCATTGCCCTACGTTCGCGCATGGGCCGAATTGCGCCGTAGTTTCGCGATCTGCCCGACGACTGCACTTGCCTTGGCGAAGGTCCGGTGCCTGTCAGCTGTGTGCGGCGCTTCGGCGCAATGCTGGAATTGATTACGTACGAATGCCCGGCTTGTGGGCACGTCGAGACTATTGAGACAAGCATCAATTACATTCGGACACGCGCACGCTGATGACTAGCGCGCCAGCCCCGGCGAGCCTGTTTTGCTCCATCGGCCTGATTACGAAAATGCAATGGCGGTATTTCATTTTATACCACCGGACTCAACCGCAATTGCCGTTAGCTATCAGTGTCATCAAGGGGTTTGTGACCGTCCAAGTTCAAATCCGATGATGACCGGGAGGCAGCGCAACTTGGGTCACGAGGCCTCCTGTTTTATCCCGACTTTCGGTGGCCAATTTGAGGCTGTAGCCGGGCACACTATGCCCAGGGCAAGCCCTACGTGGCAAGCGCCGTCCAGGCGATGCTGTGAGTAATAGCGGGCCGCGCGTCATGCAGGCGCGGCCGAGAGGGTAATTGAAAAAGCCCCAACCGGGCGGGGTCAGGGCTTCCTCAGAGGTGCGCCACGCAAAACTAGTCTCGCGAATCAAACTTAGACGCGCTGCGTTGCTAAAGCGTAAAGGCTGCTAACTGATCAACGAACTACGTATAATTCCTAAGGCCCGTGTTCGTCGGCCGCAACGTTATTTTAGCCGTGTCACCGCTAAGCATACATCGGACGGAACATGCGCAGGAGTTATCCGATGTCCAAGTTTGTTGCGTTTCTGAAAAATAAATCTGGTGCCACCGCCATTGAATATGGCCTGATTGCCGCCGGCATTTCGGTTGCCATCATCGCGGTCGTCAATACTCTCGGCACTCAACTCAACGATAAGTTCACGGCAATCTCTACCCAGCTCAAGTAAGACTCCACACGTCTGAGCGAGAGCAGAGGCCGTCTCGGTCGGCGGCCTCTTTCGTTTGAGGCACGCGCGCGCGACCATTAATTGTCAGGTAGCGCCCTAAGGGCCAGGAATTTTGCGTGAAGACAATATTGGCGAATGTCTTTGGGCGTTGGCAGCGGCCAGTTCCTGGGTTTTCATTTCTGCTTGATCTTCGGGCACTTGAATATAGCCCTTTGCCGCCATGCAGTCTTTCGCTACCGTGTCAATCGCTTGGCTAGGCTCATTGCTTTGCTGTGTGGTTCCAAGACAGGTCGAGCGATCAGTCTCAAATTGTCGCGCGAGAACAGGATTTTCGGCTCCCCGTTGCCCATCAAGGCGAAGCCAAACCATTTTCGGTCGCGGTTGCGAGCGTTCGTAAACGCAGCCAGCTAACATGGCGCTCGCGAGTAAAACACGCGCTAGATGCGACATACTGATCTCCATCTATCAGTCTGCGTCGCTCATGATTGCACCCCCCGCCCGATTTTTCCAGAATGCTTCCGCAGCCGCCTTTGCGCGCATTTGTTTGACCGTGATAACCGGTAGGAGGGCGACCTTGCCAGAGGCGCATGTCGTTAGACTTTTATCGAGGCTGAAAGCGTCACCGAAGAGAAGCCAATCGTAACTGACTTTGTATTTGTAACAGAAAGCGACAAGTTTAGCGTGCCCGTCGTGGCGGTGGCCACCGGCTTCCCATTTTCGATATGTCCGCAGCGTCACGCCATTAGCGGCAGCGGTTTCCACTTCTGACAAATTTAGGGCTAGGCGAGTGATTTTGAGGCGACGGCCCATGTCGCGGTAAAACGTATTTTTCCTAACAGCATGCTCCATGTTGATAGGAGCCACAATCAGGCGAAGTGCCAGACGGTTTTTTGCTATTTATAGACTCGGTCATTGGACGCCCTGCGTGGCGATTGATGGCAAGTGGCCCGGGTCGGTTGCCGCCGATCCGGGCTGCGCACGAATCTTGGTCTAGTTTTTTCGGAAGGTCAAAGGACGAATTGTCCTAAAACACAAACGATTGCTGGGCATGCACAGCAAAACACCCATAACCTTCGCTTGGTTTAGAATGAAAGACGCCGCCAACAGAGCGGACTGAAATGCGTTTAGCGTAGCCACTGTTGATGCTAACGAGCATTCTCATTTCGTGGTGCACTAGCCATTCCGTCGATTGTCTCTATTGCCCCGCCCGAACGGACTTTACTTTTGGCGTAACCAGCTTGTGTGCTCGCGACAAGCGTCGGCACGGGATCAATCTGGAATTCAGATTCAAATGCGAATTTAATTTCCCCTGATGAATTGTAGAAACGCCCCTTAAGCGCGCGATGCATCTGGCCGTTCGCGAGGTCGATGTTGACGGTAAATGCGCAGTCAAATCCGGATTTCGTTGCCGCTGATTGACAATCAATCTTCCGGAAATTGCGTATTTCAAATCGGTCGTTTCCGGCCATACGCACACGCTCGACCGCTTCGGGACCTCCACTTTCCCCGATGAACGCCATAGTGTCCGCAACTTCAGCGGCCAAACTGCGCTCAAATGCACTCCGCATCTGTTTTTCGTTAGGCTCGTCAGTGTGCAAAAAAAATATCACGCCGGCGGCAGCAATAGGTAATACCAAAATTCGCATCTGCCCTCCTGGACGGACGCGCCTCATTTAGGTCAAATACTTTTAAGTTTCGTTGGACAAATAACTCAAATTGTCTGAGTTCTGATGCGGCGCGATCGGCACCGGCGCTAGGCCGAATTGGAATAAGAGAGCTCCCCGCCACGGCTTATTCGGTCCGCTTGTTCACTGTCCCCGTAGCTTTGATCGGCACCGAACAAATCCGCCGGTGCCTTATGTCAATTTTTCCGTCAAACCCGCCAAGTCGCTGAGCAGCCGGATTTTCGCCGGCAGCGGCAAATCCTCGGCCGCGACCAAACCGATCATGTCGTACAGCGCCGCGGCGTCACGATTGCCGTCGCGCTCGATCTCAATTTCGGCAATCGCCGCCTCAACCCGCGGGGCAACCGCAGCCAGCCGCGCATCGACCCTCATCTCATCGATGAAAGCCCCAATGTCGCGCGCCGTTTTTTGCGATCCGCCGCTTGCCATGACATTGAGCCGGGAAACCGCCCACTTGAGGCCAAACCGAACAACCGCAGCTGCCGTTAATCCCGACACGTCGCAACAATTCCGCAAGTCGCGCCGTTCGCCTTCCGCAAGTCTGATCTCGAATCTCGCGTCTATCGAAACGCTCCTATGCGAGACGACTGTACGGACGTTGTACGGTGCCGCAACGCACAGCAACGGGCGGGCCAGCTTGTAAACGTCAAAACCCCACCGTGGGGGCACGGTGGGGCCTTGGGCTTGGTTCAAGGGTCGAAGTCTAAAAAGCCGCCGTCAATGAGGCGGCAAGTTGAATAATAGCACATCTACAATCCTTTTGTAGCGAGCCGTCCACTATGAACAGTTTTTTGGTTAGCGCGTTAACCCGAAGACGTTAATGCTCGAAACGGATGAAGACTCAGGGAAGGCCAAGGAGCGATTATTTAGCTAGCCGTCGAGCCCGAACAGGTGACAGGTCAGAAAATCGAATCCATGACGCGCCCTGAGTCTAGAACGGCCCGCAAATATCGACGGCCACCCGGCTAAGAGCAGGGGCCGAGGTTTTTGAAATAGGTCCCGAAAATTGGAGTTTAGGTCAAAATCAGCACGGCGTTCGATTTCAGGGGGCACCGCCGGCACCACCGCCGGGTGTATATGGCCGGCTGCCATCGGGGATGCGGCCAATCGCAAAGTCCCGCACGCAAGCAAGGTCCCGATCAGATCAGTACATGGACGAGGTTATGGACACGGCAGGTGATCGCGTGAACACACGCGCTACTCAGCGGTGTTTGAGTTTATGTTTGGCGGAATATCACTCCGCCCCCCCGCCTAGCGGCTGCCGCTGCCGAAACCTCGGCACATTATGCCAATACCCAATACGGAGAGTGCTCATAAATTGAACCCCATGAGCAACGGGTAGCCAATGTCTTTCCCAAAAAAGCGGGCAAACGCGGGCGCAACTTGATTGTCCCTAAGTGACCGAAGCGGGCCGGATCGCCTAGCGCACCTTAAACAGAAGGCTTTTTCCAGATCTTCCGCTTCTGCATCAGCGCGACCTGTTTGTCGATCACATCGCGCTTGTAGTCGGCGTGCTTGGGCGGAATCTTCTTTAGATAGCGGTTCTTTGGGTAGATCGGCTTCTCATAGATGATCTGTGCGAGCTCGCTGCGCACATCCTTCATCCAGTTCGTGACTTGCGCCGACGCGCGGTGATGGCGCAACGCCTCGATGTTGATGGCGCCTGCGACAAAGGTCGAGCCATTGGTGTCGCGTTGTTTGCCGACAAGCTGGCCGCGGTAGTCGACGATCATCGACTGGCCGCCGCCGGCGTCGATGCCGACGGGGTGGTCGGCATCCAGGTGATAGCTGCCGATGTTCGGCGCCACGATGTACATATTGTTCTCGAGTGCGCGGGCGCGATTGGATATCTCGAAGATGTCGTTCTCGGTGAACGGGGCCGGCATCGAGGCGCGGTAGACGACTTCGGCGCCGTTCATGGCGAGACCGCGCCCGTTCTCCGGGTAGTTGCCCTCCATAGCCATCATGATGCCGAGGCGGCCGATCTTGGTGTCGACCACCGGCCAGAAGGCCTGCAGATTGCGGCCGTATTTCTCGATCCACCAGTCGTAGATGTCATGCGGCGAGACTGAGCGCTCGACCGGCAGCAGCGCCGAGATCTTGTAGTGCTTCAGGATGATCTTGCCGTCCGGATCAACGATAAAGCCAACGTTGAAGAAGCGGTTCTTCCAGTCGGGATGGCGCGCCTTGGCCTGCGCCATGATGTAGACCTTCCACTGCCGCGCCAGCTTGCCGATCTCGTCGGTCTCGGGACCGGGAATGTCGATGCAGCAGGTGTTGGCGTAATCGGCGTGGTCAACGTCAAGCACCTCATCGTTGAAGCCCATCATGGCGCCTTCCGGGATCGCCAAGAGCTTCACCGGAATGTCGAGATTGGAAAGCCAGAAGGCCGCCTTGGTCAGGCCCTTGAGGTGTTCAATATTTTGCTTGATTTCCTCGCGGCGGCGGATGCCCCAGAAGCTCGGGATCAGGCCGACGGCGTTATAGGGCTCGATCATGGTGCTTTCCCCCTTAGTTTCCATTCAACGGCTCGTCCCCGCGAAAGCGGGGACCCAGACTTTGTGGATTCCCGCGTACGCGGGAACGAGCGGATCCTGCTATGCCGCCACGCTCGGCAAACCGGCGAGCGCCATGGCCAATTCTTTCTCGTCGTAATTCTGGTCGATGAGTTTGCCTTCGAAGTAATTTATGTAGGCCTGCATGTCGAAATGGCCGTGGCCGGACAGGTTGAAGACGATCGTCTCCTTCTTGCCTTCCTGCTTGCAGCGCAGTGCCTCGTCGATGGCGCAGCGCACGGCATGGGTCGCTTCCGGCGCCGGCACGATGCCCTCGCAACGCGCGAATTCGACGCCGGCCTCGAAGCAGGTTTTCTGGTGATAGGCCCTCGCCTCGATCAGGCCGAGTTCCTTGGCGTGCGAAACCAGCGGCGACATGCCGTGATAGCGCAGACCGCCGGCATGGAAGCCAGGCGGGATGAAGGTCGAGCCAAGAGTATGCATCTTCACCAGTGGCGTCAGATGCGCGGTGTCGCCGAAATCGTAGGCGTAATGGCCGCGTGTGAGCGTCGGACAGGCCGCCGGCTCGACCGCGATCACGCGCCGCTTGCGACCGCCGCGCAGTTGCAGGCCGAGGAACGGGAAGGCAAGACCGGCGAAATTCGAACCGCCGCCAGCGCAGCCGATGACCACGTCCGCATCGTCGCCCGCCATCGCCAGTTGTTCGATCGCCTCCTGGCCAATGACCGTCTGGTGCAGCAGCACGTGATTGAGCACCGAGCCGAGCGAGTATTTCACCGCCGGATCCTTGGCGGCTACTTCCACCGCCTCGGAAATGGCGATGCCGAGCGAGCCCGGGCTGTCGGGATGTTCCTTCAGGATGGCGCGGCCGCTATCGGTCTCGTTCGACGGCGACGCGATGCAGCGCGCGCCATAGGTCTCCATCAGCGCGCGGCGGTAAGGCTTCTGATCGAACGACACCCGCACCTGGAAGACCAGCACATCGATGCCGAACAGCGCGCCGGCAAACGCCAGCGAAGAGCCCCATTGCCCGGCGCCGGTTTCGGTGGAGAGCCGCTTGATGCCGGCTTGCTGGTTGTACCAGGCCTGCGGCACCGCGGTATTGGGCTTGTGCGAGCCGGCCGGCGAGACGCCTTCGTACTTGAAGTAAATTTTGGCGGGCGTGCCGAGCTTTTGCTCGAGGCCGCGCGCGCGGATGAGAGGCGAAGGCCGCCACATCCGGTAGACATCGCGCACCGGCTCGGGAATGTCGATGTAACGCTCTGCCGTTACCTCCTGCATGATTAATTCCATCGGAAACAACGGCTCGAGATCGGCGGGACCGATCGGCTGCTTTGTTCCGGGATGCAGAACGGGAGGGAGGGGCTTGGGCAGATCGGCGACTAAATTGTACCAAGTCTTCGGAATATGGGTCTCATCCAGGACAAACTTAATCTGGTCGCTCACTCGAAGCCCCCTTGATTTACGCAACACAACAGAACTCGCGCCACCATACATGAGCAGGCCGAAGTTGGGAACTCGGCATGCACCGAGTGCCGCAAGTGAGGCGCTCGATTTCGCTTGCCAGGTCCGCATGCGGTACGGAATTATTGCTGCTTGGACCGTTGATACAGACCTGAGTTTTCGTGCTTTAATGGGCTATCGACGCAAGGCGTTCTTTCTCAAGGGGGCAAAATGTACCGAGTATTCACGCTGCTCGCGGCTGCCGCGGCACTTTCATTTGCAGTCGGCGGCGCCGCCGCGCAGGACAAGATCCGCATCGGATTGATTTACACCCTGTCGGGACCGCCGAGCGTGCTCGGCCAGCAATCGAAGAACGCCTTCGAACTCGCGATCAAGGACCTCGGCGGGAAGATGGGCGCCAAAGACGTCGAGCTGTTTGTCACCGACGACACGCTGAAGCCTGAAGTCGCCATTCAGAAGGTCCATGAATTGCTCGAGCGCGACAAGGTCGACATCATCGTCGGCCCGATCTTCTCCAACATTTTGCAGGCGATCCACAAGGCGGTCATGGATTCGGGAAAAATCCTGATCAGCACGAATGCCGGCGCCTCGTCCTTCGCCGGCGCCTTGTGCAACCCGCGTTTCTTCGTGACCTCTTATCAAAACGATCAGATATATGCGGCGCTGGGCAAGGTGGCGAACGACAAAGGGTATAAGCGCGTCTACGCCATGGTGCCCAATTATCAAGCCGGCAAGGACGCGCTGGCCGGCTTCAAGAGCACCTTTAAGGGCACGATCGTCGAAGAGACGCTGGTGCCGTTGAATAATCTCGATTTCAATCCGGAATTGAGCAAGCTCGCGGCCGCCAAGCCCGATGCACTTTTCACCTTCATGCCGGGCGGCCTCGGCATCGCCCTCATCAAGCAGATGAATCAGGCGGGGATGAAGGGAAAATTCCCGATCATCTCGGCATTCACCGCCGACGAGGCGACGCTTCCGGTCCTGGGCGAAGCCGCCGAAGGCATTTTCGGCTCGCTGACTTGGGCGCCGACGACCGACAATCCACAGAACAAGAAATTCGTCGCGGCATATGAGGCTGCCTATCACGCGATCCCGGCCTCCTATGCGATGCAGGCCTACGACGCCGCCATGCTGATCGACAGCGCGGTACGCGCGGTCAAGGGCAATGTGTCGGGCAGCAAGGCGCTCAGCGCGGCGCTCAAGAGGGCGGACTTCAAGTCGCTGCGCGGGCCGTTCAAGTTCAACGTCAACGGCTATCCGATCGAGGATTTCTACTTGACCAAGGTCGTCAAGCGCGCCGACGGAAAATATCAGACCTCGATTGTCGAGAAGGTGTTTGCCGACAGCGCCGACCCCTACGCGAAGGATTGCAAACCGCAGTCGAACTAGGCTAGCGGCCACAAGGCCAGTAAGGCGGATGGGTCCGGGGTTACCGGACCCATTTTAGTCTTAAATTGGGTCTGTCCAGCGTCGGATGACCCAGGCGGTTTCCCGCCGGCAGTTCATCACACCAGTCGCCGCCCAACGGGGTCGCCGGAGATTTATCCGGCGCGAAGTAGCGCCGGTTGAGGATGAGAGAGGCTGACAAACGCGGGGGGCATTGGATTGTGCGTTAATGACAGGTCCGGTTTCGCAACAAGCGCGATAGGGCACAAACTCTTGCCTTGGTGACCAACAAGCCTTGTTCTTTGTCGAGCATGAGCCGCGTGCGGGTACGGTTGAGGGTATAGCAGCGAACTTCCAATATTTCCCAACTCAATCAAATGGCTTTGGCGGAGGAAGGATCCGCCGGCCGAAATGCAATTTATTGAACCTGTACCGGCGCCCGAATTCTTGAATGTGATTTTGCGGATGTCGAAATATTTGACACCTTCGCGCGTCGCGTTTTCAGCGGCGGCCATTCCTCGAGCCACCGATCAAGAAGCATTGAATTGACTGTACGTTTATTTGTACATTACTTCATATATTCTTTCTATCATATTGTAAAATATACTGATTTGGCGGAAGGGGTGAGATTCGAACTCACGGTACCCTTGCGGGTACGCCGGTTTTCAAGACCGGTGCCTTAAACCACTCGGCCACCCTTCCAAGCTATTGAACTCATTATCATTTCATCTAAGCGACGCAAACCAAAAACAGCCATTTCTAACCTCTTTGCTACCCATTCTTTTTGGCCGCGAGCTTTTCTTGGGCTGCCAGCAGCGCGACGTCAACGATGGCAGCAGCATCCGCCTGCATCCCGGGCAGCACGTGTGAATAAAGGTCGAGTGTGATGCCAACCTTGGAGTGACCGAGGCGCTCGCTGGCAATCTTCGGATGAACGCCAGAGGAGAGCAGGTGGGTCGCGTGTGCGTGCCGCAGGTCGTGAAAGCGGATATGGGGCAGGTCGCAATCCTTGAGAAGCCGCGTCCACTCGTGTGTCAGGCTGCGCGGCTGCAGCGGCTGCCGGTTGAATTGGGCGATAACAAACATCTCGTCTGTCTAGCGGATACCTAACCTCAGCAGTTCCTCGGCTTGCCGCAGGCGGTGGGCGCGTAATTCTTTGGTCACGGTGCCCGACAGCGCCACGGTGCGCGCGCGCCCACCCTTAGGCTCCTTATAGCGAATACCCGCGCTGGTCTGCTCGGCGCTCTCCACAACGGCGAGCTGGCCCATGGCGAGGTCGACGTTGCGCCAGCGAAGGGCGGCAATTTCGCCGCGCCTGATGCCGCACAGCACGGCCAGAATGGTGGGGGTAAACATGCGGGTACGGCGCATCCCGTCGATTAGGGCCGCCGTCTGCGCCATGTCGTAGGTGTCCAACTGGCGTCGCTCAACCCTGGGCGGATCGACGGCGTCGGCTCCGAAATTCGATTAGGCCCTATTTTAGCGTTGATGGCCGAGGCCAATACCAAGCTTGTTAGCCTGCTGGCGCAGAGCACCAATGGTGCGCTTCATCTGCTTGGAAATTTTAACAACCGGCGTCTTTGCTTTTGAGTGGGCCTTCAGGGCGCGATAATCGCCCTTGGTCCATCGTGCGCGCTTTGTAGCCTTTCTAATAGTCTTAGCCATTTAACAGTCCTTAGTTGTTGTTATGAAGGCGGCGTACTACATCAATGTAGTTGAATAGCCAACCAATTTATTGCGACGCACATTCAATCGAGCTGGTATTCCGACACCCAGCCGCGATTGATTTAAAACAAGACGCAGCATCTCAGGCATATTTATTATTCAATTCCGCTGAACGCCCCAGTTGCTGCAATGGAGCATGGAGTGGGCAATTTCATAGACGGAATGATCATAGGGTGGTTGCCCTCAATGCTTATGTTAGCTTGGTTGCTCTGCCGAGTACCGTTAGAGGGCTCGGAAAACTAAGTTATGGTAATGGGACCGGCGCAAGTTGGCGCACGCCAGCCGCACTGGCTCAACAACAATTGGCTTGAGGCAATCTAACTGAAATGAACGCCAAGCTGGTTGTTGCTTCGCCAAACGATACGGCAATGCCGCTTAAGGCGCTCGCCTGCGATCACAAGAATAATATCTACTGGAACACCAAAGTGATTAAGAACTTCTAGGCATGCCCCGAACGCTGACATATTGCGAACCATACATCGCATCCCGTCGCCGTTTGGAAGTAAGATCTCTCCGACCTTCCGGGTTTCTTTTCTTGGGGCTTTTCGCTGTTCGATGGTGATCATGACTTGAAAGGCCCTCGGCTGTTCTAGCTGGGGCCCCCTATTTGAGATTTGCATCGAATTTGAGCAGGTACCGATTAGAAGTCGGTAAAACCATGTCGAAATGCGCATGCTTAAAATTAGGTAGCTCTTAATAAAAAGCCTCGCACGCCAAATCAGATATGTATGCGCGCAGCGGCCCGCGCAGACTTACTAATGGTTGCGAAGCGAACGGCCGGAAAGCGGTTACTAGCCGCTCCCCGGCCGCCACCACTTACAGACCCAAACTTCGGGCGGAAGTCGGGTCCGATAGTGAGTTTCAGATTGCACGCAATGCTCTGGTCTCGCTGTGTCAGCCGTCACAAGGTGTGAAATCTTCTGGTTGTTTTGCAAGTCTGTCGTGCGCCCTGCGTAAGGGCCCTCCCTGGAGGTTTAATTACTGGCCACTCGGCACGGCTAATGTCGCACTGGGGTCATTCGCTGGTGCGCCGGGAGACCGACAAGGAGTAGAGGGTGCAAGTCCCCTACGATGAAGGAGTAGCAAACCACATCGACCCCAAGTCATGCGCGTGTAGTCGTGAGGCTACAAGCGAAGCGTTGGCAGGGGAGCGCACAGGCCAAGCTATTGAGCCGCGAAAGTGACCTCATCTCGGGCGCCGACGTTTTCAGCGTTGCGGAAGGCAATACGGACAGGCACGTAAACGCGAGTGCCTGTCCGGCCCGGCGTGGTCGGAGAACTTGGCATGTGCGGACGCTCTTTGTTACGGGAACCGGGAGATCTCATGGTCGGCCACAGGCACACTGCCGATCTGGTCCGCATCGGGAAGGCGAGGAGCCGTAGCCGATGATGTACGATCATGAGAAGTCTGACCCCGCCATAGTAGCAGTGAAGCTGACGAACAAAGCCGGGCAACTGGCAGCGGAGTCGGTGGAGCGAAGGGCGGGGGCCGAGGGGAAGGCGAGCCAGCAAAGCACGGGCCGGACTCAGAGCCGGGAAACCGTGTCACAGGCGCTGGAGCGCATACGGCACGTCGCGAGAATATAGCGAAGCGCCGTCACATACCCGAGGTGGGAGCCGTATGCCTTAATTGGGCCCGTACGGATCTGTGCGGGGGGCGCGAGGTAACTCGCGTCCCTACCGCGAACGTACCAATCCAGCGTCCGGCCGGACGTTTGTCTGCTGTGCCCCCGATAGCGACCGCCGTCGCGGCAATGCAGCGAATGACGTGACTGGGATGGACCGGCCGTGCTCCTGCCCCGAACTACCCCATAGAGTTGGGTCGGGGTTTTTGAAGAGCACGAGGAGCACATGCCATGCCCAGCAAGAAAGACATCGCAGTTGTACGCGCAATTGGGATAGATACTGGTAAGAACACGCTGCACATGATTGGCCTGGATGAGAAGGGCACGATCGTTCTGCGCGAAAAATTGTCCCGCGGCCACGTTGCCGCACGACTTGTGAACGTGCCGCCATGCCTGATCGGGATCGAGGCGACGGTCATCAGGCGCCGGCATACCTCATCGTCCCGCACGATGGCCAGCAAGCGGTGGTGCAGGATCCCGAGCTGTTGGCGAAGTACCCGCCGGACAACGAGTAGCGGTTCGACCAGCGCGGCTAATCGGGCAGGTTCTCGACCAGTTCCTTGATGGGCGCGTCGAACTGCACAGGCCGTAATCCTGACAGCCCTAACAGGGCCGAGACGCCGGACGGCACGTTCGCGAGCAAGACACTACAAGGGGCGCGCACGCCGTTCGCGTGGATGCTGCCGAGGGTCATCGGGGAGGAGGCCGCCGCGCCATTGGCGAGACCTTCTTGAAGAATTAGATCAGTGACATTGGCTGCTGATTTGGCGTGCGAACAATAGGGAAACACACTGCTACCATTTTGCTACCCAATTCGATGGCATCACCGAGTATTAAATGGGATACAAAAACACTCGCGAGCAAATTCCTCAGATAATTCAACATCACCTAGGGTAGAACAAAACAGCAAGGGACAACGACAAGCAAGTTTCAGGACCGGTGCCTTAAACCACTCGGCCACCCTTCCAAGCCTGCGCAGCCTTCTAAATACACCGCGCGAATATTGCCACCGCGGCATTACAAGCGGCGCGTTTGCCGCATGGCCGGGATATCCGAATGCTTGCGGCGAATCCGGGACGATCTTACAGTTTCCACGTCCCACCGCGATTCGAATGCGTTGCAGGCCCAACAGGCAATAGTTCCATTGGAACCGCGGCGCGAGCGACTTGTTACTTCCAGCGTAGAGGGTGCGTCTCTAGCACTGGAGCACATCATGTGGCCTTGGTGGATCGATGTGTTGCTTATGCTTGCCGGCACCGTCGTGGTGGGCCTGGCCATTACCCGGGCAACCGTCCGGCATTTAACGCGCGGCTTCCGCGGCGACTGAAATTCACTGGCCCGGCTGAGGGCGCGGCCGAATCGGCAAGGCCCGAACGCTAGCCTGCCGGAGGGCGCCGCCCATCGCGCGCATCTGTCGCAGTCCGCGCAGTAGCCCGCTACGCTGCCGCAAGGCGCCTTGCCACCCTTCCGTAACAATCTTGCCATACTGTCCAAGTCCAATGGTCGTAAGCGCTCGCCCTTGCAAGCGGGTGGGTGCTTCGGCTATTCCGCTTACGCCGTGGGACCGGCAAATGTGGCAGTGGAACCAAGTATTTACCACCTCGCGCGCCGGTAGTTCCAGAAACCGCCGGCAAAGGTTATTCTAAGCGCTTCGCATCGGGGATTTGAGGCAGCATGGGCGGGTTCGGGGGCAAAGGCGGAGTTTGCCTGATCGCGCGCCTCGCTGCGCTGTCCGCCGGTTGCCTGGCGCTCGCCAATTGCTCGAGCGGTCTCAACAGCCGGGTCGATCCCAAATACGGCGTCTCGTCGAGTTCCCGCGCCGTCGCGATGGGCGAGCCGGTGCCGAAAGGCGGCGGCAACTACCGGGTCGGCAAACCGTACGTCGTGGGCGGGCGCGAATACGTCCCGCATGAAGATGTCAATTACACCGCCGTCGGTCTCGCCTCCTGGTACGGCGACGATTTCCATGGCCGCTACACCGCCAATGGCGAAATCTTCGACATGAATTCGATCTCGGCGGCGCATCCGACCATGCCGCTGCCGTCTTATGCGCGGGTCACCAATCTCGCCAACCATCGCTCCATCGTGGTGCGCGTCAACGACCGCGGCCCCTACGTCGGCAATCGCGTCATCGATGTCTCGGTAAAAACCGCCAAGCTGCTCGGCTTCTATGGCAACGGCGTCACCAAGGTGAAAGTCGACTATGTCGGCCGCGCGCCGCTGCAAGGCTCCGACGACCGCAAGCTGATGGCGACACTGCGCGAGGGCGTGCCGGCCCCCGGGGTGCCGTTGCTGATGGCCTCCAACAAGCCTTACTCGCCGACCTATTTCGACAACCGGCCGATGACCGAAGCCGCGGCCCGCGTGCCGGCCCCGGTCGACCGGCCTTACCGGCTGGGCGAGGGCGCCCGCGAGGTTCCGGCTGCCCGCCGGCAAACCGTCGAACTCGCTGCTTCAAGCCGCCCGCAGGCCGCGCCGGCCTTCGAGGAGGCGACCCCCGCCGAGGAGCCCGAAACGCAGGCTTCGCCGGTTTCGGCCTTTGCCCCTGTGGGCTATGATGGCCGTGCGGGGTTGTTGAGCGGCCGGGGCCTTTACTGAGCCGCAAATTTCCGTCACATCGCCGCCATCCAAGCCGCAATGACGCGCCCCCGCGCGGGCGGTGAAAGAATAACGATGACGGCGTTTCAGACTAACGCATTCGGACGGCTTTTGACGGCGGCGGTTTTGCTGCTAGCCTGCGGCGCGTTCGCCGTGGCGGCGCCCAAGTCCGAGCACAAGCCCGAACACAAGGTAGAGCATAAGCCGGCCGCGGTTTCACCGAAAAAGGAACCGCCCAAAAAGGACGAAGCGGGCATCATCGCCCCGCACGCCATTTTGATCGACGCCGAAAACGGCGCCGAGCTATACGAGCGCGACCCCGATAAACTCATCTTCCCGGCCAGCCTCGCCAAGCTGATGACCGCCGAATACGTGTTCCACGAATTGAAGGAAGGTCACATCAAGCTCACCGACGAATACACCGTGAGCGAGAATGCCTGGCGCAAGGGCGGCGCGCCGTCGCACGGCTCCACCATGTTTGCGGCGATCCACAGCAAGGTTCCGGTCGACGACCTGCTGCACGGCATGATCATCCAGTCCGCCAACGATGCCTGCATCGTGCTGGCCGAGGGGCTCGCCGGAAACGAAGCCGATTTCGCCGCCAAATTGACGCAACGCGCGCGCGCGATTGGCCTTGCCAAATCGGTGTTCACGAACTCCAACGGACTGCCCGATCCGAACGAGCACGTCACCACGCGCGAACTCGCCATGCTCGCGCGTCACATCATTCTCAACTATCCGGAATTCTATAAGATCTTCGGCCAGCCCGAATTCACCTGGAACAAGATCCGCCAGCCCAACCGCAATCCGCTGCTCGGCGCGGTTAACGGCGCCGACGGCCTGAAGACCGGCTTCACCAAGGAGGCCGGCTACGGGCTCGTCGGCTCGGCCGTGCAGGACGGCACTCGGCTGATCGTCGTGGTCAACGGCGAAAAGAGCGCCAAGGAGCGCGCCGACGAAGGCAAGAAATTGCTGGAATGGGGTTTCCGCACTTTCGAGCAGCGCAATCTGTTCGCCGAAGGGCAGATCATCGGTTCCGCCAAGGTCTATGGCGGCACCAGCGGCTCGGTGCCGCTGCAGGCGCCAAGCCTAGTCAAAATCATGGTGCCGAAAGCAGGCGGTGAAAAGCTGATCGCGCGCATCGCCTATCAGGGCCCGGTGCCGGCGCCGATCACGCAAGGCCAGCAAATCGGCCTGCTCAAGGTCTGGCGCGACGACAAACTGGTCTTGCAGGTGCCGCTCAAGGCCGCCGAGAGGGTCGGTCGGGGTAATATTTCCGGCCGCGCCTTCGATGCTGTGACCGAACTGGTGATCTCGCTGTTCCGTGCCGGGGCCGAGCGGTTATGATGACATCGTCGTTCCGGGCTTGCGCGCTGCGCGCCGGGCTGACCGGAGAATAGATGCGCGGACGTTTCATTACCTTTGAAGGCGGCGAGGGCAGCGGCAAATCCACCCATGCGCGGCTGCTGGCCGACCGGCTCAATTCGCACGGCATCGAGGTCGTGCTGACGCGCGAGCCGGGCGGCTCGCCTGGCGCCGAGATCATCCGGCATATTCTGCTTTCCGGTATCGCCAAGCCGCTTGGCGCGGAGACCGAGGCGATCCTGTTCGCCGCCGCGCGCGACGATCACGTGCGCGCAACCATCCGGCCGGCGCTCGATGCCGGCAAGTGGGTGATCTGCGACCGCTTCACCGACTCGACCCGCGTCTATCAGGGCGCGCTCGGCAAGGTCGACGCCAAGCTGATCCGAAGCCTCGAACGCGTCACCGTCGGTTCGGCGAGGCCCAATCTCACTTTCATTCTCGACGTTCCGGCGACAGTTGGCCTCGCGCGCGCCAAGCACCGGCGCGGCGCGGGCACGACCGACCGCTTCGAGGCGGAGTCGGTCGAGTTTCACGAGGAACTGCGCCGGGCCTATATCGCGCTTGCCGACAAGGAGCCCAAGCGCTGCGTCCTGGTCGACGGCCGCGCGCCGCGCGAGGTGGTGTCGGAACGCATCTGGACGGCTGTCGAGCAGCGCCTGCATCCGGGGCTGGAACATCTCGCCGCGACGGCGCCGCCGTGAGCGACGACGCGGCCGACAGCGACGTCCTGCGTCCGCGCGAAACGGGCGTGCTGTTCGGACATGGCGAAGCCGAGCGCACGCTTCTCGATGCCTACAAAGGCGGCCGCATTCCGCATGCCTGGCTGATCGGTGGGCCTCCTGGAATAGGAAAGGCGACGCTCGCTTACCGGCTGGCGCGCTTCGTGCTCGCGCAGCCCGATCCACAGGCACCGGCCGTGCAAAAAGCGGACTCGCTCGCGGTCGAAGCGGACAATCCGGTTGCCCACCGCATCGCCGCGCAAGCGCAGGGCGACCTCCTGGTGCTCGAGCGCGTGATCAACGAGCAAACCGGCAAGCTCTACACTGTGATCCGCGTCGACGACGTGCGGCGGGCGGTGCCGTTTTTCGGCTCGACCGCCGGCGAGGGCGGCTGGCGCGTTGCCATTGTCGACGCGGTCGACAACCTGCAGCGCGAAGGCGCCAATGCGCTGTTGAAGGTTCTCGAGGAGCCGCCGCCACGCACGCTGCTGCTGCTGGTGAGCCATGCGCCGGGGCGCGAATTGCCCACCATCCGCTCGCGCTGCCGCCGCCTGCTGCTGCGCCCGCTCTCAGCCGCCGACGTGGCGCGCGCCGCCGCGGCCGCGCTCGGCCGCGACGCCGGCGATGCGGAGCTTAGCGATGCGGCCGCCGCGGCCGAAGGCAGCGTCGCGCGCGCTATCAGCCTGCTCGACGGGCCGGCGCTGGCCCTGCGCCAGCGCGTGCTCGAGCTGTTCGCGCAACTGCCCGATCCCGATCCGCGCGCGCTGCATGCGCTCGGCGACGCGCTCGGCGGCAGCGAGCCGGCGACGCTCTCCACCTTCATGGACATGGTCAATGGCTGGCTGTCGGCGCGGCTTGGCGGCACGCGCCCGGCGCGGCAGATGGCGCTTACCGCCGAGGTCTGGGAGAAGGTCAATCGCGCCGCGCGGGACGTCGAGACCTATAATCTCGAACGCAAGCCGCTGGTGTTCGCGGTATTCGGCCTGCTGGCAGAAGCGGCGCGCGCGTAACGCCGGCGCTATTTTCCGACCGGGTCCGCCTTGCCGAATTTGCGCGCGATCTTCTGTCCAAGCTTGTGCGGCAGCGCGCCGAAACGGTTCCAAGCCGCCACCGGCAGTTCGACCAAGGCCGGCACCGGATCGTCGGACGCGAAACTCGCGAATGCCAGCGGCTTCCTGAAATTCGCCAGATAGTCGCGCAGGCTCAGCGTGCCGTTCGATATTTCCTCGAAGGCCGCGATGACGTCGTGGCTGGAGTGCATCCAGGCGACGCCCGGCCGCGCGCGCCCCGGCGATACGGTCTCGCCGAGCGCCTGCCGCCAGGCGAGATAGGGAAAATCGACGCCCGCCAGCGCGCCGAGGCCGTTCCAGGTCCAGAACCGGCCGTTGACGTCGAGCAGCTTGTAATGGCCGTCGCGCTTGTCGTGCTTGAATTCGACCTCGACCACGCCGGTATAATTGATCGACTTCAAGAAGCGCCCGGCCAGTTCCTCGACTTCGCTTTGCTCGATGGTCTCGACGTAAGTGCTCGAGCGGCCGAAATCGATCGGATGTTGCCGCCGACGCCGGGCGACCAGGGAGACGACCGGCTCGCCGCGCTCCCACAGCCCGGCGTAGGAATATTGCGCTTCGCCGCTGCCGGGAATCCATTCCTGCACGATCACGGCATCGTTGCCGACCAGCGCCGCGGCGCGCTGGTACAGCGCGAGCAATTGCGCGCGGTCGTCCGCCCGCCAGGCTTTGGCCTGCGTGAACGCGTCCATGCTCTTGCGGACGGCCGGCTTGAGAATGACTGGAAAGCGGCAATCGAGTCCGCTCGATCTCCTCCGCGCTGTGAGGATGAAAGCTCGCCGGGAAATCGATGCCGAGTTCGGCCGCGCGGCGGTAGGTGAGCCGCTTGTCATAGGCCCACTGGATGGTGTCCCAGTCCGGCGTCGCCACGCAGAAATGCTGCGCCAGCAGCGCGCGGTTTTGCGCGATCATGCGCATGTCCTGATCACCGGTCGCGATCAGCACCCAGCCCTGCAGGTTGTGCTTGATGGCGAGGTCGACGATCGATGACACGCCTTCGGCATGGTCGGCGCCGGGCCAAGCGAAGCTGCGTTGCACGTAGCGCGAATAAGTCGGGATCGGATGATTGGCCATGAGCCAGACCGGAATGCCGTGTCGGCCGAGGCTGCGCGCGATACCGATGCTGACATGGGCGCCGCCGACGATCAGCGCGCCGGGCGCCGAACGCGGGTCAAGCCGCCTGAGCGCCGGGCTCGCCGACGCTCGAGTTGGCATGAAGTTCATGACTGTTCACGCTCGCCTGCAAACGATCTCGGTGCGATTTCGGCAAAGGCCGTGTTACGAGTTCTATCGGCGCGCCCAAGGCCGCGCCGCGCTGCGCGGGTGACGCGCCGCGCCGCAAATCCTGAGCCTGCGATAAAGCGCAGCAGCGGCCCGAAACTGGCAACGGAGGCGGCGCCGACGAAATGCAAGCCGGGCACGCTCAATTCGAACCCGCTATTGAGCACCGGCAAGCCGCCGTGACGCGCGATCTTCTCGCGCAGCTTTGGCGCCAGCAGGCTCATCTTGTCGACGTCGATCTGGTAGCCGGTCGCCAGGAGTACGTGATCGAAGCGCTTGGTGGCGTTGTCGAGCGTCAACGCAACGCCGTCGCCGTCCTTTTTCGCGGCCAAAATGGTGCGGCCCTGGTCGACGGGGACGTCCTTCAGGCGCGGGCGCAGCCACAGGATTGCGGTCGCGCGCAGGTTCAATTCGTTCCAGCGGTCGCGCGTGTCCTGCGGAAAGCGCTGGATGATGCCCGGCGCTTCGTTCACCCAGTTGTGGGGGAAGGGGCCTACCTGCGACGGCGGGATCAGCATGTTGCCGAGCATCGTACGCACGACCTTGCGCAGCAGGCTGCGCTGCACCGGGTCCGCGTTCCAGACCAAGTTGCCGCGGCAGATGAGTTCGACCTCGGCGCCCGCTTCGTGCAGCAAGGCTGCCGACTCGCAGGCACTCTGGCCGCGGCCGATCACCGCCACCCGCCTGCCGCGGTACCGTTCGGAGGAGGTGTGCTCGCAGGAATGACTGACCAGCGCGCGCGGTAGCCCATCGAATTGCGTCGGCCGGTGTTCGTGGCCGAGCAGGCCTGTGGCCATCACCAGGCGTTGCGCGAAGAATGTGTCGCCGTCTTCCAGCACCAGGCGGAAGCCGTCGTCGAGTGGCTCGACGCGAATGACCGTGCGGGTGTCGAGGTCGGGCGCGACCTGTCGCTGGACCCACAATCCGTAACCGATGAAATTTTCCACCGGAAGCAGCTTCGGCACGTCCATGCCGGACTGCCGGTAATAGTCGTCGAGCGTCAAGCGGTGCGCCGGATCGGCGATGTGGGTTCCGGTCCAGGGTGAGCGCAGCTTCATGCCGGTCGGCATGTTCTGCCGCCAGAACGACAGCGCGTCGCCGAAGATGCGGATCGGGACATTGGCCGCGCGCAGATGCGCGGCGGCGGCGAGACCGTAGGGGCCGGCGCCGATGATCGCGACGACGGAATTATCTCTGGCGTGGATAGGATTGACTGCAATATTCATGGGCACTTTCTCTGCGTCGCGACCCCGAACGAGTTGGCGCAAATTAGCCGGGCATTCTTAGCAGTTTGACAACCGCATTGAATAAACGTTGCTAATTAAGACTAATTCGCAAGGCGCAATGCTGTTTTGGCGCGCCGCTCGCGCCTTATCGTAACCCGCGCGTTAACCGCGATCGATAAACTCAGCGGCATGTGCCTCGATCAGGCGGCGGCGAGCGCAGGACCGGCCGATGTCGCCCGTAAATGCGCGAGCGCCGTGAATAACAGAATCGCCGTGGTGATTGCGGAAACGAGACAGTAAATGCAGAAGGCGTGAATGAAGGCGATCTGCAGGATCATGAAGTAGATCGAGAAACCCACGCCCAGAGCGGCGTAGCCAAGCGCGGCAAAACGCAGCGCGCGCGACAACGGCTCGAACGCGAGCAGCGCCGCCAGCCCCGCCATGTACAAATAATAGACGACGGCGAAATATCCCACCGGCAGATTATAGATGCGGGCATAAAGGCTGCCGGCGACTTCATTGCAGCCGTCGATCGGCGGCGGACACCACAGCGCTTGGCCGTTATAGATCGCGTAGGCGGCATAGAACGCGACGCTTGTTCCGAGCAGCGCCAGCCCGAATAGGATGCGGGGCACGCAAAATTGTTTTCCCATTCCCGTTGGCGCGGCCTTGTCCAGCTGCTCTGCCTGCTTAGACGGGGCGCGCGCGAAAAAGGTTACACACACATTTTGGGAAAATGCCTGGCCTTCACAGTGGCCAGATCGGATTGCTTGGTTGTGTCACTTGGTCGTGTCACTTAGCGCTCGAGAAATAGGTCGGCCACCGCCATAGCCGCGCGGTAATCGTCTTCTGCCGGAACTCGTTACGCTCCTTGGCCATGGCCAGAAAAAGGAACGCGACCGCGATTGTAAATAACAACATCGTGAAGCTGATCGTCGTCAGCCACGCACTGGCAAAAAACTGATTGTCCGTGCCCCAAGGCAACACTGCGTTGAGTGGGATGTGCAGCAATACTTGTGCGCCGCAGGCAGCCAATACGAGGATCGTGGGCCAGCGCGATAGCAACGGATCGTTGCGGCCACGCCAGAACTCGTAGGCGGCAAGCCAAGTATAGGCCGCGATGATGCCGGAGCCGAGCGGGACGCGGAGATTCTGGGAGTCGATCAGGAATGGCGTTCGGCTGGCGAGTAGCCAAACGAACGCGCCAGCGACAATTCCAAGCGGCTGCACAGAGCGGCCGCCAAACACCCGCGCTCCCGTCCAAGGCAGCGCAAACGAAATAAACAATATCGCGTTGGCAAGATCCATGGTGATCAGATCGGACACCGCCCCATACCTGCCGAACAGGAGGATGGAGAACGCGCGCAGCAAATACGCAAATCCCCACCAGGCGACCGCGTGGATGCTTGTGTTCTGCACCCAGGCAAAAAGCAAAAGCAGACCGAGCATCGCGTCGATATCGATGGTCATCGTCAGAAGCGTGTGTAGGCCGACTTGCATTGGCTGCTGTCCATAGAACGTAATGGTGCCGACGCTGACGGTTGAATTTTGCAACCTAACAAATCTGGAATGAACAATCGGATAATACGGCAAAATCACGCGGGAACGATTGCCACAACCCTTCCGCCATCCATTGCATTCGATGAAAATGGGAAGACGCTAGTGCGATAGTACCTTTTGTCGCCGCAGCATTCGGCGCCGGGGGAAACGAAAGTTGCAGCGGGCGCCCATCGTATTACCTTTTGGCGGCGACAACTTTCGGCGCTGCGGCGGGCGGACAGCAGTTAGGTGACGCCGGCGCACAGGACAATTCGACGCGATAGAATTCGCAGCGCTCCGCGATGGCGGTCTTGGGCTGCCCGCGCGCGCGATGCAGGCGCACTTTGGCGTTCGCGCGGCTGATGCCGAGCGTGTGTGCCACTTCCTCGTCGCTGAGGCCGGCGAGTTCGCCGAGAAGCAGCACATCCCGGCTGCCCGCCGGAAGCTTTCCAATTTCGTCACGGATGCAGTCCTGCATGCCTTTGCGGGCAAGCCGCTGCTCGGGCAAGGGCTGCGGATCCGCAAGTGCGGCGGTCATGGGGCTGTCCCGTCCGGCCGGCGCATGAAGCGCCAGCTTGGCCTCGCGCGCCTCACGGCTGCGCAGCCAGTCGGATGCGACATTGGCCGCGATGCGGTAAAGCCAGGTCGAAGCCTGCGTCTCGCCGCGGAACTGCGGCAGGGCGGCCGCCGCCTTGGCGAAAACGATCTGGGTTAAATCCTCGGCGTCTTGTGGGCCGGCCATGCGGGCCAATAGCCGGTGCACGCGATCGCAGTTCGCCGCGTAAAGCGTCCGAAACAGGTCAGATTCGCCTGTCGCTTCGGGGTCCATGGACCATGCTCACAACAACCCCGGCGGGCAGCCTTGCGATGCATCAAATCGATGCGCCGCCTCCAGCCGATTCGCGGCTTTGACCCGTTCCGGCGTGGGCCTGCGCCCCGCGCATGGCGGCTCCGTAGTTTCCCTTGGTTTTGATCGAGATCAGAAACGGGGGGCTAAAATCGATTTAACAATCGACAAGTTCCCGATGCGTCGGGATTTTGGGGCGGTGGCCGGGCAGGCGCTGCTTTGCCGGGTAGGGTACGCGTTTGTGTGTTGGGTGGACTTTGCGTCTAAGGTACAATG
The DNA here is from genome assembly GCA_963786025.1 of uncultured Alphaproteobacteria bacterium. Taxonomy (GTDB): domain Bacteria; phylum Pseudomonadota; class Alphaproteobacteria; order Rhizobiales; family Xanthobacteraceae; genus Pseudolabrys. The sequence goes on from CAWAXK010000022.1 coordinate 223,169, forward strand.
TCAAATGACAACTGGTGGGGCAGCCGGATGAGCATCTCAGAAGATTTCTTGAAACGGGAAGATCTTCGTTCACAGCTTTTTGGCGAGACGTGGCGGACCTTGATCCCGGAAGTGTTCCGGGACGTGCCGACCTATTACGACAAGGGCAATGCCGTCGCCTCGCTCGGCACTTGCGCGTGCTGGAGCGGCATCTTCGCGAATGCGATCCATAACCATCTGCCGCCGGGTTCCAAGGTGCTCGACGTTTGCTCGGGCATCCACGAAGTCCCGCTCAAGTTATTGGCGCTCGACCCGACCCTCGAGATCCACGCTGTGGACGGCAGCCCGCACATGACGGCCGAAGGCCAGCGCCGCGCGCGCGAGCGCAAGCTGACCATCCATGCCCAGGTCTGCGACGCCCATGTGCTGCCGTTCCCGGATAATTCGTTCGATGCGGTGACGCTGCAATTCGCCTCGCGCCATCTCGAGATCATCCGCGCATTCAAGGAAATCCACCGCGTGCTCAAGCCGGGCGGCATCTTCTGCCATGACGACATGCTGCGCCCGGCCTCGCGCATCGTCGAGATTCCGTATCTCGCCTATCTGCGCTTCTCGGTCTGGTTCACCGCCAAGCTGTTCGGCAGTTCCGCCGAGAGCATGAAATGCGTCCGCTATTTCGCCGACGCCATTCACCACTTCTATAAGCCGCGCGAATTGGACGATCTGCTCAAGGGCGTCGGCTTCGTCGACATCGAAAGCCGCAGCTTCCTCACCGGCGTGATGTCCTACCACATCTCGCACAAGCCGGCGGCGTAGAGCGGAAATCGCATGGCCGCCGCCGATGCTGTGACAAACCCGGCGGATGGCCGGCCCGCCCCGCAGTGCTGGTCGTGCCAGACTGAAATTGCCGCGGCAGACCGCTTTTGCCGGGCCTGCGGCGCGACCGTGATGTCGGCTACAAAGTTGCCGCGCGACGTATTGCGAAAAAGGGGCCGCCGCCATGCCGCCGTGATGCTGGTAGCGGGCGCGGCGATTTTCCTGTTCGCGGTGATTCATCGCAATCCGGCGGATGTCATCTTGGTGACCGCTTTCGGATTGCCGCTGTGCGGCGCTGGCGCCGTTACTTGGAAGATGGCGTAGTTCCAGCGGTCGCGGCCGCGCGGCAGCCCCTATTGCGCGGCAGCATTTGCAGCCTATCATCCGCGTGCGCAGCGGACCTTGTCGTTCCGCCGGGTATGTTCACAGGGGGCCTTCCATGAAACTGAAACTCATCGTTGCCGTGATGGCAATCACCGCGGTACCGTTTTGTGCGCAGGCGCAAACGCCTGCCGGCAAGAAAGTGACCAAGGCGGACGCGCAAAAGGTCGTGGCGATCATCAGCGCCGACAAGGCTAAAAAGAAGACCTATTGCGACATGTCCAAGATTGGCGACCAGATCGAGCAGGCAGACCAGAAGAAAGACACTAAGAAGGTCGACGAGCTGTCCAAGCAGATGGACGCCATGAGCCAGAAGCTCGGCCCCGAATATATCGCGCTGACCGACGGCCTGCAGGGCATGAACGCCAATTCGAAGGACGGCAAAGACATCGGCGCCGCGCTCGACGCGCTCGACAAGCTGTGCGGAAAATAGCGGCGGACGGCCGCGGTCTATCCTGACGGCAAGCGCAGGCGCGCCTGCCACAGCGCGGCCGTCATCCAGCCGGCCGAGGTGCCGACGAAGCCGCCGGCGATCACATCGCTGAGGAAGTGGTAATTGGCGCCGATCAGCCCGACGGCGACCGCCAGCACGACCAGCGCATAGAGGGGCCGTAGCCTGGGAAACATGATCCACAGCACCGAGATCACCGCGCAGGTTGCCGCGGTATGGCCGGAGGGAAACGAGGCGTAACCGGCGCCGCCGTGGAAAAAGTTGAAACCGTAGGCGCCGTCGTGGATGAACGACGGATTGTTCTGCACCCAGGTGTCCGGCCAATACCTTCCGAACACGAATTTGAGTTGGCCTTTGATGGTCTCGCCGACGATCAGGCTGATGCTGCACAGCACGCCGGCCGTAAGCACTTTCGACAGCAACCGCCCGGCGAATACCCAAAGTCCGAACGCCACGAAGGCGATCGCCGCGGCCGGATTGAGCAGGTCGGGAATGTGGGTAAGGCGGGCGAAGGTTTCGCGCTGGCCGCTATGGGCATGCGCGAGCAGCGCAAGCGGCCGGTCGACCCACAGATAACAGACCACCACCGCCAAGGCGGTGAGCAGCAGAGCGAGCAGCCAGCGTTGCAGCGCGTTCATGGGTGCGGACTCAATCGGCGCGCCTGTGTGTGACAGAACCGCGATGGCCGCAAGGCGAAAATGCTTAAAGCCCGATCCGCCAGCGGGCGCCCGGCCGCCCGGCTCGCAGGATGCGTTCGGCGCGGCGGCTAGATCTGCGCCTCCTCGAAGGCGTTCACCCACATGGCGCAGATGCCGGAACGAACGATGTCGGCGCGGGTAAACTCGATCACCGGCACCGGCAGGTTCTGCGCCTCGACCATGGCGATGATGGTGCGCAAGCCGCTGTCCTTGTCGAGATCGCACTGGCTGACGTCGCCGTTGATCACCACCGTGCAGTCCTCGCCGATGCGGGTGAGGAAGGTCTTGATCTCGGCCGGCGTTGCGTTCTGCGCTTCGTCGAGCAGCACGAAGGCGTTCTTCCACGAGCGGCCGCGCATGACCTCGAACGGCACCAGCTCGATGGCACCGTGCTTGAGCGCGAGCGAGTAGGCGGCCTTGCCGATGCGCTCCTTGATGGCTTCGGTAACCGGCGCGGCCCACGGCGCGAACTTGTCTTCCAGCGTGCCGGGGAAATAGCCGAGCGAGCGCCCGCACGGCACATTGGGGCGGGTGAGGATAATCTTTTCGATGCGGCGGTTGCGGTAGAGGTCGGCGGCGTGGGTGGCCGCGATCCAGGTTTTGCCGGTGCCCGCGGGCCCGAGAACGATCACCTGGGGAACTTTGCGGAGGGCGTCGAGATAGTCGGCTTGGGTCGGGTTGAGCGCCTTGATCGGGGGCAGCGCGCGTTCGATTTCGAACTTCGGATCGAGGAAATTTATGATCTCGGCGGTTCCGAGCTGGCGTTCGTGACGGCGTTTTTTCCGATTGAGGTTCTTACCCAAGGCCAACTCCTTCTGGTGGACTGGAGGATGAACGCGCACGCCAACGGTCCGCGCGCGGGCGCGGCATCGTCAGCAACCGAAGCGGGGGGATATGTGCGCAAGGCGGCGGGGAAACCGGCGTCGGGGAACGTTGGAGCCCCGACGACCCTGTTTGCCGATCGATCCGTAACTGACGAACCGCCATGAGCAGAGGTTAAGCGATTCGTGTGACGGATTTCTAAATTTTATTGCAGCGCACCCTTAAACCGCCCGGCTGATGTATAACGCCGGGCGAATACATAGATAGAAAGCCGACAGGCGAGCGGGCCTTTGCCCGCGCCAATCGGGAGTTTTGACGTATGGCCGGAAAAATCACGGTGAAGAAGGCTGCCCCGGAAGACACGGTCTTGAAGGTCGACCAGAAGCGCCCGTCGCAGGGGCGGTTCCGCCTGCAGGTCGACCGCCAGACCAAGTCGACTTTCGAGTCCTTCGATGACGCCGAGAAGGCCGGCAAGGCCATCAAGACGGCCTATCCGGTGGTGCAGGTCTGCGTCTATGACGCGCAGGATAGCGTGCAGACGAATCTGGAATAGACCGGCTACGCGCTCCCTCTCTCGGGAGAGAGGGAGGCCCGGATGCAAGGGCGTGCGGTCAGGTCAGTAACCGCGCCGGCGCATCTTCTTGGCCGCCTTGCGGGCGGCGTAGCGGGCGTCGCGGGCGGCTTTTTGCTCGGCGGCGAGCCGCAATGCCTCTTCGGCCTCTTGGGCCGCCAGCAGAGCCGCGGCGGCCTCACGCTCGCGCTGCGCCTGCGCCTCGATTTCGGCTTGCCGGGCGGCTTCGGCGGCGAGTTCGGCTTCACGGACTTTGCGGGCGGCTTCGCGTTCGGCGGCGCGGGCCTCGCGCGCCTCGGCAATGGCCTGGCGCTGCGCTCGTATCTGCTCGGCGCGGGTTGTGTCCTGCGTTACCGCGCGAAATTTCTCCAGCATCGCCTTTTTGACGGCGTCGGCGTTATTGCGACGTTCCAAAACGTCGGGTGTTCGAAAACCGCTCATTCCTGCTCCTGATGGGGGTGCTTTGGTGCGCTGTATATGGCGCACCGCGGCGATTTGTTCAACGGCGCAGGCACCGGATTCACGGTATTTGGTGACGGTAGCATTATCCATCTGCCGCGCCGGGGAGGGCGATCCGGGGAACGCTATATCTGCGCGGTCACCGGCTTTATCGGCGTATGCCGGATTTCGCGCATATCGCCATGGTGCACTCTGGCTACCTTGCCATTGTCCCAAGCGATGGTGACGGCGTCCCAGCTCGTTTCGGTGATGCTGCCGCGGTCGGCGGCATCGCCTTGCCAATAAACCCGGTTGCCCTTCTTGAGGGCCTTGGATTCGGCGTTGGTCATCGAATTTTCCTTATTCTGCCTTCGCGTCGTCGGTTGCGCTCTTCGTCTCACCTAAGCGTTCGGCTTTGCGTTGCGCGGATTTTTCCTCCCGCTTTCGGATTTTTTCCTCGCTGCGGGCCTGCGCTGCGCGGTTGCGGTCATTGCGCTGCATCCCGTAATTCGGCCTGAAAGCCATGCGGTTTCCCTTCGGAATTGACTGGTTTGCCAATGAGCGAGGTGCCGGGTGGGCGCTTTCGCCCCGAGCGGTCACGGGACTATACGCGCTAATCCGGGCTACGGGTTTTCTTATCCCTCCCCCGAAGGGCGAGGGTGGTCGCCGCAGGCGACCGGGTGGGGGCATGCAGCGTGTCCTATTTCTCGTCGATCAGTTCGATTGAGCGCGGCCTGATCTACTCAATGGCCACCAGCAGACGCGGGACCAAAGGCTTGATATCCGCAGGACGATTGCTTTTGGCGCTTAGCACGATCACGGCGATCGCGAACGCGGCGACGTTCTGCTGAAACGCAAGATTGCGATCGACCGTGACGAACACGTCGAAGTATTCGGCCGCGCGCGCCAGCAGTTCGCCATTTTTGATGGTGGCCCAGCCCATTTGATGGGCGGTCTTGACATCATGACCGCTGATAGATCGCGCGACAAGCGCCAGTCGACGCATTCGTCGAGCCGAACTCTCACTTGGCCGATTCGACCGAGGCGGTCGCCTTGCTTCCTCAGAGGACCGCGAAGCGACCGCCTCGCTTCCTCGGTGACGCGATCTGAACCGTTGACGGCAGAAATCCGACGAGAAACTCATCGATCGAAGTCGTCCGCCTCAAGTTAGTCGATCAATGTTTGCACCGGCACGCGCGTGCCGGCGAACACCGGTGCGCCGCCCATGATATCAAGGATGCGGGATACGATAGGCCAGTTTTATAATTACATTTTACGCGGGTCGCTGACCCTAAGCCAGTCTGACCTGCCGCATTTTACGGTCTATCATGGACGCGCAAGTGGCGCGGAGCACCGTTTTTGCGCCCAACATTCCGCCATCCTAGCTTCGAAATCCGCCCTTGATTAAGTCGCAGATGCCCGGCACAACGCCGGGCATGACGCCATGAATCGACGTGAAAATGCCCTCTAAACAGCCCTATTACATCACGACCGCGATCTCCTACCCGAACGGCGCGCCGCATATCGGCCACGCCTATGAGGCGATCGCCACCGACGCCATCGCGCGCTTCATGCGGCTCGACGGCTACGACGTCTATTTCCTCACCGGCACCGACGAGCACGGCCAGAAGATGCAACAGACCGCGGCCAAGCTGGGCTTGACCGCGCGCGAGCTGCGCGACCGCAACGTGCCGCTGTTCGAGGCCATGGTGAAACGGCTGGAGTGCTCGAACGACGACTTCATCCACACGACCGAGGAGCGCCACCACCGCTCGTCGGAGGAAATCTGGCGCCGCATGGAGAAGAACGGCGACATCTATCTCGACAAATACGCCGGCTGGTATTCGGTGCGCGACGAGGCATATTACGCCGAGGACGAGACGCACCTGAACGAGCAGAAGGTGCGGGTGTCGTCCAAGACCAGCACGCCGGTGGAATGGGTGGAGGAGGAGAGTTACTTCTTCCGCCTGTCCGCCTACCAGGAGAAATTGCTCAAGCTCTACGAGCGACCGAACTACGTGCTGCCGAAGGAGCGGCTAAACGAAGTCGCCAGCTTCGTGCGCGGCGGCCTGCAGGATCTGTCGATCTCACGCACCACCTTCGACTGGGGCATCCGCGTGCCCGGCGCCGACAAGCACATCATGTATGTGTGGGTGGACGCGCTCACCAATTACATCACCGGCGTCGGCTTCCCCGACGACCAAAGCGAGAAATTCAAACGCTATTGGCCGGCGTCGCTGCACGTCATCGGCAAGGACATCGTGCGCTTCCACGCCGTTTATTGGCCGGCCTTCCTGATGTCGGCCGGCGTCGAAGTGCCGCAGCGTATTTTCTCGCACGGCTTCCTGTTCAACCGCGGGGAGAAGATGTCGAAGTCGGTCGGCAACGTGGTCGATCCCTTCACCATGGCGGATGCCTACGGCGTCGATCCCTTGCGCTTTTTCTTCCTGCGCGAGATCCCGTTCGGTCAGGACGGCAATTACAGCCACGAGGCGATCGTCAACCGCATCAACGCCGATCTCGCCAACGACCTCGGCAATCTGGCGCAGCGCTCGCTGTCGATGGTGGCCAAGGCTTTCGGCGGCGTGCTGCCGGAGCCAGGTGAATTCACGGCCGAGGATAAAGCGATCCTGGCATCGGCCGACGCCATGCTCGGCATCGCGCGCGAGCACATGAAGACGCAACAGCTGCACCAGGTGCTCAACACGATCTGGTCCGTGGTGGCCGACGCCAACCGTTACTTCGCCTCCGAGGCTCCCTGGGCCAAAGCCAAGACCGATCCGAAACGGCAGGGGACCATCCTCTACGTCACCGCCGAGGTGTTGCGATGCGTTTCCATCATGGCGCAACCGTTCGTGCCTTCCTCGGCGGCAAAACTTCTCGAGCTTCTCGCCGTTCGGCCCGAGGAACGGGCCTTCTCCGAGCTTAATGGTACGAAACGCATAGCGCACGGCCGCCAATTGCCGCCGCCGGCGCCGGTGTTCCCGCGCTATATCGAGCCGGAGACAAAGACGTGACGGGTGGTCTACCAACCGCTCGTCCCCGCGAAAGCGGGGACCCAGTGTTAAACTGACGGCTGTTTTTGCGGCCCTGGATTCCCGTTTGCGCGGGAATGAGCGGAATTTGGAATGAAAGCCGGATTCAGAGATGCTCATTGATAGCCACTGCCACCTGGATTTTCCAGATTTCGCGGCCGAGCTCGACGCGGTGGTGGCGCGCGCGCGCGCCGCCGGTATTGCGCGCCTGGTCACCATCTGCACGCGCGTGCGCAAATTTCCGCTTGTGCTTGCGGTCGCTGATAACTTTCCGGAGATTTTCTGCTCGGTCGGCACCCATCCGCATAATGCGCACGAGGAGCTGGATATCGACGCCAAAGCGCTGATCGCTTTGACGAAAAATCCAAAAGTGGTAGCGATCGGCGAGGCCGGCCTCGACTATCACTACGACAAGAGCCCGCGCGACGCGCAGGCACAAGGCTTTCGCCAACATATTCAGGCCGCGCGCGAAACCGGGCTGCCGCTGGTCATCCATTCGCGCGAAGCCGACGCCGATATGGCGCGGATTCTGGAAGAGGAAACGGGGAAGGGCGCCTTCCCGGCCGTGCTGCATTGTTATACCGGCGGCCGCGATCTGGCCTTCAGGGCCATCGAGCTCGGTCTTTATATCGGCTTCACCGGAATCCTGACCTTCAAGAACGGCCAGGATCTGCGCGATCTTGCCAAGGATCTGCCGGCCGAGCGCATCCTGGTCGAGACCGACGCGCCGTATCTGGCGCCGCTGCCGTACCGCGGCAAGCGCAACGAGCCGGCCTATGTGGTCGAAACCGCTAAAGTTCTAGCGGCTACCCGCCGCGTCACGGCGGACGAAATCGCACGCCAGACGACGGAGAATTTCTTCCGTCTGTTCAGCAAAGTGCCACGCACAGCACATGATCCCGAAAAGTGGGCACCGGTTTTCGGAAAAGATCATGTGCAAATCTAAAAACCTGGCCGACGCCGCATGACGCTTAAGTTCACCATCCTCGGCTGCGGATCTTCCATGGGCGTGCCGCGCGTCGCCTTGGGCTGGGGCTCGTGCGATCCGAACAATCCGAAAAACCGCAGGCGGCGCTGCAGCTTGTTGGTCGAGCGCACAAGCGCCAATGGCCGCACCCGCGTTCTGGTCGACGCCACGCCCGACTGCCGCGAACAATTGCTCGAGGCCGAAGTCGATTGGCTCGACGGCGTGCTGATCACCCACGAGCACGCCGACCACACCCACGGCATCGACGACTTGCGCCCGCTGTTCGTGCACAAGCGCTGCCGCGTCGACGTCCATCTCGACGAGGCCACTTCGCGCGCGATGCACGCCCGTTTTGGCTATTGCTTCATGACGCCGCCGGGCAGCGAATATCCGCCGATCCTGAGCGAACGGCGGCTGGTGCCGGGGCAGGCGGTCGCAATCGACGGGCCGGGCGGTTCGATCGGGGCGGTGCCGGTGCTGCAAAACCACGGCGACATCCCGTCGCTGGGTTTCCGCTTCGGCGATGTGGCCTATTCGGCCGACATCAAGAGCCTGCCGCCGCAAAGCTTGCCGTTCATGACCGGGCTTCAGGTCTGGATCGTCGACGCGCTGCGCCACGCGCCGCACCCTAGCCATTTCAATCTCGACGAGGCGCTGGAGTGGATCGCACGGGTGAAGCCCAAACGGGCAATCCTGACCAATCTGCACAGCGATATGGATTACGCCGCGCTGCGGGCCAGCCTGCCGCCGGGGGTCGAGCCAGCTTTTGATGGGATGACGTTCACAAGCTAATTCAATTTCTGCGCTTAAGGCTAGAGTGGATTGAAATCACGAAATAAATATATGTTTCGAAGGAGAATTTGCCGTACCCATCGATTTTGTAAATATCCTAGTATTTTCAATCTTATGGAGTTGGCTCTTTAAGTGACCCCAATAATCCATATCCAAGAATATTCCATAATATGTCTTATGCGACTCTGGTATCGGCGGTCGCGGCCCGGGACGGCCTTGTCCTACGCGCTTGATTTTGGCACCGGCTGGTATTGATTCTGGCACTGGCGCCGGCAGCCTCTGCAAGACTTTATAATCACGATTAAGATAATTAGATCAAAGGCATGGAGGTTTGCGGTCAGCAAATAGTTCTCCAACCATACATTATGGTCAGACAGCTATTTGAAACATAGAATGGCGGACCTTCGTTCTTCACTACCCGGACTTGGCCAAGCGATTGGACGAGCGTGCCAGGATCAATTCTTACTTTTGATAGCCGGTGCCAAAATCAAGCGTTCCAGTGCCAGAATTGAGCAACGCCGCACGCCGAAAATCTCAATGAATTCATTGTGGCGTATGGAACGCCAGTGCCAAAATCCAACACGTAGGACAGGCCTTTGCTACGGTCGCTTTTTCCCGCCACAGCGAGTCCCCAGCCCGTGAAACCTTCCCGCGACATTGCCCGGCTGATCGAAATCTTGGCGGCGCTGCGCACACCCGGCAGCGGCTGTCCCTGGGACCTCGAACAGACCTTCCGCACCATCGCGCCCTATACGCTCGAGGAAGCCTACGAGGTGGCCGACGCCATTGCGCGCGGCGATCTCGCCGACCTCAAGGACGAGCTCGGCGATCTGCTGCTGCAGGTCGCCTACCATTCTCGCATGGCCGAGGAGCAAGGCGCTTTCGATTTCGGCGACGTGGTCGAAACCGTCACCGCCAAGATGGTCCGGCGCCATCCGCATGTCTTCGCCGATGCCGAGGGCCGAACCGCCGAGGCAGTCGCAGGCCTTTGGGAGCGCATCAAAGCCCAGGAAAAGGCCGATCAGGGTGAGGCGATCCCAACGAGTGCCTTAGCCGGCGTGCCGGTTGCCCTGCCCGCGTTAACCCGCGCCCTTAAGCTGCAGGACAAAGCCGGCCGCGTCGGCTTCGACTGGAATGATCCGCGAGCCGTGCTCGCCAAGATCCGCGAGGAAGCCGATGAAATCGAGGCGGAGCTCGATGGCTCCGACAAGGCTGCGGCGGCGGCTGAAGTAGGCGATCTGTTGTTCGCCGTGGTCAACCTCGCCCGCCACCTCGCCGCCGATCCGGAAGATATATTGCGGCAGACCAACCTCAAATTCGAACGCCGTTTTGTGGCGATCGAACGCGCATTAGCCGCGCGGGGAAAGACGCCGAAAGAGGCCAGTCTCGCCGAAATGGACGCGCTTTGGGACGAAGCCAAGGCGGCGGAAAACGCGCCATAGGCGTTGTCATTTTCCTTCAGGAGTATTCGATGCAGGCGCAGTCGATGTTGGTACCGGACCATTCGGCACATCCAGGGCGGAATGAATTTCGACCAAGAACGGACGCCATTTTGCGCCAATGGCGCGGATATCGCCGAGGAGCTTCTGCTTCTTCGCTTCTGGCATGTCGCTTCCGGGAGCAGCCATCCGATCGACCGTTTCTTCTACCCGCGACCAGAACTTGGCCCCGCCAATCTTCGCGTTTTGCACGCTACTTACGGTTTCTCGGATCGAATTATTGATGGTGCCGGCGATGAACACGCCGGAAACAACGATCACCGCCGCGACGGCGCCCGCCACGATGGCGGTCTTAATGGCAAACCGGCCGATGCCTGCCCCACTTGCGCGTGCGGCCGTGCGGCCGGCGGACGAACCATCCAATTCCAGACGATCGAGTTCGCCGAGTTCTTCGAGGTCGGCGACCAATGTCTTCTTCTTCTCGTCCAGATCAGCCATTGCGCTCTGAACGTCGTCGGCTTTGGCATAAAGATTGATTTGCGGGATAAGGGCGACGACCCTTCCGTTCTTGCGGCGAATGATAACGTCGAGCTCATCGACACGGTTCATCTTGGCGCTCCCTCACTGACGGGCGGCAATCACATCAAACAATGAGGGCTGCGGCTGTGACGCGTCACATGCCGAACTTCGCCCTCACCCGCGCCGCTTTTTCGGCATCCGCGCGCACGGTCACTGCCAGCAGGCCGTCATCGCGCATGCCTTTGGACAGCACTTCGGAATGGCGATAGAGCCAGCTTAAGCCGGCGCCATCGGCCGGATCGATCGCCAATTCGAGGGTTTGCCGCTTTTCGTTGAGCCGCGCTTCGATCGCCGCGATCAGGAGGGCGATCCCTTCCCCACTCAAGGCCGACACCGGGATCGGCCGGCGTGTTTCCGACTGCCGCTCGGCCAGATTGAACAGCCGCGCGCGCGCATCGACGTCGAGCCGGTCGATCTTGTTCCAGACCTCGATCAGGCGAGGATCGGCCGTCTCGATTCCGAGTTCGCCGAGTACTTTTTCGACGTCGTGCGATTGCGCGGCCGAATCCTCGTGCGACATGTCGCGCACGTGCAGGATGACGTCGGCCTCGATCACTTCTTCCAGCGTGGCGCGGAACGCCGCCACCAGCATGGTCGGCAGATCGGAGATGAAGCCGACGGTATCGGAGAGGATGACGCGGTTGCCGTGCGGCAGCGCGACCGCCCGCAAAGTCGGGTCGAGCGTGGCGAACAGCATGTCGGCCGACAGCACGCTCGCCGCCGTCATGCGGTTGAACAGCGTCGACTTGCCGGCATTGGTGTAGCCGACCAGCGCTACGATCGGATAAGGTACGCGCTTGCGGCTGTCGCGATGCAGCTTACGGGTGCGCTTGACCTTGTCGAGTTCGCCCTCGATGCGCTTGATGCGATCTTCGATCACACGCCGGTCGGCTTCGAGCTGCGTCTCGCCCGGACCGCCGAGAAAGCCGAAGCCGCCGCGCTGCCGCTCGAGATGGGTCCAGGAGCGGACCAACCGGCTCTTTTGATAGTTGAGATGGGCGTGCTCGACCTGCAGCGCGCCTTCGCGCGTGCGCGCGCGCCGGCCGAAGATTTCCAAAATCAAACCGGTGCGATCGATGACCTTGGCGCCCCAGGCCTTTTCAAGATTGCGCTGCTGCACCGGCGAAACCGGGCAATCCATCACTACCACGGACGCCGAAAGGCTTTTGACCAGCCCGGCGAATTCATCGACCTTGCCGGTGCCGATGTAGGTCGCCGGCCGCACGTGGTTGAGCGTGACCAGCCCCTCCTGCACGACGTTGAGGTCAATGGCGCGCGCGAGCCCGGCGGCTTCTTCAAGGCGAGCCTCGGGCGTACGCGTCTCCGCTAAGGCACGGGCTGCATCAGCCCTGACCTCACGCTTAAGCCACGGTTCGATGACGATGGCGCGGCCGGTTTCCGTCCCCGACGCTGTCGGGCTCAGGAGATCGGCGCGCTTGTCACGCGGACGTTGTTCCAATCAGACCTTATCCCCGGCCAGCGGCTCCTCGCCGCCTTCGAACAACTGAATCGGGTGACCGGGCATGATGGTCGAAATTGCGTGCTTGTAGACGAGTTGGGAATGTCCATCCCGGCGTAACAAAACGCAGAAATTATCGAACCAGGTCACCACGCCCTGCAGTTTAACGCCGTTGACCAAGAAAATGGTCAGCGGGATTTTTGCTTTGCGGACGTGATTGAGAAAAGTGTCTTGTAGATTTTGCGCACGTTCGGCGGCCATGGCCGTGTTCCACTTTTTTGCTCGCGTCTTACGCGCGAGACCTTCGTTGCCCGAGACCTGCGCACGTCACCACATGTGCCACTTAGCCCCACGCGTAAGCGGTGCCAGGCTCAAGAGATTGCTATTAGATGGCAGGTGCCCTCCCGGCGCAAGCACAAGTTGGACCCTGCCCCATTAAACCGCTGAAATAACTCGTATTTTGTGGTCTGTCCGGCGCGGTTTCGCGGTTCTGGCGAGGCATTTAGCGACGCAGGCGGGCAAACGGACGCCGCACCTCCCAGGGCGCGAAAATCACCCGATTTCGGCGTGGCGGTGGTAATCGCGGCGTAATGCAGCGGCCACCAGCCCGGGTGCGCCATTGCCGACCGGTCGGCCGTCGATGCTCACAACCGGCAGCACGGTCTGACTAGCCGAAGTGACGAAGGCTTCGCGCGCGGCATAGGCCTCGTCGACCGAGAAGGCGCGTTCTTCAAACGCCAGACCCTGGGCCTTGACCATATCGACCACGACCGAGCGCGTGATGCCGGGCAGGATGTCGCGGCCGAGCGGGTGGGTGATGAGCTTGCCGTCGCGGCTGACGATCCAGGCGTTCGATGAGGCGCCTTCGGTGATGCGGCCATGCGCGTCCACCAGCCAGGCCTCGCGTGCGCCCTGATCGCGCGCGGTCTGCTTGGCCAGCACGTTTGGCAGCAGCGCCACAGATTTGATATCGACCCGCTGCCAACGGATGTCGGGTACGGTGACCACGGCGATGCCGTCGGCCGCCAGTTGTTCGATACGGGCGAGATCGTTGCTGCGCGCGTTCACCACCACGGAAGGCTTGGTACCCGCCGGCGGAAACGCAAAATCCCGCCGCGCCACGCCGCGGCTGATCTGCAAGTAGACGATGCCGTCGCGCACGCGATTGCGCCGCACGGTTTCCCGCAGCACGATCGAGAGCGCCGCCGGCGACATTGGCCGTGCGATGCGCAGTTCGCCGAGCGAGCGCTCGAGCCGCGCCATGTGACGGCGTTCGTCGATCAGACCCCCTGCCCGCACCTCGCAGACTTCATAGACGGCATCGGCGAATTGATAGCCGCGGTCATCGATCGAGACCTTGGCGTCGCTGTGCGGCAGGTAGCGGCCATTGACATAGGCGATGCGCGACATGGATCAACCTATGCCCAGGGCCTTGAGCTTGCGGTGCAGCGCCGAACGCTCCATGCCGACAAATTCGGCGGTGCGCGAGATATTGCCGCCGAAGCGGCTGATCTGCGCCACCAGATATTCGCGCTCGAACACTTCGCGCGCGTCGCGCAAGGGCAGACCCATGAGATGCTCGCCGCCATTGCCGTTCGGCATGGTCGGCACCATCGAGCCGACGTCGGGCGGCAGCATGCTGGCATTGAGCACGGCATCCGGGTCGCCGCCGGCCAGGATCATCAGGCGCTCGATATTGTTGCGTAGCTGACGCACATTGCCCGGCCAGTTATGTGATTGCAGCACGGCCATGGCGTCTTCGCCGATGCGGCGCTTGGGCAAGCCGGTCACCTGCGAAATCTGATCCATAAAATAGTCGACCAGATCGGGGATGTCCTCGCGCCGCTCAGCCAAGGGCGGCACGCGGATCGGCACAACCGACAAGCGATGATAGAGATCCTCGCGAAATTTTCCGCCCGCGATTTCTGCCTCGAGATTGCGCGCCGTAGACGACATGATACGCACGTCGACCGCGACCTTGCTGCTGCCGCCGACCCGTTGGAACGTCTGATCGACGAGCACGCGCAGGATCTTGTTTTGCGTTTCGCGCGGCAGTTCGGCCACGTCGTCGATGAACAGCGTGCCGCCGTCCGCCTCTTCCAGGGCGCCGGGCTTACGGTCGTCCGAGCCGTTCGCGCGGTCGACCCCGAACAATTCTGTTTCCATGCGTTCCGGCGTGATCGCGGCGGCATTGATCACGATGAAGGGGCCGTTGGCGCGGGCGGAAGATTGATGGATCGTGCGCGCGGCCAATTCCTTGCCGGCGCCCGAGGGTCCAACGATGAGGATGCGGCTATTGGTCGGCGCCACCCGGTCGATGGTCTGGCGCAATTGCGCGATGGCCGCGGAACGGCCAACCAGCGTGGCCTGTTGCGGAGCCATCTGCTTGAGCTGCTTGACCTCGCGCTTGAGCCGCGACGTCTCGAGCGCGCGCTCGGCCACCAGCACCAGCCGGTCGGCCTTGAACGGCTTTTCGATGAAATCATAGGCGCCGTGCTTGATGGCGGCGACCGCGGTTTCGATGTTGCCATGGCCGGAGATCATCACCAGCGGCACCTCGGGATGATCCAACTTGATGGTGTCGAGCAATTGCAGACCGTCGAGCTTGCTGCCTTGCAGCCAGATGTCGAGGAAAACCAGGTTCGGCTTGCGCGCCGCGATAGCCGCCAGCGCGTCGTCGCTGTTGCGCGCGGTGCGCGCATCGTAACCTTCGTCCTGCAGGATCCCAGCGACCAGATCGCGGATGTCGGCCTCGTCGTCGACAATGAGAATATCTGCTGACATGCCCACTACCCGTTCGCGCTATTTTGTTTTTCAAGCGCGGACGCATCGGCCTGGCCGGCGGCGGCGAACCGCACGCGCACCCAAGCGCCCCGCTGGCCGGGGATTTTGTCCGCGGCGTCGCGCAGCTCGATGCTGCCGCCGTGATCCTCGACGATGCGGCCGACAATGGCGAGGCCGAGGCCGGTGCCCTTTTCGCGTGTCGTGACATAGGGCTCGAGCAGGCGGCTGCGATTTTCCTTCGGCAAGCCAATCCCGTTGTCGACGACGTCGATGACGATGTCGTCGCCGTCGCGCGCAGCAAAAACGCGGATCGAACCCTTGCCCAGCTCGGACGGCGGCACGGCGGCGATCGCCTCGGTCGCGTTCTTGATGAGGTTGGTGAGCGCTTGCGATATCAAACGCCGGTCGAACCGTGCCGGCATGGCGCCGTCGGCGATTTCGACGTCGATATCAATTTCTGAATTGCCGACGCGCATCAAGAATGCGGCCTGCCGCACGGTGTCGGCCACGTCCTCGGCGGCAATCACCGGCTTCGGCATGCGCGCGAAACGGGAGAACTCGTCGACCATCCGCCGGATGTCATCGACCTGACGCACGATGGTGTCAGTGCATTGGTCGAAGACCGCACGGTCCTCATCGCCGATCATCTTTCCATATTTGCGGCGAATGCGCTCGGCCGACAATTGGATGGGTGTGAGCGGATTCTTGATCTCATGCGCGATGCGGCGCGCCACATCCGCCCAGGCGGAAGTGCGTTGGGCTGCAACCAATTCGGTGATGTCGTCGAGAGTGACTACATATCCATGGTCGGATTCGCCAGACTGCTCGCTTGTGATCCGCACCGACAGGTTTCGCTCGCGGCCGTTGCGGGTGATCGTCACCTGGTCTTGTGTGCGCGCGCCTGAGCGGGCCGCCGCCATGAAATCCACGAGTTCGGGGAAGACTTCCGTCAATGGCCGGCCAAGCGTCTCCGGCTCGGTGCGGCCGATCAATTTTTCCGCCGAGCGGTTGAGGATGCTCACACAACCGTCGCCGTCGACGCCGATGACGCCCGCGCTGGCGCCGGCCAGCACCGCTTCGGTAAAACGCCGCCGGCTATCGATCAGGTCGCGCGCACGCATAATATCGTCGCGCTGGCTGCGCAGTTCGTGGGTCATGCGGTTGAATGTTTCGCCGAGTTGCGCGAGATCGCCTTCCGACTGGCGGATCGGCACGCGCACATGCAGGTTGCCGGTGGAAACGACATTGGCGGCGCCTATGAGGCGTCGAATCGGCGCCACCAGGCGATTGGCAAAGTCCAACCCGACCCACACCGCGGACAACAGCACGGTGAGCGCGATGACGGTGTACATCAGCGCGAATGCGATCTGCACACCGAGGCGGCGGGCCTCGATCGCGGCATATTCGCTCACGCTCTCCCGGGTCGCCCGCAATTCCGGCACCACGTTCGGATCAAGCAGTCGGGTTACGTAAAGATAATCGTCATCGAACTTGTGCAGCTTGACGACCGCCGCGACATAATTGGTATCCGGCAGCAAGACCAATTGCGGATCGGTTTCGCCGATTTTCGGCAGCGCATCGCGCGGCGGCATAGCGAAGGTCTGGTTGGTCCTGAGGTTAGCACGTGCAAGAATGTTGAGATCCTTATCGATCACGATGGCTGCGGCCAGGCCGCGCACCGACGCCTGGAACGTCAGATATTGCTGCAGCTTGCCGTGGTCTTGCGCGAAGACCGGCTTGGAGTTCGAGATTTCGGCGGCCATCAACACGATATCGGATCGCACGATTTGAGCGTGATCGCGCAGATAGGCTTCCGCCACGATCACCGAGTTCTCGATCGCGGCGCGCGTGCGGGTGGAGAAAAGGCGGTCGAGGCCGCGGTCGAGCGTAACGCTGGCGACGATTGCGACCAGGATGGCGGGCGCCGCGGCGATGATGGAGAATAATCCGACGATGCGCACATGCAGGCGCGCGGCCGCCCGCCCCGTGCGCCGGGCCTGCACCACCTGCCACACCTCGCGCAAGATCACGCCAAGCAGCAGCAGCACCGTGGTCGCGTTCACCAGCAGCAGCGTGACGACCACGTTGTGGGTCGGGGAAATCGGCGTGAAGTCGGCGAGAACGATAAAGGTGGCGAAGGCAGACAGCAGGGCGAGGCCGACCGCGATCGGACCGAGCATTCTGGCTTCCCCCCGCTTGGCGGGTGCAGCAAGCGCGGTCTCGGCGCTGGTGGCCTGGTCTACGCTCATTGGTCCCTGGCGGCGGCTGGTGCGGGGCAGGTGCCCCCGGAAGAATGCCCGCGAAAAGGCGCATGCCTTTTCGCTATACTGATGCTTTTATACAACAATGTTGCCGAATTGCGACAAATCCTAGGCCAAGTTGTTTTCTCAACAATTTCAAAGGGAAGCGTTTTACAAGCCTTCCCCAAATTGGCGTGAACGGGACCGGAACAACCCGACAGATTGTAAAACAAATTTTGTCGTTAGCTTAGGGCCGTGCCGTCCCGCTTAAGCTGATCGGCGTCATTCTGCTGGCGAACCGCAGCTGTGTTTCGGATGTTGCGAGCGAGTGCGATTCCGATGGCCTCTACCTCATCGGCATAAATCTTAGGTGGCTAGGCCAGCCAACCATCAAGACAAGGGCAGTAAACGCGGAAATGGGTTGAACACGGTCGACCAATCACCGTCGTAAGTTCTTTCGGAGAAACCGAATGACCATGAGCATACAAGAAGCAGAAGCACATAACCGTCCACCCTCTCCTGCCGAGCGCATGCGCCTTCACCGGAAGCGCAGACGTAGCGGGACCCGCTGTGTGCATATCCAGTTGGACGCAATGGAGATCGATGCTCTCATCCGTCGAGGGTATCTGGATCAAGAGTCCCGTGAGGACCGATGCGCCTTAGCGTTTGGAATTGATGCGCTCCTCTGGGACACATTGGTTCACGAACGGTGACACGTAACGTGAGAAACACCGGCAGCGCCGTCCTGCACTAATGCGCCATGTGGGGATCCTGTTACGCGTAACCGAAATTGACGCCACCGTTCGTAAGGGATACCTGCCGAACTACGATCGTGAAGATACCTGGGCTCTCCAAATCGCAATTTGCAATCTGCTGGATCAAGTACTGCTCCACTCGGACGTGACGAGTAACGCGCGAGGCGCACGCAAATGCTGACCCCGTCAGATTGCACAACCTTTTCTATTAACACATGCAGCATACTACTTAAGGGATTTATGGCACAAGTCATAACCCCCATATTTTAAAGGGTTCGCTGGACGGCGACCGCGTGTGCGTCACCATTGCGTGACGAAGCCCGCAGAAGCCTTTTCATGATCCTGACCAGAACGCAGCATCGGGGAATAAAGCCTGCGGCTGAAGGCGGCTAAGCTGCCGGCGGCGATGAAAAACAGGGCGAACCGCATGAGACAGTCCGCGAACCTGCGCATGGCGCTGGCGAGGGCGCAGGACAACAATCCGGCGCTAGCGCCGAAGCCGCAGAGCGACCCGAAACAACAAACGCCGTCGCCAAGTCTGGCGCCGAGCCTGCCGGACGAGAATGGCGTGGTATAGGAAACAATGGCGACCCGACAACATCGGCTAAACGAATTTGAACAAGGCGCACCACCTTCCGGCCGGCCGCTTGAACTTCTGTGCGAAGATAATCGCGGAACCTATGTTCTGCCGTATCAGTGTCGTTGGAGCGACGGAGCTTGGCTTAACGCTGACACCGGCTCGGCAATCGAGGCGGACGTTCTCGGCTGGCGAGAGGCTTAAGTCGTCGCGCCAAGCACCATAATCGACCTGGTGATCTCGCGTTGCGCGAATTTTAGCGCTTTCCAGGCGCTGGCCAAGCTGTCCCGAAAACCGCAAAAATCGATTACGCTGCGCAACGATTAAACGATTAGAAGGCAGGGTGCAGCCATGGGCCAGCTCCTGGTAACGCTGATCATTCCCCCAATCGTGGGCGTGGTTACCTATATCGTCGTCCGACGCATCTGGGAGCGAGACGAAAATGGGGCCAGCGTAGCCGAACGACGCGATCAATCCGCTCAGACGCCGGCAGACAGATCGAGCACAGATGTGTAGTCCATGTGCGGTCGCTTCACCCGGATGTACACTTGGCGCGAGCTGGTGGCGCTCTACCGGCTGACCGACCCTGCCCCGCCCTCTAACCTCCAGCCGCGATACAACATCTGCCCGACCCAGACCATCGACGCCGTGATCGAACGCGACGGCAAGCGTGTCCTGGAGCAGATGCGCTGGGGCCTGGTGCCGAGCTGGTGGAAGAAGCCGCTGAAGGAGCTGCGGCTGGCGACCTTCAACGCCCGAGCCGAGACGGTGGCCGAGAAGCCGTTTTTTCGGTCAGCGTTCAAGCGCACGCGCTGCCTGATCCCGGCCTCAGGCTATTACGAGTGGAAGACGATCGGAAAGGACAAGCAGCCGTTCTACTTCACCCGCCGGGACGGTCAGATCATGACTATCGCTGGCCTGTGGTCCGAGTGGAACAACCCGGAGATGGGCAAGCCGCAGAACACCTGCTCGATGATTATCACCGAGCCCAACAAATTCGTCGCCGGGATCCACGATCGGATGCCCGTCATTTTGGAGGCGAACCAGTTCGACGAGTGGCTAGGCGACGGCGCAGTTCCGGTATCATTGATATAGATGAAGATGCTCAAGCCAGCGGGCGAGCGGGTCCTCGTGTGTCACCCGGTCTGCAAGCGTGTCAACTGCTCGCGCTCGGATGGTGATGATACGACGCTGATTACTGAGGTTACGCTATAAGTTGGTGCCTATGACCATCGGCAATATGCACGGCAATGAGTTGCTGGTCGCAGTTTGTTTGCGACCCACCCATGCGACATGATCGCCTTACGCATAATGCGGCATCCGCAAGCACCGGGAGGCCAACGAGGCCGTGCCTAAATGGTTTTTCGGGCGGCTAAGCTCGTGAAAAGTCAAGGCGTTATCCCGTTCACACTACTCCGATTGAATCTCGGTCATAAGTTCGCAACAATTTTCGGCCAAAAAATGCGGCCCCACCGTCGCCTCTCCGGTAGTGCGTCATGCAAGTAAAAATCCAAGAGCTACTCGAGCACGCTCACGAATGTTTCGCGCAGGCCCGAGCAAGTAAGCACACCGACGCGAAACGTAAGCTTGAACTAATTGGCAACCAACTTTTGCTTGAGGCTCACGACCTCGCGGACAAAAACGGGGATTGGACACCGCTTAGAAGGCAGCGACGTTAGTGAACATACTTCACCCGTGAATGGCGCATGGCAGTGTGCCGATGTCGCGAAAGGTGAGCCGCGTCGTAAACGACGGCGATGTGACGCTGAACGAGACCACACAATGACCCCGCTGCCGCCGCCCATGAGTCTCTATAACATGCGCGCCATGGCGTGCGGTCGCTGATCGTCATCTGCACCAATGCGACCTGCAGACACGAAGCAATCCTGAATGTCGATAGGCAGAGCGATGCCGCCTTTGTGCCCGCCGTTGGCCGGCTAATGCGCTGCCAGCAATGCGGTCAGCGTGGCGCGGACGTGCGACTGAACTGGAATGAGAGAACGCACAGGCGCCGCCCATTACGCGATCTTCGGCAATCGGTTCTTAATAAACGCAGAGCATCCTCTCATCGGGACGGGGCTCGATGATCTTGGAAGGCAGCCGGCGACTGAGGCAGCCGGGGCGGTTCAAACTGCGCCGTGCCCAAAGTGCTCGTACGGCATGGTGCTTGCCGCCATACGCCGCACCCGAAAAATGACCGGATGGACCGCCACACGTACCTCTGCGCTGTTTGCAATCAAACCAGAACTTACGTTTTGCCTGCCGCCGACGCCGTTGATCTGCCGAAACCGGTCCGATCAATCGATGATTTGTACGTTTGATGTACGGCCGATTTTCTCCTTAACTCTAACTCTAACTCTGACTTTACGCTCTGTAGCGATAATCCCCGCGCCAAAGCGATCACCAAGACCTGTGTTGATTGCCGTTGCCGAATTAGACGGGGCCTACGTTGCGGTCCGTGTCAGAACATCGCTGCAGAGCGGCGCACGCAAGACGCTTATCGAGCTAAAAAAGCATCAGCGGCACGCCCGCCAGCGTGGCTAAGACACATTTAACCATCATCGGTGCACTATTGATCTGTCGGACTACGCTGAGTTCGGTTCGGAGTGCTCAGGTGTTTGACCTTGTTACGGAGGACGTGCCCCGAGCGTATTGGAAAGAGTTAAGGTCGCTCTGCGTGCCGGCAATAAAACATCCGGCTATTAGGCCAGCGGCCCACGAATGGCTCCTGAAGCGGCAGCTTATAGAGACCGTCGAAGGCGAACGGTGCGGTTGTCGCGTCACCCATCTTGGCCAAAAGGTCATTGAGCGCGTGGTGATCTCGCGCCTCCAATTAGAATCAAAACACGAATAGTCGAGTTCGATCCGAGCAGCCTGAATAAACGACTTACGAACGCCCGCCGCGTGGTGCCGCGGTTTCGATCGCTCTCGGCCCCGCGGCCGTTTTTTTTTTAATTCAGAGCCGTATCCTGTGTCAGCGCTCTGACCTATGATGGTCGGGCCGTGGTATGAACTGAGGAGAGTGCTAGTGGCAACCGGTACTGTGAAATGGTTCAATCCAACCAAGGGATACGGCTTCATTCAGCCGCAGAGCGGAGGCAAAGATGTGTTCGTGCATATCGCAGCCGTGGAGCGGGCGGGCTTAAGCACCCTCAATGACGGCGCCGTAATCGAATACGAACTCGTTGCCATCAAGGGCAAAGAATCAGCGGAAAACATCAAGGTGAAATAACAGCAGAGTTCGCTTCGCAATTTTCAGCCCCGCCTAATCAGCGGGGCTTTTGTCTATGAAGCCTAGCACTACTTTGGCAGATTAACGAAGCGTTAAGGATTTAGGTTTGAGCTTCGATTTGGCTGAATCGGAGCGACGATCATGGCGCGGATCGAGAATTGGAATGCGGAATTACGGACTTGGCTGTCGCCGTTTCTGGAGAAGCTGGGTCACAAGGCACGGCGACAGATGTGTCCATTATACGTGGCGGGACTGATCGGTCCCGGCGATCGCAAGAGCGTTCAGCCGATGGCGGAACGGTTTGCACCTGGCGATTATGATCAATTGCATCATTTCGTTGCTGCTGGCGTTTGGGATGCGGCGCCGTTGGAGGCAGAACTGCTCATCCAGGCCGACAGGCTCGTCGGCGGCAGCGATGCCGTGCTGGTGATCGACGACACGGCGATGCCGAAGAAGGGCACGCACTCGGTCGGTGTCGCTCCGCAATACGCTTCGGCGCTTGGGCAAGACCGCCAACTGCCAAACGCTGGTGTCGCTGACGCTTGCGCGAGGCGAAGTGCCGGTGATGGTAGCGTTGCGCCTTTTCCTTCCCGAGAGTTGGACGAGCGATCGGGTTCGATTGAAGCGAGCCGGGGTTCCGGCCGAACATCAAACGGCACGGACGAAGCCGGAGATCGCGCTGGCTGAGATCGATCGCATGATGGCAGCCGGTGTGCGCTTCGGCTGCGTACTGGCGGATGCCGGTTACGGGCTGAGCGCGCCGTTCCGCCAGGCGCTCACAGCTCGCAGCCTTGCCTGGGCCGTTGGCATCCCTCGTCACCTCAAGGTCTACCCTGTCGGGGTGAAGCTGATCTGGCCAAAGGCCGCGCGCGGCCGTCCCCGTCAGCGGCACATTCCAGACATTCTGTCAGTGGCGGCCGAAGACATGTTGGCCGATGCCAAGTGGCAAACTGTGAGCTGGCGAAACGGGACGAAGGGCCGGCTGAAAGCCCGCTTTGCCGCCGTCCGTGTGCGTACCGCCGACGGACCTCCGCAGCGGATCAGGGACATGGGTCAACAACACATGCCGGGCGACGAGGCTTGGCTCATCGGCGAACAGCGGATGTCGGGAGAGAAGAAATACTATCTGGCCAATCTGTCGGCAAAGACAGACCTGCGCACATTAGCTGCCACGATCAAGGCGCGATGGATCTGCGAACAGGCCCATCAGCAACTGAAAGAGGAACTCGGCCTCGACCACTTCGAGGGACGATCCTGGCAAGGCCTTCATCGTCACGCGCTCATGACAATGATCGCTTACGCCTTCCTCCAGCATCGCCGCCTCGCAAAAGCGAAGCGGGAAAAAAGAATCAACGGACCACCACCTCAACCAAGCTTACCGGCCGTGCGTCACGCCATCGTCGAGCTCATCGGTCGATTGCCACCTCAGCGATGCCCGCACTGCCGAAGATGGATCGGCACCGAGCCGCCGCATGAATGAATCTGCCAAAGTAGTGCTATCACTCAGATAACCTCCGGCATCCGTAGCCTAAGTCCCTGCCTCACGATATCATCAAGCAAGGGAACCATGCGTTGGGGAGAGTTAGAATGCCATCGTCGGCCGCTATAAAGGGAGTCCCCAAACCTGTTGACCAGCATGTTGGGAACCGGGTTCGGATGCGCCGTAAGATGCTCGGCATGAGCCAGGACAAGCTCGGGCACGCCCTTGGCCTGACCTTCCAGCAAGTGCAGAAATACGAAAAGGGCACGAACCGAATGGGATCAAGCCGCTTGCAGCAGGTGGCAAATATCATGTGTCCGGCCTGTTTGCGCGGCGTTCATAACCGCTGGCCCTGATGTGATCCGCAGATCGGGTCCCTATCATTCGCCCGCACTCAAGAGTGCTTGACCCGTAGCGGGTTCTCCCGATCCCCGGTCCAACCGGTTCGCATCAAACCATTATCACCCTCGACGTTCCTGTACGCTCTCGACGTGACTTCACATTCCCAATACCGATATCTTCAGGCCGCTACTGCGACGGCGGCGCTACTTACCTGGCCGAGCCGCTCGTCAGCTACCAGATCAATCGACAACTCACTGGTTGGAACCTTCCTCCACTAGTGATCCGCGCCTTCGGGGCGCACTGCCAAAAGGCGACAACGCACATGCAGCAAGCAGCGCAAAAAGAAAGACCGCTTCAGGCAGGCCGTTCTCTCCGTTCTCCGATCAGGTTTTTTTGATCAGGCAGCTCTTCATTCATATCGCCGGCCGGAAAATTGCACCGACGCTCAATTCGCGCTTGTCCCGATTGTTTCCATTTTCTGCATTATTTCATCTAGGGCCTGTCTTCAGTTAGGCGGCCTTTGTACGAGAACGGATCGGAATCAAACGTGGAACACTGTTCTATTTTGTAGCGCCGCCGGTACGTTGGGGATTCCCAAATCAGTTGTCGAGTGATTGATGCGAGGTCGGCTTTGCGGAGGGCCGACCCATGCAGCGCTTTGGATTGCGAGACGACCAATGGGAGCGGATCAAGGAGTTTTTGCCCGGCCGTGAAGGCCATGTCGGCGGCAATGCAGCGGACAACCGGTTGTTCGTCGAAGCCATTCTTTACAGATATCGAACGGGAATCCCCTGGCGTGACCTGCCTGCGCGTTTCGGCGACTGGAAGATCGTGCACCAGCGCTTCAGTCGATGGGCGAAGAGCGGCGTTTTCGAACGCATTTTCAAGCTGTTGGCAAGCGATCACGACAACGAATATATGATGATCGATGCCACCATCGTGCGCGCTCATCAGCACAGCGCCGGCGCGCGAAAAAAAACGGCCCACAAGCGATCGGCCGATCGCGCGGTGGACTAACCACCAAAATTCACGCGCTCGTCGATGCCTTGGGCAATCCCGTCGCGTTGATGCTCACGCCAGGCCAAGCTCATGATCTTGCTTGCGCCGAGCCGCTGATCGATAATGCCGATCCAGATGCATTGCTTGCCGACAAGGCGTACGACGCAGACTTATTCATCGACACCCTAACCCAGCGGGGAATTACTCCGGTCATCCCGCCCAAGGCCAACCGCAAGACC
Source organism: uncultured Alphaproteobacteria bacterium (assembly GCA_963786025.1). Classification (GTDB taxonomy): domain Bacteria; phylum Pseudomonadota; class Alphaproteobacteria; order Rhizobiales; family Xanthobacteraceae; genus Pseudolabrys. The sequence continues at coordinate 248,244 of CAWAXK010000022.1, forward strand.
CCGCGAGCGTGCGATTTTGCGCTCTACTGTGAACGCAACCTTGTCGAACGGTTCTTCAATCAGCTCAAACACTTCCGTGCCATCGCCACACGTTATGACAAACTCGCCAGAAATTTTCTCGCCGGAGTGCAGATGGCCGCCGCTATGATCCTGCTCAACTGAAGGCAGGCCCTAGATTGTAACTTGCCGGTTTTTGCCTCGGCGGGAATTCCTTGAAGCTTTGTATCCACTCGATGACTATGGCTTGCGCCGGCACGATGATGAAGACTCGGTCCAATCCCCACTTGTTGTACAGCATCGACTCATCCCCGCGCTCGAATGGATCGGAACGGAGATTGAACAGCTCGGAGCACGGAGATTAGTGAACTCGCGCTTCCAAATGTCTGCCCCCTTGTGTTCCTGTGCCTTGAAGTCGATTTTCCAGTCCTGGATGCGCACAGCTACCAGCGCGCCGTCGTCATTCCAGTACAGGAAGCCTTTGCGAGGCGCTTCCTTCACCTCCCCCTTGAAGAACGGCGTGAGATCGAAGCCATCGAGGTGAACCTTGAATGTCTTGCTGCCTATCTGGGCGCCCCGAAGACATTTGCCTACGATATCTGGATCACCGCCGGCTGCCGCGAAGGTGGGCAGCAGATCATAGTGCGAAAATATATCGTTATAGATCGTGCCTGGCTTTATCGTTCCAGGCCACCGCATCACTATTGGAACGCGAAACGCACCTTCCCAATTTGTCGCCTTCTCACCGCGAAAGGGCGTGTTCCCCCCGTCAGGCCAAGTCATCTTCAGCCCCGTTGTCGGTCGTGAAGACGACGATCGTATTATTGGCAACGCCCAAGTCGTCGAGCTTCTTAAGTAACTGTCCGACATAACCGTCTAATTCAACCATACCGTCGGCATATACTCAGGGCCGTTTTGCCTCTGGATGCTGGTTTCAGATGTGTCCATATGTGCATACGTGTTGGATTGAAGTAGCAGAACCACGGCACATTTTGCCTGTGCTTGCGATCAATGAAATCGAGAGCGTGGCATTGAGGAATTCTTCGTCCACGGTCTCCATGCGTTTGATGGTCAGCGGACCTGTATCCTCGATCGTCTGTTTGCCAACCCTCCCAAACCTTGGATCGATGGTTGGATCGTCATGATCGCTTGCCTTGCATCTGAGTACGCCGCGGGGGCCGAATCTCGCGTGGATCGGGTATCCTTGGGATAGTCGGGATTTTCCGGCTCTTCTTCCGCATTAAGATGATAGAGATTGCCAACAAATTCGTCGAAGCCGTGCACCGTGGGCAGGAATTCGTTGCGGTCGCCCAGATGATTTTTTCCGAATTGGCCGGTTGCGTAACCGAGCGGCTTAAGCGCCTCCGCGACCGTCATATCGAGATGGCTGAGACCAATTTCGGCGCCGGGCAAGCCCACCTTCGTCAGACCTGTGCGGATCGGCGACTGTCCGGTGATGAAAGCGGCGCGTCCGGCCGTACAACTCTGCTGACCGTACCAGTCAGTGAACAACGCGCCTTCCTTGGCTATGCGGTCGATATTGGGCGTTCGATAACGCATGATGCCCATATTGTAGGCGCTCACGTTGAACCAGCCGATATCGTCGGCCATGATCATGAGAATGTTCGGCTTGCGTCCCGCGGGCGTAGACTGCGCTTGCGCCTGCCCCACCGTGAGCGGTGTGGCGCTCAGCGCAGATGCGGCGACAAGTGTGGTGCCGCCGAGCAGAATTTCTGCTGGTTCATTGCGCTGCTTTGGATATCCGTCTTGTTCTGGTCTCCATCCTCTTTCGTACTCATGACCTATTCCTCGCCCACATGACACATCTAAACCCGACGTGGCTTATCGATGTATCAATCGCCTCTAAATATCGTGCGGCCGGCCAGCACAAAAAGCCGTAGCTCGACGCGCGAAGACCGCTCTTTAGCGTCAGATAAGATTAAAAAAGAAACGCTAAGCGATATTGTACCTAGGTGCATGAGCAGTTTTCTGAATGACGGCTTCTCTAACCGCCCGCTAATAGATCACTCACGGGATCGAGCTCCCCTGCCTTGCATCATGGGCGCCGCTGAAGGCTATGGCCCTTCCGGCAAGGCAGCAATTCCGCGCTGCATTTGTCGCTTAGGCGACATCAGGCTGTGAACAATTCAGATTGTTTGCAACAAAAAACACTCCGAGGCCGCCATGCGGGGGGCGCATTGACGGCCTCGGGGTTAGACAAGGACCGGTTCGGGAGGCCGGGGATGCCCTTGTCACCTATGCGGGCGTGGGTAGATTGATCTTCAAACGCGATGCTGCAACCAAGTTGCTGAAGAGCCGCTTGTTCCTCAACCATACGGCGTTCAATAAAGCGCCGCTCCTTGGCAGTTAGATAGGTCGCTAGAATTGATTGGTATCTCGCCATGTTCGCTTTGTGAGCGAATTGCGCCGCAGTTTCCATTCGAAATATCATCGAACATTCTCCTGCGAATAGCGCTAGACCCTTAAAATGCAAGTTCAACAAGTAGAACAGACCCGTAACCCAAGAGACATAACCAAGCCACACTGAGGCCCAATCCAAAGGATATCATTGCTGGTCGCCAAATATGATCAAAGTGCGCCGGTACCGTTGAGTTGCGGCCAGTCGGAATAGCCGGGCTTGTGTTTGCATAGTCCGTCGTTCCGCTAGTCACTAATTACTGGACAATTATTCGAGCGGCGCAGGCCTCCAGTGAAAACGTCAAATTCAATACGCAAAGAACCTTGCTTGCCGCAATTGCCCTTACGTGCAATGGACAGGCATTCTGATCAGAAACTGTTTTGGTTTACAGGAGCCAAGGTTGGCGGCGCTGTATCGTGATCATACGTTCGCCGATCAGTCCCAATGCCCGC
>CAWAXK010000023.1:0-102939 GCA_963786025.1 uncultured Alphaproteobacteria bacterium
GTCCTGGGCCGCTAGACGAAGGGAGCAAGGCCAAGGCCTTCGAGATAGCCTCGATCCTCCAGCCATGCAAGCGCACCGGCCGTGCGCCTCCCGGGAGCGCTTGCGGTTTGTCTAGCAAGCCGCCACGCTCTGCCGCCTGGGGAGTGAAATATGCTCGAAAACATTGCCAATCTCGTCAACGCCGACGAAAAGCTCGTGCGCCGCGGCCGCTTCGTCGATACCACCTTCCTGATCGCCATCGACGAGGCCTATACCTTGATCCGTGTCCAGGGGGGCCGCATCGTCAAGGTGACGCCGGGCCCGTTCATCACGCCCGACTACAGCTTTGGCTTACGCGCCTCGCGCAGCGTGTGGGAGAAATTCTGGCAGCCGCTGCCGCCGCTCGGCTTCACCGACATCTTCGCGCTGGTCAAACAGAAACTGATGAAGGTGGAAGGCGACATCCACCCCTTCATGGCCAACCTGCTCTATTTCAAGGACGTGATCGCGAGCCTCCGCAAGGAGGCCGTGCAATGAGCCCGCGCTTCGAACCGATCACCGGCCGCTATCTGCATCTCGATCTGCTCGGCCAGCCGCACCGGCTCTATATTGAGGAAGCCGGCCAGGGCATTCCCCTGCTCTGCCTGCACACCGCCGGCTCCGACGCGCGCCAGTATCGCGGCCTGATGAACGACGCGCGCATCACGGCGAACTATCGCGTCATCGCCTTCGACATGCCTTGGCACGGCAAATCCTCGCCGCCCGCCGGCTGGCAGGACACCGAATACCAGCTCACCTCGCGCGATTATGTGCGCATGATCGTCGAAGTCGCCGACGCGCTCGGGCTCGACAGACCGGTCGCCATGGGCTGCTCGATCGGCGGGCGCATCGTGCTGCATCTCGCGCATGAGTGCCCGGAGCGCTTCCGCGCGCTGATCGGCTTGGAATCCGCCGCGCATACCGAGCCCTATTACGACCTGTCCTGGCTCAACCGCCCCGACGTGCACGGCGGCATGGTCTGCGCTGGCGTGATTTCCGGGCTGGTGGCGCCGACCGCGCCCGACGCAGGCCGTTGGGAAACGCTGTGGCATTACATGCAGAGCGGGCCCGGCGTGTTCAAAGGCGATCTGCATTTCTACATGATCGACGGCGACATCCGCGGCAAGGTCGGCGAGATCGACATCACGCGCTGCCCGCTTTATTTGCTCACCGGCGAATACGACTATTCCTGCACCGCCGAGGGCACGCTGGCGGTGGCCGAGCGCACTGGCGCACAAGCCACCATCATGAAGGGCCTCGGACATTTCCCGATGAGTGAGGACCCGGAGAAGTTCAACGGCTATCTGTTGCCGGTGCTGGAGAAGATCAGAGGATAACTGTCATTCCGGGACGGCCCGGAGGGCCGGACCCGGAATCCAGAACCAGGAACAGTGCTCGTTTCTGGATTCCGGGTTCGCGCCTTCGGCGCGCCCCGGAATGACGAAGACTAAGGCTTCGCCTCGAGCCGCAACCGCCCGAGCGGCTTGAGCGTATCGGGATCGAACGTGCGAATTTCGGTCACGCCGCTGACTTCGATGGTCACCACGATGTGGTCGGCGCCGACCGCGGTCGAGAGCACTTTGGCGCCGGCTGGCAGCGTCGCCGTGACGTCGGCAAAAGACGGGGCGCTTTCCTTCCCATGGAAAAGGCGGTAGCCGATGGCGAAGAGCACGACGCCGATGGCAACGAAGGTTGCGGTCATGATGACGAGCATCATGCGGCGCACCTTCGCGATCGCCGCCGCGGCATCCGGATTGAGGGGCGTCTGGTCGTCGGACATCGGTTAAGCCATGGCTGATGAGGCAAGCGAGACAATCAAGATCGCGGCTGAGGAGCAAGGCCTTAGGCTCGACCGCGTGCTGGCCGCCCGCATCCCGGCGCTGTCGCGTTCGCGTCTCAAGGCGCTGATCCTCGACGGCCAAGTAACAATACAAGGGGCGATCGGGGCGCGCACGATCCGCGATCCCGCTCTTTACGTCAATTCCGGCGACATCGTCATCGTGACGCTGCCGGCGCCCGAAGAGCCCAAACCGGCGGGCGAGCGGATCCCGCTCACGATCGTCTACGAAGACGACGCGCTGATCGTGATCGACAAGCCGGCCGGCCTGGTGGTGCACCCGGCCGCCGGCCACGCCAAGGGCACGCTGGTCAACGCGCTGATCGCCCATTGCGGCGACAGCCTGTCCGGCATCGGCGGGATCAAGCGGCCCGGCATCGTGCACCGGCTCGACAAGGACACCACCGGCCTCATGGTGGTGGCCAAGACCGACGCCGCCCATCGCGCGCTCTCAGCCCAATTCGCCAACAAAGCCGAAAGCGGCATCGAGCGCGGCTACCTCGCCTTCGTCTGGGGCGCACCCGACCGGGCGAAAGGCAGCATCGACGCGCCGCTCGACCGGCACCCGCATTCCCGCGACAAACGCGCGGTGCGCGAAGGCGGCCGCCACGCGGTCACCCATTGGCAAGTGCTGGAACAATTCGCCGGTCCCGACGGCAAGCCGGTCGCCAGCCTGCTCGCCTGCACGCTCGAGACCGGCCGCACCCACCAGATAAGGGTGCATTTGGCCCATATCGGCCATCCGATCCTGGGCGACGCGACTTACGGCACCGGGTTCAAGACCAAAGCCAGCCGGCTTTCTCCGGAGGCCCGCGCCGCCCTGGAGGGTCTTGGCAGACAGGCTTTGCATGCTTATTTACTGGCCATCAAACATCCCCAAAACGCAAAAAGCCTGCGGTTCCAAGCGGAACTGCCGGCCGATTTGCGTCGTTTACGTAGTGCGCTGGCCGCGGAGAGCCGCACCCCAGGGCAGCGGCGCTCGAAATAGACCAATTTAAACAATAACTTGGTCGTACAAACCGAGGTCACGGTGACGTGACGGATGGATACTGGTTTTCGGTGCCCTGTTCCGCTATGCTGCACCTGCGATCAAGCTTTCGCGGTCGCACAATCGGATGCGTGCCGTCGGCTCGGGGAGCGGCGGCGACAATCGCCCGCCGATTCATCGGGGGCAACATAAGGAGGGCGCTATCATGGCCCGTTCAGCCGCTTTGCCGGCACTCAAGGCCGAATCCGGCCTTTCTCACTACCTGGAAGAAATCCGCCGGTTCCCCATGTTGGAACCGCAGCAGGAATACATGCTGGCGCGCAGCTGGCGTGAGCACGGCGATCGTGACGCCGCGCACAAGCTCGTCACCAGCCATCTCCGCCTGGTCGCCAAGATCGCCATGGGCTATCGCGGCTACGGCTTGCCGATCTCGGAAGTGGTTTCCGAAGGCAATGTCGGCCTGATGCAGGCGGTCAAGCGTTTCGAACCCGAGAAGGGCTTCCGGCTCGCCACTTACGCCATGTGGTGGATCAAGGCCGCCATCCAGGAATACATCCTGCGCTCGTGGTCGCTGGTGAAGATGGGCACCACCGCCAATCAAAAGAAGCTGTTCTTCAACCTGCGCAAGGCCAAAAGCAAGATTTCCGCGCTCGACGAAGGCGATCTGCGGCCCGATCAGGTCAAGCTGATCGCCAAGCGGCTGGGCGTCAACGAGCAGGACGTGGTCGACATGAACCGTCGGCTGGGCGGCGATGCCTCGCTCAACGCGTCGATCCGCGACGACGGCGAAAGCGGCGAATGGATGGACTGGCTGGTCGACGATGCGCCGAGCCAGGAGCGCCTCCTGGCCGATCACGAGGAAAGCGACAACCGCCATCAGGCGCTGATCGGCGCGCTCGACGTGCTCAACGATCGCGAGCGGCGCATCTTCGAGGCGCGCCGCCTCGCCGACGATCCGATCACGCTCGAGGATCTAGCCTCCGAATTCGGCGTCTCGCGCGAGCGCGTGCGCCAGATCGAGGTACGCGCCTTCGAAAAGGTGCAGAAGGCGGTGAAGAACCAGATCGCCGCCATGGAGCAGCCGAAGGCAACGCCGGCGCTCTCGAGCACGGTGCATTAAGCCCGGCGCTCAATCAGTCACGCAAATGGCCGGGCATGTCCCGGCCATTTTTGTTTTGCTCGAACGACTTCAACTGCCAGGACTACTCGCCCCAGGCGCGGAACGCTTCCTCGAAGGCGCGCACGCCGGGCGTGCCCTTCTCCATCGCGAGGATGGCGCGCTTGCCGCTGGTATAGACGATCGGAATGTCGAACCAGTCGCGCTCCTTCAAGAGCTGGATATTACGCTGCACGTCGACATCGACCGCGGACAGGCCGATCAGGAAATAGCCGTTGGTCACCTTCACCGCGAGCCCGGCGAGCGGCACGCCGCGCGCCTGTTCGTCCTGCTTCATCAGCACGCCGGGCACATTGCCGATGCCGCCTTCGGGGAAATCAGCCGGCAGCGTGAACATGATCTCGATGGTGTGGCTGGCCGGCAGCGCCTTATCGGTGTTGCGGCGGAGCGACCAGGTCATGCGCAGGTGCCGCTCCGGGATTTCCACATCGGCGCGGATCGCCAGTTCGGGCGCGAGTCCCGGCCCCGGCGACACGGTCTCGGTGCGCCAGAGCGCCGAGCCGACATAGCGTTTGCCCTTCGGATCGTTCGGGTCCTCGTCGTACAGCACGACCTTTTGCGCGACCGCGGCGGCCGGCGCGGTGGCAGGCGTCTGCGTCCCGCTGGCCGGTCCGATGCGGTCGGCGATCTTCGGCTTGGCGGCAGGCGCGGCCGCTTCGCTCGGTTTCGTCGCCGGCACCGGCGGCGACGCGCTGCGATATTTCGCGACCGTCGTCATGATCGCATGGCGCTGCCAATAGCCGCCGCCGGCAAGACCCGCCAGCACCAACAACAGCAGGATGAATTTGATCGCGCGGCCATAGGAGCGCGGCGGCCGCGTATAGGCCTGGCTTTCTTCCTCGTCGCGCGGCGCCGGAGCTACCTCCGGGCGCGCCGCAGCAGCCGACGCATCCTTAGCCGGCGCTTCACTCTGTTGTTGCGCACCCGGCGCGGGCGGTTCGAAATAATGCTCAGCGGCCGGCGGATGATCGCCGGGCATCGCCTCGTAGACCTCATGCGCCGACCGGTTGGCCGCCGCCGCCGCTTCGCCAAGATTTTCCGCGTCGGCCACCGTTTCGCGAAAGCCGCGCAGACCCTGATTCGAAATGGACTTTTCCTGCTCGGGTGTCTCGGCCGCATCCGGGCGTGTGCGCTTGACCGTTTCCGCCTCAATCTTGCGGATCGCCTCCTCCAGCGCCAACCGTTCGCGCGTGATGTCGGATTCATCGAGCGCCGGTTCGACGCTGCGCAATTGATTGACCAGCGCGCCGCGCGCGCGGTCGTACAGCGCACGGCGATTTTCGCCCGTGCTCTTTTCAAGGCCGTTAACGGCGCGTGAGATCAGCGGATAATAGTCAGCCATTGGATATCTTTTTACCTGAGCATGATCTTCTCAGAAAACCGGCCCCCACGTTTCCGGATCATGCTCCCCCTCACCCCACTTCTCGTCTCTGTAATCATACCTCAAACGGGTTCTTCATCAGAATCGTGTCCTCGCGCTCCGGACTGGTCGAGAGCAGCGCCACCGGGCATCCGACCAGTTCCTCGACGCGGCGCACATATTTTATCGCCTGCGCGGGCAATTGCGCCCACGAGCGCGCCCGTGCCGTCGGCTCCTTCCAGCCCGCGATGGTCTCGTAGACCGGCTCGACCCGCGCCTGGGCGTGCTCGCCGGCGGGAAGATAGTCGATTTCACGGCCATCGAGGCGGTAGGCCACGCAAACCTTGATCTCGTCGAAGCCATCGAGAATATCGAGTTTGGTGAGCGCCAAGCCATCTATCCCGGAGGTGCGCACGGTCTGGCGCACCAGCACCGCATCGAACCAGCCGCAGCGGCGCGCGCGGCCGGTGACGGTGCCGAATTCGCGGCCGCGCTCGCCGAGCGTCTTGCCGATGGCGTTGTCCATCTGATCGGTGGGGAAAGGCCCCTCGCCCACCCGCGTGGTGTAGGCCTTGCAGATGCCGAGCACGTAGCCGACGACGCCCGGCCCGACGCCGGAGCCGGTAGCCGCTTGCGCCGCCACCGTGTTGGAGGAAGTGACGTAAGGGTACGTGCCGTGGTCAACATCAAGCAGCGCACCCTGGGCGCCCTCGAACAGAATGCGCTTGCCCTCGCGCCGCTTGGCATCGAGCAGCGACCACACCGAATCCATATAAGGCAGCACCTTTGGCGCCAGCGCCGCCAGGTCGTCGTAGAGCGGCCGCGCCGCAATTTCACTAAGGCCGTTGCCGCGCCGCAGCGCGTTATGATGCGCCAGCAGACGCTCGATCTTGGCCCCGAGCGAAGGCAGATCGGCGAGATCCATGAAGCGAATGGCGCGGCGGCCGACTTTATCCTCGTAGGCCGGGCCGATGCCGCGCTTGGTGGTGCCGATGCGCGTGCCGGAATTGGAGCCCTCGCGGAAGGCATCGAGTTCCTGGTGCAGCGGCAGGATCAGGGTGGCGTTCTCGGCGATGCGCAAATTGTCGGGGGTAACCGTCACCCCCTGCCGCCCGAGCTGGGCGATTTCCGCGATCAGCGCGTGCGGATCGATCACTACGCCGTTGCCGATGACCGACAGCTTGCCGCCGCGCACCACGCCGGAGGGCAGCAATGACAGCTTATAAGTGGTGCCGTCGATCACCAGGGTGTGGCCGGCATTATGGCCACCCTGGAACCGAACGACGATATCGGCCTGTTCAGAAAGCCAGTCGACGATTTTGCCTTTGCCTTCGTCGCCCCACTGGGACCCGACTACCACCACATTCGCCATCGACGATTCTTCCTGCGCCAGCGCCCGGACACTGACGCCGGGCTATGCCGGCCAGGTCCACCTTCGGATAAAGGAAGCAGGCGGCGGAGGCAAGGCACAGAACGCCGCGCGGGTGGCCCCGCACGGCGTCCCCAAAGAACTGATATTAAACCGCAATTCCTAGAAATGCAGCGGCTTGGCTTGCTGCACCTGCGGCAGCGCCTTGACCTTCTCCAGCACCGCCGGCGGCAACTCGCCGTCGATCTCGATGAGCGCGATGGCATTGCCGCCGGGCGCCTCGCGGCCGACATGGAAGGTGGCGATATTGATGCCGGCCTCGCCCAGGGTGGACGAAAAACGGCCGATGAAGCCCGGCTTGTCCAGATTGGTGATGTAGATCATCGAGGGCCCGAACTCGGCGTCCATGCGGATGCCCTTGATGTCGACGATGCGCGGGCGACCGTCGGCGAACACGGTGCCGGAGACCCAGCGCTTCTGCTTTTCGGTCATCACCGTCACGGTGATCAGGCTGTCGTAGTCGCCGGCCGCGTCGCGCGTGGTCTCCTCCACCGCCATGCCGCGCTCGCGCGCCACCAACGGCGCTGATACAACGTTGACGTCGTTGCCGAGCATTGGCCGCAGCAGGCCTGACAGCACCGCCGAAGTCAGCGCCTTGATGTTCAACTGCGCCACCGCGCCTTCGTAGGTGATCTGGATTTCCTTGATCGCGTTCTCCGTCAACTGGCCCGCGAAGGAACCGAGCTTGTCGGCGAGCGAGACGAACGGCTTGAGCTTGGGCGCTTCTTCGGCGCTGATCGAGGGGAAATTGACCGCGTTGGAAATCGCGCCGCGCAAGAGATAGTCGGACATCTGCTCGGCCACCTGCAATGCGACGTTTTCCTGCGCCTCGCTGGTGGCGGCGCCGAGATGCGGCGTGCACACCACGTTTGGCAGGCTGAACAGCGGGCTTTGCGTTGCCGGCTCCTCGACGAACACGTCGAAGGCCGCGCCCGCGACCTGGCCCGATTTGAGCGCTTCGGCGAGCGCCGCCTCGTCCACCAGGCCGCCGCGCGCGCAATTGACGATGCGCACGCCCTTTTTCATCTTCTGCATGGCGGCCGCGTCGACGATGTTTTTGGTCTTGTCGGTGAGCGGGGTGTGCAGCGTGATGAAATCGGCACGCTTGAACAGCTCATCGAGCTCGACTTTCTCGACGCCGAGATCGCGCGCGCGCTCTTCCGACAGGAACGGATCGAAGGCGATCACTTTCATGCGCAGACCGATGGCGCGGTCGGCGACGATCGAGCCGATATTGCCGCAGCCGATGATGCCGAGCGTCTTGGAGAAAATCTCCACGCCCATGAATTTGTTTTTTTCCCATTTGCCGGCGCGCGTGGAGGCGTCGGCCTCCGGAATCTGACGGGCCAAGGCCAGCATCAACGAGATGGCGTGTTCGGCGGTGGTGATGGAATTGCCGAAAGGCGTGTTCATCACGATGACGCCGCGCGCCGTCGCCGCCGGGATGTCGACATTGTCGACGCCGATGCCGGCGCGGCCGATCACCTTCAGCTTTTTGGCATTTTCGAGGATCTTGGCCGACACTTTGGTGGCCGAGCGGATGGCGAGGCCGTCGTAGTCGCCGATGATGGCGGCCAACTTCTCCTTGTCCTTGCCGAGCGCGGGCTGGAAATCGACCTCGATGCCGCGGTCCTTGAAGATCTGCACGGCGGCGGGAGAGAGAGCGTCGGAGATGAGTACACGGGGTGCCATAATTTTCAGTCCTGTTAGCGCATCCAGCGCAGCATGTGGGGAAACGGGGTGACGCCGCGCGCGACGGCGAATTTGGGTTCGACGGTCATGCCGAAGTATTGCAACAGCGGTACGCCCGGATTGCCGCCCGAGCTGAAAGCATCGATCAACGACTGCGCCCCATTTTTATAACCATGGGGGTGGAACACGACCGCAGGCTCCAGATCGAGGTGGCGCAGCGCGGCCCACGACCAGGCGAGCGTTGCGATTTCCTCGCCGTCGGTCGGCGCCAATCTGACGCCATTGCGCGTCGCCGGGTCGCTCACCGCGATATGACCGGCCTCGTGCAAGAGATCGCCGGGATAGGCGAGCTTGGCTTCATCCACGACGATCGCGCCGTGTTGAATATCGAGCCCCGGCAGAAAGGTGTCGTCCGGCAGCGCGCCGGCGCGCACCTCGATGCCGATGCCGCGGATGAAATCCACCATCCGTCCGGTAAGCGGATCGGCAAACACATTTTTTTCGTTGAGCATGATCTGATCCGAAAACCGGTTCCCACTTTTCGGGATCATGCTCTACGCCGCCTTCGGCAACGCAGCCTTTGCTTCAGCGAACGCCCAATCGAGCCAGGGCGTAAGCGCCTTGATGTCGCCGGTCTCCGCGGTCGCCCCGCACCAGATGCGCAGGCCCGGCGGCGCGTCGCGGTAATAGGCGATGTCGTAGGCGACGCCTTCCTTTTCCAAGAGGCCGGCGAGCGTCTTGGCGAACGCCGCTTGATCGTCGGCCGAAAGCCGCGTCACCGCCGGATCGATCACCTTCAGGCACACCGAGGTGTTCGAACACTGGCTTTGATTGTTGGCCAGATTCGCGACCCACGGCGTGATCGCGACCCAGTCGGCGATCACCTTGGCGTTGGCGTTTGAGCGCGCGATGGTGCCGGCAAGTCCGCCGATCGATTTCGCCCAGGCAAGCGTGTCGAGATAATCCTCGACGCACAACATCGACGGCGTGTTGATGGTCTCGCCCTGGAAGATTCCTTCGTTGATCTTGCCGCCTTTGGTGAGCCGGAAGATCTTCGGCAGCGGCCAGGCCGGCTTATGGCTCTCGAGCCGCGCCACCGCGCGCGGGGAGAGAATGAGCATGCCGTGCGCCCCCTCACCGCCGAGCGCCTTCTGCCAGGAGAAGGTGACGACATCGAGCTTCGGCCAATCGAGCTTTTGCGCGAAGGCCGCCGAGGTGGCGTCGCAAATGGTCAGGCCTTCGCGGTTGGCGGCGATCCAGTCGCCGTCCGGCACCCGCACGCCGGAAGTGGTGCCGTTCCAGGTGAACACCACGTCGGTGGAAAAATCGACCTTTGTCAGATCGGGCAGATCGCCATAGGCCGCCTTCAGGACGGTGACGTCCTTGAGCTTGAGCTCCTTGGTGACGTCGCTGACCCAGCCTTCGCCGAAGCTTTCCCAGGCCAGCATGGTCACCGGACGCGCACCCAGCAGCGACCACAGCGCCATTTCGACCGCGCCGGTATCGGATGCCGGCACGATGCCGATGCGGTAATCGGCCGGCACTTCGAGCACTTCGCGGGTGAGATCGATGGCGCGCTTGAGCTTCGCCTTGCCGATCTTGGCGCGGTGCGAACGTCCTAAAGCTGCGTCGGTGAGGGCTTGCAGGCTCCAGCCGGGGCGCTTGGCGCAGGGGCCGGACGAAAAGTGCGGGATGGTCGGCCGCACGCCGGGCTTGCTCGCTGTCATGTCTCTATCCTTCCAGATAGGTGCCCCTCGTTGGGGAGGGGTGTCCCACCGGCGGGCATAAGCGAGTTGGCGCGTGCGGTCAATGTCCCGCATCATTAACAAAGGCAGGTCGTCAAGAATTGCGGCAACAAGGCAACAGGCGCCAAAGCCGCCGCTGTGCGTGTGCGGCGCTTGATTTTTATCAACGCTGAAATTTCCGATTGCCGCGCCGATCGATTTCAACGGCGGAATGATTCTGCGAATGCTTCGCAGTCGGCACCAGTCTTAACTCTAAATCTTCATAAGGTTTCTGCGGTAGTAGCAATCTACGTTTAAGTTTGCGTATTTAATATTATGAATATGAACCCCGCCAATAGAGCGCGTGCAGTCGCTGCGATGCCGGTCGACGGCACGCGCAAATTTCGGCTGGCGCCTGACACCCACCGCGATACCAGTACAGATACAAAAGTATGCGTGCCTTGAAAATTATCCACGTCTTGCGGGCGCCGGTTGGCGGCCTGTTTCGACACGTCGTCGATCTCGTCCAGGGCCAGATTGCGCGCGGCCACCGCGTCGGCATCGTCGCCGACAGCCTCACCAGCAACGCCCGGTCGAATGGGGTTCTTGCCAGCCTCGCGCCGTTGCTGGCTCTCGGCCTCACGATCACGCCAATCCAACGTCCGTTCGGCCCGCAGGACGTATCTGCCGCCTGGCATGTCACCAAGCGAATTCGCAAGGCCGAGCCGGATGTGATTCACGGCCACGGCGCCAAGGGCGGCGCCTTCGCGCGGCTCGCGCTCGCCCGCAAACCGGCGGTGCGCGCCTACACGCCACATGGCGGCAGTCTTCTGCTCAATCACGCCAGCGGTTCCGGCAAAGCGTATCTTGCGCTCGAGAAATTGCTGATGTTGCGCGGCAATCTTTATCTGTTTGAGAGCGCCTACAGTGCGCGAATCTTCAATGACAAGATCGGCCAACCGTCGGGTCTGGTGCAGGTCGTCCATAACGGCGTCACCAGCGCCGAATTCGAACCGGTCGCGCTCGCGCCGCATGCAACCAATTTAGTTTTTTTGGGCGAGTTCCGCCCGGTAAAAGGGATCGACGTTCTGATCGACGCTCTTGCCAGCTTGCACCGCGGCGGCGCTCAACTGACGGCGACGCTGGTCGGCGACGGGCCGGAAACGGAGGCGCTGAGCGCGCAGATTGGGCGGGTTGGGCTCGCAAGGGCCGTTCGATTTGCGCCACCGATGGCGGCACGCGAGGCCATGGCGCTCGGCCGCATCATGGTCATCCCGTCGCGCGCGGAATCGCTGCCCTATGTGGTGCTGGAAGCCGCCGCCGCCGGAAAGCCGCTGATCTCGACCAATGTCGGCGGCATTCCTGAAATCTACGGCCCGTTAGCCCCTGCCCTCGTCGCGGCGGGCGACTCGCCGGCGCTTGCCGCAGCAATTGCGCAAGCCGTCGACAACCCGGAAGCGACACACGCGATCGCCGAAAAATTGCGCGCGCAGGTCGCCGCCTCGTTCTCAGCGGACGCAATGGTGGAAGGCGTTCTCGCCGGCTACCGGCAGGCAATCGAATCGCGCCCCGGCACCGCGGCTTAGAACCGGCGGACCAGCACGCTACGAATGATGGTGTTGCAGGCGGCGCACTAGAATTTCAGCCCGACCGCGACGCGCACCGAGTTGGTTGAGACGCGCATGTCGCTGATATTGGGGAATTCGATGAATTCCCATTCGGCGCGCGCAAACACATTTTGCATCAGCGCGACATCGAGCCCGAGGCCAGCGGTGAAGCCGTAGGCAATGAGGCCAGCTTGCGATTGCGATTGCGGATCACGCGCCAAACACAAACAGAACGTGCTGGAAACCGTGGGCGGCGTAGTCGTCGTAAATGTTTCGGTGCTGCCGGCAAGGGTTGCAAAGCGAGAGACATCGGCGCGGCCAACCGCGATGCCGGCAAAACCGTACGGCATGAAACGGTCAAAAACCCAGCCCGCCCGTCCGCGCGCCGTCGCGATATCGTGAATTGCTACCGAAGCACCGGATGTCACAATCACATTGTAGACAAGAGTGTTGCCGGGCGGAGGATTACTGCTCGTAATCAGTATGTTATCAGTCGAATCCTGCCCGCTCATTCCGATCGAACTGTGGTTGTAGTTCAGCTCGGCGCCCAGAACGACGTCGTCCCACTGCCAATTATAGCCGATGAAGCCGCCGTAGCTTGCGCCGCCGGTCGTACTTTTCGGCAAGGTCGTAAAATTGGTGACAATGCTCTGCAATTCCGTGTTGGCCAGCATGTAGCCGACCAAGGAATTGTCGGCGTTGCCCAAATCAGCCGTACCCCAAGTCTGGCCGGCCTGTGCGCCGAAATAGAAACCTTCCCAGCGGGTGACGCTCGGCGTGTAGGAGCCGCGCAGGAATTCCGGCATGTCGGCGGCGCTGGCGCCGTTCGGTGCCAACAGGATCAGGGCGAGCGCCGCAAGTCCGGCGCGCAGACGTCGGCCGCGGCCATGTGGCGCATCGGAAGCCGCAGATGCCGCACCGCAAGCGCCTGATGTCCTTGACCAACCCATGACCACCAATCCTTCGCTGCCACTCGACCGACCGCCGCAAGTTAGGCGGCGCTTAACCACGAATTTTCACCTTGTTCAGCGCGCCGTTAATAAATCGGCGCGCTGAAATCGCATTGACTAACCGCGGCTGCTCAGCGGCGGCGGCGGATAGTACGGATGCGGCGTCTCGTAGAACGAATCCAGATTGAACCGGACGCCGAGTTTGAGGTCCTGTGACGTCAGGTGACGGAATTCGAAAGGCGTGGAGGTGAGGCCGGAGGTGGCGGCATCAAAACTGACCATAGTTCCAGTCGATGCTTTGCCGAGATCGAGATACCGATATGCAAGTTCGACCGTTACATTCCTCGTGAGCTGGTAGCCGAGACCGGCGTAGAGCGCCCAGGCGAAGTTCCACTGGCTCGCCGTCGCGCTGTAGTAATTTGCGCCCGGATTGCCACAGCCGCCGACGCAGTTGCTTACGTCGGTAAAATTGCTAATCGTATTACGGCTGGTACCCACACCGGCGCCGATGAACGGAGTTATATGCGACCACGTGCCAAGATCGACATAGCCATTTAGAAAGAAGGTCCATTCGGATTTACTGCCGTTGTAAATGTCAGGAAACGGCGTGCCGCCAGACGTCCCAAGGTCATACCCGTGGAAATTGGCACTGGCAGCGATATTCGCCGGTGACGTCGAACCGCAGCCAGTTATTAACCGAATAGCCAACGCCAAGCCCAAAGAACGGTGAGGCGTCGAAGTTTTTGTAAATATTCTGGTACTGAATGTATCCGGCATAATTTTCGTTGAACAAGCTTCCAACTTCCTGGTTGCTAAAGCCGATATCGCCGCGCAGATACCAGCCGGTCGTTTCCGGAACTGCGATCGGCGCAGGCATCGGCATGTCGGCGGCATGCACCGCCGGGCTCGCCGTCAGGACGGCCAGCGCCGCCAGTGCAGGAATTGTGAAACGCGATACCATGGTCATCCCTCGTCGAATCCGGCGCTCATCGAGAGCGCGATGATGAGGGACCTTGCCAGCAAATCCTTAAGTCAGACTTAACCGTGTTTTTTAACGACGATTTTTAATCAATTGGCGGCGCCGCCCGCTCCCGTGGAACCGCGTTTAAGAATTTGTTTACGGTCGGAAGTCGCGCGCATGGGAAGCGGCAGCGCGAAAAATGATTTTGCCAGACGATCGAAATGAAGCTCGATCCAACCGAAATGGCGCTTGGCGCACTTCCGCCTTGTCGACCGGATCGCGGATGACGACGTGGACGCCGCTCAGCGCCGCTGCGCGCGGCGCACCCAGTCCTGGGTAACCTGACTCTCAGCCAGCGCGATCAATGCGGCACGTGCCGGCCCATCCGCTATCGCCAGGAAGGCCTCGATCAGCCGCATGGCTTCCTGCATGCGCGGATCGCCCGGGCTGCCGGCGGTTGCAAGCACGCCCGGCGCGGCCGCATCGCCGGGAAAATCCCGCGCCGGATGGGAGATACCGCACGGCTTTGTCGGCAGCCGCAGGACGTTGTGGGCCGGTTTGCGCGGGGGCTTGTTCATGGCTTCCAGACCAGGTTCCGTTTTGGAAAAGAAACAGCTTTTGCGCGCAGCGAAACAAGCAACGCGACAACCCTGCATTGAGAATCCGCCCGGCTTGCCGAAATGTCATTAACGGGGTTGTCGCATTTTATGAGCTTTCATCTCATAATCATCCGATGGAATTGCGCCACCTCAGATATTTCGCGATGGTCGCCGAGGAGATGCACTTCGGCCGCGCCGCCGCGCGCCTCAATATTGCGGCCCCGACGCTCAGCCATCAGATCGGCGCCTTGGAAGTCCTGCTCGGCACCAAGCTGTTCACCCGCAGAACCAAGAGCGCGGTCGGCCTTACCCACGCCGGCAAACGCTTCCTGGTCGAAGCGCAGGAAACGCTGCGGCAGGCCGCCCATGCCGAACGGGTCGGCCGCCGCGCCGCCCGCGGCGACGCCGGCTCGATTTCGGTCGGCTATGTGCTCTCGGCCGGCTGCAGCGGCAGCGTTTCGTCGGCACTTTCCGAATTCAAAAAGATCCATCCCGACGTCACGTTTCAACTGACGCGGATGCAGACCGTCGCGCAATTCAAAGCGCTCATCGACGGCTCGCTCGACGTCGGTTTCGCGCGCATGCCGCATCGATTTCCAACCGGCTTGACCGGCTTCATCATCGAGCGGCAGCCCATTTACCTGGTGGCGCCGGCGGGACATCCGCTTGCCGCGCGCAAACAAATTACGCCGGCCATGCTGGTCGGTGAACCGGTGGTGGCAACGTCATTGGAAATGGAAATTGGATTTTGGAGTAATTTTGCCTCCATCACGCCGCCGGCGTGACGCTGCGCGTCGTCGAACGCACGCCCGATGTGCCCACGGTGCTGACGCTGGTGGCGGCCGGCGTCGGCATCAGCGTCGTGTCGGAGGCGCTTACGTGCATCGCCATGCCCGGCGTGGTTTACTGCAAAATCGTCGGCGTGACGCGAATGGCCGACCACCTCGCAGCTTACCGCAAGAATGAAAGCGCGCCGGTGGTGCTGGCCTTTGTCGAATTCCTGCGCGCCAGAGCGCGCTGAATGCGCGGTCAGGCCGCGACCCCGGTCAACGCGTCGACTACGTCGTCGACAACTGCCTCGACCAGCGACTTGTCGTCGCCTTCGCCCATCACTCGGATCACCGGCTCGGTGCCGGACGGGCGCACGATGAGACGGCCGCCGTGGCCGAGTTTCTTCTCGGCGCTGGCGATGGCCGATCGCACTTGCGCGTTCTCCAGCGGCTTGCCCTTCTGGTAGCGGACGTTCTTGAGCACCTGCGGCAGCGGCTCGAAGCGGTGGCACAGTTCCGACACCGGCTTGTTGCTGCGCTTGATCACGGCAAGCACCTGCAAAGCGGCGATGAAACCGTCGCCGGTGGTGGTGTAGTCGGAGAGAATAATGTGGCCGGACGGCTCGCCGCCGACATTGTAGCCGTGCGCGCGCATGTGCTCGAGCACATAGCGGTCGCCGACCGGCGTGCGCACCAGTTCGAGGCCGAGCCCGGCGAGATGGCGTTCGAGCCCGAGATTGGACATCACGGTGGCGACCACGCCCGGACGCAGCAGCCGGCCGTCCTCTTTCCAGCTCTCGGCGATGACGGCGAGCAACTGATCGCCGTCCACCACATGGCCGCGTTCGTCGATGATCATGACGCGGTCGGCGTCGCCATCGAGCGCGATGCCAATATCGGCGCGCATCTCGCGCACCTTGTGGCAGATCGCGCTCAAGTCGGTGGAGCCGCACTCCTTGTTGATGTTGATGCCGTCGGGATCGACGCCGATCGACACCACGTCGGCGCCCAGTTCCCACAACGCGCCCGGCGCAACCTTGTAGGCGGCGCCGTTGGCGCAATCGATCACCACGCGCAGACCGGACAAGTCGATCGCGCGCGGCAGCGTGAGCTTGGCGAATTCGATGTAGCGGTCCTGCACGCCGTCGATGCGCTTGGCGCGGCCGAGATCGTCGCTCTTGGCCAGCTTCTTGCCGAGATCGGAGTCGATCAGCGCTTCGATCTCGCTCTCGACCTGGTCGCTGAGCTTGTAGCCGTCCGGCCCGAACAGCTTGATGCCGTTGTCGGCAAACGGGTTATGCGAGGCCGAGATCATCACGCCGAGATCGGCGCGCATCGAGCGCGCCAGCATGCCGACCGCCGGCGTCGGAATCGGGCCGGTGAGCAATACGTCCATACCGACCGAGGTGAAGCCGGCGACCAGCGCGGTCTCGATCATGTAGCCGGAAAGGCGGGTATCCTTGCCGATCAAGACGCGATGGCGATGCTCGCCGTTCTTGAACACCAGCCCGGCGGCCTGACCGACCTTGAGCGCCAGTTCGGGCGTAATCACTTTATTGGCCCGGCCGCGAATACCGTCGGTGCCAAAATAACGACGAACCATGCAATGCCCCTTGACGCCTACTTTACGGCTTTGAGCCCCGAACCACTGGTGTATTGGCGGGCGGCAACGCCTGCCCCGCGAGGCCGCATAATAGGGCCAACGCCGTGAATTTGCTTCAAAAATTATGAGTAATCGTTACCGCGGACCGTTAACAGTGGCCCGCTACGCCCACTTATCCAACGAAAATGCCGCGGAATGCGCCGGTTTCGCGGCCAACGCCCCTGTGCTACCCGATTGTCTCATTGGCGAACGCTCCGGGCACCCCATGAAAAACATCACGTGTATCGAAGACTTGCGGCAGCTTGCCCGCCGCAAGGTTCCGCGCGCCTTTTTCGATTACGCCGACAGCGGTTCCTATAACGAGGAGACGCTGCGCGCCAACCGCGCCGACATGGAGAAGATCAAGCTGCGCCAGCGCATGCTGGTCGACGTCTCCTCGCGCAGCCTCGCCACCACCATCGTCGGGCAGAAAGTGTCGTCGCCGTTCGTGCTGGCGCCGGTCGGCCTGTTGGGCATGCAGCACGGCGACGGCGAGATCCTGGCGGCGCGCGCCGCCAACGAGGCCGGCATTCCGTTCACGCTCTCGACCATGTCGATCTGTTCGGTCGAAGACGTGGCGGAGGCGACGCGCAAGCCGTTCTGGTTCCAGCTCTATGTGATCAAGGACCGCGGCTTCTCGAAGGACCTGCTGGGGCGCGCGGTGGCGGCGAAGTGCAATGTGCTGGTGCTCACCGTCGATCTGCAGGTGCTCGGCCAGCGCCACCGCGACATCAAGAACGGCATGACCGTGCCGCCGGAAATCCGCATCAAGAACATCATCGACGTGGCGACCAAGCCGGCCTGGGCGTTCAGCATCCTGAAGGGCAAGCGCAAGACCTTCGGCAATCTCGCCGGCCACGTGAAGGGCATGGACGACGTCAATTCGCTCGCGCAATGGACCAATTCGCAGTTCGATCCGGCGCTGAGCTGGCACGACGTGGAATGGATCAAGAGCATCTGGCCCGGCAAGCTGATCCTGAAAGGCATCCTCGACCCCGATGACGCCAAGACCGCGGTCAAGCTCGGCGCCGACGCCATCGTGGTGTCGAACCACGGCGGCCGCCAGCTCGACGGCGCGCCGTCCTCGATCTCGGCGCTGCCGGCGGTCGCCGACGCGGTCGGCGCCGACACCGAGGTGCTGTTCGACGGCGGCATCCGCACCGGCGCCGACGCGATGCGCGCGCTGGCGCTGGGCGCGCGCGGCTGCCTGATCGGCCGCGCCTATGCCTTCGGGCTCGGCGCCGGCGGGCAGGCCGGCGTCGCCAAGGCGATCGACATTCTGAACAAAGAACTCAGCGTCACCATGGCGCTCACCGGCACCAACAAGATCGCCGACATCGACGGCCATGTGCTGGTCGGCGGCGCGGCGAAGAAGAAGGCGGCGGGGAAGGAAGAAGAGGCTGAGCGAGTTGCTTCTTCACCCTCCCCCTTGTGGGGAGGGTCGATCGCCGAAGCGATAGCGAAGGCGATCGGGGTGGGGGTCGCGCGAATTCGCAATCACCCCCACCCCGCGCGCTTTCAGCGCGCGACCCTCCCCACAAGGGGGAGGGTAAGAGAAAACCTCACCGCCAGCCCAGCCCCGGCGCGACGTGCTTCAGGATCGCCTCGATGACGTGGGCGTTGTAGTCGACGCCGAGCTGGTTGGGCACGGTCAGCAGCAGCGTGTCGGCCTCGGCGATGGCCTCGTCCTGCTTCAGCTCATCGATCAGCACGTCCGGCTCGGCGGCGTAGCTGCGGCCGAAGATGGCGCGTTCGCTGCCGCCGAGGAAACCGATCTGGTCCTCGCTGCGGTCGCGCCCGAAATACATCCGGTCGCGGTCGTCGATGAGCGCGAAGATGCTGCGCGACACCGACACCCGCGGGCTCCGCGCGTGTCCCGGCCTCCTGCCACGCCGCCTTGTAGAGCCTGATCTGCTCGGCCTGCTGCACGTGGAACGGCTTGCCGCTCTCGTCGATCTTGAGCGTCGAAGACTGCAGGTTCATGGCCAACTTGGCCGCCCATTCCGCCGTGGCGTTGGTGCCGGCGCCCCACCAGATGCGCTCGCGCAAGCCCGCCGAGTAAGGCTCGAGGCGCAGCAGGCCCGGCGGGTTCGGGAACATCGGGCGACGGATTCGGCTTGGCGAAGCCCTCGCCGCGGATCACCTCGAGGAACACCTCGGCGTGGCGCCGCGCCATGTCGGCGTCGGTCATGCCCTCGGCCGGCGCGTAGCCGAAGTGGCGCCAGCCGTCGATCACCTGCTCGGGCGAGCCACGCGAGATGCCGAGCTGCAGGCGGCCGCCGGCGATGAGGTCGGCGGCGCCGGCGTCCTCCGCCATGTAGAGCGGGTTCTCGTAGCGCATGTCGATGACCGCGGTGCCGATCTCGATGCGCTTGGTGCGCGCGCCGAGGCCGCGAGCAGCGGGAACGGCGAGCCGAGCTGGCGGGCGAAGTGATGCACGCGGAAATAGGCGCCGTCGGCGCCGAGCGCCTCGGCCGCGACGGCGAGCTCGATCGATTGCAGCAGGGCGTCGGAGGCCGTGCGCGTCTGCGACTGCGGCGACGCGGTCCAATGGCCGAAGGAGAGGAAGCCGATGTGTTTCATGGGGGGTGGATGTAGCGCGTAGGAGGGTAGGCGCGAAGCGCCGTAACCCACCACAGTGACTCAGCAACTGGCGATAGCCCGGTGGATTACGCGCCGATCCGTGTGGCACTAACCCAGCCTACGATTTCAGGCTTGATAATACCCAAATTGGGGTCTATATTACCCAAATTGGGTAAATTCTCCATGGAAGCTCTCAGCCTTTCCAACGCCTTGTTCTCCAAGGTCCAGCAACGCGTGCTGGCCCTCATCTTCGGTCAACCGGAGCGGAGCTTCTATACGTCCGAAATCATGCGGAACGTCCGCTCTGGATCGGGAGCCGTCGAGCGCGAGCTATCGCGGCTCCAGCAAAGCGGTCTGGTTTCGGTGGAGCGCATCGGCAATCAAAAGCACTACCGGGCAAATCGTGAGTCTCCGATATTTGGAGAATTGCGGAGCTTTGCTATGTACCGAGACGGACAAGCGGGAGGCGATCGGAGCCTATCCGCACGCCTTGAAATCACTTCAGCCTTATCCGACGCAGATCGACATGGCGTTCATCTACGGATCGGTCGCGAAGGGCACCGACACCGCACGGAGCGACATCGATCTTATGGTGATTCGGCGATGAGCTAAGCTGCTCAGAACTTCGGCCTGACCGCATTTGCACAATGCCGAAACGTCTTCGCCCGAAAGATAAGCCCGACGCAAGACCTGTTCTAAGCCCGCGTCGATGCCAACGTCCAACGAAGACTGGCTGCGTCAAGGACCTGATCCAGCGCAAGAAGACTTCGGTCGTCAGCCTGATCGCGCACGCTCCAAAGACCGTTCAGTTTCGGCTCGGAGACCGGCTAGCAGGCAGGCACTGGACAATCTCGTCAATATCGGCCGGCTGAAAGTTGAACCGCCAACGCGCGTC
The DNA here is from genome assembly GCA_963786025.1 of uncultured Alphaproteobacteria bacterium. Classification (GTDB taxonomy): domain Bacteria; phylum Pseudomonadota; class Alphaproteobacteria; order Rhizobiales; family Xanthobacteraceae; genus Pseudolabrys. The sequence continues at coordinate 20,233 of CAWAXK010000023.1, forward strand.
GAATTTACCAGCATGATTGAATCGGCACGCAAACGCCTGAAGGATGCGCAGAACGAAAGCCTCGATCCCGACAGTCAGTTCGATCTTGCCTATGGCGCGGCCCACCGCTTGGCGCTCGCAGCTCTTCGCCACGCTGGATATCGCTCCGAAAACCGCATCACGGTGTTCCAGACACTGGTTCATACCCTAGGGTCGGACAATGCCGACATTCAAATATTTCTCAGAGCCCACAACGAGCGAAATCTCGCCGAGTATCAAGGCCGCATGGAAGTCGATAAACAGCTCTTGGCTGAGCTAATCGGCTGCACCAAAAAGCTTGCTGCGGCAGTCGGCAAGCTCACTCCCCCCGCCGCCAGTTGAAGTTGGCCTCAAGTTCCATTGCGGTCGGCCCCTACCTCGCCCCCCTCACTCCTCCTTCAGCCCATACGCCAACGCGTTGCCCGTCGCGCCGTAATATTTGAACGGCAGGAATTTGCCCGACATGGTGATCTTGACGCGGTCGCCCTTGGGATCGGGCTTGCGCTCGATTTCCATGTCGAAGTCGATGGCCGACATGATGCCGTCGCCGAATTCCTCCTCGATCAGCGCCTTCCAGCGCCGGGCCGTTGACCATCACCAGCTCGTAGAAGCGGTAGATCAGCGGGTCGGTCGGCGGCATCGGCGTGCCGGTGCCGCGCATCGGCACCTCGTTGAGCAGCGCCTGCTCGCTCTTGGAGAGCCCGAACAGCTTGGCGGCGTTGGCGGCCTGCGGCTTGGTCAGCTTCATCTGGCCGAGGATGGCGCCGGTCACCAGGATCGGCGAGATGCCGCCGATCTCGCCGCAGATGGTTTTCCAGGTCCAGCCCTTCTCGCGCTTGATGTCGAGCAGCTTTTCGGTGAGGTCGTCGCGGGTCATGGCTAACTCCTTGTTTGGCGGCGGAATTCGATAACGCCATTATCAAGCAAATTTTACGCCATGTGTTGCGCGCAAAGGGCCGTTTGCCGGTACAAGGTGCCGGGCGGGAACCGTCACGAGGGACCTCATGCGCAGCGAACGCTTCACCTTCCCCAACGCCACAGGCGAGCAGCTCGCCGCCACGCTCGATTGGCCGCTCGGCAAGCCGACGGCCTTCGCGCTGTTCGCGCACTGCTTCACCTGCGGCAAGGACAACCTCGCCGCCAAGCGCATCGCCGAGCGGCTGACCATCCACGGCATCGCCGTGCTGCGTTTCGATTTCACGGGCTTAGGCGCCAGCGAAGGCGAATTCGCCAACACGCATTTTTCCTCCAACGTCGACGACCTGGTCGCCGCCGCCGATCACCTGCGCAAGACGTACAGCGGCGCCGGCGATCCTGATCGGCCACAGCCTCGGCGGCAGCGCCGTGCTCGCGGCGTCGCACCGCATACCCGAGGCGCGCGCGGTGGTGACCATCGCCGCGCCCTACGATCCCGCGCACGTCACCGGCCTGTTCAAGCAGCACGTCGACACGATCAAGGAGAAAGGCGCGCTCGAGGTGCAGTTGGCCGGGCGGCCGTTCACGATCAAGCGCGAATTCCTCGACGACGTGGCGGAGAAGAAGCTCAACGAATGCCTCGCCGGCTTGCGCAAGGCGCTGCTGGTGTTCCATTCGCCGACCGACGATCTGGTCGGCATCGACAATGCCTCGCACATTTTCGTCGCCGCCAAGCATCCCAAGAGCTTCGTCTCGCTCGCCGGCGCCGACCATCTGCTGAGCCAGGCGGACGACGCCGTCTATGTGGCCAACGTCATCGCCGCCTGGGCCGACCGCTATCTCGACAAGCCCGAAGTGATGACCGAGGCGGAGGTCGAGGAAGGTCTGGTATTGGTGCGCGAGACGCATGGCGGCAAATTCCAGCAGGAGATCCTGACCGGGCCGCACCGCCTGCTCGCCGACGAGCCGGTGAAACTCGGCGGGCTGAACTCCGGTCCGGGGCCTTACGATTTCCTGCTCGCGGGCTTGGGCGCCTGCACCTCGATGACCATCCGGCTCTATGCCGAGTTCAAGAAGATTCCGCTGGAGAACGTCTCGGTGCGGCTCAACCACGAGAAAAAAATCCACACCAAGGACTGCGAGGACTGCGAGAACAAGGTCACCAAGGTCGATCACATCGAGCGCGCCATCACGCTGGAAGGCCCGCTCGACGCCGCGCAGCGGGCGAAGCTGATGGAGATCGCCGACAAGTGCCCGGTGCACCAGACGCTGGAGTCGAAGATCGACATCCACACCGTCGAGCGGCCGGCTTAGTTTGTCATTCCGGGGCGCACGCGTGAGCGTGCGAACCCGGAATCCAGAGCGACGAGCGCAGTGCATGCGGCCCTGGATTCCGGGTCCGCGCCTTCGGCGCGCCCCGGAATGACGGAATGGAAATGCGCCGCCGAAATGCTTATAAGTCCGCCGCCATGTCGAACCTCGCCGCCGCGCACGCTTTGACGCAGCAGTTCCTCGCCTGGGTGGAGGAAGCCCCGCGCAGCTATGCCGACGCGGAAGCCTGGCGCCGCAGTTGCCCGCATCTGTCGATCTGGGAGGACGCCATTTCCGACGGCCTGGTGCGCTTCCAGAACGGCAGCAGCATGCAAGGCGCGCGGCTCGTGCTCACGCCGCGCGGGCGCGCGCTGCTCAAGCAAGCGTGAGGGCGGCACTGGGTAACTTGTTTACCACCTTGCTTAGACCCGCCTTAGGTTCCGGCCGGTAGCGCTAGAGGCCTCTCAGAAGAGGATTTTAGTGCATGAGTATCTCTGCTGTTGGATCGGCGCCGGTGACGCCGATGAGTTCGGAAAGTGTTGAAGGGCCTGGACAGGAGCACGACGGGGACGGCGACGACGCGGGCGCACAAGCCTCCGCTCAAGCGGCTCCGGCCTCTGTTCAAGCTGCTCCGACGCCGGGCACCGGAACTGTCCTCGATAAGACGGCCTAGTCCGGCCTGATGAATACGGAAGAGCCCGGCCCTCGCGCCGGGTTTTTCTTTTAGGGAGTCGCAGCGGCTGAGGCCGGCGCCGGCGCGCAAAGCTAGGCGTGGTGCCAGCCGCGCCCCTCCATCCCCTTCCCTTGCGGCTTGACGATCCCAAGGGCTGGAGTCACACTAGAACAAATAGTGAACATAACGAGGCGCGCAGCCTGCCCGATCGGGCCGGATTTCTTCGCGTCTCCAGAGGCTTAACGCCATGATCGAGCAGTTGCGCCAGCGCCTGCGGGCCCTTGAGAAGCCCGCCGGGATCGCGGACGGTCCGGGCGCCCTGCCGCTCGGCGTCGCGGCGGTCGACGCGGCGCTCGGCGGCGGTCTGGCGCGCGGCGCGCTGCACGAGATCGCGGCGGTAAGCGAAGCCCACCTCGCCGCGGCGACGGGGTTCGCGCTGGGGCTGGCGGCGACGGCGCGGGCCCGCGTTTGCTGGATCGCCGAGGACATGGCGCTGGCCGAAAGCGGCGCGCCCTACGGGCCCGGCCTCGACGCTTTCGGCCTGGCACCTGAGCGGCTGCTGACGGTTTCCGTGGCGCGGCCGCGCGATCTGCTGTGGGCGATGGAGGAGGCGCTGCGCTGCCGCGCGGTTGGCGTGGTGATCGGCGAAGTGCGCGACAGCGCGATCATTACCGTGGCGCTGCGCCGTCTCTCGCTCGCCGCGGCGGAAAGCGGCGCGCTCGGGCTGCTGCTGCGCTGCGCGCCGTCAACCGACGCCTCCACCGCCGCCACGCGCTGGATCGTCGGCGCTTCACCCTCCGTCATTCCGGGGCGCGAGCCAGAAGCGCGTTTACGCGCGTCTTCGACGCGCTATGGCGAGCGAACCCGGAATCCAGAAGCAAATTCAGAAACTGCATCTGGATTCCGGTTTCGGTGCTTCGCGGCGTCCCGAAATGACGAGGAAATAAGACCGCGCTTCGCCGTCGAGCTCGTCCGCAACCGCCGCGGCGCGCTCGGCTCCTGGATTCTCGAATGGAGTGACAGCGATGAGCGCTTCCTGCCCGCAACGCATGCTCAGCCTGTGGCTGCGCCGGCTTCGACCGACCGCATCGTCAGGTCGCGTGAGGTTTCTCCGCCGCTCGTCGTCTACGGCAAGCGCGGCAATGCCGAGTTGATCATCGCCGTCGACGAGGCGGCGGAACGGCTCGGCCTGCATAGCGGCCTCGCGCTGGCGCAGGCGCGCGCCATGCATCCCGCGCTCGAAGCGATCGCCGAAGACAGCGAGGCCGACGCCAATCTGCTGGAAAAAATCGCCGACGGATGCCTGCGCTACACGCCGCTGGTGGCGATCGACGCGCCCGACGGCCTCACGCTCGACATCGGCGGCTGCGCGCATCTTTATGGCGGCGAACAGGCGCTGGTCGCCGATCTTGGCGAGCGCATCGCGCGCGCCGGGTTCGGCTATAGCATCGCCATCGCCGGCAGCATCGGCGCCGCTTGGGCCGCTGCGCATTATGGCGAGCCGGCGAGTTACACCAGCGGCGAGGAGCGCACCCTGCTCGCGCCGCTGCCGCTTGCCGCGCTGCGGCTGCCCGCCGAGACCGTTTCCGCGCTGGCGCGCGTCGGCTTGAAGCGCATCGGCGATATCGTCGATCTGCCGCGCGCGCCGCTCGCCGCGCGTTTCGGCACCGACCTGTTGCGCCAGTTCGACCGCGCGCTTGGGACGGAACATGAGCCGCTCAATCCGCGCCTGCCGGTTGCGCCTTATGTCGCCGAGCAGCGTTTTGCCGAGCCGATCGCGCGCGAGGAGGACGTGCTGGCGATCCTCGCGCGGCTGGCGGCGCGGCTGCAATTCGCGCTGGAACGGCGCGGCGACGGCGCCCGCCGCATCGAGCTCACGCTGTTCCGTACCGACGGCGAGGTGCGCCGCTTGGCCGCCGGCACGTCGCGCCCACTGCGCGATCCGGCGCATATCCGCGCGCTGTTCGCCGAGCGGCTCGCCGCGCTCGCCGACGCCTTCGATCCCGGTTTCGGCTTCGACATGGCGCGGCTGTCGGTGCTGGTCGCCGAGCCCTGCCCGCCCGAGCAGATCGGCATCGGCGGCGGCGAGGACGCGGCCGAAGTCGACCGCCAAGTGGACCAACTTGCCGACCGCTTGAGCGCGCGGTTGGGCGCGCGCCGCGTGCGCCGGCTGATCGCGCAGGACAGCCATATTCCGGAGATCGCCGGGGCCAGCGTGCCGGCTCAAATGACCGGCACCGATGCAGGCTGGCCGGCATTCCGCCAGTTCCACGCCGAGACGGAACTGGCGCCGCGGCCGTTGCGGCTGCTGCAAAAGCCGGAGCCGATTGAGGCGGTGGCGGAAGTGCCGGACGGCCCGCCTTTGCGATTCAGATGGCGGCGCGCGCTGCACGAGGTGATCGCCGCCGAAGGCCCCGAGCGCATCGAGGGCGCCTGGTGGAGCGAACACGGCGGAGCCGCGCGGGATTATTTCCGCGTCGAGGACAAAGCGGGCTTGCGCTTCTGGCTGTTCCGCTCAGGGCTTTACCGCGATCTCGTGCACGGCGCCGCCGCGCCGACATGGTTCCTGCACGGGACCTTTGCGTGATGTCGTGCGCCACACATTCTCTTTCCCTCTCCCCTTGTGGGAGAGGGTGGCGAGCGCGGAGGGAATCCGAGCGCGAGCCAGGTGAGGGGGCCGGGCTCTCGTTAGGCAATGCCCCCTCACCCCGCGGCCTTCGGCCGCGACCCTCTCCCACAAGGGGAGAGGGTTAGCCGGCGCAAGCAGCCAGTAAATGTCATGCGTTACCTCGAATTCGCCTGTGCCTCGAATTTCTCCTTCCTGCGCGGCGCCTCGCATCCGGAAGAGCTGATGGCGCAGGCGGCCAAGCTGGGCCTCGCCGGCCTCGGCCTCTGCGACCGCAATTCAGTGGCCGGCGTGGTGCGCGCGCATCTCGCCAAGCGCGAGCAGAACCTGCCGCTGAAATATCACCCGGGCGCACGGCTCGTTTTCGCCGACGGCACGCCGGACATCCTCGCCTACCCGCGCGACCGCGCCGGCTGGGGCAGGCTCACGCGGCTGCTCACGCTTGGCAACCTGTGTGCCGAGAAGGGCAACTGCATCCTGCGGCTTGACGACTTGCTGGCGCATATCTTCGGCCTGGAACTGGTCGTCATGGGTGAAGATGCACGCCTGCTCTCGACTCTCCGCGCCGCTGCCCCGCATCGCGTGCGGCTCGCCGCATCGATGCTCTATCGCGGACGCGATCGCGCGCGGCTCTCTCGCCTCAAAGAACTGGCGCGCGAGGCGCAAGTGCCGCTGATCGCGGTCAACGACGTGCTCTATCACCATCCCGACCGCCGCGCGCTCGCCGACGTGCTCACCTGCATCCGCGAAAAAACCACCATCGACCGCGCCGGGCGCAAGCTTGCCGCCAATGCCGAGCGTCACCTGAAACCGCCGGAGGAAATGGCGCGGCTGTTCCGCGACGCGCCGGAGGCGATCGAAGAAACGCTGCTTCTCAGCGAGCAACTCACCTTCTCGCTCGACGAATTGCGCTACGAATATCCCGACGAAACCCTCGACGGTTTCGCCAGCGCGCAGGACGCGCTGACGCATCATCACTTACCAGGGCGCCGCCAGGCGCTATCCGCAGGGCCTGCCGGCCAAGGTGCGCGCCACGATCGAGCACGAACTCAAGCTGATCGCGCAGCTGCAATACGCGCCCTACTTCCTCACCGTGCACGACATCGTGCGCTATGCACGCTCGCAAAAAATCCTCTGCCAGGGCCGCGGCTCGGCCGCCAATTCCGCGGTGTGTTTCTGCCTCGGCGTCACCGAGGTCGATCCCGACCGCGCCGATCTCCTGTTCGAGCGCTTCATCTCGCCGGAGCGGCGCGAGCCGCCCGACATCGACGTCGATTTCGAGCACGAGCGGCGCGAGGAGGTCATTCAATATATCTACAGGAAATACGGCCGCGAGCGCGCCGGCATCGCCGCCACCGTGATCTCCTATCGCGGCCGTTCGTCCATCCGCGAAGTCGGCAAGGCCTTCGGCCTCTCCGAGGACACCATCAGCGCGCTGTCGTCGTCGATCTGGGGCGGCGGCGGCGATGGCCATGCCGACCTCGCCCGCGCCGGGCTCGACCCGGACAGCCGCCGCGTCCAGCAAATCAGCGCGCTCGCGCGCGCGATCGCCGGTTTCCCGCGCCATCTGTCGCAGCACGTCGGCGGCTTCGTCATCACCCGCCGCCGGCTCGACGAGGTGATGCCGATCGGCAACGGCGCCATGCCGGAGCGCACCTTCGTCGAATGGGACAAGGACGATCTCGACGCGCTCGGCATTCTGAAGATCGACGTGCTCGGCCTGGGGATGTTGTCGTGCCTGCGCAAGGTGCTGGATCTGGTGGAGCAGCGCTATGGCGAAAAGCTGACGCTGGCCACGATTCCCCCTGAAGACCCCGCCGTCTACCGCATGCTGCAGCATGCGGATTCGCTCGGCGTGTTTCAGGTCGAGAGTCGCGCGCAGATGACCATGCTGCCGCGGCTGAAGCCGAAAAATTTCTACGACCTGGTGATCGAAGTCGCGATCGTGCGCCCCGGCCCGATCCAGGGCGACATGGTGCATCCTTACTTGCGCCGGCGGCGCGGGCAGGAGCCAGTCTCCTACCCGTCGAAGGAACTCGAAGCGGTGCTCTCGAAAACCCTAGGCGTGCCGCTGTTCCAGGAACAGGCGATGAAGATCGCCATCGTCGCCGCCGGCTTCACGCCGGCCGAAGCCGATAAATTGCGCCGCGCCATGGCTACCTTCAAACGCGTCGGTACCATCGGCACCTTCCAGCGCAAGATGATCGACGGCATGCTGGCCAACGGCTACGAACGCGACTTCGCCGAGCGCTGCTTCCACCAGATCGAGGGCTTCGGCGAATACGGTTTCCCGGAAAGCCACGCCGCCAGTTTCGCGCTGCTGGTCTACGCCTCGGCCTGGCTGAAATGCCGCTATCCCGACGCGTTTGCCGCCGCGCTGTTGAACGCGCAGCCGATGGGCTTCTATGCCCCGGCACAGATCGTGCGCGACGCGCGCGAGCACGGCGTCGAGGTGCGTGGCCCCGACGTCAACCATTCGCAATGGGACTCGACGCTCGAGCCGGGCCCGCGCGCCGCCGAGCGTTTGCACGACCTGCATCGCGACATGCGCGATGACGTGCGGGCAACGCACGCCATCCGCCTCGGCCTGCGCGAGATCAAGGGGCTGAGCGAGGAGGATGGGAGGTTGATTGTGGCGAGGCGTACCCAGCTGTCATGGCCGGGCTTGTCCCGGCCATCCACGCCTTCCTTTAACGGCCAAGGCGTGGATGCCCGGCCCAAGGCCGGGCATGACGAGTCAGAGATTCCTCTCCCCTACGACTCCGTGCGCGATGTCTGGCTGCGCACGAGCTTAAGCCCACGCGTGCTGGAGCGGTTAGCAGATGCCGATGCTTTTTCCTCGCTCGGCCTCACCCGGCGTGAGGCGCTGTGGGCGGCGAAAGCGCTCGGCCGCGTCGGCGATAGCGATGACGATTTGCCGTTGTTTGTTGCGGCCGCTTCAGCCTCCGCTGTCATGCCCCGCGCAGGCGGGGCATCCAGTAACCCCGGTGATCATAACAATCCCGAAACGCCGGCGATTACTGGATCGTCCGCCTTCGCGGACGATGACACTGTGCGGATGCGCGAACCCGACGTCTCCCTCCCCCCGATGCCGCTGGGCGAGGAAGTGGTGAACGACTACCGTTTCCTGCGTCTCTCCCTGCGTGCGCATCCGGCGCAATTCCTGCGCGCCGATCTCGCGGCGCGCGGAACCTTGCGCAACGAGGCGCTGCGCGGCCTCGCCAACAATACGCGCGTGCGCATCTCCGGCCTGGTCACCTGCCGGCAGCGGCCGGGCTCGGCCAAGGGCGTGGTATTCATGACCATCGAGGACGAAAGCGCGGTCGCCAATGTCATTGTGTGGCCGAAAGTGTTCGAGCGCGTGCGGCCTGTCGTGCTCGGCGCGCGTTACGTCGCGGTCAGCGGCCGCGTGCAGGCAGAATCCGGCGTCATTCACGTGCTCGCCGACCAACTCGAGGATCTGACCTTGCTGCTGGGGCGCTTAGCCGAACAAGGCACCGACATCGACAGCCTCACGCGCGCCGACGAGGTGCGCCGTCCGGTCGAGGATCAGCGCGAGGTGCACATGCTAGGCGGCCGCAATCGGTTGCTGCGGCTGATGCGCGAGATGCCCGAACTCGTCTCCGATCTCGACGTTACCGCCCCCGGCTCGGCGCATGCGCCGACGCGCCACGCCACCGCGCCCGTTACTGCGGCACCACCTCGCCGCGCCCGACATTGACTCGGTTAGCCTCCAGCGAACCATCCGACTTTTTCAGCGCGCGGATAATGGCGACATGGGCGCCCGGCTTGAGCTCGCCCTTGTCGCCCACCGCATAGCTAAGGATGCGGGCATCGGGCGGCACTACGATCTTCTGCTCGCCGCCCTTGTATTTGACCATCATGACCTGGCCGTCGACGCTGCCCACCGTCTTATCGACGGCACCATTGGTCATGGTGCTGTTCGGCCGCGCATCCCAGGGCCGGAAGCCTTCGCCCAAGCCGCGCTGCACTTCGGCGAACACCGTCACCTGGATGGCGCGCTGGCTGCCGTCCGCCTGCGGCATGGCGCCAACGCCGATGAAGGCGCCCGGTTTGACGTCGGCGATCGTCGCCTTGCTCACGCCGAACACCGCCACGTTATCGGTGAGATTGACCTTCACCTCGCCGAGCTTGGCAGATTTGATCGCCAGCACGTGGCCGTCGAAGCTTTCGACCGAGCCGCTGACCCGCACGCTCGGCGGCTGCTGCGCGAAGGCGGCGCCGGCGGCGAGCAGCGCCGCGGCCAATACGATCCGCTTGAGCATGCGCGCTCCTTACATCGCCGGCTTTACGTCGCGCCCAAGATACACGACCTTCACCACCACGGAACCATCCGCCTGTTTCTCCGACGCCATGATGATGATCGGCGTGCCGGCCTTGAGCTCTTCTTTCTTGCCCGGCGCCACCGCGGCGATCACCGTCTGCGGCGTGACCACGATCTTCTTCTCGCCGTCCTTGTATTTCACCATCAGCGTTTCGCCGTCCTTGCTGGTGACCGAGTTCTCGACATAGGCGTTGGTCATGGTGCTGCCCGGACGCGCATCCCAGGGCCCATGGCGGTCCGGCACCACGCCGCGCTGCGCTGGCAGGAAGATGTGGATCGAGAAGGCCTGGATGCTGCCGTCCGGCTGCGGCATGCCGGCGATGCCGATGAAGCTGTTGGTCTTGATGTCGGCGAGCGAGGCCTTGACCAGCGCTGCGACCCGCGCCTTCTCGTCGACCTTGACGTTCAGCATGGCGCCGTCGCGCGTCTTGAGCGACAGCATCGGACCGTCGACTTTCTCGATTTGGCCGCGGATGCGGGCTGGCTGCTGCGCGAAAGCGGCGGTTGCGAACGCAAATATCGCCGCGGCGCCGAGCGCGCGCCGCGTCATGGACATGTTCGGCATTTTTCGTCCTCCCGAGGGCCGGCGTCGTTGCGCCAAGCCGTCAAACGGAGAACCCCTAACCACGTTCCTTATTCCCGCGGCTGCGCTTGGCCTGCGGCTTCACTTTTTCTTGAGGGGCCGCGGGCTTTGCCGGCGGCGCGCTGGCGGCCAGATCCGCCTCCACCAGCGCCCGCAGTTCCGGCGTCACCTCGGGCTTAATGCCGAACCAGCGTTCGAAGCCGCGCACCGCCTGATGCAGCAACATGCCGAGCCCGTCGGCGGTGCGTAAGCCCCGCTCGCGCGCCAGTTTCAGCAGGCCGGTTTCCAGCGGCGCGTAAACCAGGTCCGCCACCACCAGCGAGGCCGGGCATCGCAGATTGATGTCCAGCGGCGGCTGCCCAACCATGCCCAAGGTCGTGGTATTGACCAGGAGCCCGGCGCCGCCCAACAGCCCGGTGGTCTCGTTCCAGCCGGCGACGTGCACGCGCGCGCCGAATTTCTTTTTCAACGCTTCCGCCCGCTCGAGCGTGCGGTTGATGACATAGATGCGCCCGACATTGCGCTGGATCAGCGCGAACACCACAGCGCGCGCGCCGCCGCCGGCGCCCAGCACAGCGGCGGTCTCCAAGCCACGATCCCAGCCCGGCGTGGTCGCGTCGAGATTGGACAGGAAGCCTTCGACGTCGGTATTGGTCGAGCGCAACTTGTCGCCCTCGTACCAAAGACAATTGGCGGCGCCGACCGCCTTGGCGCGCTCATCCGGCTCCGACAGCGTCAGCACCGCCTGCTTGTGCGGCACAGTGACATTGCCGCCGATATAGCCGTGCTCGCGAAAATGGGAGATGAACTCGGTCAGCTTTTCCGGCGGCACCGCCTCGCGCCTGTATTCAGCATTGAGATTGTGCTGATTGATCCAATAATTGTGGATCAGCGGCGAGCGCGAATGCCCCGCCGGCCAGGCGATGATGCAGACCGCTTTACGTTCGTCACTCATACTTCCGCCACCACACTGTTGCGCAGCACGCCAATCTGCGGCACTTCGACTTCCACCACGTCGCCCGGCTTGAGCCACACGGGTTGTTCCCGGCGCGGCCCGAGTTTCACCGGCGCGCCAGTGACGATGATATCGCCCGGCTTGAGCGTCATGAACGTACTGACGTAGGCGATCAAGTCCGAAAACGACTTTATCATGCTGGCAGTGGTATCGTCCTGCGTGATCTCGCCATTGACTTTCGCGGTAATGCGCAACGGCTTGACAAGATCGATTTCATCGGCCGTCACAAGCCAGGGCCCAATGCTGCCGCTGGCATCCCAATTCTTGCCTTGCGTCACGTTGAACTTGCCGTGCCGCGTCCAGTCGCGCACGGTGCCCTCGTTGCACAGAGTCGCGCCCGCTACATGATCGAGCGCTTGGGCGGCCGCGATACGGCGGCCGGCGCGGCCGATCACCAGCGCAATCTCGCCCTCGTAATCGAGCTGCTCGGATTCCTTCGGCCGCACGATACCGGCCAGATGGCCGACCAGCGAGCCGGGCGCGCGGTAGAACAGGCTAGGATATTTCGGCGCTTCGGCCTCGCCATAGTCGGCATTGCGGTTGGCGTAATTGACGCCGACGCAGAGGATTTTCTCAGGGTTCAGCACCGGCGGCAGAAATTCGACCTCGCGCAACGGAAAATCGGCGCGCACGCCGTGCACGACCTCGCGCGCAAAATCGAGCCCGCCTTCGCGCAGCAGGTCGAGGACGCTGGTAAATTGCGGGGCCAGCCGGGTCTTGAGATCGACCACGCCTTCGCCCGAACCTTCGCCGATGACCGCGCCGAAGCTGTCCCGCCCGCGCACCTTGAAGCTTGCAAGTTTCATCGATATTCCAGTCGGCGGCGCCCTTATTCGGGCGGCATGGAACCGTCGGCGGTTCGTCGTTATGCTGCGGGATAAGCGGCGCCCGCAGCATGTATTCGCTGCGCGCGGGGCCGTCAACGTTGGGATTCCATGAAAACAATCTTCCTTGACTGCAACGACCAATTGGCGCCGGTGTGGACGCGCGTGATTCGCGCCGACGATCCGGAAATCGACGTCAACCGGGCGGCGTTCGCGCGCGACGAACTGCCGCGCGTGATCGGCGGCTACGACATCGCCATCGACGATCACTCCTACATGCCGACATCGCTGGTGGCGCAATGCCCCGAGCTCAAGCACATCGTGTTCCTCGGCACGGGACCTGCGAGCTACATGAATGTCGAAGAGCTCGCCAACCGTGGCATCACCGTGCACATCATCAAGGGCTACGGCGACACCGCAGTGGCCGAGCATTCGATTGCGCTGATGGTTGCCGCCGCGCGCGACGTGGCGCGCATGGACCGCGAAATTCGCGCCGGCACCTGGACACCGCACGAAGGCGTACAGCTCTTGGGCAAGACCATGGGCGTGATCGGGCTCGGCGGCATCGGCCGCGAAGTGGCGCGCATCGGTAAAGGCATGGGCATGGAGGTGATCGGCTGGAACCGCACCAAGCATGCCGAGTTGACCGTGCCGCTAGTGGATATCGACACGCTGCTTGCGCGCAGCGATGTGGTGTCGATGAACTTGACTCTCGGTGACGAGACGCGCGGCTTTCTGTCGGCCGAGCGCATCGCGCGCATGAAGCCGGGCGTCATTTTCGTCAACACCGCGCGCGGCGCATTGGCAGATGAAGCGGCGCTGATCGAAGCGCTCAAGAGCGGCCATATCCGTCACGCCGGGCTCGACGTCTACCACGTCGAGCCGCTGAAGCCCGATCATGCCTTGGCGAAACTGCCGAACGTGACGCTGACCTCGCACGCCGCTTTCCGCACGCTGGAGGCCTCGATGACATTGCTGCGGCGGGCGATCGATATAGTGAAAAAGATCGTCGGCTGATCCAACCTCCGTTCGTTCCCGCGAAAGCGGGAATCCAGGGCTACATTCTCGAAGTGGGAGAATTTGGCCCCTGGGTCCCCGCTTGCGCGGGGACGAGCGGGTCGGACGTTGACTCTTAATAATACCCCGGCGTGCCACCGCCATCGACGGCGATCGCGGTGCCGTGGATGTGGCGCGCCCGAGCGCTGCACAGGAACAGCGCCAGTTCGGCGACGTCCTCGGGCTGACCGATGCGGCGCAGCCCGCTCTTGCTCAGCGCCTCGGCGCGAACCTCTTCGACCGACTTGTTCTGCGCCTTAGCGAATTGCGCAAACAACTGCTCGACGCGGTCGGTCTGCGTCTGGCCGGGATGGATGACGTTAATATTGATGTCGTCGCGATTGCCGAGCGCAGTGAGACCCTTGGCGAAGTTGCCCATCGCCGCGTTCACCGCGCCGCCGACCAGGAATTCCGGGCCCGGTGTGCGCGCAGCGCCGCCGATGATATTGACGATATTGCCGTGCGCTTGTTTGAGCAGCGGCCAGAACAGCCGCGTCAGCCGCACCGCCGCGTGAAACTTGAGCGCGAAGCCATCGGTCCAGGCGTCGTCCGGCTGTTCCAGGAATTTGCCGCCCTTGGTGGCGCCGGCATTATTGACCAGCACGTCGCAGCGCCCGAAACGCTCGTTGACCTGGGCAAACAGCTGCTCGCAGCCGGAGAGCGTGCGCAAATCGCCGGCAACGGTCATCGGCGCCGGCCCGACGGCGGCAATCGCCTTCGCCGCTTCCGCGAGATTGGCCGCGTTGGCCGCCGCCAGCACGGTCTGCGCGCCCTCGCGCGCGAAAGCCATCGCGATGGCCCGGCCGATGCCGCGGCTGCCGCCGCTGACGACCACCACCTTGCCCTCGAATTCTTTCGCCATAGGTTCCCCCCTGTTTTTGTGCGGCCTTTATACATTGACCTGCCCGCGTTCCCAGTCACAATAAGAAAAAACCAGCGCGTGATCCCGAAAAGTGGGGACCGGTTTTCGGACAAGATCACGCGCCAACGAAATACTGGGGGAAACGTGAAGCCGGCGCCATTCGCCTACAAAAAGGCGCGCTCGACCGAAGAGGCCGTCGCGCTGCTTGGCGAGCACAGCGATGCCCGCCTGCTCGCCGGCGGGCAGAGTCTGATCGCCACGCTCAATATGCGCCTGTCGGCGCCGGCGCTGTTGATCGATATTAACGGCATAAGCGGGCTCGACGGAATTACCCACAAGGCCGGCACGATCGAGATCGGCGCCCTTACCCGCCACGCCGCCGCCGAACGCTCGGACACGATTGCCCAGCACGCGCGGCTAATCGCGCGGGCCATGCCGCATATCGGCCATGCCGCCATCCGCAACCGCGGCACGCTCGGCGGCTCCATCGCCTTCGCCGATCCAGCCGCCGAATTGCCCGCCTGCCTGCTGGCGCTCGACGGCGAAGTGGAGGCGGCCGGGCCCAAGGGCAAACGCACGATTCATGCGGCGGATTTCTTCAAGGGCCTGTTCGAGACCGCGCTTGGACCGCAGGACGTGCTCACCGCCATCCGCGTTCCGGCGGCGACCAAAGACACGCGCGTCGGCTTTGCCGAGCTGGCGCGGCGGCACGGCGATTACGCCATTGTCGGCCTCGCCGCTTCCGCGCGCGCAGACGGCAAGGGCTTGGCCGACGTGCGGCTGGCTTATTTCGGCGTCGGCGCAACGCCAGTGCGGGCGAAACAAGCCGAAGCCGCGCTCACCGCCGGCGATGTCGATGCCGCGGTTGCCGCGCTAGACCTCGCGCCGCAGGACGACGTGCAGGCCAGCGCCGCCACCCGGAAACATCTTGCCGGCGTGCTGCTGCGCCGTGTCGCCAAACAATTGATGGAGGCGCGGGCATGAGCGACCACGCCCTCGACATTTCGCTGACCGTCAACGGCGAACGCGTCAGCGAGCGCGTTGAGCCACGCAAGACGCTGGTCGATTTCCTGCGCGAAGACCTAGGCCTCACCGGCAGCCATGTCGGCTGCGAGCACGGCGTCTGCGGCGCCTGCACCGTGCGCGTCAATGGCGAGATCGTGCGCGGCTGCCTGATGCTGGCGGTGCAATGCGACGGTGCCGCGGTCGAGACCATCGAAGGCCTCTCGGATTCCGGCGAGATCGCCGATCTTCAGGCGGCCTTCGAACAACGCAACGCGCTGCAATGCGGCTATTGCACGCCCGGCATGATCGCGGCGGCGCAGGAGCTGTTGCAACAGGGCGGCGTGCCGAGCCGCGACGCCATCCGCGAGCACCTCTCCGGCAACTATTGCCGCTGCACCGGCTATCACGCCATCGTCGATGCGGTGGAAGCGGTAGCGCAGCAAAGGGCGGAAGGCAAAAAATGAAAATCACCGACGACTCCCCGCCTGTGCTGACCGCGCTAGACCGGCCGAATTCCTATATCGGCCGCTCGGTGCCGCGGCCCAACCTGCAACGGCTGACGCAAGGGCGCGGACAATATGTCAGCGACGTCACGCTGCCGCGCATGGCGCATGTCGCCTTCGTGCGCTCGCCGCACGCGCATGCGCGAATCGTCAACATCGCCGCGGACGCCGCGAAGAAATCTCCCGGCGTGATCGCGGTCGTCACCGGCGCGGAACTTGCAAAAGTCATGACGCCCTGGGTCGGCGTGCTGACGCATCTAAAGGGTCTCAAATCGGCGCCGCAATACCCGATCGCGGTCGAGCGCGCCTGCTGGCAGGGCGAAGCTGTCGCCGCCGTGGTCGCGCGCACGCGCGCCGAGGCCGAAGACGCTTGCGAACTGGTCGAAGTTATTTACGAGGAACTGCCGGCGGTCGTCGATCCGGAGACCGCGCTCGACTCTAAAACGCTGGTGATCCACGCCCCGCTCGGCGACAATCTCTGCTTCGAGCGCAAGCTCGAGGTCGGCGCGCCCGACAAGGCCTTCGCCGAATCCGACGCGGTGGTCGAGACCACCTTCCTGTTCGGCCGTCACACCGGCGTCACCACCGAGCCCCGCTCGATCGTGGCCGACTGGAATCCAAGCGAACACCGCATGACGGTGTACCAGGGCACGCAGGCGCCGCATATGATGCAGGATCTATTCGCCAAGCACCTCGGCTTGGCGCATCAACAGGTCCGGGTGCTGACGAAAGACGTCGGCGGCTCGTTCGGCATCAAGGTGCACACCTATGCCGACGAGATGGCGACGGTGGCGCTCGCCAAGCTGCTCAAGCGGCCGGTGAAGTTCGTCGCCGACCGCATCGAGAGCTTTGTCACCGACATCCACGCGCGCGACCATCGCGTAAAGGCCAAGATCGGCGTCAAGAATGACGGCACCATCACTGCTTTCGAAATCGACGACTTGACCGGCATCGGCCCTTATTCGGTCTATCCGCGCACCTCGGGCATCGAGGCGAACCAAGTCGTCAACCTGGTCGGCGGCCCTTACACCTGCGCGAACTATCGCGCGCAAGCGCGCGTGGTGTTCACCAATAAAAACGTGATGTGCCAATACCGCGCCGTCGGCCATCCGATCGCGGTGGCGGTGACCGAAGGCCTGGTCGAACTTGCCGCCGCCAAGATCGGCATGGATCCGCTCGAATTGCGCCGGCGCAATCTGATCGCCGACGACGCCTATCCGACGCAATCGGCCGCCGGTTTGAAGTTCGAGAAGCTGTCGCACCACGAGTCTCTCGCCCATCTCGAACTCGATGATGAATTACGCCGGCCTGCGCGCCGAGCAATCGAGGCTGCGCGCGCAAGGCATCTATCGCGGCATCGGCTTCGCCTCGTTCATTGAGGTGACCAACCCGTCGGCCGCCTTCTACGGCGTCGGCGGCGCCCGCATAACCTCGCAGGACGGCGCCACCGTGAAGCTCGACGCGCAGGGCAATATCGCGGTGGCGACCGGCGTCACTGAGCAGGGCCAGGGCGCCGAAAGCGTGGTGGCGCAATGCGTCGCCACGTCGTTCGGCGTGTCGATCGACAAAGTGCGCGTGATCACTGGCGACACCGACAACACGCCCTATGGCGGTGGCACCTGGGCCTCGCGCGCGGCCGGCATCGGCGGCGAAGCGGCCTGGCAGGCCGGCAAGGCGTTGCGCGGCAACGTGCTCGCCGTTGCCGGCGCGATGCTTCAGGCCAAGCCCGAGGACCTCGACATCCGCAACGGCATTGTCGTCGACAAGGCGAAAGGCACCGAACGCCTGCCATTAGAAGAGTTGGCGCGCGTCACCTATTTCCGCCCCGACACGCTGCCGGCCGGCGTGCAGGCCGAGCTGGTGGCGACGCGCCACTACGTGCCGCGCGCCTGGCCCTTCGCCTTCACCAACGGCGTGCAGGCGAGCTATCTCGAGGTCGACACCGACACCGGCTTCGTCAAGCTGCTGAAACACTGGTGCGTGGAGGACTGCGGCACCATCATCAATCCGCAACTGGTCGACGAGCAGATCCGCGGCGGCATCGTGCAGGGCATCGGCGCGGCGCTGTTCGAGCAGTGCCTATATGATGAGCGCGGGCAGATGCTCAACGGCAACATGGCCGATTACCTGGTGCCGATGGCGGCGGAAATGCCCGACATCGAATGCGGCCACGTGGTCTCGCCCACCGCCGACTCCGAGCTCGGCGCCAAGGGCGCCGGCGAAGCCGGCACCGCCGGCGCGCCGGCCTGCGTGATGAACGCCATCAACGACGCGCTGCGGCCGCTGCACGCGGCCCCGCTCGCCGACATGCCGTTCACGCCCGACAAGGTTTTGCGGGCGCTCGGGAAGGTGTGACTTCTTATCCCTCCCCGCTTCGCGGGGAGGGATAAAGCAGCATCAAAACTTGATCATCCCGCTCCGTGTCAGCGTGCTCTTGCCCACAAGCGCGGGCGCGGTGGTGAAGGTATAGACGGTGCTGAGGTCGGCATAGGCCTCGACCGACGACAGGCCGTCGACCGGCGTGATCACGGTGAAGCCGCGCAAAGTCGCGCCGATGGCGGTGGACAGCACCGCGCCGTTCGCCGCCGTGCCAGTGACGATCACCGTGGTGATGCCTTTGTCCTTGAGAATTTTCTCGAGATCGGTATTGCGGAATTTATTGGGTCCCGACTGCACATGCGGCTCGTTCGCCAGCGGCGCCAGGTCCTTGACCACATCGGCCGGCGTGGTCTTGGCGATCACCGAATAGACCACCAGGATTTTGGCGGCGCGCGCCGCGGCCAGCAGTTTCTTCATTGCCGGAATCGTCGCCAGGCAGCGCGGCCGCTTGCCGCAATTCTGGTTCATGAAATCCAACATCAGCAGCGCAGTGGTACTTGGGTCTACCGTCACCGGCTTGAGTGTGGGCGCCGGCGGCGCTTTGACGCTTGCCCACTCTTCGACGATGTCGGCGGCCTGCGCGGATGCCGCAACTCCGGCAAATGCTACAGCGGCAACGAGTGCCGCGATCATGTTTCGTTTCATGAAAATCCTCCCTGACGTCCGCCCGCGCTTGATGGCCGGGTTGCCGCCCGATCATGCGCAAGCGGCGGTAGTCCTGTCAAAGTCGCCCACAGAATCGCTTGCTGAAACACCGCGACCCGGCGCAATATTGCACTCGCATGATCCCGAAAAGTGGGTTCCGGTTTTCGGATAAGATCATGCGCAAAATATCATGTGAATGGCCGGTCTTTCAGCACGCTTGCGGCCGCGAAAAAATCCACAAAAACGGGATGGACTCCATGGACATCAAGGTTGGCAAACAAGCGATCGCCGAGGCCTCCAAGAAGCTGTCGAACTGGGGCCGCTGGGGCAAGAACGACCAGATCGGCACGCTCAACCACGTCACGCCGGAGGACATTACCAAGGCCGCGGGCCTTATCCGCACCGGCAAGGTCTTCGCGCTCGGCATCCCGCTCGACCGCACCGGGCCGCAGAACGGCCTGTTCGGCGGCCGCTTCAACCCCATCCACCAGATGCTGGCCACCGGCACCGACGCCATCGCCGGCCAGCAGGACTGGAACAAGATCCGCTACGCCGACGACACGCTGATGCTGTGCGTGCAGGGCGCCACCCACTGGGACGCGCTCGGCCACGTCTTCTACGAGACCAAGGCCTATAACGGCCACGACGCCAAGCTGATCGACTCGCGCGGCCTTTCCGTGCTCGGCATCGAGAATTCCAAGAGCAAGATGGTCGGGCGCGGCGTGCTGCTCGACATCGCGCGCTTCCGCGGCGTCGACTGGCTGAAGGACGGCGAAAGCATTTCCAACGACGAACTCGACAAATGCGCCAAGGACCAGAACGTCTCGATCGGGCGCGGCGACTTCGTCATCGTGCGCACCGGACAGATGGAACGCTGCCTGAAGGAAGGCGAATGGGGCGGCTATGCCGGCGGCGACGCGCCCGGCGTCAAGTTCGAGAATTGCTACTGGTGCCAGGAAAAGCAGGTGGCCGCCATCTGCTCCGACACCTGGGGTGTCGAAGTGCGGCCGAACGAGACCGACGAGGCCAATCAGCCCTGGCACTGGGTGGTGATCCCGGCCATGGGCCTGTGCATGGGCGAGATCTTCTACCTCAAGGAACTGGCCGAGGATTGCGCCGAGGACGGCGTCTACGAATTCTTCTTCTGCGGCCCGCCGCTGATCATCACCGGCGGCACCGGAAGCCCGATCAATCCGCAGGCGATTAAATAGCCGCCAGCGCCGCAGCAATTTTCACCGTCACCCCCGGGCTTGACCCGGGGGTCCATGAAGCGGTTCAAATTGCCGAAACTCGTCATGGATTGCCGGGTCAAGCCCGGCAATGACAGCTCGTCATATCAGGAGTGCCGTCATGCCCCGTTGGCTCAAGCGCGGAATGGATGCAGGCGCGATCAAGGCCGCCGACGCCAAGGTGCGCGAAACCGTGGAAGACATCCTGGCGCAGGTCGATGCGCGCAAGGACGCGGCGATCCGCGAATTGTCGGAGAAGTTCGACAAATGGTCGCCGCAGGACTTCCGCCTATCGCCCGCCGAGATCGAGAGCGCCATTGCGCAGGTGAAGAAGCGCGACCTCGAGGACATCAAATTCGCCCAGGCGCAGGTGCGCAACTTCGCGCAGAAGCAGCGCGACAGCATGCACGATCTGGAAGTGGAGACGCTGCCCGGCGTCGTGCTCGGCCACCGCCACATCCCGGTCAATTCGATCGGCTGCTACGTGCCGGGCGGGCGCTATCCGATGGTCGCCTCGGCGCATATGTCGATCGTCACCGCCAAGGTCGCCGGCGTGAAGCGCATCATCGCCTGCGCGCCGCCGTTCAAGGGCGGGCCGCACCCGGCCATCGTCGCCGCCATGCATTTCGGCGGCGCCGACGACATCTACGTGCTAGGCGGCGTGCAGGCCGTGGCGGCCATGGCGCTTGGCACCGAGAGCATCGCACCGGTCGACATGATCGTCGGCCCCGGCAACGCCTATGTGGCGGAGGCCAAGCGCCAGTTGTTCGGCCGTGTCGGCATCGACCTCCTGGCCGGGCCGACCGAGACCCTGATCATCGCCGACGACACCGTCGACGGCGAAATCTGCGCCACCGATCTGCTCGGCCAGGCGGAACACGGGCCGAACTCGCCGGCGGTGATGATCACCAATTCCGAGAAGCTCGCGCGTGAAACGATGAGCGAGATCGAACGGCTGTTGAAGATCCTGCCGAGCGCCGATCTCGCCGGCCAGTCCTGGAAGGACTATGGCGAGGTGATCGTCTGCGACAGCTATGACGAGATGGTGGCGGAAGCCGATCGCGTGGCGTCCGAGCACGTGCAGGTGATGACGCGCGACCCAGACTACTTTCTCAACAATATGAAGAACTACGGCTCGCTGTTTCTCGGGCCCCGAACCAATGTCGCCTATGGCGACAAGGTGATCGGCACCAATCACACGCTGCCGACCAAGAAGAACGCACGCTTCACCGGCGGGCTGTGGGTCGGCAAATTCATCAAGACCTGCACTTATCAGAAGGTGCTGACCGACGAGGCCAGCGCCAAGATCGGCGAGATCTGCTCGCGGCTGTGCATGCTGGAAGGCTTCACCGCCCACGCCGAGCAGGCCAATGTCCGCGTCCGCCGCTACGGCGGCCGCAACGTGCCCTACGCGCAGGCGGCGGAGTAGTCTTTCTTATCCCTCCCCGCTTGCGGGGAGGGTGGCGAACGCAGCGAGCCGGGTGGGGTGCGCTCTCATGCAACAACAAGCCTAACCCCACCCCCGGCGCTACGCGCCGGACCCTCCCCTTTCAGGGGAGGGATAAGAGAGCAATAGTCGGTTCATGACCATCGACCTCACCCCCACCGCCTCCTTCCGCCTCGATGGCCGGCGCGCGCTGGTGACTGGCGGCGGCCGAGGCATCGGACTGACCGCGGCATCGGCGCTCGCCGATGCCGGCGCGCATGTAACGTTGCTCGCGCGCACCGCAAAGGAGATCGAGCAGGCTGCAGCGGCCATCCGCGCCCGCGGCCAGCCAGCCGATGCGCTCGCGCTCGACGTCACCGACATCGCCGCCGTGCGTAAGGCGCTCTCCGAACGCGCCCCCTATCAGGTGCTGGTCAACAATGCCGGCATGAACCGGCCGGCCTTTCTGCCGGACGTCACCGTCGAGGACTTCGATGCGATCATGAATCTCAATGTGCGCGCCGCCTTCTTCATGGCGCAAACGGTGGCGCTGCGGCTCCGCGCGGAGAAGCTTCCCGGCTCGATCATCAACATCTCATCGCAGATGGGCCATGTCGGCGCCGCGCGCCGCACCGTCTACTGCGCCGCCAAGCACGCCATGGAGGGCTTCACCAAGGCGATGGCGATCGAGCTCGCGCCCGACAATATCCGCGTCAACTCGCTCGGGCCGACGTTCTTGGAAACGCCGATGACGCGGCCGTTCTTCGAGAACAAGGCCTTCCGCGACGAGGTGCTCGGCAAGATCAAGCTCGGCCGCCTCGGCCAGCTCGAGGAACTGACCGGCGCCATTGTGTTCCTCGCCTCCGATGCCTCCTCGTTGATGACCGGCTCGGCGCTGGTGCTCGACGGCGGCTGGACGGCGGAATAGATTTCGTTCGCTCCGATCGGGAGGAAACGATGCGCGCATTGCTGTTCGCCGCTTTGCTGCTGGTGAGTTCACCGCTCCATGCCGCCGACAAGGACCGGATCGTCGGCACATGGAAATTGGTCTCCGTGGTCTACGAGGACGTGCAGACCAAGGAGCGCACGCCGGTACTCGGCGAACATCCGCGCGGCTATCAGATCGCGACGCCGGAAGGACGCTGGCTGGCGCTGGTCACCGCCGACGGCCGGCCGGTGCCGAAGACCGACGAAGACCGCGCCAAGGCGCTGCGGACGATGATCGCCTATAGCGGCCGCTACCGCGTCGAGGACGGCAAGGTCATCACCAAGGTCGAGGTGGCCTGGAACGAGGCCTGGGTCGGCGGCGAACAGGTGCGCTTCCTGCGCTTCGAAGGCGACGACGTCCTGCACATCGAAAGCCCGCCGATGCCGCACCCCAACGTCAACAACAAGGTGGTGCGCGTCATCGTGACGTGGGCGCGGGATAAATAATAAGTTTCGCGGCGGCTGGACGGCGGAGCGATTCTTATCCCTCCCCCGCTGGGGGAGGGTGGCGAGCGTCGAGCGCAGCGAGATGCGAGACGGGTGGGGTCACTATCCGCAATCTTGACGTCACCCCACCCGGCTGCTCGCGAACGCTCGCAGCCACCCTCCCCTTTCAGGGGAGGGATGGAGTTCGTCGCGGCGCCGAAACCTTCAGCCCAGCTTCGGCAGATCCGCGAAATATTCCGGATGCTCTTTCTCGACCTGCTGCATGAACTCCGGCCGGAACAGCTTCGGCACATCGAGCCGCGGCGCGCCGGGCAGCGTGTTGACCAGCACCTCGTCCTCGGCGTTCTCGAAGGCGCGCAGCACGTTCGGCGACATGCGCGGATCGAAGTGGATGTTCTTGATCGCCTTCTTGCCGATGGCAACATCGGTGCCGGGCACCCACTTGGCGAAAATCTCTACCGCCTCGTCGCGGTTGTTGCGGGTGAAGTGTGAGGACTGTGCAAGCCCTGCGGCGACGCTCTTGATCACCGCGGGCTTCGACTCGACCGTCGGCCCGTGCGCCACCGCGACCATCACGTAGGACATGTGCTGTCCGCCACGGATCACTTCATACGAATCCGGCACTTGGGTGAGCGTCTGCGTGACGTAGGGCTCCCAAGTCACGATCGCATCGACCTTGCCTTCGGCCAGAGCCGGCGCCAGGCCGAACTGCGACCAGATGTTCTCGATCGTGACATCTGCGTACGGCACGCCGGCACGGCGCACCACCATCTTGAAATATTCGTCGGACGTCTGGCCGCGCGCGAGGCCGACCTTCTTGCCGACCAGGTCGCCGATCTTGCCGACGTTGACGCCCCTGCCCTTCTTCGTGACGATAGCGAGCGGCGTATCGCAGCGATCGTTGGTCGCGTCGTTCATGATCAGGCCGATGACCTGGAACGGATTACCCGCATGCACCGCCTTCAAGTACGTGGTCGTGCTCATATCGCCGACCTGGGCGAGGCCGTCGTGCAGCGCATTGACCATGTCGGTGCCGGTATCCACCACCTTGAAGCTGGCGTCGACGCCGTGCGCTTTGAAGTAGCCCTTCTCTGCGCCGATGAACATCGGCAGATGGCCGAAATTGTTGGCGATCACCACGTCAAGCTTAGGCAGGTCAGCCATTGTCTCTCTCCCGGTTCGTTTGTTCCGCACCGTCAGGACGGTTTCAACACCTGCGGCAAAACTTGTGGATTGACGCAATTCGGCGGCAGACGGCCGTCGATCAGCGCCTGAATATTGTCGACCACGATATTCGCCATCACGTCGCGCAACTCCATCACCGCGCTGCCAAGATGCGGCGTGAGCACCACATTCTTCATCTTCAGCAGCGCCGGCGGCACGTTCGGCTCGTTCTCGAACACGTCGAGCCCGGCGCCGGCGATCTTCTTTTTCTTCAGCGCGCGCACCAACGCCGCCTCGTGGATCACGGCGCCGCGCGCTGTATTGATGATGAAGGCGCTCGGCTTCATCAGGGCGAATTCGCGGTCCGAAATCATGTGATGCGTCTCGGCGTTGTACGGCTGATGCAGCGAGACGAAGTCGGCCTCCGCCAGCAACTGATCGAGCGGCCTGTATTCCATCTGCAATTCGCGCTCGAGATCGGGCTTGCGGCGCGGGCCCCAATAGATGATCCGCATGTCGAAACCGCGCGCGCGCCGCGCGGTCGCCTGGCCGATGCGGCCGACCGCGATCAGACCGATGGTCTTGCCATGCACGAAGCTGCCGGCGAAATGGTTCGACTGCGAGCCGGGAAAGCGGCTGGCGCGCACCGAGCGGTCGCCCTCGATCATCCGCCGCGCCACGGCGAGCATCAGTCCCAGATGCAGATCGGCGACCGACTCGGCCACGATCGGCGGGATCACCGTCACCGCGATGCCGCGCCGCGTGGCCTCCGCCATGTCGATGCGGTCAGGCGTGATGTTCATCGCGGCGACCGCTTTGAGCTTGGGGTTGGCGGCGAGCACGGCGCGGTCGACCGTGTCATGCAGCAGCGAGAACAGAATATCGCATTTCTTCACCGCCGCGAGCAGCTTGCTCCGGGCAAGGATCTTGCTCGAGTTCGGGATTCATCTTGACGTCGGCGATGGTGCGCAGCCGGTCGAGCGCGCTCTGCGCGATCGGCTGGGTGATAAAGACGCGTGGTTTACCGCTCATCGCTGCCACCGCACGACGCCGGCGACACCGTCGACCGCGCATTGCACGCCGTCGGGAATCTTGCGGGTGGCGTCAAGCACGCCGAGAACCATGGGAATGCCGCGCTCGCGCGCGAGCGAGGCAAGATGCGAGGTGGAGCCGCCGAGCTCGGCCACGACGCCGGCGACCCGCGGCAGGATCTGGCTGAGCGCCGGGCCCGCCACGCGCGTCACCAGGATGTCGCCCTGGCCGACGCGGGCCAATTCACATTCGCAATTCACCACCACCGCCTTTCCGGAACCCCAGCCGATGCCGGCGGGATGGCCGTTTATGCCGGGATGCTGCAGCCAGATTTCGTCGGGCACCGTCGTCGGTTCCACGTGCAGCGGCCGCGATTGCAGCAGTTTGAAGCCGCCCTCGTCCATCGCCCATTCGATCTCGACCGGCTGGCCGGCCAGCTGCTCGCACTTGCGCAGCAGGCGCCCAAGCGTCACCGCTTCGCCGGGCGACAGGCATGGCTCGTTCACCAGATCGTCGGGCACCAGTTGCGGCGCCGATTCGCCATGGTCGCAGGTGTCGCGATGGCTCTTGCGGCCGGCTTCCACCGTGCGCAGGAAGCCGTTCTTGGCAAGCACGACGCGGTCCGGCACTACCTCGCCCTGCGCGATGGCCGAGCCGAGCCCCCAGGTGGCCGAGATCAGCATCTGGCCGTCGGCGGTTTCGCTTAAGCCGCCGCCCGAGGCGCGCGCGGAAATCAACGGCTGAATCAGCACGCCCATCGCGGTGTCGGCCGGCGACAATTCATGATTTTCCATGTAGCGGCGCGCGTGCGACGTCCACAGCGCCGCCCAGCAGGCGCGCACCGCGGTCAGGAATTCGGTTTCGTCGGTGAGGCCGAGGAAGCTTTCGAATTGGCCGGCGAAATTGGCGCCCTTGCGGTCTTCGATCAGCGCCGAGGAACGCACCACGCCGGACGTGCCGGCCGCGCGCAAGGCGCGCCAGGCGGTCAGCAGCGGCTCGAGAATCTCCGGGGCGATCGGCTGCTGATAGAGCGCGAGCCGGATCGCCACCGACATCTTGCGCGACGTCTGCCGGTCGGCGTCGTTGTATTGCGCCAGCAGGTCGGCGACGCCGAGATGGCGCAGTTGATGGTGATAGGCCTCCGCCGTCAGCGCAAAGCCGCCCGGCGTCGGCAGGCCGCCCTGCGTCAGCGACGCCAGATTGGCCGCTTTCGGCCCGACCTGTTCAGGGTCGATGGCGGCGGGGTCACTGATGGGGAGGATGAAGGCGGTCATCGTGGCCTAAGCTTTATCATGGCCGGTCCGGTCCCGGCCATCCCGATCAGGAATGCAATGCTTCGCTAAACGTAATCCCCGGGCGCGGCGCAGCACGCCGGCCCGGGGATGACCTCGGCTAACAAGCCGGGGTCACTTCACGTGATCGCCGTAGCCCGGCAGCGGATCGACGACGGTGATCTGCTTCACCGGGAAGTTCGACACGATCTCGATCTCGTTCTTCTTCACGATCAGCATTTCCTCGATGCGCACGCCATAACGGAATTTCTTGCCGTGCTGGGTTTCGAGCGCGAAGGTCATGCCTTCCTTGATCTCGATCGGGTGATCGAGCGACCAGATGCGCGAGATCACCGGCTGATCGTATTGCGCCAGCCCGAGACCGTGGCCCCACAGATTGGCGGCGGCCTGGTCTTCGTCCTCGTAGCCCCAGGTCTCCATTGCCGACGGCCACTTCGAGGCGATGTCGCGCGTGGTGACGCCAGCCTTGACCGCGCCGATCGAGTCGTAGAGCCAGCCGAGCGCGGTGGCATAGGTATCCTTCTGCTCCTGGCTCGGCTCCTTGCCGACGCAGTAGGTGCGGTAATAGCAGGACTTGTAACCGTTCCAGGTGAGCGCGGCCAAATCCATGAACACGATGTCGCCGGGCTGGATGATGCGGTCGGAGAAGTTGCGCCAGTTCGGCCAGGTGTTCGGGCCGGACGACACGATCACGTCCTCGACGTCTTCGATGCCCGGGAAGTTGTAGAGATATTCCATCAGATGCGCGGTCACCTGATTCTCGGTGATGCCAGGGCGCAGGAACTTCATGCACTCCCAGTGGGTGGCGTCGCCGATGGCGCCGACGATACGGAAGCATTCCTGCTCGTCGACGCTCTTGACGGCGCGCGCTTCCATCATCGGGGTCATGCCGTCGGCCCACTCGATGTTGTTCTCTTTGAAGACCTGGATCATGTTGATGTCGATGAAGTCGACGCCAAGCTTCTGGCCGGCGACGCCGTGTTCCTTCATCGCCGCCTTCAATGCGTTGACGAACTTGGTCACCTGCATGATCGAGGCCGGACCGGCCGCGCCTTTGATCCAGGCGAACGAGTGCCGCACGTTCTCCTTCGGGATCCACGGCGAATGGCGCTCGACCTGGATGCCGATGTCGCCTTGCTCGAACAGAATCGGCCGGCTGTCGCCGCACAGCATGGCGTAGCGCAGGCCGGGCTTGAGCTTGTTCCAGCCCGGCGTCAGCGTGCCGGTGATGTAGCGGCAGTTCTCGTCGTACATGCAGAGCATGGCGCCAAGCCCGTGCTTTTTCATCATCGCGCGCGCGCGGTCGATGCGGTATTCGCGCAGCCGGTCCCAGTTGACCTTCTGCTGCCAATCCATTCCCGCAATGCCGAAATTCGCAGTGCCCATAAGTATCCTCCCGACCGGCGCGCAGACCGCGCCGTTACGTTGCTGACTTGCGAAATCCTAAGCCACTTGGCAACTGAAGAAGAAATAATATCTTTTGCGTTCGTTCATTAGTTTTTATAATATAAACCGCTCATGCGTCATATCCCCCTGCGTCAAGTCCGCGCCGTCATAGCCGTATGCGAGGAAGGCTCCTTCACGCGTGCGGCGGAGCGCGAAAACGCAACGCAATCAGGTATTTCGCAGCATGTGGCGGCGGTCGAGCGCAAGCTCGGGGTCAAACTGTTCGAGCGCGCCTCCGGGCGCGTGACACCGACGCCGGCCGGCATGCGCTACTACAAAAGCTGTGTCGAAGCGGTCGGTGCGCTGGATAACGCCGCCGAGCAAGCACGCGCGCTTTCCGGCCAGGTCACCGGCGAATTGCGCATCGGGCTGATGCCTACTTTTACGCGCGCGGTGCTGGCGCCGGTGCTGGAGGATTTCGTGCCGCGCTGCCCCGAGGTGCGCCTGCACATCGTCGAGGGCTACAGCGGCTCGCTCACCGACATGGTGCTCGACGAAGAGCTCGACTTCGCGGTGGTGCCGGCCTTCGAGGGCACCATCGGACTGAAATCGCGCCTGCTGGTGCGCGACCGCGAAATGCTGATCTCCGGTCCGCGCCGCGGTTTCGCGCCGCTGGCGCCGATCCGGTTGTCGGAATGCGCGCCGCTGAAATTCGTAGTGCCGGGGCCGGACAATATCCGCCGGCGCAATCTGGAAACCTATTTCCACAGCCACGGCGTCGAAGTCGCGGCTCTGTTGGAAATGGACGCCATGATCGCCACGCTCGAATTCATCGCGCGCTCCGACTGGGTGACGATCCTGCCGAGCGTGATTTCGATCAATGACATCGGCCGCGGCGAGCTTATCGTCAATCCGATCGTCGAGCCCGAGCTGCACGCCGAATTCGTGGTGATCCAGCCGACCCGGCGCACGATGTCGACGCAGGCGCGGCTGTTCCTGCAACGCTTCGAGGCCGAGGTCGCGCATATCCACAAGGCGTGGGACGAAGCGATCGCCGGGACCAAGAAGCGGAAGATTTCCGCCTGATGCCCCGGCGTATCGTGCGGGTGTAACGGAGAACGTCCGATGGATTCCTCCTTCCTCGTTTCCACCGCCTGGCTCGAGCAGCATCTCGGCGATCCCGATCTGCGCATCGTCGAGGTCTGCAACATCCGCGACGACAACACCTATCGCGACGGGCATATCCCGGGCGCGCAGTGGCTGTATTGGAAATCGACCTGCTGGCACGAAACGGACCGCGATTTCGTCACGCCCGCGGCGATGGCGCAATTGTTCGGCAGCATGGGCATCGGCCCGCAGACGACCGTCGTGCTGTACGGCGATCCCGTTCAATTCGGCAGTTATGCCTATTGGGCCTTCACCATGGCCGGGCACGCGAAGCTGAAGTTGCTCGACGGCGGACGCCGCAAATGGGTCATCGAGAAGCGGCCGCTGTCGCAGGATGTGCCGCGCTTTGCCGCCGTCCCCTACCCGCCGCCGCCTGCGGGACCGACGTCGATGCGGATCGGCCGAGACAATGTGCGCGAGCACTTGCGCGAACCGCAACGTCTGCTGCTCGATCTGCGTTCGCCGGAGGAATATTCCGGCGAGCGCGTCTCCGATTATTCCTTCGCGGTCGATCACGGCGCCGAGCGGACCGGACGCATCCCCGGCGCCGTCCACATCTATTTCAAGGAACTGCTGAACGAAGACGATTCGTTCAAGTCACCCGAGCAACTGCGCGCCGTGCTGGCCAAGGCCGGCGTCAAACCGGAAAATTTCGACGACATCGTCTGCTATTGCCGGCTCAGCCACCGCGCCACCATCGCCTGGCTCGCGCTCGGCAACATCCTCGGTCTCGGCAACGTCAAGCTTTACGACGGCTCGTGGACCGAATGGGGCAGCATCGTCGGCTACCCGATCGAGAAGTAGCGCGTTTCTTTTTGCGCATGATCTTGTCCGAAAACCGGTTCCCGCTTTTCGGGATCATGCGCTAGCCGGCGTTCGTCTTGCGCTGATAGGCCTCGATCTTCTCGCGTAGCGCGTCGGGCAAAGGCACCGGCTTGCGCGTTTCGAGCGACATCATGGCGGTGACCATGCTGGCGCGCAGCCGCTCGAAGCCGTCGAGATGGCAGACGATGGCGATACGCAGCGACGAGCGGCCAATGCGCTCGACTAGAAGGGTGAGGTCGATGACATCGCCCATCCGGCTCGGGATCTTGAAGTCGCAGTCGAGGTGCACGAAGGGAAAGCCGTATTTGCTGCCCATGATCAGCTCGGCATAATTGTATCCGAGCTCTTGCCCGTACCAGTCCTCGATCAGCCCGTTGAAGATATCGAAGTAATGCGGGAAGTAGACGATGCCGGCAGGATCGCAATGGGAAAACCGCACCGTAACGCTGCGGGTGAAGGCGCCGGCGGGCGGCACAAATTTATCCTGGAGCATGTGACAAGCGTCCTGCGGGTTGGCTGCGCGGGCGAATGCCTATCGCGAACCGGCCACTGGCGCCACTGCGGACGCCTAGGCTGGAAATGCGTCCCCGCAGGCCCCTTGCGCCGAACCGTCAGATAGCGTATATGCGCTCATGCGCATAAGCGCGTAAAAAGGCTAAGCCTATGAAACCAATCATGCTTCTAAGTTCGCTGGCGGAGCCGACGCGGCTCGAGGCGCTCCGGCTGGTGTGGGATGGCCGCGAACATTGCGTTTGCGAATTGATGAGCGCGCTCGGCGCCAGCCAATCCCGCATGTCGCGCCACATGGCGGCGCTCAAGTCGGCCGGCCTGGTGACCGATCGCCGCGACGCGCAATGGGTGCGCTACCGCCGCGCGCCCAATCTTCCGCAGCAGGTGATAGCCCTCGTCGATGCCGCGCTGGCACTGCCGCCGGATCGGGAAAGGTATGCCGCATGAGCCTCGGATCCGCCACCGAACGCGCGCCGCGCGCCGTTCCCTCAAGCGCCAAGTGGGTCGCGGCGACGATTGCCGCCCTGGTCCTGTGGGGCGTCCTCTACAGCCAATTAGTCCCGTTCTCGGATTGGATGGTGGCATCGACGCGAGTCGATCCTAACAGTCATCTCGGCGAGGCAATCAGCTTTTTCGCTTACGATACGCCGAAAGTGCTGATGCTGCTCACCCTCGTCGTATTCGGCATGGGCGTCGTGCGCAGCTACTTTTCGCCGGAGAAGACGCGGGCGCTGCTCACCGGAAGGCGCGAGGGCATTGGCAACGTATTAGCGGCGTCGCTCGGCATCGTGACGCCGTTCTGCTCTTGTTCTGCCGTGCCGCTGTTCATCGGTTTTGTCAGCGCGGGCGTGCCGCTAGGCGTCACGTTTTCGTTTCTGATCTCCGCGCCGATGGTGAACGAAGTGGCGCTCGGACTTCTATTCGGGCTGGTCGGTTGGAAGGTAGCGCTCACTTATCTCGGTTTTGGCCTTGCCGTTGCCATCGTCTCTGGCTGGATCATCGGCCGCCTGCATCTCGAACATTGGCTGGAGGAATGGGTTCGTAACATCCGCTCGGGTGCAATCGATCTGCAACCGGAAGAACTCACCGTCGTCGATCGCATCAAGGCGGGTATCGAGGCAGTCAAAGACATCGTCGGCAAAGTCTGGCCATGGATGATCGCCGGGATCGCCGCCGGCGCCTTCATCCACGGCTATGTACCGACCAGCCTGCTCGCTTCGATCATGGGGCGGGACGCCTGGTGGTCGGTGCCGGCCGCGGTTTTGATCGGTATACCGATGTATTCAAACGCCGCCGGCATCATTCCGGTGGTCGAGGCTCTCATCACGAAGGGCGCCGCGCTCGGGACCGTGCTCGCCTTCATGATGTCGGTGATCGCGCTGTCGCTGCCCGAGATGATCATCCTGCGCAAGGTGCTGACGATCCGGCTGATCGCCGTGTTCGTCGGCGTGGTGGGAACTGGCATCCTGGCGGTCGGCTTCCTGTTCAACGCGTTGTTCCAGTAGCAAAACGGAGAAGAGTCATGAAAGACGTCAAAGTCCTCGGCCCCGGCTGCAAGCGTTGCGTTACGACGGCCGAGATGGTGCAGATCGAGGCCGATAAGCTCGGTATGCCGATCAAGATCGAAAAGGTTACCGACTATGCGGCCATCGCCGGATACGGCATCGCCTCGACGCCGGGCATCGTCATCGACGGCAAGGTCGTGCACGCGGGCGGCTTGCCGAAATCCGACGACCTCGCCCGCTGGCTGGCGGCTTGATGGAGGATGACATGTCAGCGCACAACTCGATCGGATCGTGCTGCTCTCGACCCCGCTTCAATGCCGCAGGTGGAATTGATGACCGCATGTGGGCGTGGAAGGTGAGCGACAGCCGTCTTGTCGAAGCGGCACTCGGCTTTTGTGCACGCCTGTGGGCGCCAAACCGGGCTTCTGCGAGCGATCCGTCGACGCATTTATAAGGTCATACCTTAGCGCGGCAGCGTGTAGACGAACGCGGCGTCCTTGCCGAGCCCGGCGTGCAGGCAGATAAATCGCACCTCCTCCGGCGCGCCGCCGGCACGTCGTCAGGCAGCGTCGATGGCTCAGGCGACCAGAAGATTTGGCAGAAATTCCTGCGCCAGTTCGTCGTCGGAAAGCACCGGCTCGGGCCGGTCGTCGACCGTCTGAAACTCGTTACCGCAGATCGGGCAGGACCAGATATGGACGGTCTGCCGCTCGTCGATGGCTTCCGACCATATCGGCGCAATCAAATGCGTCTTGCACTGGTCGCACGCTGTTGAAAGGCGAAGCGCGGCTATGGAGGCTGTCACGGCTGCCCTCCTTGTTTATTGCGTCCGAGCGGAATGTTTTCTTGATTTTTGCCGTCTTGGCGTTGACCCAGGTCAACCGGAGTCCGCGGCAAATGGCCGCCTTTGTGGCGAAGCGAATCAACCGCGGTGGCCTGCTTTAGGCCGGCCGTCGTCGAACCCGATCGGGCCAACCATCTCGCCGCTCACACTGTCATCCACGCGCCGTTGGCGTCGACCGACTTGAATACGGCTTCGAGCGCCGCCGCCGTCTGCAAGATTCCGGCCGGCGAAATTGGAAACGGACCCTGCCCCATCGCCGCCTTGGCGAAATAATCCAGGTTGCGCCCGAGATGAAAATCCGCCGGGCGATCGATGATCTCTGGCTCCTTGCCGGCGCGGCGCACGATCGCCCGCGTCTCGCTCACGCTTTCCACCCAGCAGTTCTCGCCATAGAGCGCGAGCCGCCAGACGAACGGCGTCTTCAGCGTGGTGGCCAGCGTGCCCGTGGCGCCGTTCTCGAATTCGATCAAGGCCGTCGTTGTGTCGCCGGTCGGCAGCTTCAAGGTGCGCGCCTTCGACAGTGCGCTGATGCGTTTCAGCGGCCCGACCGTGTCGCGGAAACAGTCGAGCACATGGATGCCCATGCCGGTCATGGCGCCGGCGCGGCTTTCTTCCGCCGCCACGCGCCAGCTGTCGGCCGGCAGGTTCGCCAGCCAGTCATGGCTGTAACTGCCTTCGGCATACATGATGTTGCCGAGCGCCCCGCTCGCCACCACTTCGGCGACGACGCGCATCGACGGCATCAGGCGGAAGTGATGGCCGACGCCGATAACGATGCCGGCGCGCGCGCAGGCGTCCAGCATGGCCGCAGCGTCCGCCTTGGTTAGTGCGAACGGCTTTTCGCAGTAGATGTGCTTTTTCGCGGCGGCCGCCGCCTCGACCTGCGCGCGGTGCTTGGAATGCGGCGTCGCCAGAATCACCGCTTCAATCTGCGGATCGGCGATCACCTCCTCGAACGACGTGCTGATGGCGATCTTATGTGCGGCGGCGAAATCGATCACCGTCTCGGGCTCGAGCGTGACGCCGCGCACGAAGCGGATCGGCGCGCCGAAGTCACGCGCCGCCTTCACCAGGGTCTTGCCCCACCAGCCGAGGCCGACGATTGCGATGTTCAGCATCATTCCTCCGTCATTCCGGCCGGGCGAGCACAGCGAGCGAGAGCCGGAATCCAGCTCTGGATTCCGGGTTCGCGGGCTTCGCCCGCGTACCCGGAATGACAATGTGGGTTAGGCCGCCGGGGCGCCGGGCTGCTTCATCGGATGCGCGCGGGCGAAGGCGTCGTTCTGCATGCAGGTGTCGACGATGCGCTTGACCGTCGGGAACGGCGCGATGTCCACCTTGAAATAGGTCGAGCCCGCCGCCTGCCCAGCGAGACATATGTCGGCGATGGTGATCTGGTCGCCCTGGCAGAAGCGGCCGGTCTCTTTCGACGTCGACAGATTGGTCTCCAGCGCCTTCAACGCCTGCACATGCCAGTGGTAGCCCCACTTCAGCACGCCGGGCTCGTCGATCTTGAATTCGTGCGCCAGATATTCGCGCACCCGCGGCACGATCAACGGATGCGTGTCGCAGGCGATGATCTGCGCCAGGCCGCGCACACGCGCGCGCGCCTTCGGCTCCTTTGGCAAGAGCGGCGGGTTGGGATGCGTCTCGTCGAGATATTCGAGAATGGCGAGCAACTCGAACAGCACCGTGCCGTCGTCCTCGATCAATGCCGGCAGCGCCATCATCGGATTGATCTTGCGGAAGGCCTCTTCGCGCTGCTTGCCTTGCATCAGATTGACGTCGATCACCTCGTCGGGCGTGATGCCCTTGAGATTGAGCGCGATGCGCACGCGGAAGGTCGCAAGCGAGCGCCAGAACGAAAAGAGTTTCATCGGTCGCCTCCCCGGCGCTACTTTTTACGTGCCGACCAATAGACCGTCATACGCGAGCCGTCTTCGCCGCCGAGACCGTGCGCGGTCGCGTCCTCGAAGCCGGCGAGCGCGGCCTTGGTCGCGATCATGTCGGCGCCGAGCGCCTCGCCGGTCGCGACCATGGTGCGCAGGTCCTTCACGGCATTGCCGATCGAGAAGGTGGTCGGCCCGGGATCCTTGCCCTCAAGCATTTTGACAATCATGTCGGAGCGCATGCCGATTGCCTTGTTGGCGCCGTTGCTCTCGACGAACAGATCGAGCAGGCGCTTGGCATCCCAGCCGACGCTGCGCGCGATCGAGAACGCCTCGCCGTAGGCCTGCCAGGCCACCATCAACGGCAGATTGATCGACAGCTTGATGGCGGCGCCGGTGCCGACCGGACCGCAATGCTCGACCTTGCGGCAAAGCTGTTCGAGGATCGGCCGCGCGCGTGCGGCGTCAGCCGGCTCCGCGCCCATCAGCCCGAGCAACTGGCCCTTGCGCGCCGGCGCGGTCGAGCCGCCGACCGGGCATTCCACCATGGCCGCGCCCTTGGCGCGCACTTTGGGCGCAAGATCGGTCTCGACCTTGGGCGCCACCGTGCTCATTTCGATGAACAGCTTGCCTTTGACGTCGCCGGACAACAGCCCGTTCGGCCCGTTGTAGACGGCGTCGATCGCCGCGCCGTCGGTCAGCAAGGTGATGACCGCTTCGCAGGCGGCGGCGACGGCGGCCGGCGTCGCGGCGACCTTGGCGCCGGCCTCCGCCAGCGGCTTGGTCTTGTCCGCCGAGCGATTCCAAACCGTCACCTGATGGCCGACTTCCATCAGCCGCAAGGCGACGTTGCCGCCCATGGCTCCAAGGCCTGCTACTCCGATGTGCATGTGTCCTCCCTTTCCGCTTTTCCCGGCGACGATAAGCGATCGCGGCACGGCTTGAAAGCCGCATTGCAACCTTAGCCCACTCGACAGCCCCGCCTCCGACCCACTAAGAGAATGCCGGAAAACGCACACGTTGTTACGATTCGTTTTTACCGCGAGGAGAGTCTTGAATGGCGGCCAAGAAGAGTAAGGGCACGGTCGGTGTGATCGGCCTCGGCATCATGGGCGGGGCCTTCGCCAAGAACCTGGCCGCCGCCGGCTGGCGCGTGATCGGCTACGACATCAGCGCGGCCGCCAAGCGCACCGCCCAGCACGCCGGCGTCGAGATCGCCCGCAACGCCGCGGAACTCGCCGCCGCGGTGCCGACCATTCTCACCAGCCTGCCCAAGCCGCAGGCATTGATGGACACCGTGAAAGCCATCGCCGGCGCCAAGCTGCCGCGAAAGCTGCTGGTGGAAATGAGCACCTTCGCAATTTCAGATAAGGAAAAAGCCCGCCGCGTGCTCGAAAAGGCCGGCCACGTCATGCTCGACACGCCGGTCAGCGGCACCGGCTCGCAGGCCGCCAAGCGCGACCTGGTTTTCTATGCCAGCGGCGATTCTAAGGCGATCGCCAAGCTCAATCCGATGTTTACCGCCTTCGGCCGCCACGCCTACGACGTCGGCGAATTCGGCAACGGCAGCAAGATGAAATACGTGGCCAATCTTCTGGTCGCCATCAACAACGTCGCCAGCGCCGAAGCCATGGTGCTCGGCATGAAGGCCGGCCTGCCGCCGCAGCTGATCTTTGACCTCATCACGCCGGGCGCCGGCAATTCGCGCGTGTTCGAATTGCGCGCGCCGATGATGGTGAAGGGCAACTACAAAGACGCGACCATGAAGATCGACGTCTGGGGCAAGGACATGCAGGTGATCGGCGACTACGCCCGCAAGATCAAAGTGCCGACGCCGATGTTCGATGCTTCCAAGCCCGTCTATGTGAAGGCGATGAAGAGCGGTTACGGCGCGCAAGACACCGCCGCCGTCTGCGCCGTGCTGGAAAAGCAGGCCAAGGTGAAGCGCGCGAAGCGGTAGACTTCGATCGGCAACAAACTTTCGATTGTCATAGCCGGGCTTGTCCCGGCCATCTCGTTTCCAGTGGCACACAGTTGCGACCCTAAGCCCTTGCCTCCCGCCTCTGCACCTCTGTAGCCTCCCGCCGGCAAAATAAGGCCGTGGGAGGCAAGGATGGCGCCGTTACAACAGTTGTCGGAACTCCGCGATGGCATGCGGATCGACTGGAACGTGCCGATCACCATGGACGACGGCCTGGTGCTGCGCGCCGACGTTTTTCGCCCCGCGAAAGACGGGCAATTTCCGGTCCTGCTGACCTACGGCCCCTACGCCAAGAACCTCGCCTTCCAGGACGGCTATCCGAGCGCCTGGCAGCGCATGGCGGAAAAACATCCCGACGTCACCGCCGGTTCGAGCAACCTCTACCAAAGCTGGGAAGTGATCGACCCCGAGAAATGGGTGCCGCACGACTACGTCTGCGTGCGCGTCGATTCGCGCGGCGCCGGCTGCTCGCCCGGCTACATCGATCATTTCTCGCCGCGCGAAACCAAGGATTACTACGACTGCATCGAATGGGCCGGCGTGCAGCCCTGGTCGAGCGGCAAGGTCGGGCTCAACGGCATTTCCTATTACGGCATGAACCAGTGGCACGTCGCCTCGCTGCAGCCGCCGCATCTCGCCGCCATGTGCGTGTGGGAAGGCTCGGCCGACTGGTACCGCGACATGACGCATCACGGCGGCATTCTCTCGACGTTCTGGGAGAACTGGTACGACATGCAGGTCAAGGTCGTGCAATACGGCCTCGGCGAAAAAGGCGGACGCAGCCGCGTGCATGGCGAACTGGTATGCGGCCCGGAGACGCTGAGCGAGGAAGAACTCGCCAAGAACCGTTCCGATTTCGGCGGCCAGATTCGCAAACATGCGCTGGACGACAAATATCACCGCGACCGTTCGCCGATCTGGGACAAGGTGACGGCGCCGCTGTTTTCCGCCGCCAATTGGGGCGGCCAAGGCCTCCATCCGCGCGGCAATTTCGAAGGCTTCGTGCGCGCCGGCTCCAAGCAGAAATGGCTCGAAGCGCACGGCATCGAGCACTGGACGCATTTCTACACCGACTACGGCCGCGAGCAGCAGAAGCGCTTCTTCGACTATTTCCTGCACGGCAAGGACACGACCTGGTCGAAACAACCGCGCGTGCTGCTGCAAGTCCGCCACCCGGGCGAGAAATTCGTCGCGCGCGCCGAAAACGAATGGCCGATCGCGCGCACGCAATGGACCAAGTTCTATCTCGATGCCAAATCCATGGCGCTCACGCTGAAGAAGCCGTCCGGCAGCGCCAAGCTCGCCTTCCCGGCCATGGGCGAGGGCCTCACCTTCCTCACCCCTGCGCTCGAGCACGACACCGAGATCACCGGCCCGTCGGCGCTCAAGCTGTTCGCCTCCTCCTCCACCCGTGACGCCGACTTCTTCATCGTGCTGCGCGTGTTCACCGGCGACCTCAAGGAAGTCGTGTTCCAGGGCGCCATCGATCCGCACACACCCATTGCACAAGGCTGGCTGCGCGCCTCGCATCGCAAGCTCGACAAGAAATTGTCGCTGCCCTACCGGCCCTATCACACCCACGACAAGAAGCAGCCGCTGACCAAGGGCAAACCGGTGGAACTCGACATCGAGATCTGGCCGTCCTGCATCGCGGTGCCGGCCGGCTATCGCATCGGCCTGTCGGTGCGCGGCAAGGACTATGAATACGGCGGCGCCAGCGGCGGCAAGCTGTCGAACTTCAAAAACGAACTCACAGGTTGCGGTCCGTTCCTGCACAACGATCCGCGCGACCGCCCGCCCGCTGTTTTTAACGGCACCACCACGCTGCATTTCAGCGGCGGCAAGGCGCCCTATCTGCTGCTGCCCATCATTCCGCCGAAAAAACAGGCAGCCGGCAAAAAGCGCGGCCGGCGCTAGAACCCGCCCCACCGCAATGTCGCCGCTGCATTCCGGCTTGCGTTGGAATGCGCGCGGCGCGGGCGACCAACAAAACATTACAAAGGAGATAGCTTCCGCCATTTAGGGTGTTCTTTCTTACGCGACCTCATGTAAGCTTCGCGCAACCTTCAAATTAAAAGAAGGATCAGGGGGGAAATGAATACGCAGTTCTGGATCGTCCAGGCCTTCAACGGCATATCCTATGGCGCGCTGCTCTTCCTTGTGGGCAGCGGGCTATCATTGATTTTCGGCGTCATGCGGATCGTCAATCTTTCCCATGGCGCCTATTTTCTGTGGGGCGGCTACATCGCATTGTCGGTGATCGCCGCCACCGGTTCCTGGGCCCTGTCGATTCCGGTGGCCGCGCTCGCCGTGGCCGTCATCGGCATCGCCATGGAGCGCCTGTTTCTGCGCTCCGAAGGCTTTGCCTATCTGCGCAATGGCGCGATCGCGCTCGGGGTCGGCGTCCTGATCTGTCTGGCCATCTCCGCCGCCTGGCCGCATTTCGTCGGTAGCAGTTGGGCCAAGTTTGGCGCGGTTGCCGCGATCGCCGCCATCGCCGTGTTTTTCATATTGAGCCGCATTTCCGTCGTGCCAATCGATAACGACGTGTTGCGGCAAGTGCTGCTGACCGTCGGCTTCGCCTTCCTGTTCCAGCAGGGCGCGCTCGACATCTGGGGCGGCAACAATATGGATATCAATCCGCCCGCGGTGTTTACGCGGAGCGTCGTGATCGGCGGCATCTACTTTCCGGCCTATCGGATTTTCATGATCGTGCTGGCCTTGGCGATCGGCATAGCGCTGTGGCTGGCGATGGAGCGGACCCGCATGGGCGCCGCCGTGCGCGCCACGGTGGACGACGCGCAGATGGCGCGCGGCGTCGGCATCGACACCAACCGCGTCTCGATGTTCGTTTTCGCGCTCGGCGCGTTCCTGGCCGCGCTCGGCGGGGTGACCGGCGGCGCGTTCCTCGGCATCTATCCCGGCCTCGATTTCGAGATGTTGCCGCTCGCCTTCGCGGTCGTCATCATCGGCGGCATGGGCAGCCTGAGCGGCGCCGCCATCGGCGCGCTGGCGGTCGGTCTCGCCGACAATTTCGGCAAGGCGCTGTTTCCGGAGGTTTCCTACTTCACGCTCTACGCGCCGATGGTGCTGATCCTCGCGATCAAGCCGACCGGCCTTTTCGGCCGCGAGTGAGCGACGCCCCATGACGCAGAATATGAAAATCGTCACCGTCGCCGCCGTGCTGGTGGCGCTCGCCGTCATCGTCCCGCACTCCTCGTCGTTCGTGGTGCTGCTGACGACGCGCGCGCTGTGCTTCGCCATCCTCGCCATGAGCGTCGATCTCCTGCTCGGCTTCACCGGCCTCTCGTCGATGGGACAGGCTGCCTATTTCGGCGTCGGCGCCTATCTGACCGCGATCCTGGCCGCCAAGTTTCATTTCGGCCTGGGCTGGGATTTCTGGCTGGTGGTGATCCTAGGCATGCTCCTGGGCGCGGCACTGGCCGCGCTGTTCGGCCTCTTCGCCATTCGCGCTTCCGGCGTCTATTTCCTGATGATCACGCTGGCGCTCGGGCAATGCGTCTGGGGTCTCGCCTATCGCTGGAATTCGCTCACGGGCGGCGACAACGGCATCAACGTCACCAGCCGGCCGGATTTCGGGCTCGACCTGAGCAACGAGCGGACGTTCTTTTACCTGGTGTTCGCTTTCTTCGTCGTCAGTCTGATTCTGCTTTACGTGCTGGTGCGATCACCCTTCGGCCGCAGCCTGGAAGGCATCCGCGAGCGCGAATTGCGCATGCAGATCCTCGGCTACAATACATGGCTGCATAAATACCTCGCCTTCATCATCGCCGGCGCTTTCGGCGGGCTAGCCGGCGTGCTGTGGGCGCACACCAACGGTCTGATCAGCCCCGAAACGGTGGTGCTGACCACCTCGGTCAACTCGCTGCTGATGGTCGTGCTCGGCGGCGCCGGCACGCTCGTCGGCGCGGCCATCGGCTCGGGGATCGTCTTTGCCCTGCGCGAATACCTCTCAACGCTGGTGCCTTGGTGGCAATACGTGCTGGGCGGCGTCTACGTGCTGACCATCCTCTATCTGCCGATGGGATTGATGGGAATTCCGGCGCGGCTTCGTCAGATGCGAAGAGCGTCGAACAAAACACCGAGCAAATCGGGAGAGACAAAAACACTGGCATCCGCGCCGTCCTGAGTTGGACGGCAAAAAATAAAAACTCAGGGAGAACGACCATGACAAGGAGACTGTTGCCTAAGGTAAGTCCGCTGTTGCTGGGAGGCGCTCTCGTGGCGGGGCTAAGCCTCGCATCGTCGGCGCAGGCGGACGAATTGCGCATCGGCTACATCGCGCCGGTCACCGGCATCTTCGCCCAGGTCGGCAAGGACATGGTGAACGGCTTCCAGCTCTACCTCGACGAGCACGGCGGCAAGCTCGGCGGCGCCGACGTGAAGTTCGTCGTCGAAGACGATCAGGGCAAACCGGACACCGGCGTCACCAAAGCCAAGAAGCTCGTCCTGCAAGACCACGTGCACATGTTCATCGGCGGATTGCTGGCCTCGACCGGCTACGCGCTGGCGCCGGTGAGCACCGCCGAAAAGACGCTGTACATCTCCTCGGTCTCCTCGGCCGACGACCTGACGCAGCGGCAGCTCAGCAAGTATCCGTATTTCCTGCGCACGAGTTGGACCAGTTCGCTGCCGCACCAGCCGCTCGGGCAATGGGCCTGCGACCAGGGCCACAAGAAAGCTGTCGTCATCGCGGCCGACTATGCCTTCGGCTACGAGACCGTCGGCGGCTTCCAGAAGATTTTCGAGGATTGCGGCGGCAAGGTGATCCAGAAAATATGGCCGCCGCTCGGCACCAAGGACTTCGGGCCCTATATCCCGAACATCAAAGCCGACGCCGACATGATCTTCACCACCATGGTCGGCCCGATGGCGCTGCAGTTCCCCAAACAACTGCGCGCCGCCGGCATCAAGACGCCGATCGTCGCGAGCGGCGTCAGCTATGACGAATTCGTGCTGCCGTTCATGGGCGATGAAGTAATCGGCGACGTCTCCGCGCTGCACTACAGCGCGGCGCTCGAGACGCCGGAGAACGAGAAATTCGTCAAGGCCTACCGCGCCAAATACGGCAAGGTGCCGTCCTACTATTCGGAAAACAACTACACCACCGCGATGTGGATCGACGAGGCGATGAAGAAGGCCGGCGGCAAATATCCGGGGCCGGAGCAGTTCATCAAGTTGATGGAGAGCATCAAGCTCAACGCGCCGCGCGGACCCGTCGAGCTCGACGACATGCGCAATCCTATCGAGAACGTCTACATCAAGAAGGTCGAGAAGAAGAAGATGTTCGGCTATCCGAAGGACGAACTGTGGAACGTCGTGATCAAGACTTACCCGCACGTCAGTCAGTTCTGGACCTACGGGAAGGACAAGTTCCTCAAGCAGCCGGTCTATAGCCGCGACTTCCCGCCCTGCAAGTTCTGCGAATAGGACCAATAACGGCCGGGGCTCCGCGCCTGGAGCCCCGGTAGATTTTTAAGTTTGCTCAGAGGGTTGCATGAGTAGCGCAAGCGCGAATGGCGACGTGCCCGTTCTCGAGTTGAAAAATATCTGCAAGAGCTTCGGCGGCTTGCAGGCCACCCGCAATGTCACGCTGCGCATCATGCCCGGCGACCGCCAGGCCATCATCGGCCCGAACGGTGCCGGAAAAACCACCTTGTTCAACTTGATCACCGGCATCTTCCCGGTGACCTCTGGCGATATTCTTCTGTTCGGTCAGGACGTTACCTCATGGCCGAGTCACCGGCGCACCGCGCTAGGCATGGCACGCACGTTCCAGGTCACGAGTTTGTTTCCGAAACTGACCGTGCTCGACAATGTTCTGCTGGCGATAAAAGGCCTGAAATCGTCGAAGTTCGTGATGTGGCGGTTTTTGTCTTCGTACAAAGAAGTCTACGAGAAGGCCTATAACCTGCTCGAAGGCGCCGGCTTCCTCGATCGCAAGGACACCGAAGTTCGCAATCTCTCGCACGGCGAACAGCGCCAGCTCGAGATTGTTCTTGGCCTGGCCAGCGACCCGAAGATCTTGTTGCTCGACGAGCCGGCCGCCGGTCTGTCGTCGGGCGAATCGACCGAGATGGCCAAGTTCCTGATGAAGCTCGATCCCGATCTCGCCATTCTCTTGATCGAACACGACATGGACGTGGTGTTCGACGTCGCCTCGCAGATCTCCGTCCTCCACTTCGGTGAAGTTCTGGAAACCGGCACGCCGCAACAGATTCATTCCAGCGCCAAAGTGCAAGAAATCTATCTCGGAACAGATTAACCCCATGGCGATTCTCGAAGTCCAGGACATCCACACTTATTACGGGGACGCCTACGTCCTCCAAGGACTGTCTTTGCAACTGGAACAAGGACAAATTCTTGGCCTTCTGGGCAGGAACGGCGTCGGCAAGACCACGCTGGTGAATTCCATCGTCGGCTTCAATCCGCCACGCCGCGGCAAAATCGTGTTCAAGGGCGACGACATCACGCAGAAATCCTCGTTCGAGACCGTGCGCAGCGGCATGGGATTGGTGCCCCAGGGCCGCCGCGTATTTCCCACCCTCGGCGTTGAAGAAAACCTGCTGGTGGCCGAGCGACACCCCGACCGCCATGGCTGGACTCTCGAGCGCGTCTACACGCTGTTCCCGCGCCTGCGCGAGCGCCGCACCCAGCGCGCCAAGACGCTGTCGGGCGGCGAACAGCAGATGCTGGCGATCGGCCGCGCGCTGATGACCAACCCCGACTGCCTAATTATGGACGAGCCGTCGGAAGGGTTGGCGCCGATCATCATCCAGGGTCTGTGGGAGGCGATCGGCAAGCTGAAGGAAGAGGGCCTGTCGATTCTCCTGGTCGAGCAGAGCGCGCATCTTGCGCTCAAGCTGGTCGACTATGTGCATGTGATGAGCAAGGGCCAGGTGGTCTATTCCGGCAAGCCGGAAGCGCTCAAGGCCAACGACGAGATCAAGTCGAGCTATCTCGGGATTTAGGCGGCGCCAAACTCACGCCAGCGCGCGCATACTGTCATCGAATAGTTCGTCGACTGAGAACTTTTGCGGAATGAGTTTCTGGCGAAAGCTGTAATCGACGATGATCTCGAGCGAGCGGCGGTTTGCCTCGACGCCGAAACGCCAGGGATCGAGTGGGCCGCCTTCCGCCGGCGGCGCCGCGCGCCGGCTCTCGTGCAGCACGCGGTATATTTCTTTCACCACATCCGGGCGGGATTGCGCGATTGATTGGCGCACCACCATCATGTGATTGATCGGCACGCCGCCATGCGTTTGCGCCCATTGGCGCGCAACCCCGTCGGCATCGACGATGAGCGGCTTGAGCCGCTCGTCGGGCAACTTGTCGCCGACGATGGCGGCGTCGAGCTCGCCGTCCAGCAGCATCTGCGTCAGGTTTTTGCCTTCCGGCGCGCGCGTGACGAAGTCCGGGTCCTTGTATTCGGCGAGATGCGGGTCCTCGAAGGTAACCCAGCGAATGCTGGCGGTATCGACCCCGTAATCGTCCGCGAGAAAGCCGCGCACCCAGGCCCCGGTCGTCTGTGTATAGGCGCGCACGCCGACCCGTTTGCCCGAGAGATCGGATGGCCGCAACGGCCCGCGCTGCGGATTGTAGGCGATGGTGTGGTGCTGGCCGCGGCCGAGCACGGTCGCCGGAATCAGCGCATAGAGCTTGCCGTAGGTCCTGGCCTGCAGAAAAGTGACGATCGCCAGCTCGCCGAGATCAAACTTGGCCTCGCGCACCAGCGGTTTGAAGGCGGTGTTGGACACCTTCACGTCGGCGAAGTCGAACTCGACGAGATCGGATTTGACCGCGCCGTTTTTCAGCTGCCGCCGTGTTCGGATAGCTGCCGAGCAGCGTGAAGAGCTTCAGCTTTTCGCTGGTCATGATTGCCTCCTCAGTCCGCGAGTGCCGGATAGAGAACCGGAGCGGTTTTGCCGAAGATCCATTCTTGATCGGCTGCCGGCAAGCAGCCCAGCGAGTCGCGCGCTACCTGCAAAATAGCCGGTAACGTGCCCTCGCTGGAGGGATAGTTCGAGCCCCACGCCAGCCGCGAGGGGCCGAACGCGGCAACCAGAGACGGAAAGAAAGTCTCAGGCGTCGCGCGGCCGCGGCGTGCTTCGGCAAAGATCCGCGGCGTGAGTTTCAAATAGATGTTGGGGTAGCGCGCCAGACCGAACAAGCTGGCAGCAGCGTCGTAAGGCGGCCCGTCCTCCAGCG
Source organism: uncultured Alphaproteobacteria bacterium (assembly GCA_963786025.1). GTDB lineage: Bacteria > Pseudomonadota > Alphaproteobacteria > Rhizobiales > Xanthobacteraceae > Pseudolabrys. The sequence continues at coordinate 64,906 of CAWAXK010000023.1, forward strand.
CCGGACGCGCGCAGTGGTCGAGGACGATGCGCACGTTCGGGAAGCGTACGGCCATGTTGACCGCTTGAGGAATCGCCTTAGCCGACATCTGCAGGCAGATCGATAGGCCGAGTTCGCCAGCCGAGGTCCACGCCGGGTAGGATTTCGGATCGTCGAGCCAGTTGGCCTGCTCGGACATGGTGCTGCCGAAGGTGAAAAGCCGCAGGCCGATGAGCCCCTTGTCGCGCCAATAGCGCATGCGTTCAGGCGCGTCGGACGCCAGCACATCGACCGAGAAAACGCCGGTGAAGCGCTTTGGATAGGCGCCCACCGCATCCGCGACATAGGAATTGTCGTGGCCGTAGCAGGTCGAGGCCTGCACGATGGCGGCTTTCTGCACGCCGGCCGTGTCCATGGCTGCGATCAGCTGTTCCAGTGTCACCGGCCGCGTACGCGACCAATCGGACTGGTGGCCGCCGAGCGGCGCTAAGGGGTAGCGCGCATTATCGGCGGCGATGATATGCGGGTGGATATCGATGGCTTTCATCGAATTCGGTCCGGCGCTGATAGGAGATGCCGCCCCATCTCCCTGGGAAGAGGCCCCCTGCGTAGAGCAATGGCTTGCCCGCGTAAAGCGCATCGCCGCACAACCCACAATGCAGGCGGCGCACCGGCAATGTCGCGCAACAAATCGTCCGGCGCCCCACGCAATGGTCATTGTCAGCGCTGGCGCGCGTTCCTATTCTGCGCGCGGGCGACTCCATCAGGAACAAGATCATGCCGCATCCCGGCCCAGCCAGCCGTTTCGTGAATCGTGTAACCGTCCTCGTCGGCGGCGGGTTGTTGGTGCTTGCCGTCGCGCTCGCCGGCACATGCGCGCGCGCGGACAGCTATCCAACGCGGCCGGTACGCATCATCGTTCCCTATGGGCCCGGCGGCATCGCCGACGTCACCATGCGCATGGTGGCGCAGGATCTCAGCAAGCATTTCAGCCAACAATTCTTCATCGAGAACCGGCCGGGCGCCGGCGGCGTCATCGGTATGCAGGCGGCGCTGGAAGCGCCGGCCGACGGCTACACGCTAACGATGATCGGCGGCGGCCTCACCATCGCCAAAGCTTTGTTCAAATCGTTGCCCTATGACATCGAGACCGACATCGCGCCGATCTCGACCACCGCCTCCTATGGCCTGCTGATCGCAACCAAGGCCGGCTCGCCCTACAAGACCATCAAGGACGTGATCGCCGCGGCCAAAGCGCGTCCCGGCGAGCTGAATTTCGGGACTATCAACGCGGGCAGCACGCAGAATCTTTCCGCCGAACTGTTTCGTATTAAATCCGGCATCAACGTCACAATCGTCCCGTACAAGACGACGCCGGAGCTGGCCAATGCTGTCTTGCGCGGCGACGTCGACGTCGCCTTCGAATACTTCGCCGGGTTCCAGGCGCCCATCAAGAATGGCCAGATGACCGTGCTCGCCACCACCGGCCACGAGCGCGCCGGCAATTTGTCAAATGTCCCGACGGTGACCGAAAGCGGCGTGCCGGACTACGAGGTGACAAGCTGGAACGGGCTCGGCATCCGCAAAGGGGCGCCTGCCGCCATCGTCGCCGAACTCAATCGCGCCGTCAGCGAAGCTCTGAAGTCGCCGCAGATTCAGAAATTCTCCAGCGCCGCTGGCATGGACGCGCGCGGCATGACACCCGACGATTTACAGAAGGTCATCAAAAGCGATGTCGCCAAATGGTCGCAGGTGATCGCGAAGGCAGGCATAAAGAAGCGATAATCGAGGCGGACGGTAATTCCGGCAGCGCTGGCTGCGCCAGGCCCAGGACCGCGATTGAGCTGGAACGGCGATCCGCGGCGCTACGCCGCAACCGGGCTTTACAGAACGGATTACATTGGCCGATGATGGCCTTAGTCCGGTCCGTCGTCCTTGCAACGACGGCCCAGAATACGCTTTATGATATTCGGGTTGAATTCGGCTGTGCGGGCTGTTCAAAGATGCCCGCACAAAGCCGCTCAAAAAGTGCAGCCCCGCGAGGGGCCACAGAGGGAGGAATGCGATGTCTGGTAAAGTTACCCGCCGTAAATTTATGGCCGCCACTGCCGCCGGCGCTGCGCTCGCAGCGTTCAAGTTTCCTAAGCCGGCGATCGCGCAAGCCGCGCCATTCAAACTTGGCCTACTCACCATCAAGACCGGACCGCTGGCGCAAGGCGGTATCCAGATGGAGCAAGGCGTCGTTACGTTCCTGAAGGAGAAGAACTACACCTTTGCCGGCCGCAAGGTTGACTTCATCTCTGCCGACACCGGCGGCAACCCGGCAGGCACCAAGACCAAGGCACAGGAACTGATCGAGCGCGACAAGGTCGACGCCATCCTTGGCCCACTCGCCGCTTTCGAACTGCTCGCCATCAGCGACTATGTCGCGCAGCACAAGACGCCGATGCTCAGCCTCGCCGGCGCCGAGGACATGACGCAGCGGAAACCGAATCCTTACTTCCTGCGTCCATCGGCCTGTTCTTCGCAGGCAATGCACCCCATGGCCGAATTCGCAGCCAAGGAGCTCAAGCTCAAAAAGATCGTCACCATCTCCGAGGACTTTGCCTTCGGCTACGAGCAGATGGGCGGCTTCCAGCAGACCTTCGAGGGTAATGGCGGCAAGATCGTCAACAAGATCTGGCCGCCGCTGGTCACCCCGGACTACACGCCCTTCGTCGCGCAGATCGCGGATTGCGACGGCGTGTGCCAAGGCTTCGCCGGCTCGAACCCACTACGCTTCATGAAGACCTACGCTGCGGCCGGATTGAAGTATCCGGTAGTGACCGGCGAAACCGGCGGCGACGACGCGTTAATGCGCGCCTTCGGCGACGAGGCGCTCGGCATGTACAGCTGCTGCCCCTACACGCTCGACCTTGCTACCGACAGCAACAAACGCTTCGTGGCGGCGATGCAGAAGGACTACAAAGTCGATCCCGGTTTCTACGCCGCCGGCCTCTATGTCGCTGCCGCGGTGGTGGCCGCCGGCCTGGAAAAGGCCAACGGCAAATCCGACGACAAGGAAGCCTTCGTCACGGCGCTGCGGTCCGTTGATCTGAAGGACACACCGCGCGGCCCGATCAAGTTCGATCACCTCGGCAATGTGATCGGCGACTTCTACATTCGCCGCGTCGAAAAAGTGAACGGCAAGCTCGCCAACAAGACCGTGAAGACGTACCACAACGTGAGTCAGTTCTGGAACTACGACGAGAAGAAGTTCTTGGCGCAGCCGGTTTATTCGCGCAATTATCCGCCGCTTAAATCATGATGTGAACCGTCCCGCGGGCGCCGCAATGGCGCCCGCGGGCCTTTGGCGCATGATCCCGAACAGTGGGGACCGGTATTCAAGACGTTGCCGGTTTTCGGAAACGATCATGTGCATACAAGAAACGACGAGCGCGGGAACACTGCGGCTATGAATTTTTGGCTGGTGCTGACGGTTAACAGTATCACCTTCGGTGGGTTGCTGTTTCTGCTGTCGGCGGGCTTCTCCCTGATTTTCGGGCTGATGCGGATTCCGAATTTGACGCACGGCTCGCTGTTCATGCTGGGCGCCTATGTCGGCGCCACCTTCGTCGTGGGGTTGCTGGGGTTCAAATTGAATTTCTGGCTGGCGGCGATCCTGGCGATGCTGACGGTAGCCGCGCTCGGCGCTCTGGCGGAACGGCTGCTGCTGCGCCGTCTGCCCGGCGATCAACTGGCGCAGGTACTGGTCACGCTCGGCCTGTCGTTTATGGCCGCCGATTTCTGCTTGATGGTGTGGGGCGGCGATCCGCTCAACATCACCACGCCCGCTGGACTTGGCGGATTCGTCCGCTTCGGCGTGATGGTGTTTCCGGCCTACCGGCTGGCGATCATCGTCATCGCCATCGTGGTCGCCGTCGGGCTCTGGCTGCTGCTCGATCGCACGCGGCTTGGCGCCATGATCCGCGCCGGCGTCGACGATCCCGACATGGCGCGCGTGGTCGGCATCCGCGTGTCGCAGCTTTTCACTATCGTGTTCGCGCTCGGCGCCGGCCTTGCCGCGTTCGCCGGCATCATCGGCGGACCGATATTGTCGGTCTATCCCGGGCTTGACCAGGACATGTTGCCGCTGGCGCTGGTGGTGGTCATTCTCGGCGGCTCGGGAAGCCTGCTCGGCTCATTCGTCGGCAGCATTATCATCGGATTCATCTATAATTTCGGCCAGGCGCTGCTGCCGGAGCTTGCCTATTTCGTCTTGTTCATGCCGATGCTCCTGGTGCTGCTATTGCGCCCGCAAGGCCTGTTTGGCAGGCATGTGCCATGAACGCGCGCCTCATCGCCCTCGCGGTCGCCTTCGCTGCGCTTTTCACGGTGCCCTATTGGATGCCCGGCGATTATTACGTCAACGTCGCCAGTCAGATCCTGTTCTACGCGATCTTTGCGCTCGGGCTGAACGTGCTGGTCGGCTATGCCGGGCTGGTGTCGCTCGGCCATGCCGGGCTGTTCGGCATCGCCGCCTACGCCACCGCCTACATGCTCCAGATAGGAGCCAGTCACACTGCGGCAATCGTTGTCGCGCTGATCGTCGGGATGGTGTCGATGGCGCTCTTCGCCGTGCTGTCGCTGCGTTCGACCGGCATCGGCTTCATCATGATCACGCTGGCGCTGGGCGAAATCCTGTGGGGCCTGGCCTACCGCTGGATCAGCCTGACCGGCGGCGACAATGGCATCAGCGTGCGCACCCGCCCGGAGCCGTTCGGTTACTCGCTCGCTTCGCCGAACACGTTCTATTACACGACGCTGATCGTTTTCGCGCTGTCGGTGGCGGCGATGGCGGTGTTCGTGCGCTCGCCGTTCGGCGCCTCGCTGATGGGGACGCGCGACCAGCCACGCCGCATGAATGCGCTCGGCTATCACGTTTGGCTGATCCGCTTCTATGCCTGTCTGGTGTCCGGACTATTGACCTCCGTGTCCGGCATCCTGTTCGTCTATTACACGCAGTTCATCAGTCCACAGACGCTGGCGCTCACTTCCTCGGCTGAAGTGTTGCTGATGGTGATCTCCGGCGGCGCCGGCACCCTGCTCGGCCCGATCGTCGGCGCAACGCTGGTGGTGGTGGTCAAGACCGTGGTCAGCGGCTTCATCGAGCGCTGGAATTTCCTGCTCGGTGCCATCTTCGTCGCCATCGTCATCCTGATGCCGGAAGGCTTGGTGCCGGGCAGCGCGCGGCTGTGGCGGCTGGCCTGGCGTATGATGAGCGCCCCCGCCAAAGCCGCGACGACGGAGGGCAAGCCATGAGCGCGCTCACCGTCACCGGCCTGTGCAAGGCGTTCGGCGGCCTGCACGTCACCACCGATGTCAACCTCGATGTCGAGCCGGGCGAACGGCGGCTGATCATCGGCCCGAACGGCGCCGGCAAGACCACGCTGTTTAACCTGATCACCGGCGAAATCAGCCCAGACAAAGGATCGATTCGTCTGTTCGGGCAAGACATCACCCGGGTGCCGAGTCGGCGCCGCGCGCATCTCGGCATGGCGCGCACCTATCAGATCATCACGTTGTTTCCGCGCAATACCATCATCCACAACGTCGCGCTGGCGCTGCTCGGCCTGTCGCCGGCGCGCTGGAACCCGCTGACCGACATCAAGCATCAAGGGCATCTGATCGAGCATGGCCGCGCGGCGCTGGAACGCGTCGGGCTCGCGCATATCGCCGAACGGCCGCTGGCGCAAACCTCCTACGGCGAGCGCCGTCGCGTCGAGATCGCCATGGCGCTGGCGCAAAATCCGAAAGTGCTGCTGCTCGACGAGCCGTTCGCCGGCTTATCGATCGACGAGCGGCGCGACGTGCAGAAATGCCTGATGGCGATCCCGCGCGACGTCACCATGGTGATGATCGAGCACAACATGGACGTGGCGCTGGAATTCGCCGAGCGCATCACGCTGCTGCATTTCGGCGAGGTTATCGTCGAAGGCAACCGCGCCGAAGTGGTGGCCGACCCGCGTACCCGGGAGGTTTATCTTGGCCACTAGCGCGCTCAGCCTGCAGGCGGTCGACGCATATTACGGCGACAGTCATGTTTTGACCAACGTATCGTTCGAGCTCGGCGAAGCGCGCATGCTCGGCCTGCTCGGGCGCAACGGCGCCGGCAAATCGACCTGTATGAACGTCACCATGGGCCTGCTGCCGCCGCGCCGCGGCGAGGTGGTGGTGTTCGGCGAGCCGGTGACCGGCCTGTCGCCCGAGATGGTGGCGGCGAAGGGCGTGGCCCTGGTGCCGCAGGGCCGCCGCATCTTTAAGAGCCTGACCGTGCGCGAAAATCTCATGGTCGCCGCGCGCAAGCCGGATGCCGGCAGCAAGCACCCGCCGTGGACCGCCGAAACCGTGTTCGCGATGTTCCCGCGCCTGCATGAGCGGCACAAGCAGATCGCCGCGCATCTGTCGGGCGGCGAGCAGCAGATGCTGGCAATCGGCCGCGCCTTGATGGGCAATCCGCGCGTGCTGCTGATGGACGAGCCGTCGGAGGGTCTGGCGCCGCAGATCGTCGCCGAGGTGATGGCCACCATCCGCAAGCTGAAGGAAAGCGGGCTGTCGATCGTGCTGGTCGAGCAGAACCCCAGGCTCGTTTTCGACGTCGCCGACGACATCGTCATCCTCAACACCGGCCACGTCGTGGTCGTCTCCACGCCGGCGCAATTGAACAAGGACGGCGTCGATCTGGGCCAGCACCTGGGAGTTTTCTGAGTTTAATCGTCACAAGGACAATGGAAATGGCGGAAATCTGGAACAAGTACGAGCCAACGGCCGCGCGTAAGCACGGCAAGCCGGGGCGCGAAACGCGGCCGAAAAGTCTCACCGTCGACATGCACGCGCATGTGGCGGTGCCGCGCGTCGCCGAAATCGTCACGCCCCATCTCAAACAATCCACCGATCCGTTCGTTTCAGGACTCGACGCCCGAAACACAGACGCTGATGGCCAAGCAGGCAGCCGACATCCGCGAGCGCATTGCGACGACCGATCAGCGATTTCGCGTGATGGATGACATGGGCGTGGACATGCAGCTCGTCTGTCCCGCTCCGCCGCAGATCTATTACAACCTTCCGCTCGATGTCGGCGTGCAGGCGGCGCGCGTTCTCAATGACGGCATCGCGGAATATGTCGGCAAACACAAGGATCGCCTGGTCGCGCTCGGCGGCGTGCCGATGCAGGACGGCAACGAGGCGGCAAAGGAACTTGAGCGGGGCATGAAGCAACTTGGCTTCAAGGGCGCCGAGATTTTGACCAACGTCAACGGCAAGGAACTGTCCGACCCGGCCTTCGCACCTTTCTGGAAGAAGGCCGAAGAGCTCGACGCGCTGGTATTGATCCATCCGACCGGTTTCACCCAGCCGCAGCGTTTCGGACGTTTCTACTTTAACAACGTGATTGGCAACCCGCTCGACACCACGATGGCGCTTCACTACCTGATCTTCGACGGCGTCTTTGAACGGCATCCCAAGCTTCGCGTGCTGGCCGTGCACGGCGGCGGCTTCCTCGGCGCCTATTCAGGCCGCATCGATCATGCCTGGGGCGCACGATCGGATGCGCATGGCAACCTGCCGAAGCCGCCGACGACCTATCTGCGGCGGAACGTCTATTTCGACACCGTCGTGTTCACGCCCCATCAGCTTGAAGCGCTGGTGAAGACTTACGGCACCGATCGTATCGTCTTGGGAACGGACTATCCGTTCGACATGGCCGACTTCGATCCGATCGAGCACGTCGTTTCGACCGGCTTCGATGCATCGGTCACCGCCGCGCTGTGCGGCGGTAACGCGACGAAAATTCTCGGCCTGAAATAGCGCCGCTTAGGCGTACAAAAAATCCAGCACCGCCGTCTCCGCGATCACGGCAGCGTCGGTGCTGTGCATTCCGGCACGCGTGCGTTCCTCCTGCGTCTGCGTCGCCTGCAGATAGGCGCCGAGGTGGCGCGCGCGCTCGATAATAAGGGTGTTCTCGGGCAAGCGCGCCGCCTCGTAGCGCCGAAGCGCCGCCGGCACGTCGGGCTCGGCCTGCAATGCCTGCACCAGAGCCGCCGCGTCGTCCGCCGCCTTGGAGACGCCGGCGGCCACGTGCGGGCGCGCCACGAAAGCCGCATCGCCCAGGATCGCCACCCGGCCGAACGCCATGCGCGGCGATTCCAGATCGTAAATCGGCTGCAGGATCGGCTCGTCGATCAGCCGCACGATCTGGCGGAACTGCGGTCCCGCCAGCCGCTCGGCATCCGCCCGCATCTCAGCGATCGCCTCGCGCCGGATCAGCGGCGGCGGAATCGAGATGGCATGCTTGGTGCCCCGCTCATCGGTGAGCAGCCACTGCAGCTTCGTTTTCTCTTCCGCCGGCCGGTACCACACCACGTTGTAGCGGCGATGGCCGGGGCGCAGATCATTGTCCGGCCCCGCCACCGGGTAGCCAAGCAACTGCTCGCCCGGCGGCAAAGTGAAAGTCATGTATTCGAACAGCGCGCGATGGGTGTCCGGCGGGATGGCGTCTTCCGCGATCAACGCGCGCCAGGCGCAATAGCCGGCATAAAGCGGCACGGCTTCGGGCAGCGCCTGCTGGCGCACGGTGGAACGCGTGCCGTCCGCGCCCACCAACAGATCGGCCTCGATCGTTTCACCATCGGAAAACCGCGCCAGCACCGAATCGGCGCCGGGTTCGAAAGCGGCGAGCCCGCGCCCGCGGTGATAGCGCTCGGGCGGAAAGGCGTCGCGCAGCAGCCGGTAGACGCGCTCCCAGGCCGTGAGCACCTGCGGGCACTCAATTTCCTCGGTGACGCGGTCTTGCCGGTCGAGAATCTTGCGGGTGGTGATGTGCACGCCGAGCGCATCGGTGGCGAGCCCCAGCCGGCGCAAGCGCTCGATCAGTTCCTGTTGGGCGACGATGCCGGCGCCGCGGCCGGACAGTTCGCTCTCCACGCGCTCGTAGATATCCACGCTCCAGCCGGCCCGGCGCAGCATCAGCCCGCTCAGCAAGCCGCTCATCGAGCCGCCGATGATTACCGCCTTACGCCCCGCCAATGGATCGCCCTCAATCTTTCCGTTTACCGAAATATGCTATATATGACGGCAAATAGCACCGGAGGAATTTCCATGGCTCTGAGCATGCTCGATAAGGCCGCCGAGAAGAAAGACAAATCGCAATGGCCGGCGGAGCTCACCGCCGAATTCGAGCGCGAGGCGAAGAATCCGAACCCCTGTGTCGGCTCCACGCTGCTGTCGGAGACCGAACGCACGCGCGTATGGATCATCCGTCTCGCCCCCGGCGAGCGCATCGGGTTCCACCGCCACGTGCTGGATTATTTCTGGACCTCGGTAAACGGCGGCCGTGGCAGGCAGCATGTGCATGACGGCACCACGGTCGAATACACCTATGCGCCGGGCGAGACGCGGCACGAGACCTACGGCAAGGACGAATTCAAGGTGCACGATTTGGAAAATCTCGGCGATCAGGAAATGGTGTTCATGACCGTCGAGTTCAAAGACAGCGCCAACAAGCCGATGCCGCTACCTGCGGGTGTACGGCCGCAAGCCGCCGCCTGAACAAGCGATTTACGATAGCGCCCGCCCCGGCCCATGGTCCGGCGGCGGGCGTTTCGTTTTGCCGCAGTTGGGCCAGTTTAATTGATCGATCAATGGACTAGCCAAGCCGCCAGGCTTCCTGCAAACTGCCACGCGAAGCTCCGGGGACGACAATCCGGGCAAAGAAAAAACCGGGTCTAAAGGGGAAACAAAGCCAGCCATTTCGACACGCAGGTCGCGACCACTTGCATCGTGCCGCACGATGCGCCGCCGGTGGCCGTTCGCACCGCGCGATCTGCCTGATCGAATGCGCCGGTTGAAAGCGGCATGGACATTTCCTGGGATCTCCTGATCAACGCTATCGTCGCGGGGCTACTGCTCGGCGCCTTCTACGCCGCCGTCACCGCCGGCGTGTCGATCTCGTTCGGCATGCTCGACATCGTCAACATCGCGCATCCGGCCTTCATCATCCTCGGCTCCTACATCGCCTATTTCGTCAACATCAATTTCCACGTCGACCCGATCGTGGTGAGCATCCTTGCGCTGCCGGCGTTCTACGCGCTCGGCGCAGCGGTCTATCAGGTTTATTACCTGTCGTTTGAAAAACGCGGCCAGGAATCCCTGCGCGGGCTTGCCTTCTTTTTCGGACTGCTGTTCGTCACCGAAGTGTCGCTGATCCTGGTGTTCGGCGTCGACTATCGTTACGTCGAAGCCGCCTATATCGGCCCCAGCATGCATCTCGGTTTGATCGAATTGCCGCTGCGCATGCTGGTGCCCTGTCTGGTGGCATTGGCGATGTTCGCCACGCTGCAGCTGTTCGTCACCCGCACCTTTCTTGGCCGCGCCATCATGGCGGTCTCGCAGGACCAGTTGGCCTTGCAGCTGATGGCGGCCGATCCGACCCGCATCAAGCGCATCGCCTTCGGCATCTCGATCGCCACCGCCTCGATCGCCGGCGCGCTGCTCATCATCATCCAGCCGGTCGAGCCTTCGGTCGGGCGCGAATATATCGGCCGCGTGTTCGCCATCTGCGTCTTGGGCGGGCTCGGCAGCATGCCCGGCACGCTGATCGCGGCCATGCTGCTCGGCGTGGTCGAGAGCCTGACCTCGACCTTCTACGGTCCGTCCTGGGCGCCGGCGGTGGCGTTCGGTTTCCTTCTTCTGACGCTCGCCTTCCGGCCGGCGGGACTTTTGGGACGGTGAGCAGCGTGAACGCCGTAAAATTCTCATCGATCGCGATCGGCGTCGGCCTTATCGTCATGGTCTTCGCCAATTGGCTGCACCTCGATTACTTCTATTTCGCCGGCTACACGATCCTGCAATTCATCGTGCTGGCGACGGCATGGAACATCCTCGGCGGCTATTGCGGCTATGTGAATTTCGGTTCGGCCGCGTTTTTCGCGCTCGGCGCCTATTCGTCGGTTTTCATGCACAAAATCTATCCGCTGCCGGTGCCGCTGCTGATGCTGATCGGCGCCATGGTGTCGGGCATTGTCGGATTCGGCATGGGTTATCTGACGCTACGGCTGCGCGGCTCGTTCTTCGCCATCGCCACGCTCGCGCTGGCAGTGGTGCTGCAAACGCTGGTGGTGAACTGGGACTTCGTCGGCGGCTCGCGCGGCGCCTACATCATCCGCCCGGAGACGATCGAAATCGCCGGCTTCGAGATCAACTATATCGCCTATCTGTTCGCGCTGATGCTGGGGCTGGCGGTGATCGCCTTGACCACCGCGCGCACTATCGAGCGCTCGCAACTCGGCTTCGGCTTCGCCACCATCCGTGACGACGAGATGGCGGCGGAGGCTTCCGGCGTGCCGACGCTGCGCCTGAAGCTGATCGCCACCACGCTGTCGGGCGCCTTCATGGGCATGGCCGGCGCGCCGTTCCCCTATTACATCGGCTATCTGCAGCCGGCCTCGGCGTTCGGCCTGGAATATGCGGTCAACTCGATCGCCATGCCGATGATCGGCGGCACCACCTCATGGATCGGCCCGCTGGTCGGCTCCATCCTGCTCGGCTCGCTGCAGCAGATCGCCACCGTCACCATTTCCTCGGCGGTCAACCTGCTCATCGTCGGTCTTCTGCTGGTCGCCTTCGTCATCATCGCGCCCAACGGCCTGGTCGGGCTGGTGCAGGAACGCCTGCGCGCGCGGAGGAAGCCATGAGCGCGCTGCTGCACGTCGACAATATCAGCAAGCGCTTCGGCGGCTTCGTCGCGCTCGACGGCATCGACCTCGAGGTGCAGGCGGGCGAACGGCTCGGACTGATCGGGCCGAACGGCTCGGGCAAGAGCACGCTGGTCAATTGCATCTGCGGCACCCTGCAAAACGAAACCGGCAACGTCCGCTTCGACGGCCAGGCGCTGGACGGGCTCGCCGCCCATCAGCGCACCCATCGCGGGCTGGCGCGTAGCTTCCAGCTGCCGCGGCCGTTCCACAGCATGAACCTCGCCGACAATCTGCGCATTCCGCTTCTCTACACCGTGCATGCGCGCCTGGGGCCGTTGCGTTCGGCCGGCGATCTCGACGCGCGGTGCCACGAACTCCTCGACATGTTCGGGCTGGCGCAGAAGGCCAAGCAGATGCCGCGCGACCTGACGCAAGTCGAGATGCGCAAGCTCGAGCTGGCCCGCGCCATGGCGGCGGAGCCGAAACTTCTGATCGCCGACGAATCGATGGCCGGGCTGTCGCATTCCGAGATCGACGACATCCTGGCGCTGCTGTTGAAGTTGAACGAGCGCGGCATCACCATCATCCTGATCGAGCACATCATGAGCGCGGTGATGAGCTTCTCGCAGCGGCTGGCGGTTCTGGTGTCCGGCCGCAAGGTCGCCGACGGCAAACCGGAAGACGTGGTGCGCGACCCCGAAGTGGTGAGGGCGTATCTTGGGCAGTAGTCTCACCATCGAAAACGTGCACGCCGCCTACGGCTCGGTGCGGGTGATCGAGGACGTCTCGATGACAGTGAACGCCGGCGAGACGGTGGCGCTGCTCGGCACCAACGGCAACGGCAAAAGCACGCTGATGAAATGCATCATGGGCATTTTGCGGCCCGTGGCCGGCCGCATCATTGCGGACATCGACGGCGAGAAGCACGACCTGGTCGGCATGAAGACCGAGCAGATCGTCGATCTCGGCATCGCGCTGGTGCCGGAAGGGCGCCGGCTGTTCCCGAAATTGACGGTGGAAGAAAATCTGATGCTGGGCGCCTTCCGGCCGAAGGCGCGCGCCCAGATCAAGGAAAATTACGCGTTTTGCTGCGAGGCGTTTCCACGCCTGGCCGAGCGGCGCAACCAGCTTGCCGGCTCCATGAGCGGCGGCGAGCAGCAGATGCTGGCGCTCGCCCGCGCGCTGATGCTGGCGCCGCGCATCCTGCTGGTGGACGAGCCATCGGTGGGTCTGGCGCCGCTGTTAGTCGCCCGCACCATCGACGCCATCAAGGAGCTCAAGGAGCACTACCAGCTCACGGTCCTGATGGCCGAACAGAATTTCACGCAAGCCATCCGCATCGCCGACCGCGGCTATGTCATCGTGCACGGCAAGATCGCGTTCGAGGGCGGCTCGGCCGCCGAGCTCAACAACAACGATTTGATCCGCAAGTTTTATCTGGGGATGTGAGCTCTTCGTTGTCATGGCCGCGCTTGTCCCGGTGACAACACCAAATTGTTTGTTCGCACGAATAAAAAAAAACGGCGCGGGATTTCTCCCGCGCCGCTTCATTTTACTCAAAAGGCTAAGCTTACTTCGCCTTCTCGTAAGGATAGATCACCTTGCCGGTCGCCAGCGACGCCGGCGTCAGCACGGTCTGGTACGACATGCCGCGCCAGACATCGAGGCCGGCGCCTTCCTTGATGTCGTGGTACTGCACCTGCATCATGCCGGACTTGGTCCACTCGCCGCCGGGGCCGTAGCTCCAGTCGCCCATGATGGTCTTGTGGGGGGTCTTGCGCAGCCACTCGGCAATCTTGTCGTCGTTGACGCTCTTGGTCGCGGCAATCGCTTCGCCCAGCATGTTGATGTAGGCGTAACCCCAGCCGCCGAGATAGTAGCCGAGCGGATCCACCTTCGCGGCGGGAGCCAATGCCTGGTACTTCTTGAAGAAGGCCGCGGCCGGCGCCATCATTTTTTCGGTCGGTACCCAGGTTTCGTAGTTCACGAAACCGTTGAGCTTCGGCCCGAGCTTGTTCTTGAACACGGTCGCCTGCAGACCGACCATCGCGCCGCCGATCATCTTCGGCTTGTAGTTCGCTTCTTTTACCGCCTGGACCATGTTGACCGAACTGAGCGGGTAAGAGCAAACCACCACGAGGTCGGCGTTCGTGGCCTGCAGCGCGCGCACGATCGGCGAGAGATCGGGCGCGTTGAACGGGAAGCTCTTGTCGTAGACGATCTTGACGCCGAAGGTCTTGGCATTCTCACGCGCGCCCTCGCAGGCGTTTTGCGAGAATTCCGCATCCTCGTAGGTCAATGCGACCGTCTTGGGCTTCGGATTCTGCGCCATCGCGGTCTGGAAGAAGCCTTCGGTAAACGAAGACTTGGTCTTCGGTCCGGTCGGCAGCACCGAGAAGTATCTCGGATATTTGAACTGCGCGTTCACATCGAGCGCGAACAGGCTGATGAACGTCTTTTTCCTCTGGATGACGATCGGCATGGCCGGCGCGACCATGTTGGTCGCGTAGCCGCTGACCACCAGGTCGACCTTGTCGACGTCGAGCAGCTTGGTGTAGATGCCCGGCACCGTCGACGGGTTCGACTGGTCATCGTAATAGACCAGCTTGACCGGACGCCCGAGCAGGCCGCCCTTCGCGTTGGTCTCTTCTTCCCAAATCTTCATGCCGAGCAGCGCTTGCTGCCCGTTCGGCCCGAGCGGGCCGGTCTGCGCCATGCTGAAGCCTATCTTGATCGGCTCCTTGCTTTGCGCATGCGCGCTTACCACGACCATCGCGCTGGCCGCGGCGAAGGCTGCGGCGCCCGCAATCCACGCGAGTGTCCTGGATCTAACGTCTTGCATCATGTCGTCCTCCCGATAGTTTCGTTTTTTTAGGTAGCCCGATAATGACAGCGACTGGGGCAATGGTCCACCCGCGCCGTGTGCCGCCCCCGCCTATTCGCATTGCCGCAATCAGACACGGCGCGGTCCTTCGACCGCGCCGCATCAAAAGTCCCAATCCCAAGCGTGGGCAGCTTGTTGGGACGGCCGATTACCTCGCCTTGGCGTAAGGGTAGATCACCGCGCCCGATTTGTATTCGGCCGGCGTAATGATGACCTCGGTGGCCGGGTCCTTGAACTCGGCTACATCGTGTCCCTTGATGCCGCGGAACTGCGCCTGCAGCACCCGTCCCTTCGCCCATTCACCGTTCTTGGCGAACTTGATCTTGCCGACCACGGTGTCGAACGTGTGGCTGTGCATATAGGCAGCGAGCTTGGCGTCGTCGGTGCCCTTGGTCGCGGTGATGGCATCGCCGAGCACCTGCAGATAGGCGTAGCCATACGGGCCCATGTAATAACCGAGCGGGTCGACGCCGGCCTTGGCCGCGCGCTCCTGATACTTCTTCATGAACGCATCGGTGCCATCGAACATCAGGGATTTTGCCGGCAGCCAGAAGTCGTAGTTCATGAAGCCATTCAGTGCCGGACCGAGTTTCACCTTGAACACGGTCGATTGCAGGCCGACCATGCCGCCGCCGATCATCTTCGGCGTGAACTTGGCTTCGTTGACCGCCAGCACCATGCCGACCGAGTCGAGCGGATACGAGCAGATCACCACCAGGTCCGGATTGGTCGCCTGGATCGCGCGCACGATCGGCGAGAAGTCGGTAGTGGAAGGCGGATAGCTCTTGTCGTAAACGATCTTGAGGCCCGCCTTCTTGGCGTTGATGCGCGCGCCGTCCGAGGCGTTCTTGGAGAACTCGGCGTCGGCGGCCACGATCGCCACCGTCTTTGGCTTCGGATTCATCGCCATCGCCGTGGCGAAGAATCCTTCGGTGAAGGACGTCGTCGGCGTCGGCCCGGTCGGGATCATCGCGAAGTAGCGGTCGTAATTGAACTCATGATTGACGCCGAGGCCGAACAGCCCAAGAAACGTCTTCTTGCGCTGCATGACGATCGGCATGGCCGGCGCCAGCATATTGGTGCCGTAGCCGCCGACAATGACATCGACTTTGTCGACGTCGAGCAGCTTGGTGTAGATGCCCGGCACCGTCGACGGATTGCTTTGGTCGTCGTAGTGCACGAGCTCGACCGGACGGCCGAGCAGGCCGCCCTTGGCATTGATTTCCTCGACCCAGATGTCCATCGCCAGCATGGCCGACTTGCCGTTCGGCCCGAGCGGGCCGGTCTGCGCCATGCCGAAGCCGATCTTGATCGGCTTCTTGTCTTGCGCGCTCGCCGACATCGCAAACGTTGCGAATACGGCAAGCGCCGCCGCCGTCCCCACCAGGCCGGCAAACGCCTTCGATTTTAGGAAATGCACCATGGTCTCCCTCCCTGATTTTATTCTCGTTTTACGAGAGTTTAGGCCAAATCGGGCGGCCCACGCTAGTGGGCCGCGCCGGTGTTGGGGCGTTGTTAGACGCCCTCAACCATGATGGTTTCGACCTCGCCGGCGCCGCTGCGCCGGAATGCCGCGGCCTTGTTGTATTCCGGCGACGTGAAACAGGCGGCGCCCTGCTCCAGGGTCGGAAACTCGATCACGATGAAGCGGTGGAATTTGTCGGGACCTTCCATGATCTGGAAACGGCCGCCGCGCGCCAGCACCTTGCCGCCGAACTTCTCGATGATGGCGGGCACGAGATCGGTATATTTCTTGTACTCGACCGGATCATTGATCTTCGAGCGCGCAAGCCAATAAGCGGGCATGGTGTAACCTCCTGGACAGTGACGTTGCTGTGATTGAGACTGACGGAAAGATATAACAGCAACATCGGTCATAGCGACATGGCGCGCAAGATCATCGACATCTCGGTACCGCTCGAAAACGACGTGCCCGCCGACCCGCCAGGCTACGGTCCCAAGATCGACTACCTCGATCATCAGGCAACCGCCGCCGATGTTCTCAAATTTTTTCCCGGGCTGAAAAAGGAAGACCTGCCCGACGGCGAAGGCTGGGGCATCGAATGGGTGCGGCTGTCGACCCATTGCACCACCCATCTGGACGCGCCCTATCACTTCGCCTCGACCATGGATCATGGCCAGCGCGCCATCACCATCGACGAGGTGCCGCTCGACTGGTGCATGCAGCCCGGCGTGAAGCTCGACTTCCGCAACTTCCCCGACGGCTATGTGGCGAGCGCGGCGGATGTCGAGGCCGAGCTCAAGCGCATCGGCCACACGCTGTCGCCGCTCGAAATCGTGGTGGTGAACACCAGCGCCGGCGAAGCCTACGGCCGGCCCGATTATGTCGCCAAAGGCTGCGGCATGGGCCGCGAGGCCACGCTCTATCTGCTCGAGCGCGGCGTGCGCGTGACCGGCACCGACGGCTGGAGCTGGGACGCGCCCTTTATTTACACGGTGAAGAAATACGCCGAGACCCACGATCCCAAGCTGATCTGGGAAGGCCATCGCGCCGGGCGCGAAATCGGTTACTGCCATATCGAGAAACTGCACAATCTCGAAGCCCTGCCGCCGACCGGCTTCACGGTGAGCTGTTTTCCGGTGAAAGTCCGCGGCGGCTCGGCCGGCTGGACGCGGGCGGTGGCGATCATTGACGCTTGATTGGCGACCGTAACGGGCGATAGCATCCCCAGCACAATAACAAAGCCGGCTGCCGCCGGCTAAACAGCGTTTTGGGGGGATTCCATGGATAGACGCCAGTTTGTTGCCGGCAGTGCGGCTACGGCCCTTGCCATTCGCCCGGGGTTCGCCGCGGACAGCTACCCCTCGCATCCCATCGCCTTGATCAATCCGTTCCCGCCCGGCGGCGCCGCCGACGTGGTCGGCCGGCCGTTTGCCGCGGTACTGGAGCCGATCGTCAAGCAAGCGGTGGTGATCGAGACCAAAGCGGGCGCGGCCGGCGCGGTCGGCGCGCAGGTGGCCGCCAGCGCCAAGCCCGACGGCTATACTTTGCTGCTCCACATCACGTCGATCTCAGGCTTTGCTGAAGTCGACAAACTGTTCGGCCGCCGTCCCAAATTCACCCGCGCCGATTTCATCCCGATCGCGCGCTTCGTCGCCGATCCTTGCGTGCTGCTGGTCAATGACCAGCAGCCCTACAAGACGCTCAAGGATTTGACCGAGGACGCCAAGAAACGTCCGGACCAGATCATCTTCTCGTCGTCCGGGCTTTACGGCGCGCTGCACATTCCGACCGCGCTCTACATGAAGGCGGCGGGCGGGCTGAAGCTGCGTCATCTGCCGACCAATGGCGGCGGCCCGGCGCTCACCGCCTTCCTCGGCAACAATTCACAGGTGCTGGTGTCGTCGATTTCCGCATCGCTGCCGCAAATCAAAGCCGGCAAGGCCAAGCCGCTCGCGCTGTTCGGCGCCACGCGCTCAAAGGCGCTGCCCGACGTGCCGACCATGAAGGAACTCGGTTACAACATCGAGTACTACCTCTGGGTCGGCCTGTTCGCGCCGAAAGGCACGCCGGCCGATGTGGTATCCTATCTGCGCACCAACGTCGGCAAGGCGGCGCACGACGAGAAATTCAAGGTGGCCATGGCCAATCTCGGCCAGGACGTCGACTATCTCGATGCGCCGGAATTCGCCAAGTTCTGGGACGCCGACGCCGCGCGCATCGAGGATGCGGTCAGAGCAATCGGCCGCGTGCAAGGATAGCGGAGCGCAAGCTCCACTCGTTGCCGACGTCGCGCGCGGCACCGCCGGTGAGCGCGCGGCTTTCGTGTTTGATAAAATGACCGGGATAACCCCGTCGCAACAATCGGGAGGAATACATGGATCGCCGCAGATTCGTCATCGGCACCGCCGCATCAGCAACAGTGCTAGCGGCCGGACCAGCACTTGCGCAAGACGCTTTTCCATCGCACGCGATTACGATTCTTGTCGCGTTTCCGCCCGGCGGCGCCAACGATATCGTGACGCGGCCGATCGCGGCAGCGCTTGAACCGATCCTCAAGCAGCCGGTGGTGGTCGAAACCAAGGCCGGCGCCGGCGGCCAAGTCGGCGCGCAGGTCGCCGCCAACGCGAAGCCGGACGGCTACACGATTTTATCGCACAACAACGGCCTCTCCGGTTATGCCGAAGTCGACAAACTGTTCGGCCGCAAGCCGAAGACGACCCGTGCCGATTTCATCCCGCTCGCCCGGCTCACCGCCGATCCGATCCTGCTCGTGGCCAATGACAAACAACCCTACAAGACGCTGAAGGACTTCATTGCCGACGCCAAGAAGCGGCCCGAGGCGATCATCTACAGCTCCGGCGGCCTGTATGGCGCGACGCATCTGCCGGTGGCGTTGCTCGAGAAAGCGACTGGCATTCCGAAGATGCGCCACCTGCCGACCAATGGCGGCGGTCCGGCCATAACCGCGCTACTCGGCAATAATGCGCAGATCAGCACGCAATCTTTGTCGGCCACGCTCCAGCATATCAAGAGCGGCAAGTTGCACGCGCTGGCGTCGTTTGGCGGCACGCGTTCGAAAGTACTGCCGGATGTCCCGACGTTGAAGGAGCTCGGCTACGACGTCGAATATTATCTGTGGGTCGGGTTGTTCGCGCCTAAGGGAACGCCGGCACCCGTGATTGCCACGCTCAGCGCCGCACTCGACAAAGCCGCAGGCTCCGAGCAATTCAAGTCGGTGCTGACCAATCTTGGCCTGGAATACGCCTATCTCAATGCCAAGGATTTCGCCGCATTCTGGGACGCCGACGCCAAGCGTTCCGACGCGGCGGTGAAATTGATCGGCCGCGTGGGCTGACCGTATAAAAAAGAGTGAGGAAATGAACCTACGCGCAGATCACGTGGCGGGCGCCGCGTTCGTCGTGTTCGGCCTGGTCGTCATCGCGCTGAGCGGCGACCTGCCGGTCGGGCAATTGTCCATGCCCGGCTCGGGCTTCCTGCCGATGATCGTCGCCTGCCTCACCATCCTGTTCGGCCTGATGCTGATCTTGCGCGCCCGCGAAAGCGGCCCGTTCTCCGATCTGGACTGGGCGGACGGCAAGCACGCCATCATGGTGACGACCATCACCGCCGCGGCGATCGCGCTCTATGAGCATCTCGGCTTCGCCATCACCATGCTGTTGATGATGATCGCGTTGCTGATCGTGATCGAGCGGCGCCATCCGCTGCGCGCCGGCGCCTATTGCGTCGCGATCGTCTTCCTCACTTACGTTTCATTCGTTTACGGGCTGAAGACCCCCCTTCCGGAATACAGCTTCTAGGACCGCATTCGTGGAAACCACCCTCCTGAGCCTGGCGCATGGCTTTGCCATCGCCTTCCAGCCCGACAATCTCTGGTACGCGTTCCTCGGCTGCCTGGTCGGCACACTGGTCGGCGTGCTGCCGGGCATTGGCCCGCTGTCGGGCATCTCGATCCTGCTGCCGGTGACCTTCGGCCTCAACGCCACGCAAGCGGTCATCATGCTGGCCGGCATCTATTACGGCTCGCAATATGGCGGCTCGACGACGTCGATCCTGATGCGCATTCCGGGCGAAGCCTCCTCGGTGATGACCTGTATCGACGGCAACGCCATGGCCAAGAAGGGCCGCGCCGGCGCCGCGCTCTGCATCGCCGCGGTCGGTTCCTGGGTCGCCGGCACCTTCGGCGTGATCGCACTCACGGTCGTGGCACCGCCGCTCGCCACCATCGCCCTGAAGTTCGGACCGCCGGAATATACCGCGCTGCTGGTGCTCGGCCTGATCTTCCTCGCCTATATGTCGTCGTCGTCGCTGATCCGCACGCTGCTGATGGCCTGCATCGGACTGATGCTCGGCATGATCGGCATCGACAACATGACCGGCCACTTCCGCTACAGTTTCGACCTCGCCGAACTCGGCGACGGCATCGGCATCGTGCCAGTCGCCGTCGGCTTGTTCGGACTCGGTGAAATCCTGTCGACGCCGAGCCACACCGTGGTCGGCGAGGTGATCGCGCCGAAATTCCGCGAGCTGTGGCCGAACCGGAAAGAATGGAGTGAATCCTATTGGCCGATTGGGCGCGGCACGCTGCTCGGCTTCATCATCGGCATCATCCCCGGCTCGGCGCACATCATCTCCAGCTTTTTGTCTTATGCGCTGGAACGCCGCGTCTCCAAACACCCGGAAGAATTCGGCAAGGGTGCGGTGGCCGGCGTCGCCGGTCCGGAATCGGCCAACAACTCGGCGTCCACCGGCGCCTTCGTGCCGATGCTGGCGCTCGGCATTCCCACCGGACCTATTCCGGCGGTGCTGATGGGCGCGTTGATGGTGCACGGCATATCGCCGGGCCCGCAACTGGTCACCGAGCATCCGGACGTGTTCTGGGGCTTTGTCGCCTCGATGTATGTCGGCAATCTGATGCTGCTGGCGCTCAATCTGCCGCTGGTGAGCCTGTTCGT
The DNA here is from genome assembly GCA_963786025.1 of uncultured Alphaproteobacteria bacterium. Taxonomy (GTDB): domain Bacteria; phylum Pseudomonadota; class Alphaproteobacteria; order Rhizobiales; family Xanthobacteraceae; genus Pseudolabrys. The sequence continues at coordinate 85,939 of CAWAXK010000023.1, forward strand.
GACCGTGCTGCGCATCCCCTACGCCTACCTTTATCCACTGATCATCATGTTCTGCATCCTCGGCGTTTACGAGGTGAACAACTCGATTGTCGACGTCTGGATCATGCTGATCATGGGCGTGCTGGGCTATGCGCTGCGGAAGTTCTCGTTCGATCCAGCGCCGCTGGTGCTCGGCCTGGTCATCGCGCCGATTTTCGAGCAAAGTCTGCGCCAGTCGCTGATCATGTCGAACGGCAACTACTTCATCTTCTTCAACCGCCCCATCTCGGCCGGGCTGCTGGCCGTGTGCGTGGTCTTGCTGATCCTGTCCGCCGTGACCTTCGTGCTCAAGCGCAAGGATTGGCGCGACAAGCTCGCCGAAGCGGAAGCCGGAGAAGTGCAGCAGTAGCTGCTGTTATTCCGTTCATTCCCGCGCAAGCGGGAATCCAGGGCCGCGAGCGGTGAAATCGAAGCTCTGGGTCCCCGCTTCCGCGGGGACGAACGGAGTTCTTATGCGGCAATACGTACGTGCAGCGTCACGGCAATCAGCGATTGTTCGCCAGATGAAGAACCTGAGCATCGATTCCGAGCGGCTGTGGGACGACCTGATGGTGACCGCCAAGATCGGCGCGACGCCAAAGGGCGGCATCTGCCGGCTGACACTGACCGAGCTCGACCGCGAGGTGCGCGACTGGTTCAAGGCGCAGGCGCAAGCGCTCGGCTGCGCCGTCACCGTCGACGACATGGGCAGCATGTTCGCGCGGCGTCCCGGCCAGCGCGCCGACATTCCGCCCATCGCCATCGGCAGCCATCTCGATACCCAGCCGACCGGCGGCAAGTTCGACGGCGCACTCGGCGTGCTCGCCGCGCTGGAGGTTCTGCGCACTTTGCATCGTGCCGGCTACGAGACCTTCGCGCCCATCGAAGTCGTCAACTGGACCAACGAGGAAGGCGCCCGCTTCGCGCCGCCGATGATCGCCTCCGGCGTGTTTGCCGGCGTCTACCGCCGCGACTGGGCCTGCGACCGCGCCGACCGCGGCGGCGAAACCTTCGGCGGCGCGCTCGACAAAATCGGCTATCGCGGCACGCAGCATTGCGGCGACCACAGGCTGTCGGCCTTTTTCGAACTGCACATCGAGCAGGGCCCCTATCTCGAGACCGAAGGCAAAGACATCGGCATCGTCACCGGCGTGCAGGCGATGCGCTGGTACGAAATGACGATCGTCGGCCAGGACAGCCATGCCGGCACGACGCCGATGCCGCGCCGCCGCGACGCGCTGCTCGGCGCCGCGCGCGTGGTCGAGGCGGTCAACCGGACCGCGCGGCAATTTGCCTCCGCCGTCGGCACCGTCGGCGTGCTCGAAGTGAAGCCCGGCTCGCCCAACGTGGTGCCCGGCGAAATCTTTCTCACCATGGACTTACGCGATCCCGACGCCGCCGTGATCGATCGCATGGAAGAGGAGATTGCCGCGCAGGCCCGCGGCATCGGCGGCGAACTTGGACTTGAAATTGCGATCAAAACGATTTCTGCCGAGCCGGCCGTGCAATTCGACGCCGGCTGCGTCGCCGCAGTTCGCGCCGCGGCGGCGATCTCCGGCTACGCCGCCCGCGACATAATTTCCCGCGCCGGCCACGATGCCGCTTTCGCGTCGCGCGTCGCGCCAGCGGCGATGATCTTCGTGCCGTGCAAGGACGGCATCAGCCATAATGAGGCGGAATATTCATCCAAGCAGCAATGCGCGGCCGGCGCGCAGGTGCTGCTGCAGGCTGTGCTCGATTACGACCGGCAATTGGCCGACCGGTTCGGGAAATAATAATTCCTTCGTCATTCCGGGGCCGGCCGAAGGCCGGAACCCGGAATCCAGATGCAAGCGCAGTGTGTGTTTCTGGATTCCGGGGTCGCACGCCGGCGCGTGCGCCCCCGAATGACAAGGGCTATGCCGCGTTGCGCGCGTGCAGCGCCATGGCGATCAGCGCGGTGCCGCCGAACACCATATTGATGCCGACCAGGAGTCCGATCGCCCAGGCCGCGGTGCTCGGCAGGCCGCCGAACACCAGCGCGGCCAGCACCAGATCGATGACACCGCTCGCCAGCATCCAGCCCCATTTGCCGGACAGCTCGCGCTTATGATCGAGCGCGAACATGATCGAGGCAGCGCCCTCGATGACGAAGAAGACGACCACCACGATGGTGAGCGACAACGCCCCGCTGATCGGCCGCGCCAGCAGCAAGCCGCCGACCACGACGCCGAGCGCGGCCGAGATCAGCGACCACCAAAAGCCCGGCGCCTGGCGCATCATGAAAGTGGTGAACAGGCCGAAGACGCCGCTAACCAGAAACAGCCAGCCCAACACGATCGTCACCGCGAGCGTGGCGATCGGCGGCACCAGGATGGCGATGGCGCCCAAAACGAGCAACAAAATTCCCTCGGCGAGATAGAGCTTCCAATGGTCGTGCAGCGCGGTCGCGACTGCGCGTTGAATTCCGGCGATATCGGGCTGATTGGCGGACATGGCAATCTCCTCTAGCCCCCCATACCATCATACCTGTTTCTAACAACGCCGGACTGCACCCAGGCGGATTATTTTTCGACCCAGTCGGCGCATTTCTGCACGATGCCGTCCGCGCCCCAAGGCTGGATCGGCACGGTCGAGGTCGAATTCTTCGGCGAGCCTTCGATCAAGCGGTCGCTGTAGACCATGTAGACCAGGACGTTACGCTTGGTGTCGCAGCCGCGCACGATCTGCATCTTCTTGAAGAACAACGAGCGGCGTCTGCGGAAGACGTCCTCGCCTTGCGCGAACTTGGTCTTGAAATGGATCGGGCCGATCTGCCGGCAGGCCAGCGAAATGTCGGAGACTTCCTCGGCGACACCGATCCAGCCTTTCAGGCCGCCGCGCTCCGGTACGGTGAAATGACAGGCGACACCCTCGACTTCGGGGTCGTCGAGGCCATAGGTGGCGAGCTTGTCGTTCGGCGTCAGCAGCTTGAACACCGTCGAACGCTTGAAGATGAGGTCCGGCTCGTCGGCTGCCCGCGCCGGGAGAACGCTGAGAACGGCGAAGCCGGCGACGAGCAGAGCAAAAAATGCGCGCAAGAAAACCTCCAAGTGACGATGCATGGCGCTCTGGCGAGATAGGAATTGCCGGCAGCCGGCGGAAGGGGCGAACGCCCCTTCCCGGTCGCTATCGGGCCCAGGGGAAAAGATTGGCCGGGAAATCGGCCGCGGAGCGCCGCGGCGGCGCCTCGCGCATATCGGGGCGCGGGCTCGTATCCGGCACGACCACCTTGCGGTAGAGATGCCAGGTCGCGTGCCCGAGCACCGGCAGCACCACCGTCAGGCCGAGGAAAAACGGCAGCGAACCGAGCGCCAGCAGCGCGGCGACGATCAGGCCCCAGGCCGCCATGACGAGCGGATTTTCGGCAACCGCGCGGATCGAGGCGAGCAACGCGACCGCCGCGCCGACGTCGCGGTCGAGCAGCAATGGAAACGACACCACGCCGATCGTCAGCACGACAACGGCGAAGCAGAAGCCGACGGCATTGCCGACGATGATCAGGTTCCAGCCGGCCTGCGTGGTCAACACTTCATGGATGAAGCTCGCGAACGATGCCGGTGGCGCATAGCCGAAATCCGCCACATAGATCGCGTTGGCGATGGCGAGCCAGACCGCGACGATCACAAGCAGCAAAATGCCGAGCGCCACGATCGCGCCGATCGAAGACGACCGCAGCACGTCGAAGGCGTGCGACGCCGCTCCCGGCAATCCGGCTTCGCGGCGCCGGCTCAATTCGTAGAGCCCGAGCGCCGCCAGCGGCCCGACCAGAACGAAGCCGCTCGCCAGCGGGTAGAGCAGCGGCAGAATCGAATAGCCGAAAGCCAGCCGCGCCAGCACCAGGCCGATGATCGGATAGATCACGCACAGGAACATGGCGTGCGTCGGCATCGCCATGAAATCGTCGAGGCCTTTGGCAAGGGCGTCCTTGAGATCGGCGAAGCCGATGCGGCGAATGGAAGGTCGCGCCGGATTGATCCCAGCGCCGAGCAGGATATGCGAATGCGCCATGATGGGCTCCTGAAACCCGGTGCTCAGGTGGACGCGGCACGCGCTGAGATGACAAAGAAACGCCGGCTCCGGTCGTCCCAACGAGTCACGAATAAGCTAGCTTAACTCAACGTGGCGATTTCCGTTCCTCAAAATCGCGTGTGCGGACTGCAATACCATTCACGCCCACAGCCGTTCTTTTTCCAGGCCTTTGTAGATGCCGGCGACGTATTCGCCGTAGCCGTTGAAGAGCAGCGTCGGCCGGCGCTCGCCGGTGCCGATCACTTCTTCGCTCGCCTGGCTCCAGCGCGGATGCGGCACCGCCGGATTGACGTTGGCCCAGAAGCCGTATTCGGAGTCCTGCAAGGCTTGCCAATAACCCTTTGGCCGCGGCTCGACGAAACTGAAGCGCACGATCGATTTGATCGACTTGAACCCGTATTTCCACGGCACCGCCAGCCGCAACGGCGCGCCGTGCTGCTTGCTCATCGGATGGCCGTAGGCGCCGGTGGCGAGGAAGGCGAGATCGTTGGTTGCCTCCGCCATGGTGAGGCCTTCGACATAGGGCCAGGGGAACCAGGTCATGCGCTCGCCCGGCGCGACCTTCGGGTTCATGAAAGTTTCCATGCGCAGATACTTGGCGGAGCCGAGCGGCTTGGCGAAATCGACCAGTCTGGCGAGCGGGAAACCGGTCCAGGCGATCGCCATGCTCCAGCCTTCCACGCAGCGGTGGCGGTAGGTGCGTTCCTCCAGCGTTATCTTGCGCATCAATTCGTCGATGCCGATCTCCAACGGCTTTTCCACCAGGCCGTCGACCTTCACCGTCCACGGCCGGATCGGCAGCACTTGCGCCAGTTCGGCGACTTCCTTGGAGGAACTGAATTCGTAAAAATTATTGTAGTGGTCGTTGATCTTTTCGTCGGTGATCGGGCGATCGAGCTTGTAGGTCTCGTTGCGCTTGGCCGGATAGAGATCGGCGCTCGGGTCCGGCAGCTTGGCCAGGTCGGCGACGCGCTGTGCGCTGGCCGCGTGCGGTGCCAGCGCCAAAGCGCTGGCGCCGGCGGCCAAAAAGGCGCGGCGGTTGAAGAAGAGATGTTCGGGCGTGGCGATACGCTCGGGTATTTCCCAACCGCGGCGGCGAATGACGTTCATGGCCTTTCCCTTCTCGAAATCGAGGTTCAAGGGGTACGGCAGCGCCAACTCACAGGCAAATCACGGATACGGGAGGAATGAGGCAGCGCGCGCGAGCGACCGCCGCGCAAGGGCTACAGATTCATTGCCGCCCGCGCCACTATTGTAGGGAGGAGCCCCGAGCCAGGCGCCGCGATAGCGGTTCATGGAACCGAATCACAACCGCCACAAAACTGAAACTGCTGCCGCGCATGCTTGGAACCGTGGCAATTCCTCACTTTTCCGCCGCTCTAAAACCCATCGCCTGAATCCGATCGCAACAACTTTCAGGGAGTGTCGCGATGACCTTAACTCTTGCTTCCCGCGCTATCGTTCTTGCGGCCGGCGCGCTGTGCGCGCTGACGCTGGACATCGCCAACGTGCAGGCGCCGAGACCGACAACGACGCCGATTCAGCATGTGATCGTCGTCGTCGGCGAAAACCACACCTTCGACAACCTGTTCGGCACCTACAAGCCGATCCACGGCCAGACCATCGACAATCTGCTCAGCAAAGGCATCGTCAAGGCCGATGGCACACCCGGGCCACATTTCGATTTGGCCAAGCAGCGTATCGGGCGCGATGAAAATCTCTACAGCGCCGAGACCGTTTCCACCGGCGCCTACCCGACTTTGCCGCGGCCCTGCACCACGTGGGCCAATTCGAGCACAACGGGCCTGCCGCAAGGCGTTCCGGATACGCGCTTCCCGGCCGACCTGCCGAACGGTCCCTATCAAATCAGCAAATACGTCCCCTACGCCGCCTATACCGGCGACCCGGTCCATCGCTTTTTCCAGATGTGGCAGGACGTCGATGGCGGCCGGCACGACAAATTCGTCTGGGTCGAAGAGACCATCGGCACCGGATCGAACGGCGCTCCCCCTTTGGCAGGCGGCTTCAATCCGCAGGAAGGCGCCATCTCGATGGGATTCTACAATATGAATCCGTTCACTGATGCCCAGGGCCATTCGCAGCCGGGCGACGCGCCGTACTTCAAGTCGCTCGCCGACAATTACGCGACCAGCGACAACTATCATCAGGCGATCATGGGCGGCACCGGCGCCGACTTTCAGGCCATCGTGACCGGCGATGTCGCGTTCTTCACCAACCCCACGCTTCTGAATGGCGCCGCCGCGGTGCCCTACAGCAACCAGATCGAAAACCCCAATCCGGCCGCGGGCACGAACAACTACTACACCCAAGACGGCTATGGCGGCGGATCCTATGTGAACTGTTCCGACCCGACGGCCCCGGGCGTTTTCGCGGTGAACCAGCAGCTTGTTCGCCACCGTGTGCACAAACCCAATTGTGCGCCCGACCACTACTATCTGGTCAACAACTACAATCTGTATTGGAACCAGACGAGCGGCAATCCTGGCACGCTCGGCCCCAACTCGTTCACCTTGCCGCCGCAAAGCATTCCGACCATCGCCGACGTCATGACCGCCCATGGCGTGTCGTGGAAATACTACAACAGCGATCGCGGCAACGATCCGGCCGTGTTCGCCAGCTCGGTCGATGGCGTGCCTCTGCCGTTCCATTACTACTGCGGCATTTGCGATCCGCTCACGGGCTATTTAAGCATCATGAAGAACCCGTCCGAGGAAGCGAAGCTGCAGAACTACGGCGCGTTCTTGAACGACGTGCACAACGGCACATTGCCCGCAGTCGCCTTCGTCCGTCCGTTCGAGGCCCTGGCCGGCCACCCCGCGGATTCGACCACCGATCTTTACGAACTGTTCCTCAAGGATCTGATCCATCAGGTGCAGAGCAATCCTGCGCTCTGGTCGTCGACGGCGATCTTCATCACCACCGATGAAGGCGGCGGCTATTACGACTCAGGTTACATCCAGCTGCTCGACTTCTTCGGCGACGGCACGCGCATTCCGTTCATCGCGGTTTCGCCCTATGCGAAGAAGGGCTTTGTCGACCACACCTACTACGACCATGTCTCGCTGCTGAAATTCATTGAGGCGAACTGGCGTCTTCCCAGGATTTCACAGCGCAGCCGCGACAATCTGCCGAATCCCGCCGCGGATTATCGGAACCCTTATGTTCCGGCGAACGGGCCGGCCATCGGCGATCTGATGAATCTGTTCGATTTCGGTCATCACGACCACCATGACCACGACGACGGCCACGGCGATCACGGTTAGTCATCCAACCTGAAATATGGCCGCGGCTGCGCCCCGGAAAGGCGCAGCCGCGTTATCTTTCGGCCATCGGCAAGGACGTTCCGGCTATTCCGCCGCCCGTCTCGCCGCGATGATTTGGTCCGCCGTGCGGCCCGTCAGTTCCGCCATGTGGTCGAACTTGAAAGCGAACGAGCCGACGCCGGCGGTTGCCGAGCGCACCTCAATGATAAGATCGCCGATCTCGGCTTCCGCCATCTGCGCGCGCACCGTGTCCCAGCCCGGCCAGCCGTCGCGGGTGTCGAAGCCGAGGATATGCCCGCGCCGTCCCGCCAGAATCGCGTTCATCTTGGCGGTGGCGTCGGTCGGGCAGACGATCTCAACCAGATAGATCGGCTCCAGCAGCACCGGCTGGCATTGCGGCAAGCCTTCGGCCATGCCGACGCGGCCGGCGATGCGGAACGCCATGTCGGAGGAATCCACCGTGTGGTAGGAGCCGTCGATCAGCGCCACCTGGATATCGACCACCGGGAAGCCGAGCGGCCCCTGCTTTAGCCCGTCGATGACGCCCTCCTCCACCGCGGGGATGTAATTGCGCGGCACCACGCCGCCGGTGATGCGGTCCTCGAACACGAAGCCGGAGCCGCGCGGCAGCGGTTTGATCTCCAGCATCGTGTCACCGAACTGGCCGTGGCCGCCGGACTGCTTCTTGTGCCGGCCGCGCACGGTGACCGGCTTGCGGATGGTTTCCTTGTAGCCGACCGAAGGCGGCCGCGTCGCGACCGGAACCGCGTAGCGGTCGCCGAGCCGCTCGGCCGCCACGCGCAAGTGCATTTCGCCCTGGCCCCAGATCACCACCTCGTGATTCTCGGCGTTGTGCACGACGCTGAGCGAGGGATCTTCTTCGGTGAGCTTGGTGAAGGCGGCGCCGAGCTTGACGTCGTCCTTGCGCTCCTTGGCCTGCACCGCCAGCGCCAGAACCGGCGCGTAAGGCTTCACGTCGACCAGCGAGGCATGCATCTGCTTGCCGGCCGACAGCGTGTCGCCGGTCTTGGCATGATCGAGCTTGCCGAAGGCGACGGTCTCGCCAGCCAAGGCCTGGCCGCGCTTTTCGAAGTGCTGGCCCATGATCTTGAAAACGCCGGATACCCGGCCGGCCTCGCCTTCCGGCGTATTGAAGGTGGTGCCGTCGCCGGCAGAGCCGGCGAGCAAACGGGCGACCGACATCTTGCCGCCGTGGGTCGTGTGGAAAGTCTTGAGCACCAGCGCCAGCGGATCGTTACCGGCCTCGGCGCCGAGGCGCGCGACGGTCTCGGCCACGCCGGGCGCTTCGTGGCGCAGCGCCTTGAGCAGCCGCAGCACGCCGTTCGAGCGCGTGGCGACGCCAAGCAGCACCGGCACGACCAGGCGTTCGCGCAATTCCTTGGCGAGGTCGTCGAATATCTTGTCGCGTGGTGGCTGGATGTCCTCGAGCAACTGCTCCATCAACTCGTCGTCGTGATCGGCGAGCGTCTCCAGCATGGTGAAGCGTGCTTCCTTCTCGCGCTCGGCGTCCTCGCCCTTGAGCTCGATCACCTCGGACGCCGCCTGCTCCTTGTAGACATGGGCGCGCTCGAGCGCGAGATCGACAAAGCCGGCGATGAGATCGCCGTTCCAAATCGGAATCTGGCGCAGCAGCAGCGGCACGCGCGAGGCCGGCTGCAACAGCTTGAGCGTTTCGCGCACGCGTTTGTCGGCCTTGTCGATCTTGTTGAGGAACAGGAAGTGCGGAATGTTGTGGTCTTCCAATTCGCGCAGGATCAGTTGCAGCTGCGGGACTTTCTTCTCGTCGGCCTCGCAGACCACGACGGCCGCGTCGACCGCCGGCAGCACCGCGCGCATGTCATGGATAAACTCGATTGAACCGGGGCAGTCGATAAAGGTGTAGCTGTCGCCCATGAAATTAGTGGTGGCGACCGAAGCTTCGACGCTCATCTTGTGCTGGCGGGCTTCCTTGCTGGCGTCGCCGACGGTGGTACCCGCATCCACCGTGCCTTGCCGCTGCACCGCACCTGTGCGGGCAAGAATCGCTTCTAAAAGTGTTGTCTTACCGCTCTGGAATGGGCCCACCAGTGCGATGCACCGGGGACCCTTGGGACCCGTGCCGTTCTGTCCCATAATACCTCCCTTGCCGGCCGGGAGGTCGGACCAAGATCCCGGCCCTGTCACAGCATCGTCTCAGTTGGCAGCGGGACTGGCAAGAGCACTGACAGATAAAAACGAAACGGCCGCCCGCAGGCGGCCGTCGACGTCATTAGGCGATGCGCGCTCAACGCGCCAGATGCAACTCGAGCGAAGCGACGCCGGCGGCCAGGTTGAGACCGGTCTGGCCCGTCACCGAAAGAGGTTGCAGCGTGATCGTGCGATTGGATCCGCCGATCAGTACGTTACCGCCAATGCCCACCGCGACCGTCGCTTCCGCCGTCGCGCCGTTATAGACGCCGGCAAGCGCGCCGTATTCGCGCGTCGTCGGCGCAAAAACGGCCCAAACCATTTGGCTGCCGCTCGTGGCGCCAATGTCGAGGCCGAACTTGCTGATCGAGCCGACATAAACCTCGCGCTGACCGGGCACGTCGGAATTGAACGCACATTGTATCTGCTTGTGCGATGCGATGATCATGCCGATGCCGCCGGAAACATCACAAACCAGCGTGCCGACCTTTGCTGGTTGTGCCGGCTGCGCGGACGCAGCGCCGATCGCCGTGACGAAGCCCAACGCCAGGGCGCCTAGCCCCAGGAAAATGCGACGCATGCAAACCCCCTTTGTGACTATGCTTTGATCGCGCAAGAGTGAGCGCAACATGGAGCGAAGTCAAAGGAGAACCTTGTGCGGCGCGGCATGCTGGTAGAGCAATCTTACGACGGCAAGACCGCCGTTATTTCAAATTCCCGCAGAAGCGCTGGATGCGAAGGCAGGCTTCTTCCAGATCTTGGGTCTTGGTGGCGTAGGAAATGCGGAATGCCGGCCCAAGCCCGAACGCCGTGCCCTGCACCACCGCCACGCCTTCGGCTTCCAAGAGTTCGGTGACGAAGTCTTCGTCGTTCGCGAGCTTCTTGCCGTTCGGCGCGGTCTTGCCCATGGTGCCGGCGCAAGACGGATAGACATAGAACGCGCCTTCCGGCGTCGGGCACTTGATGCCGTTCGCCTGGTTGAGCATCGACACCACGAGATCGCGCCGCTCCTTGAAGATCTTGTTGTGCTTGGCGATGAAATCCTGCGGTCCGTTGAGCGCTTCCACCGAAGCCCATTGCGACACCGCCGCCGGGTTCGAGGTGGATTGCGACTGCACCATGGCCATCGCCTTGATCAACGGCTCCGGCCCGCCGGCATAGCCGATGCGCCAGCCGGTCATGCAATAGGCTTTCGATACGCCATTGATGGTGAGCGTGCGCGGATAAAGCGCCGGCTCGATCTGCGCCGGCGTCGTGAACACGAAGTTGTCGTAGACAAGGTGCTCGTACATATCGTCGGTCATCACGTGCACATGCGGATGCCGCATCAGCACGTCGGTGAGCGCCTTCAGTTCGGTGCGCGTATAGGCCGCGCCCGACGGGTTCGACGGCGAGTTGAGCAGCACCCATTTGGTCTTCGGCGTGATCGCGCGATCGAGTTGTTCCGCCGTCAACTTGAAACCGGCGGCCATCGAGGTCTCGACCGGCACCGGCTCGCCGCCGGCGAGCAGCACCATGTCGAAATAGCTCACCCAATAGGGCGCGGCGAAGATCACCTCGTCGCCAGGATTGAGCGTGCAGATGAACGCGTTGTACAGCACCTGCTTGCCGCCGGTGCCGACCGTGATCTGCGACGGCTTGTAGTCGAGGCCGTTCTCGCGCTTGAACTTCTTGACGACGGCGTCCTTCAGCTCGGCGATGCCGTCCACATTGGTGTATTTGGACGCCCTGCCGTCGCGGATTGCCTTGATCGCCGCCTCTTTGATGTTGTCGGGCGTGTCGAAATCCGGCTCTCCGGCACCCAGCCCGATGACGTTGCGGCCGGCCGCCTTGAGCGCGCGCGCCTTGTCGGTGACGGCGATGGTCGCCGACGGTTTGACGCGCTTGAGCTGGTCCGCAAGGAAGGCCATCGAAAGTCTCCGAAATCCGGGATTCGCAATGCTCTTTATAGTGTCGTAACGGGCCAAAACGGCGACAGCAAGACGCAAAGAATGATGCATTCATCAAGCCTGTTGATGGCCTAACCCTCCCTTAAGCCTGCTTTGCTACACCCTTCGGCGATGGCTGGATTCATTGACCTTCTGCGCTCCGGCGCCTGGCTGACCCGCGAACGGGTGCGGCTGGTGGCGTTCGCCCTGCTCGCCGCCTTCGTGCTCGGCGCCGGCTTCCTGATCGCCACCTCGAACGGGCTTAATGACCGTTTCGGCCGCCCGCTCGGCACCGATTTTTCCAACGTCTATGCCGCCGGTACTTATGTACTCGACGGCGAGCCCGGCGCACCGTTCGACCCGCCGCGCCAATTCGCCCGCGAGCAGGCCATCTTCGGCCAGGCCACCGAATTCTACGGCTGGCATTACCCGCCATTCTTCCTCGCTTTGGCGGCGCTCCTGGCGGCGATGCCCTATTGGCTCGCCCTGATCGTGTGGCAGGGCGTGACACTACCGCTTTATCTCTGGGCCATGCACGCGATCGTCGCTGCGTCACCCTCCCCGCCGGGCGGAGGGACGGAAAAGATGTGGCTGCTGCTCGCCCTCGCCTTCCCGGCCGTGTTCATCAATCTCGGCCAGGCGCACAACGGCTTCCTCACCGCCGCGCTGCTCGGCGCGGCGCTCACGCAGCTCGACTGTCGGCCGATCGTCGCCGGCGTGCTGATCGGGTTGCTCGCCTACAAGCCGCAATTCGGATTGCTGATTCCGCTGGTGCTGGCGGTGAGCGGCCGCTGGCGCGTGTTCGCTTCCGCCGTCGTCACGCTGGCGGTCATGACGCTCGCGGTCACGTTCGCTTTTGGGGCCGATGTGTGGACCGCGTTCCTCGCCACCGGCAAGTTCACCCGCACCGTCGTGCTCGAGCAGGGCGGCACCGGCTGGTACAAAATCCAGAGCGTGTTCTCCTGGGTGCGCATGTGGGGCGGCGGCATCGCCCTGGCCTACGTTGTGCAAGCCGCGGTCACTGTCACCATTGCCGCCGCGCTCGCCTGGCTGTGGCGCAGCCGCGCCGCCTATCCGCTCAAGGCGGCGGCGCTGCTGATCGGCACGCTGCTGGCGACGCCCTACAGTCTCGACTACGACCTGATGCTGTTGGCGCCGGCAATCGGATACCTCGCGTATGACGGATTCGCGCGCGGCTTCGGTGCTTACGAAAAAACGGTTCTTGCCGCGCTGTGGATAGTTCCACTGGTAGCCCGCTCCGTTCCGCAAGCCACGTTGATTCCGCTAGCAGTTCCAATCATGTTGCTGGCCTTCGCCATGTTGCTGCGCCGCGCCATGAACGAATGCGGCGTAGCGCAGAGCAGTGGCGTTTTGCGGCGCGTGCCCTAAAATAGCGTCGCAAGAGCCGGAGCAACGGCCGCCACCGCAACAGGGAACGCGCCATGCAGCTCAACGCCGAACAGCTTCGAGCCTTCGACGAACAGGGCTACGTCTTTTTCCCCAATTGCTTCTCGGAAGAAGAGATCGCGCTGTTGCGCGCGGAAGCCGAGAACATTCTCAAGCTCGACCGGCAGGAAGTCTGGCGCGAAAAGACCGGCGCGCCGCGCACCGCTTTCGCCGCCCACACCTTCAGCGACGTGTTCGGGCTCTTGGCACGCCATCCTCGCCTGGTCGAGCCGTTGCGACAATTGTTCGGCGAGGAGGTCTACGTCCACCAGTTCAAGCTCAATGCCAAGGCCGCCTTCGAAGGCGACGTCTGGCAGTGGCACCAGGATTACGGCACCTGGCAACGCGACGACGGCATGCCGGACGCACGCGCCATGAACATCGCGGTGTTCCTCGACGAGGTGATGCCGATCAACGGTCCGCTGCTGCTCATTCCGAAAAGCCACAAGCAAGGCGTCTTCGCCGCCGGCCACGACAAGCTCACCACGTCCTACCCGCTGTGGACGCTCGACAAGGAGACGGTGACGCGGCTCGCCGCCGAGGCGGAAGATGCCACCGGCGTCGGCATCGTGGCGCCCACCGGCAAGCCCGGCTCGGTGCTGATGTTCCACGGCAATCTGGTGCACGCCTCGCCGCCTAACATCACGCCCTACGCGCGCAAGATCGTCTATCTGACGCTGTGCGCCTGCTCGAACCACATCACCAAATTCACGCGGCCGGAATGGATCGCGCACCGCAACTTCACCCCTATCCAGCCGGCCGACGACGACGCGCTGCTCGACTACGCGCGCGCGCACCGCGTCGCCGCGGAATAATTCTTTTGTATTGTGACGTTTGACGCGTGGCGTTTGCTGCGCCGCGCCACGAATGTGGCACCGCGTTGCACCACGCGGCCTTGCAATTGCCGAACTTTGCTACCCATATCTGCGGCAACGGGCGCTTCGGGGTCTCAACAATGTACACGCTCTATTCGGATCAGCGGTCCGGTAACAGTTACAAGGTTCGCCTGGCGCTGGCCCGGCTCGGCATTCCGTTTAAGCTGGTGGAAATCGACATCCTGCAAGGCGCCAGCCGCACGCCGGAATTTCTCGCCAAGAATCCGAACGGCCATGTGCCGCTGCTCGAGGTCGCGCCCAACCGTTATCTCGCGGAATCGAACGCGATTCTCTGGTACGTCGCCGGCGGCACCACGCTGGCGCCGGAAGACCGCATCGACCGCGCCGAGGCCATGCAATGGATGTTCTTCGAGCAGCACAGCCTGGAGCCCAATATAGGCGCGGCCTATTTCTGGCTGGCGTTGGTCAAGGGCGGGCGCGACCTACAGCAGCACGCGCTCGAGGACTGGATGGAAAACGGCTATCGCGCTCTCGGCGTCATGGAAATGCACCTCGCCAGCCGCCGTTTTCTCGTCGCCAATCATTTCACCATCGCCGACATCGCGCTCTACGCCTACGCCCACGTGGCGAATCAGGCCGACTTCGACCTCGCCCGCTATCCGGCGATTCACGCCTGGCTCGCGCGCGTCGAGGCCGAACCCGGCCATGTGGCGATGGACTGGCAGCCCGAGGTGCTTACTGCGGCGCAATAATCTTTATTGACGCATGGTCTTATCCGAAAACCGGTTCCCACTTTTCGGGACCATGCGTGGGCGCGTTCACGTTTCGTTAACTATAATCACGAAAACGCCGCGGTTCCCCACCGGCTTTGCCTCAATCGGGTCGAACGGCTGCCTGTATCCCGTCCCATATGGAACCCTAGCCAAGCGGTTTGGTTATAGGTCTGCCATGCGCAAGCCCATTGAAAGCACCGGTTTTACGCCTCCGTCCGGCCGCGCCCTCGGCCGCGAGCGCCGCACGGTCGCGCTCGCCGAGCTGGTCGCCATCGCCGGGCTGACCCTGTCCACCATCGTCGCCGCCACCGTGGTGTCGGTCGGCATCGCGCGCGCCGACGTGGTCAGCAATGTCATCGACAACGAAGGCAGCATGTTCACGGTGGCGCTGGTCCTTGGCGTGATCTTCGTCGTCATGGGCGGCGTTAGCGTTTTCACGCAGCCCCGCCACACGCCGAAAAAGCAGTAAGCCCCGAAGCCCTGTCGGAACCCTCCGCGATCCCGCATAGTTGGTGCCGGGCCGATGGAGACGGGTATGCGTTTCATTTTATTGCTGGCGGCCTTGCTGCTGCCGTTCGCCGCACAAGCGGCGCCGCTGATTTTCCCCTCATCCGCCGGCGAACTCAAAGTCGAAACCGTTGCCGGCGGCCTGGTACATCCTTGGTCGCTCGCCTTCATGCCCGACGGCCGCATGCTGGTAACCGAGCGGCCCGGCCGCATGCGCATCGTTACGCGCGGCGGCGAATTGTCGGCGCCGCTTGCCGGCGTGCCGGAGGTTTACGCGCAAAGCCAAGCCGGCCTCATGGATGTGATCCTCGGCAACGACTTCGCAAAGAGCCACATCGTCTATTTCTGTTACGCCGAGCACGCCGATGGCGGCGGCGGCAGTATCGCGGTGGCCAGCGCGCGGCTGGAGGACGGCGGCCGGACGCCGCGCCTGGTGGCGGTGAAAACGATCTTCCACCAGCACGGCCCGGCCTCGCGCGGCCTCAACATCGGCTGCCGCATGGCGCAGGCGAGCGACGGCGATCTGTTCGTCACCCTCGGCGATCATTTCTCGGCCGCCGAAATGGCGCAGACGCTCGACAACCACATCGGCAAGATCGTGCGCATCCGCCCGGACGGCAGCGTGCCGCCCGACAACCCTTTTGTCGGCAAGCAAGGCGCGCTGCCGGAAATCTGGGCCTACGGCCTGCGCAATGCGGAAGGTCTCGCCTTCAATCCGGCCGATGGAAAACTCTGGGAGCAGGAGCACGGCCCCAAAGGCGGCGACGAGATCAACATCATCGAGAAGGGCAAGAACTACGGCTGGCCGGTGGTTTCGTTCGGCCTCAATTACGACGGCACGCCGGTCGGCACCGGCAAACAGCACGCGGCCGGCATAACCGATCCGATCTGGCATTGGACGCCGTCGATCGCGCCCTCCGGCATGGCGTTCTACACCGGCGACCTGTTGTCGGGCTGGAAAGGCAGTCTGATCAATGGCGCGCTCAAATTCGAATTGCTGTCGCGGCTCGAGCTCAAGGGCGACAAGGCGGTGAAAGAAGAGCGCCTGCTGCAAGGCCTGCACGAGCGCATCCGTGACGTGCGGCAGGGACCGGACGGCGCGCTGTACCTGCTCACCGACAACGCCGCCGGCCGCATCCTGCGCCTGACGCCGGAAAAGTAGAATTCATAGTCATGGCCGGGCTTGTCCCGGCCATCCACGCCTTGCGTTGCCGAATGAAAGGCTTGGATGCCCGGCACAAGGCCGGGCATGACAGGGCTCACCACTTGTGAAACACGAAAAACGCCCCCGCCGCGATCAGCGTGAAGCCGAAGCCCTGGCTCCAGGTGACCGGTTCCTTGAGATAGACGTAGGAGAAGACCGCGAAAATAACGAAGGTGATCACTTCCTGGATGGTCTTCAATTGCGCCGGGTTGTAAACGGCGTTGCCGTAGCGATTGGCCGGCACCGCCAGACAATATTCGAAGAAGGCCAGGCCCCAGCTCAGCAGGATGACGTAAAACAGCGGCACCTCCTTGAAGCGCAGGTGCCAGTACCAGGCGGTGGTCATAAAAACGTTGGAGCCGACCAGCAACAGGATCGGCAGCAGATAGGGCGATATTGCGGGCATGACGTCCTCGGGCACGGAGAGATTTCGCGGCGAAAACAACAATAGGCAGCGGCCGTTCCGATGTCATGGCCGCGTCACAGGGTTGCGCTAGCTTGATAATGCTACGGTCGCTTGTTGCGTTCGAGTTACCCCCTTTTATGCGGTCCCGTGCGGCTGACCCTGCTCTGCGGGACCGCAATTTTTTTAATCCCGCGCTGTTTCACCCGCTAAAAAGTTCCCCGCCACTCCCCCCAGGTCGCGCCGTGCCGGCCTGTGCTAAACTTCCCTGTGGAGACGGCGCGGCCGCACGCCGGCGTCGCCTTGGGGAAAGATGCGCAGCATTCAATTCATAGCCGCTTGTGCCGCCCTGTTGCTGGCCGCCG
>CAWAXK010000024.1:0-30701 GCA_963786025.1 uncultured Alphaproteobacteria bacterium
ACAGCAATTGCTTTTCGTCGAACCCGGTCTTGCTGGCGAGCATTTTGCGTCCGCGGACGGTGCGCGCCGCTTCCAGCAGCCGTCCGGTCGAGCGGATTCCCGCCGTCTTGAGGATCGCGGCCGCTTCGCCGTCGATTCCGTCGATATCGGTGATGGGATAACTCATACGAATTGCCTTACTTGCTTCTTACTCTGTCTACGTGGCCGAACGGAACGTTCAAACGAACTGACTCAACCCCGGAATCGCGCCGACGATCTCGCCGACCGCATCTTCACCGGCTTTTTCACGGGAATAGGCGATGACTTCCTTGGTGACGGCCTGCACTTGGCCCATGCTCAGCCCGGCGCCCATCAATTTGGTGCCGGCGCCCATCAGGCCGCCCATGGCAAACATGCCGCCGCCGGTGTCGCTGGCTTGCTGGGCGTCGATCAGCGCTTGCGCCCCGGGAAGTTTGTCGATGAGAGGCTTCACTTTGTCGGCCGGTCCATCCTTGACCAGGAAGTCGAGGATTATGCCGACCGATTTTTCCGCAGTTGTCCGATCGACGCCGACGTTGGCGACGAGACGCGCAATCAACTCGTCCATGATCCCCCTCAACTCTTCCGCACTAACGGCGGGTTGTTGCTATATTGAACGCCGAACGCGGCGATGACAAGCGTGATGCTGATCATAGATACTAAGTTGTTACCGCGCGGACACACCGTCATTGTCCCAAGTCAAGTAAATTGTAAATTTCCAAACGCCGTCACCGAATTTTTGTTCGACGGCCGACGCGCGCAATCCATAGTTCGAGACGCAACCCGGCGTTCGCTTCGGCAGTATCCGGAGCAAGACGATCAGTCGAATTTCCGGGTCGGGCAGGGGCTGCGGCCGGTAATGCTTGCAAAATTCTGAAAATAAGATCGAAAAATCACGTCAGATGACGCAAGAGCGGCGCTTCAACTTGCAATTCGGCGCGAATTTCGAATGATTGTAAGAACTGCGATGCTTTTCAGCCAGCAAAAGCGTTGCTAGCGTCCGCCTGCCACCTAAAGGAGTACCTCATGAGCACTCTCGACGCAGTCTTAAGTCGTATCGACCAGGATATCGACCAAAGCGTCGAGCGTTTGTTTGCATTGCTGCGCATCGCTTCGGTGTCGACCGACCCGGCGTACAAAGAACAATGCCGGGCCGCCGCCGAACACGTCGCCGCCGACCTGCGCAGCATCGGTTTTGCAACCGAAGTGCGGCCCACCGAGGGCCATCCGGTGGTGGTTGGTAAGACCAACGGCGTTGCCGGCCCGCGCGTGCTGTTCTACGGCCATTACGACGTCCAGCCGGTCGATCCGTTGAACCAATGGAAGACCCCGCCGTTCGAACCGCGCATCGAAACGCTGCCTGGCGGCCGAAAAATCATCGTCGCGCGCGGGGCTTGCGACGACAAAGGCCAAGCCATGACCTTCATCGAGGCCTGCCGCGCCTTCAAGGCGGTCACCGGCAAGCTGCCGCTGCCGATCACCACCATGATCGAGGGCGAGGAGGAGTGCGGTTCCAAGAATCTGTTCAAATTCGTGAGCGACAACGCCGCCGAGTTCAAACTCGACCTGGCGCTGGTCTGCGATACCGCCATGTGGGACAGCCAGACCCCGGCGGTGACCACCTCGCTGCGCGGATTGGTCTATGAGGACGTCAAGATCACCTGCGCCGACCGGGATTTGCACTCGGGCGTGTTCGGCGGTGCAGCGCAGAACCCGATCCGGCTTCTGGCCAAGATCCTCGGCGCGCTGTGGGACGACGACGGCCGCGTCACCATCCCGGGCTTCTACGACGGCGTGCAGGACCTGCCGGCCGACATCAAGGCGGATCTGGCGGCGCTCGACCTCACGGCGGAAAAGTTCCTCGGGCCGATCGGCCTGAAGACGCCGGCCGGCGAAAAAGGCCGCCTGCTGATCGAGCAGATCACCACGCGGCCGACCGCCGAGATCAACGGTATCGTTGGGGGTTACACCGGCGAGGGCGCCAAGACCGTCATCCCCGGCCAGGCTTCCGCCAAAGTGTCGTTCCGCCTGGTCGGCAAGCAGAACCCCGAGAAAGTGCGCGACGGCTTCCGCGCCTTCGTGCGCGCGCGCCTGCCGGCCGACTGCCAGGTCGAGTTCGGCAATTTCGGCCTGGCGCCGCCACTGCAGCTCTCGTTCGACAATCCGGCGCTTAACAAGGCGCGCGCCGTGCTGGCCGAGGAATGGGGCCACAAGGCGGTGGCGGTCGGCGCCGGCGGCTCGATCCCGATCGTCGCCGACTTCAAGAGCGTGCTCGGCATGGATTCACTGCTGGTCGGCTTCGCGCTCGACGACGACCGCGTGCATTCGCCGAACGAGAAGTTCGACTTGCGCTGCTATCACAAGGGCATACGGAGCTGGGCGCGCATCCTGGCGGCGTTGGCCGAGCCATGAGGTCGCTTGCTGGCCTCGGCCCGCAGCCCTAAAATTGCTTTCTGCAATAAGCCGGGCGTAAGCGTCCATCGAGAGTTCGGATCATGACCAGGCGGCTTGGCACAGTCTGGATCGGTTGCGGTGTTGGCGTCGGCCTGATCGCGCTAACCGCTGCCGGGCTTGCCTCGTCGGCCCACGCCCAATCGGCCGACCTCGTGCTGTGCGACCGGGTCGCCGCCGAACCGAACGATCCGGACAAGCCGAAGGACGTCAGAGGGACGGCCAGCATCGCTCCATCCGACATCGCGACGGCGATAAAATTCTGCAAGATCGCGTCGGCCGGATCGCGCCGCGCGCTTTACCAGCTCGGCCGCGCCTACGCGGCGAACCGGCAAATTCCCGAAGCACTCGCCGCCTATCGCAAGGCGGCCGACAAAGGCAGCACGTCGGCCATGGTCGAGCTCGGCGTGATGTACGGCACCGGAACCGGCGTCGCCCGCGACCAGGCCGAGGCGCACAGACTGTTCGAGCGCGCCGCCAAGGCTGGCAATGCGCGCGCCATCGCCAATCTCACGGCGCTTTCCGGCGGCGGCACGCCATCGGATCCGGTCGAAGCCAGAGCCTTGCTGGCGAAAGCGGCGGACGCCAATTCGCCGGAAGCGCAGTTTCAGCTCGGCGTCATGATGGCGGAGGGCACCGGCGGTCCGAAGGACGACGTCGGCGCGCGCGCGCTGTTTGAGAAGGCGGCGGCGCAAGGCTATCCCGACGCCATGGTTTGGAGCGGCGCCTTTGCGCAGATCGGACGCGGCGGGCCGGAGGATAAAAGCGCCGCCAAGGCCTATTTCCAGAAGGCCGCGGCGCTCGGCAACGAAGAAGCCAAGCAGCGCCTGAAGGAAATCGATTGCCCCTACGTGCTCAAAAATAAAAACGGCAAGGTCTGGTCCAACCTTTGCTTCTAGCGGGCATCGGATTGAACCCGCGCCGCGCCGGCGGGCTGCCGGATCCTTCGTGACGCCCGACATTGCGCCTGTACCGGACCGGCAATCCGGTCTAGAGGGCTGGCTCGCTTCCGCACCCGCGACGGCCCGACCCATAAGACGAACGCATGGCTCCTCCGCTTCTGCAACTCAAAGACATTGCCCTGACCTTTGGCGGCACGCCGCTGCTCACCGGCGCGGAGCTTTCCGTTTCCACCGGCGAGCGCGTGTCGCTGGTCGGCCGCAACGGCTCGGGCAAGTCGACGCTGTTGAAAATCGCCGCCCAACTGGTCGAGCCCGACCGCGGTTCGGTGTTCGTGCAGCCCGGTGCGCTCGTGCGCTATCTGCCGCAGGAGCCCGACTTCTCCGGCTTTGCCTCGACGCTTGCCTATGTCGAGGCCGGCCTCAAGCCGACCGACGACCCCTATATCGCGCGTCATCTCTTGGAGGAGCTCGGCCTCACCGGCGCGGAAAATCCGGCGCAGTTGTCGGGCGGCGAGGGGCGCCGCGCCTCGCTCGCGCGCGTGCTGGCGCCGTCGCCCGATATTCTGCTGCTCGACGAGCCGACCAATCATCTCGACCTCACCACCATCGAATGGCTGGAGCGCGATCTCGACGCCCGGCGCACCGCGCTGGTGATCATCAGCCACGACCGGCGCTTCCTTTCGACGCTGTCGCGCTCGACCGTCTGGCTCGATCGCGGCACGACGCGGCGGATCGAGCGCGGCTTTGCCCATTTCGAGGAATGGCGCGACATGCTGCTGGCGGAGGAGGAGCGCGAGCAGCACAAGCTCGACCGCAAGATCGTCGCCGAAGAGCATTGGATGCGTTACGGCGTCACCGGGCGGCGCAAGCGCAACATGCGCCGCGTCGGTGAGTTGCAGGCGCTGCGGGAAGCGCGCCGCACCCACCGCGCCGCCGCCGGCGACGCCACCATCACCGCGGGGGCCGCGGCGCCCTCCGGCGTGCTGGTGATCGAGGCGAAAGGCATCGGCAAAAGCTACGGCGGCCGCGCCATCGTCAGCGATTTCTCCATCCGCATCCAGCGCGGCGACCGTATCGGCATCGTCGGCCCCAATGGCAGCGGCAAGACCACGCTGATCGGCCTGCTGACCGGCGCTCTTTCCCCCGACAGCGGCACGATCCGGCTCGGCTCCAATCTGGCGGTCGCGACGCTCGATCAGCATCGCGACAGCCTCGACCCGCAAGTTACCGTCGCCGACGCGCTGACCGGCGGCAGCGGCGAAACCGTCATGGTCAACGGCGCGCCCAAGCACGTCATCGGCTACATGAAGGACTTCCTGTTTTCGAGCGAACAGGCGCGTACGCCGCTCGGCAAGCTGTCGGGCGGCGAACGCGGCCGCTTGATGCTGGCGCAGGCGCTGGCGAAGCCCTCGAACCTGCTGGTGCTCGACGAGCCGACCAACGATCTCGACATGGAAACGCTTGACGTGCTCGAGGACATGCTCGGCGATTATCCCGGCACGGTGCTCTTGATCAGCCACGACCGCGATTTCCTCGACCGGCTGGTGAGCGGCGTCATCGTGCCGGAAGGCGGCGGGCGCTGGACCGAGTATGCCGGCGGCTATTCCGACATGCTGGCGCAGCGCGGCGTCGATCTGACGCGCGAACGGCGTCAGCCCGCGCCGGAGAAGCCGGCCAAATCCGCCGGCGCGGCCGCGCCGCCTGCCGCCAAGCGGCGCATGAGCTTCAAGGACAAGCACGCGCTCGAAACGCTGCCGAAGACCATGGCAGGGCTGATCGCCAAAGCCGACGCGTTGCAAGCCAAGCTTGCCGACCCGCAGTTCTATACGCGCGACCGCGCCGGCTTTGAGAAAGTTACCAGCGACCTGGGCGAAACCCAGCGCAAGCTCGCCGCGGCCGAGGAGCAATGGCTGGAACTCGAAATCCTGCGCGAGGAACTCGCCGGCGAATGACGGCCTACTTCAGCTGATCGGCCACCTTGTCGAGGCCGGCCTGCGAGCAGACGTCGTCCTTGCCGGGCGAACCCGAGACGCCGACCGCGCCGATCACCTCATTGCCGACCTTGATCGGCAGTCCGCCGGCGAGCGACAGGACGCGGCTATAGTGCCGCGAGCCGACCGTGTCCGGCCGGTCCTCCAGCCGCTTGGCGAATGCGGCCGACGGCTGGCTGAAGGTGCGCGCGGTATAGGCCTTGCGCTCGGCGCCTTCCGGCGTGTGCAGGCCGGCGCCATCGCCGCGCAGCATGACGATCGTCTGGCCGCCGCGGTCGACCACCGCCACCGCAACCTTGAATCCCATGCTCTGGCATTGTGCGTAGGCGGCATTGGCGATGGTCTGCGCCATGGCCAGCGAAACGTTCTTTTGCGTAAGGACCTGCGCGGAAGCGGGCGACGACAGCGCGGCGGCAACGGCGAAACTGGCGAGACCCTTCGACAGCGGCGACATGGGGTAACCTCCCTGGTTTTTTTGCGAGACCGTACGGCCCCTGACCCGAGTATACCCCGGCGGCGCGATTTTATTCGGGCTTTCGCCGATGCGCCGGCGTGGACGCATAAGCGAGCCGCCGGATGCCAGTTGAGGCGCCACGCGGCACCAGCACCTGCCGGGTTTCGGCTAGTTCATGGTTGGCGGAAACAGATCGGACTGATTGGCGCTAAGAAATTGCACGCCGACCTGCGTTTCGGAGCGAAAGACCACCCGGCAATAGCGGCGTTTCGTCTTGTCTTTGGTGAGGGCGAGCCAAAATTTCTTTGGCAGATCGGCTGTGGATGCGACCGTGATCCGGGCGCCGTCGTCGGAAAGGTCCACGACGGTAGCGTTGAGCGGCCGCGAGCCGTCCCCGATGTCGATCCAGGCTGGGATCTGAACTTGTATGCGTATGGACCGGCGCCGCTCGACGAAGTTCGATTTGAAGCGCGCGAATGCCTGAAACAAGGACACAGCCACCCCCCGGCGGAGCGGCAGTCGCATCAAGCGCGGCGGCCCCGGATTTGGCCAGCATAAGCGAGGCCAATTACTGGCTTGTTAACGCGAGTCGGCGGCCGTGAACCAGGACGAAAACCGGGCTGTTTTTCTATATCCGCCCTAGTTCTTCAGCCGGTAGCCGGTCTTGAAGATCCACCACACGATGGCAAGGAAAATGCCGAGAAACACCAGCGTCATGGCCAGGCTGATGGCCGGGCTCACGTCGGCGATCTCGAAGAAGCTCCAGCGGAAGCCGCTCACCAGATAGACCACCGGGTTGAACAGCGCGATCTTCTGCCAGAGCGGCGGCAGCACGCTGATCGAATAGAAGGTGCCGCCGAGAAACGTCAAAGGCGTGATGATCAGCAGCGGCACAATCTGCAGCTTCTCGAAGCCGTCCGCCCAGATGCCGATGATGAAGCCGAGCAGGCTGAAGGCGACCGAGGTCAGCACCATGAAGGTCATCATCCAGAACGGATGCGCGATGTGCAGCGGCACGAACAGCACCGAGGTCGCCAGGATGACGACGCCGAGGATGATCGACTTGGTCGCCGCCGCGCCGACGAAGCCGAGCGTTATTTCGAGGAAGGAGACCGGTGCCGACAACAGTTCGTAGATGGTGCCGATGAAACGCGGGAAGTAGATGCCGAATGAGGCGTTCATCACGCTCTGCGTGAGCAGTGTCAGCATGATCAGCCCCGGCACGATGAACGAGCCATAGTTCACGCCGTCGATCTGCGAGATGCGCGAGCCGATCGCTGCGCCGAACACGACGAAATAGAGCGCGGTCGAGATGACCGGAGATACGATGCTTTGCGCCAGTGTACGGCCGGTCCGCATCATCTCGGTCTTGTAGATCGCGGCGATGGCGCGAAGGTTCATGGCGCGCTCCGCGGTTCGTTGACGAGGCCGACGAAGATCTCCTCGAGCGAGGACTGATCGGTGCGCAGGTCGCGGATGCGCACGCTGGCCTTGCTCAATTCGCCGAGCAGCGTGGCGACGCCGGTGCTTTCGGACCTCGTGTCGTAGTCGTAGATCAGCTCATAGCCATCGCCGCCGATCGTGAGGTTGAAGGCGGAGAGGGCAGGGGGAACGGCGTCGAGCCGATCCGTAACATGCAAGACAAGGCGCTTCTTGCCGAGCTTGCGCATCAGCTCGGCCTTATTCTCGACCAGGATCATCTCGCCCTTGTTGATGACGCCGACGCGGTCGGCCATCTCCTCGGCTTCCTCGATGTAGTGCGTGGTGAGGATGATGGTGACGCCGGCGGCGCGCAGCGTCCGCACCACCTCCCACATGTCTTTGCGCAGTTCGACGTCGACGCCCGCCGTCGGCTCGTCGAGGAACAGGATCGTCGGCTCGTGGCTGAGCGCCTTGGCGATCAGAACGCGCCGCTTCATGCCGCCGGAAAGTTCCACGATCTTGGCGTGGCGCTTGTCCCACAGCGACAGATCCTTGAGCACCTTTTCGAGATAGGCGGGGTTCTTCGGTTTGTTGAACAGCCCGCGCGACATCGTGACCCCCGCCCAGACGGTTTCGAACGGCGCCATCATGATCTCCTGCGGCACCAGCCCGATCTGCGAGCGCGCCGCGCGGTAGTCGCGAATGATGTCGTGGCCGCTGACGGTGACCTTGCCCTCACTCGGATTGACGATGCCGCAGACGATGCCGATCAGCGTGGTTTTGCCGGCGCCGTTGGGGCCGAGCAGGGCGAAGATCTCGCCCTGTTTGATGTCGAGATTGATGTCCTTCAGCGCCCGGAACCCGGTCGCGTAGGTCTTCGACAGATTGGTGATGGAAATGATCGATGGCATGAATGGAATGATGGTTCCGGCGGGGCGCCATCGCATATAGGTGACCGCGCGCGGCCGCGCCAGTCCGGCTATGACGAGTCAAGACTTTAGGCTAGCGCCGCCAGTTCGTTCAAATCGACCAGCTCCTGGCGCGGCGGAAAATCGAAATACTCGTCCGGCATCTTGCTGCGGTTGACCCAGAGCCCGCGAAAGCCGACCGAGACGCTGGCCATCACGTCCCAGCGGTTGGACGAGACGAAAGTCACGTCGGCCGGCTTGCACGGTAATGATCGGTGACCAGCGCGATAGACTTCCGGCCGCGGCTTGAACATCTTCAACACGTCGACCGACAGCACGGCGTCGAGGTCGGCGCCGACGCCCGCGCCGTCAACGGCGCCTTTCAGCATATTCGGCGAACCGTTCGACAATATGCCGGTCTTGTGGCCCTTCGATTTCAAGGCGCGCAAAGCCGCGCGCGCGTCGGGAAAGGCGTCGAGCTTGAAATAGGCCTCGAGCAATCTCGGCCGCAGCGCCTTGTCGACGGACGGAAAGCGCGTCAGCGCATAATCCAGCGCCCGTTCGGTCAGCGCCCAGAAATCGACGTAGTGGCCGGCCAGCGTCAACGTCCACGAATATTCGAGCTGCTTGGCGCGCCAGACTTCCGACATGCGATCGGCCTCGGGGCCGGCCTCGGCGCGGAAGCGGGCGATGGCCGCATGCACATTGAACAGCGTGCCATAGGCGTCGAACACGAAAATGGCCATTGATTCCTCCCATCAGGAAATCGCATAAGATTTTGCGGCGAGGCTGGCGTAGCATAGCGCAGGCCGAAGCCCGCCGACGCAGGAGACATCACATGGCCGCGAGCCCCGCTCTGTCCGCGACCTGGACCTATATCGACGGCGATTGGCACGAGGGCAACGTGCTGATGTGGGGCGCCCGCACGCACGCGATCTGGCTCGGCTCCTCGGTGTTCGACGGGGCGCGGGTTTTCGAGGGCGTGGCGCCCGACCTCGACCTGCACTGCGCGCGCGTCAACGCCTCGGCGAAGACGATGTATCTCAAGCCCACCATGTCGGCCGAGCAGATCGCCGGCCTGGCGCGCGACGGCATGAAGAAATTTCCCAAGGACACGATGCTGTACGTGCGGCCGATGTATTGGGCCGAGCACGCAGGCCCGCAGGCGCTGCCGCCGGACCCCAACTCGACGCGTTTTGCGCTCACGCTTTACGATTCGCCGATGCGCAAGCCGGACGGCTTCTCGATCACGCTGTCGCCGTTCCGCCGCCCGACCTGGGAGACCGCGCCGGTCGACGCCAAGGCCGGCTGCCTCTATCCGAACAATGCGCGCGCGCTGTTCGAGGCGAAATCGCGCGGCTTCGAAAATGCTATCGTCTGCGATGTCGCCGGCAATGTTGCCGAATTGGCGAATTCCAACGTTTTCATGGGCAAGGACGGCGTATTGTTCACGCCGATCCCGAACGGCACCTTCCTCGCCGGCATCACCCGCATGCGCGTGATCGGCCTGTTGCGCGACGCCGGCATTACGGTGATCGAAAAAGTGCTGCGCTACGCCGATTTCGAAAACGCCGACGAGATCTTCGCCACCGGCAATGCCTCCAAGGTGCTGCCGATCAATCGCATCGGCGAACGCGCGCTGCAGCCCGGTCCGCTCTACCGCAAGGCGCGCGAACTCTATTGGGCCTACGCGCATTCGTGATCGCGATGGCAACCGAACAGCAACAGCCGCCGGACGAAGAAGAGAGCGACAGCGACCGCCGCAAGGCCAACTTCTACCTTTTAGGCGCCGCCGTCCTTGTCGTTGTCGGCGGCATTTGGCTGGTCAACGCCATGGTGGATGCGCGCAAGAGCGAGGAATGCTTCGAATCCGGCCGGCGCAATTGCAATCCGATCGAGGCCCCGGTCCGGGAGAGGAACTGACCGGCAATGGCATCCGTCTTCGTCTATGTGGGAAATGCCGAAAGCCAGGACGTCGGCGTTCTGGCGCTGCAGCCGGACGGCGGTCTGACCCCGGTCGAGACCATGCCCGTGCCCGGCCCGGCCAAGCCCGGCAGCACAACGCCGATGGCGTCAGCCCGAACAAGCGCTTCCTCTATGTCGGCCTGCGCAACGAGCCCTATAGCGCGGCGACCTTCGCCATCGATGCCAAATCCGGCAAGCTTGGTTTTGTCGGCAGCGGGCCGCTCGCCGATGCCATGGCCTATATCGCCACCGACCGCAGCGGCAAATTTCTGCTCTGCGCCTCCTATGGCGGCGGCAAGATCGCGGTCCATCCGATCGGCGCCGATGGCGTCATTAAGTCCGCGCAGCAGGTGATCGCCGGCCAGCCGAACGCGCACGCGATCCTCGCCGATGCCGCCAACCGCCACGTCCTGCACACGAGTTTGGGCGGCGACTACATCGCTCAGCTTCAATTCGATGCCCGCACCGGAATACTGACGCCCAACGATCCGCCCATGATCCGCGTGCGCGCCAAAGCCGGTCCGCGCCATTTCCGTTTTTCAGCGGACGAGCGTTTCGTCTATCTGCTCTGCGAACTCGACGGCTCGATCTACGTCTTTCCCTATGACGCGGCGACCGGCCGGCTTGCGCAGGAAATCCAGATCGTCAGCGCGCTGCCGCAAGGCTTTGCCGGCAAGCGCCTGGGCGGCCGACATCCACCTCACGCCGGACGGCAAATTCCTTTACGCCTCCGAGCGCACAACCAGTACGTTAGCGGCGTTCCGGGCCGATCCGAAAACGGGCACGCTAGCCGCGATCGATTCCTATCCGACCGAGCAACAGCCGCGCGGCTTCAGGATCGACCCTTCCGGCCGTTATTTGCTGGCGGTCGGCCAATTGTCCAACAGCCTCACCAGTTATGCGATCGACGCTACGACCGGCAGGCTCGCCAAGCTCAGACAATATCCCGTGGGCAACAATCCGAACTGGGTCGAGATCGTAAGCTTTCCTTGACCACTAGACTTAACCCCGGCGGCCGGCCGGCGGATTCGGCCGGACAATCCCGTTTTGGGACCAAAACGATAATTTAAATGAAGCGGTATTTTAGTGATTAATTATCGCTACTTGCGACGAAGAATCTAAGACTATCCACCATTAATTCGATGGTATTTTCGATCTTGCATTCTCCTGCGTATGGGTGAGTTCGTTGCGCAAGAGGACGCGACTCGAAGCCGTCGCGGCCAACCGGCAGCGGAGGAGCCCATGCGCGCCGCGGGCAAACCGGTGGCCACGCGCACGCCGTGGTACACCCACCCGATCCGGCTGATCGTCATCTGCGGAATAATTCTTGTCGCGGTCGTTGTTGCGGTGACGGCCAGCCTGCTGCTGAATCTGCGTGACCGCGATCTCGCCGAAAAGGAGCGCTCGCTCGAGCGGCTCGCGGTGGTGCTCGCCGAGGAAATCGATCGCAGCTTTCAGTCGATAGAACTCATCCAGATGCCCGAGATCGAGCGGATAAAGCATCTCGGTGTGGTGTCGCCAGAAGAGTTCGTGCGGCAGCTGTCGGACTTTGACACGCACCAGCGTCTCAAGGATCGCATCAGCGCATTGCCCTATATCGACGCCATCGTTCTGACAGATGCCGCTGGAAGACTAATTAATTTCTCCCGCGGCTGGCCGGCCCCGAAGGTAATAGTCCCCGATAACGACCCGCATAAGGCTTTCATTGCCGACCCGAATTTGACCGTTTTTGTCGGCGACCCGCTGCTTAGTCCGACGACCGGAGTCTGGATGGTCCCGTTTGCGCGCAAGTTTACCGCCGCGAACGGCAAATTCCTGGGCGTCATAACGGCTGTTATGAAACTGCGGTACTTCGAACAATATTTCGAAACGATCGCGACTGGGCCGAATAGCTCGATTGCGCTTTTCCGCCGCGACGGAATTCTGCTTGCCCGGTATCCGCATCAAGACGCGGCCGTCGGGCGGTCCTTTCCCAAAAGCGTGTTCATGCGGCTGCTGGCGAAATCCAATCACGGCGCGGAAACTGACATTGGCGTGATTGATGGCCAGGACCGGCTGATTTCGGCGCGCAGCCTCGCGCACTACCCGGTTGCGCTCGCGGTCACCACGACGGTCGCCGATGCGCTGGCAAATTGGAAGAGCGGCGCCATCGCCATGATCGCCGTGGCATTGGCTATCGGACTCGTGATCGGCGGCACGGTTTTTCTCTGCGTGTGGCTGGTCGGGAAAAAGCTTCGCGAACATAACCTGCAGCGCGACACCGCCTTCAACTACATGTCGCAGGGTCTGGTCCTGTTCGACGCGGCGGCGCGGCTGGTCGCCTGCAATGACCGCTATCGTCAGATCTACAATTTTCCGCCGCGCTTGATGCAGCCGGGCTGTGGGTTTATCGAGATTATCAAACACCACGTGGCGCAGGGAACCATTACCGGCGATCCGCAGAACTACGCCGACGCCATCTTCAACAAAATCGCCGAAGGAAACGACCTAACCATCGTCGTGACGCTGCGCGACGGCCGCTCGGTTTCGATCGTAAATCTGCCGATGCCCGGCGGCGGCTGGGTGTCGACACATGACGACATCACCGAGCGCAAGCGCGCCGAGGAACAATTGCATCGCACGCAAACATTCCTCGATACCGTCATCGAGCATGTTCCCGCCGCGATATTGGTGAAGGACATACCGAACGCGACGCAAGACGCCAGTCAGTTCCGCTACAGCCTGATCAATCGCGCCTGCGAGGAGCTTCTCGGCATTTCCCGCACGGAAATCGTCGGCAAGACCGTCGGCGAAATCTACCCGGCGGAACGGGCCAGGTTCATCATCGCCGAGAATAACGAAACGCTGCAATCGCAGCGGCCGATCATTGTCAATGACCATCTGGTTCATACCCCCGGCAATGGCATCCGGCTGGCGACGGCCAAGAGCATCGCCATCCGGGGCGACGACGGCAACGCGCAATATCTGGTGACCGTGATTGACGACGTGACCGAGCGCCGGCGCGCGGAACAGCGCATCCGGCATATGGCGCATTACGACAGCTTGACGGACCTGCCGAACCGGGTCGCGTTCAACGAGCAATTTGCCGTCACGCTCGACCAGGCGGCGGTGAACAATACGCAGTTTGCCGTTCTGAGCATCGACCTCGACCACTTCAAGGAAGTCAACGATCAGTTCGGCCACTCGGTCGGCGATGCGCTGCTGCGCGAGGTCACCAGCCGCCTGCTAGCTCAATGCGGCGGCGCCTTCCTTGCGCGTATCGGCGGTGACGAATTCATGCTGATCGCCACCGAAGGCGCGCAACCGGCGGCCGCCATGGCGCTGGCCGATCGCCTATTGGCCGCCTTTGTCGACGATTTCGCAGTTGACTGCCGTGATTTGCAGATCGGTCTGAGCATCGGTGGCGCGGTCTATCCGGCCGACGGCCGCGACGCCAAAACGCTGATGGTCAACGCCGATACCGCGCTCTATCGTGCCAAGGCTGAAATGCGCGGGTCGGCGCTGTTCTTCGAATCCGAGATGAGCGTGCGGCAGGTCGAGCGGCTCGCTCTGCAGGCGGAATTGCGCTTGGCGCTCGCGCACGACGAACTGCAACTGCATTATCAGCCGCAGGTGCGCATGACCGCCGAGACCATCGGTTTCGAAGCTCTGCTGCGCTGGCAGAATCCGGCCCGCGGCACGGTTCCGCCCGACGTCTTCATCCCGATTGCCGAGGAAAGCGGTCTTATCGTTCCGATCGGCGAATGGGTGTTGCGCGAGGCCTGCCGCGAGGCGGCGTCCTGGCCCGAGCCCTTGACCATCGCGGTCAACGTCTCACCGATCCAGTTCCGTCACGGCGACCTGCCGGCACTCGTTCATGCAATTCTGCTGGAAACCGGCCTCGCGCCGGGCCGGCTCGAACTCGAAGTCACCGAGGGCGTGCTAATCGACGACTTCTCGCGGGCGGTATCGATCCTGCGCCGTCTCAAATTGCTCGGGGTGCAGATCGCCTTGGACGACTTCGGCACCGGCTATTCTTCGTTGTCCTATTTGCACTCGTTTCCATTCGACCGAATCAAGATTGACCGCACCTTTATCGGCGACCTCGATCACAACCGCCACTCGATGGTCATCGTCCGCGCGGTCATCGGCCTCGGCCACAGCCTCGACGTTCCGATCCTCGCCGAAGGCGTCGAGACGGAAATCCAGCAGGCGATCCTGGTGCAGGAAGGCTGCGATGCGATGCAAGGCTATCTGACGGGCCGGCCGCAGCCGATTGCCCATTATGCCCGGCTGATCGGCCTGCAGCCGGACGCTGCGCTAGAGCAAGCCGCCGTGGGCTAAGGCGTGCGGCTGATTTCGCGTGTGCGGCAAATCACTGCTCGTGCGACGGCTTTCTGCTTCCGCCGAAATTTCGGTAACGGCTTAATAAGCTCGCGTCATCCGGCGATGGAGCCATGCGTGGCCGCTGAGACCGAGATCAATCGGCCCACTTAGTCGAATGACGTTGAGTCGATAGGAAATGCCTATGCGCCGGAGTGCCGTTTTCGATTAGTGCAACTTCAACGGATGGCGCGCAATGAAGTTTTGGAGGATTGACCTGAGGATGCATTTATTTCCGCTACACCGGAATCCCGTGAGCGAGACGCGGCGCGGCCGAAATCCCGGCGCGCCAATATGCCGGCGAGTGTCGTATTGGTGAGGATAAATATAGGGTAACTTTGCGAGGAGCCGAAATGATCCTGGATAAAAGCAGCAAAGTTTTGATGGTCGATGACAGCCGGGTCGTAAGGGGCGTGGTTGGCAAGATTCTGGCGCAATTGGGCTATAACAATTTCGATGAAGCCGTTGACGGTTCCGACGCGTTGGCAAAAATCAACGCCACAAGGTGCTGCTTGGTCATTTCGGATTGGAACATGGCACCGATGAACGGCGAGGAACTGCTCGAGAATTTACGCGCGCAAGAAAGGTTCGCGAAACCGCCCGTGATCATGATGACGACCGAGCCGAGCGTCGACAAGATATCGAAAGCCAGGCACGCCCGCGCCAGCAGCTTCATCGTCAAGCCGTTTGATTCTGAAGCTCTTCAGGCGAAGATTGCCCAGTTCAATACGAAATAATCGGTCAGGGCCTAAAGCGGCCGTTGCTGCATCTCGGCATTTGGCGCTAAAGCGGGCAGACGCCGGACGCCCCTTTATGACTCATTTAA
Organism: uncultured Alphaproteobacteria bacterium; assembly: GCA_963786025.1. GTDB lineage: Bacteria > Pseudomonadota > Alphaproteobacteria > Rhizobiales > Xanthobacteraceae > Pseudolabrys. The sequence goes on from CAWAXK010000024.1 coordinate 15,300, forward strand.
GGCATCGGCAAGCCTTTGCGCTCTGTACGTATTTTTCCCTAGCGGTCAATTAAACCGCGATTAATCGTCGCGATCTAAATTAATTGCGCTGCTGCGCGCGGACATGATGTGATCGTGCGCGCCGCATTTTGACGGGATACCCGGCATGCCGAAATATCAAGTTGCCCACCTGAATGAGCAGGGGCACGACATGGTCATTTTTCCCCTTGACGCAAATTTCGGTCGTCTGCCCGGAGCTGAGCAAGATCGCGAATTGGCTGTTCTCGGCGCGCAGGCAAACCGGGCGGGACTTCGCGGCACCGCTGTGGCGGTTTGGGACGCCGGCTACGGTCATGTGGGTTTTCGCGGACCGGTCAAATGCTATCCGTTTCTAAGCGGGATAAACTTGCGATTTGTGATGGCGAATTTGAATCGAGAGCTTTCCTGGTAGCCTTGTCTTTTTTCAACAATTCAAAGCGGCCATAGCGAAATTTTCGTACAAGGTGCGTGATCCGCCGCGCAACGGGCTTTGCCGCCATTCAAGCCGTCACGCCCTGATCGCGGCCCATAAACTCTTTGACTTGCGGTCCGCCGCCATCCACCAGCCGCAAAGGCCGAGTGCCACGGCGGCCACCAGCGGTCCGGCGAGCCAGTCCCATGCCGTCAGCGTCACCGGCAGCGCGATCGTGCTGGCGCCGAGATGGAAGTCGCCAGCGGCGAAGCTCGCCGGATTCTCGCCCGGAAGGCTGGCCGGCAGCTTGAGGCTAATATGTGCCAGCAGAACGCTGGCGGTCACCAGCAGTCCGAGCGCGAGCAGCCCGGCGATCAGCCCTTGCAGCGCCATTTCCGCCGCGATCTCGCGGCGCACTTGGTTTTGCTCCCAGCCGATGACCCGCAGAATTGCCAGCTCCCGGCTGCGCTCGACCAGGTTGCCGAAGACGAAGGTGGCGGCGAGCGCCAGCGCCGCGATCGCGCCGGCGAACACCGCGACCAGGCGGAAGCGGCCGATGGTCTGCGACACGCCGCCGAACAATTGCAGCATCGTGCCCGGCGAGGTCACCGAGGCGTGCGGCATCCAGCCGGCAATGCGGTTCTTGACGCTTTCGGTCTGCGCCATGTCGGACAGCTTGAGGAACACCTGGTTGACCAGGTTCGCCGGCAGGTTGGCCAGCCGCCGCGCCTCGTTAATGTCCATGTAGAAATTGCTGGCGACGATCTGGCTGCCTTCCAGGATGTCGACCACGCCGGTGACGACATATTGCGCGCCGCCGATCTCGACCGTCGATCCCGGCTTCAATTGGAAGAACGCGCCGTAGTGCCGCTCGACCAGCACCTCGCGCGCGCCGGCGTTGGGCAGCCGGCCCGCGATGAGCCATTGCTTGACATTGCCGGGCCCGAGCGCGGGCGCATCGGGTCCGAGCGGCACGCCGGTCATGGAAATGAAACGGCCCTTGCCGAGATTCCACAACAGCACAAAGCCGGCCGCCCGGCTGACGCCGGGCTCGGCGGCGAGGCGCTTGAGTTCGTCGGTGGTGATCGGCTCGGCGGAGTAGGGCAGGATGATGCCCATGTCCTTGGGCACGGCGGATTGCACGGCGCTGCGCTGCACGATCAGGTCGGCGCCGAGATTGCGGAACGGCACCGTCGCCAGATCCGAGAAGGCGCGGCTGAGCACGTCGAGCGTCGTCACCAGCGTCACCGCGAGCGCGACACCGGCGACCAGCAGCGCGGTGCGCTTCCAGCGAAACGCCAGCTCGCTGGCGACGTAGCGCCAGTGAATGGTCATGCTATTGGCCCAGCGCGGCGTTGACCGCCGCCTCGAAATCGGCGACCGACCAGGAGCCGTTGAGCCCGAGCGGATTGCCGGCGCCGGCGGGGAAATCCTTGAACACGACCAGCGTGCCATCCGGCCGCTTGAAGTGCGCATTGCCGTTGACCAGCAGCAGGATCGGTACGTGGCCCTTTTCGCCTACCGCCTTGATCCGCTTCTCGCCCGCGGCACTTTCCGAATCGAGCTCGACCACCTTGACCTGGCCGCCGAGCTTGCCGAGGAAATCGCGCACCGGCTTCAAGGCGTTCTGCACCGGATAGTGCGGCAGAGCGATGATCTCGACGGTCGGCTGCGCGCCGAAGGCGTCATGGCCTTTGGTCAGTACCAGAAGCGCGACGGCCGCGCCGAGCGTGATGACATCTCTACGCGTGGCCATCGATGATTCTCCCGTCTTTCATTTCTACGACATGGCCGGCCTTGGCCGCAACGTCGGGATCGTGGGTGACCATCAGGAGACCGGTGCCGTGCGTCCTGCCGAGATCGAGCAGCAGTTCGAGCACCGACGCGCCGGTCTCCTGATCGAGATTTCCGGTCGGCTCGTCGGCGAGCAGAATGGCCGGGCTGTTCATCAAGGCGCGCGCGATCGCCACGCGCTGCTGCTCGCCGCCGGAAAGCGTCGCCGGGTGGTTGTGCAGCCGTTCGCCTAAGCCCACCTGCTTCAGCAAATCGACGCCGCGTTGACGGCGCTCGGCGACGCTCGTCTCCGTCGTAAAGAAGGTCGGCAGCAGCACATTGTCGAGCGCGGTAAGCGACGGAATGAGGCTGAAACCCTGGAACACGAAGCCGATCGAGCGGCGCCGCAACGTCGCCAGGTCGCCGTCGCTCATGCCGGCGAGCGTATGGCCCAGAATGGACACGTCGCCTTCGTCCGGCTTTTCCAGGCCAGCGATGATGCCGAGCAGCGTGCTCTTGCCGGAGCCCGACTTGCCCATGATGGCGGTGAACTGTCCGGCGTCCACGGTGAGGTCGACGCCCTTGAGAACCTCGACGTCGCCGTAGTGTTTTTTGACCCGCACGACGCGGATGATCTCTTGTCCGGGCGCGGCGGCCGACGCCGACTTTACGAGCATTGCCGTATCGCTCATGCGAGGCTCCTTCATTCGGCGCGCAGCAGCGACCAGGGCTGTTGCCGCGGCAAAGCAAGAACGGCGAAAACCGCCAAGAGGCTGATCGCCAGGCTGCCGGCGGTGGCGATGGCGGCGGTCAGCCAGGAGATCGAGATCGGCGCGCTAATGGTCTGGCTGCGGTTGATCGCGGCGGTCGGAATGAAATGCGGCGTCGAGCTCAAGTCCCAAGGCAGATCGACCGTCACCGAGATGTGCCCAAGCGAGAGTACGATAATGAACGCGATGGCAAGTCCCGCCGCCGTCCCGATCACCGCCAGCGCCAGGTTCTCGATCATGACCTGCTCGCCGATGTGCCGCCACGACCAGCCGATGGCTTGCAGGATAGCCATTTCGCGCCGCCGCTCCGCCACCGAGGTCGCGGTCGCGCGCCAGACGAAGGCAGCCGCGAACAGGCCGATGATCGCCGCGCTGATCAGCCCCATGCTTTGCGACAGGAAAAGCACGCCGGAGAGCGCGTCGCGCATCGACAGCTCGCTCGACACTACGCCCTTTTTGCCGATCAGGCCGGTGACCTTTTCGACCACGCCCTGCAATTGCTCGCGGTTGACCTTAACCAGCACGAGATTAGCGTCGTCGGCGCCGAACGGATAGAGCGCGCGCACCTGCGGCGCCGCGGTCGCCAGATGTTGCGCCAGCGCCAGCGGCATATAGACGTCGGCGCGCACCAGCTTGCCGCTGCGCGCAGCATCGACAATGCCGGCTACGGGAAATGCATCGACGCCGATCTTGACGCTGTCGCCGACTTTGACGTGGTTCTTGGTGGCGTAGTCGCTGTCGGCCAGGACGCTGTGGCTGCCGGCGGTGATCGGCTTGCCGTCGATCAGGCGTTGGCCAAGGCCAGCGAGGCCGGCCTCGCCGTCGCCGATGCCGAGCACCGAGGCGTAGCGATCCGGCTCGAGGTCCCACATGTACACACCGCGGGTGAGCGAGATGACGCCGGGAGTAGCTTTGATCTGCGCGACAATGCCGGCCGGGATTAGCGCATTCGGGTGGGGAAACACGAGCCCTTCGAGCTTGGGCGGGATGTCGCCTTGCTGCTGCACGATCACATCGGCGCCGACCGTCTCGATCGGCACGCGCAGCGCGCGCGCATAGGAGCTTGCCAGCGATGTGAGCACGATGGCTGCGAGCACGGCTAACGCGATGCTGACAGCGGTTACCAGCGAGCGCCCGCTGCGGAACAGAAGCTCATTCACCGCGTAGCGAAGGACAGCCATCGCAGTTCCTTTCGGAACAGTAATCGGTAACTATTCGTTCGGGAGGATAACGTCATTGATCTAGGTCAGCCACCGCGCGACCCTCGGTAGGCGCAAATTGTCACAGATGTTTGCCGATGGCGGCGAATATTGTGACAGAATGTGTCTAACGTATCCGAGTAGGCCGTTCAACGCGCGACGAATGGCCGCTTCCGGGACTAAACCGGATATCCTGCGGACATCATGGAATGTCCGCTCACGACCGAAAGCGACATCCTCGGAATTTATGCCGCGGTCGCTGGGTCCGCCGCCCTCTGAGCGCCTGTCGGAAAGAATTGCGATAGGTTTTGCACCGGCACCGGACGGCTAAACAGGTAGCCTTGCATCTCGGAGCAGCCCAGTATGCGGAGCATGTCCTTTTGCTGTTCGGTCTCGACGCCCTCGGCAACGGTGACCACATTGCGTGCCTTGGCCACCGTAATGACCGCCTGCACGATGGCGAGAGAATTGTCGTCGCTCGCGATATTCTCGATGAAGGATCGATCGATCTTGATCTTGTCGAACGGAATGCGTTGCAGATACCGCAGCGAAGAGTAGCCGGTGCCGAAATCATCCAACGAGATCTGCACGCCCATCTCCCGCAGCTGGGATATTTTGCCGAGCGTCGCCTCCTCGTTATGAATAATCGCCGTCTCGGTAATCTCCAGTTCCAGCCTGCGTGCCGGCAGGCCGGACGCGGCAAGCGCGCCGACGACCGTCAGCACTTGGGCCGGATTTTTGAATTGAACCGGCGAAACATTGACCGCGATTTTGATGTCGTCCGGCCAAGCCGCGGCTTCGGTACAGGCCGTTCTCAGCGCCCATTCGCCAAGCTGATCGATGAGGCCGGTCTCCTCGGCGATCGGGATGAACTCGGCCGGCGAAATCATGCCGCGTTCGGGATGGTGCCAGCGCAGAAGCGCCTCGCAACCGGTGATTGTGCCATCTCGAAGGTTGATGAACGGCTGATAGTAAAGCTCGAATTGATCGCACATGATCGCCTGACGCAACTCGAATTCCAGCGCGCTCCGCGCCTTCACGCGCGCATCCATCTCCGGCTCAAAGAAGCAAAACGTGCCGCGCCCATTGGCTTTGGCCTGATACATGGCCAAATCCGCGTTCTTCAGCAGCTGCTCCGCTTCGACGCCATTGTCTGGCGACATGGCGACGCCGATGCTGGTCCCGACGATGAAGCGGTGACCGCCAATGTCATACGGTTCCTTGAGAGCTTCTTGAATTCGCATCGCCAAATTGGCGACATCCGGCGGCCGCTTGACAGTGGCCTGAATAATGCCGAATTCGTCGCCGCCGAGGCGCGCCAGCGTATCGAGATTCCTGACGCAGCTTTGCAGCCGGCCCGCGACTTCTTTCAGCAATTCGTCGCCGCCCAAATGTCCGAGCGTGTCGTTGATGATTTTGAAGTTGTCGAGGTCGAGGTAGAGCACGGCAAAATGCTCGCCGCGGCCGACCCGCTTGAGCGCCTGGTCAAGCTTCTCGCGGAACCGCGTACGATTCGCCAGGTCGGTTAGCGCGTCATGATGCGCGGCATAGGAGATGCGCTCCTCCGCCCGTCTCAATTCGGTGACGTCTTCGTGGGTGGTTACCCAGCCGCCGTCCGTGGTCGGATGGTCGACGATTGAAATGATACGCCCATCGCGCAAGGTCGCGTACTTTCTGACCGTCGTGCCGCGGTTCAGCTTATCGCGCAGATCGCTGATGAACGTCTCGATGTCGGCGGTAAAGAAACTGTCGTTCTTGATGCGCCAAGCAATGATGTCGCGAAACTGGCAGCCGGGCTTTACGATCTCGGGCGGCAGACGGTACATATTGAGATAGCGCTGATTGCATATGACTAGCTTGGCCGACGCGTCAAACAGCGCGAGGCCCTGCGACATATTGCTGAGGGCGGCGTCGCGTTGACGCTGTTGTTCCTCTTTCGCATTTTCGGCTTTGACCATGTCGGTAACGTCTTCGTGGATGGCGACCCATCCGCCGCCTGCAACCGGCTGGTTGGTAATCTGAATGATGCGTCCATCGCGCAGCGCCGTTACTTTTCTTGCGCTCGTCCCTTGCCGTGCAGCCGCCAACAGTTCGCCGATGTACTGCTGGGGATCGTCGGTAAAGAACATGCCGGTCGCGACGCGGTAACTGAGAAGTTCACTGAGGGTGCAGCCGGGTTTTACGACAGCGGGCGATAGGCCATACATATCGAGATAACGCCGGTTGCAGATGACAAGCCGGGCCGACGAATCAAACATCACGAGACCCTGCAACATGCTGCGCAAGGCAACGTCGACTTTCGCCTGTTCATCGGCGAGCGCCGCTTCGGAACTGACAAGACGCTTGGTGTGATTGGTCAATGCCCGAAGAAGAAATACGGAGCAGATAATGACGAGCAAAGTGCCGACGCCGATTGTGAGCGCATGATTGCGCCAGCCCGCGAGCGCCGCGGTTTCCGAAATACCGACATTGATGACGAGGGGGTAATGCGATAGCGGCCGCACGGCCACGAGACGTGCGGTGCGGTCAAAGTAGCCGGGCGATAGATAAGCCCCGCCGCCTTGCGAGACCAACCGGTACCAATCCGAATCTTTCGGCATCATTTCGCCGCCCCGGTCTTTCGGGTCGGGATAGCGCAGAATCACCTTTCCATCGTTGCGCAACAGCATAAAGGTCTGGTCGGGCAGCGACGTAATTGAATTGTAGATATGTTGGAAATAGGCGACCCTGACGCCAACTACAATCAAACCAACGAATGCGCTATTGGAATCGTTGATGCGTTTGCCGAAGAAAATCGTTTCCAGCCCCGTTGTGTGATCGGCGACGGGTTTGCCGACGTAGATGCCTTTGTCGTCGTTATTTTTGAAATGCTGGAAATAATCCCGGTTGGTAAGGTCGATCGGCGGCGTTGGCCATTTTTGTGTGGTCGTCACCACCCGTCCATTCTTGTCGATCAGCGCGATGAGTGCGGCCTGCGATAAATGCGAGAGGCTTTCCGACAATGATCGAAACGTATTCTTGTCGTTTTGGAGATGACCGAAATTGTCCTGCGCCTTTGCGCCGAGGTTTTCCAATCGTTCCTGAATCTCGCTTAGCACGAGATCGATCGATTGAACCGCGAGATTGGATTGCTCCGCGAGCACGGTTGCCAGGTTGCCGTTATCCTTGGTCGCGTCGCTGATCGCATCCGAGCGAAGCCACCAAACCGTCAGGCCGATGGCAATTACGGCGGCGCCAAGAAGACCGCCGGCAACGGCAACCAAATACCGAAAAATCGATCGGTCGGCACGCCCGGATATTTGTCTGAACCAAGTCATTGTTGTTCGAAATAGGCATAAGCAAAACACGTTTTCGTTGTGTAAAAAGCGATATCTAATCGATTGATTGAGTGAATGGCTCTTTAAATCTTGGGTCGACTCGGGTCGGCAATCAGCCGTTAACCAAACGGATGCGCCATGGTTATTTGCAACCGTGGTGTGGGCGGCGACCAAGCCCTGACGCCGCGTTCGGCGGTTCAGATGCTGCTAACCGATCTAAATGAACTACGTATAATTCCTGAGGTCCATAATGGTTGGCGCGTACCTCACTTTAATCGTGTCATTGATAAGAGTGCATCCGCTGAGGCATTTTGGAAATGACCGTCAACGGCATGCTGACAAGTATTGCTGGCGCAATTGTTCAGCGCCGTATCAGCCCAATTTCGCGCGTTGGATTTCTTCTTACCGTTGCGATGGCAGCTGCCGCGGTCATCATTTCATTGGCCACGATGCTCGTGTTCCTCAATCTTCCAAATATCCTGCCACTGGTCCTCGGTGTTCTGGTTCTCGACGGCATAAGCCGGCTCGCGCCGCAAACGTTAAATATCCAAGCCGTTCAGACGACCCTCTACAGCATATTATATTTGGTGATTACATGTTTCAGCGGTGTGCTCGCTGCGTATGCCATGCAGCGCTTCGCCTTTCCGCTTCAAGATCATCTCTTTACGCGCGTCGATGCGGCGCTCGGCGTGAATTGGTTGGCTATCGCCCATTGGGTCGATGGCCATCTGGAAATCCAAAGAGTTCTAAAATTTGCTTACGCCAGCATGGGAGCTCAGATCGCGATTCCGGTTGTCGTTCTGGCGTTCTCAAATCGACTGAGCGATCTCCGAGTCTATCTTCTTGCCTTCGCTCTCGCGCTCGCCGTCACGACGATTATTGGCGCGCTGCTGCCGGCGGCCAGTTCAATAGTTTTGGTCGATCGGACGACTTTCAACGTTCTGCGATTTACCGGCGCAACGCCGATCGAACATTTAGCGCGTCTGCGCGCGGCAGCACCCATGGTTTTGAGTGGCAGCCTCGGCGGCGTCATCGCCTTTCCCTCGTTCCACGCCGCCGTCGCGACGCTAACGCCGCTCGTTTTGTACCGCTATCGTGGCCTCTTCGTCGCCTTGCTCATTTTGGATGCGGCCATGCTCGGCGGCTGTGTCACCGAGGGGGCGCATTATCTTAGCGACATCCTCGCGGGCATCGGCATTGTATTTTTCGCGTACTTTTTGGCAAAGCGCATCATCAACCTTGAAGATCGCTCGCTGCCTCATCACCCCGATCAGTCCATCGCCCCGCATCCGGCAGCGCATGCGCCATGGATACCCAGCTCAAAGAAAAGTCTGTGAGCATCTGGGTCCAGCGCAGGTAATACTTCGCAGACCAGAGCGAAAGCGGAGAAGCCGCCTCAGTTGGCGGCCTCCTTGATTTTGAACCAGGCTTTCGATGTCGCTTGTTGGCAGTGTGTCACGAGTATCGCCGGTCCACACGGCGATGCGCAACTGTACGAGAGATGAAGGAGGACCCTTCGAGTTCGACAATCAGGTGTTGACCTCAAGCCACCGCAAGCTGCTGTCGTCAAAAGCGATGGTGGTGAGCGTTGCGGAAACGGCGGGACAAGATCCCGTCAGGCAAGGTTGAGAGAGGCGAGCGTAAGCAAACCGCTGATGACGTGTCGAAAAGCGATTAGACGATGCCAAAACCGAGGGGTTGCCATTCCTTCGGGATCAGCTTGGGGGATGCCTGAGACGGCCCAAGCGGCATCCGGCATGGAGGCGGCGCGAAGCTCAACCAGGCTCTTGTACGGAACGTGAGAACCTGTTGCTCCGATGCAAAGAGAGAAGTCTCAAGCGGCCAAAACCGCGAGGACGAGAGTACCGATGCGGAGCACAGGGGCGGAGCAGCCCGTAGTAGTGATGATGGTCCTGTAACGGGGCCGGAGCGAAGGGGCTGCGTTGTTCAGCCGAGTCTGTGGGTCAACTGAAGCCATCAGGCAATGGGAGGAGCCCGTGGACGAAGTAAAGCCGTTCGACATCCCCAAACGGGAAGTCTGGGAAGCCTTCAAGAAAGTGAAGGCCAACCAGGGAGCGGCTGGAGTAGACGGACAGTCGATTGCGGACTTCGAGGCTGATCTTTCGAACAACCTCTACAAGCTCTGGAACCGGCTGTCGTCAGGGAGCTACTTTCCTCCGCCGGTGCGGCGAGTGGATATTCCGAAGGCGGATGGCGGTACGCGCCCGTTGGGCATTCCAACTGTCGCTGACCGAGTCGCTCAGGAGGTCGCACGTCGCTACCTGGAGCCACGTTTGGAGCCGGTGTTTCATGTCAACTCCTATAGCTACAGGCCCGGCAAATCGGCGATCGATGCCGTGCGCCAAGCTCGTCAGCGCTGTTGGCGCTACGACTGGGTGCTCGATCTCGACGTAAAAGCCTATTTCGACAGCATCGATTGGGAGCTGATGCTCAAGGCGGTTCGTTATCATACGAACTGTCCATGGGTGCTGCTCTACATCGAGCGCTGGCTGAAGGCCCCGGTGCAGATGGAGGACGGCAGCGTCGTGCCGCGCATGGCGGGAACTCCTCAGGGAGGGGTGGTAAGCCCCATCTTGGCGAATCTGTTTCTGCATTATGCGTTCGACACGTGGATGGCGAGAACGTTCCCGCATATCCCATTCGAGCGTTACGCGGACGACGCTATTTGTCACTGCAAGAGTGCCGACGAGGCGCAGGCGTTATGGGGCGCGATTGCCGACCGCTTTGCGGCCTGCAAGCTGGTGCTGCATCCCGAGAAGACGAGAATCGTCTACTGCAAGGATGCGAACCGGCGCGGCGAATTCCAAAACCAATCGTTTGACTTTCTTGGTTTCAGTTTCCGAGCGAGGAAAACGATGTGGCAAGGAATCCCCGCGCAAGGCTTCATGCCAGCCGTCAGCCCGAAGGCACTCATGGCCATCAGCCGGAGAATCCGGCGGTGGACGCTTCATCAGCGAAGCGACAAGTCCCTGCAAGAACTGGCCAACATGTACAACCCGTACATTCAAGGCTGGATCAACTACTACGGCAACTTCTATCGCACGCAATTGCGTTCGACCCTGAAGAGGATCGATCTCTATGTCATCCGCTGGGCGTGCCGTAAATTTAAGCGGTTTCGCCACAACACCGAAGGGGCGAGAGATTGGCTTGAGCGGCTTCGCCGCGCAAATCCAACTCTCCTCGTTCACTGGCAGTTATGGCATAGCAACGGCCGAACATCGGGAGCCGTGTAAATCGAGAGGTTCACGCACGGTTCTGGGAGCGCCTGGAGGTGAAACTCCTCCGGGCAACTCGACCATGACTGCGTCCGTTGTGCCGCAAAATCCAGGACACTATTGGACCAACCATGAACAGAGGGCCGCCGGGAGGTCGAATAGCTCCGCAGCGAATGACCCGGACTCAACAGCCTCGATTGATGAGTACATGCCCAAGTGCCGCCCGCCTCACGGCGGCGGCTCGGTGAGCAGTTTCTCCGTTCGGGCGCCGCGCAGGTCGTAAACCTCGGCATAGACCACGCCCTCGCGCTCGATCGTGGCCATGATCGGCGCCTGCAGATGCCGGCAATAGAACGTGCCGAGCGCCAGGACGAAGTCGGCTTTCTTTTCGTCGAAGACGGTCTCGAATTGCGGGCCAAGCTCCTCTTGCGCCGACGATTGCGGCCCGCAGATCGCCACCACCCAGCGCCGTCCTTGCGGCGGATGTTCGGCGCCGGCGGCGAGCCGTGCGCGCAATTCGTCGGCCGCCTGTTTGAAGGCGAGGCCCCAGTAGTCCAGCATGTAATTGGACTGCGCCATGCGCACGCCGCCGGAAAGCCAGTTGAACGCCGTGTATTCGTAAGGGTGCAGGCGAACCATATCGCTCACCGGCAGCGCCACGGCGCCGATGAAAAGCGCGGCGAGGGCGGCGAGCGCCGCTTTGCCATAGGCGCGCGCCCGCCCGGCGATCCATACGCCTGCGAACCCGCCGAGCGCCGCGAAGGGCGGCACCACGAAGATGAAGTGGCGCAGTCCGTTATAGAGCGCGGGGTGCGCCGCCATGGCCAAGACGACGGGAAAGATCGCGGAGAGCACGACCATGAGCATGGCGGCGCGGCGGTTGGCCGGCACAGTATGGCGCGTGATAGCGGCGAAGGCGCCGAGCGTTCCGATCAGTCCGAGCGTCAGCATGATTTCCGGCAGCTTGAGCACGAACAGATGCGGCAGGTAGCTCGCCGGCATGTCGGGAACGGCGATCAGCCGGCCTTCATAGAGTTCTTGCCACGGCTTTTCGAAAAACGTGTCGAAATATTCCGCCGCCTGCAGCGGATTGAGCGGCGAGCGTACCGACCACGGCCACAGCAGCCCCATGATCAGATAGCCGAGCCCGAGCGCCGGCAGCAGCGTCCAGAGGAATTGGCCGCAGCGTTGCAGCGCGGGCTTCCAACCGCCGGCGCGGCTTTCCACGACGGCGACGAACAACAGTGCCGCGAGTCCGATCGGTGCGGCGACGCCGGCCAGCACGCGCGAGCCGAAGGCTAATCCCAAGCCGACGCCGGCCAATACGATCGTGTGCGCGTCAGGTTTTGGATATTCGTCGAAGGCGCGCACCAGGCCGAGGAGGAGCACCGCCATGGCGCTGGCGAAAGGCGCGTCCTTCGCGTTCATGAACATTTGGCCGTAATAGAGCGGGCAGGTGGCCAGCAGCACGAGCGCGATCAGGCCGGCTTGCGGTCCGCCGATGCGGCGGCCGATGCGCCAGGTCGCGAACAATCCGAGAATGCCGGCCGCGGCGCCGATCAGCCGCCGCGTCTCGAACAGTCCGAACGGCAGCACTTTGGCGGCGAGCGCCGCCGCCATGTCAAAGCCGCCGCCGTATTTGTAGAGATTGACGAAGGAGAGCGCGCGCTGATCGGCGAAGCCCGAGCCGTAGAGCTTGAGCAGCAGGTCGCCGTATTGCGAGTGGGTGTAGTCGTCCCAGCCGAGGCCGTAGTCGCGGAAGGTTATCCCCGCGATGACCGCGACGGTCAGCAGAATGAACACGGCGATGCGATCGGAAAAAGAGGAAACCGATCGCATGCCGTAGTTCATTGCTCAGAAGACCGAGAACTTGCCGAACATCTGGCGTCAGAAGACGAAGAAGAAATCGTTATTCGGCTTCTACTTTGTAGCCGCGATCACTTGGTGGCCGCCGTGAACATCTCTTCCACGTAATCCCAATTCACCAGGTGATCGAGGAAAGCCTTGAGGTAGTCCGGCCGGCGGTTGCGGTAGTCGATGTAATAGGAGTGCTCCCAGACGTCGCAGCCGAGCACCGGAATAGCCCCGTGTACCAAGGGGTTCTCGCCGTTCGGCGTCTTGCTCACGATCAGTTTGCCGTCCTTGACCGCCAGCCAGCACCAGCCGGAGCCGAATTGCGTGGCGCCGGCCGCCGCGAAATCTTCCCGCATCTTGGCCACGCCGCCCAAATCCGAATCAATTTTAGCCTTGAGTTTGCTGGGGATTTTGTCGCCGCCGCCGTTCGGCTTCATCCATTTCCAGAAATGGATGTGGTTGAAATGTTGGGCCGCATTGTTGAACAGGCCGGCGTTCTTGCCGAACGAGCCTTTCACAACGTCCTCCAGCGAATTGTCTTCCAGGCCGCTGCCAACCAGCAATTTGTTGCCGTTGTCGACATAGGCTTTGTGGTGCTTGTCGTGGTGATATTCGAGCGTTTCCCGTGACATGTGGGGCGCCAGCGCTTCATAGGCATAGGGTAATTCGGGCAGCGTGAACGACATCAGATCCTCCTCGATCCACAAGCGATGATTGGGAAAAAAGCCGGTCCCATAGATGAAACCGGGATGTCCCGGGCGAGTTCCTCGATTAAGCTAATTAGGCTCTGGCGCGCGTCGGGGCAACGCCTCGGTGGTAGTGCAATACACGCTTTCGGATTGCCTTTGGCGGCCAAATCGTACTGGAAAGGCCCGGAAATAGCCCGTGGATGGACGGTCCGCCATTGGGCAGTACTGCAGGCATCCCCGTCCAATTAACTTTAATAGTTGCGGCAGACGCAGCGAACGTCCAAAATTCAACCGCTCTTGGAAGGCTTTACCGGGCATTGCGTTCGGGGACGCCGGTCGGGTCATAAAAGGTCGAAGGCGAATGTCAGTCTTGTTGTTTGTAGTGGGCGCGATTGCGGCTGTCGCCGGCCTCGGAGCGATCGGATACGGCATTCCGGTCCGTGAATTCAGTTTCGGCAATACGCTCATCGTCGCCGGAACGATCGCTGCCGCCGGCGGCCTCATCGTGATTGGGATCGGGGCCGTCGTCGGCCACTTGCGGCGGATCAGCGAAATGCTGGCGGCACGCTCGCCGGCCGGCGCCGTCAGCTCACACGAGACGTTTGAACCGCCTGCCGGCGCCTATGCGGCGCCAATGCCGGAGAGAATTCCTTTCCCGCCCAGGCCGCAATCCGCGGCCGTCCGCGAACCGCCGCCGCCAATGCCGCCCGCGATGCCACCACCGCTGCAGGCTCCGGCGACCGCTGCCGCGCCCGTGGAAGACCATCCGGCAGCCGCCGCGGCGCCGATGCTGCAAAACCCGGATCGGCCTGCCGCTGCGGTCGAGGAACTCCACGTCGCGGAAACAGAAGACGTTTGGCTGTCGCCTCAACAGCCAACACCCCCACATGTGCCGGTAGATACGGGCGAATTGGCTCCGCCGCCACCGCCGCGGGACAGCATCGACGCGCCTCCGATCGCCGAGCCGCACGACGAGCCGGAGTTCGAGGCGCCACCTTGGCTGTCGGCCCCGCCGCCGCCGCCACCGCCGCCGCGCGCGCCGCAAACCAGCAATTTCGACGCGATGTGGCCGTCTGAATCCGGGCCGGCCAAACGCCCGGTGGTTGAAGAGCCCAAGCCTGAGCCGAAGCCGGATCTCGCGCTGCCTCCTGCGCCTGAACCGCCAAGCGAGCCGGTCGCGATTCTCAAGTCCGGCGTCGTCGATGGCATGGGCTACACGCTCTATGTCGATGGCTCCATCGAAGCCGAACTGCCGCAAGGCACGCTGCGTTTTGCCTCGATCAACGAGCTGCGCGATCATCTCGCGAAAAGCTAGGCGATAGCGAGGGATCGACCGATGCCGATCGCGTCCCGGGGGCGGCATTTTTCACGACGCGAAAGTCGGCCGTTGCCGGTATTCGATCGCTCCGCAGAGAAACGCCAAGTCTAATTGAGTTTCCGGCGACCTTCTTCTTGCAGAAACTTGATTTCATAGTAATATTCAAAAAATATAAAGTTCGCGTCCGATATTCGCTGCGATTAAGGCCTCGGATCAACCGAGACAATGTCTTCTTTGTCGTCCGGTTCGCCGTCGCAACGGTTCAGCGACCGCGCCATTACGGGACAGCTTCGATGAACGACTCAACAGCCAGCGGCAACTACATTGAACTGACGGCCAAAATCGTGTCGGCCTATGTCAGCAACAACACCGTGCCTGCCAGCGATATCCCCGGCCTGATCAACCAGGTGCATGCGGCGCTGACCCGGGTGTCCGGCAAGTCCGCCGACACCCCTTTAAAGTCACTTCGACCGGCGGTTTCGGTGAAGAAGTCTATCACGCCGGAATACATTGTCTGTCTGGAAGACGGCAAGAAGTTCAAATCGCTCAAGCGGCATTTGCGGACGCAATACAACATGACGCCGGAGCAATATCGGGAAAAGTGGGCGCTCGGCGCCGACTATCCGATGGTCGCGCCCAGTTACGCGGCCGCGCGTTCGCAATTGGCCAAGCAAATGGGCCTCGGCCAGCAGCGCCGCCGCCGCGCCAAGTAAACGCCATCGCATCGCGCCGTTTGCCGCCGCGGCCCACCGCGGCGGATTTGTATTGGCACCCTTGCCCGCACGATTGCTGCGGATAAAAATCCTATTTCTGTGG
>CAWAXK010000025.1:0-94812 GCA_963786025.1 uncultured Alphaproteobacteria bacterium
GACATTCTCTGCTGCCGCTACCTCATAATCGAAACAACCGCACCCTGGCGAGTGGCGTAACCGATCGGGCAGCAATGATAAACACACCATTGAACCCGGACACGAATTGATCTAGCAATAATGCGTGGGGCCTACGGCGGTCGCCCCGCTCCCTTGAAGGCTTGCGAGCCCAAGCACCGTCTCCTTCGCTCTCGGAGGGGACCTATGCTGTCTCCAAGCTTTTCGATCTCACCGAAAGATCTCTGGAACGCGATGGCGACGCAAAGTGCGCCGCATGTCGTCGATGTGCGCCGCAGCGACGTGTTCGAGCCGTCGCCGCAACTCTTGCCGGGCGCGGTCTGGCGCGACGCCGGAGAGACGCAAACATGGTCTGCCGAGTTCGGCCGCGCTCGGCCGATCGTCGTCGCCTGCAAGGCTGGCCATGAAATGAGCCAGACAGCGGTCGCGCAATTGCGCGCCAACGGCTTCGATGCGCGCGTGCTGGAGGGCGGCTACGAAGGCTGGGCTGCCGCCGGCCTGCCGTTTGTCGCCAAGGCGGAGCTCGATCGGCTGACGCCGACGCGCCCCGGCCTTTGGGTCACGCGGCGGCGGCCGAAGATCGACCGCATCGCCTGCCCCTGGCTGATCCGGCGCTTCCTCGATCCGCAGGCCCGCATTCTCTACGTCGACCCCGAAGAGGTCGTGAACGTCGCGCGCGAGAGCGGCGCCGTGCCTTTCGACATCAAGGATATCGAACTGAGCCACGATGGCGGGCGCTGCACCTTCGACACCATGCTCAAGCTGTTCGCCCTGGAAGGCGAGCCATCGCTCGCGCGCCTCGCTTTGATCGTGCGCGGCGCCGACACCGCGCGGCCCGATCTCGCGCCGGAAGCCGCCGGCCTGCACGCGGTGTCGCTCGGCCTGTCGGCACTGGCCGGCGACGACGATCATGGCCTGCTCGAACGCGGTTTCATGGTCTACGATGCCCTGTTCGCCTGGCTGCGCTTTGCCGCCGAGGAACGCCACAACTGGCCGGCCAAGGCGGCTTGAACGCGCATGACGACGATCGACAACAGGATGCACCCGAGCTTCGGCGAGGCCTTCCTGGTCTGGCTGAAGATCGGCTGCATCAATTTCGGCGGGCCGGCCGGCCAGATCGCCATGATGCATCGCATCCTGGTCGACGAGAAAAAATGGATCGACGAACCGCGCTTCCTGCACGCGCTCAACTTCTCCATGCTGCTGCCGGGACCGGAGGCGACGCAGCTCGCGACTTACGTCGGCTGGCTGCTGCACGGCGTACGCGGCGGGCTCGCCGCTGGCATTCTTTTCGTGCTGCCGGGCGCCTTCGTCATGCTGGTCTTAAGCCTGCTCTACGCCTACGGGCGCGGCTTGGGTCCCATCGACGGCGCGTTGTTCGGCATCAAAGCCGCCGTGCTGGTGATCGTCTTCGAGGCGCTGATCCGCATCGGCAAGCGCGCCTTGAAGTCGTCGCTGCTGGTCTCGCTCGCGGCACTGGCCTTCATCGGCATTTTCTTTCTCGCCGCGCCGTTTCCGCTGATCGTGATCGCCGCGGCGCTCGTCGGCTTTCTCATCGCCCGATCGCGTCCCGATCTGCTCGGCCTCGCCGTCAACGCGCCTGAAGTCACCGGCTATTCCGGCAATCGCTGGCGGCAATTCACCATCGCTTCGGTTACCGGTCTCGTGATCTGGTGGGCGCCGGTCGCCCTCGCCGCCCTGCTGCTCGGCCCGCATCATGTTCTGGTCGCTATTGGCATATTTTTCTCCAAGCTCGCGGTGGTGACCTTCGGCGGCGCCTATGCGGTGCTGGCCTATATGGCGCAGCAGGTAGTGGAGACACACGGCTGGATGACGGCGCCGGAAATGGTCGACGCGCTCGGCCTCGCCGAGACGACGCCCGGCCCGCTGATCCTGGTGACGCAATTCGTCGGCTTCCTCGCCGCCTTCCGCGAGGCGGCGCCGTTCACGCCGTTGGTCGCCGGCCTGCTCGGCGCAGCGCTGACCACCTGGGTGACGTTCGTGCCGGCGATGCTGTGGATCTTCGCCGGCGCGCCGTTCATCGAGGAACTGCGCGGCAACCGGCGGCTGGCCGGCGCGCTGGCGGCGATCACCGCCGCGGTGGTCGGCGTCATCCTCAATCTATCGGTCTGGTTCGCGCTGCATGTGCTGTTCGGCACCGTCACCGAACAACATTGGGGACCGCTGCGCTGGTTCGCCTTCGATCCGCGCGCACTCGACACCCACGCCGCCATTCTCGCTGTGACCGCGGGCATCCTGGCGTTCCGTTTTCACCGCAGCCTGATCGAGGTCATCGTGGTGATGGCGCTACTCGGGATCGTCACGCAATATTCTTTTTGAATTGCGCATGATCTTATCCGAAAACCGGTTCCCACTTTTCGGGATCGTGCGCTAACGTTCCCGCTTTAGCGCGCTTTCGTGCCAGCGGCGCAATGCCAGATGGGATAGTCCCGACAACACAAAGAAGATGACGACGCCGGCGGCGGACAACAGCAGCAGCGCCGCGAACATGCGCGGGATGTTGAGCCGGTAGCCGGACTCGGCGATGCGATAGGCGAGCCCCGAGCCGGCGCCGGCGGAGCCGGCGGCGATCTCGGCCACCACCGCGCCGATCAGCGACAGGCCGCCGGCGATGCGCAGGCCGGCCAGCATCTGCGGCAGCGCCGACGGCAATTTCAAATTCCACAATACCTGCCAGCGCGACGCTTTGTAGAGCTCGAACAGCGCGATGAGATTGTGATCGACCGAGGACAGGCCGAGCGTGGTGTTGGCGAGCACCGGGAAGAATGCCACGATCCAGGCGCAGGCCAGCACCGCCATGGGCTGCGGCAGATAGATCAGCAAGAGCGGCGCGATGGCAACGACCGGCGTCACCTGCAGGATTACCGCATACGGATAGAGAGAGTACTCGATCAGCCGCGACTGGCTAAACAGGATCGCCAAGCCTATGCCGCCGATCGCCGCCAGCACAAAGCCCTCGACGGTGGTGGTGAGCGTCACCAGCAGCGAATGTCCCAGCAGGCTGCTGTCGGAAATCAAGGTGCTGAGCACAAGACCGGGGCCCGGCAATACGTAAGGTGGAATGGCAAAGACTAGCACCACCGCATGCCAGGCCGCGACGACCAGCACGAGCACAAAGACCGGCAGTACGGTGCGCAGCGCGCGCTCGCTCATGACGCGCCTCCCATCGCCTGGCCGAGCGCCTCGGAGACGGTGCGGCAGTAGCCGACATAGTCGGCCGAGGTGCGGAAGCGCTCGTCGCGCGGGTACGGCGCCGGGATGGCGATGTCGGCGAACACGCGGCCCGGGCGCGGCGTCATCACCACGATGCGCTGCGACAGATAGACCGACTCGAACACCGAATGGGTGACGAAGATCACCGTGCGGCGCAGCGTCTGCCACAGCGTCAGCAGGTCGTTGTTGAGCTTGAAGCGGGTGATCTCGTCGAGCGCGGCGAACGGCTCGTCCATCAGCAGCACGTGCGGCTCGGTAACCAGCGCGCGCGCGATCGAGGCGCGCATTTTCATGCCGCCGGACAGTTCGCGCGGGTAGCTTTGCGCAAAGTCGGCGAGCCCGACATGCTCGAGCGCCTGGCGCGCGGCGGCGCGCGCTTGCGTTTCGTCCGTGTGCGCGAGCTTAAGCGGCAGTTGCACATTGGCCGCAACGTCCGCCCAGGGCATCAAAGTCGGCTCCTGGAACACGAAGCCGATCTTGCCCTCGCCGCTCGGCCACTGGACTGCGCCAGCGCTGGGCGCGCTTAAGCCGGCGACGATGCGTAGCGCGGTCGACTTGCCGCAGCCGGAGGGACCGAGCAGCGACACGAATTCGCCGTCGCGCACGTCAAGCGTGAGACCGTCGAGCGCGACGGTACCGCTGTCGAACGTCTTGCCGACGTTGCGCAGCGAGACGATGGCCGAACCAGAACTCATTTTGGTCTGAGGTCGACGCCGACGCCCTTGTTGACGAACTGCAACGTATAGGAGCGCTTGTAGTCGAGGCCGGGCTTCACCACGCCGGCGTGCACCATCTTGTCGTAGAAGCTCTGCCAGCGCGCGTCGGTCATGGCGCCGATGCCGAGCTTGAGCGAGTCGCCGGAGTCGACGATGCCGTCCTGCTTCATCTGCGCGATGGAAAAGGCGAGTTGGTCGTCGGTCATTTCCGGGTTCTGCTTCTTGATTAGTTCGTTGCCGGGCCGGCTGTCGCCGTAGATGTAATGATACCAGCCGATGGCCGAGGCATCGACGAAGCGCCGCACCAGGTCGGGCCGCTTGGCGACCAGATCGCGCCGCGTCTCGATCAGCGTCGAATAGCTGTTGAAGCCGTGATCGGCCAGCAGGAACACGGCCGGCTTGAAGTGCGCCTGCTTCTCGATGGCATAGGGCTCCGAGGTGACGTAGCCCTCCATGGCCGAATTCTTGTCGCCGAGGAACGGCTGCGCGTTGAAGGTGTAAGGCTTCACCTTCGACTCGTCGAAACCGAAATCCGCCTTCAGCCACTGGAAATAAGTGACCATGCCTTCCTTCGAAACGAAGATGGTATGGCTCTTCAGATCCGCCAGCTTGTCGACGCCCGGATGCGCGATCAGCACTTGCGGGTCCTTCTGGAAGCTCGCCGCCACCGCCACGGTCGGGATGTTGTGTTCGACCGCGTCGAAGCTTTGCAGCGAATTGGCGCTCATGAAGAAATCGAGCTTGCCCACCGGCAGCAGGATGCGGTTGTTCACGTTCGGCCCGCCCGGCACGATGGTCACGTCGAGCCCGTATTTCTTGTACGTGCCGTCGGCTAGCGCCTGATAGAAGCCGCCGTGCTCGGCTTCCGCCACCCAATTGGTGCCGAAACGGACCTTGTCGAGCGGTTGCGCGAGCACCGGCGATAGCGCGTGCATGGCAGCGAGCAGCGCGGCGACGGCGAGCGCACAAAACCTTGTGGACGGCATTTTTCCCCCTCGCTTTCCGTTACATTACCCCAATTACAAAAGGGGGCACACAATGGATGCGGACGTCAAAACCGAAAGCTCGGACAAGCGGCTCAACGATCTCGTCGCCGTCACCGTGGTGATTTTGTCGGTGTTCATGGCGGTGTCGAATATCAAGGACGACAACATCAATCAGGCCATGCAAAAGGCCAAGGCGGAATCGGTAGACGCCTGGGCGGAATATCAGGCGTCGCGCCTCAAATTGCATGTGGACGAGAACGGGCTGGCGCAACTGCGCCTGCTGGAAACCGCCGGAAATTTCGACCGTGCCCTGGCCGCCAAGCAGGCTGCGGATTTCGAGACCGACATCAAGAAATACGAAGGGCGCTCGAAGGAGACCCGCGCCAAGGCGGAGCGCCTGGAGAAAGAATACGACCGGCTCAATTTCCACGACGACCAGTTCGACATGTCGGCCGCGTTTTCATCCATAGCCATCGCGGTGGCCGCCGTGGCCGCCCTGGTCGACAGTTTTTGGCTGCTCTATGTCGCCTGGGGTTCTGGCGCCCTTGGCATATTTTTCGGTATTGCCGGCTTTTTAGGGCTCAATTTCCGGCCGGAATGGCTGGCGCAGTTGCTGGGGACCTGACCGCCGGCCTTGAACCTTTTCCGCAGGCCGCGCGACCCATGGTCACGCGGCCAATGACGGCCGCTCCAAATCAACCGTATGGAGACCCGCCATGACCAAGTCCAAGACCATCGCCGCCGCGATTGCTGCTCTCACCGTCGCCGCCTCGCTCACCGCCTTCACCGGCCAAGCTCAGGCCCATCACTGGGGCCATCACGGTGGCTGGGGCATCGGCGCCGGCTTCGTCGCCGGTTCGCTGATCGGCGCCGCCGCCGCATCCAACGCCTATTACGACGGCTACACCGAATGCCACTTCATTCGCCGCTATGACCGCTGGGGCAATCCGTACCGCGTGAAGGTCTGCGACGTCGCCCCCTACTAGTCATCGGATACGGTCGGCGCCGGCCCCCCGTCCACCCTTGCGCCGATCGCTAAGACCCGCCCGGTCAGTCCCCGTCCGGGCGGGTCGCTTCATTGCCGCCGGCTCGCGCGTTATCTACTGCTGCGAGTTCGGATCGCGCACGCCCCACTGCAGGGTCATGCGCATGCCGAGAACGAGCGCATCGGGAATCCGTTGCCCGCTTGGCGAATTCGGATCGCTGGCGCCGCCGCCGGGATGCATGACGTATTGCACGTCCGGCTGCACCGTCCAGCCCCGCGCGATCTGGGCGGAATAGCTTGCCTCCAACACCGCTTCGTAGCTGCGGATCGCCGCCGGCGTGCCGAAGTTCACGGTATCCTGGTCGAAGCCGCGCGCGGCCGAGGATATCCGCGCATAGCTGAGCCCGAGCGAAATACTGTCGTCCGGCCGCGCCGGCCAGAACCCGCTGACATTGATGCCGCCGTCGGCATTGAAGTCGACCGTATTGCGATCCGACTGCGTAACGTGCAAACGGCCGAAGCCGGCGATGCCTTTCTCGCCTTTGGCATCGAATGGCACCAGCATCTGCTCGAGCACGACATAAGGCGCGAAGGCGCCGCGATGCTGTGCCGGCATTCCGTTGCTCGCGGGGTCCGCCAGCGCCACGCCATTGGTGTCGAAGCGAGGGTCGCTGAAATCGCCGGTGTGCATCCAGGCGCCGAGCTTGAGTGTGCCGGGCCGGCTCGGATCGAATTGATAGGAATATTGCAACTCGCCCATCAGCAGCGGCGAATCGCGCAGGCGGAAATTCAGGCCGTGCGGATCGAGATTTTGCGGATCCTCCACACCGGGGCCCGCGGCATTGCCGTCGAACATGGCAAGCAGCAAGGTCAACTGATCGGAGAGTTTCGCGCGGGCGCGGACGCCGAGCGCGCTCAACGGGAAGGCCGGGCCGCCGGCGGGAAGGTCAACACTCGAGATCGGCGGCCAGCCGAAAGCGGCGTTGAGCAAGCTGCCGGCATATTTGCTGTTGTCGAACTCAACGTCGGCGCCGAACTGCCCGAACCGCAGCGCGACATTTCCGAAAGTCTTTTCGATCCACAGCTCATAAAGGCGCGTGTGATTGATCGCCTCGATATTGCTCACCGTCATCAGGTTGCCGAGATATTCGCGCGAAAGTCCGTCGCCGTGACTGTTGATGACGTTGGCGTGGAACTTCGTGCCCGACCAGCCGAACAGTTTTTCCAGATCGGCATCGACGCCGAAATCGAGGCGGCCGTCGTATATCGCGCCGCGCCGGATGCCGCCCGACCCATTGCCGAGCACCTCGCCGGTGTAAGAAAGGCTCGGCCGGATGCCATAGGGCTTGAGCGCGTCGTCCAATTGCCGCAACGGGCCGGCCGGGAACGGCGCGCGCGCGCCGTATTCATCTTCCTCGGCGCATGCGGGCCTGCTGCCGATGAAAGCGACAGCAAGGATAGCTAAGGCGGCGGCGCACAGCGAAAAAACTTTGCTGCCCCGCAACACCAAATTTGCCCCAAATTCCGCCCGCCAATAACGAATCATCGCTACCGCCCGGAGCCGACCATAACTTCTGACCCGCCTGCCGCAACCTGTTATTAGCGTCCGGATTCGGCGGCCGCCGCAACGCTCATTGCCAGCACGCGCGCGACGTGCAGCGCGTCGCGATCGGCGCCGTCATGGATCTGATGCCGGCAGGAAGTGCCGTCGGCGACGATCAGCGCATCGGCCGGCGCCTTGCGCACCGCCGGCAGCAATGACAGTTCGCCCATCTTGAGCGAGACGTCGATGGTCTCAGTGTCGTAGCCGAACGAGCCGGCCATGCCGCAGCAACTCGACTCAATTGTCTGTACGTCGAGCCCCGGAACCATCTTGAGCACGCTCTCGACCGCACCCATGGCGTCGAAGGCCTTCTGGTGGCAATGGCCGTGCAACAGCGCCTTTTTCGGCAGCGGCCCAAGCGGCAATTTCAGCCGGCCTTCCTTCTGCTCGCGGGCGAGGAATTCCTCCAGCAGCAGCGCCTGGGCGGTGAGCGCCTGCGCCGCGTCGCTTTTGATGAGCGCCGGCAGCTCGTCACGGAAGGTGAGCAGGCAGCTCGGCTCGAGCCCGATCACCGGCACGCCGCGCGCCACATAGGGCGCGAGCGCCAAGAGCGTGCGCTGCATCTCGCGCCGCGCCTCGTCCACCGCGCCGATCGAGAGAAACGTGCGCCCGCAGCAGAGCGGACGATCGTCGCCGTCCGCCGGCATCACCGCGTGGACGCGATAACCGCCGGCCACCAGCACGCTCAGCGCCGCATCGAGATTTTCGCGCTCGAAGTAGCGGTTGAATGTGTCGGCGAACAGCACGACCTCGCGCACCGGTTCGCCTTCCGGCGCGGCGTTGTAGGCCCAATCGGAACGGTCGCAGTAAACATCCTTGCGCCATTGCGGCAGGCTGCGCCGCCCGGAAAAGCCCGCGATCATCTCGGATGCTTTACGTAAGGCCGGAACGCGGTCGCGCAGATTGAAAGCCCAAGGCCAACGCGCGGCATAGGGCGCGTAATGCGGCAGATAACCAACCAGCCGGTCGTGCAGGCGCAACCCGTGTTTGGCAAGCCGTGCGGCCTTCACCTCGATCTTCATGCGCGCCATGTCGACGCCGGTCGGGCACTCCCGCCGGCAGGCCTTGCAGGAAACGCAGAGCTTGAGCGTCTCGGCCATCTCGTCACTGGCGAGCGCGTCGGGCCCGAGCTGGCCGGTGACGGCGAGCCGCAGCGTATTGGCGCGGCCGCGCGTGACGTCGCGTTCGTCGCGGGTGGCGCGATAGCTCGGGCACATGACGCCGCCGGCGAGTTTGCGGCAGGCGCCGTTGTTGTTGCACATCTCGATCGCGCCCTGGAACCCGTTGCCGGCGCCGGTATAGGCGGACCAGTCGAGATGGGTCTTGATGTCTTCGCCGCGATAGCCGGGCGGATAGCGGAACAGGCTGCGATCGTCGAACTTGGGCGGCCGTACCACCTTGCCGGGATTGTAGAGCCCTTGCGGGTCGAAGCGGTCCTTCACCTCCTCGAAGGCGCGCGCCAGCCGCGAACCGAACATCGGCTCGTTGAATTCCGACCGCACCAGACCATCGCCGTGCTCGCCGGAATGCGAGCCTTTGTATTCGCGCACCATGGCGAAAGCCTCCTCGGCGATCGCGCGCATTGAATGCACGTCCTTCTCCAGCCGCAGATTGAGGACGGGGCGCACATGCAGACAGCCGGAGCCGGCATGCGCGTACCAGGTGCCGCGCGTGCCGTGCTTGTCGAAGATCTCGGTGAGCCGGCTGGTGTAGTCGGCGAGATGCTCGAGCGGCACCGCGCAATCCTCGACGAAAGAGACCGGTTTGCCCTGCTCCTTCATCGACATCATGATGTTGAGGCCGGAGGTGCGCAGTTCGGTGATGGCTGCCTGCAGTTCGGGATTGAGCACCTCGATCACGCCGCCCCATCGATCGCCGCTCTTGTCCCAGGAAAAACCGAGATCGCCGATCATGTGCTTGAGCTTGCGCAGCCGGCGCAGGTTTTCCTCGTGATCGGCTTCGCCGAATTCGACCAGCAATATGGCGGCCGGCTCCCCGCGCACGAATTTCTCCAGCGTCGGCCGGAAGATCGGGATCTCGCGCGCCAGCTCGATCATGGTGCGGTCGATCAATTCGACCGCGATCGGCAGCAGGTGCACGATGTGCTGGGCGGCATTCATCGCTTCGCGGAAGCTGCCGAAATGGCAGGCGCCGACCGCGCGGCGGCCGAGCAGCGGCGACAGCTTCAATTCGATGCGCGTGGAAAAGCCGAGCGTGCCTTCGGAGCCGACCAGCACGTGGGCGAGATTGATGTCGTTCTTTCCGGGCACCAGCGCGTCGAGATTGTAGCCGCCGACGCGGCGCTGCACCTTGGGAAAGCGCGCGGCGACTTCATCGGCTTCGCGCGCGCCGATCGCCAGCAGGTCCTTGGCGAGCGGCCGTAAAGGAGCCGGCACGTCATTGAGGCTGCCGCCGATGCGGCCGAAATGCGCCAGCGTGCCGTCGGCCAGCACGGCTTCGATCGCCAGCACATTGTCGCGCATGGTGCCGTAGCGCAGCGAGCGGCCGCCGCAGGAATTGTTGCCGGCCATGCCGCCGATGGTCGCGCGGGACGCCGTGGAAATATCGACCGGGAACCACAGCCCGTGCGGCTTGAGCTGGCGGTTGAGATCGTCGAGCACGAGGCCCGGCTCGACCGTGCAGCGCGCGCCCTTGATATCGAGATCGAGGATGCGGGTGAGGTATTTGGAACAATCCACGACCAGCGAGGAGCCGACCGTCTGGCCGGCCTGCGAGGTGCCGCCGCCGCGCGCCAGCACGCTGACGCCCTCGGCCTTGGCGATGCCTATCGCCCGTTCGGCTTCTTCTATCGTGCGCGGGGCGACCACGCCGACCGGCGTGATTTGGTAATGGGAGGCGTCGGTGGCGTAACGGCCGCGGCTGAAGCGGTCGAACTGCACGTCCCCGCTCAATTCGGCCTTCAGCCGCCGCTCCAGGCCGGGCATTACCACCGCCACGGCGTCCGTCCTTTTTTAGCCTCGTTTAGCCTATGCATAGACGGGTTGTTTGCTTTGCGGAAAACCGCTTGACCGCAATGTTGCATTCATAGTTCAACGCCACAAGCGCCGCCCCTCGCCGGGACCGCGCCATGGCCGAGTCACGAAAATCCTTGAAAAGCGGCGGTTTAGGAGCGAATGCCAATGGCTAAGAATTCATCGCGCGCGGTGGGACGTCATTTTCTGCACATTCCGGGGCCGACGGCGCTGCCCGACCGCGTGTTGCGGGCCATGGATACCCCCATCATCGACCATCGCGGGCCGGAATTCGCCAAGCTGACCAAGAAGTGCCTGGAAGGCATCAAGACTATCTTCAAGACCACCAATCCGGTGATCATCTATACCGCGACCGGCACCGGCGCCTGGGAAGCAGCCCTCGTCAATACGCTGTCGCCCGGCGACAAGGTGCTGATGGTCGAGACCGGCCAGTTCGCTTCGCTGTGGAAGAAGATGGCCGAGAAGATCGGGCTGAAGCCCGAATTCATCGCCACCGACTGGCGCAACGGCGCCGACCCGAAGACGATCGAAGCCCGCCTGCGCGAGGACAAGGCCAAAGAAATCAAGGCGGTCTGCGTCCTGCATAACGAAACCTCGACCGGCGCGCTGACCCCGGTCGCGGAGATCCGCAAGGCTATCGACGCGGCCGGCCATCCGGCGCTGTTCTTGGTCGACACCATCTCCTCGCTCGCCTCCACCGATTACCGGCACGACGAATGGGGCGTCGACGTCTCCGTCGGCGGCGCGCAGAAGGGCCTGATGCTGCCGCCCGGCATGTCGTTCAACGCGGTGAGCGACAAGGCGCTGGCGGCGAACAAGACCGCCAAGCTGCCGAAGTCGTTCTTTGCCTGGGACGAGATGCTGACCATGAACAAGGTCGGCTTCTTCCCCTACACGCCGGCGACGCAAATGCTGCAGGGCCTGAGCGTCGGCATCGACATGCTGCACGAGGAAGGGCTCGACAACGTGTTCGCCCGTCACGACCGGCTGGCGGAAGCCACCCGCCGCGCGGTGAAGGCCTGGGGACTGGAAAATCTCAACAAGAACGCCAGCCAGTATTCGCCGACCATCACCGCCATCCTGCTGCCGGAAGGCCACGACGCCGACAAGTTCCGGGCACTGGCGCTGGAGAACTTCAACATCTCCTACGGCGCAAGCTTCGGCGCTTTTGCCGGCAAGTATTTCCGCATCGGGCATCTCGGCGACGTCAACGACACCATGATGATCGGCGCGCTGGGCGCCACCGAAATGGCGCTGGCGCTCGCCGGCATTCCGCACAAGAAGGGCGGCACGCAGGCGGCGCTGGATTATCTGGTTTCGGCCCATTCGGGCGCGGCCAAGCAGGCGGCGGAATAATTCTCCGCGGCATTGCCAAGATGTTGAATGGCCGGGCTTGTCCCGGCCATTTTGTTTTGGAATTGGCTACGCCGCCCGTATCCAATCATTCATCGCCAGCACGCGGGCGATGAAATCCGCAATCACTTTTAGCGTCGCCTGCGGCGCTTCGCGTTGCGGCACGTGCCTGGCGCCGGCCAAAAGCGCGACCTCGACCGGGCAATAGCACGCCTGTTGCGCGATCTCGATCTGCTTGACCGTGCCGTACTCGTCGTCCTCGCCCTGCACGATCAGCATGGGCACGCGGATATAGGCGAGGAATTCGGTGAGGTCCCATTTGCGGAAATCGCCCTTGAGCCAGACGTCGGTCCAGCCGTGCACGGTCGCGTCGGCGTCGACGTGCCAGCGTCCAAGCCGCGTGCGCAATTCGGTTGTATCGTAGGCCTGCCGGACGATGCCGATCGAAGCGATCGTCACGTCCTCGACGACGAAATGCGGCGCGATCAATACCAGCCCGCCTATCCGGTGATCCTGATGACTGCCGCCGTAGATCGCGGCAATGGAGCCGCCGTCGCTGTGGCCGACCAGCAAGCCGCGCTGGAAACCGATCATGTCGAGAATTTGCGGCAGCGTTTCCTGCGCTTCGGCGTGCATGAACGTCAACGGGCGCGGCAGCGTCGCCGGGCTCGACTGGCCATAGCCGGCGCGCGAATAGACGAACACGCCACAGCCGGTCGCGGCCGAAAGCTTCTCGGGGAAATCCTCCCACATACCGACGCAGCCGAGACCCTGATGCAGCAGCACCAGCGTCGGCGCCGCATCCGGCCGCGGCCCGATCATGCGGTATTCGAGACGTTGCGAACCGAGGGTGAGGAAACCGGAATCGTCCAAGGTCATTGTAAGTCGCAGTCTCTTAATTGTCATGGCCGGGCTCGTCACTGCAAGTCGGCCAAAGCCGACTTGCAGCGTGGAGGACTTGCGCAACTCGGGCAAGCGCGAGTTGCGATGCCATCTCGCTTAGGAAGGCACCGTGCCCAATGGATCGGGATCACCGGAACCCGGCGCTTCGCGCCGGCCCGGTGATGACAGTTATTGTTCCGCCCTCAGCTTGAATCTCTGGATTTTCCCGGTGGCCGTTTTCGGCAGCTCGGTGCGGAACTCGATCCAGCGCGGATATTTGTAAGGCGCCAGCTTCTGCTTGACGTGCTCCTGCAGCGCGCGGACCAGTTCCTCGCTCGCCTTGTCGGGCAATTTGAGCACGACAAAGGCCTTCGGCTTGACCAGCTTCTGCTCGTCGCCCCAGCCGACCACGCCGGCTTCCAGCACGTCAGGATGCGAGGATAACGCAGCCTCGACCTCTAACGGCGAGACATAAATGCCCGACACTTTCAGCATATCGTCGGAGCGCCCGCAGCAGATGTAATAACCGTCGGCGTCCTCGATGTATTTATCGCCCGAACGGGTCCATTCGCCCTGGAAGGTCGAGCGCGATTTCTCGCGGTTGTTCCAATACATGATTGCGCTGGTCGGCCCGCGCGCATAGAGCTCGCCCATCTCGCCCTGCTTCACAGGCTTGCCGTCCTCGCCGATCAGCTTGATGTCGTAGCCGGACACTGGCTTGCCGGTGGTGCCGTATTTGGTCGCGCCCGGCGCGTTGGTCAGATAAATGTGCAGCATCTCGGTGGTGCCGAGCCCGTCGGAAATCTCCACGCCATAGCGTTCCTTCCAGTTGCGCGCGATTTCCTCCGGCAGCGCCTCGCCGGCGGAAATGCAGCGGCGGATTTTCACCTCGGAGCGCTGCGGCATTTTCGGGCTGTTCAGGAACGCGGCGTAGAAGGTCGGCACCGCGAAGAACACCGTGACCGGATATTCGCGCAACAGCGCGGCGACGCCGTCGGGCGTCGGCCGGTCGGCCAACAGCACGGTGGTGGCGCCGACCGACAGCGGGAAGGTCATGGCGTTGCCGAGGCCATAGGCGAAGAACAGCTTGGCCACCGAATAACAGACGTCGCTTTCCTTCAGGCCGGCGACCGGCGTGCCGTAAAGATCGGCGGTCAGCTTGAGGCTGGCATGCACATGCACCGCGCCCTTCGGCGTGCCGGTGGAGCCCGAGGTGTAGAGCCAGAACGCCATGTCGTCGCTAGTTGTCGGCGCGGTGTAATCCTCCGGCTCGTCGGCGCCGATGATGTCGTCAAACAGCCGGTAGCCGTGCGGATTGGCGCCGGAGACGATGACGTGCTCGAGATCGGGGCAATCCTTGATCAGCTTCTCGAATTTCGGGAACAGCGCCTCCGACACCACCAGGCATTTCGCGCGGCTGTCGGCCAGCATGAAGCGGTAGTCGTCCTCGGTGAGCAGCGTATTGACCGGCACGGCGATGATGCCGGCTTTCAAGCAGCCGAGAAACGAAATCGGCCAGTCCACGGTGTCGAGCAGCGCCAGCAGCACGCGCTCTTCGCGGTGGATGCCCAGGCCGCGCAGCGCCGCGCCGAAGCGCGCCACCCGGTCGGCAAGCTGCCGATAGGTCAGCGTGTGCCGGCCGTCGATATAGGCCGGCTTTTCCGCGCGGCCGGCAGCAAGATTGCGTTGCAGGACATCGGCAGCGAAATTGTAGTCACGTGGGACTGTGCCCACCGGCTCGGCCGCGTTCGGTTCGGCCGCACGCGCTTCGGCGATAGCCATTGTTTTTCCTCCCGGGACGATGCGTATTATGCGCCCCAGCGGCTAGGCTGCAAAGCGAACTATATTTCCAACCGCCTTACGGAGATACGCCTCATGATCTTCAGCCAGGACCGTATCCTGACCACCCATGTCGGCAGTCTGCCGCGCAACGAAAAGCTGTCGGACCTGCTGGTACGCCAGGAGGCAGGCGAAAAATTCGATGCCGCCGAGATGGCCGCGGAAATGGACAGAGCGGTGCGCCATGTCGTCGAGAAGCAGGCCTCGGCCGGCATCGACATCGGCAATGACGGCGAGCAGCAGCGGGTCGGTTTCCAGACCTACGTGCCGCAGCGCATGGCCGGCTTTGCCGGCGTGTCGAAGCGGCGGCGCGGACGCGAATTCGAGGAATTCCCCGAACTGGTCGAACAGCTCAAGCGGCGCTTCCCGCATGTCAGCAAGCAGCAGAACGCGCCGGAATGCCAAAGCGAATTGAAATATCTCGATCTCAAGCCGATCGAAAACGAGATCGCGCGCTTCAAGAAGATTTCCGAGGGCAAATTCGCCGAGCAGTTCATGACGGCGCCCTCGCCCGGCATTATTTCGTCCACCATGCTCGATGCGTTCTATGGCTCGCAGGACAAATATCTCAGCGCACTGTCGCGCGAGATGAAGAACGAATATCAGGCGATCCATAAAGCCGGTCTTCTGTTGCAGATCGACGCGCCCGACCTCGCCATGGATCGCACCATGATGTACCGCGATTTGACGGACGGCGATTTCGTCAAGGCGGTGGAGCGCCACGTGCAGGCGATCAATGACGGCATCGCGGGCATTCCGCGCGAGCGCGTGCGGCTGCACATCTGTTACGGCAATTGGGAAGGCCCGCATATCCACGACGTGCCGCTCGGCACAATTCTGCCGGCGCTTTATCAGGCCAATGTCGGCGCGCTGTCGATCGAGTTCTCCAATCCGCGCCACGCGCACGAATACGAGGCGCTGAAGAAACATCCGCTGCCGAAGGACATGCTGCTGATCCCCGGCGTGGTGGAGACCACCAGCAATTTCGTCGAGCACCCGGAAGTGGTGGCGCGCCGCATCGAGGACGCGGTACGCGTGGTCGGCGAGCGAGAGCGAGTGATCGCCTCGACCGATTGCGGCTTCGGCACATTCACGAATAGAGAGTGGGTGATCGAACCGGCGGTGTGGCTCAAGCTGCGCGCCATCCGCGAAGGCGCCGATATCGCGTCGCGCAGGCTGTGGGGAAGGAAAGTCGCGTAGTCGTCTTCCGGGGCGCGAGCATCCAGCGCGGTTACGCGCGTCTTCGACGCGCTATGGCGAGCGAACCCGGAATCCAGAGCGACAAGACTTGTGCCCGCGGCCCTGGATTCCGGGTTCGTCCGCCTTCGGCGGACGCCCCGGAATGACGAATAGACACGCGTCATCGCCCCTGTTCTTTACGGCGCGGGGTACACCGGCTTCCCTTTTTCCGTTTCCCCAAGGGAAATGGAGCGCCGGGAGGGCGCCAGGGGCGTTGGCGCAACGCCCCTTGGCGGGTTTGGCGCAACCCGCCGCGCGTCTGGCGAGACGCGCGAGCCCTTTGGCGAAAGGGCCCGGCGCCCCCCGGGCGCTCCATCCTGCGATGCGCATTGTCGGCGCACCGCGTCCGGCCTGACTGCACGACGCCTCATGAAGCGCCTTTGGGTCAGCCGAACGTACGGACTATAATCCTATTTTGAGCCATGTCAACGATCGCCACCCGCCGGCGGGGATATGTTGCCGGCCTTGCAAAGGGCCGACAGCGCGGTCCGCATTGCCTATAATGCGGCCATCCACTAATGCACCTGACGACGCCGGGCACGGCCGGCCAGCCAATTCGAATAAGGGAGAGCACCCATGGACAAAAAAACGCACGACCCGCTGAAGATCACGGCCGAGGACATCAACCCGCGTTACAATTGGGGCCGCCATCTGCCGGTGCTCGGCACCATGGGCGTCGATTTCGAGGAGCGCGTCGACTACCGGCGCATGCACCGCTACCGGCTCGCCCGCGCGCAGGCCGCGCTCGAGGCCAGCGACCTCGGCGCGCTGCTGCTGTTCGACGACAACAACATCCGCTACGTCACCTCGACCAAGATCGGCGAATGGGCGCGCGACAAGCTGTCTCGCTGGGCGCTGCTGACACGCGGCGGCGATCCGATCCTGTGGGACTTCGGCTCGGCCGCCGTCCATCACAAGCTCTATTCGCCCTGGCTCAAGCCGGAGAACTGCAAGGCCGGCCTGGTCGGCCTGCGCGGCACCGTCGATCCCGCCTTCGGCCTGATGAAGCGCCACGCCGAAGAGATGGCCTCGATCCTCAAGGCCGCCGGCGTCGCCAAGATGCCGATCGGCGTCGACATCATCGAGCCGCCGATGATTTTCGAGCTTGAGAAAGCCGGGCTGAAGATCAAGGACGGCCAGCAGGTCATGCTGAGCGCGCGCGAGGTGAAGTCGTCCGACGAGATCGCGCTCTTGAACCGCGCCGCGGCCATGGTCGACGGCGCCTATGACCTGATCAACAACATGCTGCGTCCGGGCGTGCGCGAGAACGACATCGTCGCCGAAGTCAACAAGTTCCTCTACACGCACGGCTCCGACGACGTGGAAGCGGTCAACGCCATTTCCGGCGAGCGCTGCAGCCCGCATCCGCACAACTTCACCGACCGCATGATCCGCCCCGGCGATCAGGCGTTCTTCGACATTCTGCAGAGCTTCATGGGCTATCGCACCTGCTACTACCGCACCTTCAACGTCGGCCGCGCCACGCCGGCGCAGCACGACGCCTACAAAATGGCGCGCGAGTGGCTCGACAACGCCATCGCCCGCATCAAGCCGGGCGCCTCGACCGCGCATATCTGCGAGGTGTTTCCGAAGGCGGACGAGTTCGGCTTCCCGGACGAGATGTCGGCCTTCGGCCTGCAGTTCGCGCACGGCCTCGGCCTCAATCTGCACGAACGGCCGATCATCTCGCGCGTGGTGTCGATGGATCACCCGACCGAGATCAAGGAAGGCATGGTGTTCGCGATCGAGACCTATTGCCCGGCGACCGACGGCTATTCGGCCGCGCGCATCGAGGAAGAGGTCGTGGTCGACAACAAGGGCTGCCGCCTGATCTCGCTGTTCCCGGCCGAGGAATTGCCGATCGCGAACAGGTATTGAGACGCGCGGCGCACGGCGGTACCGAATCGTCATTGCCGGGCTTGACCCGGCAATCGATGATGCGGTCCGGCGCACGGCAGCCCTTCATAAGGCCATCACGTGCGGCGCAACATCATGGATGCCCGGGTCAAGCCCGGGCATGACAAGAAACAGGTAAGCGCTTGCAAATAAACGATGAGTGCGCGGCGGCACGGAACGCCTTGCCCACCAGCGCCGGGCAGGCGCTGTGGCGCGGGTTTCGCGGGCGCTGCCCGGCCTGCGGCGAAGGCCGCATGTTCCGCGCCTTCGTCAAGGTGAACGACGCCTGTCCGCATTGCGGCGAGGAACTGCATCATCACCGCGCCGACGATTTTCCGGCCTATCTGGTGATCGTCATCGTCGGCCACATCCTGGTGCCGATCATCGTCGCGGTGGAAACCGAAATCGCCCCGGCCGTCTGGATCAGCATGATGCTGTGGCCCTCGCTCGCGCTGGTGATGACGCTCGGCCTGCTGCAGCCGGTCAAAGGCGCCGTCGTCGCCATCCAGTGGTATGGCGGCATGCACGGCTTCGAAGCGGCGAAAAAGGCGCGCGCCCTCGCCGCCGCGAAAGCCGGCTAGCGGCCGGGCTCAGCTTTTTCCTGGCGCCCCGCCCATGTCCTTCGGCGCCATCATGTCCTTCTGCGTCATGAACGCCGCCGGCAGCGCGACGCTCATCGAATCCACCATCGAGGTCGGCATCAGGATGGTGGCACCGCGCTCCTTGGTGGTTTCGTAGATGATGTTCATGGCGCGCAGATGCAGCGCGGCGGCGTTGCTGCCATAGGTGTTGGCCGCATCGACGAATTTCTGCGCGATCGCGGCCTCGGCGGAGCCGAGGATCACGCGCGCTTCCTTCTCGCGCTCGGCCTGCGCCTGCCGCGACATGGCGTCCTGCAGGCCGACCGGAATGGCGACGTCGCGGATCTCGACCGAATTGACCGAAATGCCCCACTCGGCGGTCTTTTCCGCGATCTCCTTGCGCAGCACCTCGTCGGCCGTCTTCCGGTCGGACAGCAATTCCGTGAGGTGCGACGAGCCGATCATCTCGCGCAGCGAGGTCTGCGCCACCCGGTCGATCGCCAGGCGATAGTCGGTGATATTGAGCGCGGCGCTTTGCGCGTCGTGCACGTGCCAGAAGATGACGGCGTCGACATTGACCGGCACCGTGTCGCGGGTAAGCGCCTGCTCGGCGTTGAATTGCGTGGTCTGGATGCGTTCGTCGATGACGGCGGCGATGGCGTCGACCACCGGAATGATCATGAACAGGCCGGGTCCCTTCACGCTCGACAATTTGCCGGCGCGCAGGATGACGAAGCGCTCCCAGTTGTTGGCCATCTTGAGCGCGAACAGCACGAACACGGCGACGAGCCCGACGCCGATGCCGGGCAACTCCAAATGGGCCAGGAACAAAAGCGCGCCGACGATGGCGAGAACGATGGTGATGAGCGAGGTAATGGGATTCATGGCAAGGACTCCGTGATGCGGCAGCGACGCAAACGGGGGGCGCCGTCGGCGACGGCGCCGTCCCTCCCGGACATACTACCTCAAACCGCAACAACAAGGCGGCGCTTGCCGCCTCGCCGATAAACTCAGTCGGCGGCGGCTTTGCCGCGCAGCACGGTCAGCCGCCGCTCCAGCTCGCGCTTGAGCTGATAGTCGGGGTGGCCGAAAGATTTGTCGCGCGTTGCGTTGAACCGGCGCTGCTCGCGCCGCAGCCGCGCAATGCCGGCGCGATCGAGCTTGCTCATCGCGGCCTTGTAGGCGTCGTCGATCTGGCGATCGAGCCGGATCAGATCCGGGTCCGAGCAGATCGCCTTTTCGACCGCGCGCTTGGCGGCGTCGCAATCGAAGCTCGGCAGCATGGACTTGCTGGCGACCGAATCGCGGCGGTCGCGCTCCTGGCGGACATAAGCGAGATTCTCGGCCGCCGAGTCGAAGCGCGGGTTGACGCGCAGCGCCTGCTCGTAATTCTCGATGGCGCGGTCGAGGTCGCCCTTCTTGCGGAACGCGGCGCCGCGGTTGTTATAGGCGAGATAGAAGCCGGGATTGAGCTTGAGCGCGCGGTCGTAATCGGCGATGGCGCGGTCGAGCTCGCCCTTGAACTGGTAGGAGTCGCCGCGGTTGGTGAGGAAATTCGCCTTCGGCGCGATGCGGATGGCTTCGTTATAGTCGGCAATGGCGCGGTCGTAGTCGCCGTTCTTCTGATAGGACAGGCCGCGATTGTCGAAATATTCCGGCACGGTCGGATCGAGCTTGATCGCCTCGCTCTCGTCGGCGAGCGCCTTTTCGTCCATGCCGAGTTTCTTGTAGGCGGCGCCGCGGTTGGTATAGGCGCGCGCGTGCTTGGGATTGAGCTTGATCGATTCGTCGTAATCCTTGATCGCGGCCTGGTAATCCTGCTTGAAATAATTGGCGACGCCGCGATCCATGAAGGCTTGCGCGTATTTCGGGTCGAGCCGCAGCGCTTCGTTGTAGTCCTCGATGGCACGGTCGAATTGCCGGTTGTTGTTGAACACATTGCCGCGAAAGTCGAAGGCCTTCGCGTCGTTGGGATCGAGCCGCACCGCGGTGTTGGCGTCGCTGAGCGCGCGGTCGAGCCGGCCGGACGTGCGATTGGCGTTGGAGCGCTCGCGGAAGGCGCGGGCGTTTTTCGGATCGAGCGCGACGGCGCGATCGAGATCGTCAAAGGCGGCCTTCATCTTGTTGACGTACCAATAGGCGGCGCCGCGGTTGACCAGCGCGGCGGCCAGATCCTGCGGCTTGTCCTTGGCGGCTTCGATCAAGGCGGTGCAGGCGGCGATGCGCTGCTCCGGCGAGAAGGCGCTGGCGTCATCGGCCGCGCAGATCTCGGCATTGGCGCTGGATTGCGCCTGGGCCGGCGCCGCGATCGCGGCGAGCAGGCAGACGGTAGCGAGCAACGGCATCGAGCAGCGCATAAGAACCCCCTTGGCAGACATAGGTCAGCGGCGGTCAAAGCCGCTGCATTCCTTGGTCGCGGCCGGACGGCAAAAGGTTCAGGCGGACGCCGCCGTCTTTTCCTTCAAATGCGGGAAGCGCTCGCTCAGCAAGGAGCCGTGGTAGTAGGTCGGCGTGAAGGCCGGATGCGCGCGGATGTTGTCGAACCAGGTGACAATGCGCGGCAGGTCCTGCCAGCCGGGCATGCCGAGGTCGTCCATGCGCACCAGCGCCGGCATCACCGCCACGTCGGCGAGCGCTGATGTTCTTGCCCAAGTAGCCAAGGTCCGCCGCTCTTTTCGATTTCGGCGTCCATGCGTTCGTAGGTGCGGCGCAGGCGCGTCAGCGCGGCGTCCATCTCGGCCTGCGGAAAGCCGGTCTGGCCCATGGTGAGCATGAATTCGCGGCGCAGGGGCTTGGATTCCGCCATCGCCACGAAATCCTCGCGGCTCATCTTCTGGAAACTGGGCAGGAAGGCGAGATTGAAGGTCGGCACCCGCACGGCGGCAGCCGGCATCTCGTCGATGAAATGCATCAGCGCGCGCATGCGGGCGCGCTCGACCGGGGTTTCCGGCGTGAAACTGTCCTGCGGCGCGACCTCGTCGAGATATTCGGTGATGACCGTGGAATCGATCACGATCGCGCCATCGTGATCGAGAGTGGGCACCACCCCATTCGGATTGAGCTTGAGATAGTCGGGCTTGAGCTGGTCGCCCGCCAGCAGATTGAGTTTCACCTCGTCAAAGGGAATTTTTTTGCCGTTGAACACAAAGCGAACGCGCTGGCTGCAGGTCGATTGCGGCGCGTTGTAGAGCTTGAAGGCCATCGCTCAGTTCCTCCCGGGCGTTTCCGGATAGTTTGTCACTATCGCGCACGATCCGGCAACGCCATTCACGCGCTTGTGCGCGGCGCGGTGTCCGCGTCTGCGGCCAGCGCCGCGCGCAGCTCGGCAAGCCGCGCCTGGTAGTTCTCGCCATCGCCATAATCATCGAACAGCGCATAGCGCGCATGGCTGCCGATGACGCGGCGCGCATGCTTGATCGGGCACCAATACTGCTCGGTGCGCGCGGCGATCTCGCGCGCATAGGCGATCAACCCGTTGGCATAGGTGCAATAGGCGCAGTTGAGCTTTTC
Organism: uncultured Alphaproteobacteria bacterium; assembly: GCA_963786025.1. Taxonomy (GTDB): domain Bacteria; phylum Pseudomonadota; class Alphaproteobacteria; order Rhizobiales; family Xanthobacteraceae; genus Pseudolabrys. The sequence goes on from CAWAXK010000025.1 coordinate 21,836, forward strand.
CAGCGCGTTGAGATAGGCGAGATGATGACGGTCGAACACGAAATAGTCGGCGCGCCTGACTTTGGCGATGCCGTAAATCGGAAAGCAAATCGCCTGAAAAATGCTGATGAAGAAATCGAGCACCAGAAACGGAACGATGCCGGCATAGATCACCGGCGAGACCAGCATCACCAACGGGTTGGCGCCGAACAAATAAGGCAGCAGCTTTTGGCGCAATTCGCGATGGCGGCGCAGCAGCTCTTTCTCGAACGCGATACGGCCATGCTCTAGGCCGATGCGCAGTTCGGCGCGGCGCTTGGCGAGTTCGGCGTCGAGCTCGCTTTCGAGCGTGCGGATTTTCTCGATGAGCTCGCTGATCTGCGGCGTCATGGTGTCGCTCCCTCAGGCCCGCAATCGCGGGAAACCATGCATAGCACTGCCGGGCGAAGCACATTGGGCAGGCAGCCGCGTGCCCACCGGGGAATTTACGGGCAATTTACTTGAGATACACAGCCGCGACAGCTTCAGTGGATTCGTGCGCAGCCGCCGTTTTCCTCCCTTATGGCTATAACGGCGGCGTGAATCCTCCACCTTATGCACACAGGGCCCCTGCAAAGGGGCCCTTTTTTTATGTGCTGGTCGGGCGTCGCCGCTTGACGCGGCGCTCGCGCTTTAGGCGGCACGTTGCGTCCCCAGCGAGATCGCCGGGACAAGCGGCAGACAAGCAATCACTCCAGCCCGGTGCCGACGTTCTTGTTTTCCGGCTCGAGCTTCATGCCGGCGGCGAGCGCCATGGTCTCGGCCAGCGCGGCAAAATCCTTCTGTAGATATTCTTGCGGATTCTTCTGCAGCATGGCGGCGCCGAAATGGTTTTGCAGCACTTCGCGCGTGGCGGCGGTGACCGGCATCGGCACGTCCCATTCGCGGCCGAGTTCGAGGCCGAGATCGAGATCCTTGCGCAATAGTTCCGGCGTGAAAGTCGTGGTCCAGTCGAGATTGACCAGCGCCGGCGTCTTGTAGGCGGTGAACATCGAGCCCATGACGCCGTTGTTCATGAAAGCGAGGAAGGCGTGGCGCGGCACGCCCATCTTGTTGGCGAGCAGCGTGATCTCGATCAGGTTCTCGATCACCACGCCGAGCATGACGTTGTGGGCGATCTTGCAGATGCGCGCGAGTTCGCCGTCGCCGACATAGGAGACGCCGCGCGGCGCGAACACCTCGATCAGCGGCATGGCGATCTTGGCGTCGGCTTCCGGTCCGGACACCACCGAGGACAGCTTGCCGGACTTGATCACCTTGGCGTTGCCGGAGACGGGAGCTGCGATCAAGCTCACGCCCTTCTCGGCCAAAGCCTTGCGGATCTCGGCGGATTCATCGACCGAGATCGACGAGCAATCGACCAGCATCTTCGGCTTCTTGGCGCCCGACAGCAGGCCGTCCTTGCCGAACACGACTTCCTTGACGTCCTTGCCGGTCGACACGATGGCGAATACCACCTCGCAATCGGCGAGCTCGATCGGCTTGTCGACGATCTTGGCGCCCTTGGCGGCGAGCGGCTCGGCCTTGGCGCGGGTGCGGTTCCACACCGTCACCTGGTGGCCGGCCTTGAGCAGGCGCTCCACCATCGGCGTGCCCATGCGGCCAACCCCGATCCAGCCGATCTTTTGTGCAGTGTTCGACATCCTCAAAACTCCCGTTGAATTGGCGCCGCGCGCGCGCGGACTTCGGCCCGGGCTTTAGCCGTTTTGCCGCAAATTCGCCAGGGCTGTACCGCTGGGCGGATATGTCCCGACGCGCATGCTTGTGGTCGCCGTTCAAAGCGCACTATTCTACCGAAACGGGTCAAAGGCCGGCAAAACGAGGCCAGACCGCAAAGGCTCGGGAGGAGCGCCGGCGCGAATGCAGGATGCCGTCACCACCATAGACGTGGCGGGTGCGCCCGAGCGCCCGGCGGGCGCCGGCGGCGCGCGCTGGCGCCTGATCGCACGCAATGCATTTCCGTTCCTGGTGGTCGGCGCGATCTGGGAGATCGTCGCCCGGGCGGGCGTATTCCCGCACCAGCTTTTTCCGACGCTCGAAGACGTCGCCATCTCCTTCGTGCAACTCACGGTCTCCGGCATATTGCCGCATCACACCATCGACACCATGATCCGCCTGCTCTCCGGCTTTGCGCTCGCAAGCGTACTCGGCGTCGGTATCGGCGTGCTGATGGGGCGCTCGCGGCTTGCCGAAGACATCTGCCTGCCGCTGGTCAGCATCCTGGCGCCGATACCCGGCCTCGCCTACACGCCGCTCTTCCTGCTCTGGTTTGGCCCCGGCCAATTCTCCGCCCTGCTGCTGGTCGCCTTCGTCTCGATGTTTCCGATCATCTACAACAGCTGGACCGGCGTGAAGGCGGTGAAGGAAATCTGGGTGCGCTCGGCGCAATCCATGGGCGCCGACAATCGGCGCATGTTCCGTTCCGTCATTCTGCCGGGCGCACTGCCCTACATCCTCACCGGGCTGCGGCTCGGCCTGGCGCAGGCTTGGCGCATCCTCGTGGCAGTGGAAATGCTGGCCTCCGTGCCGTGGGGGCTCGGCTGGCTGATCTTCGGCGCGCGCGAGTTCCTCAATACCGACGCCATGCTGGCCGGCGTCGCGGTGATCGCCGTTATCGGCCTCTGCCTGGAAAAGTTCGTCTTCCAGAAAATCGAGGACTACACCATCGTGCGATGGGGAATGATGGTCGCATGAACGAACAAGCCGCACGCAGGCGCTCGATCCGGCGCGCCGCCATCACACTGGCGGTGGCCGCTGCGCTTTACCAGGCGCTATCGCTGAGCGGTTACTTTCCGCGCGTGCTGATGCCGACGATTCCGACCGTGCTGGAAACGCTCTACGCGATGCTGGCCGACGGCAGCATGTTTGAGCACGCCGGCGCCACGCTGTCGCGTGTGCTACTCGGCTTCTCCCTGGCGTTGGCGGTCGGCATAACGCTCGGCATTCTGATGGCGCGCTTCAAGCCGGTGGAGAATTTCTTTCTGCCGCTGGTCAGCGCGTTGATGCCGATCCCCTCGTTCTCGCTGGTGCCGCTGTTCATGCTCTGGTTCGGCATCGGCAATACCACAACCGTGCTGGTCGTCTTGTACGGCGCCACCTTTCCGATCCTGTTCAACACCTGGTCCGGGGTGCGCTCGGTCAATCCGATCTGGCTGCGCGCGGCCGGGGCCATGGGCGCTGGCGAAGGCAAGATGTTCTGGAAAGTGATCCTGCCCGGCGCGTCGCCGTTCATCATCACCGGCATGCGGCAGGGTTTCCTGCGTGCGTGGATCGCGGTGGTCGGCGCCGAGATGATCGCGGCGTCCGATTGGGGGCTCGGCTGGGTCATCTTCGACGCCCAGCAGTTCCTGCAGACGGACGTCATGCTGGCCTCGATCGTGGTGATCGGCGTCATCGGCTTCGTGTTCGAGCGCGTGGTGTTCGGTTCGATCGAAAAGGCGACCGTGCAGCGTTGGGGCATGGTGCGAATCGTGAAAGGCTAGCAAGTGAGTGAACAATCCTCCGCCGGTCCGGTCCTCTGGAGCATCGACGAGCGCGGCGTCGCGCGCGTCACGCTCAATCGCCCGGAGGTCTACAACGCCTATAACGGCGACATGATCGCGGGGCTGCTCAAGATCTACGACTTGCTCGCCGGCAAGCCTTTGCGCGCGGTGGTGATTACCGGCAAGGGACGCAATTTCATCGCCGGCGCCGACATCAATTGGCTCGATGCGGTGCGCCGCTCCTCACCCGAAGACAATTTGCGCGCCTCGCGCTTGACTGCGGAAGCGGTGCAACGGCTCAATCTGCTGCCGGTGCCCACCGTCGCGCTGGTGCAAGGCGCCTGTTACGGCGGCGGCACCGGCATCATCGCGGCCTGCGACGTCGTGATCGCCGCCGACAATACTCATTTCTCGATCGCCGAGGTGCGCATCGGCGTCGCCGGCACCATCATCATCCCGCAACTCAACGACGCCATCAGCCTGCGCCAGGTGCGGCGCTACGCGCTGACCGGCGAACGCTTCGACGCCAAGGAAGCCCATCGCATCGGACTGGTGCACGAGATCGTGCCGCTCGACGGGCTGGAAGCGGCCGGCGAGCGCATCCTCAACGAGCTCCTGACCAACGGACCGGAGGCCGTTGCGGCGACCAAGATCTGGGCGCTCAAATCGGCTTGGAGCCATCTCGACGATCCTACGTTCGCCGCGCTGATCGAGGCCCACTCCGCCAAGCGCCAGACGGACGAGGCGGCGGAAGGATTTTCGGCGTTCCTGCAGAAGCGCCCGGCAAGCTATAACGCCGCACGAAAAACAAAAAGCTAAAGGCGGAAACGAAGAATGCTCCCGATCGAAATTCGCGACGTGACGCTGACTTACGATACGCCCGGCGGCAAGGTGCCGGGCGTCAAGGACGTCAGCTTCAACATCGACGCCTCCGAGTTCCTCTGCATCGTCGGCCCGTCCGGCTGCGGCAAATCGACTTTGCTCAACATGATCGCCGGGTTCCTGATGCCGGCCTCGGGCGAAATTCGCATCGGCGGCAAGACGGTCACCGGCCACGGCATGGACCGCGGCGTGGTGTTCCAGGATTTCGCCCAGCTGTTCCCGTGGCGCACCGCGCTCGGCAATGTCTCGTTCGGGCTGGAAATGAAGGGCGTGCCCAAGGCGGAACGCGAGACCATCGCGCGCGAACAATTGCGCCTGGTGAAATTGGAGAAATTCACCAACTCCTTCCCGCATCATCTGTCCGGCGGCATGCAGCAGCGGGTCGCCATCGCCCGCGCCCTGGCGTACAATCCGGCCGTGCTGCTGATGGACGAGCCGTTCGCGGCGCTCGACGCGCTGACGCGCGACGACATGCAGCGGCTTTTGGCGGAGGTGTGGCGGGAAACCCGCAAAACCGTCATCTATGTCACGCACAATGTCGCGGAGGCGGTCTATCTGGCGGACCGCGTGGTGGTGATGACATCGCATCCCGGTACGGTGAAATCCGTGATCAAGATTCCGCTGCCGCGCCCGCGCGATCCGCTCAGCGTCGAATTCGTCGAATGCCAGAAAGAATTGCTACGCTATCTCGGGCACGATGCGAGCCCGGGCGAGACGGAAACATCGGCCGCCAACGGCCAGTAAAGATGAATAAGGGAGGATGAGCATGACACTTCTGCAGAAAGGCATCACCCGCCGCCATGCGCTGGCGGCGACCGGCGCCGGCGTGCTGGCGGCGGGACTAGGCGTGCGCGGCGCGAGCGCCGCGATGGAGACGGTGCGGCAGGGCTACCAGACCAACATGTGGGGCATGCCGACCTATTACCTGATGCGCTCGGGTTATCTGGAGAAGCATGGCGTCAAGTTCGAGGAATTCGCCGTGCCGTCGGGCAACCTCACCATGCAGCAGATGGTGGCGCGCCAGGTCGACATGGGCACCTATGCCGGCCCCTCGCTCGTCATCGGCAACGACAAAGGCGGCCTGGTCGCCATTGCCATGATCGAATATGTCGGCAAGACCGCGCGCGTGATGGCGCGCAAGGATCTCGGCATCACGACGGTCGCGGAATTACGCGGCAAGAAGGTCGCCAACCAGACCGGCTCGTCCACCGGCAATATCTTTGTCGACCAGATCGCTGCCGGCGCCGGGTTGAAAAAGGGCGACTACCAGGAAATCCGCATGAACGTGAACGACATGGTGGCCGCCATGGCCGCCAAGACCGTGGACGCCATGGTCAATGTCGAGCCCTACAACGCCATCGCCGAAGCCGACGGCCTCGCCAACACCCTGGTCGACTTCTACTCGTTCGACAAGCTGCCGGTGTTCATGGCGGCCACGCCGGAATTCATTGCAAAGAGCCCGCAAACCGTCGTCGCCTACCTCAAGGCCTGGCTCGACGTGGCCAAGGACTTCAAGAACAATCCGAAGAAGGTCTCCGACACGATCTACAAATTCTACACCTCGAAGGGCTACAAGATGGCGCCCGAGACTTTCGCCAAGGCGATCGCACGCGTCGAGGTCGCCCCCGGCTGGCCGGCCGACATCAAACCCTATATGCAGAAGCAGGCGGAAATCCTGCTCGCCGCCAAGAAGATCAAAGCCATCCCCGATTGGAATAAGGCCTTGCGCGAGGAATTCCTCAAGCAGGCCAGCGCCTAGCGAAAGCGCCAGTCTCGGCCGGCCCGTCATTTCCCCTCCCCCCACAAGCCCTTGCGCGTGGCGGGGAGGGAGCGATATTGCGATCAGCGCTGGAACGAATACCACCTGCGTGCAAAAGTCATTTGACTCTTCGACTGCTCCCCGCCTGACTCCGCCCACACGCCCCACCCAAGTTCGCATTGTGGACACGACGCGAACTGACCCTCCCCGCCGAAGCGCCGCGGAGGGAATTTAAAGAAAATGGAGACGCCAATGGCCGCCGCTAGCAATCCGCTCACCCAGACCGGAGAGCCGATCACCTGGAATTTCAAGCTGCTCGCCCACAACGACCTCGGCGGCTTCGGCGGCATGGGCGAAGGCATGTCGATTACCATCGCCAAGGACGGCCGCCGCATCATCTGGCTGGCGCATGAAAGCGCGCCGAAGAATTTCACCGGCGTCGACGTCTCCGATCCGCGCAATCCGAAAGTGGTGGTGCAGACGGACCTGCCCTTTGCCCATATGCGCTCGAATTCGCTTGAATGCTCCGCCAACAACATCATGGCCGTCGCCTATCAGACGCAGAAGACCGGCCAGCAGAAAGCCGGACTGGAGCTGTTCGACGTTTCGGTGCCGGAGAAGCCGCGCTCGATCTCGTTCTTCGACTGCTCGGGTCCGACCTCGCGCGGCGTGCATCAGCTGTGGTTCTGCGACGGCGAATTCGTGCACATGGCTTCGGGCGCGCCCGACTTCAAGCCGAGCAACCCGCTCGACGACCAGTTCTACCGCTGCATCGACGTGCGCGATCCGGCGAAGCCGAAGGAAATCGGCCGCTGGTGGATGCCCGGCACCTCGGCGACCGACAACGTCGCGCCGCCGCCGCGCCATCCGCTCGACAAGGGCTATCGCGCACACAACACCAACGTCTATCAGTCGCACCCGGACCGGATGTACCTCTGCTACATCGACGGCGGCATGTTCGTGATGGACATCAAAGACAAGGCCAATCCGAAGGTGATCTCGCACTGGACCAATTCGCCGCCCTATACCGGCTTCATGCACACCGCGGTGCCGCTGTTCGACCGCAACCTGATGCTGGTAACCGACGAGTCGACCGAGAACGCCGGCAAGGACTGGCCGAAGCTGATCTGGATGCTCGACATGCGCGACGAAACGCATCCCGTTTCGATCGCCACCTGCCCGCTGCCGCCGGCCGATGCCTACAAGGACCGCGGCGGCCGCTTCGGCGCGCACAACATCCACGAGAATGTGGAACTGCCGACGGCCTGGCATTCCGACCAGATCGTGCTCGGCACCTTCTTCAACGGCGGTTTGCGCGCTTACGACATTTCCAACCCATACCAGCCGCACGAGATTGCCGCCTTCGTGCCGCCGGCGCCGAAAGGCTCGCCGGTCGGCGCTATCCAGCTCAATGACGTGTTCGTCGACGAGCGCGGCATCGTCTACACGCAAGACCGCTTCAGCGGCGGGCTGTACGTGCTGGAGATGGATTTCTAGGACCTTGTCATCGCCGGGCTTGTCCCGGCGATCCCGATTAGGAAGACACCTTCGTTCCAGTAAGCGGGATCACCGGGTCACGGCCCTTCGGGCCGGCCCGGTGATGCCTTATTTGGTGTAGTATCATCTCTATGAACGAACTCTTCCCCTCCCCGGCCGCCGGGATGTTCGGGCGCCGGCTCAAGCGCGAGCGCGGCCACCGCATTCCGGTGACCGTGATCACCGGCTTCCTCGGCGCCGGCAAGACCACGCTGCTGCGCCGCTTCCTGGCGACGCCGGAGGGGCAAGGCACCGCCGTGGTGGTCAACGAATTCGGCGCAACCGGCATCGACGACGCGCTGGTGCGCTCGAGCACCGACGAGACGGTGCTGCTCGGCAATGGCTGCCTGTGCTGCATCACGCGCACCGATCTGCAACAAGCCTTGCGCCGCATGGTGATCGAGCGCGAGCGCGGCGAATTGCCGGCCTTCAAGCGCATCGTAATCGAGACCTCGGGCCTCGCCGATCCCTCGCCGATCCTGCAAACCTTCGCCACCGACCGCGCGCTCGGCGAAGTGTTCCATGTCGAGGCGGTGGTGACCGTGGTCGACGCCGAAGCCGGCGGCGATACGCTCACCTGGTCGTCGGAGGCGCGCCGGCAGGCAATTCTGGCCGACCGGCTGGTGATCACCAAGACCGATATCGCCGGCGAAGGCGCTGCCGAGACGCTCGCCGCGCAATTGCGCGCGCTCAATCCGGGCGCCGAGATCCTCGAAGCGGTGAACGGCGAACTCGATCCGAGCCGGCTGACCGAGCCGGCGGACGATCAGCGCAACGCCTTCGTGGCCGAAGCCGTGCATTCCGACGGCATCGGCTCATTCGTGGTGACGCAAGACGAGCCAATGCCGTGGCCGGCTTTCGCCAAGGCCATGGACACGCTGATGGCGCTGCGCGGGCCCGACCTTTTGCGCGTCAAGGGCTTCCTCAATGTGGCAGGCTGCCAAGGCCCGGTGGTGGTGCAGTTCGTGCAGCACCTCGCGCATCCGCCGGTCGAGCTCAACGCCTGGCCGGACGATAACCGCCAAAGCCGCGTGGTGTTCATCACCAGGAATATTTCGGAGCAGCAGGTGCGCGACCTGTTCGCGGCGCTACGCGCGTTGGTCTGATTACTCCCGATCCCGTCCCGCAATTTCCGCCTGCCAGGGCGCGACCTTGTGTTCGACCCAGCCGATCAGCCCGTTCAGGCCGACCGCCATCAACATCAGGATGATGATCGGCACGAACATGGTGGCGGTGTCGAAATTATTGGCGGAATTGATGATCACCGCGCCCAATCCCGAAATGGTGGTGAAGAATTCCGCGATCACCATGGCGACCACCGCGCGGCCGACTGCCAGCCGAATGCCCGCCATGATGTAGGGCAGCGTGGCGGGCAGCACGATACGGCGCAGGATGACGAGATTGGGCGCGACGAACGACTTGCCGACCTCGATCAGCGTCTTCGGCACCGCGGTGACGCCGAGCCAGGTGTTGATGCAGATCGGGAACAGCGACATCAGGAACACCACCGCGACCTTGACCTTGAAGCCGAGCCCCAGCCACAGGATAAGGAGCGGCACCAGCGCAACCAGCGGCATGGCGTAGCCGGCGGTGACGTAGATGCCGAACGCGGCCTCCGCCGTACGGAAGCGGCCGATGACGAGGCCGATCGGGATGCCGGCCACGATGGCGAGCCCATAACCGACGAAGAAGGGCTGCAGGCTCTCCGACAACGCCGACCACAATTGCCCGCTGCGCACCAGCTCCCAGAACGCCACCGCGATCGCCGACGGATAGGAGCCGAACACCGGATTGACGTCGCGGCCGAGAATCTCCCACAGCACCAGCATGCAGGCGACCGAGGCAAGCGTGATCGCCCAGCGCGGCATGGGCCGCCGTTCCGCAGCCTCGGATTCCGACGGCGCGGTGGTCTTGCTCTGGCTGTCGGCGATATCGGCCATTACTTTTTTTCCTGGCGCATGGTCTTGTTCGAAAACCGGTTTCCACTTTTCGAGATCATGCGCTAATGCACCGTTGGCGTTTCGTGCAGCATGCGCCAGATTTTGTAACGGATGTCGTTGAACTCGGGCAACCCGCGCACGATGCTCAGATCGGCGCGCGGACGCGCCAGCGGCACGTCGACGATCTCCTGCACGCGGCCGTGCGTCATGACCACGATGCGGTCGGCGATCAGCACCGCTTCGTCGAGATCGTGCGTCACGAACAGGATCGTCTTCTTGGTGCGGGCGTGGATTTCCAACAGCTCGGCCTGCAACGACTCGCGCGTCTGCGCGTCGAGCGCGCCGAATGGCTCGTCCATCAGCAGCACCGATGGATCGATGGCAAGCGCGCGGGCGATGCCGACGCGCTGCTTCATGCCGCCGGAGAGCTGATGCGGGCGGCGGTTCTGCGAATCGGTCAGGCCCACCAGTTCGAGGTATTTTTTCGCCGTTTCGCGCAAGGGCGCGCCGCGCATGCCCTTCATCTCCAGCCCGAACATGACGTTCTGCAAGGCGGAGAGCCACGGCAGCAGTTCGGCGTGCTGGAACACCATGCCACGGTCGTAGCCGCAGCCGTGCACCTCGCGGCCGTCCACCGTCACGCGGCCGCCATTGGCGAGGTCGAGCCCCATGGCGACGCGCAAGGCCGTGGTCTTGCCGCAGCCGGAGGGCCCGATCAGCGCCACGATCTCGCCGTCGCGCACCGTGAAGCTGACGCGATCGAGCGCCTGCACTTGATGCAATTCGCCGTCCACGCGCAAACTGAAGCGCTTGGATACGTCGACGAAACTCACTTCACCCATACAGAACTCCAATCAAATCGTCATTCCGGGACGGCCCGAAGGGCCGGACCCGGAATTCAGGGAAGCAACGAGAGTCTCTCTGGATTCCGGGCTCGCTCGCCATAGCGCGTCGAAGACGCGCGTAAACGCGCTTATGGCTCGCGCCCCGGAATGACAGAAAGCTAGTGGCTGGCATTGACGAGCTTCAGGGCCTTCTCGCGATATTCCGGCGCGCTGATCTTGGCGATCGGGATTGGCGCCTTCAGTTTGCCGGCCTTGACCAATTGTTCCTGCATCCATTCCAGCTTGGCCGCCGGGATCGGCAGATCCGGATCGATGGCGTGATGCGCGACCGCGTCGTCGTAGACGAAGGCCGGACGCGGATCGTCGGGCTTGGCATGGATGATTTCCTGCGTCAGCGCGACCGTCTCGGCCTTGTGCGACAGCGCATAGCGCAAGGCCTGCATTTCCGCCGCCAGGAAGTGCACGGCGTCGTCGCCGCGCTCGGCCAGAACCTTGCCGCTGGTCATCAGGCAGACGCGCAGGAAATTTGGCACCGCATCGCGGCCGGCGATCAGCAAATGCAGGGTCTTCGGCATGGCCGGCTGATATTCGTTGGACACCACGGCGCCCTCGACCACGCCGCCGGCCAGCGCCTGATAGCGCTCGCGGTCGCCGCCGACGGCGGCGAACTTCACCTGGTCGGCGGTGATGCCGTATTTCGCCAGCGCAGAACGCGCCAGCAGATCCGGCATCGTGTTCGGCGACGACACCGCGATCGACTTGCCCTTGAGATCTTCCACTTTGTGAATGTCGTCGCGCACATAGATGCCGTGCGGCACCACCACCCAGTGACAGCCGATGATCTTGACGTCGGCGCCGCGCGCGGCGGCTGCGAAAGCGCCCTGCGGGCCGCCCTCGAAGCTGTCGACTTCGCCGGCGATCAGCGCCTTGAGGCCGATCTGGTCGTCCTTGACCTGCAACAGGTCGAGCTTGAGCCCCTGCTTTTCGGCAAAACCGCGTTTGGCCGACATCATGAAGAAGCCGGCGTCGGCTTTGGCGTTGAGCAAGGCGTGGCGCCAGGGCTTGCCCTGCGCGGCGGCCGGTTGCGATAAAAGACCAATCGTTGCGGCAGCCATGATGGCGGCAAACACAATGGTCCTGGCGCGGGTAATGGTCATGATGCGGTTCCTCCATTTGCCACGGGCCTTTTGCACGGCCCTTCGGCGTTCGTTGCGGGCGACTTTAACATCAAATTGATGCCGAAGTCCGTTCCCAAGGCCAGTGTGCGGGACTAGGCTCGCCGCTGCAAGCGCCGGTCAACGGCGCGCTCGCGGGAACCCGCGACTGGGCAGCGTGAAACAAACCGCATGCCCAAGCACCAGGGAGCGACACGCATGACCCAAAAGTTCACCCTCAATGTCAACGGCAAGACCCATACGGTCGACGCCGACCCCGACATGCCGCTGCTATACGCCTTGCGCGACGATGTCGGCCTGAACAATCCGCATTTCGGCTGCGGGCTGGCGCAATGCGGCGCCTGCACGGTGCATATCGACGGCCAGGCCACCCGCTCCTGCATCACGCCGCTGTCGGCGGTCGGCAAGGGCAAGATCACGACGCTGGCCGGGCTCGGCACGCCCGAGCATCCGCACCCGCTGCAGACGGCCTATGTCGAGGAGCAAGTGCCGCAATGCGGCTACTGCATCAACGGCTGGATCATGACCGCCGCCGAATTCCTGGCGAAAAAGAAGAAGCCGAGCGAAGCCGAGATCAAGGACGCCCTCTCGGGCCTCAAGTGCCGCTGCGGCACGCACATCAGCATTCTCAAAGCGGTCAAGCGCGCCGCCACGATGATGGGTTGAGGGAGAGCGTCATGACAAAATTTGAAAAGACGTCGTCGTTTTCCCGCCGCTCGGTGCTGCTCGGCGGCGGCGCGCTGGTCGTTTCGGTCGGCGCTGCCGTGTCGCTCGACACCATGCTGTCGATCAACGCGGCTTACGCGCAGGGAGCGAAGCCGCCGCTTACCCCCGATCAATTGTCGTCCTACATCGCGGTCAATGCCGACGGCAGCGTGCATGCCTATTTCGGCAAGATGGACATGGGCCACGGCCTGCACGTCGCCATCGGCCAGATCGTGGCCGAGGAACTCGACGTGCCGTTCAAGGCCGTCAAGGTCATCATGGGCGACACCGCCACTTACGGTGAACCAGGGCGGCGCTTCCGGCTCGACCGGCATCCAGCTCGGCGGCAAGCAGATGCGCGTGGCGGCGGCGGAAGCGCGCCGCGTGCTGGTCGAGATGGCGGCGACCAAGCTCGGCGCACCCGTCGCCAACATGATCGTCGTCAACGGCGTCGTCAGCGACGCCTTCAACCGCGAGAAGAAGACGTCCTACGCCGAGCTGATCGGCGGCAAGTATTTCAACGTCCAGCTCGACTGGAACAAGAAATTCGGCAATCCGCTGTACGCGCCGGGCAAGGCCAAGCCGAAGGATCCGAAGACGCACAAGATCGTCGGCCAGCCGATCAAGCGCGAGGACGTGGCGCCCAAGGTGTTCGCGCAAGAGAACTTCGTCACCGACGTGAAAGTGCCGGGCATGGTGCACGGCCGCATGATCCGCCCGGCCGTCGCCGGCAGCGTGCCGGTGAAGGTGGACGACAGCTCGATCAAGCCACATCCCCGGGCGCCAAGGTGGTCTGGGACAAGGGCTTCCTCGGCGTCGTCGCCGACAAGGAATGGGGCGCCATCCAGGCGGCGGAAAAGCTCAAAGTGGAATGGTCCACCGTTCAACCGCCATTTCCCGACCAGGCCAAACTCTACGATCACATCCGCAAGGCGCCGGTGCGCAAGGCGGCGGTCGAAAAGCAGAACGGCAACGTCGAGGAGGCGTTCAAGAGCGCCGCCAAGATCATCGAGGCGGACTACGAATGGCCGTTCCAGTCGCATGCCAGCATGGGGCCGGCCTGCGCCCTGGTCGAGATTAAGGACGGCAATGTGACCTGCTGGAGCGGAACGCAGAAATCCCACTTCGTGCAGCAGGGGCTGGCGCTCACGCTCGGCGTGCCGGTCGACAAAGTGCGGGTGATCTGGGCGATGGGGCCCGGCTCCTACGGCCGCAACGACGCCGACGACGCCGCCATGGATGCCGCGGTGCTGGCCAAGGCCGTCGGCAAGCCGGTGCGGCTGCAATATATGCGCGACCAGGGCACCGGCTGGGACCCGAAAGGCCCCGCCTCCACGCACAAAGCGCGCGCGGCGCTCGACGCGTCGGGCAAGGTGATCGCCTACGAGTTCAGCAGCAAGGGCTTCTCGCGGGTGGACGTGAACACCAATGGCGGCCATCCGTGGGACACGCTGGCCGGCCAGACGCAGGGCGTGGCGCTGAAATCCGGTGATGGCTTCGGCGTGCCGGCGGAATCCTACGCCTTCGACAACAAGAAGCTGTCGTGGGAGACGATCGCGCCGCTGCTCGACCGTTCGTCGCCGCTGCGCACGTCGCATTTGCGCGATCCGGTCGGCCCGCAGATTCACTTCGCCAGCGAATCCTTCATCGACGAGGTGGCGGCGGCCGTCGGCGCCGATGCCATCGAATTCCGCCTGCGTCACATCAAGGAGCCGCGCGACGTCGCCGTCATCAAGGCGGCGGCGGAAAAGGCGAAATGGGACACGCGGCCCTCGCCGCGCAAGGACCAGACCGGCAACAAGGTGTCGGGCCGCGGCATCGCCTATGCGCAGCGCAACGGCACGCGGGTGGCGGTGATCGCCGAAGTCGACGTCGACCGCTCAACCGGCAAGATCTGGGCGCGCAAGTTCACCGTCGCGCACGATTGCGGGCAGATCATCAACCCGGACGGGCTGACGAAATGCATCGAGGGCAATATCGTGCAGGGCGTCAGCCGCACGCTGTGGGAGGAAGTGACCTTCGACCACAACAACGTGACCAGCGTCGACTGGATCAGTTATCCGATCCTCGACATCACCGAGACGCCGGGCGAGGTCAACGTTGTGCTGATCAACCACCCGGAGATCCCGCCGTCCGGCGCGGGCGAACCGTCGATCCGCCCGGTGGCGGCGGCGATCGCCAACGCCATCTTTGACGCGACCGGCGTACGCATCCGGCGCGTGCCGTTCTCGCCGGACCGGGTGAAGGCGGCGATGAGCTGAATTGCCTGTGCGCTCGTCCCCGCGAAAGTGGGGACGAGCGGATTTGGCCCGCCGCCATTTCGCGCTGTCGCGGAATGGCGTAAAGAACCTGCATGTCTCAACCGGTTAAATCTCTCGACGAGGCACTGGCGGCCGTGACCGACGGCTGCCTGCTGGTGGTGCCGCGCGAGGTCTCCGGCGTGCCGATGGAAGCGACGCGCGCGCTGATCCGCCGCGGCGTGAAACGGCTGCATCTGGTGGCGCTGCCGACCTCCAGCCTGCAGGCGGACCTGCTGATCGGCGCCGGTTGCGTCGCGACGCTGGAGACCAGCGCCGTCAGCCTCGGCGAGTTCGGACCGGCGCCGCGCTTCACGGCGGCGATCACTTCCGGCGCGATCAAGATGATGGACGCCACCTGCCCGGCGCTGCACGCGGCCTTGCAGGCGGCGGAAAAAGGCGTGCCGTTCATGCCGCTGCGCGGGCTGATCGGTTCGGACGTTCTGAAATATCGCGACGACTGGAAGGTAATCGATAGCCCGTTCGGCAATGCCGATCCGATCGTGCTGCTGCCGGCGATCAAGCCGGACGTCGCGCTGCTGCATGCGCCGATGGCCGACCGTTTCGGCAATGTCTGGATCGGGCGCCAGCGCGAGCTCGCCACCATGGCGCATGCGGCGGAGAAGACGATCGTCACCGTGGAGAAAATTCACGACGGCAATCTGCTCGACGATCCGGTACTGGCCGCCGGCACGCTGCCGGGCTTCTACGTGGACAGCATCGCGGTGGCCGAGCGCGGCTGCTGGCCGCTGCCGCTGCCCGATCATTACGCCGCCGACGCCGAGCATCTCGCTATGTACGCGAAGATGGCGGCGACGGCGGAAGGCTTTGCGGAATATTGCGAGAAGTATGTTTATGAAAAAGTCGCGGCGTGAGTTGTTTGCGTCCCCTCCCCCCTTGCGGGGGAGGGACAGGGAGGGGGGTAAGCGACACCCGCAATACCCGCGGTTTACCCCCCTCCCGGCGAGCTTCGCTCGCCGACCTCCCCCGCAAGGGGGGAGGTGAAGCGTGGCCGACTTCAAAAACGAGGAACTGCTCGCCGACGTGATCGCGCGGTTGATCGGCGACGTGCGCCATGTCGCCGTCGGCAATGCCTCGCCGATCCCGGCCACCGCCGCGCTGCTTGGCGCGCGAACGCGGGCACGGGCGGCCCTATGTGTCGCTGCTTGGCAGCCCCCGGCACACATTTTGGACCGACGGCGGGCGCGAATTGTTCGACTGCGCCGGGCAAGGCCGCATCGATGTGTTCTTCCTCTCCGGCGGGCAGATCGACGGCCAGGGCAACATCAATCTGGTCGAGATCGGCGAGCACGCGCATCCCAAGGTGCGTTTCCCCGGCTCTTACGGCTCGGCCTATCTCTATTACGTGGTGCCGAAAGTGATCCTGTTCCGCACCGAGCATTCGCGCCGCACGCTGGTGCCGCATGTCGATTTCATCAGCGCGCCCGGCGCGAGCGAGCAGAACGTCTTCCGCCCGGGCGGGCCGATCGCGCTGGTCACCAACCGCTGCCTGTTCTCGTTCGCGAACGGACGCTTTACGCTCGCCAGCGTCCATCCCGGCCACACGGTCGAGGAGGTGATCGAGCATACCGGCTTCGATTTCGACCGGCCCGCCGCCGTGCCGGAGACAGCGGCGCCCTCGCCCGAGACGCTTCGGCTGATGCGCGAGGCGGTAGCGCCGCAGCTCGCCGAGGTCTATCCGCAGTTCGCCGCGCAGGTTTTCGGGATCGGCGCAACCGCTCCAACGCACTGAAATACTACTTGTATTTCATAGGCTTACCATATATCGCGAAACGCGCCGGAAGGTGCTTTGGACCCGCGCCAACTTGGCATAGTGTGCGCCCGCGCGGCCGTCCGGCCGCACGCCAGCACAATGCAAAAATAAAGAGGAATACGTCCGGTGAAACGAGTTGAAGCTGCGGTGATCGGGGTCGGCTGGGTCGGCGGCACGCGTGCGGAAACGCTGGCGCGCACCGCGCTGGTGGACAAACTGCACCTGTGCGAGATCCGGCCCGACCGGCTGGCGGAAGTGAAGGCGCTCTGGAAGCCGGCGACGGCGACGCTCGACTACAACGACATCATCAACAATCCGAACATCTCGGTGGTCTACGTATCGACCACGCCGGAGACCAACCACTATCCGATCTGCCGCGACTGCCTAAAGGCCGGCAAGAACGTGATGCTGGAAAAGCCGATTTCACTCGAACTGTGGGAAGCCGACGAACTGATCCAGCTCGCCAAGCGCAACAATCTCAAATTCACCATCGGCTATTCGCAGCGCTTCAATCCGAAGATCGCCTACGCCAAGAAGAAGATCACCGACGGCACGCTCGGCAACGTGGTCTCGGTGCTGGTCAGCCGCAATTTGTCGCGCAGCCTCGGCAAGAAGATCGCCGGCCGCGTGCGGCTGTCGCCGGTGGTGATGGAATCGACGCACGACCTCGATTTCGTGTTCTGGCTGTTGGAGCCGGCCAAGCCCGTGCGCGTCTACAGCCAAGGCGCTTACGGCTACATGAAGCCGGTCAACGGTTCGCACGACGTGATGTTCACCACCGTGACCATGGACAACGGCGTGGTGGTGATGATCGGCGGCGGCTGGAACTTCCCGCCGAGCTATCCGAATTACTGCTCGACCTGGATCGAGATCACCGGCACCGAGGGCGCGCTGGTGCTCGACGACACCCAGCGCGACAACTGGCTCAACACCATGACCAACGGCCAGGTGTTCCCGATGTCGACCATGCCGGGCGAGCAGGTCGGCGAAGTGTTCGCCGGCGGCATGGGGCCGGAGACCATCCACTTCCTGGAAGCCTGCATTCGCGACACGCCGGTCATGGTGACGCCGGAAAGCGCGCGCCGGGTGATGGAAACCTACAGCGCCGCCGATCTGTCGGCCTACCGCAACGAGCCGGTCGATCTGCCGCTCACCAACGAGACGATTTCGGGCATAGCCGAATTCAAGGAAAAGAACCGGTCAGGAGCCAATCCGCAATGAAGAAGTCTGCCAAGGGTATCGGCCTCGCCATCATCGGCGGCGGCCGCGTCGGTCTGTTCCGCGGCGAGGTGGCGGCGCGCCATCCGGCGGTCGAGTGGATTGGGCTGGCCGAGAAAAACCCGAACCGCGCCGGCGAAGTCGGGCCGAAGATCAGCGCCGACTTCGTGACGCAAAGCCATGTCGAATTGCTCAAGCGGCCGGAAGTCACCTGCGCCATCATCGCCACCGACGAACACCTGCACGTCGATCCGATCATGGTCGCGCTCGAGCGCAAGCTCCCGCTGCTGATCGAGAAGCCGCTGGCGACGCGGCTCGACGAATCCCTGCGCGTGCTCAACGCGATCCAGGAGGCCAAGGTCGACGCCGTGGTCGGCTACACCCAGCGTTTCCGCCGCCGCTGGCTGGGGGCCAAGGAAAAGTGCCGCACCGGCGCGCTCGGCGACGTCACCCTGGTCACCTCGCGCGCGTTCATGAACCGGCTGGTGGCGATCGACAATTACAAGCGCACCGACGATCCCTCGACCATCTCGCCGATGGTGATCTCCGGCACCCACGCGCTCGACATCTGCATGTGGTGCCTGGAGGGCAAAAAGCCGGTCGAGGTCTATGCGCGCTCGATCGACAAGGTGCTGGGTCCGCTCTACCAGGGCATCGACGCCACCGCCGGCATGATCATGTTCGACGACGGCACGGTCTATCACCTCAATATTTCCTGGGCGCTGCCGGTCAACTGGCCGGCCGCGGTCTATTCGCTCGAAGTCGGCATCGTCGGCACCACCGGCGTGCTCACCATCGACGACACCCATCGCGACATCGTGCTGGCGGTCGCCAAACCGCAGTCGGAAGGCTACAATCCCGACACCTCGCGGCTGGTGGATTTCATGGGCAGCTACCCGCCCGGCGACATGGCACTCGGCGAATTGCGCGGGCCGATGGCGTTGGAAACCGACTCGTGGCTCAACCGCATCGCAATGGGCCT
Organism: uncultured Alphaproteobacteria bacterium; assembly: GCA_963786025.1. Lineage (GTDB taxonomy): Bacteria > Pseudomonadota > Alphaproteobacteria > Rhizobiales > Xanthobacteraceae > Pseudolabrys. The sequence continues at coordinate 40,449 of CAWAXK010000025.1, forward strand.
GCCGACCGCGGCGGCGACGGTGGAAGAAGCGCACCGCAACCTGATGCTGACCAAGGCGCTCGACCTGTCGGCCAAGCGCAGGCAGCCGGTGAAGCTGCCGCTCGATGCGGATGATTTCAAGGCAGTGGCGTAAATCGTCAAAGGGAGGACGAAATGAAAGCGGCAAACGGTTGGTCGCAATTGCGCGGCGCGTTGCTTATTCTGCTGGGGCTGCTCGCTGCGACCCGCCTGTGCGCCGCCGAGAGCGCCGCCAGTTATCCGACCAAGCCGATCCACATCATCGTGCCGTTCGCGCCGGGCGGCGCATCCGATTTCGCCATCCGGCTCATTCAGCCCGGTCTCCAGCAAGCGCTCGGCCAACAGCTCGTGATCGACAACCGGACCGGCGCCGCCGGCAATGTCGGGATGGAGGTCGCCGCGCGCGCGGCGCCCGACGGCTACACGCTGTTCCTGGGCAATATCGGCACCATCGCGATCAACCCGCATTTCTTCCCCGAACTCGCGGTAAAGCCGGAGCGCGATTTCATCCCCATATCGCTCGCCGCCGAGACGCCCGGGATCGTGGTCGCCAGCGAAAAATTTCCGCCGAAATCGCTGACGGAGATGATCGCCTATGGCAGGGCCAACCCCGGCAAGATCAATTATGCGGCGGCCGGCGTCAGCACCCTCAATACCCTGGCGATGGAGCAGTTCCGCCACCGGCTCGGCCTGCAGATGACGCAGGTGCCTTACAAGGGCGGCGCTGGCCCTGCGATCATCGATCTCCTGGCCGGCAATGTCGACGTGATGTTCGTCACGCTGTCCTCGGCGGCGCAGTTCGTGAAGGCCGGAAAACTGAAGGCCTTTGCCGTGACCACGAAGGAGCGCGTGGAATCGCTGCCCGAGGTGCCGACCGTGGTCGAACTGGGCTTCCCGCAGGACGTCAGCGGCTCCTGGCAGGGCCTGTTCGCGGTGGCCGGCACGCCGGCGCCGATCGTCGCCAAACTGCACGCCGCCGTGCTCAAGGCGATGGCCGATCCGGACGTGCGCAAGCACATGATCGCCGCCAGCATGGTGCCGACCTCGAGCCCGACGCCGGAAAGCTTCAAGAAATTCGTCACCGCCGAATCGGCGAAATGGAAGCAGGTGGTGGAGCAAATCAAAGCCGCCGAAAAAAGCAAGAACGGCCACTGACGCCGCCGCGCCCACGACCGCATTGAACCTTACGCGCCGGTTCACCGACCAATAGCCGCTGCCGGAATGAACCGGGGCCGTTCAGCGGGGGCATTGCCATGTTTAAATTATCGCGGCGCACGGCTGTTCTTGCCGCGCTCGTCACCCTTGCGCTCGGTCTTGCAGGATGCTTCGGCCAGGAGCCGGCGCAGCGCAAGGCGTTCATCGAATTCCTGCAAAACCGGATCATCAACAAACCGGGCCTGCACATTCCGATCATGTCGGATCAGGACGTCGCCAATTTCGGCCCCTATGCCGACCAATACCGCATCATGAACGGGTTCCATCACCGGCTGAACGCGGCGATCTCCACGGATTTCGCGCGTGCCATGCAGATCGGCAGCCCGCGTTCGCTCGATGAACTGGTGCAACATCGCGCCATGCTGCCGATCGTCCGGCAAGGCATGACCAAGATGAAATCCGAGATCGACAAGGCACTGGCCGAGGCGGATGCCGCGCACATGGCGTTGAAGCAACCGCCGGATTTGAAAGTCGTCTACGACGAGGCCTATGACCACATGGTGACCAAGCCGGCGAATGTCTTTCGTGACATCATTCCGATCATGGAGAGCGGGCTGCCGGTCATTGAGAAAATCGCGGCATTCCTCGACGAGCATCGCTCGGCAATCGAATACCGCGGCGGCATGCCGGTCACGCGCGACGCCAGCCTGCGGCCGCAACTCGACGCGCTCATGCAGGAGGGTGCGAAGGTTGCGGAAGCCTCGGCCGAAGGCAAACGCAAATTGCGCGCGATGGCGGAAGGCAAATAGGTTTTCGGGACGCAAGCTATGAGTAAGAAAACCAGCAGCTATTGGGGCAAGATGGCCCTTCTCAATACCGCCTGCGCGTCCTGGCTGATCTACGACATGGCCACGGCAACCGAGGCGCCAAGCCGGGCGCTCGCATTGCTGCAGTATTTCCTGCTGGCACTATCGTCGACCGCCCTGGTCGGTTCGGTTGTTTATTTTATCAGGATCGGCACTTCGAATGATTGAGACAGACCGTCCCGTCCGCCGAGCGCGGATCAGGCCGCGGTCCGGCCGAAGCGCGTGCCGCGCGAGCGTTTGCCGTGGAAATCGATGACCTGCCGGGCCGTCATCGGCTTCAGACTGGAGAAAATGCCGAGGCACTGGTCGAGTTCGCCCGGTGAAATCCCGCGCGCGCCGGCGCGCATGCGCAAGATGGCCTTGGCCGTTGACCAGGACATTCCGATCGCCTTGACGACGACAAGCACCGCTTCCGGCCGGTCCTGCGCCATCGCCCGGTCGACTTCCGCAACCGGGACATCGCAAAGAACGGCGAGCGCGACCGTCGTTTCCTCGAATTTGTTCGCGGCCGCAAAGGCCTCCACGTCGGCTTCGCCAAGCCGGCCGGCGGCATGCAGCGCCTCGATATGCGCGATGGCCGCCGAATAGTCGTGCGACAGGGTGCTGGTCTTGTCCAGAATCTCGGTCGCGGCTTCGGCGACGGCGGTCTGGATCGTGGCCGCCAGCGCCGGATTCGCCGCCTCGAGCTTGACCTGCACGGCATGCGAGGCCCTGACCAGAAGCCGCACCAAATGCTCGCGCGGTATGTCGGGCCGCAAGGCGACGCGGGTCGTCAGCTCGTCGTCGCCGTGCGACCGGCTGACCAGGGTCTTGTAGCCGCGATCGGAAAATCGCGCCGCCGGATTGGCCGCGGTGCTGTGCACCACGGGCTTGTCGCCGCGCTCGACCAGAACGTCGGTGACCGCCTCGTCGAGCGAGCTGCGCCGCGAGATGGCGAGCAGATGTTGCTGGCTCTTGCTGCGGGCGGTCGCCACCAGCATTTCGCTGTCGAGATGCTGGGATTGCTCCAGCATCGGTCCGGCAACGTCGATTTCGTCGTCGGACGCCAACATGCGGCTGATCGCGGACGGCGCGCGCGGCGCTTTCGCCAAACGGTTGGCCAGCGCGGTCCGCGCCGACAATTCGATGATCGAGGCGATACGGACAAAGACATCGTCGAACAGCTCGATCTGATTCGGCGAATGCCGGGCCGAGCCGGCGACGAAAACATCGGTAATGCGGTGGAGAATCTCGGCGCGGCGTTCGGCCGTACCGTGCGCGACGGCCTCATCGAGTTTTTCGAACAATTTCGTGAAGTTCATGCAGGCCGCCCGCGAAAGCGTAAGGGGAAATGTGGTCAGCGGCGCCGAAATTACCTCCGAAAAATGGGGGGCCCCTTAAGGCAATCCGCGACAGCAGAACAATTTTGACAATGGTTCATTAATTAATAATCGAGCTGCCGGGCCCGCCGCGCTGGAGCCCGCTACTACCCGCTTTCCTTGCTTCCAAGCGCGCTTTAGCGCGCCGCCAGCGGCTTGATCGCAAGCTCGGCGGCGAGCTTGTCGAGTTGCACCAGCAATTCCGGCGCCAGTGCGAGACCATTGGCGAGCCGGTCGGCACGGCGCTGGGCGCGTTGTTCGCCCGGCAGGCGCACGGCCTCGCCCGGCAGCGTCTTGGACGTGCGCAGGCTGCGGATGTGACGATCGACCTCCGCCTTGAACTGGTCGAGCGGCAGGAAGCGGCTGGGGTCGAGCGCCAGCACAAACTGGCCGGTATTGGTGACCCGGTCCGGCTCGGCGTTGAAGTCGACGCAATCGCGCCCGAACAATGCGCCGTTAAGTGTGCCGGCGAGCATGCCGAGGATCAGCGCGAGGCCGGCGCCCTTGTAGCCGCCCATCGGCAGCAGCAGCGCCGCGCCGCTCTTTTGCGGATCGGTGACCGCCGCGCCGGTCTTCGGGTCGATCATCCAGTCGGCATGCAGCGGCCGATTGAGCAGTTTGTGATTCTTGATGGTGCCGTAGGATACGACCGAGGTCGCGATATCGAGCACCAAAGGCGGCTCTTCGCCGGCCGGAATCGCGATCGCCAGCGGATTGGTGCCGAGCAGCGGCTCGGCGCCGCCGGCGAGCGGCATGTGGTTGGCGTTGGCGACCGCCGAATAGATGCCGATCATGTCGGCTTTCAATGGCAGCGCCGCGTAGACCCCGGCAGCGCCGGCATGGCCCGACCGGCGGCAGCCGACCCAGGCCACGCCGCATTCGCGCGCGAGCTCAATGGCGGTCTCCGCCACGCGCGCGACCACCAGATGTCCCATGCCGTCGTCGCCGTCGACCACCGCGGTCGCCGGCGCGCTGCGCGTGACGGTGATGTTGGGACGCACATTGGTCGAGCCCAATTTCAGCCGCTGCACATATTGCGGCAGGCGGAACACGCCGTGCGCGTCGGCGCCGACGAGATCCGCCTCCAGCATCAGTTCGGCGATCTTGGCGGCATCGGCCGCCGGCACGCCGGCTTTCAGCATGGCGTCGACGATCAGACCGGTGACGGCCGCTGCCGGGATGCGGCCGGTCTTGGGTGCGGCCTGCACGTTCATGGCTACTTCCCCGACAGCATGGCTTCAGCGTTGCCGTTCAGGATCGCGTCCTTATCGGCGTCGGAGATTTTCAACGACCGCACATGCGCGACGCAATCCATCATGGCCATGTCGTAAGGGTAGTCGCTGCCGAGCATCACGCGGTCGCTGCCGACCAGCCCGATCATGGCTTCCAGCGTTTGCGCGGAATGCAGGATGGTGTCGTAATTGAACCGCTTGGCGATGCCCTTGGGCTGCGTCGGCACGTTCTTCTTCGGCTCGGGGCGCACCTTCCAGCCGTGCTCCCAGCGCGCCGCCTGATAGGGCGTGAAGCCGCCGCCATGCGCCAGCATGATCTTCAGCTTGGGATGGCGGTCCATCACGCCGCCAAAGATCAGACAGGCGGCGGCGATGGTGGTGTCGAGCGGATTGCCGATCAGGTTGCCGAGATAATAGGACTTGAGGCGATCGGCGCCGGCAACGTTGTTGGGATGGATGAACATGAAGGCGCCGAGTTCCTCGGCGGTCGCCCACAGCGGTTCGAAGCTCGGATCGTCCAGATTCTTGCCGAGCACGTTGGAGGCGAACATCGAGCCCTTGAGGCCGAGCTTGGTCATCGCGCGCTTGAGCTCATCGGCGGCGCGCTTGGGATCCTGCATCGGCAGCGTGGCGATGCCCATAGAAACGCGTGGGATGGGCGGCGATGTGTTTCGCCATCTGGTCGTTCTGGATGGCGGAGAGAACGGCGCCCAGCGCCGGCTCCTGCCCGTAGAGATAGGTCTGCGGCGTGGCCGAGAGCACGTGCACGTCGACGCCGGTCGCGTCCATGTCCTTGAGCCGGCGCGGAATGTCGAAGCCGCCGGTCGGGAACGGCCGGTACACCACGCCGGCGACATCGAATGCCGCATTCTCGGCATCGTCGGGCGTGATCGTGACCTTGACGCCCGCCTTGGTCAGCATGGCGGCGGTTTCCAGGGTGCAGATATGGGTGTGGGTATCGATGGTGCGCACTTTGCTCATTTCGTCCTCTGAAAACTGCAGGAAGGCCGCGGGTAAGACGCGCCTCAGTGCCGCAGGCGCGCAGCCGATGCAAGCCCCTGTCGAAGGCCGCTCATTCCGCTATAAACGAGGTCCCTAAAAGCACGACAGATGGACCGCCATGAGCGCCACCAGCCCCGCCCGCAGCAAACATGAACCCCGCGTCGAGGACGACGCCCTGGTGCGCGGCAATGGCCGCTTCATGGACGACCCACGGCTGCCGAACCAGGCCTATGCCGCCTTTGTGCGCTCGCCGCATGCCCATGCCCGCGTGCTGGCGGTCAATGCCGATGAAGCGCGCAAGGCCAAGGGCGTGCTGGCGGTGCTCACCGCCGCGGACATCCAGGCGGCCGGCGTTGCCGGCATCTCGCGCCACCCGCCGGTGGTTGGCCGCGGCGGCGCCAAGATGGTGATGCCGTTCCGCCCCGCGCTGGCCGGCCACACGGCGATGCACGCCGGCGATGCGGTGGCCATGGTGGTGGCGGAAACGCGCGCCGCAGCGCAGGACGCCGCCGAGCTGGTCGCAGTCGACTACGAGGAATTGCCGGCGGTCGTCGACCTGGACGCCGCGATGAACGGCAAGACGCAGCTTTATCCGGACGCGCCCGGCAATCTCTGCGTCGACTGGCCGGGCCCGGTGGCCAGCGAGCAGAACGAACGCGACGTGGCCGAAATCATCGCCAAGGCGCCGCATGTCGCGCGGGTCAGCGTCACCCACCAGCGCCTGGTGGTGGCCTCGATGGAAACGCGCGGCGCTACCGGCGTCTACGACAAGGACAACGACAGCTACACGCTGCGCGCCTGCTCGCAAAGCGCCGATGGCTTGCGCGGCCAGGCGGCATCCATCATGGGCGTGCCGAACGAAAAATTGCGGGTGATCACCGACGATGTCGGCGGCGCCTTCGGCATGAAGACAACGGTCTATCCGGAATACATCGCGGTGATGGTGGCCGCGCGCAAGGTCGGGCGGCCGGTGCATTGGCAGTCGACCCGTTCGGAAGCCTTCATGACCGACTGCCAGGCGCGCGACGCGGTGACCCATGTCGAACTCGCGCTCGACGACAAGGGCAAGTTCTTAGGCTTGCGCGTGCGGCATCTCTGCAACCAGGGCGCCTATATCGCCAACGCCGGCATCAACATCAACACCAACAATTTCGCGCGTTGCCTTCCCGGCATGTACCGGATCGCCAAAGTCGACGTCGGCGTCGCCTGTTATTTCTCCAACAAGGTGCCGATCGCGCCGTATCGCGGCGCCGGACGCCCGGAGGCAAATTACGCGCTCGAGCGGGCGGTCGAGGAAGCCGCGCGCGTCGTCGGCATGGACCCGGTGCGGCTGCGCAAGAAAAACCTCATCCCGCCGTCGGCCATGCCGTTCAAGACGCCGATCAACACCTACGACAGCGGCGATTTCCCCGGCATCGTCGACAAGGCGCTCGCGCTCGCCGACTTCGACAATTTCAACAAGCGCAAGCGCGAATCGGCCAAGCGCAAGAAGCTGCGCGGCATCGGCATATCCTGCATGCTGGAGCATTCCGGCGCGACGCCGATGGAAATGGCATCCGTGGCTTTTCCTGACGGCGACAAGATGATCCTCGGCTTGAATGTGCAATCGACCGGGCAGAGCCACGCCACCGTGTTCGGCCGGCTGCTGGCGCACAAGCTCGGCATCGATCCGGCCAAGATCGAGCACCACCACGGCGACACCAATCTGGGCCTGACCGGCGGCGCATCGGTCGGTTCGCGCTCGGCGATGATGCGCCGGCAATGCGATCGTCCATGTCGCCGACGTGATGCTGACGAAAGGAAAGAAAGTCGCCTCGTCCGCGCTGGAAGCGTCGGAGAGCGACATTCAATATCGCAATGGCAGTTTCGAGGTGGTCGGCACCGACCGCAAGATTTCGCTGTTCGAGACCGCCAAGCGCGCCAAGGAGATGGGCGAAAGCCTCGACACCAAGGACAAGGCGGACACGCCGCTCACGTTCCCGAACGGCTGCCACATCGCCGAGGTGGAGATCGATCCCGACACCGGCTTTGTCGATCTCGTGACCTATACCGCGGTGGACGACTGCGGCAATCCGCTCGACACCACCATCGTCGAGGGCCAGGTGCACGGCAGCATCGCGCAAGGCCTCGGTCAGGCGCTGACCGAAAACGCGGTCTACGATTCAACCAGCGGGCAACTGGTGAGCGGTTCGTTCATGGACTACGGCATGCCGCGTGCGCACCACATGCCGGTCGAGCTGCGCGAGGCGCTGCATCCGGTGCCGGCCACGACCAATCCGCTCGGCGTCAAGGGTACCGGCGAGGCCGGCACCACGGCGTCGATCGCCGCCGTGATGAACGCGATCGCGCATGCGATCCCGAACGGCGCCGCCGATCACATGGAAATGCCGGCGACGCCGGCCAAGGTGTGGGACGCCTGCCGCAAGGCGCTGGCGACATAAGCCGCGTATTCGGCGGGATGCCCGATCGGCAGCGGTTAGAAGGAGGCAGGGACCGTCAGGGCGCGCAGTTGCTGCGACCGGCGCAAGCTTTCGAGGGCGTCGCTGGCTTGCCGGTGCAGCGCCGTGAAATCGATTTCGGCCATTGCCACGGGCTGTTTGGCGATCACGGGCCGCTCCGCCACCGCGGTAAGACTGACCCCTCCGGCTATCACGACTAGCGCAATTGCAACGTTCTGCGGTTTCATCGGCAAGCCCTTCTGGCTTAATGCACCACAATAAGCACAAACTTATTGAAGGCGCGCCAAAGCGCTCGCCGAAATTGGGCTATGTCCGTTCAGTCTTCGGTAACGAATCCGGACGCGTCAGGCGGTCGGCACCAGCGAATAGTGCGGGTCGGCCGCCAGACATTCGGCCTGCGGCAGCCCCAGCTCCTTGCGCACCATGTTGGTGCCGAGCACCAGCGACACGATCTTGTAGTAGGCGTGGCGGCGGCTCATGCCCTCGCGGCCCATGCCGCAGTCGGACGAGATGATCAGCCGCTCGGCCGGAATATATTTGAGCGCGCGGCGGATGTGGTCGGCGATCTCCTCCGGCTTCTCGACCTGCAGCGAATGATGGTCGATGACGCCGATGGCGATCTTCTTGTCCGAAGAGATGATCTTGCCGAAGGCCTCCAGGTCCATGCCGCCGGCGCTGACGGACTCGAAGGTGATGACGTCGGCGTCGACCTTGTTCAGTGTCTCCAGCGCGTCCTTGTAGCTCTGCACTTCCTTGAACATGCGCTGCTGCGACGGGTTGCCCCAGCAGGTGTGGCACCACACCTCGGTCTTGTCGCGCAGGCCTTTCACGGTGCGATTGAATACTTCGACGCTGAAGTTCGGATTGATCACCTCGTCGACGACCTTGCGGATCGCCAACATATGAATCTGCGGCTCCTCGAACTGGATCACCTGGCAGCCGGCATTGGCGAGTTCGGTGAGTTCCGCATTGAGCGCGTCGGAGATCGCGAGAATGCGGTCCTTGATCGACTTGTAGTGCTTATCCTGCACGGCGAAGGCGACCAGCTCGGGCCCGATGGTGCCGAACTTGACCGGCTTCTTGGTCATGCGCTGCGCGACCTTCCACATCGCGGCGTATTGCAGGTCGCCGCGCGAGACCGGCGCGTTGATGCCGGGCATCACGCGCGCTTCCAGATAATCGTGCAAAATATGGCCGGGCGGGAACATGAGGCCACCTTTGCCGGCCGGCGTCGGCTGCGGATTCTTGTCGAAGCCGCCCATGTGGCGCGGCGGATAATTGGTCCAGCTCTGGCCGCCGACGTCGCTATCGAAATGCGCGTCGCCGTCGGTGACGATGTCGAGGCCGGCCATTTCCTGCTCGTGCAGATAGATGCCGACCGTGTCGACATACTGTTCGCGGAACTGGTTGTTCACCATCGCGTCGAGGAAGCTGCGCATGCCGAGGTTCTGCGTGTACCAGCTCGGCCGCGGCAGCGAGCCGGTGATGGTGGTCGGCATAACGATGTTTTTGGTGGCGCGAAGCATAGTTTCCCCCGGATGATGTTCTGCGGCGCTGGGGCCGTTGCCGGCATTGTTAAACCGCCGCGCGCGCAAAGGGAACTGACAAAACCCCTATTCCGAATATCCTATTGCGGCGGCCACATTGCCCACCCATGTTGGGCAGGAAATGTCTGCTATAATAGCCACCATGAGTAAGGACACTGACGCCTACATCATCCGGCCCAATCCGCAGGACCCGCGGCTGACCGAGCGCGTCACCGGCATCGACCAGACCGGCGCCAAGATCGAGACCTCGGTCACGGTCGAGCGCGCGCTGACGATTTTCCTCAACAGCCAGGAAATCGTCACCGCCATGACCATCGGCGATTACCCGGAATATTTGGCGGTCGGCTATCTGCTCAACCAGAACATGCTGTTGACCGATGATGTGGTCACCGGCGTCGATTACGACGAGGAGCTCAGCGTCGTGGTGGTGCGCACCAAGCGCAAGACCAATTACGAGAAGAAGCTCAAGAAGAAAGTGCAGACCTCCGGCTGCGCGCAGGGCACCGTGTTCGGCGACCTGATGGAAGCGCTGGAGAACGTATCGCTGCCGAAGGCGAAGCTGCGTACGTCATGGCTTTACGCGCTGACCAACAAGATCAACACCACGCCCTCGCTTTATCTGGAGGCCGGCGCCATCCATGGCTGCGTGCTGGCGAAGGAAGACCGGCCGCTGGTTTATATGGAAGACGTCGGCCGCCACAACGCGGTCGACAAGATCGCCGGCTGGATGTTCAAGGAGAAGGTCAAAGCCGCCGACAAGATTTTCTACACCACCGGGCGGCTGACTTCGGAAATGGTGATCAAGTGCGTGCGCATGGGCATTCCGATCCTGATCTCGCGTTCGGGCTTCACCGCCTGGGGCGTCGAGCTGGCGCGCAAGGCCAACCTGACGCTGATCGGACGCGCGCGGGGAAAACGCTTCGTCGCGCTCGCCGGCGAGGATCGCATCGTGTTCGACCAGGATCTCAGCTTTGTGGAAGAAGAAAGTTCGAAGCACCGCCGCAAGGCCGCCGTGCATGATGAGTAATTTATTCTGTCATTCCGGGGCGCGCGTTAGCGCGAACCCGGAATCCAGAGCGAACGCGCATGGAGCTTGCAGCCCCTGGATTCCGGGCTTGCTCGCCATAGCGCGTCGAAGACGCGCGTAAACGCGCTTAAGGCTCGCGCCCCGGAATGACTGTGAACTATGACTGACATTCCCATCCCCCCCACCCTCGGCCTGGTGCTTGCCGGCGGCCTGGCGCGCCGCATGGGCGGCGGCGACAAGGCGCGCATCGCGATCGGCGGCGTGTCGATTCTCGACCGCGTGCTGGCGACCCTGTCGGGGCAATGCACCGGCATGATCATCAACGCCAACGGCGACCCGCAGCGCTTCGCCGATACAGAGTTGACCGTCGTGCCCGACAACGTGCCGGATTATCCCGGCCCGCTCGCCGGCATCCTGGCCGGGCTTGATTGGCTGGCGGCCCAGAACAACGGCATCGCGTGGATGCTGAGCGTGCCGGGCGACTGCCCGTTCCTGCCCGACGATCTGGTGGAGCGCCTGCACCAGGCTCGCAGGGACGCCGGCGCGCCGCTGGCCTGCGCCCGCTCCGGCGAATGGCGCCATCCGGTGGTCGGCCTATGGCCGCTGGCGCTGCGCGCAAGCCTGCGCAAGGCCTTGATCGAGGAAGGCCTGCGCAAGATCGAGGTCTGGACGGCGCGGCATGGTGTCGCCGTCGCCGACTGGCCGGCCGAGCCGGTCGATCCGTTCCTCAACGTCAACACGCCCGAGGACGCCGAACGCGCCGAGCGCATTGCGCTGCAACATCAGGGCCTTTGATTTTTTGGACCTTGCCGGCGCTCGTTCCGGTTCCATATCTGCTATAGTTGTAATCATGGGGCGTCGGGCGGAGGAGCCAATTCCATGAAAACATTCATCATCGCCTGCGTGGCGGCGGTCGTCATCGCATTGGTCTGCGGCGTCGTGCTCAATACCGTGCAGGAGCCGGTCGACAAGGCCTTCACCAGCGGATCGAGCGTCCGGCTCGGGGCGTAGACTCAACCTGCCCCGGACGCGGCGCAGCACAGAGCGCAGCGGAGTGGTGCGCCGCTGAGCCGGGGCCGTTCCAAGTTCATAATTTTTGAAGGTCCCGGATCAGCAGTGCAGCACTTCGTGCCGCACTGCATCCGGGACACGCACATCATCAGCCGATGAGCGCCGCGTAGGACAGGAAGCCGACGCGGGCGCCCGGCTCGATCGCCGTCACGTCTTCGGGAAATTCCAAAAGACCGTCGGTTTCGGTCAGCGAGGTCAGGATGCCGGCGCCGTCCTGCGGATGCTTGACCGCTTCGAGTTCGCCGTCGCTCGCGCGCCGCAGCGCCACCCGCACATATTCGCGGCGGTCTTTCTTCTTCTTGTAGGCGAAAGCCGACGCGCACCGGCAGCGGCACCAGGCTTTGCGGCCGCGCGCCGGCGAGCCGCCGCAACAGCGGCTTCACCACCCGCACGAAAGTCACGAACACCGCCACCGGATTGCCCGGCAGTCCGACGAAGGCGGCGGCGCTATGGGCGGCGTAGTCTTTGCGCGGGGCGGCACGGATCACGCCCATGGCGACCGGCCGGCCCGGCTTGATGGCGACACGCCAGAACACCAGGCTGCCGATGCGCTCGACCGCGCCGCGCACATGGTCTGCTTCGCCAGTGGAGACGCCGCCGGACGTGATGACCAGATCATGCCAGGCGGCCGCCTTGGCCAGCGCGCGCGCCAGCGCATCGGGATCGTCCGCCAGAATGCCGAGATCGGTCACCACGGCGCCGAGCCGCTCCAGCAATTCGCTCAACAGATAGCGGTTGGCGTCATAAATCGCCGCGCCACCGCGCGGCGAACCGGGCTCGACCACTTCGTCGCCGGTGGAGAAGATCGCGACCTTGAGCCGGCGGCGAACCTCGATCTCGGTGATGCCGAGCGCGGCGGCGAGCGCGATGTGCTGCGGCTCCAGTACGGTGCCGGCCGGCAGCGCCACCCGGCCGGCGGCCACGTCCTCGCCCGCCAGCCTGCGGTTGGCGCCGAACTTCAAACCCTGCGGCAGGATCACGTGATCGCCGTCCACCGTCACGTCTTCCTGCATGAACACGGTGTCGGCGCCCGACGGCATGGCCGCGCCGGTGAAAATCCGGATGGCCTGGCCCGGCTTAATCGCGACATCTGCGCGCGCGCCGGCGGTCAGCCGGCCAGCGACCGCAAGCCTGGTGTCGCCGTCGCCGCGCAAATCGGCGTGGCGCACGGCATAGCCGTCGACCGCCGAATTATCGAACGGCGGCAGATCGACCGGCGCCATCACGTCTACGGCGGCAACGCGGCCGCGCGCGCCGCGCAAGCCCACCCGCTCGGTCTCGGCCACCGGCGCGACGCGCTCGCCGATCAGCCGCTCCATGTCCTCGAGCGGCAGCAGCGGACCGGAAAACGCGAAGCAGTCGTCGGTCAGTTGCGCCATTAGACGCCTTGCGTTGCGGGAGCGGAGCCGATCGGCACCGCATGTTTGAGCAAAAGATCGGCGATCGCCTCGATGTCGTTGAGATCGACCACCGGGACGCGCGCTGCCGGCACCGCGCTGTCCGAGGCGACCGCGACGATATGCGGGTCTTCCGGGTGGATCAGCGGCTTGCCGTTGGCGATGCGGTGGATCTCGAGCTTCGGGAAAGCGTCGCGCTTGAAGCCTTCGACCAGCACCAGATCGACCGGCGACATCTTGCCGACCAAAGCGGCCATGTCCCATTCCGGCTGCTCACGCAGCTCGTGCAGGATGGCCCAGCGTTTGGCCGACGAGATGATCACCTCGGTGGCGCCGGCGGTACGGTGGAAGAAGCTGTCCTTGCCGGGCTGGTCGAGGTCGAACCCGTGATGGGCGTGCTTGAGCGTCGATACGCTGATACCGCGCGCGATGAGGCGCGGGATAAGCTTCTTGATCAAAGTAGTTTTGCCCGACCCACTCCAGCCGGCGAGACCGATGATGCGCATGACCCCCTTATAGCAAAACGCCCGGCCGCAAGGCCGGGCGTTTTTACCGCGGTGAAACGCCCATTATTCGGCCGGCCGCATCGCCTGGCCCTGGCCGGCGCCCGACTGCATTTCCTCTTCGTACCAGAGGCTGTGGCGCTCCTTGGCCCAATTGACGTCCACATGGCCGTCAGCCATGGCCTCGAAGGCCCCCTCCACGCCGATGGTGCCCATATAGATGTGGACGAACATGGCGGAGACGTAGAGCACCGCGACCGCGCTGTGCACGATCTCGGCCAGTTCCATGTTGGCGACGGTCGTGCCGTAGAACGGGAACAGCAGCACAAAGCCGGTGACGATGACACCGATGCCGCCGAAAGTGGAGATCCAGAAGATCAGCTTTTCGCCGCCGTTGAACTTTTCGGCGGGCGGCTCCTTGCCGCCGAACATGCCGCCGCCGTTCTTGAACCATACGAGGTCGTTGTAGCTCGGCAGGTTGCGCGCGACCCACATCAGGAACATCAGCACCAGGCCGACGGTGAAGGCGAAGCTGAGATAGTTATGCGAGAACTTCGCCCACTCCGACCATTCGCTGAAAGCCGACGGTCCCAGCCACGGCAAGATCAGGCTGCGGCCGAAGCTGATGTTGAGCCCGGTGATCGCGAGGATGACGAAGCTGACGGCGGTCAACCAGTGCACGAAGCGCTCGAATACGTTGAAACGCAGGATGGTGCGTCCCGAGCGTCCTTCCTCGATGCGCATGGTGCCGTGCCATAAATAGTACGCGGTGAGTATCGCCAGAATGCCGAAGATGGCGATGCCGCCAATCCATTTCAGCGTGACGGAATGATATTCGCGCCACGCACGGCCGGCCGGATGCTCGAGCACGTAGGACTTCACGTCCGGGATGGTGCCGCGGCCCTGGATCACTTTGAGCTGCTGGAGCAATTGCTGCTCCTTCACCGCGTCGGCGGTCGGGTTGACCGAGTTCGGCTGCTGCGCGGCGGCCGGCATTGCCGTCGCCACGACAAATGCGAGCGCCAGCGCGCCGGCGATCAAGCGCAGATGTGCCAGAATTTTCGCCATATTGCTTCTCCCAAAATCCAAGTCTTCAGTGGCGAAGCCGGCGGTGCGGGACGTCCCGCGCCGCCGCGGAGCAATCAGGTCGCGATCGATTCGCGATAGGCGGTCTGCCAGCCCCAGGCGCCGGAGCCGTAGCCGCGCTTGGCGACGCGTTCCTTGTAGATCTGCGCGATGACGTCGCCGTCGCCGGCAAGCAGCGACTTGGTCGAGCACATCTCGGCGCATAGCGGCAGCTTGCCTTCGGCGAGGCGGTTGGCGCCGTATTTTTCGTATTCTTCCTTGGTGTTGTCGGCCTCCGGGCCGCCGGCGCAGAAGGTGCATTTGTCCATCTTGCCGCGCGAGCCGAAGTTGCCGACCTTGGGATATTGCGGCGCGCCGAACGGGCAGGCGTAGAAGCAATAGCCGCAGCCGATGCAGAGATCCTTGGAGTGCAGCACTACCGCATCTGCCGTGGTGTAGAAGCAGTTCACCGGGCAGACCGCCGCGCAGGGCGCGTCGGTGCAGTGCATGCAGGCCATGGAGACCGAGCGCTCGCCGGGCTTGCCGTCATTGAGCGTGACGACGCGCCGGCGATTGATGCCCCAGGGCACCTCGTGCTCGTTCTTGCAGGCGGTGACGCAAGCGTTGCACTCGATGCAACGGTCGGCGTCGCAGAGGAATTTCATTCGCGCCATGGTCCCGCCTCCTATGCCGCTCTGATCTGACAAAGGGTGACTTTCGGCTCTTGCATGCCCGTCGCCGGGTCATAGCCGTAAGTCGTGATCGTGTTCGCGCTTTCGCCGAGCACATAGGGATCGGTGCCCTGCGGATACTTGCTGCGCAGGTCGTCGCCCTCGAACCAGCCGCCGAAGTGGAACGGCATCCAGGCGACGCCCTTGCCGACGCGCTCGGTGACCAGCGCCTTCATCTTGGCCTTGGAGCTGTTTTCGGCGCCGGTGACCCAGACCCAGCCGCCGTCTTTGATGCCGCGCTCGGCGGCATCGGACGTGTTGATCTCGATGAACATGTCCTGCTGCAGCTCGGCCAGCCATTTGTTGGAGCGGGTTTCTTCGCCGCCGCCCTCGTATTCGACCAGCCGGCCGGAGGAGAGGATGAGCGGAAACTGCTTGGCAATGCCTTTGTCGACCGCGGCTTTTTGCACCGAGAAGCCGATATTCGGCAGCCGGAACTGCTTGGCATCGGGCAGGGTCGGATATTTTGCGACAAGGTCGATCCGCGGCGAATAGATCGGTTCGCGGTGCACCGGGATAGGGTCCGGCAAGCCGAAGGCATTCATGCGGGCCTTGGCGTTGCCGTACGGCACGCAGCCATGCTTCAGGGCAACCCGCTGGACGCCGCCAGAGAGATCGATCGACCAGGAGACCGCATCCGGTGTCGTCGGATTGATCTTGTTGATCACTGCCAACTCGGCTTCGGTCAGGTCCTTGTCCCAGCCGAGCTTCTTGAGCACCCCCACGGTGAATTCGGGATAACCGTCCTTGATCTCCGAATCCTTGGAATAGGAGCCGTCGGCAAGCAGGCTGACTTTCACCGTCGAGCCGTCTGGCCGTTTCTCCTCGCGTTCCACGCCGAAGCGGGCGCGGAAACAGCCGCCGCCGTCCATGACGGCGAGATTGGTATTGTAGAGCAGCGGGGTGCCCGGATGCTTGACTTCCGGCGTACCCCAGCACGGCCACGGCAGGCCGTAATAGTCGCCCTTGTTCGGACCGGTCGTCGCGCGTTGGGTGCGCATGTCGAAATCGGCCTGGTGGGCCATGTGCGACTTCAGGCGCTCCGGCGACTGGCCGCAATAGCCGGTGGAGAAGCTGCCGCGGTTCATTTCACGTAGAATGTCCTCGGCCACCGGCAGATTATTATCGACCTTGATGTTCTTAAACATCTGATCGGCAAAGCCGAGCTTTTTGGCAACGAGGTACATGACCTCCAAGTCGTCCTTCGACTCGAAGATCGGCGTAACGATCTGTTCGCCCCATTGCAGCGCGCGGTTCGATGCCACGCGTGAGCCCTTTGCACTCGAATTGTGTGGCGATGGGCAGGAGATACATGTCCTCCTTGCGTCCGGCTTGCAGGGCGAGCGAAGCCCAGGTGGTGGGATGCGGGTCGGCGACCACCAGCAGCTCGAGCGTCTTCAATCCCTTCATCGCCTCCGGCATGCGGGTGATGCTGTTGCTAGCGTGACCTTGCACGATCATCGCCCGCACGTTGTCTTTCTGGGCGACCTGATCCTTCGGCAGGATCGCGGCGTCGAACCAGCGGGTGAGCGGGATACCGGGCGTCTCCATCATCTTCTTTTCGTCAAAACGCCCGACGAGATAGTTGTAGTCGACCTCCCAGACGCGCGACCAATGCTTCCACGCACCTTCGACCAGGCCGTAGTAGAACGGCAGCGTCACGATATCGAGGCCGACGTCGGTGGCGCCCTGCACGTTGTCGTGGCCGCGGAAGATATTGGCGCCCATGCCCGGACCGCCGACATTGCCAGTGAGCAGCAGCAACATGCAGCTCGCCCGCACATTGGCGGTGCCGACCGTGTGCTGGGTCTGGCCCATGCACCAGATCAACGTGGACGGCTTCTCGGTTGCGAACATCTTGGCAACGCGCTCGAGCTGCGCGCCGGGCACACCGGAAACACGTTCGACCTCCTCCGGCGTCCACTTCTCCATCTCTTTGCGGGCGTCCTCGTAGCCGTAGACGCGTTGCTTGATGAATTCCTTGTCTTCCCAGCCGTTCTTGATGATGTGCCACATCATGCCGTAGAGCACCGGGATGTCGGTGCCCGGGCGCAGCCGAACATATTCGGTGGCATGCGCGGCGGTGCGCGTCAGGCGTGGATCGATGACGACGACGTTCGCCTTTTGCAGTTCCGTGCCTTCGAGCAGATGCTGCAATGACACCGGATGGGCTTCGGCCGGATTGCCGCCCATGATGATCTGCGTCTTAGCATTGCGAATGTCGGTGTAGCTGTTGGTCATCGCGCCGTAGCCCCAGGTATTGGCTACGCCGGTGACGGTGGTCGAATGGCAGATACGCGCTTGATGGTCGGTGTTGTTGGTGCCCCAGAACGCCCCAAGTTTGCGGAACAGATAGGAACCCTCGTTGGTCATCTTGGCCGAGCCAAGCCAGATAGACGGAGTCCGCGCCGGATTTTGCGCGGATCGCCATCAGCTTGTCGCCGATCTCGTTGATGGCCTGGTCCCATTTTATGCGGGTCCATTGGCCATTCGCGAGTTTCATCGGATATTTCAGGCGGCGTTCGCCCATGACCAGTTCGCGCACCGCGGCGCCCTTGGCGCAGTGCGAACCCCGGTTGATCGGCGAATCCCAACTCGGCTCCTGGCCGATCCAGACGCCGTTGGACACTTCCGCGGTGACAGTGCAGCCGACCGAGCAATGCGTGCAGAGGCTCTTGCGGATGGTAACCGCGGCGCCCTTGGCGGGCGGCGGGCCGGCCTTGGCCTTTTGCACGCTGGCGAGCGGCAGCGCGCCGAGAGTGGCGAGACCGCCGGCGGCGAGGCCCGACCGGCGCAGGAAGCTGCGACGATCGAGACCGTTGTTATTTTGGCTGGCGAGGGCGGCGAGCGAGCCATGGATCGAGCCTTGGCTCGAGCCTTGGCGTGTCTGGCGTTCGGTTCTTTTGATCAGCACGGGATGCCTCCCTCAGCTCGGATAACGGTTGACGCGGTAGTATGTCTTCACTTCGGGGGAATCGGCCTTGTAGCGGGCCTTGCGCTTTTCATCGTTGCTTTCGGAGTCCGCTTTCGCTTCGGCCACAAGGGCGACGGGCGTAACCGCGACACCGGCGCCGGCGCCGAGCGCGCGCAGGAAGTTGCGGCGTGCCAGGTTGGCTTTAGGTTCCGTTTTCATCGCCAGTCCTCCTTGAAGACTTAATTTTCCGTAGGCGCGGGGGCATCAGCTCGCTAACGCGTAAGCCTCCGATTCAATTTCGATGAACACGCGGCCGAGCGCACCGACGCGCCGGTAGAAGTCCGCGCCCTCGGCGCGCTCGAGGTCCAGGAAGAAACGGCCGAGCCAGGGCGCCAGATGTTTTTCGAACAGTTGGCGGTCGGCGCCCGCCGGCGCCGGGAATTGTCCGCCGGCCATCCCGGACATGATCTCGCATAGGATGGCGGCGTGATCTTCCAATTCGTACTGACCCTCGGCGCGTTCGATGCCGAGGCAGGCGAGATCCTCGCGCAGGCGCGCCAGCGGGCGCTCGTGCAGGAAGCCGGCGATGTAGTAGGAGCCGTACGGCATCAACTCGCCGCGGCCGATGCCGATGAACAAATCGAAAAATTCGCGCTCGACCTTGGCCGCGTCGGCACTGCCGGCCGCGTCGGCGAGACCGATATGGGCGACGCCCAGCGGCGTCGGATCGCCGCGCAGCGTGGCCAGCCGCTGCAGAAACGCCGCGTCCGGCGCTCGCGTCAGCAATGCCGCCAACAGCGCGTATTCCTGCGCACGGGCGAGATCGACCTCGTCGACGCCAGTCGATTCATTGTTGTCATCGTAAAGGTCAGGCCGCAGGATCGCGCGCGCGACACCGGTCACCGCCTCGACCGTGAGCACCCGCTCGGCGGGAACGCGCGACCAATTTGATACCGACGGTTGGGAAATCCCGATACGGCGCGCAAGCTCGGTGACGCCACCGGCGGCGCGAATCGCATCCAGAAGTCCCCGGTCTGTCATGGTCGCTCGGCTCCCCCGAGCCCCGTTGTTTTTCTTGGCGCGACCAGCTCTTTAACGGCCGGTTCAGTATGGTTAAAAGGCTAGGCCCGCGCAGATCATAGGGTCAATAGCCAGAAGCTATAAGCCCGATCATTATTTAGGGAGCGCGCCGCCGTGCCCACGTCGGCGAGATGATGGGAAGTTTTCCCGATCGTCTGAATTATTTTGCATCGCAACATTATCTTCGCTGCGCTGCACGGAATCTTTTTCCGGCACCGCGAGATCTTGATTGGGTGCCGGCTGATCATGCGGCAACTGTTGTGCCTGCTCGGATTCGACTGCTGGCGGCGGCGTTTGCTCGACGTTACCTTGCGCGGCCGCTGCTTCCCGCGCCGCAGCGGCTTCCGCCGGCGGCGCGCCGATCACTTGCGCCAGCAGGCGGGCAACCTCGCCCGCGTTGATGGGCCCAAAGCCGGGAATGCCGTTGGGATCATTGAAATCCCACCCGTTCTCGACCAAGCCGATGAAGTCGCGGATCGCCGGATCGGCGGACCAGGCGCGACGAAGCGCCGCACGCGAGAGGTCCGGCGGCACGCCGGCTTGCAGGAACGCGCGTATGTCCGATTCCGCACCGATCAATTCGATCGGCGGCAGGCTGGCGGGATCGAACGGGACCTCCGCGGCCGGCGCCTTGGCGTCGGCAGGTAGTGCCGAAGCAACGGTGGTATCCTTCACCTCGACCGGCGCGGGCTCATCCGCCGCTTCGCGTTTGCGGCGCGACCATCGATCGAGGAATTTTTCCGGTTCGCTCATGGCTGCTCGTCGTCGCGCAACCGGCGCCGCCCCAGCGCTTCCGGATCGACGCGATCGCGCTTCCGTTTGGAGAACGTCCGGTCGACATGGTGCTCGGCGACGAAATCCGCAACCGCCTCTTGGATCGCCTTCGGCATTGGCACGGTCTCGACCAGGTCGTTGCCGGCTTCGGTCATGGCCTCGCCCTCGGCCGGATCGGCCGTCACCGTCAACAAAGTGTACGGCATTTCGGTCTCGCTCGGCCGCAACACCACCCACAGCAACGGCTCGTCATTCGCCAGGTTGCCACGGTAATTGGCGGTTTCGGTCCGATGCAATTCAATATCCGCGGTGCCCGCGAAAAACGTCACGCGCTCGCCGTCGCCGGACAGTTTGGTCCAGGGCGGCGTCGCCGGCGCGCCGGCGAGCACGCTGAGCGGCCGCCAAAGAAAATCGCTCCATTGGCTGGCGCCCTTGCTGCGCTCGACCACGACGCTGACGGCGATGGTTTGCAGCGGGGGTGCGACGCTCAACTGACCGCCTCCAGATGCCGGATCGGCAGGCCGGTGATCAGGTTCTGCGGCTTCATGCGGATAGTTTTGTCGGGCGTCATCGCCAGAATGAGATAGACCGGCGCTCCCTTAACCTTGTCGAGCATCATGCTCGGGTCGCGGAATGTAAGAGCGAACAGGGCCACCACCGTCGACTTCGTCGACTCATCGAGATCCTCTCCGCTCCACAACCAGTCGCCGATCTGGGTGCCGTTGACGTCGAGGCCAACATACCAGGTGAGCGGCGCGTCGCGCAGCTCGGTGAGCGGCTCGATCGTCACTTCGACGCCAAGTACATGCGCGATCCAGCGCCGCATCGCCTCGGCGAGCGCCACCAGCCCGGCGCGCCCGCCGGTCAGATCGAGCGCCATGTCGAACTGGTCGCTGCGCTCGCCAATAGCTCTCGGCATTGTCGTCGTTGATGATGTCGATCTCGGCTTCGGCCGGAATGCCCAGCATCGAGACCAGCGGCGTCACCGGCGACGTGTTGATGCCGCCGATGGTCTCCTCGTCGGCCGCCAGCAGCGCGTTATCGTGCGAGGTCACGCGCTGGGTGCGAAAGAACAGCTCGGCGGCGCGCGCGACGCGCGGGTCGTCAATGCCGTCGAGCGCGTTGCGCAGGATGACGTGCACGAGCTGATTGATGAACAGCGGTGGCGTATTGCCGACGCCATCGAGCACCAGCGCGCTATAGGCGGCTTCCAGCGTCTTGTGCCGCAGCAGGTGGTCGCGGAAGGCGACCAGCATTTGCCAGTTCTCGCGCGCATCGGCGTCGGCGATGGCCGCGATGTCGGAGGCGGCGACCGGCATGCGCGGATCGGCGAGCAATGCGCCATGCAGCGTGCGCTCGACCGCGCAGGCTTCCGGCGGCGGGATCAGTTCCGGCCGCGCCAGATAAAGCTTGAGGAACTCGTCGGTCACGACCAGCCCGCCGCCTTCGCCGCGGTCGAGCAGATGATGGCCGCAGGAGAGCCAGAAGTCGTTCATTTGCGCTCCCGCTCGGCCATGCCGACCAGATCGACGGCCTCAATCGGCTGCTCGTCCTCGCCCTCGACCTCGAGGAAGGAGAACGCGCGCGCCGGCTTTTGTCCCGCGCGCGGGCGCAGTGTGCGGAAGGTCTCGCGCACCTCGCCGTCAGCGAAGCTGCGATGCACCGCCACCAGCGTATCCTGCGGCTGGCTGCACAGCGACTCGGCGAAGGCGACTTCTTCTTCCGCCGCGGCGCGCGCGGCATCCATATCGTGGGCGCGCCGAAATTCGCAACCAGCTGTTGCGCCAGCGTATCGATCACGGTCTGCCGGTCGTCGTCGCTCGCCTCGACGATCTGCACCAGCGTCGACCAGCCGAGCGAGGCTACGCCGAGAAAGCCGCCGCGGAACGCCGAGCGCGCCTTGCCTTCCAATGCCGCCGGTTCGCTATTCCAGAACACGAAGGCGCCGGACACCGCCCACTCGCCCGGCTCGGCCGCCTTCTCGAACACGAAAGTGTCGGACGCATCGAGCCGTATGGTGCGCAACAACTTCACGCGCGCGGTCCTTTCGCCACCGGATCAAACCAGGCGGGCTCGGCCAGCCGCGCCAGCAGCGGTTTGCGCTCGACTTGCGTCTTGCCCATGCGGCGGATCAAGAGATCGCCGTTGTCGTCGATATCGCGGCGCAGGCCCTGCTCGGCCGGCAGCCGCTCCAGATAGCTGCGCGCCACCGCGCCAAAGCCATGCTCCTGCCAGGCATCGATGGCGAGCATGAAGTGGCGGGCGAAGCTCTCCACCACCTGATCGGACATGGCGTCGGAAAAGCCTTCCTCCTCCAGCGCGGTGACCAGCGGATTGAGGCCCGGCTCGGTGCCAGTCATCGACACCGTGCGGATCATGGCGCCGAACACCAGCCAAGGCGGCGTTTCGTCCTCGGCTGCGCCTTTCGGCCAAGCCAGGCGGCCGCCGCCCACCACGCCGCGATTGACCGAAATCGTATCCGGCCAGTCGATGGTGATGGCGGTTTCCGGTTGCGCGTGGGCGGCGAGCGCGTCGGCCAGCGCCGCCATGCCGGCATAAAAAGCGCGCCGCGCTTGGGCCAGCGGCTCATCCGGCTCCAGCACCACGGCGAATTCGGCGAGATCGAAGCGCCCGACATAGACCAGCGTGCCGGCGCCCTGCTCGGCCGCGATCGATTTTGCATGCGCGAAGGCGTCGCCCAATTCGCGCAGGCGCACCAGCGTGAACGGCGGCGGCAGCGTCAGTTCCGGCGTCAGCGGACTTGCCCGCGTCTCCAGGGGCATTGGCTGTGACTTTCTCAATTATATACTTATAGTTATACCCTCAGGGGGTCTCGAGGCCCAGTCCCGCGGCCGCGAGGAATTAAGAGCGAAAGAGGCCACAGGCGGCCTTTCGCACATCGAATGCGGGGACAAACGAAAAGGTAAGTCAGCCGGATGGCCGAACGGCCGCGTAACATCCTGATCTGTTCCTGCGAAGACACGATGCCGCTCGCTGGCGAGACTGTGGCGCGCGTCTGCCGCGGCGCGAAAGTTATCGAAGGCCGCCAGCTTTGCCGCGCCGAGCTCGAGCGCTTTCGCAAATTGGCGACAGGCGGGACGCCGCTCACAGTGGCCTGCACGCAGGAAGCGCCGCTGTTCGAGGAGGTCGCCGGCGAAATCAAGGACGCGGCCGAACTGAGCTTCGTCAATATCCGCGAGACCGCCGGCTGGTCGACGGACGCCAAAGCGGCCGGCCCGAAAATGGCGGCGCTGATCGCGGCGAGCCTCGAGCCGGCGCCGGAGGTCGCGTTCGTTCCGCTGACCAGCGACGGCGTGACGCTGATTTACGGCAAGGACGAACAGGCGATCGAAGCCGCCAATCTGCTGAAAGATCATCTCGACGTCACCGTGTTGATCAAGCCGCCCGGCGACGTGTCGCCGCTGCGGACGACCGAATTCCCGGTGGTGCAGGGCAATATCCGGCAGGCCAAGGGCTATCTCGGCGCCTTCGAACTGACGGTGGACGACTATGCCGCGCCCAATCCATCCTCGCGCGGCGAACTGACCTTTGGCCCGGCGCGCAACGGCGCGACGTCGCGCTGCGACATCGTGCTCGATCTGTCGGGCGGCGCGTCGCTGTTTGCCGCCGCCGACCTGCGCGACGGATATTTGCGCGCCGATCCGGGCGATCCGGCCGCGGTGCTGCGCGCCGTGCTCAAGGCGCGCGATCTCACCGGCACATTCGACAAGCCGCGCTACATCAATTTCACCGAGGATCTGTGCGCGCATTCGCGCTCCAAGATCGTCGGCTGCCACCGCTGCCTCGACCTTTGTCCCACCGGAGCGATTGCGCCGGCCGGCGATCACGTGGCGATCGATCCGCAGATTTGCGCCGGCTGCGGCCAATGCGCCGCCGCCTGTCCGACCGGCGCCGCCGCCTATGCGCTGCCGCCGTCCGACGCGCTGCTGCGACGATTGCGCACGCTGCTCGGCGCCTACCGAGAAGCCGGCGGCCGCCAGGCGGTGGTGCTGTTCCACGATGCCGAGCATGGCGGCGCCATGATCGATGCGCTGGCCAGGCACGGCGATGGCTTGCCGGCAAATGTATTGCCGGTTGAGGTCAACGAGGTGACGCAGGTTGGACTGGAATCAGTCGCGGCGTCGTTTGCCTATGGCGCGTCGGCGGCGCGCTTTCTCGTTCGCGCCAAGCCGCGCCACGATATTGCCGGCCTCGCCAAGACCATCGCGCTGGCGGAGCCGATCCTCGCCGGTCTCGGCTTTACGGGCGCGCGCGCCGCGACCATCGAGACCGACGATCCGGACGCGCTCGGCAATGCCTTGCGCGCCATTCCCGCCATGGACGCCGCCGCCAAGCCCGCCACTTTCGCGGCCGCGGGTCTCAAGCGCGACGTGGTGCGCCATGCCTTGCGCGAATTGCATGCGGTAGCCCCGGCGCCGGTCGATATCGTCGCGCTGCCGCAGGACGCGCCGTTCGGCACCGTCGAAGTGAATGTCGAGGGCTGCACGCTGTGTCTCTCCTGTGTCTCGACTTGCCCGACCGGCGCGCTGTCGGACGATCCCGAGCGGCCGATGTTGCGTTTCGCGGAAGACGCCTGCGTGCAATGCGGACTGTGCAAGGCGACCTGTCCGGAAAAGGTGATCTCGCTCAAGCCGCAGATCGATTTCCGCGCCGCGACCGCGTCGAGCCGCATCATCAAGCAGGAAGAGCCGTTCGCCTGCATCCGCTGCGGCAAGCCGTTCGGCGTCAAGAGTTCGGTCGAGCGCGTGGCGGCGAAGCTGGAAGGCCGGCACTGGATGTTCAAGGATTCACAAGACGCGGCTCGACGTCATCAAGATGTGCGCCGACTGCCGCGTCGCGGCCATGGCCGAGGAGAATTTCGATCCCTTCGCCGGGCCCAAGCGCCCGGCCGTGCGCACCACCGACTATTATCTGCGCGAGCGCGAACTGGAAAAGCTCAAGCGCGAATACGAAGAAAAGCAAAAGCTCTGATCGGTCGGACGCCGGTGGCGGGCACCCTATTTCTTGGTCGCCTTCGCCAGAAATTCCACCAGCGCCTTGCGGTCCTCGGCCGAGCCGATCTTCTGCTCCGGCATCTTGGTGCCGGGCGTGTAGGTCATCGGCCCGACCTCGAACATCTTCGCCACCGTCTGCGGCGTCCACACGATACTCATGTGCTTGAGCGCGTCCGAATAGCGGTAGCCCGGCAACGTCGCGATCTTGCGGCCGAAAATGCCGACGAGGCTCGGCCCCGCTTTGTTGCCTTCGCCGGGCGACAGCGTGTGGCAGGCGACGCAGGCGCGGAACACCTGCGCGCCGGGATCGCCGGCATATGCGCTTGAGCGGATCGTCGGGCGCGCCGACCACCACGCTGCCGATCGGCTCGCCGCTCACAGCGTCCCAGCGGCGGATGGTGCGGTCGGCGCCGCCGGTCAACAGCGTGCGATTGTCGGGAAAGAACGCCACCGACCACACCGGCAGTCCGGGCCCGACCAGCGTGCGGGAGAGCTTGCGCGCCTTGCGTTCGATCACCGCCACCGAGCCGCGGATGCCGGCGGCGGCGACCAGTTTGCCGTCGGGCGAAATCGCCAGCGCGATGATCGGGGTGGCGGAAGCCTGCAGCTCGTCGCGCAGCTCGCCTTGCGGCGACAGGAAATAGACCTTGCCGTCGGCGCCGGCCGCGACGATCTCGCCATCGGGTGCGACGGCCACGCTGTTGAGCGGCGTCGGCAGGTTATGAACGCTGACGCCACCGTCGCTCAGCCGCCAGATGCGCAAGCTTGCGTCATAGCCGGCGCTCACCAGGTCGCGGCCATCGGGCGAGAAGGCGACGTCGTTGACGTTCTGCGCATGGCCTTCCAGCACGCGCGGCGCGCCGCCGGCAAGCGGCCACAGCCGCACGCTGTGATCCCACGACGCCGAGGCCAGCCACTTGCCGTCGCCCGACACAGCCAGGCCGGCGATCGGGCCGCTGTGGCCGTCGAGCACATGATCGGGCTCCGACTTGCCTTGCGTCCAGATCGCGATATGCGCATCGGCGCCGGCGGTGACGATGCGACCGTCCTTGAGCCAGGCGACGGCGTTCACCGCGTTGTCGTGGAAGCGCATCACCTGCTCGGCGACGTTGCGCGTCAACGACCAGCGGATCGCCGAGGTGTCGAAGCTGCCGGAGACCGCCTCCTTGCCGTCGGGCGAGATCGACCAGCGCCCGCACCGGCCCGCCATGGCCGCGCAATTGCGCCTGCGCCGCCGTCAATCCAAGCGGCAACAGCAGCACGATTGCAAGACAGAACGATCTGATCGAGCGCCGCATATTAGTTAGATCCGAGCGATCGACGAAAATGAAAACATTGTGAGACTCGCCTGCTTCACCCTCCCCTGGAGG
The DNA here is from genome assembly GCA_963786025.1 of uncultured Alphaproteobacteria bacterium. Classification (GTDB taxonomy): domain Bacteria; phylum Pseudomonadota; class Alphaproteobacteria; order Rhizobiales; family Xanthobacteraceae; genus Pseudolabrys. The sequence goes on from CAWAXK010000025.1 coordinate 67,033, forward strand.
GGGAGGGTCGGCGAGCGGAAGCGAGCCGGGGTGGGGTGACGGCACCTCATCAATTCACCCCCACCCGATTGCCGTCGCATTGCGACGACAATCGACCTCCCCCCTCCAGGGGGAGGTGAAGAAAGAATGCTATCCGTCGACCGGCTGCATGCCGAGCGCGCGGATGCGTTCTCGTGTCGCAGGGTCGTGCAAGGCCGCGAGGAATGCTTGCACGGCAGGCCGATCCCTGCGGCTTTCAACCAGCAGGAAATCGTAATGTTCCGGCGACAGCGGCAGGAAGCCGAGACCATAGAGCTTGGCCACCGGCTCGATGGCGACGCCCCAGTCGGCGCGGCCCTGCGCGATCGCGGCCGCAACCGCATTGTGCGATTTCGGCTGGTTGGCGTAACCGGGCGGCCGCGCGCCATAGAGCAGCTTCTCGATCAGCACGCGGGTGCCGGCGCCGGCGTTGCGGTTGACCATCAGCGCGGAAGGATCGGCGAGGATCGTGGCCAGCGCCTCTTGCGCCGTGTGCCCCTCGAAGCGCCGGTCGCCCGGACGGAACAGCATCCCTTGCATGCGCCGCCAGCCGGGGATCAGCGTGAGGCCGGGCGTCACCAGATGCACATTATAGAGCCCGCTTTCCTGGTCGATCAGATGGACCGGCGCGATGTCGCACTCGCCGCGGCTCGCTGCCGCCACCCCGCCCAGACTGCCGACCGCCAGCGTGCGCGCGGAAAAGCCGCGTTCGGCCAGCGTGCCGACGACCACGTCGAGCGCCACATCGTGGCTGCCCATGATGACCAGATCGGGCGCACGCGCGGCGCTGCCGATCAGCGTCACGTCCGCCGTACTGCCGGCATCGAACGACGACGCCAGCGCGTCGATCTCGAGGAAACCGTCGGCCTGCGAAAAGCTGGTGACCGAGCCGGAACCTTTGCCGATCGGAAAGGCGATGGCGCCCTCGTCGCTCTCGATCAACGACACCAGTACGAATTCCTTGCGGCCGAGTTCGGAGGCAATGCGCACCGGTACACGCGCGGTGATTTTCTTCGCGGCTTCCGGCGGCAGTCCGGCGCGGGCGCGGATCACCGGCGCGACGAAAGCGTGGAACGTAAAGATCGCCGACGTCGGGAACCCGGGCAGCACCACGATCGGCTTGTCGCCGATCACGCCGAGACAGAGCGGCTTGCCGGGCTTGAGCGCGACGCCGTGCACCAGGATGCCGGGCGCGCCCAGCCGCGACACCACGCGGTGCGACAGATCGCCGGCGCCCTTCGAGGTGCCGCCCGAGAGCACGACGATATCGCTTTGCGCCAGCGCCTGGCGGACGGCTTTTTCCAGCGCCGCCTCGTCGTCGGGAAAGGCGCCGAGGCTCAGCGGCTCGCCGCCGGCTTCCGTGACGGCCGCCGCGATGATCGCACCGTTGCTGTCGAAGACGCCCGCCGGCTTGAGCGGGTCGCCGGGCGCGACCAGTTCATCGCCGGTGGAGAGCACCGCGACCTTCGGCCGCCGCACCACGTCCACCTGGGCAAGGCCGCAAGCCGCCAGCATGCCGATCTCGCGCGAGCCGATGCGCGCGCCGCGCCGCAGCAGCGTCTCGCCGCGCGCGATGTCGGAACCGGCGTAGGAAATGAATTGCCCGGGCGCGGCGGCGCGGCGCAACTCGATGCTCGGTGCGCCTTCGCCGGACCAGCTCGGTCTGCTCGATCATCACCACGGCGTCGGCGCCGCGCGGGATCACGCCGCCGGTCGCGATCGTGGTGGCGGTGCCGGACTTCACCTCCAGCGCCGGCGCATCGCCGGAGGCGATCACTTCGGCATTGAGCCGGAAAATTTTCGGCTTGCCGTCGCTGGCGCCGACGGTATCGGCCGCACGCAAGGCGAAGCCGTCCACGTTGGAGCGGTCGAAGGGCGGCGCATCGACCGCCGCCACCACGTCGTGCGCGAGCACGCGTGTGAGCGCGAGCGCCAACGGCACGGTCTCGGCCGCGAGCGGCGAAAGATCGAGATGCCGCTCGAAGCGCAAGCGCGCCTCATCCGCCGACACCACGTCGAGGAACTGCTCCTGGCGCGCGGCCGCGCGCACGCGCGCAAGCAGTTCGGTCTCGACGTCCGACCGCGCCTTGCGGGTCTCACTCATGTTACGATTCTCATGGCCACGGCCTGAACTCAACCTGCGAACCAGCGGCATAGCCTTCGCTGTCGGCCGGCACCAGAATCCATCCGTCGGACCGCGCCAGCGCCGACAGCGGCAGATATTTGGTCGCCAGCGGCTCGACGCCGCCGCCGGTCCGGCGCACCGGAACGACTTCGGCGAGGCCCGATGGTGGAGGTGACTTTGCGCGTGAGCGTGGCCTTTGTCCCCGCTTCGTCCTCGCCGCTGCCGGCAAGCCGTGCCAGCAGGCGCCGGCCGACCACGAGCCAAACGCTCAACGCCGCGTCGAGCCGTCCCGGCAGCAGCAGCACCGGGCGCGCTCCGGCAAAGCCGAAGGCGGCGGTCTCGCCGGGCGTGAGCGCCATGCCGTGCACGGCGAGCCGGCCCGCCGCGCGCCAATGTGCTGCACGCTGGCGTCGTTGCGGCCGCTGCCGGTGCCGCCGACGATCACCACGGCATCGTCCTTGCCGTCGCGCAGTGCGCGATCGAGATCGTGACCATCATCAATGCGCGCGATACCGCCCCCGCGTTCGACATCGCGCAGGATAGCACGTGCGACGGTGGCGATAATGTGATCGTCGCGCGCCGGTACGATCGACAGGCGCGGCTCGCGCACGCTGACGCTTGCAATGCCGGCGATGGCGAAGGCGGCAAGCTGGATGGCGCTTATGCGCTCCCCCGCACACCGCAGCGGCAGCCCCGGATCGCTGTCGCCGCCCTCCGGCAACACGCCGTCGCCGGGATTGACGGTGACGAGCGCCTCGGCGCGGCCGGCGGTCACCTTCACCGCGCCGAGCGGCGCCACGCTGTCGGTAGCGGGCGGCATCGGTTGCCCGGCCTCGACCCGCTGCGGCGGGCGCATCAGCAGCACCGGCGCATAGCCGCCGGCGCCCACGGTGTCCTCGGCGGCGAGCGCCCAGCCGTCGTCCAGCGCCATAGCCGCTTTCGGGCGCCTCGCCGCCACCACGTCGGCGGCAAGCGTGCGGCCGGCGGCGGCGGTCACATCGAGCGCGCGCGCCGCCACCGGCTTGACGCCGGAATCGACCCTGGCCAGCACCTCGGCGAGCGGCGTCAGCTGGGTAATCGTCTGTATTGGGTCGGACGCCGCAGCCATTTTCCCGCGCTTGACCTTGTGGGGCCTAGAATATTCATTCTACCCCAAGCAAACGTCGGACACAGCAGCCGGACCGGACCTAAACCATGGCGGAAAAGACCATGAATCTGCGCGGCCTGAAATGCCCGCTGCCGGCGCTGCGGGTGCGCAAGATGCTGTCGGGCCTGAAAAGCGGCGACCTGATTGTCGCCGAATGCACCGATCCGCTGACCGTGATCGACATTCCCAATCTGCTGCGGCAGACCGGCGACGTGCTGGAAGGCAAAGCGGAAGCCGGCGGCGTGCTCAGCTTCCGTATTCGAAAAAAGTAGTGCAATCGGTCGACTGCGCAGTTGCGCGACGCCTCATGCGACGCGCAGGACCGCCCTTCCCGTCACCTGTCCGCGCTCGACCAGATCGTGCACCGCTTCGGCTTCCTGTAACGGCCGGATGTCGGTGACCAGCGGCCACACTTCGCCGCGCGCCACCAGATCGCACGCCTCCAGAATTTCGGCGCGCGTGACATAGCGGCTGCCGAGGATCGCCTGTTCCTTGGTCAGCATGTCGTACGCCGGCGCCTGGAACGGCTGGGCGGCGCCGCCCAGAATGACCAGGCGGCCGCGGCGGCCGAGCGCCTTGACGCCCGCCTCCAGCGTCGCCGTGGTGCAAACGTAATCGATCGCCACGTCGACGCCGTTGCCGTGGGTGAGATCGCGCAGCGCCTCGACCACGTCGCCGTCGCGCGGATTGAGCACCTCGTCGGCGCCGGCCTTGCGGCAGGCGTCGAACTTGTCCGCGGCAACGTCGACCGCGATGACGCGCGCGCGCGCCCACTTCGCCATCATCACCTGATGGATGCCGACGCCGCCGCCGGCGCCGAACACCGCGACCGTTTCGCCGGCCTTGATCGAAGCGCGGCGCAGCACTTTGTAGGGCGTCGCCAGCGCGTCGGTGATGACGCCCATTTCCGCCGGATGCTTTTTGTAATCGAGCCCTTCCGGGTATTTGATGAAGATGTGCGCCGGCAACTTGATGTATTCGGCATAGCCGCCGTCGCACTCCAGCCCGACATTGCCGCCGGTGTTGGTGCACAGCGGCTCGAGCATCGACAGGCAATACCGGCAGTGGCCGCAGTTCAGATAAAAATACGCGGTGACGCCGTCGCCCGGCTTCAGCCCGGTGACGCCGGCGCCGACCGCGACGATCTCAGCCGTGATCTCGTGGCCGATGATGCGGGGAAAATTGATTTTGCGCCGGCCAGCCTTGGCGTGCTGGATGGTCAACCCGGCGCCGCAGGTGATGACGCGGGCGACCGCCTCGCCTGGGCCGGCAACCGGATCGGGCACCTGCACCATTTCGAACGGGGTGTTCGGCCCCCGCAACATCATCGCCTTCATGCATTGCCCCTCATCGCCAACCCAAGCATTTTACTTGCGCATGATCTTATCCGAAAACCGGTTCCCATCCCCGATCAAGTCGAGGACATGCTTTTCGGGATCATGCGCTTGTCATGACAACTCGATTGGCCGACATTGGCAAGACACATCGCAATGTCGGGGCAACAATGATCAATGCAGCCATGGTCGGCCTGGGCCGCTGGGGCCAGACGGTTCTCGGTTCAATTCAAGGCAAAAGCAGCCGCCTGCGCATCGTGCACGGCGTGACCAAAGAACCGGAACTTGCGCGCGAACTGGCGGCCAAGCATGGCTTCCGGTTGTCCACCGATCTGAAAGACGCCATCGCCGACCCCGAGGTGCAGGCCATTCTGCTGGCGACGCCGCACTCCCTGCATGTCGAGCAGGTGCGCATGGTGGCGGCAGCCGGCAAGCCGGTCTGGTGTGAGAAGCCCCTGGCGCTGACGCGGGCGGAAGCCGAGCGCGCGGTCGCCGCGGTCAAGGCGGCCGGCGTGCCGCTCGGCACCGGCAACAACAAGCGCTGCTTTGCCTCCATGCGCGAGCTCAAGCGCGTGGTGGATTCCGGCGAGATCGGCAAGGTTTTCCATATCGAAGGGCATTTCTCCAACGAGCACTCGACGCGCGTGTCCGGCGGCTGGCGCGACGATCCGGCGGAATCGCCCGGCGCCGGCATGACCGGCGCGGGGCTGCACGTGCTCGACGCCTTCATCAATCTGGTCGGACCGATCTCTTACGTCGACGCGCGCTGTATCTCGAAGAAAGCGCCGCCCGATCCGCGCGACGTCGTCGCCGCGCTGGTGGAGTTCGAAAGCGGCGCCACCGGGCTGATGGCGACGGTGCGCGCCACGCCGGTCTATTGGCGCTGCGCCGTGTTCGGCACCGACGGCATGGCCGAAGCGCGCGGCGAGGATACGCTGATCGTCGGCAAAATCGGCGGACCGACGGAAGAGCGGAAATTGGAGCACGTCGATTCGCTGCGCGTGCTGCTCGAAGCCTTCGCCGACGCCATCGAGGGCAAGGCGCCATTCCCGGTGCGGCCGGATCAGATGCTGAACCTGATCGGCGCTTTCGAGGCGGTGATCACCTCGCTCGAGAAGGGCGCGCCGGTGAAATTCTAGATTCGCTGCGTGTCCCGGGCGCGGCGCAGCGTGGAGCCATAAGCGCGTTTACGCGCGTCTTCGTCGCGCTATGGCAGAACGGTGCGCCGCAGAACCGGGACCCCGGTTTTCCTTAGCAAGCTGGGCCCCGGATCAGCAGCGCACCACTTCGCTTTCGCTCGTGCTGCGCTGCATCCGCGGCACGCAAGCGCTACGCCGCCAGCCGCCTCGCCACCTTCATGCGCGACACGCTGTCGCCGGCAAGGTGGTTCCAGATGAAGGCGTCGCGCACCAGTTTGTCGGTGTGGTGGTCCATGGCGCAGCCATCGGCGCCGCGCACTTCCATGTATAGCTCGGACACCTCGTTCACCACGTCGCAGGAATAGTTCATCGCCAGACCGGCGTTGTGCGAGTGGATTTTCAGGTCGTGCTCCCAGGCCACCCGCATCACGAACGAGCGTAGTGCCTCGGTCAGCATGAACATCTTGTTGATCTGCAATTGCACGTTCTGCTGCGCCCACAGCGGCTGACCGCCCTGCTTGGCGGTCTTGGCGAATTTGAGCGCGGTCGCGCAGGCATCGTCGCAGATACCGAACCCGTTGGCGGCCAACTCAAGATCGCCGAACAGATCGCCGCCGGTGGTGTCGCCGCCGCCACCGCCGGCCTTCTTGACGGCGCCGCCGACCTCGCCGACCACATTGGCGTGCGGCACCCGCGCGTTCTCGAAGATCATCTCGCCGTTCTGGTAGAAGCGCCAGCCGCTCTTGTTGAACACCTTGCCGATGCGGAAGCCGGGCGTGTCGGACGGCACCAGGAACAAGGTGGTGCCCTGCTTGGGCGGCACCGTCGCATCGGTGCGCGCGTCGATGAAGAACAGCTTGCCGACCGGCGCGTTGGCGATGAAGGCTTTCTCGCCGTTGAGAATCCACTCATCGCCCTTGCGCTCGGCGCGCAGCTTGATCCCCGTCTTCGGGTCATCCTGCGGCATGCGGTTATCGGAGCCGGCGCTCGGCTCGGTGATGCCCTTGCCGAGCACCCAGCCATCATCGGCGACGAAGCCCGGCAGGAAGCGCTGCTTCTGCTCCTCGGTGCAGGAGGCCGAAATCAAGTGACTCCATTTCCAGTTCTGGCTGAAGGCCTTGGAAATGGCGCTGTCGGCCTTGGCGAGTTCGGTCATCACCAGCGCCTGCGTCACGAAATCGGTGCCGTGGCCGCCCCATTCCTTCGGCACCGCCATGGTGCGGAAGCCGAGCTTGGAGCCCTTCTTGATGATCTCCCAGTCCCAGGTCTCGCGCGGCTTGGAAATGGTGTCGCGTTCGAGCGAGATCGGACGAATCTCCTCGTCGGCGAATTTGCGCGCCGCCATCTGCCAGGAACGCTGTTCGTTGCTCAGATTGAAATCCATGGAAGCATCCTCACCTGAAACGTGTTGTTATTCGCCGGCCAGCGCCATCGCGCGCTGACCCGGGCGCCGGTAGCCGGCGATCTCTTCCGCGACGCGCAGCCGGGCGTCGCTATTGCCATCGCCCGAGTGCTGGCAGACGCGGGCGTCGTGGATGTATTTCGTCAACGGCATGTCGCGCATCACGCCCATGGCGCCGAAGACTTCGGCCGAGTCCTTGGCCGCTTTCATCACCGCCTCGGAGGTGAACACCTGCGCGATGGTCGTGAGCGGCAGGTCGGACAGGCTGCGGTCGGCGACGGCCTCGGGATGATCGGAGGCCCAGGCGGCCTGCCAGACGGCGCCGCGCGCAACTTCCAGCCGGATCGCAACCTCGGCCAGCTTGGTGGCGATCGCCTGGTGCTCGATGAGCGGGCGGCCGCCCTGCACGCGCAGATGGGCGTAGTCGAGCGCGGCCTCGTAGGCGGCGCGGCCGATGCCGAGATTGAGCGCCTGCGCCAGCGGAATGCCGCGCCCGGCCGCAGCGGCACCGGTCAGCAGCGCCACCGCGTCGTCGCCGAGCAGATTGCCGCCCGGCACCTTGCAGTCCTTGAAGGTGACTTCGCCGCAACTGCCGTGCTGCCAGGCATTTTCATGCGCGCGCACGCTCAGGCCCGGCGCATCCGCCGGCACCAGCAGCACGCTCGCCGCCGGCCGCCCCGGGATTTGCACCAGAACCGCGAACAGTCCGGCGACCGGCGCATTGGCGACGCAGTCTTTTACGCCGTTGACGATGAAGTCATTGCCGGACTTCGCGGCCGTGGTCTTCACCGCCACCTCGGTGTCCACCGGGCGGTGATAGTTCACGCCGAGGCGCGTATCGCTGCCCGGTTCGCGGCCGGCGAAAGCGAGATGACAGCGGTCGCCGTCCATGAACTTCGGCAGTAAGGCATCGCGCTGCGCATCGTTCATGCACTGATCGAACAGCACATGCGCGAGCCGCGAGCTTTCCGACAGCACGGCGGCAATGTCGGCGTCGCCGGCCGCCAATTCCTCGGTGACGATGCACGAAGTGAGCGCATCGGCGCCGGCGCCGCCGCGCTCCTCCGACAGCGCCAGGCTGCGCAGGCCCATCTGCGAGGCTTGGTCGAGCAGATCCGTGAGCAGGCTGCGGTCGCACATGTCGAGCCGGTCCGACTTGAGCGCCACCGGCTTGATCTCGCGCGTGACGAAATCGCGCACCGTGTCGCGGATTTCCAACTGTTCAGGGCTGAGCTGAAGACTGTACATGACGTTTCCTGGCGTTTCCTGGCGTTTCCTGGCTTATGTTTTGTATCGCGTTATTGCAGGACGGCCGCCGCGATGGCGTCGCCCATTTCCCGGGTGCTGGCTTTGCCGCCCAGGTCGGTGGTCAAATGTTTGGCTTCGGTGACGACCCTGTCGATCGCCGCCTGCATATAGTTGGCCGCGGCAACCGCTTTCGGTTCGTTGTGCTTGCGGCCGAGCCAGCCCATCAGCATCTGGCCCGACGCGATCATGGCGTAAGGATTGGCGATGCCGCGGCCGGCGATGTCGGGCGCCGAGCCGTGGGTGGCCTGCGCCATAGCTTGGCGCTCGCCGACGCAGAGACCGGGCGCCAAACCCAGTCCGCCGACCAACCCCGCCCCAATGTCGGTGAGGATGTCGCCGAACTGGTTGGTGGTCACCACCACGTCGTATTGCTGCGGTGCCATCACCAGCTTCATCGAGATGGTGTCGATCATCGCTTCTTCGAATTTCACGTCGGGAAATTCGCGCGCGACCTTGCGGCATTCCTCGGCGAACATGCCGCAGGCCAGCCGATAGACCGGCTCCTTGTGCGCGGCGGTCACCTTCTTGCGCGGCCGCGTGCGCGCGATCTCGAAGGCTTCGCGCGCGACCCGGTTCGATCCCTTGCGCGTGATCACGCGCATGGCGACGGTGATGTCGTCGTTCGGCCGGAATTCCGGCCCGCCGGCCACCACCGTCTCCGAATAGAGCATGCCTTCGGAGATTTCGCGCAAGAATACGATGTCGACGTCCTTATGGATCGACTTCACGCTCGGATAGGAACGCGACGGGCGGACGGCGGCGAACAATTCGTATTTCTTGCGCACCGGCGGCATGACCCAGGTGGAGTCGTTGCGCGGATAGGCGGCATGCCCGATCGGGCCCATGATCCAGCCGTCGAGCTTCCACAACGCCGCCTCAGTGCTCGGCGGCAGCGTATCGCCTTCCAGCTCATGGCCTGCCTTGCCAATAGGCAACGGCTGCCAGTCGATGGCGAGGCCGGACCGCGACGCCGCGGCTTTCATCACTTTGACGGTTTCCGGCACGACTTCGAGACCGATGTCGTCGCCGAGTAGAATTCCAATTTTCAAGCTGGCGTCTCCCCGGAAGGCCCCGCGAGGAATTGCCGAAGCCGACCGCGGGTGCGCTTTAAGGCCGCACTTTTCGCACTGTTTGACCGACCCCGCAACGGCTCCCGGCGCAACGCTCGCTTGCGTTCAGGGCGGCTCATGGCTGCGTTCACATCGTGGACAACCGGCGTCCGCAATACGGAAATTCGCTAGGGGGCAAGTCAGTTCGCCGTCAGCCCGCCGTCCACGGCCAGAGTCTGGCCGGTGATCGACGACGCGCCGGGGCTGGCGAGGAAAATGACCGCGGCGGCGACTTCCTCGGGCGTGATGAAGCGGCCGGTCGGAATGCGGCTGAGCATGCGCTCGCGCGTCGCGTCATCATACATCGCCGCGCGCGACGGGGTGAGCACGGTGGCCGGCGCGATCGTATTGACCCGGATGTTTTGGCTGACCCATTCGATTGCCAGCATGCGCGCCATCTGGATCAGCCCGCCCTTGGAAATTCCGTAGATCGTGCGGCCGGCGAAGCCGGTCATGCCGTGGGTCGAAGCGATGCTGACGATGCAGCCAGGACGTTTGCGGGCGATGCAATGCGCGGCATAGGTCCGCGACATGAAATAGGCGCCCTTGAGATTGGTGTTGACGACCTCGTCCCACTCCGCCCAGGTCACGTCGACCGCGGGCTTGACCAGCGTGCAGCCGGCATTGTTGACCAACACGTCGATGTCGCCCAAAGCGCCGGCCGCCGCCGCGAAGGCCTGCGTGATATCGGTCTCGGCGCGCAGATCGAGTTTTACCGGCACCACCTTGCGGCCCTGCATAACGGGTTCGCGCCGCAGCGCCTCGAGCCGCGCGGTGTCGCGGCTGGTGACCGCGAGATCATAGCCCGCTTGCGCCAGACCACAGGCGATGGCGTAACCGAGACCGGTCGAAGCGCCGGTGACGAAGGCGGTGGGGCTAGCCGGTGATGTCATCGAGTGCGATCCATTTCTGTTGGGCGGCGCTGCGATAGCACGCTTCCGCTAACTGCACATCCCGGATACCGGCGGCAAAATTGCAGACCAGCGGTGCGCCGCTAACGACGTGGCGCAGGAAATTCTCCCAGCCGACCCGGTAGGGATTGGTGTAGGACGCCGCGCCGGCAACTTCCGTCCACTGCGCGCGATAGTCGGCGCGGATATCAACGTCGGGATTGAAACGCCGGATGGTCGGTGTGTCGGATGCGCTTTGCGTCCAGCAGCGATGCAGGCCGGCGAATGCGGAGCCACCGGTGCCGTCAACCTGCAACGTCATCAGGTCATCACGCCGCACCCGCGTCGCCCAGGAGCAAATAATTGTGCCCACTGCGCCGCTCGCCAGTTCGGCGAGCGTGACCGAGGTGTCGTCGACGTCCACTTGAAAGCGCTTGCCCTCCTCGTCCACGCGCTCTGGGATCGCGGTCTTGGTCGCGGCCACGACGCGAGCGATCGGCCCGAGGATGCCTTCGATCACGTAGCGCCAATGCGGCACCATATCGCTGGTCAATCCGCCGCCGCCGCTCTTGCGGTAATTCCAGCTCGGCCGCTGGCTCTCGCGTTCGTCGCCGTCGAACACCCACCAGCCGAAATCGAGCCGGAAGCCGGTGACGCGGCCGAAATAGCCCGATTGGGCAAGGGTCAAAAGCTTCTGCAAGCCGGGCAAATTGATCTTGTCCTCGACCGCGCCGGCCTTGAGCCCGCGCGCCTGCGCCGCCTGTAATAGAGAAAGACCCTCGGCCACCGACGGCGCCACCGGCTTCTCGCTATAGATATGTTTGCCGGCGGCAATCGCCTTGCTCAAAACCGCAACGCGCTGCTTGGTCGCCGCCGCGTCGAAAAAGACCGGAAAATCCGGCTTGGCCAGCGCCGCATCAAGATCGCTGCTCCAGTCCTCGATGGCGTAGGCCTGCGCCAGGCCGGCGAGCGCTTGGCGGTCGCGGCCAAGCAACAGGAGGCGCGGCACGATGCGGTCGCCGCCAACCGGCAGCCCGCCCTCGGCGCGGATCGGCGCCAGCGCATTGGCCAGATGTTGCGTCGCACCGATCCGCCCGGTGGCGCCGTTGAGGATGATGCCGATTTCCTTGACCGCCATGGCCCCTGTTACCCGTCATGGCCGCACAAGGCCGGGCATGCGAGAGTATGATGGAACCGCTCAGGCCCACGCAACCCGAGGAATGCACGTGCCCCGCCACATCGTCTGCCTCACCTTCGATTTCGACACCCAGTCCGGCTTCATCGCCCGCGGCATGACCACGCCGACGCCGCTGTCGCGCGGCGAGTTCGGCGCCATCGGCGTCGCAGCCGCATCCTCGACTTTCTGCAAATCGCGCGGCATCAAGGCGACCTGGTTCGTGCCCGGCTTCACCATCGAGAGCTGGCCGCGCGAATGCGAGGCGGTGGTCGCCGCTGGCCACGAGATCGGCCATCACAGCTGGGCGCATATTCCGCCGGCGAACCAGAGCCGCGACGAGGAGGAAGCCGACCTGGTGCGCGCCAATGACGCGATCGCGCGGCTGACCGGGCGCAAGGCGCGCGGCTACCGTTCGCCGTCCTGGGACCTGAGCGAGCACACGATCGATTTGCTGCTGCAGCACGGCTTCGCCTACGACTTCGAGCCTGATGGGCGCCGACTACCTGCCCTATCGCGCGCGGCGCGGCGACGTCGCCAAGCTCGGCGAGCCGTTCCGCTTCGGCGAGCCGACCGCGCTCATCGAAATGCCGATCAGCTGGTCGCTCGACGACTTCCCGCATTTCGAATTCATGCGCACACCCTCCACCATTCTGCCCGGCCTGCAGCCGGCGCGCGCGGTGATGGAAAGCTGGCTCGACGAATTCCTCTACATGCAGAAGACAGTCGACTGGGGCGTGCTCACATATACCATGCACCCGTTCGTGATCGGCCGCGGCTATCGCATGCTGGCGCTCGAAGGCTTGGTCGACCGCCTCGGCAACGAGGGCGCGGTGTTCATGACCATGGAAGAGGCAGCAGCCGAGGCGGCGGCAGACCTTCCGCGCTAAATCGAAATCGGTCGAGTTTGAATCGGAGCGTGCGGCAATCGCAGCCTAATCAAACGGCAGGATTCGCATCGCCCGCTTCTCCTTGCGCCGGAACCGGCCGCGTGCTCCTTTTCGCACCGGCCGCAACGACGGTTGTCTGTTCCGGGGGGAGCGCATGGGCGATCTGACGCGCAAGGCACTCAACATCGAGGATCTGCGCCGTATGGCGCGCCGTCGCCTGACCAAGGCGGTGTTCGAGTTCTGCGACCGCGGCAGCGAGGACGAGATCGCGATGCGCGACAACCGCGCCGCGCTGGAACGCATAAAACTGCTGCCGCGGGTGCTCACCGACGTCTCCGGCCGCGACCCGGGCATTACCCTTTTCGGCAAAAAGCACGCGCTGCCGTTGCTGATCGGCCCGACCGGAATTGCCGGCTGGGTCTGGTACCGCGCCGAGATCGCTCTGGCACGCGCCGCGGCGGATGCCGGCATCCCCTTTACGCTCGCGAGCACGTCGAGCACCGCGATGGAGCGCGTGCTGGCCGAGGGCGGCGGCACCCAGTGGTACCAGCTCTATGTCTGGCGCGACGCCGAGGCCGCGCTGGTTACCGTGGCGCGGGCGCGCGACGCCGGCTTCGAGGCGCTGGTCCTCACCGTCGACTCGCCGACCTACAACAACCGCGAGTTCGATATCCGTAACGGCGCCAACTTTCCGCCGCGGGTCACGCTGCGCAGCGCGGTCGACAGCGTCACCCATCCGCGCTGGCTGTTCGGTACGCTCGGCCGCTACGTCCTCGCAGAGGGACGCCTGCCGCGCTTTCCCAACATCCATTTTCCGCCGGAGGCCGCCGGCGAGAAGGACTACACGGCCGGCAAAGTGGCCGGCTTCATGAGCCGCAACGATAAACTCGATTGGGATTTTCTGCGCCGATTGCGCGATCTCTGGCCGCGGCCGCTGATCGTCAAAGGCATCCTGCATCCCGACGATGCGGTGAAGGCTGCCGCGTGCGGCGCCGACGGCATCATCGTCTCAAACCATGCCGGCAACGTGCTCGATGCCGCGGCCATTCCGGTCGAGATGCTGCCGCACATCGCCGCGGCGGCCGGCAACAGGCTCAAGATCATCGTCGATTTCGGGCTTCCGGCGGGGCAGCGACGTCCTCAAGGGTCTGGCGCTCGGTGCCGACGCGGTGGCGATCGGACGCGCTACGCTGTACGGCGTCGGTGCAGCGGGTGAGCCAGGAGCACGCCGCGCGATCGCCATTTTCGATGCCGAGATACGCCGCACCATGGCCAATCTCGGCGTTCGCGATATCGCTTCGCTCGGCCGCGACAATATCGTCCTGTCGGGACAGATGCCGTCGTTCGGCGCGCCGGAAAGCGGTCCTTCCGTTTCAGGCAGCAAACGAAACGCGCCCGCTCACCGTCATCCAACGCTAATGCTATTGATGATGGCACTTCTGTATGGACCGGCCGTGCGTTGCAAGCCGGATTTGACGATTTGGAGATAATTGGTCTGGCTCATCTGTATTCGGCCCTTTGAAGGGAGCGTTTAGCTCCCGGCCATCATGGATATCCGCGCACATCCGATCTCATTCGCGTCAAGGCCCTAGAAGGCCGTAAGTGCCACCAGATCACGGATGTGACGGTCAGACCGTTTCTCCATCTCCTCAATCCAACTCGCAGACCTCGGCGGGAATGACAGGTTTCTGATGTTCGACGTTAGCGATCCACGTTGGCCTCCCTCGGTAAAGTTCATTCTGTTCAATTACGCCGCTACGGGTTCGATGCGTGTTTCGTAACCGCGTCCTTGAACCAGAACGGTCAAAGCAATCCGCGCCAGCTTGTTGGCGAGCGCGATTACCAGAACATTGCGATGTAGGCGCCGCGCCGCAGCCGTGAGCCAGGGTCCAAAGCTATGCTTCGCCCAGCTCGTCGGGTGGAGCAGGATGGCGCGGGCGCCTTGTACGAAGAGCGTGCGCAGATAGCGATTTCCACGTTTCGTGATACGGCCAAGGATCGTGCGATCACCGGTCGACATCTGCTTGGGCACCAGGCCAAGCCATGCGGCAAAGTCTCGCCCTTTTGCAAAGGCAGTTCCGTTGCCGATCGCAGCAACCGTCGCGCTCGCAATGATCGGGCCGATACCTGGAACAGTCATCAACTGTCCACAGCTCACGTCCGTGTGTGCCAGGCCTTCGATCTCGTCGGTTACCCTTTCGATGCGCTCATCGAGGTAGTTCCAGTCCTCGACGATGCCCCCGATGATCCTGACCATACGGGGCGATAGTACATCGGTGCACTTGGCCAGGATCTGTGGCAGCTGCTGCCGCAGGAAGCGGGGCCCCTGACGCACCGGAATGCCGTGCTCCAGAAGAAAGCCGCGAATCTGATTGATCACAGCTGTCCGATCACCGATCAGTCGAGAACGCACGCGATGCAGCGCCTGCAAGTCCAGTTGGTCGTCGGTTTTAATCGGCACGCAACGCGTCGAAGGGCGCTGCACCGCTTCCGCAACCGCCTGGGCATCACGGAAGTCGTTCTTGTGGCCCTGCCGAAACGGTTTGGCATAAGCCGGCGGCACCTGTTTGACCTCGTGACCAAGCGAAAGCAGCTCACGCGACATGTAGTGCGTGGCCATGCCGGCTTCGATCCCGATCAGGCATGGCGGTACGTTCACAAGTCGTGCGGCAATTTTGTTCCGGGACACCTTTTCACGCAGAACAATCGCACCTTTCTCATCTAGGCCAACCATGTGCAGCGTGTTCTTACCCGTATCGATCCCAATTGCGTGGACAACTGCGGCGTCTTTATTGCTTGGCATGGCGTGTGCTCCTCGTGCTCTTCAAAACCCCGAAACCAACTCTATGGTTCGTTCGGGGCAAGAGCACGGCCGGTCCATCCCATTCGCGGCCTTTCAGACCCAAGCCCCGAATGGTCGCTACTGGACCGACAACGGACAAAGAGCCGTCCGGGGTCTGGATTGCTAGGCCGTCAATGACCCATCTCGGACATCTGGCCTAGTCGTACTGAACGATGAGCGCCTTAAAATCCTTATCGCTTGTTACTCGAGTGTGATGACCCTTGCCAATTAGGTCTTCCATAAGCCAGACATCGCCCGGACCAATCTCTCGCACCTCTGCGTCGCTGGCCGTTACGCGAACAGCACCGGCAAGACAGATCAGCGCCTGTTTCTTTGGTGTCGGATGAACCGGCTCATTCCATCCGGCAGGCAACTTAAGAAACATCATGCTCGTCACGCTCTCCGACTCCGAGACATGTATGTCCTGCGCTGGAGGGGCAAAGGTGCGTTCTTTAAGAACAACTTCCACATTTCGCCAATGACTTTCGCCCGCATCGTCGGCGTACAAGTGATGATATCGCAAACGTATTCTCCCATCTAAACTGTATAACACGGCGACGTTACAGGCAGTTCGGGAACACGTCGACCGGAATGGACGGGCACTCAGACGTCCGGTTCTGGCAAAAGACTGCGTTCGCCGCGACGCACCATTTTGTCGGCTATTGAAGTAGCGGATATTAGCCCTCAGAACCGGCGGCGCATTGATGCTATCTGATTTAAGCGTAGGCCTTTTGCAAGGCGCTGTTTATCTGCTCAGCCCATCGCGGGTTGTGAGCCTTGAGAAGAGCGAAGACATCGCCTGGCTGTTTTGGCGCGCTCGCCATCTCTTGCGCGTAGTTTCGTACCTCGTCCCATTTCCCTAGCGCAGCATAGCAACAGACGAGAACTTCCAAGCTGGTCCACCATTTTGGCCGAACCTGAAGGGCGCGCGCCGCCGCTTCGAGTGCATCTTCCAACCGCCCCGCGAACAGGCGCGCGAGCGCAAGCACATTGAACCAGACGGAATTCTGTGGATCGTACGGGCTCAGTCGCAGCCCATACTCCAGCGGCGCTATGGCTTCCGATGCGCGTCCGCTAAACAAAAACGCCATTCCCAAGACCAGATGGCCCAAGGCAAAACTGGGACTGATTTCAATGCTTTTTCTGGCAGCACTTATTGCCTGTTCGAACCGTTCAGCATACACGCTGACAATCGCAAGCGCGTAGTGTGCATATGGATTTCGTTCGTCAAGATGAATTGCTCTTAGCGCTGCCTCCATGCCCTCTTGCAAATCAGCGGCAGGACGATCGGACCACCCATAGGCAACCACACCAGCGCTTACCCGACCAAGCCAGAGATGCGCCTCCGGAACCTCGGGATCGAGCCTACAAGCCTCGCGAAATAGCTCCCGTGCCTTGATGTGGTTCTCGCGCGTCACCTGGTGGAAATGCCAAGTTCCTCGTCGAACCAAATCCCAGGCCGTCATATTGCCTGTATGTCGCGCCGCCGCCTGTGCGCCTTCGCTCTTAAGCAATTCCGGTTCGATGGCCCCAGCAACGCGTTCGGCAATTTCGTCTTGGATTGCAAAAACCTCCGTCAGTTCCAGGTCGTAGCGTTCCGCCCAGATATGTTTGCCTGAGATAGCATCGACTAGCTGAGCGGAAATACGGACGTGCTGGCTGGACTTTCGCACGCTGCCTTCAAGCAAGTATTGTACACCGAGTTCCTGCGCGACCTGCTTTGCGTCAAGCGCTTTTCCCTTGTAGGCAAAGCTCGAATTGCGCGCGATGACGAAGAACCAGCGAAAGCGCGTAAGCGCAGTGATGATGTCCTCGGTGATGCCGTCGACAAGATAGTCCTGGTCCTTTTCGTCACTCATATTCACGAACGGCAGAACAGCAATCGAGGGCCGGTGCTCGTCTTCGGCTGACGACGGTTTCGTGACCGCGATCCGGTCCATTGATTCTTGCGTCGAAACTCCCACGAAGCGGTATCCGACGCGCGGTATCGTTGCGATCCAATCTCCGCCATCCGCAGTCGGCCCTAACTGCTTCCTGAGAGCTGCCATTTGAACCGAAAGATTGCTCTCCTCGACCGCAGCATCCCCCCATGCCGTTTGCATCAACTCAGCTTTCGTGAGCACTCGACCTGGCGTGGCAAGAAGCACCTCAAGAAGCCGTAGCCCCTTGCTGCTTACGGCTACCGGGCGACCCTCGCGAAGAAGCCTGCCGCGCTGCGTATCAAGAACAAACGGTCCGAAGGCGAAGTCTGGGGTCATGTTCGCAGAGTACTGTCTTTTGGGAGATTTCGGAACATTTCGGGACCGGATTTAGGACTTTTCGGGCGGTCCTAAAGCATCCTTTGCCATCAAAAGGAAGTCCGACCCAGGGCTTCCATCGCGATCAAAGGAGCACGCCATGCCTTCTAAAAGCCCTCTCCCATCGGACTTGGAGCATGCGATGACTGCATTTCAGGTCAATCCCGATTGGTACGAGGAATACTGGCTAAAACCACCGACAAGCGGACACGTCGCAGGTCCGTATGTCCAACGTTTGCATAACGGCTCAATCGACATTGGTTTTTATCGCAGCCACGCCAAACTCGAACGGGACATGGCGATAAAGAAGTTCGGCCTAACTTTGCTTGCGACTATCGCTCAATTGTTTCGGCGCGCTGGGTCGAGACTTCGCGCTAACCAAGCGACGCCTTTAATACCAGGAATGATCGCTCCGCGCCTGCGGGAAAGCACAAAAGGCTAAATGTTGAAACAGAGAGGAGTATAGGATGCAGGAGGCAGGGCGATTTTTCCTGCGCCCTTTCGGCCACGCACCGACTTCCGCTATTGGCACATCGCTGCATGCGCTGCGCTGCAAAAAGTTTGGTCGCTATTGGATGTACAGCGGACTTTTCAGGCCATTCAACGCTCGTTCTTGAGTGCGCGCCCTACCGTCCCGCGGCGTAGCCTTGCATGCCGCGCGGATTGGCGGCGGCGCGGCGGCGCTTGCCGAGGCGCGAGGCGGCGGTCAGGCGGCCTTCCGACCAGGCGGGACCGACTTCGACCTCGTGGCCGCGCGCGCGCAGTTCCTTCACCGTTGCCTCGGGCACGCGCTGCTCGACCACCATCACGCCGGGGCGCGCCATGCGCGGCCAAAACGACGACGGAAAATGTTCGGAATGCCAGGCCGGCGCATCGATCGCCTCCTGCAAATTCATGTCGGCATGCACGTGGCGCAGGAAGAATTGCGTGATCCACTGGTCCTGCTGATCGCCGCCGGGCGAACCCCAGGCGAGATAGGGCTCGCCGTCGCGCAACGCCATGGTCGGCGTCAGCGTCGAGCGCGGGCGTTTGCCCGGCGCCAGCGCCGCCGGATGACCCTCGTCGAGCCAGAACATCTGCGCGCGCGTGCCGAGACAGAAGCCAAGCTCCGGAATTACCGGCGAGGAGTGCAGCCAGCCGCCCGACGGCGTCGACGACACCATGTTGCCGTCGCGATCGATGATGTCGAAATGCACCGTGTCGCCGGGGATCGCGCCGGCGCGTTCGCGCTGCGCGGCGGCATCGGGCAAGCGATTTTCATCGTGCGTCCAGTCGATGCGGCCGACCGTCGGCTCGCCCGCGCCCGAGCTCGCGACCGCGGCACGCGCGCCTTCGGCCAGGCGCAGATCGAGTTGCTTGCCGAAACCCGGCACCGTGCCGGGGCGCAGCTCCAGCGAGGCGCGCTCGCTGATCAGTTTCCTGCGCTCCTCGTTGTAGGCATCCGAGAGCAGCACATCGATCGGCACTTTCACGAATTTCGGATCGCCGTAGAAGGTATCGCGGTCGGCGAAAGCGAGCTTGGTCGCCTCGATCTGCAGATGAATGAATTCCGCGCTGGTGGGTGCGAGCGCATCGAGGTCGTAGCCTTTGAGCAGAGCGAGCGTCTGCAAGGTGACGAGCCCTTGCGTCCACGGTCCCGGCTTCATCACCGTGTAGCGGCCGTAGTCATAGCTGATCGGCGGCTCGACGCTCGCCTGCCAGCCGGCCATATCCTGACCGTTGAGCACGCCGCGATGACGCCGGCCCGAGGTATCCATGACCTCTTGCGTGCGGCAGAAGCGGTCGATCGCCTCGGCGACGAAGCCTTGCGACCAGGATTTCCGCGCGCGCTCGATCTCCGCTTCGCGATTGCCGCCGCCGCTTTGCGCCTCACGCAGGATGCGTTCGTAGGTCTCGGCCATCATCGTATTGCTGAAGATGGTGCCGGGCGCCGGCACCTTGCCGTCCGGCATATAAAGCGCGGCCGAGGTCGGCCAGTGATCGCGAAACTGGTCTTTGACCGTGTCGATGGTGGCGCTGATGCGCTCGACCAGCGGATAGCCGTTTTTGGCGTAGCCGATCGCGGGCTCAAGCACGTCGGCAAGCCGTAGGGTGCCGTAGTCGCGCAGCAGCGTCATCCAGGTGTCGAAGGTGCCGGGAATACAGGCGGCCAAGAGGCCGGTGCCCGGGATCAGATCGAGGCCCAGTTCGTCGCGGTAGTGCTTGATCGTGGCGCCGGCGGGCGCCGGGCCCTGCCCGCAGATCACTTCGGTCTTGCCGCGACGCACGTCGTGCACGATGACAGGCACATCGCCGCCGGGCCCATTGAGATGCGGCTCGACCACCTGCAATGTGAAGGCGGTGGCGGCCGCCGCGTCAAACGCGTTGCCGCCCTTTTCCAGCGTCGCCATGCCGACGGCGGTGGCGATCCAGTGCGTTGAGGTGACGACGCCGAAGGTGCCTTCGATTTCAGGCCGCGTCGTGAACGGATTGGGATTGATATTGGAAGTGCGGGCGGGTGGCATGGGACACCTTTCAGCCGTCATGCCCGGCCTTGTGCCGGGCATCCACGGCTTCTTGTAGGACGCGCAGTTAAGCAAGACGTAGATGGCCGGGACAAGCCCGGCCATGACGAAATACTTATCGCAAATGGCAAGCAACCAGTTGCCCGGGTTTCACTTCGCGTAATGCCGGGGTTTCCGTTCGGCAGCGGTCGAACACATAGGGGCAGCGGGTGTGGAAGTGGCAGCCCGACGGCGGCGTGATCGGGCTCGGCACGTCGCCCTGCAGCACGCGCTTCTGCCGTTTGACGCGCGGATCGGGCACCGGCACCGCCAGCAGCAGCGACTCGGTGTAGGGGTGCAAGGCCTTGGTGAACAGCGTGCGCTTGTCGGTATATTCGACGATGCGGCCGAGATACATGACCGCGATGCGGTGGCTGATGTGCTCGACCACCGCCAGATTGTGCGAGATGAACAGATAGGCGAGCCCCATCTCGCGCTGCAGGTCCATCATCAGATTGAGCACCTGCGCCTGGATCGAGACGTCGAGCGCGGAGACCGGCTCGTCGCCGACGATCAGTTTCGGCTGCAGCGCGAGAGCGCGGGCAATACCGATGCGCTGGCGCTGCCCGCCGGAAAACTGGTGCGGATAACTGTCCATCTGCGCCTTGCGCAAGCCGACGCGATCGAACAATTCGGCGACGCGCTTCTTCACGTCGCCGCCGCGCGCGGTGCGATGCACGCGCATCGGCTCGGCCACGATGTCGCCCGCGGACATACGCGGATCGAGCGAGGAGAACGGATCCTGAAAGATGATCTGCATCTGCCGGCGATAGGGCCGCAGCTCGGTCTTGCTCAAATGCGTGATGTCGCGGCCGTCAATCTCGACGCTGCCCGCGGTCGGCTCGATCAGCCGCAGCACGGTGCGGCCGACGGTGGATTTGCCGCAGCCGGATTCGCCGACCAGACCGAGCGTCTCGCCGGCCCGAATCGAGAAGCTGACGCCATCGACGGCAAACACCGTTCCGGCGGCGCGCTGCAACAGCCCCTTGCGCACGGGGAAATGCTTCTTGAGGTCGCGCACCTCGAGCACGGCGGGGGCGGATACATCAGCCATTACGATCACCGAACAATTCCGCCGAGCGCCAGCACGCCGCCCAGTGGCGCGGCCGTTTCTCCTCGTAGGCCGGATATTCGCGGCGGCAGCGGTCTTCGGCGTGCGCGCAGCGCGGCGCAAACACGCAGCCCGCCGGCAGATCGGTCAAAGCCGGCACCATGCCCGGGATTTCCTGCAAGCGGCCGGAGGCGCCCGCTTCCTCGCCGCGCATCAGATCGAGCCGCGGGATCGAAGCCATCAGCCCGTGCGTATAAGGATGCTGCGGCCGGGCGAACAATTCGTCCACCGGCGCCTCCTCGACCTTGCGCCCGGCATACATGACGATGACGCGCTGCGCGGTCTCCGCCACCACGCCGAGATCGTGCGTGATCAAAATGATGGCGGTGCCGAGCTTGCGCTGCAGGTCGAGGATGATGTCGAGGATCTGCGCCTGGATGGTGACGTCGAGCGCGGTGGTCGGCTCGTCGGCGATCAGCACTTTCGGATTGCAGGCGAGCGCCATGGCGATCATGGCGCGCTGGCGCATGCCACCGGACAATTGATGCGGATACTCCTTGGCGCGCTGCTCCGGCTCGGGGATTCGCGTCAGCCGCAGCATGTCGATCGTCTTCGCCCAGGCCTGCTGCCGGCTGAGCGGTTCGTGCAGCAATAGCACTTCTGCGATCTGGCTGCCGATGGTGAGCACCGGGTTGAGCGAGGTCATCGGCTCCTGGAAAATCATCGCGACGTCCTTGCCGCGCACGGAGCGCATTTCCTCCGCGCTGAGCGCAAGCAGATCGACGCCGGCGAGCAAGACCTTCCCGCCGGCGATGCGGCCGGGCGGATCGGGCACAAGTCTCATCAGGGAGAGCGCGGTGATGCTCTTGCCGCAGCCGGATTCGCCGACGATCGCCAGCGTCTCGTGCGCCGCAAGCGCGAAGGAAACGCCGTCCACGGCCTTAACCACGCCGTGCCGCAGATCGAAATAGGTGCGCAGGCCGTCGACCACGAGCAGCGGCGCCGCGTTCGAAATATCGGCCGGCGCCGGGTTGCCGGTTGCTGGCTCGCTGATGATGCTCATGGAATCATTTTTTGTTTGCGCATGATCTTGTCCGGAAACCGGTTCCCACTTTTCGGGATCATGCGCTAGTTGCGCAGCCGCGGGTCGAGGATGTCGCGCAACGCATCGCCGAGCAGATTGGTGCCGAACACGGCGAGGCTGATAGCGACGCCGGGGAAGATCACCAGCCAGGGGGCGGTGCGCACATATTCGGCGGCGGATTCCGACAGCATGCGGCCCCAAGACGGATGCGGTTCGGGCACGCCGAGGCCGAGGAACGAGAGCGACGCTTCGGTCAGGATCGCGGCGCCGAGCTGCGCCGTCGCGATCACAATCAACGGCGCCAGCGTGTTGGGCAGCACGTGGCGAACCGCGATGCGGAATTCGCTCATACCGACGGCGCGCGCCGCCTCGACGAAGGGCTGCTCGCGCAAAGTGAGTGTGTTGGAGCGGATGACGCGCGCGGTATAGGGGATGAGCGGGATCGCGATGGCGATGATGGTGTTGTCGAGCGCCGGCCCAAGCGCCGCCGCCATCACCAGCGCCAGCACCAAGAGCGGCACCGCCTGCAGCACGTCGACGATGCGCTGGATCACCAGATCGACCCAACCGCCGATATAGCCCGAGGCGAGACCCAGCACGACGCCGAACACGCAGCCGAGAAAGGTCGAGCCGAGACCCACCGCGAGCGAAATGCGCGCGCCGTAGACGATGCGGCTGTAGATGTCGCGCCCCATCTGGTCGGCGCCGAGCCAATGCAAGTGATTGGGCGGCAGCAGCGTAATGGCCGAATTGGTCTTGATCGGGTCGTAGGAGGTAATGAAATCGGCGAAGACAGCGGCGAACACGAACACCGCCATGATAAAGGCGCCGGCCACACCGAGCGGATGCGCGGCGGCGTGGTAGCGGATTTTCGCCCACGGGCTTTCCGCGCGGGCGGTGTCCACGGGTGCGGGAGCGATGTCGATGCTGGCCATACGCTCTGCTTTCAGGAATATTTGATGCGAGGGTCCAACGCCGCGTAGAGCAGGTCGACCAGGAAGTTGATCGACACCGCGACCACCGCGATGAACATCACCAGGTTCTGCACGATCGGATAGTCGCGCCAGCGGATCGCTTCGACCAGGAAGCGCGCGACGCCCGGAATGTTGAACACCGTTTCCGTGACGATGAGTCCGCCCATCAGGAAAGCCGCCTCGAGGCCGATCACCGTGACGACAGGAAGGATCGCATTGCGCAGGGCATGGTGATAATTGACGTTCGAGTCGGAGGCGCCTTTGGCGCGCGCGGTGCGGATGTAGTCCTGCCGCAGCACCTCCAGCATCGAGGAACGCGTGAGCCGCATCACCAGCGCCGACGAGCGAAAGCCGACCGCCGCCGCCGGCACACTGTAGAGCCACAAGTTGTTCCAAAAGCCGTGCGGCGGATCGGTATAGATCGGAATCGTGCCGAAGAATTTCACGAACGCCATCAGGATCAACAGGCCGAGCCAGAACGCGGGCATCGACAGCCCGCTCAGGCTTATCACCCGCAATGCGTAATCAAGTTTGGAATTCTGCCTGACGGCGCTGATCACGCCGAGCGGAACGCCGAACAGAATTGCAAACGTCAGCGCCAGGCCGGCTAGTTTTGCGGTAATGGGAATGCGCGGAAGAATCTCCTGCAGCGCAGGTTTCTCCGACACGTAGGAATAGCCGAGGTCGCCATGCGCCAGCCCGTCGATCCAGTGTGCGTATTGCACAATGATCGGCTTATCGAGGCCCAGTTCCTTTTCCAGCTTGCCCTTCTCGGCCGTGTCGATCATCCCGGCCGCATCGAACAAGATATCCGCGATGTTGCCGGGAACCACCCGCAGCATCGTGAACACCAGCACGGAAATTCCGAACAGCGTCAGGAGCATCAAGAAGAAGCGCCTGATCAGGTAACTCCCCACCAAGTCCTCCCATTGTGCGCGGGGAAAGGCGCGCAAACTCTCCGAAGATTTGGCCGCCCCACACGGCCGAAGCTTGGACGAATTTGCGCGCCGCGGCTGACAATCATTTGTCCAGCCAGACGTCCTCGTAGCGGTAGCCGTTGTAGGCGCTGTTGCTCTCGATCGTCATGTTCTTGACGTAAGGTTTCCAGCAGGTGCCGGTGCGGGCGTGGAACAGGATCGGCCGCGCGCCGTCCTCCTGGATCTTCTTGTCGATCTCCCAGACCAGCTTCTTGCGCTTGGCGAGATCGGTCTCGGCCGATTGCTGATCGAACAGCTTCTCCAGGTCCTTGTTGCAGTAATGGGTGTAGTTGCGCTCCGACCCGCACGAGTAGTTCTCATAAAAAGCCTGGTCGGGATCGTCGATGCCGTTGCCGGTGAGGTTAAGGCCGACCGAATAGTCTTTACGCGCGACCTTGGCGAACCAGGAACTGGATTCGACCGGGTCAAGCTCGGCATCGATGTAGATGCTCTTGAGCTGATCGATGAGCACCGCGGCCGGATCGCGATAGGTCGCGAGATTGCGTGTCGACACTTTTATCTTGAGCGGCTTGGCCGCGCTGTAGCCAAGCTTGGTCATGATGGCGCGGGCCTCTTCGCGATCTTTCTTCACGTCGCCATAGCCGGGAATGGTCTTGAGGATGTCGGGTGGCAGGCCCCATACGCCTTCCGGCGGCGGCAGCAACGAGCCGCCCTGGTCGCCCTGCCCCTGCAAGATGATGTCGATGAACGCCTTGCGGTCGAGCGAAAGCATCATCGCCTTGCGCAGTTCCGGGTTGTTGAACGGCGGTGCCTCAAGATTGACGATCAGATTGGTGCTGACATTAATTGGTTTGATCTCGCAGATCGCCTTGGGATCCTGCGACTTGATGTCCTTCTCCAACGCCGCCGTCATTTCGGTCGGAAACGTCATGTCGACCTTGCCGGCGACAAAGGCGAGCACCGCGGTCGCGCGATTCTTGATGATCGTGTATTCGATGCCATCGAGATAAGGCAGGCCCTTTTTCCAATAGTCCGGATTTTTCACGAGCTTGATCGACTCGTTCTGCTTCATCTCGACGAACTTAAAGGGGCCGGTGCCGATCGGATGCGTGCGCATCTGCGCCGCCGGGACGTGGCACGGATAGATCGGCGTGTAGCCGGAGGCGAGCATCGCCAACAGCGACGGCTGCGGCCGCTTGAGATGGAACGTCGCCTCAAAGTCGCCGTTGATCGAGACGTCCGAGACGAACTCGTACCAATCCTTGCGCGGATTCTTGCGGAACTTGTCCTGCGATTTGCCTTGCAGCAGGTCGAAAGTGCATTTCACGTCCTTGGCCGTGAACGGCACGCCATCGTGCCATTTCACGCCCTGCCGCAGCTTGAAGGTGAGCGCGGTGCCCGCCTTGTCCCAGGCCCAGCTGGTCGCCAGCTCCGGCACGATGGTGTCGATGCTGGTTTGCGGCTTGTGCTGATCGTAGATGACCAGGTTGTTGAAGATAGGCATCGCGGGGGCGTTGACCGAGAAGGTCGCCTCCTCGTGAATCGACAGGCTGGGCGGCGTCTCGCGGTGATAGATTTTCAGAATGCCGCCGTGCTTCGGCTCCGCCGCCTGGGCGGTGCAGATCGTCAGAGTGGCGAGAATAGCCGTCGCCAACGCGGCAAGTTTTGTTGCCATTTTTTTCCTCCCCTATGTGCGGTCGGCGGCGGCATCGGCCGCTCGACAGCCGTTTTTTGATTATTTTGACGATGACGCTACCCGGTATGATACCGCCGATCAACCCGACCCAAGGATAAGCCGGAAACGCCTCCCGCTTGCCAACGGTGCGGCTGCACCGCACGATGGCGCCCGGAAACGCCTATTGAGTGGAAAGCCGCAAAGGCAATGACAACCGAAAGCGAGAATATCGTCGCCGAAACGGCGGCGCGGATTTTTGCCGACCTTGCCGATCCGCAGACGATCAACAAAGCCCGCGACAGCGGCTGGAAGAATAAGCTCTGGAGCGCTCTGTCCGATGCCGGGCTGACGCTCGCCTGGGTGCCGGAAAACCTGGGCGGCGCCGGCGCGAGCCTCAATGACGGCTTTGTCATTCTCGGCGCGGCTGGGCGCCTCGCGCTACCGGTTCCGCTCGCCGAGACGCTGCTGGCCGGCTGGCTACTGGCGCAAGCCGGGATCGAATTGCCGGCCGGCAAGATGACCGTTGCCCCTGCCCGGCCCCGCGATCGTGTGACGCTGAATACCGACGGCACATTGAGCGGACTTAGCCGCGGAATTCCCTTCGCCAAAGAGTCCGAGCATATCGCGGTCGTAGCCAGCGCCGATAACGGCGCCCGCATTGCTTTGGTGAGAACCGCCGAATGCCACATAAGCGAGGGCCAAAACCTCGCCGGCGACGGCTCCGACACCGTGACCTTCGAGCGCAGCAAGGTTGTCCGCAGCGCGCCGGCGCCGTTCGATGCCGCCGCGCTGATGCTGATGGGCGCGACCGTGCGCAGCCTGCAAATTGCCGGCGCACTGGAGGCGATCCTGTCGATGAGCGTCGCTTATGCCAACGAGCGCGTCGCCTTCGAGCGCAAGATCGGCAAATTCCAGGCGGTGCAGCAGAACCTCGCGCGGCTCGCCGGCGAAACGGCCGCGGCGCTCGCCGCTGCCGGCTCGGCCGCCGACACGATTGCGCAAGGCGACATACGCGACGGCGCGGTGTTCCTCGAAGCGGCGTCGGCGAAAATCCGTTCTGGCGAAGCCGCCGCAGAAGGCGCTGGCATAGCGCATCAGGTGCATGGCGCGATCGGCTTCACCAACGAGCATGTGCTGCATCGCTTCACGCTGCGCCTCCTCTCCTGGCGCGACGATTTCGGCAGCGAAAGCCACTGGGCCGCGGCGCTCGGCAGCGCGGTCGCGGCGCGCGGCGCCAACCAGTTCTGGCCCATGCTGGCGTCACGGTGAATCCATGAGCACCAATCTACACTTCGATCAGATTCGTCTGCCGCCCGAATGCCAAAAGCTGCGCGAGGAAGTGCGCGCCTTCATCGCCGAGGAAGTTGCCGCCGGTACTTTCATGCCGGACCGGCCGGGGCACGGCGACACCCAAAATCGCGCGTTCAGCCAGCGCGTTGGCGCGAAAGGCTGGATCGGCATGACCTGGCCGAAAAAATACGGCGGCCACGAACGCAATTTTCTCGAGCGTTACGTCGTCACCGAGGAATTCCGCGTGGTCAATGCACCGGTGCGCCTGCATTTCGTCGCCGACCGGCAGAGCGGCCCGATCCTGCTCAAATACGCGCCCGAGCACATCAAGCAGGACATATTGCCGCGCATCTGCCGCGGCGAATTGTGCTTCGTCATCGGCATGAGCGAGCCGGGCTCCGGCTCCGACCTGTTTGCCGCCAAGACCAAGGCGACCAAAGCGGACGGCGGCTGGAAAATCAACGGCACCAAAATCTGGACCAGCAATGCGCATATCGCCGATTACATGCTCGGCCTGTTCCGCACCTCGCCGCCGACCAAGGAGAACCGC
>CAWAXK010000026.1:0-46987 GCA_963786025.1 uncultured Alphaproteobacteria bacterium
CCAAGCTGCATACGAGGGTTCGATTCCCTTCGCCCGCTCCAGCCTTCGCTCCTTCGGAGCTTCGGCTCGGCAAGCCAGCCTCAATCGCGAAGATTATCCGCCGAAGTCGTGGCGAAGGCGGGTGATATTTACCGCCGCGTAGCCGCGGAAAATTAACCAAATTCGGCTTAGGTGCCCGCCGGACACGGACCGGGACGGGCCATTCATGGCGGCGAGGATTGTACTGCTGCTTGCGTTGCTGCTGCTGCCAAGCGCGGCGTCAGCCGCGGCGCTGCCGCGCATTCTTGCCGGCGCCGACAATCCGGTGCCGCAATGTGTGCGGCCAGCCGCGCTCATGGACTTCGTCGCCGAGCGCAATGCGCACCGCAGCACGCCGCGCACGATCGATCCGCGTTTCAGCAACCTCGCGTCGCTCTATCAGCGCATCGGCCAATGCGTGTCGCGTCCGCCCGACCGCTGCGTGGCCGTGCGCTGGGATTACGCCTTCTTCCAGATGCTGATCGAGACCAATTATCTCACCTTCCGCCGGCCGAACGGCGTGCCCGCCTCAGTGGTGCCGGCCGACAATAATTTTGCCGGCGTCGGTGCGACCATCTCCGGCAAGCCGGGCGAACGCTTCGCCGACATCGCCACCGGCGTGCTCGCGCATCTGCAGCACGTGCTGATGTATTCGACCACGCGCATCCCCAATCCGGTCGCCCAGCGTACGCGCCGGGTGCAGGACGACGTGCAGGAGGCCATGCGCCGGTTGCACCGGCCGGTGACCTTCGGCGATCTCGCGCGCGAATGGACCGGCACCGACCGCAACACCTACGGTACCGAAATGCACAAGCTGGCGGAGCAATATGCGAGCCGCTATTGCGCGCAAGCCTCGCGCGGCGACATCACCGGATCGATATCGGCAAAATCGCGCTGACACCGGCTCGCGGCAGCGCGCGCTTCGGCGTCACGCCGGCACCCGCGCGATCTCCCTGATCTTCACCTCGGCCAATAGCCGCTTCACGTCCTGCGGCTGGCACAGGCCGGTGCCCGGCATGAGCACGGCGGCGGAAGCGGCGGCGACCGCGACACGGAACGCGTCATCCAGCGGCTTGCCGCTTGCCAGTGCGGCGACCAGGCCGCCGAGAAAACTGTCGCCGGCACCGACCGTACTCACCGCTTCGATCGCCATCGGCGGCGCCTGCCACGCGCGCTCAGCCGTCACCAGAATTGCGCCGTGTTCGCCGAGCGTGAGCGCGACGATTTCGGCGCGTCCGTCGGCGGTGAGCTCGCGGCAGGCGGCGATTCGTTCCCTGTCGCTATCAAGCGACGCCCCGACATATTCGCTCAACTCGACGAGGTTCGGCTTGACCAGCGTGACGCCTTCGGCGAGCGCTTCTTTCAGAGGAACGCCCGATGTATCGATCGCGCTCTTGGCGCCCAGCGCCTTGGCGTGCCGCGCCACGCGCGCGAAAAAATCGTCCGGCGCTCCCGGCGGCACGCTGCCGCTGGCGACCACGTATTTCGGCCGCTCCGCCAGCAACGCCAGCCGGTCGAGCACCGCCTCCCATTCGGCGCGATGCAGGGCTGAGCCCGGCAATACGAAACGGTATTGTTCGCCGGTCGACTCTTCATAGGCCGTGAAATTCTCACGCGTCTCGACATGCGACGGCGTGACCAGACTCGCGATGTCCTCGCGCTCGACCAGCCGCTGCAGCAATTTGCCGATCTGGCCGCCGATCGGATAGATCGCCGTCACGTCGGCGCCGAGGCGGTGCGCGACGCGCGCGACGTTGATACCGCCGCCGCCGGGATCGCGCTTGGGCGGCGAGCAGCGCAATTTGCGTGTCGGCTCGACACGGTCGACATTGACGAAAATGTCGACCGCCGGATTAATGGTGAGAGTAACGATCTCCGGCACGTTACCGCTCCCTTCGCAGGCTTGTTTTAGCCGAGAAAAAAATATTCTTTTTTGAAATAGGTATGATTTGATCGTTATCACACCCATCTCGCGGAAAAAATTGCGCGAATTGACGCTGCAAGGGAATCGAATTTGGAACTCGCATTTTCGTGAAGATGACCGGCGGCACGGAATGTGGTTAGAGTCATTGTACGAGAACCAAACGCCTGCAAGGCCAAGGCCGTTCCATGCCGATGATCGATCCGCTTTATTCGCTGTCGGGCTTTGCCGTCGGTCTGCTGGTCGGCATGACCGGCGTCGGCGGCGGCGCGTTGATGACGCCGATTCTGATTCTGCTGTTCGGCATTCATCCGGCGACGGCGGTCGGCACCGACCTGCTTTACGCGGCAGCCACCAAGACCGGCGGCAGCCTGGTGCATGGGCTGGCGCGCAGCATCGACTGGCGCGTGGTGCGCCGGCTGGCGAGCGGCAGCGTTCCGGCGACCGTCGTCACGCTGGCGGTGTTGTCGCATTTCAATCTCAATGGCGACGCCGCGCGCGGCCTGGTCACGCTGGTGCTTAGCGTGGCGTTGTTCGCCACCGCGTTCGTGCTGGTGTTCGGCGGACCGCTCGTGGCGATCTACCGCGCGCGCGTCAGCGAACTCGATCCGAAGCGGACGGGCGTTCTCACCGTGCTGGTCGGCGCGCTGCTTGGCGTGCTGGTCTCGATCTCTTCGGTCGGTGCCGGCGCCATCGGCGTGGTCATGCTGGTGCTGCTCTACCCGCATTTGCCGACGGCCAAGATCGTCGGCTCCGATATCGCGCATGCGGTGCCGCTTACGCTGATCGCCGGGCTGGGCCACTGGATGATGGGCTCGGTCGACTGGCACATCATTGCGTCGCTTTTGGTCGGCTCGCTGCCGGGCATTTTCGTCGGCAGCTATTTCGCCATCCGCATCCCGGAGCGCGCCTTGCAGCTGGTGCTGGCGACGACTTTGTTCGTGGTCGCGAGCCGCATCGCCTACGACCACGCCACCACGGTCTCGGCGATTTTCACCGCCTTCACGCGGCGCGCGATCCCTTAGGGCGCGGCTGTGATAGGGTCGTTTTGAACCTGCGGCGACTTACCCGCGACCCATCGGAGCGCCCGCTTTCCGGGCCTTGAGATCGGACGAATGCCGGACCCCGCGAAGGCTGCTCCCGCTGCGATCGGCGTCAGCATTGGCCTCGGCGTTCTGGCCCTGCTGCTCTGGGTCTTGGCGTTGGCGACGTTGTCCGACCTCGCCGGCAGCGACGCCGCCGGCAACGGCTACGCGCAGGCCTATGCCGCGATCGAAATCATCCTGCTGTGGGGCTTGCTGGCGCTGATCACGCTTATTGCCAGCGTCAAAGGCGAGATGACGTGGCCGGCCGTGCTGGCAGCGGCAATCTTGATCCCGGCGTCTGGCGCCGTGACGTTCGAAGTGCTGGGATTGCTCTCCCGGCCCCACCTGCCGCCGTTCCTGTGGCCGCTCGTCATTCCGGCGCTGGCGCCGCCGCTGATCTATGCGTTTTGCATCTGGGCGCTGTTCCCGTCGTTGCGCGCCGCTATCCCGGCGCGGCTGGCCGGCGGCGCTATCTGGGGAGCGGTATTGCTGCTTTGCGCTTCCGTCATCCCGCTGGAGAAAGTACGCGAGCACGCCGACGACCGTGTCGCCCAAGCGCTGCAAAAATACGATGACGATTACGCCAAACTGCCGGCGGATGCCGCACTTTGGGATTTGGCGCCGTTTCTGGAGACACAAAACAGCACAAAGCAAAGCGAGGTGCTCGACCGCATTCGCAAGCTCGAGCGGCGTCAAAACGACGCCGAACTCATGCTCGAGCGCGGCGATTTCCCACTCGGCTTTCTCGGCCGCATCGATCTCACGCCAACGCCCGCCATTTGCGACAAGGCGCGCGCGCTACTGCGCCGGCAGGTCGCGCCACTGGTGCTGCAAACGTCCAATTCCAAGCCCTATAGCGAGATCTTCTGGCCGGTCGCCAACGCGCTCGCGGCGATGCGGTGGCTGGTCGGTCATGATTGTTCCTGTCGATGCGGAGTCGCAGGCCTGGGAGACCATGGCCAAGGCCTATCGCGGCACGAATTTCGACGTCGTCGAGTTGCGCGAGCTGCGCGATGCGAAAAATCTCGGCAGGCAAGTGCGTGAATATCCCGAGCGCTTCTCCATGCTGACGCCGAAGTCGCATCTCAAGGCCTGGCTTACCTTCGCCGAGAAAAAGGAATTCCACGACCAGGCGCTCGAAGGCGCGCGCAAGCTCGACCATCGCACCAGCGACGCCGTCGCGATGCTCAACGACAAATACGACATCAGCGCGCAGTGGCAGGTCTTGAAATATATGCCCGCACTCGATCTCGAAATGACCGCGCCGCTGTGCAAGGCGGCGCTCACGCAGGTGTATGGCGACATCACGAAAGTCTACCGGCCGAAAGACGGCGACCCGCCGCGGCCCTATAGCGAGCTGCTGGAGCGGCTGGGCGCTTACGAACCGCTGACCGCGCTGACTTGGCTCGCGGGCCACGGCTGCGAAGCCGAGCCGGAATTGAGCGAAGCCGAGGAACTTGTGCGTAGCTACCAGGATTCGCCGGCAAGGGCCGCGATGCTCGCCACGCTCGAGCGCCTGCACCGCAAGTGATGCGCACGTTAAGCTTTCGTTAACGATACATTTTATTAATAAATTAATGAAACCTTGCCGGTACGATGGTAACCGACCCATTCTCCATTACCGGCGGCAGTCTCGATCCTGTGGATTGGCAGAGCGCCCGCGCCCAAGGGCACCGGATGCTCGACGATATTCTCGATTACATCGAGAACATCCGCGAGCGCCCGGTGTGGCAACCGATCCCTGATAGCGAGCGTGCCCGCTTCCAGGCGGATGTCCCGAACGGGCCGACCGGTCTCGCCGCCGTGCATGACGAATTCATGCGCGACATCCTCCCTTTCGCCACCGGCAATGTGCACCCCGGCTTCATGGGCTGGGTGCATGGCGGCGGCAGCGTGCCCGGCATGCTGGCGGAGATGCTCGCCGCCGGTCTCAACGCCAATCTCGGCGGCCGCGACCATATGCCGATCGAAGTCGAGCGGCAGATCGTGCATTGGCTGCGCCAACTGTTCGAATTTCCCAGCGCGGCGAGCGGGCTGTTCGTCACCGGCACATCGATGGCCAATCTGCTCGGCGTGCTGATCGCCCGCACGCGCGAATTGGGTCTCGAAGTGCGCCGCGACGGCGTCGCAGCGGCCGGCAAAAGCCTCGTCGCCTATACGTCGGCGGCCGCGCATGGTTGCATTTCGCAGGCCATGGACTTGTCCGGCCTCGGCAATGCGGCATTGCATGTCATTCCCACCAACGATCTGCATCAAATCGATCTTGCGGCGCTCGACGCGGCCATCGCACAGGACCGCAATGCGGGGCTGACACCTTTCCTCGTCGTTGGAACGGCGGGCGCGGTCGATACCGGCGCCATCGACGATCTGGCGGGGCTGGCCGCCATCGCGGCCCGCGAAAAACTATGGTTTCACGTCGACGGCGCCATCGGTGCGCTCGCCATCATGGCGCCGGACATCGCGCCGCGGCTCGCCGGCATTCAGCTGGCGGATTCGATCGCGCTCGATTTCCACAAATGGGGGCAGGTGCCTTACGACGCCGGCTTCATCCTGGTGCGCGACGGCACGCTGCACCGCGACACGTTCGCATCGCCCGCGGCCTATCTGCGGCGCGAGACCCGTGGGCTCGCGGCCGGCGCGCAATGGCCCTGCGATTTCGGTCCCGACCTGTCGCGCGGCTTTCGCGCGCTCAAGACCTGGTTCACGCTGAAAGTTTACGGCACCGACGCGCTCGGTTCGATGATGTCGCGCACCTGCGAATTGGCGCGCTACCTCGAGATCAAGATCGCCACGGCGCGCGAGTTGGAACTGCTGGCCCCGGTCTCGCTCAACATCGTCTGCTTCCGCTATCGCGGCGATGATCCCGATCACCTCAATGCCAAGATCGTCGCGGATCTGCACGAATCCGGCATCGCCGCGCCGTCCACGACCATTATTGGCGGCCGCCTCGCGATCCGCGTGGCGATCGTCAATCATCGCACCGAGCCGCGCGATATCGACGCCATGTTGAAGGCGGTGTCGGAATTGGGCGCCGCGGCGACGACAAGCTGTGCCGCTTGAGACAGAAGGAGCGCTGTGTGATTTCCGCAAACGCAAATCTGGCCGTTGCCGGTGAACCTTTCCCGGCCGCGCCGATCGGAATGCAGGCGCTGTGCCAGATGGCTTTCGACGGCCTCGATCTGGCGCCGGTGTGGAACAGGCTGGTGCACCAGGTCACGGCGCAGCCGGCCGACGCCGCCGCGCTGCTCGATCTGTCGACCATCGCCCAGTTGCAGGGCCGCCCGCAGGATCGCCGCGAACTGCAATTGGCGGCCTTGAGCATGCAACGGATCTACCGCCGGCCGGCGGCCATCGATGCGCAACGGCCGCTGAAGCTGCTCGCCTTCATGGCGCCCGGCGATTTCATGGCCAATACGCCGCTGGAATTCATGCTGGACGGCTCGAGCATCGTGCTCGACATGATGTATGTCGTGCCGGGCACGGTCGTGCCGGAACCGCCGGAGCACGACGTCGCTTTGGTGGCCGCGGTCGAATCCGACGAGAACATGCCGGTTCTACGCGAAATCTCCGAGTTGATCCGGTCCTGGCCGCGCCCCGTCGTCAATCTGCCCGACCGCGTTGCGCGCCTGACGCGGGCGGGCACCTGGGAGCTTCTAAAATCCGCGCCAAATATCGTTATTCCAATGAACGTGCGCATCGATCGCGCGACGCTTGCAGGCATTGCCGAAGGCGACGTTGCGGTCGAATCCATTCTCGACGGCAGCGGCTTTCCGATCATCGCGCGGCCATCCTGGTCGCAGGCCGGAATGGGCCTGGTGAAGCTCGAAAGCGCATCGGCGATCGACGCTTATCTGGGCGAACAGGCCGATGCGGAATTCTATATCGCGCCGTTTGTCGACTACAGCAGCCGCGACGGGCAATTCCGCAAATCCCGCGTCGCCATCATCGATGGCCGCCCCTTCATTTGCCACATGGCGATTTCGCGCCATTGGATGATCCATTACCTCAACGCCGACATGAAGAACGATCCGGTCAAGCGCGAGGAAGAAGCGCGCTTCATGGCGAGTTTCGACGACGACTTCGCCGTCCGCCATGCGGCGGCCTTTGCGGCAATCGCGGAGCGGACCGGGCTCGAGTACCTGCCCATCGATTGCGGCGAGACGCGGGACGGCAAGCTTTTGGTCTTCGAAGTGGGACCCGGAATGATCGTGCACTCGATGGATCCGCCCGATCTGTTTCCCTACAAGCGGCCGCAGATGGAAAAGGTATTCAAGGCGTTTCACGCCATGCTGTACAACGCCGCGCGCGCCGCGCCATAAAAAAGCCGGCCGCGCGAGGCTCGCGCGGCCGGCTCGATTCTCGATTGAAACGTCAGTTGCCTTGGATGGTCTGGATCACGCTCGACATCGGGCGCGCTTCGTCCAGCCCGCCGCCCATTTCCTTGAGCACGGCCGCCTTGTATTCCGGCAGCGGCTCGATCGGCGTCTTGCCGACCACCTGCACCACCTTGTAGCCGCCGCTCTTGAGCTGCTTGAGCAGTTCGGGGAGCGCCTCGGAAGTGCCATGCTGGAAGTCATGCATCAGGATGATGCCCTTGCCGCGCTTGGCGAGTTTGATCATCACCGATTTGATGATTTGCTCGGGCCTGTGAATCTTGAAGTCGAACGAGTCCATGTCGGTGGAGAAGATGCCGATATTGCGCTCGCCGAGATATTTGACCATCTCGGGCGGATTGCGCAGCGCCGGGAAGCGGAAGAACGGCCCAACCGGCTTGTTGCCGAGTGCGATGCTCACTGCCGCGATGCCCTTTTCGATCTCGGCCTTGGCCTCGTCCGGCGTCAATTTGCTGAGGTCCTTGTGCGACCAGGTATGCGAGCCAACCGTGTGGCCGGCCTTGACCACTTCCTTCAGAATCTCGGGATGCCAGCCGGAATGCTTGCCGATCGGGAAGAACAGCGCCTTGGTGCACTGATCGGCCAGCGCCTTGAGCACGCGCTCGGTATTGCCCGGCCACGGGCCATCGTCGAACGTAAGCACGACTTCTTTTTCGCGCAGGAAGTCGTAGGCCTTGAATTGCTCGAAGCCGAAGCCGGGGCCGCCGGTGGTATCGATCTGGACGATACGCTCGACGCCGAGCGCGTTCGGATTGTCACATTTGGCCTTGACGATGACCGGCGCGGGAGCGGGGGCTGGCGCGGCGGCAGGAGCCGGCGCAGCGGCGGGAGCAGGGGCATTCTGTGCCCAGACGGCGCCGCCCACCGCCGACATCGACACCGCAAGAGCAATTGCCAAAGCGCTTCGCATCACGTTCTCCATACCCGTCCATGGGTGAATTTGGATTTGCTGCCTATTCATCGCGGCTTTGACCAGTCGAGTCAACGCGGGCCCCGAAAAGGCTGAAATCGCAAGGATTTATCGCGGTTCAATGGTTAATTTCAGCGGCGGCAGTCGGTCGCAGATTCGGAGTGTTGCCGTTGCCTGGGATAGGTCCTATCTGGATTATGGGTTTCGCCTGGAGGCATGCCATGCCAGCGATTGTGTCCACCGCCAGAGTTTCGCGGCCGGTGCTGCTTCTGGCGCTTGCCGGCGGCGGGATTATGGCGGCAACGGTCTTGCTTTGGGCTTATTACGGCACCTCCGTATTCTTTGAAGCTGTGCGGACCGGCTGGGCTGCGTGCTTCTGATGCAAGCCGCGTGACGCCGATGACGGCCCGAACATCTCATATTCTTTTGGTCTTCTCGGCTTTCCTGGCCGGTCTGGTCATTTTTCTCGGCGTCATCTTTTTCACGACCCAGTATCAGGGCTTAGGCACCGGCCCCTCGGCGATCGGCGGGCCATTCAAGCTGATCGACCAGGACGGCAAGCCGATCACCGACCAGGATTTCAAGGGGCATCCATTTCTGGTGTTCTTCGGCTACCGGCACTGTCCCGACATCTGCCCGACCACGCTGTTTGAAATGTCGGAGGTCATGCGCGCGCTCGGCAAGGACGCCGACCGCATCAACGCGTTGTTCATCACGGTCGATCCGGAGCGCGACACGCCGGCGGGGATGAAGGATTACCTGTCGAGCTTCGATCCGCATCTGCGCGGCGCCACCGGCGACGCCAAGGCGATCGACGCCGTCGAGAAGGCCTACCGGGTCTACGCCAAGAAGGTACCCGGCAAGGACGGCGACTACAGCATGGACCACACCGCACTGGTCTATCTGATGGACAAACAGGGCCACTTCGTCGCGCCGTTCAAACTCGATCGCAAGCCCGAGGCGGCGGCGGCCGATCTGCGGCGTTATTTCTAGCCATCATCCTTGTCGTTTGAACCGGTTCGCCGGCAGCGGCGACTAAGTTCATGCGCTGTGCCGGCTCCGTTGTGGGGCCGGACACGGCGGACGTTGATTTTTTAGCTATAACCATGCTGACGGAGGAATTGATCATGGGCGGCGACAAGCGGTTCGGCAACACCACGCGCGGCAAATCACACGGTCTCATACTCGCCTTCGCCTGCCTGGCGGTGGTCGCCGGCGGGTGTTCGAAGGCCGAACCGGAAAAAGCCGAGAAAGCGGAAAAGTCGGACAACGCGGCGCTCGATACCAGCAGTCTGCCGCGGGTCGCGGGCGCCAAGCAAACTTTCGCCAGCCCAGCGACGACAATCTTCACGTCTCCCGACCCGGTCGCGCAGACCGCCGATGCTGTCGCCAAGGCGCTCGCCGCCGGCGGCTGGCAGGAATATGTCGCGCCGTTCACCGCGCGCGCCAGCGATCCGAAGATGCGCACGATGACGCTGAAGCGGGGCGCGCATGCGCTCAACGTGTTCATCACGGTCGCGCCGGCGCAGAACAACGCCACCAGCGTGCAATACAGCGAACTGCCGCTGAAGACCGATCTGCCGTTCACCCGGGACGCCAGCCATGTCGAATATTCGCCGGACCGTCCGCTGTTGACTTTGCTCACCGGCGAGCCGGTCGACAAGACGCTGGATTTCTACCGCAAAGAGCTTGGCGCGCGCGGCTGGGCGCTCTGGTCCGAGAAATTGAACGGCAAGCAACCGGACGGCGGGCCCTCCGGCGTGGTGCACGAGCGCGGCGGCTATGCCCATTACGTCAACGACAAAGAACCGAAGGTGGCGCTCGTTGTGACGCTGCAAAAGGCCGAGGCCGGCAAGTACAAAGTCGAGCTCAAGGAATGGCCGGTCGGAATTCTCGCGAGTCTGCACAAGGCCTACCTCAACGGCGGTCCGAATTCCGCCGCCCCGTTGGTCGACGTCGACAAATTGCCGCGCCTCGAAGGCGCCACCGAACAAGCCGACCGCACCTCAAAGGACCGCGTCGTCTATTCGGTTCCCGGCACGCTCGCCAATACGACCGCCGCGCTCAAGAAATTGTTGGGCGCCGAGGGCTGGAAGCCGTACGTGGCTCCGCTGGAGGAACCGCACACGACTCTGATGGCCTTCAAGAAAGGCGGGCAAGGGCTGTCGGTGTCTTTCACCATTCAGGTGGGAAAAAACGAAAGGACCAGCGAAGTCACCGCGGTCTATTACTCGCCGACGCGGCTCGCATTCGCTTTGCCGTTTCCGGGCGATGCGACGGACATCGTGTTCGACGAGAATAGGCCGTATCTCAATTGCGTCACATCCGGGACGGTCGAAGCCACGCTCGACTATTTCCGCAAAGAGCTCACCTCTGCGGGCTATTCGCCATTGTTCGCTGCGGCCGCGGCCGCGAAGTGGCCGAACGCGAAACTGGACGACAAACTCGCCAACGGCGCGCTCGCTTATTTCATGAGCGAAAATCAGCGGCCGATGATGCTTTCGGTGCAGCGCCGCGACGATGGGAAGACCATCGTCGAAATCACGGTGCCGCCGTTTGCGCTGGCGCAGACGCTCGAGGCCGATACGGATGTCTTCGGCCTGCCGAGGCCGAAGCCCGCCAAAACCTCGGGTGGCACCGGTGGCGCGACCATGCACGAGGTGCATGCCCATGTGATCGCCGATGTCGGCACCGTGCTGGCGTTTTATCGCCGCGAACTTGCGGCGCGTCATTGGAAAGAAGAGACCGAGGGCGCCGTCGTCACGCCGCAGGCGGTCACGCTGAATTTTACCGCGCCGGAAGGCCCGGCGGTGTTGAAGATCGGCCACAAATACGACCTCACGGTCGTAAGCCTGGTGCTGCACCTGCCGAAGCCGGTGGCCAAGGCGCAACCGGCGACGACCGACTCGGTCGACTCCATGATGAAGGACGTGCAGCAGATGGTGCGCGAGGCCACCGCCGCTGCGCAGGCCGGCGCGAAATCGCCGAAGGTGGCGCAGGCCGATACCGGTCCCGAGCCGGCGCTGCGCATGGCTGCCGAAAACAAGGCGCCGGTCCCGGTGCCGGAGACAGCCGAAGACGTCGACTTTGCCGACGGCAAGCTCGAGTTCAGCAGTGCGTCCAGCATCAAGGCGGTGGCGGAGTTTTATCGCTCCACCATGAAGCAGCAGGGCTGGGCTTCGCGCTCATCGGTGATCAACAACGCCAACATGGTGGTGCTCAACTTCGCCAAGGCCGGCAAGGCCGTCTCGTTCACGATCATGAAGATGGGCAACAAGACTAACGTGACCGCCGACGGTTCGGGTTTGGAAGTCGCGGCCGCCAAACCGGCAGCGCCGTCCGCCAAGGCGGAGCCGGCGCAGGCGCCGGCGAGCGCGGAGGATCTCGTGGCCGAGGAGAGCGGCGGGCTGCCACTGCCCAAGCGCCATACCATGAGCGAGGGCACCAAGACGCCGTTCCGGCGCGAGCTCAAAGCGAGCGTGCCGCTCGCCCTCACCGACGTGCTCGGCTTCTACCGGCGCGAACTCGGCAAGGTCGCCTGGAAGGAACAGACCAAGGGCACCGTCATTGCCGCGGATAACGCGGTCATTGCCTACACGTCACCCGACGGCCCAGCGTTTCTCAAGCTCGGCCGCAAGGATGGCGCGACCACGGTGAACCTCGTCGTGAAAAATCCGGATGCCGCCGTGAAGGCCGGCATGATGCCGAAACCGGGCCAGGCCAAGCTCGCCTTCGTCAATCCGAACGATGTGGAGGCGTCAGTCACGATCAATAAGCAAACGGTCAAGGTCGTCGCCGGCGGCGGCACCAAAGGGCCGGACGGTCAGTTGCTCGATTTGCCTGCCGGCAAATACAAGTTCTCGATCAAGCTCGCCGGCAAGCCGGCCGTCAACGACGAACTGGAAGTCGGCGCCGACGAAGCCTGGGGCTTGCTCATTTCGCCCGCCGGCGCGCTGCCGATGCAGGTTTACTGACACGGTGCGCGGCGCTCATGCGGGCGCCGCGCCGCTCATTTTCACGGGACGACGCGGGAACGCGGCTGCCGGCCGGCGGCGCTGCCGGGATGGCCGGGCACGAGCGTCGGCAGTTCGCCGGCGTCGTTGAGCGCGCTGAGATAACGCTCCAGTTCGAGCAGCGAGCGCGTCATGCGGGCGTGGAGCCGCGAGCTTTTCGCCAGCCCGTGTTCGGTCTTTTCCCAGGCGTAAGGCGCGAATACGAGCTAATAGAGCGCGCGCCAGGCCGCGAGCGAGAGCAGCAGCCAATGCACCGGCCTCAGCAGCAATATCCAGGCCGTCGACAGCAGGCCGCGGCGCAACAGGCCGAGCCAGCCGAGGAAGGCCGACGTCAGATAGCCGACCACCACCGTCATGGCATAGACCGCCGCGAGGATGGCAACGGTCGCACTATCGGCGTGCCAGATCGGGGCGCCGCTCGCCACCGAATAGACCAGCGCCGCCATGAACAGTGGATGCACCAGCGCCGCCAGCGCATTGCCGCCGACGATGAGCTGAAAGGTGAGAAAGCCCGGCAGGCCCAAATCGCGCAGCAGCCGGGCCGGCTCACGCATATGCACCAGCCAGGTCTGCATCCAGCCCTTGAACCAGCGCGTGCGCTGGCGCAGCCAGGGGCCGAACTGCGCCGGGGCCTCCTCATAGGTGGTGGAATCGATCACGCCCGCGCGGTAGCCGAAACGCGCCAGCCGCATGCCGAGATCGGCATCCTCGGTCACATTATAAGGGTCCCAGCCGCCGGCCGCGCGCAAGATCGCGGTGCGGAAATGATTGGACGAGCCGCTGAGCGGTAGCGGCAGGTGCAACGCGGCGAGACCCGGCAGGAACACGTCGAACTGCCC
Source organism: uncultured Alphaproteobacteria bacterium (assembly GCA_963786025.1). Taxonomy (GTDB): domain Bacteria; phylum Pseudomonadota; class Alphaproteobacteria; order Rhizobiales; family Xanthobacteraceae; genus Pseudolabrys. Next base: position 13,181 of record CAWAXK010000026.1, read on the forward strand.
GGCATATTCGGCCGTGAACAACTGCGCCAGCCAACTGTCGGCGTTGTTGTCGATGCACAGCCGTGCCTGCACGCAGGCGAGATCGTCGCCGCCGGCACGGAACGCCTGTAAGGTGAGGCGGATCTGGTCCGGCTCTGGCCGATCCTCGGCGTCGTAAATTACCGTGAAGGTGCCGCGCGCGAATGGCAGCGCGACGTTGAGCGCCTTCGGTTTGGTGCGCGGCCCAAGCGCTGGAACCGGGATCACCGTGATCGGCAAGCGGCCGTTGTTGCGCGCGGCGATGGCGTCGCACGTTTCGCGGTCGTCGGCCTCGACTGCGAGAATGACGTCGAGCTTCGCGGCCGGGTAATCCAGCTGCTCGATCGCCCGCAGCAAACCGTCGACCGACGCCGCTTCGCGGTAGAGCGCGGCGATCACGGTGTAAACCGGCAGCGCGTCGTCGGGGAGGCCGGGCGATGGATCGCAGGCCGGTTGTTCGGCAAATGCGCCGGCCAGCCGCAGGCCGAGCCAAGCCAGGAATACCGCGGCCAGCATCACTTCAAAGGCGAGCATGGTGCCGGCCGGCGCCACGACGGCGGCGGCAAGCGCCAGCAGCGTGACACTTGCGACCGATGCGATATTCGTGCGCCAGCGCGGCGGCGCGGCGGAAAGCTTGGGCCAGTTCTGTTTGAGTTCTTCGGCCGCGCGCTCCGCGAGTGCTTTGCCGGCGTAGCGCAGCACGAAACGCTTGAGACGTTCGGCGCTGGTAAAGCGAAAATGCCGCGCGCGCGCCGGATTGGCCTCGATCAGACGCAAAATACGGCGCGCGGCCGTGGCGCGCGGGGCGACCACCAGAGAGAGCTCGCCGTCGATCGCGAGCGGCAGCATGCCGGCGGCGGCGGATTCGATCAGGCGGTCGTCGCTGAGCGGACAGCATTCGCGCGGCGTGCCGTCGAGCGGCTCGAAGGTGACCTCGAGCGCGGCCGCGAACGCGCGCAGATAGGCTTCTTCGCTCAGCGCGCCGGCAGCGATCAGGACGCGGTCGGCGCCGACGCCCCGCGCCGCGGCTCGGCACGCGGCGTCATCGATCACATCGCCGGCGAACCAGGTGCGGATGCAGTCGATTTCCGGGCAGCCGTCGGCCTGGCCTGTGGCGCCGGCGGCGAATTCAGCGGCCGAGGGGTCGATCGAGGGGCTGCCGGCAGCTTCGCCAATAAACACCCTCGAGCGGCCGCCGGCCGCTCTGGCCGCAACTGCACCCTCCATAGCCCCGTCCCGCCAGCCTGTTTTCCCCGCGGGATATTAGCGGGAATACAACCCATACGCGAGTTCGGTTGTGTGCGGCTTTGGATCGATTTTATGCGGCCCAGCGCTGTCGTATGCGGGTGGCCGACGGCTGCTCCCGGTGCTAGAAGGCCGCTCCATGTCGAACTTCATGTCGCATTATATGGTGCCGGCCGCGATCGTCGCGGTGGCGATCGTGTTGCTGCTCGGCCTCGTCAACATGATGCGCGGCGGCTCGCCCAGCCGATCGCAACAGCTCATGCGGCTACGCGTGTTGCTGCAATTCGTCGCCATCATCGTGATCATGGTGACGATCTGGGCGATGGGACGCTAGCGGCCCACTTTGAAATTTCCGTCGCGGCCGCGCGGCTACTTCATCGGCGCCGCGCGCATATATTCCACCTTCTCTTTTTTCGCATGGTGCTTGCGCACCTTCTTGTGCACTTTTTTCACCGGCTTCTTGGCCTCGTCGGCGGAATATTCGGTGGTCGCGGCTTGCGCCGAGGGCTTTGCAGCCGCGCAGGCGTTCGCCTGACCAGCGGCGGGCAGCATCAGGAGCGTCGCGGCGGCGGCAATCATCAACAATCGCATGGCAGTCCCCCCATTTTTTGTGCCGAAAACCCGGATAGAATGGCAGCCTACCCTGAATTCGACGGGCTAGGCGAGGTCCCCATGGTCGTGCTCAACCGCATTTATACCCGTACCGGCGACGACGGCACGACGTCGCTCGGCTCAGGCGCCCGGCGCAAGAAATACGATCTGCGGGTCGACGCCTACGGCACGGTCGACGAAGCCAATGCGGTGATCGGCCTGGTGCGGCTGCATACCGCGGGCGATGCCGCGCTCGCTGGAGCGCTTGATAAGGCCCTTGGCCGCATCCAGAACGACCTGTTCGACGTGGAAGCCGATCTTTGCCTGGCGGAAAAGGGACCGGGCGGCGCCCGGCTGACGGTCACCGATGCCCAAGTGGCCTGGCTGGAGGCCGAGATCGACCGGCTCAATGCCGAGTTGGAACCGCTGAAATCCTTCATTCTGCCCGGCGGCAGCCCGGCCTCGGCCTATCTGCATCTGGCCCGCACCGTCTGCCGGCGCGCCGAGCGGATCATGGTCGAGCTCAAGGACGCACCGGGGGAGGGCGTGTCGGAGCCCTCGCTCAAATACGTCAACCGGCTTTCGGATTATCTGTTCGTCGCCGGCCGCTACGCAAACGAGAAAGGTGCGCGCGACGTGCTGTGGGCGCCGGGGCAGAACCGCTAGCCCGCGTGGGGGAACGTCATGGTGATGCCGCTGTGGGACGACAGCCCGTTGAAATTGCCGAAGCTGCCGGTCGTCACCTGGGGTCTGATCGCCGCCAACGTTCTGGTATTCATTTTCACCGCGGCGGCGCCGGCGGACATGCAGCCAGCGATTTTGAATTTTGCGCTGACGCCGGCCAGCATCACCGCCACGCCGATCAACCCGACTCCGGTCCCGCCCGACGACCTAACGCTCGTCAGCTACATGTTTCTGCATGCCAATATCTGGCATCTGCTCGGCAACATGATTTTTCTTTGGGTGTTCGGTGACGATATCGAGGAGGCCATGGGGCCGCTGCGCTTCATCGCCTTTTATTTCGCCAGCGGAGTGGCGGCGGCGCTGATTTTCGTCGCCAGCGCGCCGCACTCGCAACAGCCGCTGGTCGGCGCCTCGGGCGCCATCGCCGGCGTGCTGGCGGCCTACCTGATGTTCCGGCCCTGCCAGAAGGTGCTGGTCTTTCTGCCGTGGTTTTTGCTGTGGTTCATCGTGCATGTGGGAGGTTTGCTGGCCGGCGCCGGGCTTTTCCCGCTACTGCGTTACCGCACCGTGCGGTTGTTCGAATGCATTCGGGAGGCCAAAGCGCCGGCGCCGTCGAGCCAGATCGGCTAGCCGGGACGAAATCGTGCGGCGCAGCATAAACGTTGACATGCCGATGGCGCGCCCATTAGCTTCCGCCCGCTCACGATTAGTGCTCGTCTGGGATGGGGTTTTATGAAAATTCTGGTGCCCGTAAAACGGGTGGTCGACTTCAACGTCAAAATTCGCGTCAAGCCGGACGGCTCCGGCGTCGAGCTCGCCAATATCAAAATGTCGATGAATCCGTTCGACGAGATCGCCATTGAAGAGGCGATCCGTCTGAAGGAAGCCGGCAAGGCGACCGAGATCGTGGCCGCCTCGATCGGGCCGGCGCAGGCCTCCGAAACCATCCGCACCGCGCTCGCCATGGGCGCCGACCGCGGCATCCTGGTGAAGGCCGAAGGCGCCGTCGAGCCGCTGGCGGTGGCGAAAATCCTCAAAGGCATCATCGACGAGGAAAAGCCCGGTCTCGTGATCCTGGGCAAGCAGGCGATCGACGACGATTGCAATCAGACCGGCCAGATGCTGGCGGCGCTGCTTGGCTGGGCGCAGGGCACCTTCGCCTCCAAGATCACCATCGACGGCGACAGCGTGACGGTGATCCGCGAGGTCGACGGCGGCCTGCAGACGGTGAAGCTCAAGGCGCCGGTAATCGTCACCACCGATTTGCGCCTGAACGAGCCGCGCTATGCCAGCCTGCCCAACATCATGAAAGCGAAGAAGAAGCCGATCGCGGACAAGACGCCGGCGGACTATGGCGTCGACATCGCGCCGCGCCTGCAGGTGCTCAAGACCACGGAGCCGTCGGGACGCAAATCCGGCGTCAAGGTCGGTTCGGTCGCCGAGCTGGTCAGCAAACTTAAAGACGAAGCCGGAGTTCTCGGATGAGCACCCTTTTGATCGCCGAGCACGACAACAAGGTGCTCAAGGATTCCACCAGCAAGGCGCTCACCGCGGCCAAGGCGCTCGGCGCCGACGTGCACGTGCTGGTCGCCGGCAAGGACTGCAAAGCGGTGGCGGATGCCGCCGCCAAGCTCGACGGCGTCAAGAAGGTGCTGCTGGCGGACGCCGATCTTTACCAGCATTTCGTCGCTGAGCCGCTCGCCGCGCTGATCGTCTCGCTTGCCGGCTCCTACGACGCCATCGTCGCGCCGGCGACGACCAACGGCAAGAACGTGATGCCGCGCGTGGCCGCACTGCTCGACGTCATGCAGATCTCCGAGATCACCAAAGTGATCGCGCCTGACACCTTCGAGCGGCCGATCTATGCCGGCAATGCAATCCAGACGGTGAAGTCGACCGACCCCAAGAAGGTCATCACCGTGCGCACCTCGACCTTCCAGGCCACTGGCGAAGGCGGCTCGGCCAGCGTGGAGAATGCTCAGCCTGCCGCCGATCCGGGGCTTTCCAGCTTCGTCGGCGAAGAGTTGTCAAAATCCGATCGTCCGGAGCTGACCTCGGCCAAGATCATCATCTCCGGCGGCCGCGCCATGCAGAGCCGCGAGAATTTCACCAAATATATCGAACCGGTGGCCGACAAGCTCGGCGCCGCCGTCGGCGCCTCGCGCGCGGCGGTCGACGCCGGCTATGCGCCGAACGACTGGCAGGTCGGTCAGACCGGCAAAGTTGTGGCGCCCGAACTCTATATCGCGGTGGGAATTTCCGGCGCCATTCAGCATCTCGCCGGAATGAAAGACTCCAAGGTGATTGTCGCCATCAATAAGGACGAGGAAGCGCCGATCTTCCAGGTCGCCGATTACGGGCTGGTCGCCGATCTTTATCAGGCGCTGCCCGAACTGTCGGCTGAACTGGACAAGGTCAAGCGTTGACCACGTCGCAAATTAGCTGGCCCAAAGGTGGTGTCACCGGGCAGTTCGTCGTAAAACTGCACCGGGGCAAGCGGGCCTAAATACCGAAACCGAAGCCAAGTGCCGGGTCTTCGCATTGATCGGACAAGAACATGGCGTTAAAGATTAAGAGTGTCGGGGTGATCGGCGCCGGGCAGATGGGCAACGGGATCGCCCATGTCTGCGCCTTGGCGGGCTACACCGTGATGTTGAACGACGTGACGGGCGACCGCATCAAGGCGGGGCTGGCGACCATCAACGGCAACATGGCGCGGCAGGTCGGCAAGAAGGCGATCAGCGACGAAGACCGCAAAGCCGCTCTGGCGCGCATCATGCCGGCGGAAAAATTCGACGCCATGGCGGATTGCGACATCGTGATCGAGTCCGCGGCCGAGAAAGAGGAAATCAAGCGCAAGATATTCGCCGATCTGTGCGCGTCGCTGAAACCGGAAGCGATCATCGCATCCAATACCTCGTCGATCTCGATCACGCGCCTGGCGACCTCCACCGACCGGCCCGAGCATTTCATCGGCATTCATTTCATGAATCCGGTGCCGCTGATGGAGCTGGTCGAGGTGATCCGCGGCATCGCCACCGACGACGCCACCTTCGAGACCAGCAAGGCCTTCGTCAGCACGCTGAAAAAGATCATCGCGGTGTCGGAGGATTTCCCGGCCTTCATCGTCAACCGCATCCTGCTGCCGATGATCAACGAGGCGATCTACACGCTCTATGAAGGCGTCGGCAACGTCGAGGCGATCGATACCGCGATGCGGCTCGGCGCGCACCACCCGATGGGGCCGCTCGAACTCGCCGACTTCATCGGCCTCGACACCTGTCTTTCCGTCATGCAGGTGCTGCACGAGGGCCTGGCCGACTCGAAATACCGGCCGTGTCCGCTCTTGGTGAAATACGTCGAGGCCGGCTGGCTCGGCCGCAAGACGCAGCGCGGGTTCTACGACTACCGCGGCGAAAAGCCCGTGCCGACGCGCTGATCGTCAGGCGATTTTCCAAAGGTTGAGCACGGCGAACGCTGCGATCGAAAGCCAGGTCAGCGACTGCCCGGCGCCGCGGCCGAAGCCCGGCATTTCCGTGCCGCACATGCCCCAGGTTTGCAGCAGGCGGCCGGCCACCAGCGCGATGCCGATGACGTGCAACGCGGCGTGCCAGCCGCCATTGATCTCGTAGATCAGCATCAGCAAGACGGCGAGCGGGACGTATTCGATGGCGTTGGCGTGCAGGCGGATCATGCGCAGCATTTGCGGATTGCCGCCATCGCCGAGCGGCACGCTCAGTTTGACGCGGTGCATGGTGACGTTGATGCCGAGCGCCACGATGATGAGCGCCAGGATGTCGGAGTAAAGCGCGGTGATCGAGACCTGCATCGGTGCGTATCCCCTATTGAGAGCCGCGGATCGCGGCGTTCGTTCTCGGCGTCAGCCGCAGCAGCAGGATTTTGCCGCGCCATCGTATTCGTCGTGGCGGCGCACCCAAGCCATGCCGTGCGAGAGGCCGACCTCGTCGCGGCCCTTCGGCGCCATGTCGAGGAAATTGTAGGCGCCGATGAGGATGTCGAGACCGCGGCTGTAGGTCGAATAGGTGTGGTAGACGGCGCCGTCCTGTTTAATGAAAGCGGAGAGGCCAGGCGCTTCCTCGCTGGGGAAGCCGCCGTTCACGTAATTGTATTCGGCGGTTGCCTTCTCCTGCGGTGCGAAGGAGACATAGAAGTCGCGGTTGAAATCGGTGCCGTAGGACGACACCCATTTGAATTTCCAGCCCATGCGTTTTTTGTAGGCCTCGATCTCGGCGAGCGGTGCGCGCGACACCACGACCAGGGTCACGTCGCGCTGCGCGAGATGGGCGACCGCACCGTCGAAATGATCGGCGAGGTATGAGCAACTCGGGCAGCCGGCCTTCCAGCCGGGGCCGAGCATGAAATGATAGACGATGAGCTGGCTTTTGCCGGCGAACAAATCGGACAGCGTCTCTTTGCCAGCTGGGCCGTCGAACACATAGTTCTTCTCGATTTTGACCCAAGGCAACTCGCGGCGTTGTGCGGCTAGCGCGTCGCGTGCGCGGCTGAATTCCTTTTCCTTGGCGAGCAGCGTCTTGCGCGCGGCCAGCCATTGCTCTTGCGAAACGATGGTGTGGTGCATGGACTTGCTCCTGCGTTAGGCTTTGACCGGCGTCATCCAGCCGATGCCGGCGCCGCCGGGCTCTTTCAGGATGGCGATGCGGCCGACGCCGGCCACGTCGAAGATCGGCCGCATCAGCGTGGCGCCGGCGGCTTGCGCCTTCTTGACGCGCGCATCGACGTCGTCGACTGCGAGATACGACATCCAGACTTCGGGTACGCCCGCGAACTGCGGCTCGTTGATGGGGAACAGCCCGCCGACCGGCTGGTCGCCTATTTTGGCCACCCAATAGGTGCCGTGCGGTATCGGCATGCCTTCGAATTTCCAGCCGATGGTGTCGGCGTAGAACTTCTTGTCGCGCTCGGCATCGCGCGTCATCAGCTCGTTCCAGTAGAAATGTCCATGCAACCAGGCCATGGGGTCCTCCCGTGATTACGCCGTGAGATACTTGTCGAGTTTCTCCATCGCGCCGTTCCAGCCATGCTGGTGCCGGTCGCGCGCGTCCTCGTCGAAGAACTGCTCGTGCGTCAGCGTCATCAGCGTGCCGTCGCCGTCCGGCTTGAGCATCACCGTCACCAGCGACTCGCGCTCCGGCGTCGACTTCCAGGCCCAGGTGAACACGAGTTTTTCGTTCGGGATCACCTCGCGGTAAACGCCGCTGACGTCGTGCTGCTCGCCATTGGGCGCCTGCATCACCCAGCGATAACGACCGCCGGTGCGCGCGTCGCTCTCGGCGCTCAGCACCTGGACCTCGCCGGGACCCATCCAGCGTTTTACTTTTTCGGCGTCGGTCCAGGCGGCGAAGACTTTCGCCGGCGCGGCGTTGAAGCGGCGCTTGACGGTGAGGCTTGGTTTGACGGCGGCGGCGGTGGACATGAATCTTCCTCCAAAAACGCGGCGAGTTGGTCGAGGCGATCGCTCCAGAAACGCTGATAGCGGTTGAGCCATTCGTTTGCGTCTTGCATGGGCTCGGCGCGCAGCCGGCAGGAGACCGTCCGGCCGCTTTTGTTGCGGGTGACCAGGCCGGCGTCCGACAGTACGTCGAGATGCTTCATCACGGCCGGCAGCGACATCGCGAACGGCTCGGCAAGCTGGCTGACCGACAGGTGATCGGTCTGGCTTAAGCGCGCCAGCAAAGCGCGCCGGGTCGGGTCGGCGAGCGCGGCGAAGGTGCGGTCAAGCGCGTCTGTTCGATAGTAAACCATTTGGTTTAGTATAGCGGCGGAGATCGGCGCGTCAAGCTGCCGCGGCCGAAACCGGCAGAACGGGCCGCCACCTAAGGTTTGGTTAACCGAGAGGCCCTACGCTTGTCGCTGCGCGAGGGGCGCATCACTATGTATCGCATCGGTGCCGTTCGAGTTGGCCAGATGTCTGCTTGGCAGAGTCTGCAAAATAGTCGCTACCAAAGCGCGAATTTTGCGTCTGCCTCGGCCATGTTTTCGACCATGAGCGACTCTCTCTTCGGCGCCCAGCAGACCAAACTCAGCGGCATTGCGAACCTGGTGGTCCAGGCGGCGCTGGCCCGCCTTATGGCGGCGCAGACGTCGACGAACACCAGCACGCTTCGACAAGCCAGCAACACGATCAGTCAGAATAGCGCGTCCAACACGTCGTCATCGGGCTCGGTCCTCAATACGTATGCCTGACGTCACCGGTCGCACGCTGGGCCGGCGTTTATCGTTCGTTGACGGTCTGGCCGTAGGTATGGTCCGGCATGGACCCAGCCTCCCTTGCAACAGCCATGGTCGGCGCCCAGATGAGCCAGGTGCAAATGGCCATCGCGGCGAAGATGATGCGCATGAATGCTCAAAGCGAAGGGTCGGTCGTGCAGCTCCTCGACGCCGCCCAGAAGAATATGCAGAGCCTCGCCAACGTCGCCGCCGGCGTCGGCCAGAACTTGAATATCACGGCGTGATGGCGGCCTGAGCGAGTCCCGCGTCAGCTCTTCCCCAATGCCGCCTGGATCAGCTTGATGGCGTCGTCGCTCGCCCATTCGGCGGGCCCCGCGATGGTGCCGATTTCGCAGCCTTGCCGGTCGACCAGCATGGTGGTCGGCATGCCGAAGGCGCGGCCGATCGCTTTCAGATCCTGGAACGTCCTGGCGGTCGGATCGGCATAGTAAGTGAGCTTCGTGATGCCCAATTCCTTCAGAAAGGTCTTCGGCTTTTCGGGATCGCGGGTGTCGATATTGACTGCCACCACCTGGAAATCCGGGCTGCCCAGCTTCTGCTGCAGGGCGTCGAGCGCCGGCATTTCCTTGCGGCAGGGTACGCACCAGGTGGCCCACAGGTTGAGCAGCACCGTGCGCCCGCGCCAATCAGCGAGGGTGAGGGGCTTGCCGTTGACGTCCTGGAACGAGAGATCGGGCACCTTGAGCGGGCTCTTGGCGACGTTGACGGCGGCGACCTCGCCGTGCGCCAAAGGCGCCAGTTTCTTGGCCAAGGCGACCGCCGGCCGGCAAGTCACGTTATTTGCCGCGTCGCCGCCCGCATTGCCTGTCAGGGCCGAAAACCCGTATACCCCCGCCAGCCCGACGGCCACGCCGGCGATGCCGCCTGCCAGAATCATGGTCAGGCGCCTTTTGGCGACGCGGGGAGCGGGACGTTCGGTCATGAGCGGCGAAATTCCGGTGGTTAGGTCATGAGCAACAAAATGTGGGGCGGGCGGTTCGCGTCTGGCCCCGGCGCCATCATGGAGGAGATCAACGCCTCCATCGATTTCGATAAGGCTCTCTACCGCCAGGACATCGCCGCGTCCAAGGCCCATGCCGACATGCTGGCCAAGCAAGGCATCATTACGGCGAACGATGCGAAAAAGATCGCTCACGGTCTAGACACGATCCTGTCAGAGATGACGGCCGGCAAGTTCTCGTTCAAGCGGGCGCTGGAGGACATCCACATGAACGTGGAGGGCCGGCTGTCCGAACTGATCGGGGAAGCGGCTGGGCGGCTGCACACCGCGCGCTCGCGCAACGATCAGGTGGCGACCGATTTCCGGCTGTGGATGCGCAACACCATCGATACGCTCGACGCGGCGCTGGCCGGCTTTCAGCGCGCGCTGGCCGAGAAGGCGCTCGCGCATGCCGGCACGGTGATGCCCGGCCTGACGCATATGCAAACGGCGCAGCCGGTGACCTTCGGCCATCATCTGCTCGCTTATGTGGAAATGGCAGCGCGCGACCGCGGCCGCTTTGCCGACGCGCGCAAAAGACTCAACGAATCCCCGCTCGGCTCCGGCGCGCTTGCCGGCACGTCGTTTGCCCTCGACCGCGACATGACCGCCAAGGCGCTCGGCTTCGACCGGCCGGCGGCGAATTCGCTCGACGCCGTGTCGGACCGCGACTTTGTCATGGAGACGCTGGCCGCCGCGTCGATTGCCGCCGTGCATCTGTCGCGGCTGGCCGAGGAGATCGTGATCTGGACCTCGCCGCTTACCGGCCTGATGCGGCTCAGCGACAAGTTCACCACCGGCTCCTCGATGATGCCGCAGAAGCGCAATCCGGACGCCGCCGAGCTGGTGCGCGCCAAGACCGGCCGCGTCATCGGCGCACTCGCCGCACTGCTAATCGTCATGAAGGGCCTGCCGCTCGCCTATGCCAAGGACATGCAGGAGGACAAGGAGGGCGCCATGGACGCGCTCGCCGCATTGAGCCTATCGCTCGCGGCCATGTCCGGCATGGTGGCCGATCTCGAGCCGGATACCGCGCGCATGATGAAGGCGGCGGGCGAAGGCTACGCCACCGCCACCGATCTCGCCGACTGGCTGGTGCGCAGCCTGAAGATCCCGTTCCGGGATGCCCATCATCTGACGGGCAAGATTGTCGCCAAGGCGGCAAAGGCCGGTATTGAGCTCCACGCAATGGATCTTTCCGCCATGCAGGAGATCGAGCCGCGCATCGACCGCGGGGTCTATTCCGTGCTGTCGGTCGACCGCTCGGTGAAGAGCCGGGTGAGTTTCGGCGGAACGGCGCCCAAAAACGTGCGTTCGCAGGCGAAGAAATGGCTGCGCAGGCTGGAAAAGGGGAAATCCTGACTTAGTCCAGCCAGGTTTGGCCTTGATTGCCTGGTTTGCTATGGTGGCGCCAACATAAGGAATTCGCTGTTTGAGCCCTTTCCGCGATCGTCCGTTTCTTGGTCTCGCCCTGATCGCCGCATTGATGGCGTCGCTCGGGCTGGCCGCGTGCGGCCGCAAGGGCGCGCTCGATCCGCCGCCCGGGGCCTCGCTCACCGGCGAGCAAAGCGCCGCGTCGAGCCCGATGGCCAATCCGATCACTTCGCCGATTGGCGGGCAGGCCAAGAACGACAATACGGGCATGGACGCGAGCGGCCATGCGCTGGCGCCCAAGGGTCAGAAAAAACAAATTCCTCTCGATGTTCTGTTGAACTGAGAGCGCGCGCGATCCCGAAAAACGGCAGCCGGTTTTCGGTAAAGATCGCGCGCCAACGCAATGTTAGTCGCCGCACCGAATCAGCCTGAACGGACTGGGTTCTGAAGGATGCACCACTTCGCTTATCGCGATGGCGTCTTGCACGCCGAGGCGGTGAACCTCGATACGCTCGCAGAAAGCGTCGGGACCCCGTTCTATTGCTATTCGAGCGCGACGCTGACGCGGCACTACAAGGTGTTCGCCGACGCCTTCGCCGACGTGAACGCGCTCGTCTGCTACGCGTTGAAGGCGAATTCCAACCAGGCGGTGATCGCCACGCTCGCGAAGCTCGGCGCCGGCGCCGACGTCGTGTCGGAAGGCGAGTTGATGCGGGCGCGGCTCGCCGGCGTGCCGGCCGGCAAAATCATGTTCTCGGGGTTAGGCAAGACCGCGCGCGAACTCGCGCTTGCGGTCGACGAGAACATTCTCTGCATCAATGTGGAATCCGAGCCGGAACTCGATCTGCTGTCGTCGATCGCTTCGGCCAAGGGCCGTGCCGTCAAGATTTCGGTGCGCGTCAATCCCGATATCGACGCCAAGACCCATCACAAGATCGCCACCGGCAAGGCCGAGAACAAGTTCGGCATCCCGATCAGCCGCGCGCGCGACGTCTATGCGCGGGCGGCGAAACTGCCGGGCATCAAGGTCGCCGGCGTCGACATGCATATCGGCAGCCAGATCACCAATCTCGATCCGTTCGACAATGCGTTCACGCTGCTGGCCGAGTTCGTGCGTACGCTGCGCGGCGACGGCCATACCATCTCGCATGTCGATCTCGGCGGCGGTCTGGGCATTCCCTATCTCGACGACAACGAGCCGCCGCCGCATCCGGACGCCTATGCCAAGATCGTCAAACACGTGACGCGCGATCTCGATTGCCGGCTGATCTTCGAGCCGGGCCGGCTGATCGTCGGCAACGCCGGTATCCTGGTGACGCGCGTTTTGTTCGTGAAGCACGGCGAGGCGAAAAATTTTGTGGTGGTGGATGCCGCCATGAACGACCTCATCCGCCCGACGCTGTACGACGCGCATCACGAGATCCGCCCGGTCGCCGAGCCGAACGTATCCGGCCGCCGCATCCGCGCCGACGTGGTCGGGCCGGTCTGCGAGAGCGGCGATTTCCTTGCGCTCAATCGCGACCTGGCGGAACCGGCGAGCGGGGCCCTACTGGCGGTGATGTCGGCGGGCGCCTATGGGGCGGTACAGGCCGGAACCTACAATACCCGGCCATTGGTGCCGGAAGTGCTGGTCAAAGGCGCGGAATGGGCCGTTATTCGCCCCCGCCTTGAAGTTGACCAATTGATTGCGCTCGATCGCATGCCGGATTGGCTTTAGGCGCATGAAGCCCGCGCATGGCCTGGGAATTGGCTGCGTGGTAGCCTGTCGAATGGAATCGCCTTAGCCCAGGCGACGGAGCGGCTTTTGGACGATTTGGACGAGCAGCCAAAGCAGCAGGAACACCCGACGCGGGTCCTGCTGGCACGGGCGCTCAAACGCGCACGCGGCAGCCTGTTTTGGGAGCGGCTGTGGCCAGCCTTGGCCACGCTGGCGACCGCGCTCGGGCTGTTCCTCGCATTCTCCTGGGCCGGATTATGGCTGGTGCTGCCGCCGCTGGCGCGCGCCATCGGCCTCTCGCTGTTCGTGATCGTGACCGCCATCGCGGCGGCGCCGCTGGCGATGGTGCGGCTGCCGAGCATCATCGAAGGCTTGCGGCGGCTCGATCGCAACAGCGGCAAGATGCACCGGCCGGCCACTGCCGTCGCCGACGAAATCGCCGCCAACCGGCATGATCCGGTCGCGCAGGCGCTCTGGCGCGCCCATGTCGAACGCGCACTGTTGTCGGCGCGCAAGCTCAAGGCCGGCTGGCCGTCGCCGCGGCTCGCCATGCGCGACCCGATGGCGCTGCGTGCGCTGGTGGTCATTTTGGCATTCGCCAGCTTCTTCGCCGCCGGCGGCGACCGCATCAAGCGCGTCACCGCCGCCTTCGACTGGCACGGCGTGGTGGCGCCGGCCAATTTCCGCATCGATGCCTGGGTCACGCCGCCGAACTATACCGGCCGGCCGCCGGTCATGTTGGCCGGCCTGCGCCCGGGCGAGACCGCGCAGGTGTCGCCGCCGGTCTCGGTGCCGGCCGGCAGCCTGCTCGTGATTCGCTCCAGCGGCAGTGTGCGCTTCGACGTGGTGCACAAGGGCGGTATCGAGGCTTCGCCGCCGGATGCGCACGCGGCGTTGCCGGCGGGCAGCGAGGAGCGCCGTTTCGCGATCAAGAGCGACGGCTCGGCGACGGTGCAGGGCGTCGGCAGCAGCGATCTGGCCTGGACTTTCAAGGCGATCCCCGACCGTGCGCCGACGATCGCGCTGATCAAGGACCCGGAGCGGCAGGCGCGCGGTTCGTTGCGGCTCGACTACAAGATGGACGACGACTACGGCGTGGTCGAAGCGCATGCCGAGTTCGCGCTTAAGGACGACGACATGCCCGGCGGCGCGGCGGCGCATCCGCTGTTCAAAGCGCCGGAATTCCCGCTCACGCTGCCGCAGGCGCGCACCCGCACGGGCGCGGCGCAGACAACGCACGACCTGTCGTCGCATCCCTGGGCCGGCGCCAAAGTGGCGGAGACGCTGGTCGCGCGCGACGAAGCCGGCAACGAGGGCCGCAGCGAGGCGACCGAGTTCGAGCTGCCGCAACGCATCTTCGTCAAGCCGGTGGCGCGCGCCTTGATCGAGCAGCGCCGCATTCTGGCGCTCGACGCCAACGCCAAGCCGCTGGTGCTTGCCGCGCTCGACGCGCTCACCATCGCGCCGGAAAAGTTCACGCCCGAGACCGCGGTCTATCTCGGCTTGCGCGCGATCTATTTCGACCTCGCCCATGCCAACAGCGACGACCAGCTGCGCGAGGTGGTGGCGCGGATGTGGGACATGGCGACGCAGCTCGAGGACGGCAATGTCAGCCAGGCCGAACAGGCGCTGCGCCAGGCGCAGGATGCCTTGCGCCAGGCGCTCGAACGCGGCGCCACCGACCAAGAGCTGAAGAAGCTGATGGATCAATTGCGCGCCGCGATGGACAAGTACCTGCAGGCGCTGGCGGAAGAGATGCGGAAAAATCCGCAGCAGCTCGCGCGTCCGCTTGACCGCAATACGCGCATGCTCAGCCAGCGCGATCTCAAGAGCATGCTCGACCGGCTGGAAAACCTGGCGCGGTCCGGCAACAAGGACGCCGCGCGGCAGTTGCTGGATGAAATGCAGTCGATGCTCGAAAACCTGCAGATGGCCCGCCCCGGCGCGCAAAGCGAGGAGGGCGACGACGACATGATGTCGGCGCTGGATGAATTGGGCGACATGATCCGCAAGCAGCAGCAATTGCGCGACAAGACCTTCAAGCAGGGCCAGGACATGCGGCGCGACCGCCAGCGCCAGCCGGGCGGCAAGGGCCAGCCGCAATTGGGCGACCTGCGGCAGGACCAGCAGGCCTTGCGCGACCGGCTCAACAAACTGCTCGAGCAATTGCGCCAGCGCGGCCTCGGCAATCCCGGCCAGCAGCAGGGCCAAGACCAGAAGGGCCAGGGCAGCGGCGATATGGATCAGCTCGGCAATGCCGGCGAGGCCATGGGCGAGGCGGAAGGCGAACTCGGCCAGGGCGACGCTGACAGCGCGGTCGACAGCCAGGGGCGCGCGCTCGAGGCCATGCGCAAGGGCGCCCAGAGCATGGCGCAGTCGATGCAGCAGAACGGCATGGGCATGGGACAAGGTCCCGGCCAGCCCGGCCGCAACGGCCGCGCCCGCGCCCAGCAGGACACCGATCCGCTCGGCCGGCCGCTGCGCGGCCGCGAATATGGCGACGACGTCACCGTGAAAGTGCCGGGCGAGATCGACGCGCAGCGTGCCCGTCGCATCCTGGAAGAATTGCGCAAGCGCTTTGGCGAGAGCAGCCGCCCGCAGCTCGAGCTCGATTACATCGAGCGGCTGCTGAAGGATTTCTGATTCCAAAACCGATCGTCCCCACGAAAGCGGGGACCCAGGGCAGCAATTGCCTGCTTTGCAATTTCACTCTGGATTCCCACTTGCGCGGGAATGAGCGGAGCTTGCGGCGGCTTTCCGGAAAATCTAGTGCCGGTGCACCAGCGCCTCGCGCACGGCGCCTTTGATCTGGTCGACCGAGAACGGCTTGGCGATCACGTCGTGCACCAGCGCGTCCAGGCCATGGGCCCGATCGCGCTGATCGGCGTAGCCGGTCATTAGCATGATTGTCATGTCCGGATGGTCGCGCCCGGCGGCGAGCGCCAGCGCGATGCCGTCCATGACAGGCATTTTTACATCGGTCAGCAGCAGGTCGAATTTGCCGTTCTGCCGGGTGAGCGCGTCGAGCGCCGCCGCGCCATCGGGGGCGGCGGTCAGTTCGTGGCCGTCCTGACGAAGCGCGCGGACCACCAGATCGCGGATCGTGGCGTCGTCTTCGGCGATCAGGATCTTCGCCATCGGGTTCAATCCTTGCGCTCGATCTTGTCCGAAAGCCGGTTCCGATTTTTCGGGATCATGCGCTATTTCGCTACGGCATCTTTCGCAGAGAAAAACCGGACCATGATGTCGCTGGCGTCGACTTTCGGCGCCGGGATCTGGCTGCGGAATGGCAGACGTGCGCCGGGCTCGAGGATGCTGCGCGGCGGCGGCATGGTCCAGGTGTAGACTTCCTGTCCGGAAGCATTGCGCACGGCAAAGCGCAGGCGCGGCACCTCGACCGGCTTGCCGGATTCGCTCACGATGGTGCCTTCCACGATCACGATCGTGAGGCCGTCCTGGACTTCCTTCGAAATCTTGACGCCTTCGAATTGGAGACCGCGCAGGTTGACCGGTAGGCCGATGGCCGCGAACAACGAGGCAGTCTGCGGCACGTAACGCACCACTTCGCTGCGCGCGCCGACCAGCGCCACGTTAATTCCTACCAGCACGAGAATGAGTGCCGTCCAGCGCGACGAGCGGCGCGACTGCTTGCGGCGTGCCTGCATCCGCCTGCGGCGGGCGTCGAAACTTTCGATGTCTTCGGAATCGCGCTCGGCTTGCGCCGCCTCGGCGGCCGCGGGCGGCGGCGATTCGTGTTCGAGCGGCGGCACCAGCGGCGGCGCATCGGTGATCAGGGCCGGCTCGGCCTCGGGCGCCTCGGCGTCGACGGGTATCGGCGCGAATTGCGGCTGCGAGTCCTCCGGCGGCGCCTCGCTCTCGGTCGTAACGAGCGATTCGGAATCCCCGGCGCCAAGCTCGCCGGAGGCTTGCACGGCCGCGGCGGATGGGGGCGGCGCTTTGCCGCGGGCCGAGGACGCCGACAGAGGCTCGGCCTGCGCAAACGCGTTTTCCGCATCGGCGGTGACTTCCGACGCGGCCTGCGGCCCGCCGGCGAACCAGGAGGTCTTGCAGCGGGCGCATCGCACGGCACGCCCGGCCGGGCCGATGGCGGCCTCACCGAGCATGTAGGCGGTGGCGCAGTTGGGACAGACGATAAGCATGACTTCGGAGCCGATTTGCTCCCGGAACCTAGCAGCCGACTGTTAACGGACTGGAAACCATGCCCGGCCCGGTGGAGCGGGGGATATGCCGCCTTTCGAGGCCCTATCGTGCTGGCGGCGCTATGAAAATGCTGTAAAAGCGCAGTTCTCGACCGCAAGCGAGGGTTACGGACGGCTTGGGGGAGGCTCCGCGGCCTGCCGGCCAGGGTCATTCCCCGGGTCCAAAAGCGAATTTTTCGGAGAGGGACGTGGTCCGATTCGAGAACGTAGGCTTGCGCTACGGCCTAGGGCCGGAGGTCCTGCGCGACCTCACCTTCCGCATCGAGCCGCATTCCTTTCAGTTTCTGACTGGCCCGTCCGGCGCCGGCAAGACATCGCTGCTGCGCCTCTTGTTCCTCTCGCTCAAGCCGACGCGCGGCCTGATCACCCAGTTCGGCCACGACGTCGCCACGCTGTCGAAGGATGCGGTGGCGACGCTGCGCCGCCGCATCGGCATCGTATTCCAGGACTTCCGCCTGCTCGATCACATGACGACCTATGAGAACGTCGCGCTGCCGTTGCGCGTCATGGGCCGGCGCGAGGATAGCTACCGCGACGAAGTGGTCGAACTGTTGAACTGGGTCGGCCTCGGCGAGCGCATGCTGGCGCTGCCGCCGGTGCTCTCGGGCGGCGAAAAACAACGCGCCGCGATCGCACGCGCCGTCATCGCGCGGCCGCAATTGCTGCTGGCGGACGAGCCGACGGGCAACGTCGACCCCACATTGGCGCAGCGGCTGCTGCGGCTGTTCATCGAACTCAACAAATCGGGAACTTCGGTGGTGATCGCCACCCACGACATCGCGCTGATGGACCAGTACGATGCGCGGCGTCTGGTGCTGCATGAAGGGCGCCTGCACATCTATGATTGAAGTCGAAGTGACGAACATGACGGAAATCGATCGCGGCGCCAGGACGGCTGCGCCTCGCGCCGCGCTGCCGCGCTTCGATACGGCGCTGGTGCCGCGCAACTCGATCTCCGGGCGCGCGCTGATCGCGGTCGTCGCCATCATGACGTTCCTCGCCTCGCTCACCACAGGCGCGGTGATATTGGTCGCCGGCGCGGCAAGCGAATGGCAGTCGGACGTCGCGCGCGAGGTGACCATCCAGATCATTTCGGCGCCCGGCCGCGATCTCGATGCCGCCGCGGAAAAGGCGGCGACCGCCGCGCGCGCCTTCCCCGGCATCGGCGAGGTGCGCGCCTATTCGAAAGCGGAATCCTCCAAGCTGCTGGAACCCTGGCTCGGCAGCGGGCTCAAGCTCGACGAACTGCCGGTGCCGCGCCTGATCGTGGTCAAGATCGCGCGCGGCGCCGCGCCCGACATCCCGCAACTGCGGCGCATGCTGGCCGAGCAGGTGCCGGGCGCCACGCTCGACGATCATCGCGGCTGGATCGATCGCATGCGCGCCATGGCGGGGACCGCGGTCGCCGCCGGCATCGCGATTCTGCTTCTGGTGGTCGCCGCTACCATGCTCTCGGTCACCTTTGCCACCCGCGGCGCGATGGCGACCAACAAGCCGGTGATCGAGGTTCTGCATTTCGTCGGCGCCAAGAACGCCTTCATCGCCGGGCGCTTCCAGCGGCATTTTCTGATGCTCGGGCTGCAAGGCGGCGCCATCGGCGGCGGCGCCGCGATCGTGCTGTTCGCGCTCGCCGGCCTCCTCAGCCGCTGGTTCGCAGGCTCCGCGGGAGCCGAGCAGACCGCGGCCCTGTTCGGATCGTTCTCGATCGGCGTTGCCGGCTATATCGCCGTGCTCGGCCAAGTCGTATTGATCGCGCTGGTGACGGCGGTCACCTCAAGGCATACCGTGAACCGGACCCTCGATACGATCGAATAACATGTTTGCCAGTCTTGCGCGTATCATCGGCTTTTTCACCATGACCGCGGGCGCCGCCGGCGCCGTGCTGCTGGGCGCCGGATACTGCTGGTTCGTGCTGAGCATTCCGAGCGAGGAAGCGCAGCTCGACCGCAAGGCCGACGGCATCGTGGTGCTGACCGGGGCCGCGGCGCGCATTCCCGACGCGATCGAGCTCTTGGCCACCGACCACGGCAAGCGGCTCTTGATCAGCGGCGTGCACCGCGACACCCGGGCGCGCGAAATCGCCCGGCTCACCCCCGTCTACTCCAAGTATTTCACCTGCTGCATCGATCTCGACCGCTCCGCGCTCAACACCTTCGGCAACGCGCTGGAGACCAAACGCTGGGCGCGCCAGCACAATTTCAATTCGCTGATCGTGGTGACCTCGAACTGGCACATGCCGCGCGCCATGGCTGAGCTCGAGCATCAGCTTCCCGATGTCACGCTAATCTCGTATCCGGTGATTTCGCCGAAATTAAAGGACGATCCCTGGTGGTCAAATCTCGACACCGCGCGCTTGCTGTTCGCGGAATATCTGAAGTATCTGTTTGCGCTCGTGCGCATGCATCTCGATACCGACACCACGTGAAGGGGCGCCGCCCGTGATTCTGCTTCGCTCCCTGATCTTCAACGTGCTGTTCTATTTGAACACGGCGGTGTGGCTAGTCATCGCGCTGCCGACTTTCTTCATGCCCTACCGGGCCATCTTATGGATTGCGAAGACCTGGGGCCGCTGCAACCTCGTGCTGTTGCGCGTCGTCGCCGGCATCGATTGCGAAATCAGAGGCCGCGAGAAAATTCCGCCGGGCGCGCTGATCGTCGCGCCCAAGCATCAATCGGCCTGGGAGACCTTCGCGCTATTGCCGCTGTTCGACAATCCGCTGTTTATCGTCAAACGCGAACTCGAGTGGATCCCGATCTTCGGCTGGCTGATGATCAAGGGCCGCATGGTGCCGGTTAACCGCAGCGCCGGCTCGCAGGCGCTTGCCGCGATGACCGAGCGTGCGCGCCTCGAATTGAGCGACGGCCGCCAGCTCATCATCTTCCCTGAGGGCACGCGGCGGGCGGCCGGCGCCGAGCCGCGCTACAAATACGGCGTGGCGCATCTCTACGCCGCGGAGGGTGTGCCCTGTCTTCCGATCGCACTCAATTCCGGCTTGTTCTGGCCGCGCCGTTCGATTCTTAGATTACCGGGGACGGTGCTGGTCGAGGTGCTCGATCCGATCGCCCCCGGGCTCGACAAGGATGCCTTCTTCAAGCGGCTGCAGGACGAACTCGAAGCGGCGACGACGCGCCTGATCGCCGAGTCCAAGGTCAAGATGTCGCGCTAAAGCGCTTAGGCTATTTCTTGCCCTCGTCCGCCAGCGCTTCCAGCCGCTTGCGCGCATTGTCCTGCGCCCACTGCGCGATGCGGTTGATGGTCGGCACGGCCAGCGCCGAATTGTATTCGGCGCGCGCCTTGTCGATCTTGCCTTTCTTTTCGTAGATTAGCCCGCGGCTGTAATAGGCGGCGGCGTAGGTCGGATCGATCTTGGTCGCGCGATCATAGTCCGCCAGCGCGGCATCCAAATCGCCCTTATCCTGATAAACGTCGGCGCGGTAGTCGTAGCTTTCGACGTTGTCCGGCTCGATGCGGATCGAAACGCCGTAATCGGCGAGCGCGGCGTCGAGATCGCGCTTCTTTTCCTTCCAGCTGGCGCGCGCCCGATAGATTGCGGCGAGCGCCTTATCCTTGTAGCGGCCGGAATTGATCATGCGGCTGCAGGCCGCGAGTCCGGTGTCGAATTTATTGGCATCCTTATAATTTTCGTTACCGAGCGAAAAGCACGTGCCGCGGTCGCTTTCGGCGTCGGCGAAAGACGGCGATGCATTCAAGACGGCCAACGTAACGAGCGCGGCGAGCGGCAGTAGGCGGCGCATAAATTCTCCCCAGGTCCGGCGAAATCGCTTTGATTCTAATTCGGGCGCGCGCCAGCGTCGAGACGACGATTACGGCGCGGCGGTCTCGTGGATGCCTCTGAGCAGCTCGGCCAGCCTGCGTAAACCGTCATCCCGATAGCCGTGTGCTTCGAGTTCCTTGACCGCCGCCAGTACATAGTCCCGGCAGGCGCCGGAACGGCCGTGGCCCTGGCGCACGTAATGCAATTGCTGGGCGAGCGGGAGGCGGCCGGCGTATTGCCGGTGGCCGCAGTCCACCACATAGCCAAGCGCGCGCACGCTTTGCTGGGGGTCGTCGTCGAGCCAGACCGCGCGCCAGGCTTCGCGGTAGACTTTGGTGACCTGCTCGCGCGCGCGCAAATAATCGATGGTGGCCGCGCGCTTGGACGAAGCCACCCGGTAGGCGATGCCGCGGCAATTGCCGCCGTGGTCGAGGCCGAGCACCAGCCCGGGCTTCTCCGGCGTGCCGCGATGGACGAAGGAATAGACGCAGAGCGCCCGGTGGGCGCCGACCAGGCGGGCGGTACGCCGCTCCAGGAAATCGAATCCCGGCCGCCACATCAGCGATCCATAGGCAAAAACCCACAGGTCTTCGCCGCTTTGGTCGGATTTCTTGCTCATCGGGGTTGGATTTTGACCACGCCGTTGATACGACCGGCGACTTGCGCTCGCGTAACAGGCCGGATGGTCCGGTGCAACCCGTCCGTCGGCCGCAGGCTTGCGGATAAAGGCGCAGAAACGCCGCATTCGGCAGGTGTTAAACCTTCGATGGCTTCTCGATCCAAACGCACCCGCTCCGCGCGCCGGCGCACCCGGCGCTATATCGGCACGCTTGTGCTGTTTTTCGCGCTGGTCGGCGGCTGGAGCTGGTTCTGGCACTACGCCTCCGGCAAGGCCGAAGTCGCCATCGATGGCTGGCGCGCGCGCGAGGCCAAGGCCGGCCGTATCTATAAATGCGGCTCGCAGAGCATTGGCGGCTATCCGTTCCGCATCGAGGTCAATTGCGACAACGCCTCCGCGCTGTTCCGCAGCAACAAGCCGCCGGTCGAGATAAAGACCAGCGGCATGTTGATCGCCGCGCAGATTTATCAGCCGAACCTGCTGATCACCGAATTCCATGGGCCGCTCACCATCGCCGATCCGGGAAAGGCGCCGACCATCGTCGCGGACTGGCAGTTGGCGCAGTCGAGCGTGCGCGGCACCCCGCAGGCGCCCGAGCGCGTCTCGCTGGTGGTCGATGGCGCAACCGTGGACCGGATCAACGGCAGCACGCGCGAGAATTTGCTGCACGCCAAGCGCATTGAAATTCACGGCCGTATCGTCGAAGGCTCGGTAACCAACCATCCGGTCATCGAGATCGTGACGCGGCTGACGCGGGCGGCGGCGCCCACTTTGCACCCGGCCGCGTCGCATCCGCTCGACGCCGACATCGACGCGCTGCTGCGCGGCCTGAACGATTTCTCGCCCAAGCCCTGGCCGGCGCGTTTCCGCGAGATACAAGCGGCCGGCGGGCGCATCGACATCACGCAGGCGCGCGTGCAGCAGGGCGACACCATCGCCGTCGGCAGCGGCAGCCTCACTCTCAACGCCAATGGCCGGCTGGACGGCCAGTTGCGCGTCACCGTCGCCGGGCTCGAGCCGTTTCTCGCCTCGATCAATGCCGAGCAGGCGGTGAAGACGTCGCCGGACATGGACAAGGTGGCCGGCGCGCTCGACCGTCTGCTGCCCGGCCTCGGTGGGGTCGCGCGGCAGCAGGCCAGCACCAATCTGTCGCTCGGCCTCAATTTGCTGGGCCAGCAGACCACGCTGGAAGGCAAGCGCGCGGTGACGCTGCCGCTGCGCTTCGACGATGGAGCGATTTTTCTGGGGCCGCTTCCGATCGGCAAGACGCCGGCGCTGTTTTAGTCTTCCTCCGCCGCGTAGGGCTTCGGCAGCGGCTCAATCCCCGGATGCGGGCGGCCGAAATCCGGCGCCGGCGAATCCTGGCCGATGTCGATGATGCCCTTGCGGATGGCGCGCGTGCGCGCGAAGTGCTCGAACAGCGTCGCGCCGTCGCCCTTGCGGATGGCTTTGGTCAGCGCCGAGACATCCTCATTGAAGCGGCCGAGCATCTCCAGCACCGCGTCCTTGTTGGCGAGGAACACGTCGCGCCACATGGTCGGGTCGGACGCCGCGATGCGGGTGAAATCGCGGAAGCCGCCGGCCGAGAACTTGAGCACTTCCGAGCGCGTCACCGTCTGCAATTCGTCGGCGGTGCTGACGATGGTGTAGGCGATCAGATGCGGCAGATGGCTGGTGATGGCGAGCACCAGGTCGTGGTGATCGGCCACCATGGTTTCCACGTTGGCGCCGAGGAGGCGCCAGAACGCCGCGAGCTTTTCGACCGCTTTCGGATCGGCGCCGTCGGGCGGGGTCAGGATGCACCAGCGGTTGACGAACAATTCGGCGAAGCCTGAATCGGGGCCGGAATATTCGGTGCCGGCGACCGGATGCGCCGGCACGAAATGCACGCCTTTCGGCAGATGCGGACCCATGTCGCGAATAATCGAGCCTTTGACCGAGCCAACGTCCGACACGGTGGCGCCGGGCGCGAGATGCGGGCCGATCTCCTCGGCCACCGCGCCGCAGGCGCCGACCGGGATGCAGACGATGACGAGATCGGCGCCTTCCACCGCGGCGGCGTTGCTTTCCACCATCTGATCGGCGAGCCCCAGTTCGGCCACGCGCTTGCGCGTGGCTGCCGAACGCGCCGTCGCCACGATCGAGCGCACGGCGCCTTGCGCGCGGGCGGCGCGCGCGATCGAGGAGCCGATCAGCCCGACGCCGATCAGCGCCAGGCGATTGTAGAGGGGCGCCGGTTTGCTCACGCCGCTTTCCCTAGGAACTCGCTCAGCGCATGGACCACCAGCCGGTTGGCTTCCTCGGTGCCGACGCTCATGCGCAGGGCGTTCGGCAGCTTGTAGGCGCCGACTTGGCGCAGGATCAGGCCGCGTTTGCTCAGGAAGGCATCGGCTTCCTTGGCGGTGCGGCCCTTGCTTTCCGGAAAATGGATGAGCAGGAAATTCCCCACGCTCGGCGTCACCGGCAGACCGAGCTTGCCAATTTCCTCGGTGAGCCAGGCCAGCCAGCGTGTATTGTGTTCGCGCGAACGCTCGACATGGGCGGTGTCGCGGATCGCCGCGACGCCGGCGGCGATCGCCGGAGCGTTGACATTGAACGGTCCGCGGATGCGGTTGATCGCGTCCACCACATGGGCAGGGCCGTACATCCAGCCGAGGCGGAGCGCGGCGAGGCCGTAGATCTTCGAGAAGGTGCGGCACATCACGACGTTTTCCGATGTCGCCACCAATTCGATGCCGGACTCGTAGTCGTTGCGCTGGACGTATTCGGCGTAAGCCGCGTCGAGCACCAGCAGCACATGTGGCGGCAAGCCCTTGTGCAGCCGCTTGACCTCGTCGAACGGAATGTAGGTCCCGGTCGGATTGTTGGGATTGGCCAGGAACACGACCTTGGTGCGTGGCGACACGCATTTGAGGATCGTGTCGACATCGGCGGTGAAATTCTTCTCCGCGGCGACCACGGGTTTGGCGCCGGTGCCCATGGTCGCGATCGGATAGACCAGAAAGCCATGCGTGGTGTGGATCGCTTCGTCGCCATCGCTGAGGTAGGCGCGCGCGATCAGATTAAGCAGGTCGTCGGAGCCGGCGCCGCAGACGATGCGCGCCGGGTCGAGCCCGAAGACGTCGCCAATCGCCTGGCGCAATTCCGAGGCCGAGCCGTCCGGATAATCCTCCAGGTGTTCGGCCACCGTGCGATAGGCGGCGATGGTGCTCGCGCTCGCCCCCATCGGCGTCTCGTTGGAGGACAGCTTGAACACCTTGGCGACGCCCGGCGCATCGCTCTTGCCGGGCACATAGGCCTGGATGTCGAGCACGCCGGGGCGCGGTTGCGGTCTGGTCGCGGTCATTCTCAGCCTCAAGGTTTGTCATGCCCTGCGCAGGCGGGGCGTCCAATCATCGCCGACGGCAGGATTACTTTTCGGCGGCAACCGTATAGCGGGTCGCGTGGCTTCCGACGAGGGCCGCCGAACGAACCGTGGCCCCGGCCTTGACCAGGGCTGCGCTGATCGTCTCGAGGGTTGCGCCTTTCGGTAGCGTGATCAGCAGCGCGGCGCCGTCGAAGGCGCGGTCGGGTACCGCGATGAAGTCCGCCAGCGCTGACAGTGCCTGCGCAGCTCCCGCGCCCCAGCCGGAGACGCGCACGCTCCATACCGCCGCGTCGGTCGCCATGGCGTCGGCGGCGACCCGCGAGACCACGAAGACCGGCAAGGCGGCCGGGTGGTCGTCGCGCTCGACGAAGGGCAGGCGCGCGATGATCTTGGGCGCGGCGTCGAATTCGAGCGCGCTCCACCAGGCGCCGGCCGCCGGCACGGCGAAGGCGGGCACCAGGCCGAGATCGCCCTTCGAGGTCGAGACCGCCGCCACCACCGCGGCGGCGCCCATATGCGCCACGAACGGCACCGTAAAGCCGAAATGAAAGCGGGCGGAATCCCGCATCAAGGCGTCGCCGGCCGAGAGATCCGCATGCACCGAAAACGGCGCCTGCACGTAGGTAAAAGTCGAGATAATGACACGCCAGATGCTTTCGGCGGTGTCGAGCGGCAGGATGCCTTTGTGCCGCTTGACCAGCCGGCGCATCATCTCGGCCTCGCGCATCGGGCGGAAGGCCGAGCCGGTTTCCTGGCTCTTCTTGACCGCGATCAGCCGGTCGATGATCTCACCGCGCTCCATCAGGAGCTGGTGCATCGTCTCGTCGATCCGGTCGATCTCCTTGCGCAGATCGTCCAATGTGGGTGCCGGGGGCGGCTTGGTCATGGCGGCATTGATAAGAGGGCCAAGCCTTGAAATCAATAAAGCCTTGAAATCAAAGAAATCGTTGACAGTAAGGTGTCAGATTGACAGTTAAACGGCCCGCAATCCGGGATAATGTCCTAAGACTGCGGCGCGCCGGGAGCGCTAGGCGACATGGTCGAGGCCAATTTGACGAGCCCGCGTGAAGCGGCGGAGGCTCCGCACGAGGCGGAGACGCCGCACGACTCGCTTGTCGTCCATTTTGGGCCGGACAAGCCGCTCAAGCTCGACGCCGGCCTCGAACTCTCGCCGTTCCAGATCGCCTACAAGACCTACGGCACCCTCAACACCGAGCGTACCAATGCGGTGCTGGTCTGCCATGCCCTCACCGGCGACCAGCACGTGGCGAGCGATCATCCGGTCACCGGCAAAGGCGGCTGGTGGGAGACCTTGGTTGGGCCCGGCAAGCCGATCGATACCGAGCGCTATTTCGTGATCTGCCCGAACGTGGTGGGCGCCTGCATGGGCACCACCGGGCCCGCTTCGATCAATCCGAAAACCGGCAAGTCTTGGGGCCTGGAATTTCCCGTCGTCACCATCCGCGACATGGTGCGCGCGCAGGCCATGCTGCTCGATCATCTCGGCATCGAGACGCTGTTTTCGGTGGCGGGCGGGTCGATGGGTGGCATGCAGGTGCTGCAATGGGCGGCGTCCTATCCGAACCGCGTGTTCTCGGCGCTGCCGATCGCCTGCGCCACGCGCCATTCGGCGCAGAACATCGCGTTCCATGAGGTCGGCCGTCAGGCGATCATGGCCGACCCGGAGTGGCGCGGCGGCCGCTATTTGCTGGAAAATACCAATCCGCGCCGCGGGCTCGCGGTCGCGCGCATGGGCGCGCATATCACGTATCTGTCCGACGCCGCGTTGCACCGGAAATTCGGCCGCAAGTTCCAGGACCGCGAGAATCCGACGTTTTCGTTCGACGCGGATTTCGAGGTCGAATCCTATCTGCGCCACCAAGGCATCTCGTTCGTCGAGCGTTTCGACGCCAATTCCTATCTCTATCTCACGCGCGCCATGGACTATTTCGATCTCGCCGCCGACTATGATGGGCTGGTCGCTAACGCCTTCAAGAATTCGCCGACGCGTTTCTGCGTGATCTCCTTCACCAGCGACTGGCTGTTCCCGACCTCGGAATCGCGGGCGATCGTGCACGCGCTCAACGCCGCCGGCGCGCGCGTCTCGTTCGCCGAAATCGTCACCGACAAGGGCCACGACGCCTTTCTGCTCGAGGAGCCGGAAATGTTTGGCATCGTGCGCGGCTTCCTTGACGGCGCCGGCAAGGCGCGCGGGCTTGTTTCGCCGAATGCCGGCGGAAAGTACTGACGGCCATGAGCAGCAATCTCACCGTCGCCCATATCGCGCGTACGCCGGGTGGCGCCCGCGTCGATTTGGTGCTGGTCGCCGAGATGGTGGAACGCGGCGCCAAGGTGCTCGACGTCGGCTGCGGCGACGGCGAATTGCTGCGTCTCCTGGGCGAGAGCCGCGATGTCGACGGGCGCGGCATCGAACTCTCGCGCGAGGGCGTCAACGAATGCGTGGCCAAGGGGCTGGCCGTGATCCAGGGCGACGCCGACACCGACCTTGCCGACTATCCGGATGACGCTTTCGATTTCGTGATCCTGTCGCAGACGCTGCAGGCGACGCGCCATCCGCGCGTGGTGCTGGAACACATGCTGCGCATCGGTCGTCACGCCGTGGTGTCGTTTCCGAATTTCGGCCACTGGCGGGTACGGCTGCAACTGCTGTTCGCCGGCCATATGCCGCAGACCGATATCCTGCCCTATAGCTGGTACGACACGCCCAATATCCACCACTGCACCATCAAGGACTTCGTCCAGCTCTGCGAAGCGACCGGGGTGAAGATGGAGAAGGCGGTGGCGCTCAACGCCTGGGGCTCACCGCTGCGGCTCAACGCGCCGTGGTGGTTTTGGAACCTTTTTGGCGAACAGGCCGTTTTTCTGCTCAGCCGCAAGGGCTGAGCTGGCTAAGCCCACGGCACCCGTCGTCGTAAAGCTCCGCCTAATTGCTGCAGTGCAACTTTAACTTTGCGGCAACTGCGCAACGACTATGGCGGATAGTATAGTTTTGCCTAATTTCTGTATTAAGTTCTCGCGCAAAGCACGCTATAAGAATACTGTTCGTATAATTTCTTGGCCACAGGATTTAATGAGTAATACCAGCTATGCATTTCGTCAAATGACCCCTGGATGACCATGATCTCGCCACATCTAGACGGCGTCTATGCCCTGCGCTCGATGCTGATTCTTCGGTATCGAGTGCATTGCTTTGATAACAAGGGGACTAGACCTGATGAGAATTATCCAGAAACGGGCGACGCTATTTTTGTGTTCGGCGGCATTGGCCGCATTTGCAACGTCAGCCTTCGCGCGACCCGTGCACCACCACCATCGCCATCGGCACGCTTCTGCGGCCGTGGCGCAGAACCCGATGCCAGCGCAAAAAGACGTCGCCGGTCGCGACATGCGTTATCCGTCTTATGCGGCCCAGCCTGCCGCCGGCAGCGGCGACGTCGCCACCGGCCGCAGCCGTCGTCATGGCCGCCGGTCGCTGGCCGAGGCGCGCGCGCAAGCGCAATCGCATTCGAACTCGGCCTATGGCGGCTTTAGCGACAACTCGCTGGTTGCCGAGGCGCGCAAATATATCGGCACCAACCCGACGGGGCGTGGCAGCCTGTGGTGCGGCGCCTTCATGGATCTGGTGCTCAAGCGCACCGGTCATCCTGGCGGCGGCAATCTCGCCTGGGGCTATGAGCATTACGGCAGGCGAATTGCCGGGCCGGAGGTCGGCGCCATCGCCGTGATGGGCCGCCGCGGCGGCGGTCATGTCGGCGTCG
Source organism: uncultured Alphaproteobacteria bacterium (assembly GCA_963786025.1). GTDB lineage: Bacteria > Pseudomonadota > Alphaproteobacteria > Rhizobiales > Xanthobacteraceae > Pseudolabrys. Next base: position 41,820 of record CAWAXK010000026.1, read on the forward strand.
TCAGCGGTATCGATCCGAACGGCAATCCGATCATCATTTCCGGCAATCACAATCACACCACGGCGGAATCGGTTTATCCGCGCAGCCGGATCGCGGCTTACGTGGTGCCCGGCAACTGACGCTGCGGCGTTTCCGCCGATCCAACAAAACGCGAAACGGCCGGCCTAAGCGCCGGCCGTTTCATTTATGGGATCGCCAATGGCGATTTCGCCGCCAGCAATGACTTCGGCGTAGACGCCGCAATCGGCGTGGCCGAATTTGTCCATCAGTGTGCGCGGTACCGGCACGTCGCGGATGCCGGTATCAGGATCGACCTCGGTGGCGGCGCAGCGCACGATGCGCTTGACCACTCTGAGCCGGGCGCCGCCTGCGGTAATTTCTCGGTCGAGCAGGCTGAACTCGTGCCAGGCTGGCCAGCCGGCGACATAGACATTGCCCCGGAAACGCAACGGATTGACCGGCGCGCCGGCAGCGCTCTCCACCTCAGCCACCGAGGCGAGGTTGATGATGGAGACGACTTTCTTCGCCACGTCCGAGAAACTGTGGGCTTGTCCTGACAAGGTTTGGCCGAACAGAACCTTCGGCGGTCCGCGCAATTCCTGCGGCATGAAGCGGCGGAAGAAGGCCTCGACGGCTAACCGCCCATCTTTGGTCCGCAGGTCGCCGCGCGCGGCTTCGCGGCTTTCCCAATGGATCGTCAGCGTATGGCTCGCCTCGTCATAGTCGGTGTGCAGCGCGGCCAGCCGCTCGTTGCGCATCAGCATCAGGAAACGCTGTTTGGGGAAATAGGCGGGCGCCAAGGGATCAAAGCCAGACGGGCCGTTCTCAATGGCGTAGAGCCGGTCGGCCGGCAAAGTTGCGCCGGGCGCGAGCGTGACCCGCGCCAGAGCCTGCGGCGAAAGGCCCTTCACCGGGTAGCGGTAGATGGCGTCGATCCGGGCTTGGTTTGGCATCGATTTTTGGGCACTTTCCTTACCGCCGTAGGGCGTTAAGGGGTGACCTATATCAGGCGGAAGGGCTCTTCAAACTGGAAGAACGACCCCCACATTATGGCGGGACGGGCCGCCTTCGGGGACCCGTTTTTAACCGGTGCCGCAATGGGCCGAGGGAGTTGAACCATGAATTTCGATAAATACACCGACCGCGCCCGCGGTTTTGTGGAATCCGCCCAATCGCTGGCCCTGCGCGAGGGCCACCAACAGTTTGCCCCCGAACATTTGCTCAAGGTTCTGCTCGACGACCCGGAAGGGTTGGCGGCGGGTCTGATCGACCGCTCGGGCGGCAATTCCCGCCAGGCTCTGAAGGCGGTCGAGGCGGCCTTGGGCAAGATTCCGAAAGTGTCGGGCGCCGGAGCCGGCCAAGTCTATCTGGCGCCGGGGACAGCCCGCGTTTTCGCCGCCGCCGAGAAAGCCGGCGAAAAAGCCGGCGACAGTTTTGTCACGGTTGAGCGGCTGCTGCTTGCGCTCGCGCTGGAAAAGGACAGCGAGGCTGGCAAGATTCTGAGCCAGGCTGGCGTGACGCCGCAGACCCTCAACGCCGCCATCGAGGCGCTGCGCAAGGGCCGCACCGCGGACTCCGCCTCGGCGGAAAACGCCTATGACGCGCTGAAGAAATACGCGCGGGATCTTACGGACGCAGCACGCGCGGGCAAGCTCGATCCGGTGATTGGCCGCGACGAGGAAATCCGCCGTACCATCCAGGTGCTCTCCCGCCGCACCAAGAACAATCCGGTGCTGATCGGCGAGCCCGGCGTCGGCAAGACCGCAATCGTGGAAGGCTTGGCGCTGCGTATCGTCAACGGCGACGTGCCGGAAAGCCTGACCGACAAGAAGCTGCTGGCGCTCGATCTCGGCGCGCTGATCGCTGGCGCCAAATACCGCGGCGAATTCGAAGAGCGGCTCAAGGCCGTGCTCAACGAGGTGACTTCGTCGGATGGCGGCATCATCCTGTTCATCGACGAGATGCATACGCTGATCGGCGCCGGCAAGGCCGACGGCGCCATGGACGCCTCCAACCTGCTCAAGCCGGCGCTGGCGCGCGGCGAACTGCACTGCATCGGCGCCACCACGCTCGACGAATACAAGAAGCATGTCGAGAAGGACGCCGCGCTCGCCCGCCGCTTCCAGCCGGTGTTCGTGTCTGAGCCGACCGTCGAGGACACCATCTCGATCCTGCGCGGCCTGAAGGACAAATACGAGCAGCACCACGGCGTGCGCATCGCCGATTCCGCGATCGTCGCGGCCGCGACCCTGTCGAACCGCTACATCACCGACCGCTTCCTGCCCGACAAGGCGATCGATCTGATCGACGAGGCGGCGGCGCGGCTGAAGATGCAGGTCGATTCCAAGCCGGAAGAACTCGATTCCATCGACCGCGAAATTGTGCGGCTGAAAATCGAGCAGGAGGCTTTGAAGAAGGAAAGCGACCCGGGCTCCAAGGACCGGCTGAAAAATCTGGAAACCGAATTGAAGTCGCTGGAGAAGCAGTCGGCCGATATCACCGGCCGCTGGAAAGCGGAAAAGGAAAAGTTGTCGGACGCGCAAAAGCTCAAGACCGAACTCGATCAGTTGCGCGCCGAACTCGCCAATGCCCAGCGCAAGGGCGAATACCAGCGCGCGGGCGAATTAGCGTATGGCCGCATTCCTGAGTTGGAGAAGAAGCTCAAGGAGAACGAAGCAACCGACGCCAAGCGCGGCGCTATGGTCGAGGAGACCGTGACCGCCGATCACGTGGCCGGCGTCGTCTCGCGCTGGACCGGCGTGCCGGTCGACCGCATGCTCGAAGGCGAGAAGGACAAGCTCCTGCGCATGGAGGGCGAACTCGCCAAGCGCGTCATCGGCCAGAAGGAGGCGGTCCAGGCGGTATCGACCGCGGTGCGGCGCGCGCGCGCCGGCTTGCAGGACCCCAACCGGCCGATCGGCTCGTTCATGTTCTTAGGCCCCACCGGCGTCGGCAAGACCGAGCTGACCAAGGCGCTCGCCGCTTATCTCTTCGACGACGAGAACGCGCTGATCCGCATCGACATGTCGGAATACATGGAGAAACATTCGGTCTCGCGCCTGATCGGCGCGCCTCCGGGCTATGTCGGCTATGACGAAGGCGGCGCGCTCACCGAAGCAGTGCGGCGTCGTCCCTATCAGGTCATCCTGTTCGACGAGATCGAGAAGGCGCATCCGGACGTGTTCAATGTCCTGTTGCAGGTGCTCGACGACGGCCGGCTTACCGATGGGCAGGGCCACACGGTCGACTTCCGCAACACGCTGATCGTGATGACCTCGAACCTCGGCGCCGACTTTCTGGTCAACCAGCCGGAAGGCGAGGATACCGACGCGGTGCGCGATCAGGTCATGAGCGTCGTGCGCGCGGCGTTCCGGCCGGAATTCCTCAACCGCATTGACGAGATCATCCTGTTCCACCGGCTCAAGAAGTCGGAGATGACCCGCATCGTCGATATCCAGATGACGCGGCTGCAGAAGCTGTTGGACGACCGCAAGATCACCATCACGCTCGAGCCCGGCGCGCGCGAATGGCTGGCCGACAAGGGCTGGGATCCCGCCTATGGCGCGCGGCCCTTGAAACGCGTGATCCAGAAGTCGGTGCAGGACCCGCTCGCCGAGATGATCCTGGCCGGCACGATCAAGGACGGCGAGAAGGTCACCGTCTCCGCCGGCAAACAGGGCCTCAGCTTCAACGGCAAGCTGGCGCAGGCGGCGTAACAAATTCCTGTCATTCCGGGACGGCGCGAAGCGCCGGACCCGGAATCCAGGGCCCTACGAAAAGCCTTGCCGTGTCGTTCTGGATTCCGGGTTCGCTTGCTTCGCTCGCGCCTCGGAGTGACGTTGGAGAAGTTATCTCACCGCCCCCGCGCTCGAGGCGACGCGCGCCGGCTTGCGCGCCATGATGCCGTCGAGCCGTTCGCGCTCCTGCTCGAAGGCGGTTAGGATTGGGCCCTGCAGCTCGCGCCCGCGTGGCAGTTTGATGCGCATCGGGTCGACGAAGCGGCCGTTGACGCGGATTTCGTAGTGGACGTGCGAGCCGGTGGACAGGCCGGTCGAGCCGACGAAGCCGATGACCTGGCCTTGCCGCACGCGCGTGCCTTCCTCGATGCCGCGGGCATAGGCGCTCATGTGGCCGTAGGCGGTTTCGTAGCCGTTGTTGTGGCGCAGCAGAACGAATTTGCCATAGCCGCTTTCCCAGCCGGCTTTTTCGACGGTGCCGTTGCCGGCGGCATAGATCGGCGTGCCGGTCGGCGCCGCCCAGTCCACGCCCGTATGCATTTTGGTGTAGCCGAGGATCGGATGCCGGCGAATGCCGAACGACGAGCGCATGATGCCTTCGGCCACGGGCTTGCGCACCAGGAATTTCTTCGCGCTCTTTCCGCTCTCGTCGTAGTAATCGACGATGCCGTCGTCGGGTGATTGGAAACGGTAGAACTTCTTGGCTTCGCCGCCGACGGTGAGCGCGGCGAACAGCACATCGTTGCGGCTGTCGGCGACCGGCGTCTCGTCCTCGCCGGCGTACAGCACCTCGAAGGAATCGCCGGGCTGCACTTTGCGCTGGAAATCGACGTCGTAGGAATAGATGCGGATCAGGTCTTCGATGATCGGCTTCGGAATCTGGTTGCGTAGCGCGGTTTCGTAAACGCTTTTATAGAGCGTCACGCCGGAGCTTTCGTTGGCGTCGTTGCTGTCTTCGGAATTGTCGGCCACATCGGGGCCGACGCTCTTCGCGTCGACCGGAACATATTTGCCGGTATCGGACAGCGCCACCACCGAGTTGACCGACGTGTCGCTGGCGATGATGACGCGGATCGGTTCCAGTTGCTGGCCGCCGGGCACCGGCGCCATCAGAACGCGCAGCTTCTGCCCTTCCTTGATGCCGCCGTCGCGGCCGCGCGGTCCGAGCACCTTAATGATCTCGGCGATCGCTTCCGGTGTGGCGCCCTGGTCGCGCAATAGCGTCGCGACCGTGTCGCCCTTCTTGACCAAGAGGACGTGCTCGTTGAACGGATTGCCGCCGGTCGTCTCTTCGGTGGTCTTCGGCAGCAGCGTGATGTTCTCCGGCACGATGCGCGCTTCGAAGCCGGCGTAAGGGTCCGCCGTGGCCTGGCCGGCATAGGCCAGCTTGATGCCGGTGATGTTGGCGGCGATCGGAAGATTCTTGGAGGC
>CAWAXK010000027.1:0-25221 GCA_963786025.1 uncultured Alphaproteobacteria bacterium
CTTCGGCGATTTCGCTGCCGAGCGCTTCGATGCCGCCTACCGAGGCAAGCAAGTCCCGTGGCCAAAGCATTGCCTTGCCCTGCGCAAAGCCCAATCCAATGCTGTCGGCGAAATATTGCCAGCGCGCTTGGTAAGTATTGAGAAAGGCACACTCGAGTTCAGCCCACACACTTTGCGGGGCGCTCCCGATTCGGAGGCGAGCAGACGAGACCAGTATCGGGGCGCCGAACCGAACGCATGCGTTGCAGGTGATCCTTTGGCATCAGCACGTTGCTGTCGGCCATTAGAACCCATTCGTAGCGAGCCGCGTGCCAGCCTTTAACGAGATTGTTGAGTTTCGGGTTGGCGCTGACCGCCGTGTTTCCGATCAACAGCCGTGCCTCAATAGCCGGATATGCCGCCATCAACCGCCGCACGACAGGGATGACTGGGTCCTTGCCGTCGGCAACGCAGAACACGATCTCGTAATACGGATAATCGAGATGAAATGTCGATCGCAGTGTCTCCTCAACGAAATTGTCGATGCCGCAGACGGGCCTCAAGATGCTCACGCTCACCGCATCGTCAACAGCCAATTTATGTCGCCGGTGAAATCGTGAAATCGCCAGAGCGCTGCTGACGATTTGCGCAATTGCCGCAATACAGAAGGCGGCGCTGCCGATGGAAATCAGCAAATTCATAGGGCGTCGGCAAGGAGAAGCAAATGAACCATCAGGGCTTAGTATTGGCCTCTGATGACACTTAAACGACAGGGACAAGCCAGCCGGCAGGCTGTTTTCTTATGATACGGGTTCTCCCGCTGATTGCGTCGCGTTTCGGGCAGGCGGCGCTCTCGTCAGGCCGGCGCCAGCGCCGCTTTGGCTTCGGCGCGGATGCGCTCGATCATCGACCGCAGGCCGTTCGAACGTTGCGGCGTGAGGCCCTCGCGCAAGCCGATGCGGTCGAACAGGTCGAGCGCGTCGGTTTCCAGTATCTCTCGTGCCGTCTTGCCCGAGTAGAGCGCAATGACGATGGCGATCAAGCCGCGCACAATATGGGCGTCGCTGTCGCCCTCGAAGGTCAGCGTCGGGCCGACGGCGCCGTCCGGCTTCACATGCGTCAGCAGCCAGACCTGGCTCGCGCAGCCGCGCACCTTGTTGGCCTCGGTATGGGCACCTTCCGGCATCGGTGGCAGCATACGGCCGAGCTCGATGACGTAGCGATACCGGTCATCCCACTGATCGAGCAGGGTGAAGTTCTCAACGATGTCATCAATGGCGGTCATGCCATTAATATATAGACCGGCGCACACCGATGGCCAAAAAAGATCGCGGCGGGCGCCACTTGCCCGGGAAAAAGTCGACAAATAGGGGTGCTTAAACGGCCGGACGGCCGGTATGCGCCTCGCGCCGCGGTGGCAGTGGAACCGGCGCATGCCAGACCGGCTGCAGGTCGTTCGCGGTCAGCGTCCCTCGGCCGGGCGCGGACACATCGACGACTTTAGCGGTGGCCTTTTCGGCCGGAACCGACTTTTCGCTAAGCGTGGCAGTGATGAATTCGTAGATGGTGCGCGCGCCTGCTTCCGCTTTGTGGCCAAGCGCGACCGCGACCTTGCCGCCGACCGCGCAGGCATCGGGCTGTCGGGCGCAGAAGCCGCGCACATCGGACACGGCGGCGCTCGCCAGCGTCACCGCCTGCTTGGCATCGATATTTGCGTCGGGCGAAGCCGATTTCGTGCCGCTCGGCAGCAGCACGCAAACGACGCCGAGCCAGAATGCCATTCGCAAAAGAAAGAACATGACCCTACCCACTATCCCCGACAGCTGTTCCGCTGCCTTTAAACTAAACCGTAGCAGACAGGCTTGAAGCTGCCGTTCGTATCGAAGCGAGGTTTTTGGCCAAAATAGACGCGAATACGATGCGAATTTTCGTCAAATTTGACAGAGTAGAATTCGATTAAAAATTTAAGCGTTGCCAGGTCACGTGTGCGGTGGAGCGCTTTCGCACGGTCGCGCATGGTTACCGCAATGGTAACCTTTCGTGTGGCGGCGAATTGTGGCGCCGCGCGGCAACAGAAATTTCACCATGACGGGCGATTGGATCGTAGGCCCGGCCTGTAATGCAGCAAAGAGGCGGTAACGGCCTCCGCTTCGGCCTCGCTTTAGCGTTCGCTTAAGCGGCTCTGGTTACAATTCCCCCACGAAAAGAAGGGGCGCGTCTGTTCGTCCAAGACGTGAGACAGGGATCGTGAGTTTCCTCACACCGGTGTGGAACTATGTAGACGCATTGGTGCACCCGTCGGTGCAGCAGGATGCGCTGATGGCGGCGCGCCACCGCGCCTTCATCGCGCCGCGCCTGCTCGGCAGTTTTGCCGCGCTCGCCAGTTTCCCGGTCTATATCGCCTTTCGCGGCGTGCCGAACGCGCTTGAGCTCGGCGTTTTCGGCTGGCTGGTGGCGCCGATCCTGATCGCCTATTTCCTCTCGCGCACCGGCCGCTACGAAAGCGCGCACGTGATGTCCTCGCTCTCGCTAACCGGCTTGGTGGTGGTGGTAGCCTGGTGCACCGGCGGCATCGGTTCGTTTGCGGCGATCTGGCTGGTCGTTGTGCCGCTCGAAGCCGCGCTCTCTGCCTCGCGCCGGGTCGTGGCACTCGCCTCGAGCTTCGCGCTCGCCGCCGCCGGATTATTGCTCTGCCTCAGCGCGCTCGGCTTGCAGCCGCCGGCCATCACCTTGGCGAGCGAGCATGGCGCGCTGGCCGCGCTCGGGATCATCTCCGCGGCGCTCTACGCCACCGGTCTGGCGCTTGGCGCCGAGCAACTCACACGCACCAGCGCCGGGTTGCTCAATGCCGAGGAGGAGCGCTATCGCCTGCTCGCGCGCCACATGACCGACGTCATTACCCGGCATGGGCGCAACGGCGCCGTGCTGTTCGTTTCGCCGGCAGCCGAACCGCTGTTCGGCGTGCGTGCGGGCGAACTTGCCGGGCACGGGCTGTTCGACCGCGTGCATGTGGCTGACCGGCCTGCCTATCTGACCGCGCTGGCCGATGCGGCCGCGCTCGGCGAGGACCGCTCGGTCGAATTCCGCATCCGCCGCAACAACGACGCTGAGCCCCATGGCAGTCATTTTGCATGGGTCGAAATGCGCTGTCGTCTGCTCGACCCCGCCAGCAAACCTGCGAATCTCAACGAGCGCGAAGTTGTCGCGGTGCTGCGCGACGTCACCGAGCGCAAGGTTCACGAACGCGCGCTCGAGATCGCCCGCAAAGAGTCGGAGCGCATCAACAATGCGAAAAGCCGTTTCCTCGCCACCATGAGCCATGAGTTGCGCACACCGCTCAATGCGATCATCGGCTTCTCAGACATGTTGAGCAACGATTCGATCGAGCTCGACGCGGCGCGTGAGCGCGAATACGCGACGCTGATCAACAATTCCGGCCGTCACTTATTGTCGGTCGTCAACGGCATTCTCGATATGTCGAAGATGGAGAGCGGTAATTTTAAGATCACCCCGGAACCGCTCGCACCGGCGCAGGCGATCCGAAGCTGTTGCGATATCCTGGTGCTCAAGGCGCAAGAGGCGGGCGTCGAGCTGAAGACACGCATCGCCGGCGACCTGCCCGAAATCCTGGCCGACCGAAGGGCGTTCAATCAAATCATGATCAACCTCGTCTCCAATGCGATCAAGTTCACACCGCACGGCGGCCGCGTTAGCGTGAACGCGATTTGCGACGGTCCGCGGCTCGTCGTCGCCGTCGAGGACACCGGCATCGGCATCGGCGAGGCCGATCTGCCGCGGCTGGGCGAAGCGTTCTTCCAAGCGCGCGCGTCCTATGACCGGCGTCATGACGGCACCGGCCTCGGCCTGTCGATCGTGAAAGGCCTGGTCCGCCTGCACGGCGGCGATATGGATATCCGCAGCCGGCTCGGCGCTGGAACGCAGGTGACGGTGCGCCTGCCGATCGATTGCGAAGGCGTTCGGCCCGCCGTCGAGCCGATCAAGCTAGTCACCGAGCGCGTCCGCGAATTCGCCGCGGCCGCCAACAATAAGGCGAAGAAAAGTGCGTAGCCGCAGCCGGCGCGAGCAGATGCGGGAGGTTGATGGCGGCGCCGGCAGGCTGGCCGCTGCGATCAGCCGCCATCCGCGTGAATTTGTCGGCATTCTGATGGCGACGGTGGCGGTCTTTGCGATCTTCATTAATGCGCTCTACCTGCAGCGCGGTCCGCATCCGGCCCCCATCTTTGCGGCACGGCCGCCGCTAGCGCAGCCGGCGCCGGTCGTTTTGCCGCGTCCGCGTGCGGCGGCGCCGGCCACGGTCGCACGCAGCCAGGCGCAAATCATCGGCGATATCCAGCGCGAGCTGAGCCATAAGGGTTTCTACGACGGCGCCGTCGACGGCATCTGGGGCGCCAGGACCGACGCGGCGGCGCGCGATTTCGTGCAGGTCGCCGGGTTGAAGACCAACGCGGATGCGAGCGAAGGCCTGCTGCATGCGATCGTCACTTCCAATGTCACGGCGCAGAACGGCCGCGCCGCCGCGCCGGCCCCGGTGCGCAATGACCCGATCGCCGAACTGATCGCGCCTACCAAACAGGTGCTCGCGATCCAGCGCGCGCTGGCCGATTTCGGTTACGGGCAGATCAAGCCGACCGGCGTCTACGATCCGGAAACGAAAGATGCGATCGAGAAATTCGAGCGCGACCGCCGCCTGCCGGTGACCGGCCAGATCTCCGATCAACTCGTGCGCGAACTCTCCGCCATGACCGGGCGTCCGCTGGAGTAGTTGGCAATTCATATTTTTTTCGCGCATGATCTTGGCCGGAAACCGGTTTCCACTTTTCGGGATCATGCGCAGTGCGGTTGAAATCCGGCATCTGGGTGGCGGCCTACCTGCGCCGTTGCAATATCGAAGGCGCCTTCGCGGCCGTGCGCCGGCGCGGCGCCGAAGAGGCCGGTGCGGTTTTCATCAAGATCAATCGGCTCGACGGCACGGCCACGTTGTACGGGCCGGCGGCGCAATCCACCTTCGACGAGGCGAAGCCGGCCGACCGTAATTTCACTGCGGTGCTCGGCGGCGGGAAGCCGGTGCCGGAAGCCGATGTCGAGGCCTGCCTGACGCGCGAGATCAGGTTCGATCCGGACGTGTGGATTGTCGAAATCGAGGATCGCGCCGGGCGAAATTTCCTCGACGACAACGTGGTGGATTAGCAGCCACTATTTGCCGCTGGACTTGACCTGAGCGGACCGCCCTACGCGGCCGCGATCCGAGCGATAGCGTGCCGGGGTCGACAGCGAACGGGCATCGCGACGCTCGTCGTCCCAATGCACCGGCTCATGTGCGGGCCGCGGACGGCCGCTGGCCCGGCGCCAAATCGTGATCATGCGTTCGCCAACGGCCGGCGAGAGTTCGTCGTAGAGGCTGGCGAGGTCATAGACTCGCTCGACCGATTGGCCAATCGCCGGATTGAGGAACAGCAGAATGCGATGGAGCACGGCGGCAGTCATGCCGAGGGCGCGCGCGGCGACCACGATCGGCTCGCCGGAGGGGTCGTGCGCGATGCGCTCGGCGAGTCCCCGGCTGACGCCGAGTGCGCGTTCGAGCATGCGGCTGAATTCGCCGGGGTTGCGCCGTAGAGCCGCGCTTTCCAGAAGGCGGATCACTTCGCTCGAGGCTGGTACTTGCCGCTGCGGCTCGGTTTCAGCCGTCACCTCGAGATTGGTCAAAATCAGCCGGCGTTCTTCGGTTTTTGCGGCGAAGAATAAATCCAGCAGATCGTCCCCGGCGGCGGGCTTGGCCGCGGTCTGAGCGGGCGCTGGCGCGGCCGGCCGCGAGGAGGGAATGGCAAGCCTGCCGAGGATCGCCGCCGGCGCGGCCGGATAGGCCGCCAGCCTTTCCGCCACCACCGCGAGGGTCGTCGCATCGACGGCCTTGATGAGGCCCTGCGCGAGTTCGACATATTGGGTTTCTTCTTCGGCGCTATGGACCGGCTTCTGCACGTAAAGGTCGGTGAGGACGCGCAACAGCGTCGGGCGGATGTCGACGCCGTCCCGGCATGCCAGATCGACCAGACTATCGAGTGGGGGATACGCGGATTTCACCATGACTATACGATGTACTGAGCTCCTATCGCTTACATTAGTCAGGGCGCGTTAGCGGACCGTTAACCTTGCGACCCCTTTAATTGTCAAAAGACGCCGACCCGGCAGTTCCGAACAAGGCTTTACGCCGCGGCGGCAAGGGGGTTGCAATGGGCGAAGTTATTCAATTTCCCGACGAAACGGGCCACGTGCGCGGCGGTAGATATATCGACGCCAGTACGGAGCCCGCGACCGTCATCATTCTTCCGGTGATCCGGGTCGAGCGCGATCCTGGCGGGTCCAACGGCCTCGAACCGGATACCGGCAACACACCGGGCCGCCGCCGCCGTCGCCGCATTGCGCGCTGAACTTTAGACGGCTCGAGCGATCAATGCGAAAACCGCCGCCGCCGGTGACGCGGGTGCTCATTTGGCGCCGGACCACTATGGCGTTTGCGGCTTTGTTGCTGCTCGGCGGATGCGGCACCCCTAACACCGATTTCGGTGAGGTACGGTCCACGCTTGTGAGCGACGGCATGCACGATTGGATCGGGCCCTATGCCAGCGCAGGGCGCAAGGCTTCGAGCTTCGAATTGACCGACGACGAGCGCGCACTGCGCGATCTCGCTTACCCGCTGATCGATCCACCCTACGATCGGCAACAATGGTATTCCGTCGCGGGCGAATACGGCCTCTACCGGCCGGCGCGCGGTCCGGCGTTCGACCGCACCGCTTACGCGAAGTGGCTGCTCTCGGGCGATGGCCCTTCGCCACTGGCACGTTATTCGCCGCAGTTGGACGAGGTGCGCCACGACGTTGCGAGCTTTTTGTCGCCGCACGAACGCTCGCCGTCGGTGCGCTATGCGCGTCTGATGGACGATGTGCGCAGCGACGCCACACGGCTGCCGCAGTTCTTCGAAACCGCCACGCGCGTGCTCGAGATCGATCAGAAGCGGAAAAAGACCCTGACCCACTTCGCGGACGTCTCGCCCACCGAGCGCAAGAATGCCGACCTGCGCATGCGCGAAAATGCGGCAATCGTCGCATTGACGCGCGAAAAGCTGCTGCAGCGTGAATCGTCTTACCGGTTTGCGCTTGAGCGCCTCGTTATCACGACGCCATCGCCGCTGGCGGCCGACGTCGAACGCAACATCAACCAACTGCAAGCTTTGATCGCGCGCTACCGTGCCCCCGCGCCGACATGGGTGCGCGAGCAAAACCTGGCCGCGGCTCGCTGATTATCGTTGCGCCTTCGGCTCGCTTTCCAGCGTGCATTTGGCCGCGGCGATCTCGCCTTGCGCCTTCGGCATCAAACCCGGTTCCGGCGCCAGCGCGCGGATCGAAATCAGACCGGTAAGCGTCGGCGATTCCACGATCAGCCGGTCGGCGGCGGTGATGTCCTCGTCTTCCGGCATCTGACTGTGCTGTTCGGGCGTCATCAGCTCGAGCTCGATCACGCGCCGGCCGGCGGCACGGTCGTTGATGGCGTAATAGGCCACATCGTAGCGCGTATAGAATGAGACCGAGGTGTAAGCGGTGGTCACCGGAACGGTCAGCTTCAGCGGCCCCAGTGAAAGGTCGTAGCGGCAGACGGCGCTGGCGAAGGCCGGGTCCATGTATGGCATGAGAGCGGATTCCGGGGTCGGCGCCGGCAGCGCGGTGACGCTATCGACCGGGGCGATGCGGGCGAGCCGCGCATAGGCGTCCTGCGTGGCGGTGCGCGGCAGGATGATGATCGTCGCCAGATGCACGATCCCGCCCAGCAAGGCGCCGCCTAAAGCCAAAAGCACCCATCGGATCATGGGCAACTCCTGACGTTTAAGGTCGGCATTGGAACTTCGCGGCCGGCTTTAGTCGCGACGCCGACCGCCGTATCGTAAAGGCGCATCACGAGGATGTAGCGCTCGACACCGCCGGTCGGCAGCCAATTGCCGGGATTTGCGCGCGGCGCCATGACGATCTCGAAACCGCCGTCGGCGTGGCGCACGATTTCCTGGCTGGTGAATCCGTACCGTTTGATAGAATTGGCCACCAGTTCGCCGTCGCGGTCGTAAAGCGTCAGCGTCCAGAAGCGCGCCGCCGGAGTAACGCCGGCGAGGACCACATCGCATCGCCCGTCGAGCGGGCGGCCATTGTCGTCGGCCGCTGTGGTAAATGCGACGCCGTCACCCAGCGCGGTCGGCAATCGGCCGGAGCGCGCAATCGATGCCCGCGCGTAAGGGTCGGCCTCTACGGTGCCGGTCTTTGGCCAAGCCGTCCAACTGCCGATCGTCAGTGGGCTAAAAGCGGCGCCGCGGCTGAGCGCGAGATACGTCGCGCCGAGGCCGACGACGGCGGCCACAACGAGGGCAAACAGCGATCCGAGAAGAAGCCGCACGATCGTTCCGCTGGCGGTGAGGGGACGTTGATTCGCGAATGGGAGACTACGCCGGCCGCTGGCGAGCGGCTAATCAGTTCCGGCTGCCGAACGCATGCCCCTCCAAGGCCGACGCGAGGGCGTCGCCTTTTTGCTGGGCTTCGGCCTGTTTCTTCTTGTCGGTGGAAACGGTGGGAGGCAATGGCCCCATGGCGCGGTTGGCATCATCCATCATCCGCTCGACGCGAACGAGGATGTCGGCTCCCCGCTTGGTGAGGACGGTCGGCCGCGGCGGCGGCGCGCCGGTCTTCGATTTGACTTCGGCAACGGCCGGCTCCGGGCGCACCGCCGGCACCGGAACGCCCGGAAGTTGTTTGATCTCAATGCCCTGATGCGCATATTCCATGATGTTGTGCCAGGTCATCGCCGGAAGAGCGCCGCCGGTCATGCGGTTGGTCGACGTGTAGTCGTCATTGCCGAACCAGACACCGCAGACGAAATTGCCGGTATAGCCCATGAACCAGGCGTCGCGATAAGCGTTGGTCGTGCCGGTTTTGCCGGCAGCAGCAATACCGTCGAGGCGAGCGCGCCGGCCGGTGCCGTTCTCGACCACACTGTTCATCATCTTGATCATGTCGGCGGCCACGTGGTCTGGCAGCACCCGCTTTGGCTTCGGACCGTCGCGATCGAAGCGCCACACCAACTTGCCGTCGCCGGTGCGCACCTCGAGGATGGCATGCGGGGTCATTTTCATACCGAGGTTGGGGAAGGTGGCGTAAGCGCCGACGTGGTCGATCAGCTTCACGGCGTCGGCCCCGATCGGCAGCGATGGCGTGTCAGGCAATGGCGTGGTGATGCCCATGTCGTGCGCCGTCTTGATGATGCGCGCGCGGCCGAGCTTGGCATTGCCGTCGCCGACCACGACCGACAGGCGCACGGCAATGGTGTTGATTGAATGGGTCAGCGCGGTGATCAGCGTCATCGAGCCGCCATAGCCGCGGCCGTAATTGTGCGGGCACCAGTTGCCGATGCAGATCGGCGCGTCGACGACAATCGAGCTCGGCTTCATGCCGTGCTCGAGCGCGGTGGAATAAACGTAAGGCTTGAACGAGGAGCCCGGCTGGCGCATCGCGTCGGTGGCGCGGTTGAATTGGCTGGCGCCGTAGTCGCGCCCGCCCACCATGGCGCGCACCGAGCCGTCGACATCCATGAGCACGGCGGCGGCCTGGCCGGCGTGATATTCCTGGCCGTATTGGCGCAGCGAATTCTCGACCGCATTGTCCGCCGCATGCTGCAGATTGACGTCGAGGGCGGTGCGCACCACGAAGACGCGCTCGGTCATCGATTTCGGGAAGGTGTCGACCAACTGCTTCATCTGGTCGAAGGCCCAGTCGAGATAGTAGTTCGGCGCGCGATCGTCGCGGCGGTCGACGGGGGTGGCGGGGTTGCGGCGGGCGCCGAACACCTGACCCTCGGTCATGAATCCGGCGTCGACCAGGTTGTCGAGCACCACGTTGGCGCGCGCGCGCGCCGCCGGCAAATTGACGTTGGGCGAGAACTTCGACGGCGCCTTGAACAGGCCGGCCAGCATCGCGGCCTCGGCGAGGTTCACGTCGCGCGCCGACTTGTTGAAATAATATTGCGCCGCCGCGTCGACGCCGAAGGCGCCGCCGCCCATATAAGCGCGGTCCAGATAAAGCTTGAGGATCTCGTTCTTGGTCAGGCGCGCTTCCAGCCACATGGCCAGGAAGGCTTCCTTGATCTTGCGCTCGAGCGTGCGCTCGTTGTTGAGAAACAGGTTCTTCGCCAGCTGTTGCGTCAGCGATGAGCCGCCTTGCACCACGCCGCCGGCGCGCGCGTTGGTGACGAAGGCGCGCGCGGTGCCGGCGATGTCGATGCCGAAATGCTCGTAGAAGCGGCGATCCTCGGTGGCGAGCACCGCCTTGATCAGATTGTCGGGGAACTGGTCGAGCGGGATCGAATCGTTGTGCCTTATGCCGCGCGTGCCGACCTCGTTGCCGTAGCGGTCGAGGAAGGTCACCGCCAGTTCCGACTTCTTCAGCCAGTCGCTGTCCGAGGTCTCGCGGAAGGCGGGGACAGCGAGCGCCAGCAGCAGGATGGCGCCGGCGGTGCCGATGGTGGCGGCCTCCGAGGTGAACTCGTTGAGCCAGCGCTTCCAGCCGGAGGCATGGAAGCGGTCCATGAAGGTGGAGAAGCTCTCATAGGTGTCGCGCAACCGGGTGAAGCCGCTGAACAGGCCGGAATCGACGCGGGCGTCGAAGCCGAGCAGCAGCTTCTTGATTTTGGGCTTCCAATCGGCCGGAAAAAGGTCGCGCAAGGCTTCTCGCTTGGTTCGGGCTTCGTTCGGGCTTGAGCGGTCGCCACCGGCGGCCAATTTAGCCGATCGGCGCGATTTGGGCCAAGGGCGGCGCCGCGGTCAATATACGGCAAGATGAGCGCTAATTGCGGTGAAAAAGGGCCGGATTTGGTCGTCGTCCCCGCGCCGGCGGGGACCCAGTAACCCCGGCCTAGCCGTATCGGAAACGCAGGGGTTACTGGATCCTGGCCCTCGCTCGCTTGCTCGCTCGGCCGGGATGACGGCCGCGGGAGGCAGTCCCCCCGCCCATGACGGAATCGCCTTGAGGGGCTACAAGGCCGCCGGAAGGAGCCCGTAATGCCCAACGAGAAAGCCCCGGCGGCCCCGTTCTGGCGCGTGAAGCGCCTGGGCGAGATGAGCCAACGCGAATGGGAGAGCCTGTGCGACGGCTGCGGGCGCTGCTGCCTGAACAAGCTGATCGACGAGGACACCAACCGCACGGTGTTCACCGACGTGGGCTGCCGGCTTCTGGACGGCGAGACCTGCCGCTGCACCGACTACGCCCACCGCCAGGCCAAGGTGAAGGACTGCGTGCGGCTCACCCCGCGCAACGTGCGCCGGCTTTCCTGGCTGCCGCCGACCTGCGGCTATCGCCTGGTGGCGGAGGGGCGCGACCTCGATTGGTGGCACCCGCTGGTCTCGGGCGACCCCGAGACGGTGCATGAAGCCGGCGTTTCGGTGCGCGGGCGCGTGGCGGCGAGCGAGAAGGACGTGCCGGACGAGCGGCTGGAGGATTTCATCGTCAGCTGGCCGGGGAAGGTGCCGAAGGGGGCGAGGGGGAAAGTGGCGCCAGCGAAACGGAAATAAGCGGGCGAGGGGGAAGGCTTAGCGGTGCTAAATAATAACGACGGAGCCGTTGAATTCAACCTTTCCGCGTTATAGAACACAACGAGAACATTTCGTTTAGTCGTGAGTGCAGACAGATCTTGGACGATGACGGTTTGCCGGACTGCAGACAGATCTTGGACGATGACGGTTTGCGCTCGACGAAGTTGGCTCCTGGGTGAAAGAGAAGCACGAGCGGCTTCGTAAGTACGTCGATATTTCTGGGAAGCTGGGAAGCGGAAGAAGAAGACCGGGCGGTTGCTGGATGGCCGGATCTATAACGGATACCCCGGGGGCGTCAGGAATATAATCCTTGACACCCGGCGTGCCGCCCCTTATTTTCCGGCGCATGGCCTTCTCCCCGTCATCAAACCCTCCCCATGACCCGCCGCTCGTCGCAGCGCGCGCTGGCGCGCGAGATTTATCGGCAGATGGTGGCGGCGAGGGCCGAGGGCGATTCTGCAAAAGAGATCCCCTCCCTGACCCTCGCCCTTGCAGGGGGAGGGAAAGAGCGCGAAGGCGGGGAGAAGAGCCCCACCGCGCAAGATCTCACTGAACAAGATCTCACTGAACAAGATCTCACTGAAAGGGTGCGCGCGCTCTATGAGCACTCCGCCGTGCCGGTCGCCGAGATCGCAAGCGTCGCCGGCGTCACCGAGCGGACGATCTACAAATACGCCGCCAAAGAGCAATGGACGCCGCGCTACGCTTGGGCGCCTTCGCGTTCGCGTGGGCAGCGCGCGGGGGAGCGCGTCGCGCCGGATTTTGTCCCGGTTCGGGGCGCGGGCGGGCGCTTCATCCGCCGCGCCGACCAAGGCAAGCCGTTCGCGACGGGCTTGAAGGCGACCGATCCGGCCGCCGCCGCGCGCGCCGCCGCGGCCTGCCGGCGCGAGGCGGTGCGGTCGCTGGCGGCGCAAGCTCAGGGCCGCGGCGGAACAGCGCGAAGAGGCGCGCCTGCGCGCAAACGAGACGGTGAACCGGGTTTTGGCGGAGCTTAACCGTCATCGCGCCGCGCGCGCCAAGGCCGGCCAGCCGGGCTTACGCTACGACGACCGGGTCGCGCAGGCGCTGGTGCGGGCTGTCGAGATCGCGACCGAGCGCTGGCAGCGTTTGCTGGCGCGCTAAGCGCGCGGCGCGATGGGGAAATCGTAAGCCGGCCCGCGCGCGCCGAAGGAGAAGTGCCACCATTCGCGGAAATAATTGTGGAAGCCGCGCGCGCGCATGGCGGCGACGAGCTTGGCGCGCCAGCGCTTCTGCGCGGGCGTGATTGCGGCGCTTAGCGTGTGGCTTTTCTCGTCGAAGCAGTCGAAGCCGGTGCCCATGTCGATCGCATTGTCGGGCGCGCGCTGCGCGGCCGGCGCGGTGCAGGGGCCGTAAGATGCGTGCGGATCGAAGGCCGGCACGGGCGCGGCGGGCCGTTCAACAAGTGTGAGGTCGACCGCGTTGCCGCTCGAATGCGCCGAGTGCGCGGCGATATAGCCGTCGGCGAACAGCCGGCGTTTCTCCAGCGCGGGGTAGAAGCGCTTGGTCGCGCCGTCATCGGGCTTTTGCGCCCAGCGCGCAAAAGCGGCGACCGCGCGGGTCGGGCGATAGCAGTCGTAGACTTTCAGCCCAAGATTTTCGCGCGCCAGATCGGCCGCAACGCGGGCGAGCGCCGCCGCCACGTCACGCCGCAGCACGCATTCAGCGGCGTCATAGCCGGGCAAGGGCTGGCCGGTGAAGTTGTTCGCCCCCGCATAGCGCATGTCCTGGGCGATGCCGGGCGCGACATCGCGCAGATAGACGAAGCCGGCGGGCGGGCGGCCGGCCGCCGCGGCCGGCAGCAGGGCGGCGGCCACCAGCCATACGGCAAGCTTGCGCGGTTCCATGGCGATGAGCATATCACCCGCGCATTCCGGCCCATTGCGCTTTTACCGCCGGCGCGGCATCAAACGCGCCCATTGGGTTTAAGATCATGACGGCCAAGGCCAAACATCCGACATCGCACGCGCCGGCCGAGCCGCGCCCGCTCACGCATCCCGAGATCCGGGCGATCGTGCTCGGCATCATGCTGGCGATGTTTCTGGGCGCGCTCGACCAGACCATCGTGGCGACCGCGCTGCCGACCATCGGCCGGCACTTCAACAATCTCGGCGACCTCGCCTGGGTGGTCACCGCCTATCTGCTCACCGCGACCGCGGTGACGCCGCTCTACGGCAAGCTGTCCGACATCCACGGCCGGCGCGCCTTGATGCTGGCCGCCATCGTCATTTTCGTCGCCGGCTCGCTCATCTGCGCGCTGGCGCCGAACATGACGCAGCTGGTGCTCGGCCGCGCGGTGCAGGGGCTGGGCGGCGGCGGCCTGATGGCGCTGGCGCAGACCATCATCGCCGACATCGTCTCGCCGCGCGAGCGCGGCCGCTACCAGGGCTATATCGGCGCGGTGTTCGCCACCTCCTCGGTGGGCGGGCCGGTGCTCGGCGGTTTCCTGACCGAACATCTCGACTGGTCGCTGATCTTCTGGATCAATTTGCCGCTCGGCTTGGCCGCGCTCGGCATGACCTCGAACGTGCTCAAGCGCGTGCCGTTTCATCCGCGCAAGCACCAGCTCGACGTGCTCGGCGCCTGTCTGATGATGGCGGCGGCGGTGGCGCTGCTGCTGGCGCTGTCCTGGGGCGGGCGCAAGTTCGACTGGATCTCGCCGCAGTTCGGCGCGCTGCTCGTCACCTCGGCGATCCTGTGGGGCCTGTTCGCCTGGCGGCTGGTGGCGACGCAGGAGCCGTTCTTGCCGCTCGCCGTGCTCGGCAATCCGGTGGTGCGCTGCGCGGCGCTGGCCGGCGCCTGCAATATGAGCGTGCTGGTCGGCATGACGATTTTCGTGCCGCTCTATTTCGAGGTGGTGCTGCACCTTTCCGCCGGCCAGTCGGGCCTCGCTTTGATCCCGCTGATGGGCGCGACCGTGGCGTCGTCCACCATCACCGGCCGGCTGATGATGCATGTGGTGCATTACAAGCGCATGCCGCTGGTTGGGCTGCTGGTATCGTTGCTGGCGCTGGCGGCGCTGTCGATCTGGCCGGCCTCGATGCCGACGGCGCTGGTGCTGTTGCTGCTGTTGGTGATCGGTTCCGGTCTCGGCACGCTGTTCCCGGTCTCGACCGTGTGCATGCAGAACGCGGTGACGCAGCACCAGATGGGCGTCGCGACCGGCGCTGCCAATTTCTTCCGCTCGCTGTTCTCTGCGCTGGTGGTGGCGGTGCTGGGCGCGATCGTGCTCGGCGGGCTTGGCGGCGTCACCGGCATGTCGGTGGAACTGCTGGCGCGCGCTGCCTCCGCGCCCGAACTCGCTTTCGCGTTCCGCTTCGTGTTCATGGCCTGCGCGCTGGTGCTCGCCTTCGGCATGGCGTTCATGATCGCGATGGAAGAGCGCGTGCTGAAAGGTCCGACGCCTTCGGCGGCGGCGGAAGCCACCGGCCCGGCCACGCCGATCCCGGCGGAATAACGCCGCCGGAATCTGACCGGATCATTGCACCGGCATTTGCAAGTGGCAGCCGGTTTCCTCGACCGGTAACAACGATCAGCCGCGCCCGACCGGCACCGCGATGAAGCGGGTGGCCTGCGCGGTTTTCACCCGCATCAGCACGTCGTGCTTGCCGTTGCTGCGCGCTTTGGTCATCGCGTTGCGCACATCGCCGGCATTCGCGACCGCCTTGCCGCCGACATCGAGGATCACGTCGCCGGACTTGAAGCCGCGTTCGGCGGCCGGCCCATCCGGATCGACGCCGACAACGGCGACGCCTTTGCCGCCGGCACCGGCGGCATCGTTTGCCGGCGCCAGCGTGAGGCCAAGATGCGGCACCCCATTCTGCGAGGTGTTGCTGCCAGTGTCGGCCTTGGCCGTTTTCTCGTTCGGCATTTTGCCGAGCGTGAGGTTCATGGTCTTGACCTCGCCTTGGTGCAGCAGCGTGAGTTTGACCGATGTGCCGGGCGCCATCATGCCGATGGTCTGCGCCAGTTCGCGCGAGCCCTTGATCGTCTTGCCGTTGACCTCGGTAATCACGTCGCCCGCCTGGATGCCGGCCGTGGCGGCCGGGCTCGCCGGCTGCGGCTGATCGACCAGGGCGCCTTCGGCCTTATTCATGCCCAGGCTGTTGGCGATGTCGGCGGTGACCGGCTGAATCTGCACGCCGAGCCAGGCGCGGTTGACGAAGCCATGTTCCTTGAGTTGGGCGACGACCGTCTTGGCGGTTTGCGCCGGGATGTCGAAGCCGATGCCGACCGAGCCGCCGGACGGCGAGAAGATCGCCGTGTTCACGCCGATGACGTTGCCATTGACGTTGAAGGCCGGGCCGCCGGAATTGCCCTTGTTGATGGGGGCGTCGATCTGGATGTAGTCGTCGTAGGGTCCGGCGCCGATGTCGCGCCCGCGCGCCGAGACGATGCCGGCGGTGACGGTGCTGCTCAGGCCGAACGGATTGCCGACCGCGACCACCCAATCGCCGACGCGCGGTTCATGCTCGGCGAATTTCACGTAAGGGAAGGTCTTGTCGGCGTCGACCTTGATGAGGGCGAGATCGGTCTTCGGGTCGGTGCCGATCACCTTGGCCTGGTAGGTCGTGCCGTCATCGGTCTTGATCTGCACACTTTTGGCATGATCGACGACATGGTTATTGGTAACCGCATAGCCGTTCGGCGAAATGAAGAAGCCGGAGCCTTCGCCGGTGATGATCTGCTTGGCCTGCGGCATGCCGTTCGGCATACCTTGGAAGCCGAATTGCTGGAAGAATTTCTGCATCGGCGTGCCGGGCGGGAATGGATTGACGTTGCTACCCTCGCTGAATCCCATGCCGGTCGTGTTGGCCAACTCTTCGATCCTGACGCGGACCGAGATGACGGCCGGTTTGACCTTGGCGACCAGATCGGCAAATCCGGTGGGCGAAGCCGCATCGGCGGCTTGTGCGGGCGATACCGGCGCAAAATCGACGGAACGGTAGACGGCCGGACCGCCTACAACGACAGCGACCGCAAGACCGGCGGCGGACGCCAGCAAAGCGAGGCGGCGCGCGGTGAGAATTTTCGGCTTTCCGGAATTGAGTGGATTGTTTTGAGTCATCGCGAAGTCTCCATAGCCAATTGAAAAAGGGAGCGTGGGCACGCCCGCTGCAACAGAAATAACGCGCGCGCATTACGACCGCCTGTCGCGCGAATTTACGTTTCGTAATGTAATCGGCCGCTCGCGAAAAATTCCGTGGATTTTCAACGAATTCGCGGCGCGCAAAGATGATATTTTCGTCATGAAAATTTGGTCATGCGCGAAAACGAAAAACCCCGGCCTTGCGGCCGGGGCTTTGCATCTTTGCTCAGGTTAAAAGCGCGTAACTATTCGCAATATTTGCAGGGCGGGAAGTCGCGGCTATAGACCGGCTGCGCCAGGAACTTGGCTTTGTCGTAAGTCCAGAACTCGCTCACCGCCGGATAGGTCTTGATCACCGTGTTCCAAAGCTCGGCTTTCGGATAGCCGAACATCGTCTTCTTCTCGACCTTCTTGATGTAGATGTTCTCGATCGGACTCTTGGTGGCGGGATCGAGGCGCACCGGGCCGCGCGGCGCATCGATCTGGATGGTCGCCATCGTCTTGATGAAATCGATCGGACCCGGATATTTGCCGCCTGTCTTCTTCAAGGTCGCATCGATCCACATCGCGGCTGAATAATTGCCCTCCGAATAATAGGACGGCACCTTGCCGTATTTGGCGCGGTAGGCCTTGACGAACTTCTCGTTGGCCGGCGTCTCAAGCGCGGCGCTGTATTGCAAGGCGGAGACGTCGCCGATCACCTCGTCGCCCATGAAGGGCAGGGCGAACTCGTCGTAGCTGGTGCCGCCGCCGACGATCGGCTTTTTGTTGCCGGAGGCGCGCAGCTGCTTGGGGAATTGCAGCGACATCGGCCCGACCATCAGCGTGAAGATGGCGTCGGCGTCGCTTTTCATGGTGGGGATGTAAGGCCCGAAATCCTTGGTGCCGAGTGGCACCCAGATCTTCTGGATGATCTTGCCGCCGCAGTCCTCGAAGGTTTGCTGGAAGCCGCCGAGCTGCTCATAGCCAAAGGCGTAGTCGGCCGCGATGGCGACGATCTTCTTGTAGCCCTGGTCGCAGGCCCATTGCCCGAGCGGATGGTTCGGCAGCGATGGTACCCAGGTCGGCAGCACGAGATACGGATATTTGGCGACTTGCCGCTGCGCGAGATCGTCGGCGGTCGACACGGTGCCCATGTAGAGCGTCTTCTCGGCGGTGGAGACCGGCGCCAGCGCGTAGGCCGAGGAAGCGAGGACCGCGCCGACCAGCATGTCCACCTTGTCCTGCAAAATGAGCTTCTTCGCCTTGGCGACATCGACATCGGGCTTGCCCTGGTCGTCCTCGACGATGAACTTCACGTCCATGCCGCCGAGTTTGCCGCCGTGCTCGTCCAGATACATCTGGAAGCCGTTGACCATATCGGTGCCGAGCTGGGTGAAGATGCCGGTGCGCGGCGCGAGGAAACCAATGCGCAGTTCGTCCGATCGCGCCGGGACACTCAAGAAAAAAGCAAGGAACACAGCGCCCGCAATGAGTTGTGTGGCGGTTCGCGTGATTGAACGATTCATAATGTCCTCCCCGTTGGCCGGCGTCCTTTTTGCGGATCTGCTGCGGCCGTATCACGCTATCCTGCGGCGATTGCCGGCGGAAGCCGTGGGCGATTGCCCAATGAACAAAACCCCGGCGGTGAAGCCGAGGTTTTGCATTTTTATCAAGCCGAGCGCGCGTTTATTCGCAGTTGGTGCAGGGCGGATAATCGCGGCTGTAGACCGGCTGCTTGAGGAAAGCATCCTTGCCGTAGGTCCAGTACTGGCTCACCGCCGGATAGGTCTTGATCACCGTGTTCCAGAGCTCGTCTTTCGGGTAGCCGAACATCTTCTTCTTCTCGACCTTCTTGATGTAGATGTTCTGCACCGGGTTGCGATCCTCGAAGGAGACCGGTCCGCGCACCGCGTCGATCTTCTCCGCCGACGCCATCTCGATGAATTTCTCCGAGCCCGGCCACTTGCCGCCCGCCTTCTTGATTACGTCATCGATCAATTGCGCGGTGGTGTAGTTCGACTCCGAGAAGTAGGACGGCACCTTGCCGTACTTGGAACGGTAGCCCTTCACGAAGGCTATGTTCTTCGGCGTCTCCAGCGCGGCGCTGTACTGCAGCGCCGAGACGTCGCCGACGACTTCGTCGCCCATGAAGGGCAGGGCGAACTCGTCATAGCTGGTGCCGCCGCCGAGGATCGGTTTCTTGAAACCGGAGGCGCGCAGCTGCTTGGGGAACTGCAACGACATCGGGCCGACCATCATGGAGAACACCGCGTCGGCGTCCGCCTTGATGTTCGGGATGTAGGGTCCGAAGTCCTTGGTGCCGAGCGGCGGCCAGATTTTCTGGATAATTTTGCCGCCGCAAGCTTCGAACGCCTTCTGGAAGCCGCCGACCTGTTCATAGCCGAAGGCGTAATCGGCGGCGACCGCGGCGATCTTCTTGTAGCCCTGGTCGCAGGCCCATTGGCCGTACGGATGGTTCGGCTGCGACGACGACCAGCCGGTACGGAAGAAATAGGGATACTTGCTGAGTTGCCGCTGGGTCAGGTCATCGGCCGCCGGGATCGAGGCGATGTAGATGGTCTTCAATTCCGTGCTCACGGGCGCCAGCGCATAACCGGTCGAGGCCAACACGCCGCCGATGAACATGTGCACCTTGTCCTGCAGCGCCAGCTTCTTGGCCTTGGTGACGCCGGCGTCGGGCTTGGCCTGATCGTCCTCGACGATGAACTTGACCGTCATGCCGCCGAGCTTGCCGCCGTGCTCGTCGAGATACATCTGGAAGCCGTTGACCATGTCCTTGCCGACCTGGGCAAAGATGCCGGTCATCGGCGCGATGAAGCCGATGCGCAAATCCTCCGCGCGTGCGTTCGATGGAATGTTCAGTGCGGCGGCGAGCACGCCGCTAGCCAAGAGCGCGGTTGCGCTTCGCGAAAGTCCTCTGGTCATTCGTTCTCCCTCCCGATCGGCGATGCCGCTTCCCGTTCAGCGTGGGAATGCGGACGCCTGTGGCTGCCTGGTACCGGCGGATCAGGCTACCACTATGCGGATGGCGGGCGGAAGCCCATGGCGGGCGCGCGTCATCTTATGCCGCGGGCGGGGGCTAAGAGCGGCCAGGAAGGCCGGATGCCACGGCGCGACGTGCATTGGCGCAAAAGAAAACCCCGGCCGCAGGACCGGGGCTTTGATGGTGTCGAAACTACGATCCCCAAGAGGGGGAAGCCATCGCTTCTTAGAGCTTGTGGCCGTTTGCTTCGAACTTCTTGCCTGCGGCATTGCGCGGACCGCCGCCCGCCGGATTGACGTGGCAATAGCCGCAAGGCTTGCCGGTTTGTCCAGCATAAGCCGGCGTTGCGGACGCGGAACGCGGGGCCGCGACCATAGACGCGAGCAACACAAAGGCCGCCAGGACCGTCGACCCGACAAGAATGGTCTTCATGGCGATCCGTGCCGTAGATACTTCTGGGTTTTTCATACCAGTCTCCTCTTAATGCCCGGCGCCATGCCGACGGCACAGGATTTATTTGTGACGGCCGGCGTCTCGAAGCCTTGATACATGTCAAGCAAAGCGTTTATTCGCGGCGCGCCGTCCTCCGGTAAGGTCCTTCCTTAAACTTTAGGCTAGGAATGGACTGAATCATTGAACGAGCCGGAAGCCGTCGCCGCGGTTCGCAATGATTGATACAAGTCAAACAGCATTCCGGTATTGGTCGCCAAACTGATCATCGTCGATCGTCGCGTTGTTCGCTTGCTTAAATTTCAGCGCTCACGCGAGGCCGGCCGCGGCGATCGCGCCTCAAAGCCGGAGACACGGCATGAAGTATGAAGATCCATCTTGCGCCTATTGTCCGGACAGCGTGCGTGCCTGTCGCGTGGGTGAATCGGCGGAACGCGGTCCGGGCTATTGTCCGACCAAGGTGGACCCGGAAGGCATCGAGGAGGCGACCGGCAAATACGACAACGCCGAGATCCGCCGCGTCGCGCAGGTCTCCGCCGTGGTCGAGGCGGAGGGCTATTGCAAGTGGACGCGCGTGCAGGAGATTTGCGAATTCGCCAAGCGCATGGGCTTCAAGAAAATCGGCATCGCCACCTGCATCAGTTTTGTCGATCACGCCAAGGTGCTGAGCGGCATTCTGGAGAGTCACGGCTTCGAAGTGGCGTCGGTCGCCTGCAAGCATGGCGGCATCGCGAAGGAGGAAATCGGCCTCAAGGACGCTGAGAAGATCCGCCCCGGCACTTATGAGTCAATCTGCAATCCGGTGGGGCAGGCCGAGCTGCTCAAGCGGGCCGGCTGCGAATTCAACGTCGTGCTCGGCCTCTGCGTCGGCCACGACAGTCTGTTCTTCAAGCACGCAGCGGGGCTGACCACGGTGCTGGTGGCGAAAGACCGGGTGCTGGCGCACAACCCGATCGGCGCGCTCAATCTGGCCGACACCTATTACAGCAAGCTGTGGGGACCCGATAAGCCGGCGAAGCCGCCGAAAATTCCGGTCGAGGGGCGGCGCACCAACAAGGACGCGTGATCGCGAGACGACATTACGCCATGCGTCATGCCAGCGTCTGACGCAACCGAGCCGGCCGGGAACTGCATGGTCTTGCCGGTAGACGGACACTACCGGCGCAGCGCGCGGCTTGCCCGCTAACAGCAGGAAGCAGATGCTGAGCGCGCCGGCCGCGCGCGATTCTCCCCGCCGACATATGCGGTCGTTGATATATGTCATTGCGCGCGAAATCGAGCGGCCCATCTTGCTCAGCCGACCATCAAATGCGTGTCATTTGATCGACGTATGAAGCGGGGTGCCGAAGGAGGCGACGCAAGTGGACGCCGATCGCGATCGGTTCGTGTCGCCGCGGCCCGTGTTGGCGTCGCTGGCGGCGTTCATCGGCGCCGGGTTGCGGCCGCGCGGCATGCTCGCGCGTGCCATCGTTGTCGTGCTCGCCGCGAAGCTCATCGCGGTCGCCGCCATGACGGCTTATCAGCATTTTGCCGACCAGAACGTCGACGCCGCGGCTATCAGCCGCGTGCTCGGGCCGTCGTCACGACCGTGAAGGAAAGGAAGAGATCACCATGGACCATTTCGATCCGGTAAGCTTGGCGCGGCTGCAATTCGCCATGACGGCGCTCTATCACTTCCTGTTCGTGCCGCTCACGCTCGGGCTGTCGTTTCTGCTCGCCATCATGGAGAGCGCCTATGTGATGACCGGCCGCCAGATATGGCGCGACATGACGCGCTTCTGGGGCAAGCTGTTCGGCATCAACTTCGCCATGGGGGTGGCCACCGGCATCACCATGGAATTCCAGTTCGGCACCAACTGGGCCTATTACTCGCATTACGTCGGCGACATTTTCGGCGCGCCGCTGGCGATCGAAGGCCTGATGGCGTTCTTCCTCGAGTCGACCTTCGTCGGCCTGTTCTTCTTCGGCTGGGACCGCATGAGCAAGCTCGGCCATCTGGCGGTGACCTGGCTGGTGGCGTTCGGCTCCAGCATGTCGGCCTTGTGGATCCTGATCGCCAACGGCTGGATGCAAAATCCGGTCGGCGCGCAATTCAATCCCGACACCATGCGGATGGAATTGAGTTCGTTCTACGATTTGCTGTTCAATCCGACCGCACAATCCAAGTTCGTGCACACGGTCAGCGCCGGCTACGTGACCGGGGCAGTCTTCATGCTGGCGATCAGCGCCTATTATCTGCTCAACAACCGCCACCACGCCTTCGCCAAGCGCTCGATCATCGTCGCCTCTGCCTTTGGCCTCGCCTCGGCGCTGTCGGTGGTCGTGCTCGGCGACGAGAGCGGCTACACGGTGACTGAAAACCAGAAGATGAAACTCGCCGCCATCGAGGCGATGTGGAAGACCGCGCCGGCGCCGGCGCCGTTCACGCTGTTCGCGGTGCCCGACACGGCCGCCCAGCAGAACCATTTTGAGATCAAGATTCCGTGGGCGCTCGGCATTATCGCGACGCGCTCGTTCGATACGCCGGTGCAGGGCATCGACGAACTGGTGGCGCGGGCGCAGGCGCGGATCAAGAGCGGCATCGTCGCCTATGACGCGCTCGAGCGGGTGAAAGCCGATCGCAACGATACCAAGGCGCGAATCGATCTCGAGACCCATGCGCACGATCTCGGCTTCGCGCTGCTGCTCAAGCGCTACGTCTCCGATCCACGCAAGGCCGACGACGCCCAGATCGCCAAGGCCGCGGCCGACACGGTGCCCGGCGTGGTACCGCTGTTCTGGACCTTCCGCATCATGGTCGCGCTCGGCTTCTACTTCATCGCGCTGTTCGCGGCCGCGTTCTACTACACGTCCAAGCTCGACTTCTCGCGCGCCTGGCTGCTGCGGCTGTTCCTGTGGTCGCTGCCGCTGCCGTGGCTTGCCGCCGAGCTCGGCTGGTTCGTCGCCGAATACGGCCGCCAGCCCTGGGCGATCGACGGCGTGCTGCCGACCTTCCTGGCGTCTTCCTCGGTGTCGACCGCGCAGATCCTGTTCACGCTGTGCGGCTTCGTCCTGTTCTACTCGTCGCTCGCGGTCGTCGATTTCATCCTGATGCGCAAATACGTGCGCATGGGGCCGGTCGAGGCGCTCGGTCAGGATTCCTCGCCCGCGCTTAACGCAAAGACAGCGTGAAGGAGCCATTCCATGTCCATTCCCGTCGACTATGAAATCCTTCGCGTCATCTGGTGGCTGTTCCTCGGCGTGCTGCTGATCGGCTTTGCCATTATGGACGGCTTCGATCTTGGCGTTGCAACGCTGCTGCCGTTCGTCGCGCGCACCGAAACCGAGCGGCGCGTCGCCATCAACACCATCGGCCCGGTCTGGGACGGCAACCAGGTCTGGCTGATCACCGGCGGCGGCGCCATATTCGCCGCGTTCCCGCCGGTCTACGCGGCCTCGTTCTCCGGCTTCTATATCGCGATGTTCCTGGTGCTGGCGACCTTGATCTTAAGGCCGGTCGGCTTCGAGTTCCGCAATAAGATCAAGGATACGCGCTGGCGCGCGTTCTGGGACTACGCGCTGTTTGCCGGCGGCTTCGTGCCGTCGCTGGTGTTCGGCGTGGCGTTCGGCAACATCTTGCAGGGCGTGCCATTCCGCATCGATGGCGACCTGCGCGTATTGTACGAGGGGAGCGGGCTGTTCGAACTGCTCAATCCCTTCGGCATCCTGTGCGGTCTGGTGTCGGTCGCCATGCTGACGACGCACGGTGCGGTCTATCTGACGGTCAAGGCCGAGGACGGTCCGGTCACGCAGCGCGCCAAGGCTTACGTGCGCATCGGCGCGCTGGTCACGGTCGCGCTGTTCATCATCGCCGGGATTTGGACGGCGTTTGTGCTCAAGGGCTACGTGATCACCAGCGCGATCGTCGCCGACGGCCCGTCCAACCCGCTGTTGAAGACGGTTGCCCAAGTGCGCGGGCAATGGTTCGCCAATTTCGGCATCCACAAGTGGATGATGCTGGCGCCGGCGCTCGCCATTGTCGGCCCGCTGCTGACGCTCGCGCTCACCGCCGGCAAGCGGGCAGGGCTCGCTTTCGTCACCAGCGGCATCGGCATCCTCGGCATCATCTCGACCGCGGGCGTGAGCATGTTCCCGTTCCTGATGCCGTCCGACATCATGCCGCAGGCCTCGCTCACGGTGTGGGACGCCACCTCGAGCCAGTTGACGCTGTTCGTGATGCTGATCGCCACGCTCATCTTCCTGCCGATCGTGCTGGCCTATACCGGCTTCGTGTTCCGCGTGCTGCGCGGGCCGGTGACGTCCAAGCAGATCGAAGGCAATTCCGCCAATCACTATTGAGGAGCAAAATCGATGTGGTACTTCGCCTGGGTTCTCGGCCTTGGTTTTGCCTGCGGCTGCGGCGTGCTCAATGCGGTCTGGCACGAGCACCAATTGCCTGATGAAAGCATCGCCGACTAGACGCGGCCTTTGCGTGACGTTGGAGGGCGGAACATGATCTCGCGGCGGCGATGGCTGATGGCGATGGCGGCGGTGGCGCTGGCCGCGCCGGCTTATGCGCAACAGATCGTGCAGATCGGACGCGACGCGCCCGACCGCAAGCCCATTCTCGATGCCGTGCGCGCTTTGGTCGAAGGTACGCTCGGCATAAAGGTCGTTTTCGTGGTCGACCGCATCTGGGTGTTCGGCGACTGGGGATTTGCCTCGCTGCATCCGCGCGACGCCGCGGGAAACCGCATCGACTACCGGCGCACGCGCATCGCCAAAGACTTCGATCCCGAACAGGACAGCGACCTGGTCGGCGCCCTGGTGCGGCGGCAGGGCGGTTCCTGGACGCTGGTCGAAAGCGCGTTGCTGCCGACCGACGTCTATTGGGAAGAATGGGAGCAGAAATACAAACTGCCGCGCGCGATGTTTTTGAGCGAATAGCGGCAAGGCGGCCTTTGCGCGGCGCATTCCCCAAATGCGCGTGCTAAGCCGTGTACTAATAAGTTGACGCCGGTGAGCGCTGGCGGCAAAATTCCGCTTTACCCCGCAATAGCGGACAAATATTGCGATGCGGCG
>CAWAXK010000028.1:0-17270 GCA_963786025.1 uncultured Alphaproteobacteria bacterium
GGCGATGCGATGTGGTCTTCGCCGGCGTTACTCCGGCGGCGCGCTTCTGGACGCTGACGCTTTACGACCGCGACGGCGAACTGGTGGCCAATTCTATCAAACGGTACCGATTCACGGCCGGAAATCGTGCGGCACGCCGACGGCGGTTTCGAGATCGTCATGGCGCCGCGCGCAAATCCCGGCAATTGGCTGCCGACCGGCGGTGTCGAGCGCTACATCCTCGTGATGCGCCTTTACGATACGGCGGTCGGCGTCGCGACTAAAGCCGGCCACGAAGTTCCAATGCCGACCTTAAACGTCAGGAGTTGCCCATGATCCGATGGGTGCTTTTGGCTTTAGGCGGCGCCTTGCTGGGCGGGATCGTGCATCTGGCGACGATCATCATCCTGCCGCGCACCGCCACGCAGGACGCCTATGCGCGGCTCGCCCGCATCGCCCCGGTCGATAGCGTCACCGCGCTGCCGGCGCCGACCCCGGAATCCGCTCTCATGCCATACATGGACCCGGCCTTCGCCAGCGCCGTCTGCCGCTACGACCTTTCACTGGGGCCGCTGAAGCTGACCGTTCCGGTGACCACCGCTTACACCTCGGTCTCATTCTATACGCGCTACGATGTGGCCTATTACGCCATCAACGACCGTGCCGCCGGCCGGCGCGTGATCGAGCTCGAGCTGATGACGCCGAACAGCACCGTCAGATGCCGGAAGACGAGGACATCACCGCCGCCGACCGGCTGATCGTGAAATCGCCGACGCTTACCGGTCTGATTTCGATCCGCGCGCTGGCGCCGGAACCGGGTTTGATGCCGAAGGCGCAAGGCGAGATCGCCGCGGCCAAATGCACGCTGGAAAGCGAGCCGAAGGCGCAACGATAATCAGCGAGCCGCGGCCAGGTTTTGCTCGCGCACCCATGTCGGCGCGGGGGCACGGTAGCGCGCGATCAAAGCTTGCAGTTGGTTGATGTTGCGTTCGACGTCGGCCGCCAGCGGCGATGGCGTCGTGATAACGAGGCGCTCAAGCGCAAACCGGTAAGACAATTCACGCTGCAGCAGCTTTTCGCGCGTCAATGCGACGATTGCCGCATTTTCGCGCATGCGCAGGTCGGCATTCTTGCGCTCGGTGGGCGAGACGTCCGCGAAGTGGGTCAGGGTCTTTTTCCGCTTCTGATCGATCTCGAGCACGCGCGTGGCGGTTTCGAAGAACTGCGGCAGCCGTGTGGCGTCGCTGCGCACATCGTCCATCAGACGCGCATAGCGCACCGACGGCGAGCGTTCGTGCGGCGACAAAAAGCTCGCAACGTCGTGGCGCACCTCGTCCAACTGCGGCGAATAACGTGCCAGTGGCGAAGGGCCATCGCCCGAGAGCAGCCACTTCGCGTAAGCGGTGCGGTCGAACGCCGGACCGCGCGCCGGCCGGTAGAGGCCGTATTCGCCCGCGACGGAATACCATTGTTGCCGATCGTAGGGTGGATCGATCAGCGGGTAAGCGAGATCGCGCAGTGCGCGCTCGTCGTCGGTCAATTCGAAGCTCGAAGCCTTGCGCCCTGCGCTGGCATAGGGCCCGATCCAATCGTGCATGCCGTCG
This sequence comes from uncultured Alphaproteobacteria bacterium, assembly GCA_963786025.1. Classification (GTDB taxonomy): domain Bacteria; phylum Pseudomonadota; class Alphaproteobacteria; order Rhizobiales; family Xanthobacteraceae; genus Pseudolabrys. The sequence continues at coordinate 1,584 of CAWAXK010000028.1, forward strand.
CTCACAAGCGTGGACCGTACCTCACCAAAATCGGTGTTAGGGGTGCCGCATCCGCCGAGCAGCAACAAAGCCGCAAACGCCATAGTGGTCCGGCGCCAAATGAGCACCCGCGTCACCGGCGGCGGCGGTTTTCGCATTGATCGCTCGAGCCGTCTAAAGTTCAGCGCGCAATGCGGCGACGGCGGCGGCGGCCCGGTGTGTTGCCGGTATCCGGTTCGAGGCCGTTGGACCCGCCAGGATCGCGCTCGACCCGGATCACCGGAAGAATGATGACGGTCGCGGGCTCCGTACTGGCGTCGATATATCTACCGCCGCGCACGTGGCCCGTTTCGTCGGGAAATTGAATAACTTCGCCCATTGCAACCCCCTTGCCGCCGCGGCGTAAAGCCTTGTTCGGAACTGCCGGGTCGGCGTCTTTTGACAATTAAAGGGGTCGCAAGGTTAACGGTCCGCTAACGCGCCCTGACTAATGTAAGCGATAGGAGCTCAGTACATCGTATAGTCATGGTGAAATCCGCGTATCCCCCACTCGATAGTCTGGTCGATCTGGCATGCCGGGACGGCGTCGACATCCGCCCGACGCTGTTGCGCGTCCTCACCGACCTTTACGTGCAGAAGCCGGCCCATAGCGCCGAAGAAGAAACCCAATATGTCGAACTCGCGCAGGGCCTCATCAAGGCCGTCGATGCGACGACCCTCGCGGTGGTGGCGGAAAGGCTGGCGGCCTATCCGGCCGCGCCGGCGGCGATCCTCGGCAGGCTTGCCATTCCCTCCTCGCGGCCGGCCGCGCCAGCGCCCGCTCAGACCGCGGCCAAGCCCGCCGCCGGGGACGATCTGTTGGATTTATTCTTCGCCGCAAAAACCGAAGAACGCCGGCTGATTTTGACCAATCTCGAGGTGACGGCTGAAACTGAGCCGCAGCGGCAAGTACCAGCCTCGAGCGAAGTGATCCGCCTTCTGGAAAGCGCGGCTCTACGGCGCAACCCCGGCGAATTCAGCCGCATGCTCGAACGCGCACTCGGCGTCAGCCGGGAACTCGCGGAGCGCATCGCGCACGACCCCTCCGGCGAGCCGATCGTGGTCGCCGCGCGCGCCCTCGGCATGACTGCCGCCGTGCTCCATCGCATTCTGCTGTTCCTCAATCCGGCGATTGGCCAATCGGTCGAGCGAGTCTATGACCTCGCCAGCCTCTACGACGAACTCTCGCCGGCCGTTGGCGAACGCATGATCACGATTTGGCGCCGGGCCAGCGGCCGTCCGCGGCCCGCACATGAGCCGGTGCATTGGGACGACGAGCGTCGCGATGCCCGTTCGCTGTCGACCCCGGCACGCTATCGCTCCGATCGCGGCCGCGTAGGGCGGTCCGCTCAGGTCAAGTCCAGCGGCAAATAGTGGCTGCTAATCCACCACGTTGTCGTCGAGGAAATTTCGCCCGGCGCGATCCTCGATTTCGACAATCCACACGTCCGGATCGAACCTGATCTCGCGCGTCAGGCAGGCCTCGACATCGGCTTCCGGCACCGGCTTCCCGCCGCCGAGCACCGCAGTGAAATTACGGTCGGCCGGCTTCGCCTCGTCGAAGGTGGATTGCGCCGCCGGCCCGTACAACGTGGCCGTGCCGTCGAGCCGATTGATCTTGATGAAAACCGCACCGGCCTCTTCGGCGCCGCGCCGGCGCACGGCCGCGAAGGCGCCTTCGATATTGCAACGGCGCAGGTAGGCCGCCACCCAGATGCCGGATTTCAACCGCACTGCGCATGATCCCGAAAAGTGGAAACCGGTTTCCGGCCAAGATCATGCGCGAAAAAAATATGAATTGCCAACTACTCCAGCGGACGCCCGGTCATGGCGGAGAGTTCGCGCACGAGTTGATCGGAGATCTGGCCGGTCACCGGCAGGCGGCGGTCGCGCTCGAATTTCTCGATCGCATCTTTCGTTTCCGGATCGTAGACGCCGGTCGGCTTGATCTGCCCGTAACCGAAATCGGCCAGCGCGCGCTGGATCGCGAGCACCTGTTTGGTAGGCGCGATCAGTTCGGCGATCGGGTCATTGCGCACCGGGGCCGGCGCGGCGGTGCGGCCGTTCTGCGCCGTGACATTGGAAGTGACGATCGCATGCAGCAGGCCTTCGCTCGCATCCGCGTTGGTCTTCAACCCGGCGACCTGCACGAAATCGCGCGCCGCCGCGTCGGTCCTGGCGCCCCAGATGCCGTCGACGGCGCCGTCGTAGAAACCCTTATGGCTCAGCTCGCGCTGGATATCGCCGATGATTTGCGCCTGGCTGCGTGCGACCGTGGCCGGCGCCGCCGCACGCGGACGCGGCAAAACGACCGGCGCCGGCTGCGCTAGCGGCGGCCGTGCCGCAAAGATGGGGGCCGGATGCGGACCGCGCTGCAGGTAGAGCGCATTAATGAAGATCGCAAAGACCGCGACCGTCGCCATCAGAATGCCGACAAATTCACGCGGATGGCGGCTGATCGCAGCGGCCAGCCTGCCGGCGCCGCCATCAACCTCCCGCATCTGCTCGCGCCGGCTGCGGCTACGCACTTTTCTTCGCCTTATTGTTGGCGGCCGCGGCGAATTCGCGGACGCGCTCGGTGACTAGCTTGATCGGCTCGACGGCGGGCCGAACGCCTTCGCAATCGATCGGCAGGCGCACCGTCACCTGCGTTCCAGCGCCGAGCCGGCTGCGGATATCCATATCGCCGCCGTGCAGGCGGACCAGGCCTTTCACGATCGACAGGCCGAGGCCGGTGCCGTCATGACGCCGGTCATAGGACGCGCGCGCTTGGAAGAACGCTTCGCCCAGCCGCGGCAAATCGGCCTCGCCGATGCCGATGCCGGTGTCCTCGACGGCGACGACGAGCCGCGGACCGTCGCAAATCGCGTTCACGCTAACGCGGCCGCCGTGCGGTGTGAACTTGATCGCATTGGAGACGAGGTTGATCATGATTTGATTGAACGCCCTTCGGTCGGCCAGGATTTCGGGCAGGTCGCCGGCGATGCGTGTCTTCAGCACGACGCCCGCCTCTTGCGCCTTGAGCACCAGGATATCGCAACAGCTTCGGATCGCCTGCGCCGGTGCGAGCGGTTCCGGGGTGATCTTAAAATTACCGCTCTCCATCTTCGACATATCGAGAATGCCGTTGACGACCGACAATAAGTGACGGCCGGAATCGTTGATCAGCGTCGCGTATTCGCGCTCACGCGCCGCGTCGAGCTCGATCGAATCGTTGCTCAACATGTCTGAGAAGCCGATGATCGCATTGAGCGGTGTGCGCAACTCATGGCTCATGGTGGCGAGGAAACGGCTTTTCGCATTGTTGATGCGCTCCGAACTCTTTGCGGGCGATCTCGAGCGCGCGTTCGTGAACCTTGCGCTCGGTGACGTCGCGCAGCACCGCGACAACTTCGCGCTCGTTGAGATTCGCAGGTTTGCTGGCGGGGTCGAGCAGACGACAGCGCATTTCGACCCATGCAAAATGACTGCCATGGGGCTCAGCGTCGTTGTTGCGGCGGATGCGGAATTCGACCGAGCGGTCCTCGCCGAGCGCGGCCGCATCGGCCAGCGCGGTCAGATAGGCAGGCCGGTCAGCCACATGCACGCGGTCGAACAGCCCGTGCCCGGCAAGTTCGCCCGCACGCACGCCGAACAGCGGTTCGGCTGCCGGCGAAACGAACAGCACGGCGCCGTTGCGCCCATGCCGGGTAATGACGTCGGTCATGTGGCGCGCGAGCAGGCGATAGCGCTCCTCCTCGGCATTGAGCAACCCGGCGCTGGTGCGTGTGAGTTGCTCGGCGCCAAGCGCCAGACCGGTGGCGTAGAGCGCCGCGGAGATGATCCCGAGCGCGGCCAGCGCGCCATGCTCGCTCGCCAAGGTGATGGCCGGCGGCTGCAAGCCGAGCGCGCTGAGGCAGAGCAATAATCCGGCGGCGGCGAGCGCGAAGCTCGAGGCGAGTGCCACGACCCGGCGCGAGGCAGAGAGCGCGGCTTCGAGCGGCACAACGACCAGCCAGATCGCCGCAAACGAACCGATGCCGCCGGTGCACCAGGCTACCACCACCACCAAGCCGGTTAGCGAGAGCGAGGACATCACGTGCGCGCTTTCGTAGCGGCCGGTGCGCGAGAGGAAATAGGCGATCAGGATCGGCGCCACCAGCCAGCCGAAAACGCCGAGCTCAAGCGCGTTCGGCACGCCGCGAAAGGCGATATAGACCGGGAAACTGGCGAGCGCGGCAAAACTGCCGAGCAGGCGCGGCGCGATGAAGGCGCGGTGGCGCGCCGCCATCAGCGCATCCTGCTGCACCGACGGGTGCACCAATGCGTCTACATAGTTCCACACCGGTGTGAGGAAACTCACGATCCCTGTCTCACGTCTTGGACGAACAGACGCGCCCCTTCTTTTCGTGGGGGAATCGTAACCAGAGCCGCTTAAGCGAACGCTAAAGCGAGGCCGAAGCGGAGGCCGTTACCGCCTCTTTGCTGCATTACAGGCCGGGCCTACGATCCAATCGCCCGTCATGGTGAAATTTCTGTTGCCGCGCGGCGCCAAAATTCGCCGCCACACGAAAGGTTACCATTGCGGTAACCATGCGCGACCGTGCGAAAGCGCTCCACCGCACACGTGACCTGGCAACGCTTAAATTTTTAATCGAATTCTACTCTGTCAAATTTGACGAAAATTCGCATCGTATTCGCGTCGATTTTGGCCAAAAACCTCGCTTCGATACGAACGGCAGCTTCAAGCCTGTCTGCTACGGTTTAGTTTAAAGGCAGCGGAACAGCTGTCGGGGATAGTGGGTAGGGTCATGTTCTTTCTTTTGCGAATGGCATTCTGGCTCGGCGTCGTTTGCGTGCTGCTGCCGAGCGGCACGAAATCGGCTTCGCCCGACGCAAATATCGATGCCAAGCAGGCGGTGACGCTGGCGAGCGCCGCCGTGTCCGATGTGCGCGGCTTCTGCGCCCGACAGCCCGATGCCTGCGCGGTCGGCGGCAAGGTCGCGGTCGCGCTTGGCCACAAAGCGGAAGCAGGCGCGCGCACCATCTACGAATTCATCACTGCCACGCTTAGCGAAAAGTCGGTTCCGGCCGAAAAGGCCACCGCTAAAGTCGTCGATGTGTCCGCGCCCGGCCGAGGGACGCTGACCGCGAACGACCTGCAGCCGGTCTGGCATGCGCCGGTTCCACTGCCACCGCGGCGCGAGGCGCATACCGGCCGTCCGGCCGTTTAAGCAGCCCTATTTGTCGACTTTTTCCCGGGCAAGTGGCGCCCGCCGCGATCTTTTTTGGCCATCGGTGTGCGCCGGTCTATATATTAATGGCATGACCGCCATTGATGACATCGTTGAGAACTTCACCCTGCTCGATCAGTGGGATGACCGGTATCGCTACGTCATCGAGCTCGGCCGTATGCTGCCACCGATGCCGGAAGGTGCCCATACCGAGGCCAACAAGGTGCGCGGCTGCGCGAGCCAGGTCTGGCTGCTGACGCATGTGAAGCCGGACGGCGCCGTCGGCCCGACGCTGACCTTCGAGGGCGACAGCGACGCCCATATTGTGCGCGGCTTGATCGCCATCGTCATTGCGCTCTACTCGGGCAAGACGGCACGAGAGATACTGGAAACCGACGCGCTCGACCTGTTCGACCGCATCGGCTTGCGCGAGGGCCTCACGCCGCAACGTTCGAACGGCCTGCGGTCGATGATCGAGCGCATCCGCGCCGAAGCCAAAGCGGCGCTGGCGCCGGCCTGACGAGAGCGCCGCCTGCCCGAAACGCGACGCAATCAGCGGGAGAACCCGTATCATAAGAAAACAGCCTGCCGGCTGGCTTGTCCCTGTCGTTTAAGTGTCATCAGAGGCCAATACTAAGCCCTGATGGTTCATTTGCTTCTCCTTGCCGACGCCCTATGAATTTGCTGATTCCCATCGGCAGCGCCGCCTTCTGTATTGCGGCAATTGCGCAAATCGTCAGCAGCGCTCTGGCGATTTCACGATTTCACCGGCGACATAAATTGGCTGTTGACGATGCGGTGAGCGGGAGCATCTTGAGGCCCGTCTGCGGCATCGACAATTTCGTTGAGGAGACACTGCGATCGACATTTCATCTCGATTATCCGTATTACGAGATCGTGTTCTGCGTTGCCGACGGCAAGGACCCAGTCATCCCTGTCGTGCGGCGGTTGATGGCGGCATATCCGGCTATTGAGGCACGGCTGTTGATCGGAAACACGGCGGTCAGCGCCAACCCGAAACTCAACAATCTCGTTAAAGGCTGGCACGCGGCTCGCTACGAATGGGTTCTAATGGCCGACAGCAACGTGCTGATGCCAAAGGATCACCTGCAACGCATGCTTTCGGTTTGGCGCCCCGATACTGGTCTCGTCTGCTCGCCTCCGATCGGGAGCGCCCCGCAAAGTGTGTGGGCTGAACTCGAGTGTGCCTTTCTCAATACTTATCAAGCGCGCTGGCAATATTTCGCCGACAGCATTGGATTGGGCTTTGCGCAGGGCAAGGCAATGCTTTGGCGACGGGACTTGCTTGCCTCGGTAGGCGGCATCGAAGCGCTCGGCAGCGAAATCGCCGAAGACGCGGCCGCAACGAAGATCATCCGGGCACTCGGCCTGCGCGTACGCCTGTTCATTCCACCGTGCATACAGATCGCCCCAATCGGGGCGACATGGCAGGTGTAATCCTCAATTCCAGAAATATCGCTCAGTCCCAGACGCTTCACTAATTCAAATGCGCTTTCCTCGGTAACGACTAAAAGGGCGATTGAATATTTTCCGTGGCTGCATTTCCACATTTGACGCTTAAGCGGTCCGATGATTTTCCCGATGACGTGCTGTGCATTTTCCAAAGGGAATGAAAACTCAACGCGCAACAATAAGGGCTGCTTCACCCGCATATAATGCTCCAGTCGTTATGCTGTGGGCAGCTTCGTTTGACGCCTCACTGCGAATCTGTACAAAAACAAAAGCACTAAATATTTCCCGCTGCCCAAACAGCGGTTGAAATGGCCCGGGGTGCCGTAAGCGCCCTGGGCCAACCTACATGCCCCGATTCTCAAATTTGAGTCACGCCCCCAAATGGGCGTGTGAACAGATTTTGAAAGCAAAAAAGCCCCGGCGGTTAGGCCGGGGCTTCAAATGGAGCCGTCTAACTGTCTAAAACTTACCGCCATTTTCCTTGCATTTCGCCATGTCACTTACATGCTTGCCACTTTTACAGAATCCAGAATTTGGCTTGTCTTTCATTCGGGCCGATGCCGCGACTGGCGCAGCGACAAAGGCGACCGCTATCAGACAAGCCAAAAGCACGTTTGCGAGCTTTGTCATTATTATCCCCCTCTAAGGCACTCCAAATAGTAGTGCCGTAACAAATTACACCAAATGCAAAATTCGGCCATACCCCTCTAAAAAGTCCCGTTCTCGGTTTTAATTACCTGCGTCAAGGGGATAATCGCCTAAGTTTGCGGAGGATGCGTTATCTGGCTGATAGAATTACTGTATTTTCGATATTTTCAAGGAATGGCCAGCCAGCTATCCACAGAAATAGGATTTTTATCCGCAGCAATCGTGCGGCCAAGGGTGCCAATACAAATCCGCCGCGGTGGGCCGCGGCGGCAAACGGCGCGATGCGATGGCGTTTACTTGGCGCGGCGGCGGCGCTGCTGGCCGAGGCCCATTTGCTTGGCCAATTGCGAGCGCGCGGCCGCGTAACTGGGCGCGACCATCGGATAGTCGGCGCCGAGCGCCCACTTTTCCCGATATTGCTCCGGCGTCATGTTGTATTGCGTCCGCAAATGCCGCTTGAGCGATTTGAACTTCTTGCCGTCTTCCAGACAGACAATGTATTCCGGCGTGATAGACTTCTTCACCGAAACCGCCGGTCGAAGTGACTTTAAAGGGGTGTCGGCGGACTTGCCGGACACCCGGGTCAGCGCCGTATGCACCTGGTTGATCAGGCCGGGGATATCGCTGGCAGGCACGGTGTTGTTGCTGACATAGGCCGACACGATTTTGGCCGTCAGTTCAATGTAGTTGCCGCTGGCTGTTGAGTTGTTCATCGAAGCTGTCCCGTAATGGCGCGGTCGCTGAACCGTTGCGACGGCGAACCGGACGACAAAGAAGACATTGTCTCGGTTGATCCGAGGCCTTAATCGCAGCGAATATCGGACGCGAACTTTATATTTTTTGAATATTACTATGAAATCAAGTTTCTGCAAGAAGAAGGTCGCCGGAAACTCAATTAGACTTGGCGTTTCTCTGCGGAGCGATCGAATACCGGCAACGGCCGACTTTCGCGTCGTGAAAAATGCCGCCCCCGGGACGCGATCGGCATCGGTCGATCCCTCGCTATCGCCTAGCTTTTCGCGAGATGATCGCGCAGCTCGTTGATCGAGGCAAAACGCAGCGTGCCTTGCGGCAGTTCGGCTTCGATGGAGCCATCGACATAGAGCGTGTAGCCCATGCCATCGACGACGCCGGACTTGAGAATCGCGACCGGCTCGCTTGGCGGTTCAGGCGCAGGAGGCAGCGCGAGATCCGGCTTCGGCTCAGGCTTGGGCTCTTCAACCACCGGGCGTTTGGCCGGCCCGGATTCAGACGGCCACATCGCGTCGAAATTGCTGGTTTGCGGCGCGCGCGGCGGCGGTGGCGGCGGCGGCGGGGCCGACAGCCAAGGTGGCGCCTCGAACTCCGGCTCGTCGTGCGGCTCGGCGATCGGAGGCGCGTCGATGCTGTCCCGCGGCGGTGGCGGCGGAGCCAATTCGCCCGTATCTGCCGGCACATGTGGGGGTGTTGGCTGTTGAGGCGACAGCCAAACGTCTTCTGTTTCCGCGACGTGGAGTTCCTCGACCGCAGCGGCAGGCCGATCCGGGTTTTGCAGCATCGGCGCCGCGGCGGCTGCCGGATGGTCTTCCACGGGCGCGGCAGCGGTCGCCGGAGCCTGCAGCGGTGGTCGCATCGCGGGCGGCATTGGCGGCGGCGGTTCGCGGACGGCCGCGGATTGCGGCCTGGGCGGGAAAGGAATTCTCTCCGGCATTGGCGCCGCATAGGCGCCGGCAGGCGGTTCAAACGTCTCGTGTGAGCTGACGGCGCCGGCCGGCGAGCGTGCCACCAGCATTTCGCTGATCCGCCGCAAGTGGCCGACGACGGCCCCGATCCCAATCACGATGAGGCCGCCGGCGGCAGCGATCGTTCCGGCGACGATGAGCGTATTGCCGAAACTGAATTCACGGACCGGAATGCCGTATCCGATCGCTCCGAGGCCGGCGACAGCCGCAATCGCGCCCACTACAAACAACAAGACTGACATTCGCCTTCGACCTTTTATGACCCGACCGGCGTCCCCGAACGCAATGCCCGGTAAAGCCTTCCAAGAGCGGTTGAATTTTGGACGTTCGCTGCGTCTGCCGCAACTATTAAAGTTAATTGGACGGGGATGCCTGCAGTACTGCCCAATGGCGGACCGTCCATCCACGGGCTATTTCCGGGCCTTTCCAGTACGATTTGGCCGCCAAAGGCAATCCGAAAGCGTGTATTGCACTACCACCGAGGCGTTGCCCCGACGCGCGCCAGAGCCTAATTAGCTTAATCGAGGAACTCGCCCGGGACATCCCGGTTTCATCTATGGGACCGGCTTTTTTTCCCAATCATCGCTTGTGGATCGAGGAGGATCTGATGTCGTTCACGCTGCCCGAATTACCCTATGCCTATGAAGCGCTGGCGCCCCACATGTCACGGGAAACGCTCGAATATCACCACGACAAGCACCACAAAGCCTATGTCGACAACGGCAACAAATTGCTGGTTGGCAGCGGCCTGGAAGACAATTCGCTGGAGGACGTTGTGAAAGGCTCGTTCGGCAAGAACGCCGGCCTGTTCAACAATGCGGCCCAACATTTCAACCACATCCATTTCTGGAAATGGATGAAGCCGAACGGCGGCGGCGACAAAATCCCCAGCAAACTCAAGGCTAAAATTGATTCGGATTTGGGCGGCGTGGCCAAGATGCGGGAAGATTTCGCGGCGGCCGGCGCCACGCAATTCGGCTCCGGCTGGTGCTGGCTGGCGGTCAAGGACGGCAAACTGATCGTGAGCAAGACGCCGAACGGCGAGAACCCCTTGGTACACGGGGCTATTCCGGTGCTCGGCTGCGACGTCTGGGAGCACTCCTATTACATCGACTACCGCAACCGCCGGCCGGACTACCTCAAGGCTTTCCTCGATCACCTGGTGAATTGGGATTACGTGGAAGAGATGTTCACGGCGGCCACCAAGTGATCGCGGCTACAAAGTAGAAGCCGAATAACGATTTCTTCTTCGTCTTCTGACGCCAGATGTTCGGCAAGTTCTCGGTCTTCTGAGCAATGAACTACGGCATGCGATCGGTTTCCTCTTTTTCCGATCGCATCGCCGTGTTCATTCTGCTGACCGTCGCGGTCATCGCGGGGATAACCTTCCGCGACTACGGCCTCGGCTGGGACGACTACACCCACTCGCAATACGGCGACCTGCTGCTCAAGCTCTACGGCTCGGGCTTCGCCGATCAGCGCGCGCTCTCCTTCGTCAATCTCTACAAATACGGCGGCGGCTTTGACATGGCGGCGGCGCTCGCCGCCAAAGTGCTGCCGTTCGGACTGTTCGAGACGCGGCGGCTGATCGGCGCCGCGGCCGGCATTCTCGGATTGTTCGCGACCTGGCGCATCGGCCGCCGCATCGGCGGACCGCAAGCCGGCCTGATCGCGCTCGTGCTGCTGGCCACCTGCCCGCTCTATTACGGCCAAATGTTCATGAACGCGAAGGACGCGCCTTTCGCCAGCGCCATGGCGGTGCTCCTCCTCGGCCTGGTGCGCGCCTTCGACGAATATCCAAAACCTGACGCGCACACGATCGTATTGGCCGGCGTCGGCTTGGGATTAGCCTTCGGCTCGCGCGTGCTGGCCGGCGTCGCCGCACCGATCGGACTCGCGGCACTGTTGTTCGTCGCCGTCGTGGAAAGCCGCGCCGGCGGTTGGAAGCCCGCGCTGCAACGCTGCGGCCAATTCCTCTGGACGCTGCTGCCGGCGCTCGGGCTCGGCTATCTGATCATGGGGCTGCTGTGGCCGTGGTCGGTACGCTCGCCGCTCAATCCGCTGCAGGCGGCGGAATATTTCGACACGTTTTTCGAAAAGCCGTGGCAAGAACTCTATGAAGGCCGGCTGATCGCCGTTCCCGACATGCCGGCGAGCTACCTGCCGCATCTGTTCGTGCTCAAGCTGCCGGAAATCATGCTGACGCTCGGACTGATCGGAACGCTCGGCGCCTTCGCCGCTATCACGCGCCATACTGTGCCGGCCAACCGCCGCGCCGCCATGCTCATGGTCGTGCTCTCCGCGATCTTTCCCGTCGTCTTGGCCATGGCGGCGCACCCCGCGCTCTATAACGGACTGCGCCACTTCATCTTCGTGGTGCCGCCCTTCGCGGCGCTCGGCGGGTTCGCAGGCGTATGGATCGCCGGGCGGGCGCGCGCCTATGGCAAAGCGGCGCTCGCCGCCCTCGCCGCGCTTTTCATCGGCGCCGTGGCGCTGCCGGTGAGCGATATGGTTCGCCTGCACCCTTACGAATACACGGCGTTCAACTGGCTTTCCGGCGGCGTGCGCATGGCGCAGTCCAATTACATGCTGGACTACTGGGGCCTCGCCTTCAAACAGGCGGCCGACGAATTGCGCGCACGGCTCGCCGCCGGCGCCGAACATCCGCCGCAAGGACGGCGCTGGGTGGTGGCGATCTGCGGGCCGCAATCGTCGGCGCAAGAGGAGCTTGGCCCGCAATTCGAGACCGTCTTCGACGAAAAGAAAGCCGACTTCGTCCTGGCGCTCGGCACGTTCTATTGCCGGCATCTGCAGGCGCCGATCATGGCCACGATCGAGCGCGAGGGCGTGGTCTATGCCGAGGTTTACGACCTGCGCGGCGCCCGAACGGAGAAACTGCTCACCGAGCCGCCGCCGTGAGGCGGGCGGCACTTGGGCATGTACTCATCAATCGAGGCTGTTGAGTCCGGGTCATTCGCTGCGGAGCTATTCGACCTCCCGGCGGCCCTCTGTTCATGGTTGGTCCAATAGTGTCCTGGATTTTGCGGCACAACGGACGCAGTCATGGTCGAGTCGCCCGGAGGAGTTTCACCTCCAGGCGCTCCCAGAACCGTGCGTGAACCTCTCGATTCACACGGCTCCCGATGTTCGGCCGTTGCTATGCCATAACTGCCAGTGAACGAGGAGAGTCGGATTTGCGCGGCGAAGCCGCTCAAGCCAATCTCTCGCCCCTTCGGTGTTGTGGCGAAACCGCTTAAATTTACGGCACGCCCAGCGGATGACATAGAGATCGATCCTCTTCAGGGTCGAACGCAATTGCGTGCGATAGAAGTTGCCGTAGTAGTTGATCCAGCCTTGAATGTACGGGTTGTACATGTTGGCCAGTTCTTGCAGGGACTTGTCACTTCGCTGATGAAGCGTCCACCGCCGGATTCTCCGGCTGATGGCCATGAGTGCCTTCGGGCTGACGGCTGGCATGAAGCCTTGCGCGGGGATTCCTTGCCACATCGTTTTCCTCGCTCGGAAACTGAAACCAAGAAAGTCAAACGATTGGTTTTGGAATTCGCCGCGCCGGTTCGCATCCTTGCAGTAGACGATTCTCGTCTTCTCGGGATGCAGCACCAGCTTGCAGGCCGCAAAGCGGTCGGCAATCGCGCCCCATAACGCCTGCGCCTCGTCGGCACTCTTGCAGTGACAAATAGCGTCGTCCGCGTAACGCTCGAATGGGATATGCGGGAACGTTCTCGCCATCCACGTGTCGAACGCATAATGCAGAAACAGATTCGCCAAGATGGGGCTTACCACCCCTCCCTGAGGAGTTCCCGCCATGCGCGGCACGACGCTGCCGTCCTCCATCTGCACCGGGGCCTTCAGCCAGCGCTCGATGTAGAGCAGCACCCATGGACAGTTCGTATGATAACGAACCGCCTTGAGCATCAGCTCCCAATCGATGCTGTCGAAATAGGCTTTTACGTCGAGATCGAGCACCCAGTCGTAGCGCCAACAGCGCTGACGAGCTTGGCGCACGGCATCGATCGCCGATTTGCCGGGCCTGTAGCTATAGGAGTTGACATGAAACACCGGCTCCAAACGTGGCTCCAGGTAGCGACGTGCGACCTCCTGAGCGACTCGGTCAGCGACAGTTGGAATGCCCAACGGGCGCGTACCGCCATCCGCCTTCGGAATATCCACTCGCCGCACCGGCGGAGGAAAGTAGCTCCCTGACGACAGCCGGTTCCAGAGCTTGTAGAGGTTGTTCGAAAGATCAGCCTCGAAGTCCGCAATCGACTGTCCGTCTACTCCAGCCGCTCCCTGGTTGGCCTTCACTTTCTTGAAGGCTTCCCAGACTTCCCGTTTGGGGATGTCGAACGGCTTTACTTCGTCCACGGGCTCCTCCCATTGCCTGATGGCTTCAGTTGACCCACAGACTCGGCTGAACAACGCAGCCCCTTCGCTCCGGCCCCGTTACAGGACCATCATCACTACTACGGGCTGCTCCGCCCCTGTGCTCCGCATCGGTACTCTCGTCCTCGCGGTTTTGGCCGCTTGAGACTTCTCTCTTTGCATCGGAGCAACAGGTTCTCACGTTCCGTACAAGAGCCTGGTTGAGCTTCGCGCCGCCTCCATGCCGGATGCCGCTTGGGCCGTCTCAGGCATCCCCCAAGCTGATCCCGAAGGAATGGCAACCCCTCGGTTTTGGCATCGTCTAATCGCTTTTCGACACGTCATCAGCGGTTTGCTTACGCTCGCCTCTCTCAACCTTGCCTGACGGGATCTTGTCCCGCCGTTTCCGCAACGCTCACCACCATCGCTTTTGACGACAGCAGCTTGCGGTGGCTTGAGGTCAACACCTGATTGTCGAACTCGAAGGGTCCTCCTTCATCTCTCGTACAGTTGCGCATCGCCGTGTGGACCGGCGATACTCGTGACACACTGCCAACAAGCGACATCGAAAGCCTAGTTCAAAATCAAGGAGGCCGCCAACTGAGGCGGCTTCTCCGCTTTCGCTCTGGTCTGCGAAGTATTAGCTGCGCTGGACCCAGATGCTCACAGACTTTTCTTTGAGCTGGGTATCCATGGCGCATGCGCTGCCGGATGCGGGGCGATGGACTGATCGGGGTGATGAGGCAGCGAGCGATCTTCAAGGTTGATGATGCGCTTTGCCAAAAAGTACGCGAAAAATACAATGCCGATGCCCGCGAGGATGTCGCTAAGATAATGCGCCCCCTCGGTGACACAGCCGCCGAGCATGGCCGCATCCAAAATGAGCAAGGCGACGAAGAGGCCACGATAGCGGTACAAAACGAGCGGCGTTAGCGTCGCGACGGCGGCGTGGAACGAGGGAAAGGCGATGACGCCGCCGAGGCTGCCACTCAAAACCATGGGTGCTGCCGCGCGCAGACGCGCTAAATGTTCGATCGGCGTTGCGCCGGTAAATCGCAGAACGTTGAAAGTCGTCCGATCGACCAAAACTATTGAACTGGCCGCCGGCAGCAGCGCGCCAATAATCGTCGTGACGGCGAGCGCGAGAGCGAAGGCAAGAAGATAGACTCGGAGATCGCTCAGTCGATTTGAGAACGCCAGAACGACAACCGGAATCGCGATCTGAGCTCCCATGCTGGCGTAAGCAAATTTTAGAACTCTTTGGATTTCCAGATGGCCATCGACCCAATGGGCGATAGCCAACCAATTCACGCCGAGCGCCGCATCGACGCGCGTAAAGAGATGATCTTGAAGCGGAAAGGCGAAGCGCTGCATGGCATACGCAGCGAGCACACCGCTGAAACATGTAATCACCAAATATAATATGCTGTAGAGGGTCGTCTGAACGGCTTGGATATTTAACGTTTGCGGCGCGAGCCGGCTTATGCCGTCGAGAACCAGAACACCGAGGACCAGTGGCAGGATATTTGGAAGATTGAGGAACACGAGCATCGTGGCCAATGAAATGATGACCGCGGCAGCTGCCATCGCAACGGTAAGAAGAAATCCAACGCGCGAAATTGGGCTGATACGGCGCTGAACAATTGCGCCAGCAATACTTGTCAGCATGCCGTTGACGGTCATTTCCAAAATGCCTCAGCGGATGCACTCTTATCAATGACACGATTAAAGTGAGGTACGCGCCAACCATTATGGACCTCAGGAATTATACGTAGTTCATTTAGATCGGTTAGCAGCATCTGAACCGCCGAACGCGGCGTCAGGGCTTGGTCGCCGCCCACACCACGGTTGCAACTAACCATGGCGCATCCGTTTGGTTAACGGCTGATTGCCGACCCGAGTTGACCCAAGATTTAAAGAGCCATTCACTCAATCAATCGATTAGATATCGTTTTTTACACAACGAGAACGTGTTTTGCTTATGCCTATTTCGAACAACAATGACTTGGTTCAGGCAAATATCCGGGCGTGCCGACCGATCGATTTTTCGGTATTTGGTTGCCGTTGCCGGCGGTCTTCTTGGCGCCGCCGTAATTGCCATCGGCCTGACGGTTTGGTGGCTTCGCTCGGATGCGATCAGCGACGCGACCAAGGATAACGGCAACCTGGCAACCGTGCTCGCGGAGCAATCCAATCTCGCGGTTCAATCGATCGATCTCGTGCTAAGCGAG
>CAWAXK010000029.1:0-22995 GCA_963786025.1 uncultured Alphaproteobacteria bacterium
CATTGCATCGTCTCCTCATTCTGAGCGAGTTGCACGGCACTTCAGGCGCCGCCGCAATGCGGCGCCCCTGCGAGGGAAAATCCAATAATCCAGATGCGCAATTGGCATCGATCCCAACATAAGGTTTGCCGGCGATCCGGATTTAATCCGGCGCCGGGCCCGTGCCGGCAGCGTTGCCGGCGCCATGCCCGCCGTTGGGCGATGCCGAGCGGACGGCGATCAGGGAACCGCCAACCGCGAAATATAATTCTCAATGCGAGCAAAGAGCATGCCATTTGCCATATTGCGCGCGGGAACGGCGTAGCGCTTTGTCGGCATTATGATTTCAGATTGACGCCGCATCGGCAGCGATAATCGACTGCGGCGCGCGATTGGGCAAATGCATAACGGCCGGGCAATGATGGTTGCGGTCGAAAAAGCCGGGCAAAGTCGCGACGTGGAATTGGCGGTCCCGAGAGGGGTCGAGCCTCCGACCTTCAGTTTAGGAAACCGTTTTGCCCGTTAGAAATTCAACGACCGACGCCCAAATGTTGCAAATGTGTTGCATCCATTTCCATCTGACAAAAATCTATACTTGGTTGGGCATAAAGTCCGCTCATCGCGCGGACGGCTGGCGGAAAGGGGGGCTCTGCGCCGGCGGCTTCCTTGATGCCAATTCGCCGGCAAGGCGTACGGCCCGCGCGATTCAGCCCTGACGATGTAGCCGGCGCTGGTTGTCCAGGAGCTGCTTGATTATGTCGCCAGCCGCCTCGACGACATGATCGACGACACGCTGGCCATACTCCGCCGACGCGGCGTGCGCATCTCCGATCACGCCCGTATCGGCGAGCCGCTTGTCATCGCTCGTCCACGGCCAGGTGACGCCCTTTGGCAGGATTGTGTTGCGGACGGCGTCTCCGCTGAGCGGATTTTTCAACGTCGCGATCTGATCTCGCCGCACGCGTTGCGGCGCGATCGCCAGCATCACCGACGTTTCGTCCTTACCACCATGAATCTCGGGAGCGACCGCGTTCGCGTCGGTCTCCGCCATTGCGGCGGGGTGCAGAATGCAGACATTCAGGCCAAAGTCGGCGCGCAGATCTTGCGCCAGCGCTTCCAGAATTCCCTTGTTGCCGCCGTGGCCATTGACGATGACGAGATTGCGCGCCGGCAACGCACGGGCAATCTCGCGCCCCAGGTCGCGCATGTAGGCCGTCATTCCTTGGATCGAAAGCGACATGGTGCCGGGCGCCCACTCATGCTCGCGCGCGAGGCTTATCGATATGGTCGGAAGCTGCCAAAGATCGAGGGCTTCGCCCCAGCGGGCAATGATGAGGCGCGTGAAACCTTCCGCCAAAATGACATCGGTGTTGAGCGGCAGATGGGGACCATGCTGCTCGATCGAGCCGATCGGCAGACAAAGTATCGAATTTTCGCTGAGCGCCTTTGAAACTTCCAGAAATGTAAGCTCGCCGATCAATCGGCCCGCACTGGCGTCTGGCATAATCGCTATCGTTCCTTAGCCGCGGAGCAACCCACCCGCGGCTTGTGCCACGAAGCTATCGACGCTGTCGATATCAAGGCGCCAGCGGGGCCACATCCCGTTCGGCGTCCGACGGCTCGACCAGCGAAGCGAGAACATGATTGAGATGGTGCCCGGCCCGAGAGGCCTTCGCCGTCATATAACGGAGATTGTCGGGATTGACCGGCGCCTCGAGCGGCATGCGTCCCGTGATCTCGATACCCGATTTGGCGAGGCCGTCGAGCTTGGCCGGATTGTTCGTCAACAGCACGACGCGATGGCAGTCGAGCATCTGCAACATACGGGCGGCAACGCCATAGCAGCGCTCGTCGTCGTCGAATCCGAAAGTCGTATTGGCATCGACCGTGTCGAGCCCATCGTCTTGCATCTGATAGGTCCGCATCTTATTGGCGAGGCCGAGCCCGCGGCCCTCCTGCGCCAAATAAACAATGATGCCGCCCCCATTTTCTTCAAGGCGCTTGATCGCAAGTCTCAGTTGATCGCCGCAATCGCATCGTCGCGAGCCGAATACATCACCGGTGAGGCAGGCCGAGTGCAGGCGCACGAGAACGGGTTTGGAAAAATCCGGCTTGCCGACGATGATTGCGGCCGGACTGCCGCCCATCGCGTCGCGGAAGACGACGAACCATGCGCGCCTGCCGGAATCGAGTGGCACGATGGCTTTGCTGGCGATCGCCAGGGACCGGATGACTTCGGCGCCGAAGTGTGCGACGGCGTCCGCCTCGACGGTGATGATATGGGGCTCCGTTGCGATCACGGCCCCTGCCGCGACATCGGCAACCAGCACCGCAGGCAATCCTTGCGATAATTTCGCCAGTTGAATCGCAGCCATGGCAGCGGGGCCGGCGGACATGACGTCAACGGGACGTCCCATTTTGGTATCGGCGACAAGCGCGAGAATCTCGTCGACGCCGACGCCGCCATTGAGACACAAAGCCACCGGCGCCGTCGCGTCGAGATCGAGCGCAAGCGCACGGCGTGCCGTAATGACAAGCCGCGGCACGACCGGCGCGCAGAGCGTCATAAACTCGGCAAGACGCTGAGCGTCCAATCCCTCGACCGGCAAAGCGAGGAGCGTTTCGCCACAGCCGGCGATCCGCACCGGCCGCCGGGCGTGAAATTCGGCGATCCCGCGATTGACGCCGATCTGCCCTTTCGTGCCGAACAAAGCGGAAACCAAGCTATTACCGACTGAACTCATTTAACGTCCTACCGAGACTTTGCGGGCCGCTTAGGCATCGGCGCTGAATTCTAGAACCCCGCGACCCCAGTGCCCATTCCGGTCGCAATAACGATTGTTTTATGTAAGCCTGTTGCGAGAAGAGATTGTTCTTACGAAGGCAATTCCTTTGCCGTTGAAAAGTTCGGATGCGCCGGCAGGCCAGTCTAGCCCGGATCGTGGGGTTAGCCAAAATTCTTCACCCCGCGATGGCGGCGTAGGCGATCCGTGGGCTGATTTCACGCGGCTTTTTCGCAATCAAGCGCGGCCCCTGCCGGCGCCCTGGGGCGACCTGTTCGGGCCGCTTCGGACCGGGGCGGTCGATAATTTGGTCGTTATCGGCCAGATCGGCCAGTCACTCGATGGGCGTATCGCAACCGAGACAGGCCACTCGAAATACATCAATGGGTCGGCCGGTCTGGATCATCTCCATCGGCTGCGCTCATTGGTCGACGCGGTCGTTGTTGGCGTCGGCACGGCGCTCGCCGACGATCCGCAGCTGACCGTACGGCGGGTTAACGGCCCGCATCCGGCGCGCGTAGTGGTCGACCCAAACGGGCGGCTTCCCGCCGGCGCCAGGATGTTTGCCAACGATGGCGTCCGCCGCCTGCTGATCGCGGCGGAAGGAACACAGTGCGTCGTAAACTCCGGTGTCGAACGCCTGACCTTGCCCGCCACCGGCGGACGCATCGCTCCTCGCGACATTCTCGCGGCACTCGCCGATTGCGGGTTGCGCCGCATTCTCATCGAGGGCGGCGCCGACACCGTTTCAAGGTTCTTCGCTGCCGGCTGCCTCGACCGTCTGCATGTGGTGGTCGCACCGATCATTCTCGGCGCTGGGCGTGCAAGCTTCATCTTGCCGCCGATCGAGCGCGCCGATCAGGCACTCCGCATGCCGATACGCTCCCATCAACTTAACGACGAGGTTTTATTCGACTGCGACCTGTCGGCTCAGCGCATTCCGATCGGCCGCGCAAAAATATCGACATGACCAACGCGGATTGACGAGCGCCCTGCGGCAATCTGGTCGCGGCGGAACGTCAGCCATTGAATCGTATCCGTCAGCGGTAGGTCACCGATTTCGCGCGCCGCATGCGCCCAGCCAGCGAAAATTTCCATCTGAAATTCTTGCACGTGCGGCCCGACGACCCAATCGGCCGCGCCGTGAACGACGGTACAACCAAGCGATTCAAACCGTGCGATCGCGGCACGCGCCGCCAGCGGCCCGAGCGCGGGCCCAAATCCTTTATCCCCGCGCTGATGCGCATTGACCGCAGCGACGATGGCCGCATCGAGCGAATTAGAAGGGCTGATCTCAATGCGGCCGTCATAACTCAACGCCGCATAGATCGGGACGGATCGCGCCAAGGTCTCGACCACCAGCCGATCCAGCCACGCTTCCGAGACGAGATCGAGAAGCGCCGACGTGGTGACTAGATCGAGCGGCCCGTCGAGCGCCGCCTCAAGATCATGGTTGAGATCGATCGGCACCGTCGTGAGCGTGACGCCGGCAGGGAGCGCCATGGCGGATGCGCGCGCGAGCAGGCTGAGATCATTGTCGGCGAGGCGCCAGTGCTGCCCGGCGGCGAACCGCGGCGCGAGCGCGCGCAGCGTCGAGCCGGTGCCGCAGGCGAGATCGACGATCCGGATGGAATGATAGCCGGCGAAAGCAGCGACCACCGCATCGAGAACCGCCGGGTTGCGCGCGCCTGCGTCGTGCGGCTCGCGCAAGGCGAGCCAATCGGCCGAAAATCCAGTCATGCGACGGCCTCGAGCGCGCGCGCGAACAGTTTTGCGGAGTCCTGCCAGCTCGGAAGTGCATGCGCCGCCGCGCGCGCGGCAACCGCCAGGACATGCCGCTTGTCCGAACTTTCGATAATTCGACGCAGCGCGTGCGCAAGCGCGCCCGCATCGTCCGGGGCAACGAGCACGCCGGCACCCGCCGGCACGGTCTCCGGAATAGCACCGGCGGTGGTTCCCACGACCGGCAGGCCGTGGGCGATGGCTTCGGCATAGGCCATGCCGTAACCTTCAAAACGCGAGGCCAGCACGAACAGATCGGCACTTGTGTAGAGTTCGGACAGCCGTTCCGGTGGCACCGCGCCGAGCAGCGCAA
The DNA here is from genome assembly GCA_963786025.1 of uncultured Alphaproteobacteria bacterium. Classification (GTDB taxonomy): domain Bacteria; phylum Pseudomonadota; class Alphaproteobacteria; order Rhizobiales; family Xanthobacteraceae; genus Pseudolabrys. The sequence goes on from CAWAXK010000029.1 coordinate 4,858, forward strand.
TTCGGCCGCCCAATTCATGGCGTTCGATATCGGCAGCAAGCCGCGCGGCGGTGTCGCGGTCGCGGCTGGCATCGCCGGCAATCGTCAGCCGCCACGGCAGTTCGACCAGTGTGGCCAGCGCAGCAATCAGGATGTCAAAGCCTTTGCGCGGCACCAGCGCACCGACCGAGATCAATCGAACAATGCCATCGCAGCTGCCCTGCGCCATCGGCGCCGGATCGGTACCGGGACATGCAATCACGATGCGGTCCGCAGACACGCCATAGTCGCTCGTCAGGTGGCGGGCGGTCTGCGCGCTGTTGGCAATGACAAGCCGCGCCGCGGTGAGGGCGGCTCGCTCGCAGCTGCGCAGGATATTGGCTTGCTGCAGCGAAAGCCCAGCTTCCAACGCAAGCGGATGATGCACCAGGGCGATCAGCGGATTTTCCACGCGCAGCTGAAGCACCGCCTCCGGCAAGACACCGAAGGCCAGTCCATCAATGACGATCATACGGCCCGGCGGGATGTCGGATAACAGCCCCCACGCCCGCGCACGCGTCTGATCGCTTGGCCAGGGAAATCCATCGCCCAGATCGACGACATCGACTCGCCAGCCCAGCCGTTCAAGCTCTGCGATCATGCGCCGGTCATAGGCGTAGCCGCCGGTCGGGGTCGCAAGATCGCCCGGCACCGCGAACGCGATGCGCCTCACCACAAGTCCGCCTCGTACCACGCGCGCGCGACGTGCGATTCCGACAGCGTGACGCGGATCGCCTTGAGCTCACGGCCGGCGCGGCCGAGTTGGCCGGCGCGCGCGGCTTCCGCCAGCCGGTCATGGATATGTTTGGTCATGAATTCGGTCGTGGTATTGGCGCTCTTGAAGTCCGGCAGGGTGTCGAGATTGCAATAATTGAGCGGCGTCAGAACGGCCTTCAGCGCGTCATGCGCGCGCCCGATATCGATGACGATGCCGTTGCCGTCGAGCGTCTCGGCCATGAATGCCGCGTCGACGACGAAGGTCGCGCCGTGCAGCTTCTGCGCCGGACCGAACACGGCACCGCGAAACGAATGGGCGATCATAATGTGGTCGCGGACTTCGACAGCAAACAAAGGACAACCTCTTCGTCAGGCGGCGGGATAGGTCACGATTTGGCAAAGTACGCCGCTCCGGGCGCTCAGCATATCCAGCAGCAGCGTTGGAAGGTCGTGAAATTCGATCGCCGGCGCGATCAGAGCGTCGAGGCGCGGATCCCCAAGCAAATCGAGCGCGGCAGCGAGCCGCCGCGAAAACGTCCAGCGGGCGCGGTGCGACGGCGCGACCCGGCCGACCTGGCTGGACACGAGCTTGAGGCGGCGGCTGTGAAACGTAGCCCCGAGCGGAACCGCGACCTCGTCCGCGCCATACCAGCTCAGTTCCAGCACAGTCGCCTCCTCGCCGGCCAGACCCAGCGCCGTCGCGAGACCCGCAGCCGTGCCGCTGGCGTGGACGACGAGGTCGCAATCGCCGGGTGCCGCGCCGGGCGCGGCAAAGCTAACACCAAGTGTGCGCGCTAATTCCGCGCGCGACGGTTCGACATCGATCAACGTCACCTGGGCGCCGGGAAGCCGGCCGCACAGGTAAGCGACCAACGCGCCGACCACGCCGGCGCCCACCACCGCGATACGGTCGGCGGCCGCGGGTGCTGCGTCCCACATGGCATTGAGCGCGGTCTCCATATTGGCGGCGAGCACGGCGCGCGCGGGCGGCACATTGGTGGGTATAGGCGCCACCGCCTCGGCAGGCACGTTGAAGACGCTCTGATGCGGGTGAAGCACGAAGACCGGGTGGCCTTGCAGCGCGGCCGGTCCGCGCTCGACCCGGCCGACCATGGCGTAGCCATATTTGACCGGAAACGAGAAGGCGCCGGCCATGAAGGGCGCGCGCATGCGCTCGAATTCGCTTCGTGGCACGCGGCCGGCCAGCACCAGCCGTTCGGTTCCGCGGCTGATGGCGCTGTACAGCGCGCGGATGCGAACCTCGCCCGGCCCCGGCTCGGCCAGCGGTTCGTCCCGGATTTCAGCGTGCCCGGCGCCGACGTACCACAGCGCTTCGGCACCTTTTTTCTCTCGATCGGGCACTTTTCTGAGCCGCCTTGGACTTTGTCACCTTCCCACGGGTATATCCTGAACGGGACAAGAAAGCAGGGCCTGCCAAAACTATGCTCGAACGGACAGCCGCGCTGTCAGGCACAGCAATAGACGCTGCCACCACGCTCACGCGCCGCCGGGCGCTGTTTGCCGTCCTGGTTGGCGGCACCATGGCGGCGGTGTTGTGGCTCGCGGCGGTGGCGGTCCCGCCCTACAGCGCAGGCGCCATCTCGTTTCTGGTGCTCTTCACCATCACCCTGCCCTGGTCGGTGATGGGCTTCTGGAACGCCTTCATCGGATTTTTGATCATGCGTATCTGCCGCGATCCGGCGGCAGCCGTGAACCCGCTCGCGACCAGCATCCGCGGCGACGAACCGGTGACCGCATCGACGGCGATCCTGATGTGCATCCGCAACGAGAGCCCGGAGCCAGTGACCCGCAATCTGCAGCCGCTGATCGAAGGTCTCGTGCAGGCGCGCGTCGATCACCTGTTTCATGTCTATGTGCTGAGCGACAGCAGCGATCCCGACATCATCGCGGCCGAGACGTCGTTAGTCGACGCCCTCGCAGCCAAGTGGCAAGGCATTATCCCGGTCACCTATCGCCGCCGCGCGATCAACACCGCGTTCAAGTCCGGCAACATCCGCGATTTCTGCGACCGCTGGGGCGGCAACCACGACTATGCCATCACGCTCGACGCCGACAGCTTCATGCCGGCCGACGCTGTGCTGCGGCTGATCCGGATCGCGCAGGCGAACCCGACGCTCGGCATTCTTCAGACGTTGATTATCGGGATGCCGTCGGTGAGCGTATTCGCGCGCGTGTTCCAATTCGGCATGCGGCTCGGCATGCGCTCCTACACACTCGGTGCCACCTGGTGGCAGGGCGACTGCGGACCCTATTGGGGACACAACGCCGTCATCCGGCTTGCGCCCTTCATCGCGCATTGCCGCATGCCAATTCTGCCGGGCAACGGACCGCTCAGCGGTCATGTTCTCAGCCACGACCAAATCGAGGCCGTGCTGATGCGGCGGGCCGGCTACGAAGTCAGGGTTCTTCCAGTCGAGGGAATGAGCTGGGAGGAGAATCCGCCGACGCTGATGGAATTCAGCCGTCGCGATCTGCGCTGGTGCCAGGGCAATATGCAGTATTGGCAATTGCTGAGCCTGCCCGGCCTGAAACCGGTCAGCCGCTTTCAATTGTTGTTCGCGATCTGGATGTATCTCGGCTCGCCGGCCTGGATGGCGATGACGGCGATCGGCACCGTTCTGCTCGCGCTGTCCAATACGCCGACGGCGCAATACGTTCCGGTCAAGGCCGGCGTAGGCACCGTGCTGTTCGCCGTCATGATGTTGATGACCTTTACGCCGAAGATCGCGACCATTATCGATGTGATGCTGACGCCTTCGACGCGCCGGTCCTTTGGCGGCGCGCTGGCTTTTGCCGCCAACATCGCGGTCGAGACCGCGTTCATGATTCTACTGGTGCCGACGATCGCACTCATGCACACGATTTTTATGACTCGTCTTTTCGTGTTTCGGCGCGGCGGCACCTGGAACAGCCAGACACGCCAAAGCCATGCGGTACCGTGGCGTATGGCCTTCGCAAAATTGTGGCCGCAAACTCTCGCCGGTTGTGTCGTGTTGATTGTTGTCGCCACCAAGTCGCCGCACGATCTCGGTTTCGCGCTCATAGGCACGACCGGGCTTATTCTGGCGGCGCCGTTCGCGGTTGCGACCGCCTCGCCTCTGCTTGGCCAATTATTCGCGCGCATCGGGATATGCCATCTGCCGGAGGAAAAAGAAACTTCGGCGGCGCTGCTGCCGTTGCATCTGCCGGCGATCGAGATCAACGCGCCCGCGCCGCCGATACAATCCTAGCCCATCATGCTCGATGCGCTCAGAACGCTACGAGGAATTGTCCGCTCCCTGCGCATCTATTACGGCGACCGCCGTCACGGCCCGGCCATGGACCGGCTCTATAGCCAATTCGTGCAGCCGGGCGATCTGGTCTTCGACATCGGCGCGCATGTCGGCGATCGCATTGCCTCCTTCCGGCGACTGGAAGCGCGGGTCGTGGCGGCCGAACCGCAGCCGGCGCTGGTCAAAACCTTGCGCTTGTTCTACGGCCGCGACCCGAACGTCACGATCGAAGCCGCGGCGGTCGGGCGTGAGCCGGGCATCGTCGCGTTAAGTGTCAATCTCGACAATCCGACCGTCTCGACTGCGTCGGCGGATTTCATCGCTGCCGCCGCCAACGCGCCCGGCTGGCAAGGCCAAACCTGGCGCAAGCGCATACGCGTGCCGCTCACAACCATCGATGCGCTGATCGCGCGGCATGGGATACCCGCATTCATCAAGATCGATGTCGAAGGGTACGAAGCCGAGGCGCTGGCCGGTCTCGGGCAGCAGGTTGCAGCGCTGTCGTTCGAGTTCACCCTGATCCAGCGCCACATCGCGCGCGCCTGCCTTGAGCGTTGCGGCGCGCTCGGCTACACCCGCTTCAACGCGATACTCGGAGAGCACAAAAGGTTCGAACACGTCGATTGGATCGACGCTAGCGCCATTTTTCGCTGGCTTGATGCGCTGCCGCCCGAAGCCAATTCTGGGGACATTTATGCGCGTATCGCTTGAACCAAGACAAACGACACTGCTGATCGCCGCGATGACCGCCGCCGGCTTCGCGCTGACGCTCTATGTCTTCTATCCGGGCATCATGACCTTTGACGCCCTCTACATCTACAAAGACATGGCCAAGGGCACGTTCGGCGACTGGCAATCGCCGGTGATGATCGTGCTGTGGTCGCTCGTCGAGCCGATCGCGCCGGGCCCGGGAAGCTTGCTGCTGCTGACGGTGACGCTCTATTGGCTGACCTTCGCCGTGGTGGCGTTGACGGTGGCGCGGCGCTCTTCCTGGCTGGCGCTCTTGCTGCCATTGCTAGCGCTGTCGCCGCCGGCCTTCGTCTTCGTCGGCATCATCTGGCGCGACGTCTTGTTCGCCATTGCTTGGCTGCTGGCTGCCGCCTTGGTTTATGCGGTCGCCGATCGCGGGGTGAAGCTACGCATTCCCGTACAAATCGTGGCGCTCGCTTTGCTCGCATTCGGCGCGCTGCTGCGGCCGAATGCGCTCGCCGCGGCACCTATACTCGCAGCTTATATTCTCTGGCCCGCGCACTTGCCCTGGAAGCGCGCGGCGATGCTCTATGTGCCGGCGGCGCTTGCGCTGTTTGGGCTGCTGCAGGTCGTCTATTACGGCGTGCTCGGCGCGCAGCGGCAGCACCCACTGCATTCGATCATGGTGTTCGACCTTGGCGGCATTTCCCATTTCGCCAAGGACAACGTCTTTCCCGGTTCCTGGAGCAAGGACGAGACCGCGCTCATTACCGATGGCTGTTACAAGCCGCTCGCCTGGGACATCTATTGGACGCAACAGCCATGCGCGTTCGTGATGGAACATCTCGAGCGCGAAAAGATCTTCCCCTCGCCGGTCCTCACCGAAGCCTGGAGACGCGCGATCGTCAGCCATCCGATCGCCTATCTCGAACACCGCGCGACTTTCATGGCAACGTTCCTAGCAGGCGCGAACAACATGACGATGTGGACGCGCGACCTCGACGACGCCTCGAAAATCATATTTGCGGATAACCCGCGCCTGATGGCGCTCAAAGCGCTGCACGATGCGCTTAAACCTACGCCGCTGTTCCGCGCCGGCACCTGGCTATTGCTCGATCTCGTGGTTTGCTTGTTCGCCTGGCGCCGTCGCAACACACCGGCCGGCGCCTTCGCGCTCGGAATCTGCGGGTCGGCCGTTGTGTATGTCATGACGTTTTTCGCGGTCGGCGTGGCCACCGATTTCCGCTACGCCTATTTGGCGGTATTGGCCGGGCTTACCGGCGCGGTTGCCGTCGCGGCGCAGTGGCGGACAGCGCCATGAACACCGATGCCGCAGCGAGATCGGCGCAACGCTCGTTGTGCGTTCTTGTCGTGACCGCCGGCATCGGTACGTCGATCCTTTTTATCGTCGTTGGTCTCGCAACCCGGTTGCAGATGTTCGGCGACGGGTCGATCTTTTCCTACGCCGTCGCCGCGCAGGATGCATGGGCATTCCATTGGCATAACATCTCGGGCCGCCTGTTCAGTTACGTCTATGCCTACATCGCGGCCGAGGCCGTTGTCGCGCTGACCGGAAGCGCGAAAGCCGGCATCGCGGTCTACGGCTTGCTGCACTTCTCCGCGCAATTGCTGGGCCTACTGGTGACGCTCGCGGCCGACCGCACCGCCGGCCGCACGATTTTCGCTTTTGCCTGTCTTTCGACCGCTTGCCTTTGTCCGCTGGTGTTCGGTGCGCCGACGGAAATGTGGATGGCGCATGCGCTATTTTGGCCGGCGCTCGCAGTCTGCCTTTGCGCCCCGGCCGGCCGGCGCGGCGCGGCCGCCGTGTTCGCCGGACTGCTGGCGTTGGCATTCACCCACGAGGGCGCTATCGTCTTCGAGGCCGCCATTCTGTTCGCGTTATTTCTGCGCGGCGGACGCGACGCCATATTTACCCGAGCCCTTGCTGCGTTCTTTGCCGTGATGGCGGTCTGGCTGGTCGTCAAGATCACCCTACGGCCCGACGACTATATTGCCGGGGTTTTGGCAGCAGCCGCTTTTAAGTTCATCGACATCGGAAACCTTGCACAGCCCGCCTTCCTGCTCCTGATCGCAGCGCTGGCGGGATACGGTGGAGCGATCATCCTGCTTCGACACGTGAGCCCGCAACGCGCGTATGTTTACGCGGCATTGGCCTGCACCGTCGGTCTCGCGGTCTACTGGATCTGGTTCGACCGCTGGCTCCTCACCGAGGCGCGGTACAATTTGCGGACCGTGTTGCTGATCGTGACACCCGCCTTCGGTATTTCGGCCACGATAGGCGCAATGCGCGAAGATGAACGGCGCGAGTCTCCGTTTCCATTCCTGGCGCGGTTGGCAAGCGCTATCGAGAAAGCAATGAACCGGCGCATGGTCGCCGGTGCAATTGTTCTGACATTGCTCGTCTATATCGTCGAGACCGCGAAATTCGTCGCGGCGTGGACCGATTACAAAGCCGCCGTGCGCGAGCTCGCAAGCGGCACGGACGCCGATCCGGCCCTTGGCAATCCGCTTTTCGTCTCGTCACGACGTATAAGCGCCGGCCTGAACCGGCTCTCCTGGAATTCAACGACGCCGTACCTCTCGGTGCTGGTAGCGCCCGGGCTTGCGCCAGCCCGTCTCGTCGTCGATCCGGACGCGGGTTACTTTTGGCTTTCGTGCGCCACCGCGACGAGGAGCGAGCAGACCAGCACCGCCCTTCCGGCGGCAAGCCGGCGCCTCATTCGCCTGCACGCGTGCCTGCACCGTTAGCCGCGGACGCAGAGGCGCTATTTTGATTCCGGCGGCTTAGCCGGCGCAGCGGGCGGCGGCGACGCAGCCGGCGGCGCGGTCCAGGCCTTGTAGTCGGTTTCAGAGATGCCCGGTAATTTCTTCAGGAACGCCACGATCTTCCACAGATCGTCATCCTTGACTCCGGCCAGCGCAAAACTCGGCATTCCGGTCATGTTGATACCGTTCTTGATCACCCAGAACAGTTCCGCTGGCGGATCGTTCACCACATCCTTGAGATCGGGTGGATCGGGGTGCAGCCCCTCCGAGAACTTGGCCCATTTCACACCTGGCCCGCCGTGGCAGTTCGTACAGCCGTGCTTGGCGAACTCGCGCGCGCCGGCCTGAACGGTGGCCGGATCGGCAAGATTGGCGGGCGGCGTATCGTTGGCGTGGCGGGCGATCGACGCCGTGCGAACCTGGACCAGCGCCCATGCCACGAGGCCCGGATCTTTCGCCGTGCCGGCAACGCTGTAGAAACCGAGGAGGAAAAAGCCCGCTGCGGCGACAGCGACGACAATCGCAAGTGCGCCGATTGCTGCTAGAATTTTCATGTGAGCCCTCCTTTGGCCGCGGCCGCGGCGCCGGCTGAATTGCGCCTATTCTAGCCTACGATTATTCCACGGAAAGTTTTTAGCGACCAAATAGTGGCCCATTGACCGTCAAGCCGGGGCCGCGGTTTTTCAGGGGATCCGCGCTTTTGGGAAACTGGCGGAGAGAGCGGCTCTCATCCAGCGATCTCAAAACCGCAGAGAATCCTATAGAATAAAGATTGCAGAAACCCCGGATCGGATCTTGTGTACCAGCTATGTGTACCACCCTTTTGGGCGTTTTAGGACGTCAGAGAACCGGTTCCTAAGGAAGGTGGCGGAGGGAGAGCAACTGGAAACTAACCTTCTCCACGGAGGCCAGCGTAACCCAGCGAACTCGGGCGTCTGGGATGAGGTTTTCGGCACGCACAGTTTATCGCGCGGGCATCGGGGCAAATAAAGCATCGATATTCGAAAGTTCCTCGTTGTTCAGGTTACAAGTGACGGCCTTCCAATTCAGATCGACCTGCTCCGGTGTGCTGGCGCCGGCAATGATGCTGGGGATAAATGGCTTCGACGCCAGCCAGCCAAAGGCGATGTCGAGCAGCGAACGTCCGCCCTCCTTCGAAATGGCTTGGAGCCGTTCGAGACGGTCGTAATTCTCATTCGTCAGGAATTTGTCCGCAAAGCGTTTCATCGCGCTGGTCGTAAGCCGCGCGCCTTCCGGCGGCGGCGCGTTGCGTCTGTATTTCCCCGTCAGGAAGCCGCCCGCAATCGGCCGGTAAGGCAGCAGACTGAGGCCGTATTTCTTCATCGCCGGCAACAGTTCACGATCGATATCGCGGACCAGCAGACTGTATTCTTCCTGACAGGCCAGGAACGGCGCATAGCCCTTGGCCTCCGCGGTGCAATTCGCCTCGACCACCTGCCAGGCCGGCAGATTGGAACAACCGATATAGCGTACCTTGCCCTGCGCGATAAGATTGTCGAGCGCCCGCAACGTCTCCTCGATCGGCGTCTTCGGATCCGGCTGGTGCAGTTGATAGAAGTCGATCCAGTCCGTCCGCAATCGCTTCAGGCTCGCCTCGACCGCAGTAATGATGTAGCGCCGCGACGCGCCGGAGAGCTTGGCCTCCTTGTCCATGGCCATACCGAACTTCGAGGCCAGGACAACATCCTTGCGCCGGTCGCCGAGCACTTCGCCGAGCTGACTTTCCGACGAGCCCAAGCCATACGCGTCGGCGGTGTCAAAAAAAGTAACGCCGACGTCGAGCGCGCGATAGACCACGCGCTTGGTTGCTTCGATATCGAGCCGCGGCCCGAAATTATTGCATCCTAAACCGAGCAGGGAGGCGCGAAGCCCCGACCGTCCGATATTCCGCTGTTCCACCTGAATTTCCTTGCCAACTGTTGCTATGAGATTGCAATTTCGTTCGAGATAGCGACTACTTGGGCTTGACGATGCCGGTCCGGCGATAGACGCCGTTGCGACGCTCGGTGAAATGCGGACGGATTTGCGTCGGCCAAGCGCCGAGGCTGGTCTGCTTCTTCCATTCCGGCGAGCGCGGCGTGGCAGCCTTGTCAATGGCGTAGATCGCCAGATAGTCGGGTGTGCCGCCAGTGTCGGAATATTCCAACTTGTAACGTGTGCACGCTTTCACGCCGGGCGTCTGCATCATCAGCGGGATGTGGTCGCCACCGTAGAGGTCGTTAAATTTCGCTTCGAGTTCGGGCGGTACCGATTGCTGAAGAAAATAGATGTAGTCGCTTCCGGTTGCGTCCTTATGCGGCGCGCTCGGATATGACTGCGCCTCGGTATGGAACATCTGCCGAAAAACGCCGTTGCGCCGCGCCGTGACATGCTGGCGAATGTCCGTGGGCCAGCGCCCCAGCGAACCTTGCGTTTTCCAAGCATCCGAACGCGGCAGTTCGGGGCTGGCGATATGATAGATTGCCAGATAGCGGATCATGTCGGGATTATCCGACCATTCGAGTTTGTAGCGGATGCAGTCGCTTACTCCCGGCACCTGCACCATGTGGACCAGGTGGTCGGTGTCATAGACCGTGTTGAACTCGGTCTCGTGCTCGACCGGAATGTCGAGCAGAATGTAGAATATGTATTGATTCATCGGGCGCATTCTCCGTGCGGGAGTCGGATTGAATTACTGCCGTTCAATCCGGACAGTTGAGGAATTCGAGCGCGTTGCGGGACATGATGCGCTCCTTGTTTTCCGGCTTGATCGGCAATGTGTTGAACCAGTCGAGGTAGCCCTTCGCCGGACAAAGCGGAAACGAGCTCCCATATATGAAGCGCTCAGCCAGAAATCCGTCCGCCGCTTTCAGGTAGTCGTTCATGCCCGGCATGTTCACGAGGTACATGTCCGGCGACAGGTAAAGATTCGGCCGACGGAACGCGATGTGCAGCACTTGATGCACCCACGGCCAGCCGCCGTGCGCCACTGCGATTTTCAGTTTTGGAAAATCGGCCAGCACGCGGTCCAGTGCGACGGGCACCGTATAGCCGATGTCCGGTCCGGCATTGCCGCCGGCCAGCATGATCACCGGCACCGACTTGTCCTCGCAATGGGCGTAGATAGGATAAAGCCGGCGGTCGTCGGTTTCCATCGGCACGACTTGCGCGCCCGGCTCGACATTGATCGCCTTGAAGCCGGCCGCCATCGCCGCATCGATCTCGCTCACCGCTTTCTTGCGGTCCGCCAATCCGAGCGACGCAACGCCAATAAATCGTCCCGGATAAGCCCGCACGAACTCCATCACGTCGGCATTCGATACCGATCCGAGAAATCCGGACTCGCGGCCGACCACCACGCCGACGTCGATACCGGCCTCATCCATTTCCTTGATCAGCAGATCGCAGGACTTCTCGTTCGCCGCCGCCGACGGCTCCAGCCCGAGCTGGCGCGTAAAGCGATCGCGCCGCTCTGGTTGCGAATACATCACGGTATCGAGGAAACCCTTAAAGGGCGGCCGGATACGGAAGTCGATGATCGTCATATGTCACACTGCATCAAAAGCCCGCTTTGGTATTTCCTGTCCAGGCGTTAGTGGCGGAGATCGGCGGGAACGACCTTCTGCCATTTGTCGACTTCTGATTTGAGGAAGCTCGCAAGTTGCTCAGGTGTACCGCCGACGACGTCGCCGCCCAATTTGGCGATGCGCTCCCGGACTTCCGGGATCTGCAGCACGGCGTTGAACTCGGCGTTGAGCTTCTGGATGATTTTCCTGTCCGTACCGCGCGGCACAAAGACACCTTCCCACAGCGCCACCTTCACGCCCGGCAGACCCGACTCTGCAAAGGTCGGCACATCCGGCAAGATTGGCAACCGCTTGTCGTGGCTGACGGCCAGAATATGCACCTTGTCTTTGAACGGCAGCAGCGGCGGCGCGGTGGCGAAGACCATTTGCGCGACACCGCTCATCAGCGCCTGCGTTACCTGGGCGCCGCTCTGATACGGAATCGTCACGATGTTGGTTCCAGTCTCGGCCTTGAACAATTCGGGGCCGAGATGACCAAGGCTGCCGATGCCGGATGAGGCGTAGTTCAGCTTGCCAGGTTCCGATTTGGCGAGCTTGACGAAATCGCCGACGGTCTTCACCGGAAGATTCTTGTCGACTGCCATGACCCCCGGAAGTAAGGCGACGAGCACTACCGGCTCGAAATCCTTGAATGTGTCGTAGGGCAGCGTCTTATGCAGCGCCGGCGCCGCGCCTAATGCGATGTCCGCCATCATGGCGGTGTAGCCGTCCGGCTCGGCCTTCGCCAGCGTCGTCAGCGCGATGATCGTGCCGCCACCGGGCTTGTTGTCGACGACGATGCGCTGACCCAGGCGTTTTTCCAGCCGATCGGCAAGGATGCGGCTGACGATGTCAACCGCACCGCCCGGGGCGTAGCCGACCAGCAGGCGAATCGGCTTGTTTGGATAATCGTCGGCACGCGCTGTGACAGTCGCTGCGAGCACACAGGCACCGCAGACCAGGGCGATCAAAAATCCAAAAAGACGTCGCATCGTGTCCTCCCCATTGCCGTTTTTCTCGAACTCCGTTCAGGAGCCCGTTAGGTCGATCCGCAACAGCTTTGCGGCATTGCGCGATAAGATTTTTTCCATGGCCTCTGGCCGGATCGGCAGCGTCTTGAACCAGGCCGCGTAACCGTCGACCGGGGTGAAAGGATAGGAACTCGCATATAGAAACCGGTCAGCGAGGAAGCCGTCGGCGGCACGTATGTAGTCGTCGTGACCGGCCATGGTGGCGAGATACTGGTCCGGCGACAGGTAGACGTTCGGGCGCCGGAAAGCGATGTGCAACATCTGGTGCACCCACGGCCAACCGCCGTGCGACACGACGATCTTCAGCTCCGGAAAATCCGCGGCGACGCGATCGAGATGCGCAGGCTCGGTGTAACTCAAATCCGGCCCGGCGCTGCCGCCGGCCATGATGATCACCGGCACACGAGCGTCCTCGCAGTGCGCATAAATCGGATAGAGCCGCCGGTCGTCGGCCATCATCGGCACCGGATAGGAGCCGGGCTCGATATTGATTGCCCGAAAGCCGCCTTTGATGGCGGCGGTAATCTGCGCACATCCCGCCGCACGATGGGTCGGATCGATCGAGGCGGCGCCGACAAAGCGGTTCGGATAGGTCTTCATAATGTCCGCCACGTCCTCATTGCTGATCGAGCCGTAACGTCCCGAGTTGCGGCCGATCACCACGCCTATGCTCACGCCGGCGCGATCCATTTCCTGCAGCAGCAGGCTCATCGACTTTTCGCGAACCGACGCCGCCGGCTCGAAGCCGTGAATCCTCGTCGTCCGGTCGCGGCGCTCGGTTTCGACGAACAGCGCCATCTTCAGGAAGCCGGCGAGCGGCGGCCGCAACCGAAAATCGATGATTGTCATCGTTGCAGACCGCCCATCGTCGACCGGAACTTCAAGGTCTAAGCCTGCCTATTTCTTCTGCCCGAGCATCTTTGCTTCGACCGCGATCTGCCGAATTCGCTCGGTTTCCGAAACCAGAAACTTGTGCAGTTCCTCGGGCGTGCTCGAGGTCGGATCGAGCCCGATCTTTTCGATCTTGGCTTTCACCGCCGGGGTTTCGATCGCTTTGACGAAGGCGTCGTGAATTTTCTTCGCCACATCGGGCGGCAAGCCCTTCGGCGCGATCATCGCGAACCATTCGCCGAAATGGAAACCGGGATACCCCGCCTCAGCAACGGTCGGCACATCCGGCAAAGCCTGCGACCGCTTCTCGGTGGTGATCGCGATCGCGCGCAACTTGCCCGATTTGATGAACGGCAACGCCGGGCCGATGCCCATGATCGCGACCGGAATCTGATGGCCGAGCAGGTCGTTCAAGGCCGGCGCCGCGCCGCGGTATGGCACATGCAAGATGTTGATGTTGGCGCGCGAGCGGAGCAGTTCGCCGGCAAACTGCATCGCAGTGGCGAAGCCGGGCGTACCGTAGCTGATCGTACCGGGCTTGGCTTTGGCCTGCGCCACCAAATCGGCCAGCGTGTGGATTGGCGAATCCGCCGGGACCAGGATCAGCACCGTATTGATCACGACCATCGAGATGGGCGTGATGTCCTTGATCGTATCGTAGGGCAAATGCGGCTGCATGATTGCGTTCGAGGCGTAATTGCTCGACATGATGGCGATCGTATAGCCGTCAGGCGGCGCGTTGATTAGCGCTTCGGACGCCGGCACGCCGGCGCCGCCCGCCCGGTTCTCCACGACCATCGTGGTGCCGAGCGCCTTGCCCATGTCGTCCTGCAGGAATCGGGCGACGAGATCGACAGCGCCGCCGGCCGCGAACGGCACGATAATCTTGATCGGACGCGTCGGCCAATTTTCCGCGCGCGCCGGAGAGGGCGACGCGACGAGCGCCATGACTGCCGTGAGCGCGGCAAACGCAACCGCGATAGTGCGCACGCATTTCGAAATGGCCGGCATCCTCCCCCTCCTCCGATTTTGCTTGTTTGCTTTGCCCAGAGCCTATGTTCGACATTGGCAAAGATCAACTCATATTGTAGAAGACGGCGCCATTGGCGGCTGTGTCCTGCCAACTGAGAATTTCAAATTCTGAAAACGCCGCGCAGTGCGCAAAACGAAATCCGCGCAACCGACAGCTGAGATGCAAGCCTCATGAACTTGACTGCGGATGGTGCAACGATTGCCGGCCGCCTGGCGGACTTTGCCAGCGGTCTTCGCCGCGACAGCGTCCCGCGCGAGATCTTCGACAAGTCGAAGCTGCTGCTGCTTGACATGGTCGGTGCCGCGCTCGCCTCGGCGACATTCGATTTCGGCCGATGCGCGGTGGCAGGCTTACCGGCCTTGGGCGGCGGCACATCCACAGTTATCGGCTTCCGAGAAAAACTGGCCCTACGCGACGCCGTCTTGGCCAACGGCATTCTTGTGCACGGGCTCGATTACGACGACACGTCGATCTATGGCCGTGTCCACCCGAGCGGATCGTGCGGCACAACGGCGTTAGGTGTCGCCAGCGAGTTCGGCGTCAGCGGCACCGAACTGTTGCTGAGCTACATTGCCGCGCTCGAATGCACGGTCCGTTTGGGCGCCGTCGTTAAAGGCGGATTCCAGCAGCGCGGCTTTCACCCGACCGGCGTGGTCGGCACCTTCGGCGCCGCGATCGCCGCCGGCCGTCTGCTTGGCCTCACGTCGCGCGAATTGGCGATGGCGCAAGGCATTGCGCTGAGCATGGCCTCCGGCAGCCAGGAATTCGCCACCGAAGGCGCCTGGACCAAGCGCCTGCATCCCGGCTGGGCTGGCGTCGGCGGGATCACCGCGGCCGCGCTGGCCAAGGGCGGCTTCATCGGCCCACGATTGGCCTATGAGGGCAAACGGGGCCTCTACAACCTTTACCTCGCCGACCTTGCCAAGCAATGCGATCTTGGCCTCGCCACCGATCGGCTGGGGACCGACTGGCAAATCGGCACCATCGCGCACAAGCCCTTGCCGGCCTGCTATTTCAATGTTCCCACCATTGACGCCGCCGTCCGTCTCGCCAAGCAATACCAGTTGCGCGCGCCCGACATCGCGCAGGTCAAAGCACTGTTGCCGCAGGCCGCCGTCCAACTGGTGTGCGAACCGAAAAACGCCAAGCGGCGGCCGCACGACAGCTACGCGGCGCAATTCAGCATCTACTTCACCACCGCCGTGGCGCTAATCCGCCGCCGCTTCACGCTTGACGATCTGGACGACGCAGCGTTGCGCGATAGCGAAATTCTTTCGCTCGCCGACCGGGTCGAATATGCGGTTGACGACAAGACCACCTTTCCGAAATTCTATTCCGGCGCTGTCGTCGTCACCACTCGCGACGGCCGCGTGCTCGAAGCTCGGGAGGATATGAACCGCGGTGCGCCGGAACGGCCGTTGAGCGAGGCCGAGGTCATCGCCAAATTCACCGATGCGGCCGAGCGCATCTTTGCGCCGGCGAAAGCCGCAAGGCTCGCCGAGACGATCCTCGCGATCGACAAACTCGACGACGTCGCGGCGCTGACGCAACAACTCGGTCGCGAATGAGCGCGCCGGGCGTCGCATTGGTGCTCGGCGCGACCGGCGTAACCGGCACGCCGTTCGCCGAGCAATTGCTGATTGCCGGCTGGCGCGTTTACGGCGTTTCGCGCCGGCCGCCGCTACTCAAGTCCACCGCGCCGCTCCGCGATTTTGTGCATCTACCGGTCGACCTGCACGATGGCGCGGCGCTGCACGCGGCTCTGCGCGCCCATCCCGACATCAGCCACATCTTCGACTGCGCCAATATCGGCGCCGGTACTGCGCGGCTGCGGCCGATGCTGAACCTTCTGGACGCGGTCGAAGCCGGCGTTCCGCGGTTGCGCAACATCAACCTGCTGCAAGGCATGAAATATTACGGCTGCCACCTCGGTCCGTTTCGTACCCCAGCACGCGAAGACGATCCGCGCATTGCCGGCAACGATTTCTATTACGACATCGAAGACTTGATCCGCCAACGCCAGGCCGGCAAGCCCTGGACGTGGACGGCGCTGCGGCCGCACTCGGTCTGCGGCTACGCCGCCGGCAATCCGCTCAATCTCGCGCTGGTGTTCGCGATTTATGCTTCGATCCGCCGCGAACTCGGCGAACCGCTTTGGTTTCCGGCAAGCGACGGCTGCTTCAATTCGCTGTTCCAGGTGATGGACGCCGATCTTTTGGCGCGCGCCGCGATCCGCGTCGCGACCGAGCCGGCCTGCGCGAATAACATCTACAACATCAACAACGGCGAATTCTTTCACTGGCGGGATTTGTGGCCGGCCTTCGCGGCCTTTTTCGAGCTAAAGGCCGAAGGTCCGGGCGGCGAGCCGCTCGCCGATTTTCTTGCGCGCCATCGCGACACTTGGAATTCGCTCTCTGCCCGGCTCGGGCTGCGCCCATTTCCCATCGAGCGGGCGCCGGCCTGGGTGCGCGGCGACTACACCGCTCCGAATTCGCGTTTTGCCGCCGAATACGACATCATCGCCGACACGACGAAATTCAGGCGCACAGGTTTCTCCGAAACAATCGGCAACGAGGCGATGTTTGTGCGGATGTTCAAGCAATACCGGACGGACCGCATCATCCCGTGACCGGCGGAATGATGCGCCGCCGCCGGAAGTCGTCGAAGAATTCCAGGAACATCTGCTCGGAGTCGACGACATCGTGAAAGCCGTATTGCCGCAGCTTGGTGGTGCTCGACATCATGTCCCAGTCGGGCGTGAAGATGAAATCGCCGTAGGGCCAGAGCGCCATGCGTTCATAAGGTGTGTCGACCAGGCCGTGCCTGGCGACGATCTCGCGCCAGACCGCCGCCTGGGCCGGCATCACATCAGCCATCCTGATGGTTTTGACCGGTCCCAAGTCCATTGCGAAATCACGTGCGATGACAGGCCAGAGATTCTCCCAGCGGAAGAAGTCGCCATTGCTGACATTGAACGCCTGATCGGCGCAGCGCGGCTCGGTCGCCATCCAGACGATGGCGCGCGCCAGCAGCCGCGCATCAGTGCTTTGATAGATCGCGCGGTAATTACCCGGCGTGCCCGGAAAGCAGAGCGGTTGGCCGAGATGACGGTTGATGGAGGCATAGGCCGCGATCAACAGCGGCAGGCTGCGCGGAGTCGCCAGCGATGAGTCGCAGATGCAATGTGGGCGGCTCGCGCTCCAGCTCCAGCTCCGCGACCCGCGCCGCGCGATCGCGATGTCTTCCTGCTCGTAATAGAAGTTTGTCGGCATGCGGCGCTGATCGTCTTCGCGCGCCGGTGTCGGGAAGCGCCCTTCGGTCGAACCGTAGTATTTTGTCCCGTGCACCATGTGGACGTGCTGCAGCGGGTGGCCGGCGGCCTCGATCGCATCGAGAAGATTGCGGAACATCGCCGTGTTGATGTCGGCCGCCTCGCGCCGCCCGGTGACGAATTCGGCGCGGGCCGTATAGAACAAGTGCGTCACGCCAACGACTTTCTCTGCGAATTTCCGACATTCGGCCGGATTCGCGAGGTCGACGGCTACATAGTCGATACCCGTAATCCGGTTCTCTTGGGCTGGCATGCGGCGGGCGCAACCGACGACGTACCAGTTGCCGGATTGCGCCAGCTCCTGTGAAAGCCGCGAACCAACGACGCCGCTAGCACCAGCGACAATGGCAAAATGCTGCGTCATAAAATCCTCATGGCTTCATGCTCGCAAACACTGGATAACTCTGGATTAGAATGGAGTTAAGCGTCGGAGGACGTGCGCCCCTCGCTATTCCCGCACTGAATTGGTTATTTGAACGCCCAGTTAGCTGATCGGGCTCGC
Organism: uncultured Alphaproteobacteria bacterium; assembly: GCA_963786025.1. Lineage (GTDB taxonomy): Bacteria > Pseudomonadota > Alphaproteobacteria > Rhizobiales > Xanthobacteraceae > Pseudolabrys. The sequence goes on from CAWAXK010000029.1 coordinate 22,717, forward strand.
CGAGGTACAGAGGTTCAGGTGGAAAGTGCGCCAATCCAGCGCATTTTGCGCCCGTTTTCGTTGACGGGAGAATAGTCGCCCAAGGAGGCTGGCGGAGGGAGGGAGTTTCGAACCGAAGGTACAGTCGATCCAGCAACGCTGCGTTTACGCTTGTAGCCCCGTGTAGCCCCAGAGGCCGATTCCGCGAACAAAGTGAGACTTGCTCGGGCTACAAATTGGAAATTCTCGTTTGGTTTCATGGCGGTCCCGAGAGGAGTCGAACCTCCGACCTTCGGTTTA
>CAWAXK010000030.1:0-34276 GCA_963786025.1 uncultured Alphaproteobacteria bacterium
ACAGGTGCGCTAACCGGGCTGCGCTACGCCCCGACCGGAACGGCGCGGACTATAGGGATGCGCCTGCCGCGGCGCAACAACTCCACCGACAGCTTTTAAGGCCCGCCCGCCGAGTTAACGAAATGTGCACGTCTCTTGGACGTAATCCCATTTCGAGCGCTCCAATATCGAGACGCGGCCATGGCCCAAGCTGTCCCAGCACGACTTGACGCGCATTTCGGCGTCGATCCACCGGCCGCCGAGCGCGCAAAGGCGCGGGAGCCGGCCACGGTTGCAGGCGATATTCGCATCGACCTCTACGAGGATCTGGCGAAAATCGAGCGGGATTGGCGCGCCTTCGAGCCGCAGGCCGAAGGTACCGTTTTTCAATGTTTCGATTGGCTGGCGACCTGGCAGCGCCATATTGGCGCGCGCAATGGCGTTATGCCCGCCATCGTGGTCGCGCGCGACCGCGCGGGGGCAATTCTGTTGCTGCTGCCGCTGGCGCTGCGCAAGGCCGGGTTTGTGCGCGAACTCACCTGGCTCGGCTCTGAGCTTTGCGATTACAACGCACCGCTGCTGGCGGAAAATTTCTCCGGGCGCTTCGACCGCGCGGGCTTTATGGCGTTGTGGGGAGAAATTACCCGCTGCCTGCAAGCGCATCCGCGTCTGCATTTCGACGTCATCGATCTGCAAAAAATGCCGGAGACGGTCGGCGCGCAGCCAAACCCCATGCGTCACTTGGGCGGCACGATGACGCCGAGCGGCGCCTATTTGACGCATCTCGCCGGCGACTGGGAGACTTTTTATACCAACAAGCGGTCGTCGGCGACGCGCCGGCGCGACCGTACCAAGCGCAAAAAGCTGAGCGAGTTCGGCGCGCTCGCTTTCGTCACCCCGGCGACCGAGGCCGACATCCTGCAGACGCTCGACACGCTGATGGCGCAGAAAGCGCGCTCGTTCGCCCACATGGGCGTCGCCAATCTTTTCGCCAAACCGGGTCATGCGGAATTCTATCGCGCGCTCGCCACCGATCCGGCGACCAAACCGCTCGTGCATGTCAGCCGGCTCGACGTCGGCGCGGCCGCCGCTGCGGTCAATCTCGCGCTGACGTACCGCGGTTGCTACTATCACTTGCTGGCGAGTTATAGCGACTGCGATTTGTCGCGCTTCGGGCCGGGCGCCGCGCATTTGCACGACCTGCTGCATTACGCCATCGACAATGGCTTCAATGTCTTCGATTTCACAATCGGCGACGAACGCTACAAACGCGATTGGTGCGATACCGAACTCAAGCTCTACGATTATATCGCGCCGACAACCTGGCGCGGCGCGCTCGTCGCCGCGCCGAAACTCGCGGCAAAACGGCTCAAGCGCTGGATCAAACAGACGCCGGCGGTGTGGAACGCCTTCAGCGCGGCGCGCGCCTTTATCGGGTCGCTGGCGCGGCCGTTCCGTCGCTGAGCTTGCTCGGCGCCGCTCCCGGCACGGCCATTGCTTCATGCGCGAGCCGGATCGGTCCGCGGATCATCAACACCACCGCCGCGATCTGGCCGCAGGTATAAACCGCGACATAGGCCTCGAGGAATTGCACGATATCGAGGTGGGCGAAGATGGCGAAGGCGCCGACGCCGGTCATCGCCGCCACCACGCACATGCCGATGCGCGCGACTTCGCGGAAGTAGCCGTTGTGCACCAGCACGCTGTGACTGACCATCTGCGCCAGGTTGGCGATCAGCAGTACGATCAGGATCGGCGTGGTCGCCGGCGGCATGGTCGCGGCATTGCCGAGCAAGACGTGGAACAATTTATCGGCGCCGAATTTCAAAATAAGGCAGGCGATGGCCGCCGGGATCGCGCACAGCGCGGCCGCGGTCAGCGTGGCGCGCACCAAAGTCGGGCCGTCCCGCTCGGCCAGCGCGCTGGTCTGCCGCGGCACCAGAATATCGCAGACCGCGCCGAATATCGTGGCGCCGCCGCGGAACACCTTGAAGGTGGTGTCGAGGATGATGGGCGGCGCACCCAGTCCGAACAGCATTGGCACGATCAGAAAGGGGTAATTGGCGTTGTAGATTTCACACGCCGCATAGGTTCCGCTGCGGATGAGCTGCGTCTTGTTGGCGCGGAAAAACGCCACAAAATCGGCGACAAAGCCGCTGATACGCGGCACCAACGCGCCGCGCGCGATCATGCGCCTAACGCAGAACGTCACCACCACGGCCCACAGTGCGTTGAGCACGATCAGCATGACGATGAGCGGTAGCCCGAACAGGACGGCGGCCAGGCCGATGAAATAGCCGGCGCGGCGCACCGTTTCGAGCACCTCGAACAACACATAGTCGTCGACCGCGATGGCAATATTACGCAGCGCGAACCAGACCAAATTGAGCGCGACGAACCAGAAGAACAGGCCGAACTCCGCCGCTTCCCGCAGCGAGGCCGCCGTTCGCGTTGCCATGAATATGAAACAGAGCAGGGCGCCCGTGCTCACCAGCGCGAAATAGAACAGCACCACGGCGGTGGCATGGCCGGCGACGGCGTCGCTTTGGTCGCCCGAAAGAAACCGCGCGCGCAGCCGCACGAACAGGATCTTGACGATGCCGAAGTCGATCAGCCACAGCGAATAGCCGAACGCAGCGACAAGGATGAAGATGGAGAAGCGGTGCGGGGTGAGAACATGCGCGAACACATAGGTTTGCAGCAGGCCCGTCAGCAGGGCGGCGCCGGCAGTGGTGGTGCGCAGCAGAAAAAAGGGAATGGAGATCAGACGTCGCTTCATCTCAAGCGGCTTTCTGCTGGTCGAGTGCCAAACAATAATCGAGCAGCGCGCGCGCGGCCAATTCCCAGGTAAAGCGATTGGCGCGGGCCCGGCCGGCCGTCGCCAGCCGCTCGCGCAAAACAGGGTCGGTCGCCAGCGCCCGCATGTGGCGCATGATCGCGTCGGCGTCGTCGGCCTGGCAGGTCAGCGCCGCATCGCCGCAGACCTCCATCAAGGCCGGCTGCTCGCTGATGATGACCGGACAGCCGCAGGTCATCGCCTCGAGCGGCGGCAGACCGAAACCCTCGTAATAAGACGGGAACACCAGCGCGAGGGCGTGTTCGTAAAGCGCGCGCAACTCGGCGTCGGAGACGAAGCCGACGGCGCGCACGCCTTCGCCGCCCGCGATGTTGAGATCGCCGAACACTTTCGGGTCCTTGGCGCCGGTCAGCACCAGCACGGCGTCGTCGAGCTTCGCCTGCTGGAAGGCCTTTACGACGGTCTTGATGTTCTTGTTGGCGGAGTCGACGCCGACGCCGAGAAAGAATTTGCGGCCCTTGAGGCCGAGGCGGTCGATCACCGTTTCGTCGGCCGGCACGGCCTTGATGTGGTCGCCGCCCTCGAAGCAGACCGGCATGGCGGCGACGTCGGCGCCGTACCATTTGCCGATCTCGCGCCGGGAGAATTCGGAGACCGTGACCACCAGGTCGGAGCGCTTGCACAGGCGCGGGATCAGGAATTTGTACGCGGCGCGGAAGCGCGGCGAGAAATTATCCGGCAGCGCCTGCACCGTTGCGTCATGCACCACCACGACCTGATGGCGGGCGGCGAGCGGCCCGAGCATGCAAAGATTGAGCAGAAGCTGGCCGGCGCCATGCAGCGGGTATTCGATCTGTTCCCAGGCGTAGCCGGTAAAATGGCCGACGCGCCGCAGCGGGATATTCTTCAGCGGAAAATCACGCGCAGCGCGCGGCGCGAGAATTTCAACGCGGCCCTTGAGTGCAGCAAAGTCGCCGTCGAGCAGGCGGTCGATCGCCTTGATGGCTTCCGCCGCGAAACGCTGCACGCCCGAAGAGCGCTGGGTCAGGAAGCGGCCGTTGATGGCGATACGCGGCAGAGACATCAGCGGCGGTCCTTGTCTTCGATGAGCGCGGCGACGGCGCCGGCAAAATGTTTCGGTGAGAGCTGTGCGGCGACGTCCTTGGCGGCGGCTGCGCCCATGCGGGCGCGCAACTCGGCATCGGCGGCGAGCCGGCGCAGCCATTGCGCTGCCTCCTCGACATTGGCGTCCGCCCATTTCTGATCGTCGGCGTCGAAGGCGCCTTCCGGGTCGCGCACCGGGATGAGCGTGTAAGACACCAGCGCCGAATTGCCGGCATTCATGAAATCGACATTGGCGGACCAGCCGGTGGCGATCACCGGCTTGCCGAGCGCCATGGCCTGCGCCGGCACCAGGCCGAAGCCCTCCGAACGGTGCAGCGAGATCACGATGTCGGCGCTGGCCATCAGCCCGGCCATGTCGGCTTCCGGCAGCATGCCTTCGATCAATCGAATATTGCTGGCGCCGGCGATCGCCTTGTCGAGTTCGCGCCGCGCCCATTGCGCGCCGTTGTCGATGACTTTGATCGCCAGCACGCGGTCGCGCGCGTCGCCGAATGCCTTGCGGAACGCCGCGATGGCGGCGAGAGGGTTCTTGCGGCTGAAGGCGGAGCCGAGGTGGAACACGTTGAGCACGACCAGGGCGTCGGCGGGCAGGCCGAGCTTGCCGCGCATATTTGGCGTCGCGGCCATCGGCGGCAGCGGATGCGGCACTACATGCACCGGCTTGGCGGTGGCGGCGGCGACGGCGTCGCGCGTGAAGCTGCTCGGTACCCATACCTCGTGCAGATAGCGGAAACTCGGATGCCATGCGTCCGGCAGCTTCGGCAGCTCCCAGGCCCAATAACCGATAATGCGGCGGCCGCGCACTTGGGCGCGTCCGAGCGTCCACAGCGCGTGCGGCAAATAAGGGCCGTTGTGATGGACGATCAGGCTGCCGGCGCCGGGCACAAGCGCGCGCCGCTCTGCGGCCTCGCGCAACTCCACCTGACCAAAGGCCGGGCTCAAGTCGAAAGCAGCGGGCGCGTAACCGGCGGCCTCGAGTGAGGCGTATGCGAGCCGCGCACCTTCGCCGACGCCGCTCGCGGTCGAAAACAGGCCGGCAATAGCGAGCGGAAATCCGCCGGGCGGATTGGCGTCGGGCAGCGGCGCGACCATGCGGCTGACGTCGAACAGGATCTGGCTCCGCGTGGTCTGCGGCAGGCGCTGCCACAGCCGCCGCAGGGCGCTGCGCCGCACCGGCACGTGCTCGCGCGGTCCTGCTTCAAGCGCCGACATGCGCGCGCCTTTCCGCCGGCGGCGGACGATGGTGACCGCGGCCATAATTGATGGTCGCCGCCGCCAGGCCCCAGATCATGCCGAGCAAAAGAAAGAAATGGCGCCAGTGGTCGGTATCGATGACGAAACCTTCGAGCATTTCGCCGACGAACGTGGCGAGCGCGCAGATGAGATAAGGTTGCCACGGCGTCGGCACGAAGACCGTCCGCAAGGCGGTCAAGAGCGTGGCGCCGAGCAACGTGACATAGGCGATGCCGCCGGCCCAGCCATAGACCAGAAAGGCTTGCAGATAGACGTTGTGCTGCTGCAGGCCGTGCACGCGGGAGAATTCGAACGGGCCCATGCCGTTGGGGAACTGCAGCAGCGCCGACAGCGCCAATTCCTGCAGGCGGAAGCGGCCGCCGCTGCCGACGTCATAGGATTGAATGAGCTGCGCGCGCTCCTGGAACATAGACGAGATCGAGCCGAACGACAGCAGGATGGCGATGAACGCCGCCAGCACCGCGAGGCCGATCGCGCTCATGGCGAAGATGCGCAGGCGCGCGCGGTCGGTCTCCGCCGTCAGGAAGGCGAGCGCGATCATGATCACGCACGACACCGCGAAATGAAACCAGGCGCCGCGCGAAAAGCTCAACAGCAAAGCGCACAGCAGGATGCCGGCGACCGGAATGTCGGTGAGACGGACGCGGCGCGCCAGCATGCGCTCCAGCACCACCAGCGCCGGCCAGATCAGGAAGGGGCCGAAAACATTGGGGTCTTTGAAGGCGCCGAGCGCGCGGTCATTGGTCGCGAACAGATCGTGGGCGTGGGGAAACAGGTTGAAATAGCCGGCAATGCCGGCAAGCGAAATGACGGTCGCGGTCAGGATATAGGCGGCGCGGACGGTCGCGATGCGCGCCATCGTGTTATGGGCGAACAGGCTGGCAAACAGCGCCGCCGCCACCGCGAGATAGAGCGAGGTGCCGGTATATTGCACCGTCTGTTCCTTGCCAGGCACGTTGAGCAGCGACAGCAGCCCGCCGAAGTTCCAGACCAGCAGCAGCAGAAACAACAATGCGATGTGACGCTCGAAGCGCACGCCGGCGATGAGGCAGGTGAGCGCCAGCACGCCCATCAAGGCGTCATGCGGCGACGGTTCGATGAAGGCGACCGAACTCGCCAAGACCGTGATGTAAAGCAGCACCAGCAGCAGGCGCTCGCTCAACGCGGCCGTCCGTGCGGACGCCGCCGGCGGGCTCGCCGGCACGGCGCGATCGAGCGCGATGTCTTGCGCGGTGATCAATACGCATTCTCTGTCTTGAGCAGCGCGAACGGCGTTCGCGCCACGATGTAAAGGTCGAACAGTACCGACCAATTCTCGATGTAGTAGAGATCGTGTTCGACGCGCTGCTGGATTTTTTCGTGCGTGTCGGTCTCGCCGCGCCAGCCGTTGATCTGGGCCCAGCCGGTGATGCCCGGCTTGACGCGGTGGCGGGCGAAATAGCCGTCCACCGCTTCATCGTAGAGCTGGGCTTCGGCCTTGGCGTTGACCGCATGCGGGCGCGGGCCGACGAGCGACAGATTGGCTTTGAACACGACGTTGAACAGTTGCGGCAGCTCGTCGAGGCTGGTCTTGCGGATGATGCGCCCGACCCGGGTGACGCGCGGGTCGTCCTTGGTGACGAGCTTGCTGGCGGTCAAGTCGGCCGCGCCGGTGTACATCGAGCGAAATTTGTAGACCTCGATCAGGTCGTTGTTGAAGCCGTAGCGCTTTTGCTTGAACAGGACAGGTCCGCGGCTTTCGAGCTTGATGGCAATCGCGATCAGCGCCATCACCGGCAGCGCGCAGAGCAGCATCGCGCCGCCGATCAATTTGTCGAACAGCCATTTCATCACCACGTCCCAATCGGCGATCGGCCGATCGAACACGGGGAGCACCGGCACGCTGCCGATGTAGGAATAGGAGCGCGGGCGGAATTGCAGCTTGTTGGAATGGGCGGCGAGGCGGATGTCGACCGGCAGCACCCATAGCTTTTTCAGCATCTGCAGGATGCGGTCTTCCGCCGCGATCGGCAGCGAAAAGATCACCAGGTCGACGCGCGTACGGCGGCCGAATTCGACCAGGTCGTCGACGACGCCGAGCTTGCGCTCGCCGGCGCAATCGTTGCTGCTACGCTCATCGCCGCGATCGTCGAACAGGCCTATGACCTTGACGCCGGAATCCTTCTGCCGACGCAGCTCTTCGATGACGTGTTCGCCGGGTACGCCGCCGCCGACGATCACCGTACGGCGGGTGAGGCGGCCTTCGCGCGTCCATTTGCGCACCAGCAGGAACAACAACCGGCGCGAGACCATCAGCGCGATGAGGCCGCTCACATAGTAGCTGCCGAGCCAAACGCGCGAAAACATCTCGCCGGCTTTGGCGAAGAACGAGGCGCCGATCACGATCAAAAATACGACCGACCATGCCGACGCCAGCCGCATGTATTGCTTCTCGTGGCCGCGGAACGCCTGCACCTGATAGATATCGGCGGTCTGGAAGGCGAACATCGACAGCACCGCGATTGTGAAGATCGCGCCGGCGTAATGCCAGAACAGGTTCTCGTCCGCCGACAGATAGACCTCGAATGCCGCGAGGCCGATCAGCACGATTAGCGTGAACTCGGCCATGCGGACGAAGCCGGCGAGCACGATCGGCGAGATCGGCGACGGGGCAGGGGTTGCCGACACGGCGAGCGCCTCGGCCGTTAACGAACGCGCGGTCGACGCCGCGCGCGGGGTGGCGCGCAAGCGCTGAAGCATCGCGGTGGCGCCCGATGCGCTTATCGAAGGGCGTGTGTCGGTGTCGGTCATGTCTGAGGTCTGCGATCTGCCGTCCGCGAGCCCCGGAGCAGCGGCAGGGATCGTCCCTAATTCACGGAAATTTCTAAGGAAAAAGTCTCAAAAAAGGCTTATCGGATCGCTCAAATAAGTCTTAACCGCGCGGGTTCCCGTGCAAACTTTCGAGCGCCGTTTCATAAGCCGCGATCACGCCATCGACCATGGTGTCGACCGAAAACGACGCCTGCACCCGTTGGCGCAATTTCCGCGTGATTTCCGCCATGGCGTCTGGATGATCGAGCGCCTGGGCGATCGCCTGGGCCAAGGCGGCGGGATCAAGTGGAGGTATCAGGGTATTGGATAACGGCCCATAGATCTCCGGAATGCCGCCGACCGCCGTCGTGATCAGCGGCTTGCTGCCGGCGGCCGCCTCCAGCACCACGTAAGGCAGGGATTCCGCCCGTGACGGCACCACCATAATGCGGCCGAGCGTTAACGCCACACGGGCAGGCATGGCCGGCCTGAACTGGACGGTACCTTCGAGGCCGAGATTTGCGGCCTGGGTTTGCAGCGCATCCCGGTCCGGACCGTCGCCGACCACGGTGGCGGTGACGGGGCGTCCGGCGTCGCGCAAGCGGGCGATGGCATCGAGCAGCACGTCGATGCCTTTTACCGGGCGCAACTCGCCCATAAAGACCAAATCGGTGGCGTCGGGCTTGGTGACGATCGGATCGAATTCCGCGCGCGACACGCCATTATGGACGACGCGCACGAGACCGCGCGGCGTGCCGATTTTTTTTCGGAAAATATCGGCGCTATAGGCGCTCTCGAACAGGAACAGGTCGCCGCGCAGCATCAGCAGGCGCTCGGTCGCCAGATAGAATCTTCCGGCGAACGAGTTGTGGCCGAACAACAGGCTGCCGCCATGCGGCGTATAGGCGCGCACGGCGCGTTTGCCGCCGAACGAGAGGCGGGCATAGGCGCCGCCCTTGGCGCCGTGTCCGTGCACCACGTCGGCCTGCGTCTGCGCGGCGCGCCGCACGACATGGGCAAGCACGAGCAAGTCGCTTGGATTGGCGTGGCGGCGCATCGGAACGCGTGTGAGGCCGAGCGCGAGCGACGGCTCAAGTAATCGCAGCGCGTCTTCGCCGCGCGTCCCGCCGGTCCGCGTGTCGGCAATCAGCCCGACACGATGGCCGCGTGCGGTTTGCTCGCGCGTCAGGTCGAGGACGTGGCGAAACAGGCCGCCGACCGGCGCGCGGAACACATGCAAGATATTCAATGGTTTCATTTTTAAAACCAGCGGTCCTTGACCAGCACGGTGTCGCCGGGGCGAAGCGGATAGCTGAGCGGCACGTCGCCCTTCATTTGCTCACCCGGCGCGGTGCGGGTGAGTTCGACCTTGCTCTTATAAGCGCGCGGGGCGAAGCCGCCGGCGATCGCCACCGCCTTCTCCACCGTCGTGTCGGCGACATACGGATACTGGCCGGGCGTCGTCACCTCGCCGAGGATGAAGAACGGCCGGTAGGTCTCGACCTCGACCGTCACATGCGGATCGCGGACATATCCTTGCTTGAGCCGCGCGGCGATCCTCTGCGACAGCTGCTGCGTCGTGATGCCGCGCGCCGCAACGGAGCCGACCAGCGGCAAACTCACATTGCCGCCGGCATCGACGATGTAGGTGTTCGAAATGCCGTCCTGGCCGAACACCACGACGCGCAATTTGTCGCCGGCATCAAGCGTGTAAGGCGGCTCGCTTGCCGCCGCTGCGTAAGCGTAAGTTGACGGCGCGGCGGAGGTCCAACCGGCGCCATATTGCAGCACATAGGGCGTTTGCAGCGGCCGTTGCGCGTAGGCCTGCGACGCGCCAAGCCGAGAATTGAACAAGCCGCGCCCGGCCACGCCATCCGGCTCATGCCGCATGCAGCCGGCGGCCGCGAGCGCGACCAAAGCAGCCAATAGAAATTGGGCTCCCCGCATCAAACGAATCCGCGCCGCGCCGTGGAAATCCAAGGGGGATTAGGGGGGGCGGATGGTTAACAAAACCTGACTTTCGGGCGATGGGCGGAGAAATTAACGCGGAAGCAACCATAATCGGTTGTGATCCTGACGGCAGCGTCAGAGTCACGCGTTTGGAGTTAGGCATGTTGTTCGGTAAAAAGTCGAAAGTCGTCAGCCCACCCGTGGCCGCCGCGGTGGCGATAGACGCGGAGGGTGAGCCCGATTTGCGCGCGTTAGGGCGCATTTTATGGGCGAAAAAATCGCAGATCCTCGGCATCACGCTGCTGGCGGCTGTCGCCGCTTTCGTCGTCGTCAACTCCATGACGCCGCGCTTCCGCTCCGAATCGCGGCTGCTGTTGGAGGCGCGCGAGAACGTGTTCCTGCGGGCCGAAGCCGACAAGAACGGCGCCGGCAGCGCCACCATCGATCCCGAAGCGGTCACCAGCCAGATCCAACTCGTGCTGTCGCGCGATCTGGCGCGCGAAGTGATCAAGAAAGAAAAGCTCGCTGACATTCCGGAATTCGATCCCTCGCTGCGCGGCCCGTCGGTCTTCAAAATCGTGCTCAGCCTGTTCGGCATCGGGCGCGATCCGGCATCCATGACGAGAGAAGAGCGCACGCTCGATTCCTATTACGACCGGCTCAACGTCTTTGCGATAGAAAAATCGCGCGTGATCGCCATCGATTTCGATTCGGCCGATCCGGATCTGGCGGCCCGCGTCGCCAACACGGTCGCGGCGACCTATCTCAAGATGCAGCAGACCGCCAAGCAGGATCAGACCCGTGCCGCCGGCGATTGGCTGGCCGGCGAGATCGCTACCCTGCGCACCAAGGTGGCGAACGCCGAAGCTAAGGTCGACGAGTATCGCGTCAAGTCAAATTTGTTTTCCGGCTCCAACAACACCTCGCTGCCGACCCAGCAGCTCACCGAGATTAATTCGCAGATTTCGGCGGCGCGCGGGCAGAAGGCCGATCTCGAGGCGCGGGCGCGGCAATTGCGCGAGGTCATCCGGTCGGGCAAGCCGATCGAATTGTCCGACATTGCCAATTCCGAGTCGATGCGCCGGCTGATCGAGCAGCGCAACCAGTTGCGGTCGACACTGGCCGAGCAATCCACCACCTTGCTCGACCGGCATCCGCGCATCCAGGAATTGAAGGCGCAGATCGCCGAAGTCGAGCGTGAGATACGCACCGAGGGCGAGCGCCTGGCGCGCCAGCTCGATAACGATGCCGCGGTCGCCGGCGACCGGCTGGAGACGCTCACCGCCAGCCTCAACACGGTCAAGAAACTCGCTTCGCAGACCAATACGCAGGACGTACAGTTGCGCGCGCTCGAACGCGACGCCAAGACCGAGCGCGATCTGCTTGAGTCCTATCTCGCCAAATATCGCGAGGCGACCGCGCGCGACAACATCAACGCGGCGCCGCCGGAAGCGCGCATCATTTCGCGCGCAAGCCCGGCGATCAAACCTGCCTTCCCGAAGAAGCTCCCGACCGTGTTGATCGCCGCCTTTGCCGCCTTCGCGCTGTCCGCAGGCTTCATCGTGACCGGTGCGCTGCTGGCGACGGCGCCGTCGTCTGGCGGTTACGGCTATCCGCCGCCGGGCCAAGGCGCGCCCGTCTATCCGCCGTCGGCGATGGCCTCGCCGGCGATGCGGCACGTGAATTCACCGCCGATGACCGGCAGGCCGTCGGCGATGAATTCGGTCGAACAAATCGCGCAGAGCCTGCGCGAAGCCGGCGATGAGGGCCGCCGCGTCACCGTGGTCGGCACCATGCGCAATGTCGGCACCACGTATGCCGCCATTGAACTCGCGCGCGCGCTCGCACAAGACGCCAACGTGGTGCTGGTCGATCTCGCTTTCGGCTCGCCCAACTTGTCGATCATTTCGACCGAACCCACGGCTCCCGGCATCGCCGAGCTTGTGCACGGCACCGCCTCGTTCGGCGATATCATCACGCGCGATCAATATTCTTCCGTGCACCTGGTGGCGACCGGCGACGTCGGCAACGAGGGGCACGCGCTTGCTGCTTCGCCGATGCTGGCGATGGTGATCGAGGCGCTGGTGCGCAGTTACGATCACGTGGTGATCGATATCGGTTCCGCGGCCGACATCGAACTCGAACGCTTTGCCCCGCTGGCGCCCCGTGCGGTGCTGGTGGCCGCCGATCCGGCCAGTCCGGCGACCAAAGCCGCGCGCGAGCTTCTGCTGACGGCCGGCATGACCGAGGTGACGCTGATGGTCGGCGTGCCGCAGGAGATCGCGGCCTAATCCGGGGCCGGGCAGGCGGCGAGGCCTGGTCACCGCTTCGCAAACCTTTAACAATAAAAGGCTGCAATAGCCGGCCTGAATCTTTGGAACCGGACCCTTGGCGGGAATGAAGCAGACCATCATCCGGACCGGCCTGGAAACGCTTTATTTCACCGGGCTGCATCATTTCATGCGTCCGCTGGTCGGCGGCGTTGGCGCCATCCTGACGCTGCATCACGTGCGCCCGCTGCGCCCGGACGCGTTCCAGCCCAATCACTTGTTGGAAGTCGCCCCCGATTTTCTGGAGCGCCTGCTGCGGCGGCTCAAGCGCGCGGCGCTCGACGTGATCTCGCTCGACGAGATGCATGCCCGTTACATCAGCGGCGATTTCAAGCGCCGCTTCGTCTGCATCACCTTCGATGACGGCTACAAGGACCTGATGCGTTACGCCTATCCGTTGCTCAAGCAATACCAGTTGCCGTTCGCGCTCTACATCCCGACCAGCTTCCCCGACCGGCTCGGCGAATTGTGGTGGGTCGCGCTCGAGGCGGTGATCGCGCGCAACAGCCGCATCGGCATGCTGATCAACGGCGAGGACCGGCACTTCGACTGCGGCAGCGTGAAGGAGAAGCGCGATCTGTACGACCAGGTCTATGGCTATCTGCGCAGCATGAAGACCGAAGACGAACTGCGCCACTTCGTGCGCGACCTGTGCGCCCGCCACCGCGTCGATATCGCGTCATTTTGCCGCGACCTGTGCATGGACTGGCAGGAGATCATCGATCTCGCCGCCGATCCGCTGGTCACCATCGGCGCGCACACGGTCAACCACAACATGCTCAAGAAGATGGCGGACGAGTCCGCCGTGCGCGCGGAAATGGAGATGAGCCGCTCGGTGCTGGAAGCCGCGCTCGGCAAGCGGCCGGAGCATCTGGCTTACCCGGTCGGCGATCCGACCTCGGCCGGTCCGCGCGAGTTCCGCATTGCCGCCGAACTCGGCTTCAAGACCGCAGTGACGACGCGGCCGGGCGTGCTGTTCAAGGCGCACCGCGACCATTTGACCGCGCTGCCGCGCATTTCGGTCAACGGCGATTTCCAGCAGCAGCGCTATCTCGAAGTTCTGATGTCGGGCGCCGCCACCGCAATGTGGAACGGCTTTCGCCGCGTCAACGCGGCTTAGGCCTTCTCCGCTCGTCCCCGCGAAAGCGGGGACCAGGGCAGCAATTTTTGCTTTCGATATTCGGCTCTGGATTCCCGCTTGCGCGGGAATGAGCGGAAATTGGATCAACGCGGCGTAGAACTGTCCGGCCTTACCATCCAACTGACAATCGGCATCGCCGGCAGCACCCAGCCGAGCCCGGCGACCACGTAAAAGATTGCCGCCACGAAACCGTTGATGTCGGTGAGCACCGACTGCGCCAGCGCCATGGCGAGCAAGGTCCACACCGAGGCCAGCACCAGCAGGGCGGCGGTGCCGATCAGTTTACGGGTGCGGATGCGCATGGAGGCTCTGCGTTTTGTAATTTGCGGTGCGGCGCGCATGACTATATGGTCCGCGCGGCTTCCTGCAAAGCTTACGTTCCATGCACGATTATCGCACCGTTCCGGAGTTTCACGTGCGCGCGGTACGGCTGTGGCTGTTCGCGGCCGCGGCGATGATCTTCCTGACCTTGATCATCGGCGGCGCGACGCGGCTCACCGTGTCCGGCCTCTCGATCGTGGAATGGAAGCCGGTTACCGGCGTGGTGCCGCCGCTGAGCGAGACCGCCTGGCAGTCCGAATTCGACGCCTACAAGGCCATCCCCCAATACCGCGAGCTCAACAAAGGCATGAGTCTTGAGCGATTCAAGACCATCTATTGGTGGGAATGGACGCACCGGCTGCTGGCGCGCACGACGGGCGCCGTATTCCTGCTGCCGTTTCTGCTGTTCCTGTGGCAAGGCGCCATCCCGCCGCCGCTACGGCTACGGCTTTGGCTCATTTTCGCCGGCGGCGGCGCGCTCGGCGTGGTTGGCTGGTGGATGGTGTCGTCGGGACTTTCCGGCACACTTACCAAGGTTTCGCAGTACCGGCTGGCCTTCCACATGACCTTGGCCTGCACGATTTACGCGGCGATCGTGTGGACCGCGCAGCAGATCGTGCCGCGGCAGCCGGACGCGGCGCCCGCGCGGCTGCGGCTTGGCGCGCTGGCGATTGCCGCGCTGCTGTTGGTGCAGATTTATCTCGGCGCGCTGGTGGCCGGGCTCGATGCCGGAATGAAATACAACACCTGGCCGACCATCGATGGCGACTTCATGCCGTCGTTCGACCGCCTGCTGTTCATCACGCCGATCTGGCGCAATCTGTTCGAGAACGCACTTACCGTTCAGTTCGACCATCGCATGCTCGCCGACGGCATTTGGCTCCTGGCGATACTGCACGCCTTTGACGCCTGGCGGCGGCAATACGCGGCGCGTGGCGCCATTGTGTTGGCGGGCGCGGTGACATTGCAGGCCGCGCTCGGCATCGTCACGCTGCTCTATAAGGTGCCCCTTGCGCTCTCGCTTGCGCACCAGGTGATGGCGCTGGTGGTGTTCACCATCGCGGTGATCCATGCTGAACGCCTGTCGCATCGCGCCATCTCACGGCTGCCGCAAGCGGCGGGGCAGGCGGCATGATCGACGTCGCCAATGTCGACGGCATTGCCGTCGTCGCCATGCGGCACGGCAAGGCCAATGCGCTCGACATCGAATTCTGCGAGGCCCTGGCCGCGCGCTTTGCCGAGTTGCGCAGTGGCGTCGCCAAAGCCGTCGTGCTGACCGGGCAGGGCAAGATATTTTCCGCCGGCGTCGACCTCAAGCGCCTGAGCGAAGGCGGGGCCGATTACATCCGCCAATTCCTGCCGGCGCTGCACAAGCTCTATGACGCCGTGTTTTTTCACCCCAAGCCTGTTGTCGCCGCCGTGAATGGCCATGCCGTCGCCGGCGGCGCGGTGCTGGCCTGCTGCGCTGACCGCCGCATTATGGCGCGCGAAAGCGGGCGCATCGGTGTCACCGAAATGCTGGTGGGCGTGCCATTTCCGGCGCTCGCCTTCGAGATCGTGCGCTTCGCCGTGCCGCCGCGTTACCTGCCGGAATTCACTTTCACCGGTGCGACTTATACGACCGACGCCGCCGTACAGTGCGGCTGGATCGACGAAGTGGCGGAGCCGGGCGAGTTGCTGGAGGACGCGATCGCGGTCGCGCAGGAACTGGCCTTGCTGTCGCCCGCGGCTTTCGCCCAGACCAAATCGCAAATCCGCCAAGCCGTGACCGAACGCGTAGCGCAAAGCGGCGCGGCGACCGATAAAGTGGTGACCGATATCTGGACCGCGCCCGACACGCTTGCGCGCATCCGCGACTACGTCGCGCGGACGCTTAAAAAATCCTGACGCCGATCGCTATCCCTTCAGCCCCTGCTCGAGGTCGGCGATGATGTCGGCTACGTCCTCCAGCCCGATCGACAGCCGCACCACGTCGGGGCCGGCGCCGGCCTGCACCTTCTGCGCATCCGACAATTGCTTGTGGGTGGTCGAGGCGGGGTGGATGACGAGCGAGCGGGTGTCGCCGATGTTGGCGAGATGCGAGAACAGCTTGACGTTCGACACCAGCTTGACGCCGGCGTCGTAGCCGCCCTTGAGCCCGAAGGTGAACACCGCGCCGCAGCCCTTCGGCACGTATTTCTTGGCGAGCGCGTTGTATTTGTCGCCGGCGAGCCCCGGATAGCTCACCCAGGCCACTTCCGGCCGCTTCGACAGCCATTGCGCGACGGCGAGTGCGTTGTCGGAATGGCGCTGCATGCGCAGCGGCAAGGTCTCGATGCCGTTGATGATGAGGAAGGCGTTAAACGGCGACAGCGCCGGCCCGAGGTCGCGCAGGCCGAGCACGCGGCAGGCGATGGCGAAGGCGAAATTGCCGAAAGTCTCGCCCAGCACCATGCCGGAATATTCCGGGCGCGGCTCCGACAGCATCGGATAGCGTTTGTTCTGCAGCCAGTTGAATCTGCCGCCGTCGACGATCATGCCGCCGATCGAGTTGCCGTGGCCGCCGAGGAATTTGGTGAGCGAATGCACCACGATATCGGCGCCGTAGTCGAACGGCTTGCACAGGTACGGCGTCGCCAGCGTGTTGTCGACGATCAGCGGCACGCCGGCCTTGCGGGCGATCTTGGACACCGCCTCGATGTCGGTGATGACGCCGCCCGGATTGGCGATCGACTCGATGAAGATCGCCTTGGTCTTCGGCGTGATCGCCTTCTCGAAAGTCGAGATGTCGTCGGGATCGGCCCACGCCACGTTCCAGCCGAAATTCTTGTAGGAATGGTTGAACTGGTTGATCGAGCCGCCATAGAGCTTCTTGGAAGCGACGAATTCTTCGCCCGGCATCATCAGCGCGTGCATCACGACCACTTGCGCGGCGTGGCCGGAGGCAACCGCCAAGCCCGCGGTGCCGCCTTCCAGCGCGGCGACGCGCTCTTCCAGCACGGCGCAGGTCGGATTGCCGATGCGGGTATAGATGTTGCCGAAGGCTTGCAGGCCGAACAGCGAGGCAGCGTGATCGACGTCGTCGAACACGAACGACGCGGTCTGGTAGATCGGCGTGATGCGCGCGCCGGTTGTCGGATCGGGCTTGGCGCCGGCGTGGATCGAAAGCGTCGAAAAACCCGGTGTGCGTTCGGCCTCGGCCATGGTCGTTCCCCTTGCTGCCGGAGGCTTCTTGCCCCGGTCGACCGCTGGTTTAGCGAATAGGCGCAACGGGTCAAGGGAAGGGGCCCGCCGATTTTATCCCCGAATAGAGAACGGCGTTCTTTGCGTAGGGCACATTTTGTTTAGGAAATGTCGTGCACAATGAGGTCGGTATAGGGGTGCAACGTGGATCCGATCGGTCGCATCATGATGGGCGGGTTCGGCCTGTTCGTCGCCTGGACCCTGGTCCGCGCCTGGCGAAGCGGCGTGATTTACAGCCGGGGATTCAGCTTTAACGTCAACAACAGGCCCGTGCTCTACACCTTGGGCTTTGTCATCCATATCGGCATTGTCGTCATGTGTGCTGCTTTTGCCGCGGGCTTTAGTCCAAATGAAGTGCACCAGTTTGTGCTGTGGCCGCTGAACACTGCACATTGATCTGTAAATTGGCGGACCGCTAGGTCGAGCCTTTATTGCTATCCGGCACGCTGGGCCCGAGCCCCATGCGCTGCACGCCCTTGCCGAGCATCTGCGCGCGTTTCGAAGAGAGCACGCGCGAATTGACGCCGATCCAGCCGATCTCCGACGATAGCCGGCCGTATTCGATCTTCGGGCAGCGGTTCATCACCACCTTGACGCCGGCTGCTTCCGCGAGTGCCGCGGCTTCTTCGTTGCGCACGGTAAGCTGCATCCAGATCACCTGCGGCTTGCGCGCAAGCGTCAGCGCCTCCTCAACGATCGGCAGCACGTTTTCGGAAGCGCGGAAGATATCGACCATGTCGACCGGCTCGGGGATGTCGGCAAGCCTGGCATAGACTTTCTGGCCCAGGATTTCCTTGCCCGCCTGTCCCGGATTGACCGGGATCACGCGGTAGCCGCGCTCTTTCAGATATTTGAAAACGAAATAGCTCGGCCGGTTGTCCTTCGGCGAGACGCCGACGACGGCGATGGTCTTCACGGAATTGAGGATGCCGCGAATATAATTGTCGGCGTAGGCGTCGTGATTCATCGGGCGGCCGGCGCCGTCACTTTTTCTGGGCGTCGACGACGGCCTTGCAGGCGGCGGAGAGCTGATCGTGCTGTTTGTTCAAACAAGCGAGCACGCGGCCGCCGCCGGGCATGGTGCCCTTGCAGAACTTGTCGTAGTCGCCCTTGCAGGCGGCGCGCTGCGCGGCGGTGAAGTCCTGCGCGTGCGCGGCATTGAGCGACAGAAGCGCGAGTGCGGCGGCAAAAACTACAATGCGTTTCATCAGCGGTCTTCCCAGGTTGGATCGCGTTTCTCGATAAAGGCGCAGATGCCTTCCTCGGCATCGCGCGCCATCATATTTTCGGTCATCACCTCGGCGGCGTAGTTATAGGCCTCGGCTAGTCCCAACTCGGCCTGCCGGTAGAAGGCCTGCTTGCCGATCTTGAGCACGTAGGACGATTTTGACGCAATCTCCTCGGCGAGCGCGAGCGCGGCTTTGCGCTCTTCGCCGGGCGCTACCGCGCGGTTGATCAGCCCGATGCGGGCGGCGTCTTCGGCCGCGACCATCTCGCCGGTGAGCAGCATTTCCATGGCGTGCTTGCGCGAAACGTTGCGGGAGAGCGCTACCATCGGCGTCGAACAGAACAAGCCTATGTCCACGCCGGGAGTAGCGAACTTCGCCGCAGAAGAGGCGACGGCCAGATCGCAACTCGCCACCAATTGGCAGCCGGCCGCGCTGGCGACGCCTTGCACGGCGGCGATCACCGGCTGCGGCAGGTTGACGATTTGCTGCATCATCGCGCTGCAAATGGTCATGATGTGCTTGAAATAAGCGCGCCCGCCGTCGGCGTCGCTGCGCCGCGCGGTCAATTCCTTGAGATCGTGGCCGGCGCAGAAGGCCGGGCCGTTCGCCGCCAGCACCACGGCGCGGACGGTTTTGTCGGCGGCAATGTCTTTGAAGGTGGCGGACAATTCAGTGATCAAAGCTTCGCGACAGGCTATTGCGCGCCTGTGGGCGGTTGAGCACCAGAACGGCAATTTCCCGCTCGCGCTCGCGCAGCAGCACGGGCGCGGTCGTCGCGTGGGGTCGGGCGGCAGGCTGCGCGCTCATAGGTTCGGTCCAGCCTCGCTTTCGGGGCCGATAGTCAAGCTGCGCGCCCGTAATGGCAAGGTTTGAAATCGGCGATTGACCTGCTCGTTGCCCGGTCTAAGACGGAAAGCGCCGGGCAAACCGGCAATGGGGGAAGCGATGCCTGCGCCAGCCATGTCGGCCGACGAAATCGCCAAACTGTTGCATGCGGAATTTCCGCAGGCGTTCTACCCAGGCTGCGGCCACAGCATCGAACGCGTCGCGCATGGCGACGTACGGGTGCGCTGGACCTTCGAGGAGGGCAGCCTGCGCCCGGGCGGCACCGTGTCGGGGCCGACCATGATGGAACTGGCCGACTTCGCCATGTATGTCGCGGTGTTCTCGGCGATCGGGCCGCAGCCGCTGGCGGTGACCACCAACCTCAACATCAATTTCCTGCGCAAGCCGACCAAGGCCGATCTCCTGGCCGACGCCCATTTGATGAAGGTCGGCAAGCGGTTGGCGGTCGGCGAGGTGACCATCTATTCCGAGGGCACGAACGAGCCGGTGGCGCATGTCACCGCCACCTATTCGATCCCGCAGGCCCGATGATTAGCCGATGGTGCTAAAATACCATTCTTATAACATATTGACTTCATTTATAAAATATCAGCATAGCGACGTTGACCGCGGCGGCCGGCTCGGCTAGAGAACCGCACCTTCGGCGCGCTCCAGCGCGCCAGTGTTCCAAGGATTTGTCATGACGACCTATTCGGCTAAGGCCGCCGACATCGAGAAGAAGTGGCTGCTGATCGACGCCAGCGGGCTGGTGGTCGGCCGGCTCGCCACGATTGTCGCCTTGCGGCTGCGCGGCAAACATAAAGCCACCTACACACCGCACGCAGATGACGGCGACAACATTATCGTCATCAACGCCGCCAAGGCGGTGTTCACGGGGCGCAAGCGCGAGAAGAAGGTCTATTACCACCACACCGGCTTCATCGGCGGCATCAAGGAACGTACGGCCAAGTCGATCTTCGAGGGCCGCTTCCCCGAACGCATCGTCGAGAAGGCGGTCGAGCGCATGCTGCCGCGCGGACCGCTTGGCCGCGTGCAGTTCGGCAATCTGCGCGTCTATCCCGGCCCCGAGCACCCGCACGAGGCGCAGAAGCCGGAAAAGCTCGACGTCGCCGCGATGAACCGCAAGAACGTGAGGAGTGCCTGACCGTGGCCGAGACCGTACAGTCGATGGAAGGGTTGGCGAGCCTCAAGCCGGCCGCGCCGGAAGCTCCGAAATACGTGCAGAAGCTCGACGCGCAAGGGCGCGCTTACGCGACCGGCAAACGCAAGAACGCGGTCGCCCGCGTCTGGATCAAGCCCGGCTCCGGCAAGATCCTGGTCAACACCAAGACGGTGGAAGCTTTCTTCGCGCGTCCGGTGCTGCGCATGCTGATCCAGCAGCCGCTGGTCGCGGCCAATCGCACCGGGCAATACGACGTCACCTGCACAGTCTCGGGCGGCGGTCTGTCCGGCCAGGCCGGCGCGGTGCGCCACGGCCTGTCCAAGGCGCTGACCTATTACGAACCGGACCTGCGCGGCGCGCTCAAGCGCGGCGGCTTCCTGACCCGCGACTCGCGCGTGGTCGAGCGCAAGAAGTACGGCAAGGCAAAGGCGCGGCGTTCGTTCCAGTTCTCCAAGCGCTAATTGATCGCAACGGTTATCAAATTCTCAAAAGGCGCGCAGCAATGCGCGCTTTTTTTGCTTGGCTATGTGCGCAGAACCGCGTTTTAGCGGCGCGGACCTGAGTCTTGCCGCAGAATTAATTAGAATTTTCGCAAGTCTTGCATCGAAGCGTGCGTAAGCGCGCAAGCCTTTTCGCATATGCCCGGGGGTATAGTTTGACCGTCGCCAGCTGGTGCAAGCTGCGCGGCTTATGGGATTTGAATGTTCGGGGTAGTGAGACCACAGCTGTCGCCTTTGGATATGCCGACCTTGGCCTTCGTGGCGGTCTGCATCGCCGCGCTGCTTGGCATTTTGCTGCTCGTGGCCTGGGTCCAGCAGCGCAATGTGCGAGCGCTGGCCTGGTGGGGCTCGGCCTATTTGATCGGGGCCTCGTCGATCGCACTCATGGGCGCGCCGGCGCCTCTGTTCCGAATGCCGCCGGAAGTGCCGCAGGCGCTGACCTTCCTCGCTTGCGGCATGGTCTGGAACGGCGTGCGCCTGTTCCACGGGCGGCGGCTGTTACCGATCGCCGCTTTTGCCGGCGTCTTCGTGTGGCTGGTTCTGTGCCAATTGCCGATGCTGCCGGCAGGCAGCCATGCGCGCATCGCGCTCGGCGCCGTGGTGGTCGCGACTTACACCTTCTTCATCGCTTTCGAATTGCGCCGAGAGCGGCGCAAGACGCTCTATTCGCGCTCGCTGCCGTTGTGGTGCCGGGCGTGCACGCGGCGATGTTCCTGATGCCGCTCGTCATGCAGTTCATCCTGCCGGAGCGCTATGCCGGCGAGTGGCTCTCGGTATTCACGCTCGAGACGATGCTTTATGCCGTTGGCACCGCCTTCCTCGTGCTTCTGATGGTCAAGGACAACGACGTCAGCGTATACCGCAACGCCGCCTCCATCGACCATCTGACGGGTCTGCTCAACCGCCGCGCCTTCCTGGATGCCGCGCGCGGCTTGTCCGCTAGACGCGGCGATCGCGGCGAGCCGGTCACGATGTTTATGCTCGATCTCGACCATTTCAAATCGATCAACGACCGTTTCGGTCATGCCATCGGCGACGAAGTGCTGCGCACGTTCGCGGCCGTGGCGCGCACGAGCATGCGCGAAAACGACATTATCGGCCGGTTCGGCGGCGAGGAGTTTGCGGTGATCGTGCCGGAATCGATCGAATTTGCCGCCCGCATCGCCGAGCGTCTGCGCGCCGGTTTCGCGGAAGCCGGCGTCATGATCGGCGGTCAAGAAATTGGCGCAACGGTCAGTATCGGCGCTGCCACGTCCTGACGACCCGGACGCGGACATCGGCGCTTTGCTGGCGCGCGCCGATGCCGCGCTTTATCGCGCCAAGCATGACGGCCGCAATCGCGTGTGTATTGACGACACACGGGCGCCGCGCCGGAAGGCGACCGTGGCTGCCGCCGCGCCAGGCGAGCTGTCCGAACCGGGGCGTTTGGTGCCGGCCAAGGCCCGTGCCCGCCGCGTCAAATCGGCGCGGTCTGAGCCCTGAGCGGGGGCGACGGCAACCTCTCGTTTACCTTATTCTGACTACCATGTGCGCATGTCGCGCATCGCCGAAAGCTTGAACCCGAACACCGCCCTGATGGCGCTGGAAGCCTATGCCCAACGGGCCGGGGCGGCCTTAGCCTGCGCCTATTCGTCCTCGGCCGAATTCGACGCCGCGCTGATCGCCGAGCGCCGCGCCGCCGGGGTCTATGGGCCGAAGCGGCACCGCAAACGCAGGCTGGCGACCGCCGCCGGGATCGCCGCGGGCCTGGCCGTCGTTATTTTCCTGATCGTCTGATCGGATCGCAATCCGCAAATGAAAGGGGCGCCCCTCGCGGAGCGCCCCGATCGATGTCGCGCGGCTTCTAAGCCGCGGCGCTGACTTTGTCCGCCGCCGGGACCGACGCAATCGTCTTCAGGATCTGCGAAGCGATCTGGTAGGGGTCCCCTTGTGAGTTGGGACGGCGATCTTCGAGATAGCCCTTGTATCCGTTATTGACGAAGCTGTGCGGGACGCGGATCGATGCGCCGCGATCGGCCACGCCGTAGCTGAAGCTTGTCGACGAAGCGGTTTCGTGTTTGCCGGTCAGCCGCATGTGTTGTCCGGACCGTAGACGTCGATGTGCTCTTCGCGGTTGTCGTCGAAGGCCTTCATCAGGGCTTCGAAGTATTCCTTGCCGCCGACTTCGCGCATATAGGCGGTCGAGAAGTTGGCGTGCATGCCAGAGCCGTTCCAGTCGGTGTCGCCGAGCGGCTTGCAGTGGAATTCGATGTCCACGCCGTATTTCTCGGTCAGGCGTAGCATCAGGTAGCGCGCCATCCACATCTCGTCGGCCGCCTTCTTGGAGCCCTTGCCGAAGATCTGGAATTCCCACTGGCCCTTGGCCACCTCGGCGTTGATACCTTCGTGGTTGATGCCGGCCACCAGACAAAGATCGAGATGCTCCTCGACCATCTTGCGGGCGATGTCGCCGACATTCTTGTAACCGACGCCGGTATAGTAGGGGCCCTGCGGCGCCGGATAGCCGGATGATGGGAAGCCGAGCGGACGGCCGTCTTTGTAGAAGAAGTATTCCTGCTCAAAACCGAACCACGCGCCGGGATCGTCGAGGATGGTCGCGCGCTTGTTCGAGGCGTGCGGCGTGACGCCGTCCGGCATCATGACTTCGCACAGCACCAACGCGCCATTGATGCGTGCGCCATCGGGATAGATCGCTACCGGCTTGAGCACGCAGTCGGAGGAATGCCCTTCGGCCTGCATGGTCGAGCTTCCGTCGAAGCCCCACAGCGGCAGCTGATCGAGCGTCGGAAAGCTTTCGAAATCCTTGAGTTGGGTTTTGCCACGCAGGCTAGGAACCGGCGTGTATCCGTCGAGCCATATGTATTCGAGCTTATACTTTGTCATTGCGGGTTTCTCATAAGCTGATGACACGAGTGAAAGAGCTTGCTTGGCCGCTAACGGCACCCCCGGCCGCCAACTGCTGGTGTCGTGTAAGCATTAAATATGCCAAGCGTTGCGGTCGCGACGTTCCGCTCACGGCTTTGAAAGCGCATACGATTTAGTCCTCCGCAATCCTCGGATGCGGTCGGTGCGAATGCCAAAAGAAGATGCAAAAAGCCAAATGCCTACGGCGTAGTCACACGCTGATTTGATCTAAGGCAAAGCGCGTATTGATGGAGCAGAATCTAATAAAAAGGGTTATATGCGACTCAAATGACGCGTGGCGTCGAAGGAAGCGCAGAGCTGAGGAGCGCAGAACAATGAGCACGAACATCAATCGCGGGTCGGCCGAAATAATTCCATTTCCGTTGCGAGTGCGCACGACTTCAAACGAGTATCGCGAAGCGGCAAAGCCGGTGACGACGTTTCCGGTATCGCGTGCGGTGAAAGTCGCGTCCGGCAGCGCCTGGTATCACGATGCGGCTATTCAAGACGCCGAGCTCCCGCGCAAGAACTAATATCGCGTCGGCGAATGCTGCGCTTGCGTTGCGCGCCGAAACAATTTCGGACAAAGAAAAGGGCGCTCCGCAAGGAGCGCCCTTAAAGTTGCGTCGCCCAAGTCTTGGTAACCGTGTGCGATGTTTGGGAGGAACGCCTACGCCGAATAGTACATGTCGAATTCGACCGGATGCGGCGTGTGTTCGAAGCGGATCACTTCCGTCATCTTCAGCTCGATGTAGCTGTCGATGAAGTCGTCGTCGAATACGCCGCCGGCCTTGAGGAACGCGCGGTCCTTGTCGAGATTCGTGAGCGCCTCGCGCAGCGAGCCGCAAACCGTCGGAATCTTCTTCAGCTCCGCCGCCGGCAGGTCGTAGAGGTCCTTGTCCATCGCGGCGCCCGGATCGAGCTTGCTCTTGATGCCGTCGAGGCCGGCCATCGTCATCGCCGCGAAAGCCAGATACGGATTGGCGAGCGGATCGGGGAAACGCACCTCGACGCGTTTGGCCTTCGGGTTGGTGGTGTAGGGGATGCGGCAGGAGGCCGAGCGGTTGCGCGCGGAATAGGCGAGCAGCACCGGCGCCTCGAAGCCCGGCACCAGACGCTTGTAGGAGTTGGTGGTCGGGTTGGTGAAGGCGTTGATCGCCTTGGCGTGCTTGATGATGCCGGCGATGTAGGACAGGCAGGTCTCCGACAGGTCGGCGTATTTGTTACCGGCAAAGACCGGCTTGCCGCCCTTCCAGATCGACTGGTGGCAATGCATGCCCGAGCCGTTGTCGCCATAGATCGGCTTCGGCATGAAGGTCGCGGTCTTGCCGTAGATCTGCGCCACTTGTGTGATGCAGTATTTGTAGACCTGCATCATGTCGGCCATCTGCGTCAGCGGCGAGAACTTCAGGCCGAGCTCGTGCTGGGCTGACGCCACTTCGTGGTGGTGCTTTTCGACCTTGGCGCCCATGCGCGCCATGGCGCCGAGCATTTCCGAGCGCATGTCCTGCACCGAGTCCTGCGGCGGCACCGGGAAGTAGCCCTTCTTGGTGCCGATGCGGTGACCGAGATTGCCGCCTTCGTATTCGGTGTCCGAATTGGACGGGAATTCGATGGAGTCGAGCTTGAAGCCGGTGTTGTACGGCTCGGCCGCGTATTTGACGTCGTCGAACACGAAGAATTCGGCTTCCGGGCCGAAGAAGATGGTGTCGCCGACGCCCATCGACTTGACCATGCCCTCGGCCTTCTTGGCGATGCCGCGCGGATCGCGGTTATAGGGCTCGCCGGTGGTCGGCTCGAGCACGTCGCAGACCAGCACCAACGTAGTCTCGGCGAAGAACGGATCGATACAGGCGCTGACGGGATCCGGCATCAGGCACATGTCGGACTCGTGGATCGCCTTCCAGCCGGCGATCGAAGAGCCGTCGAACATCTGGCCTTCGGCGAAGGTGTCTTCCTCGATCATGGAAACGTCGAAAGTCACGTGCTGCCACTTGCCGCGCGGATCGGTAAATCGGAAATCGACGTATTTCACGTCGTTATCTTTGATCATCTTCATGACATTCTTGGCTGTCGTCATGGATTGCATTCCCCCGTTTTTGATGAATTTACCCGAGCGGACGCTGCCCGCGGCTTAGATGGCGTCCACGCCGGATTCGCCAGTCCTGATGCGGATGGCTTCCTCGATATTCGACAAGAAAATCTTGCCGTCTCCGATCCGGCCGGTTTGGGCGGCGCGCCGGATCGCTTCGATCGCTTTATCCACCATATCGTCGCCGAGCACGATCTCAATTTTCACCTTGGGGAGAAAATCGACCACGTATTCCGCGCCACGATAAAGTTCGGTGTGCCCTTTCTGCCGGCCGAAGCCCTTGGCTTCGGTCACAGTGATGCCTTGCAGGCCGATCTCTTGCAGTGCCTCCTTCACCTCGTCGAGTTTGAAGGGTTTTATGATGGCCTCAATCTTCTTCATTGTCCTTGTCTTTCCTTCCCCCCAGCTCGCCGCGACCTTGCGGTGCGCCGGCTACCGGTTAGCAGGTCCCGTGCCAAGCCGGCGAGCGGGAAATTACTTTGTCCGCGCAATACTTTACGGCGGAGTTAGCGGGGTAGTGCTTAGAATTCCTGCGATCCGCTGCACAGCAATTAAGCACCGTGCCAAAACTTTTGCCAGCGGCCCGAGACCCGCAGCGCTACAACGTCTAGAAAGCTATTTGTCGGCCTTCCGGCGCACCGGTAGTGTCGAATACCATGATCGAACTCCTCACCAACGCCGAAATGGCCGAAGCCGACCGGCGCACCATCGCCGGCGGTATGCCCGGCATCGAGTTGATGGAGAACGCCGGCCGCGCCGTCGCCGACCTTGCAGCCACATTGCCGGGCCGGCGCGTCGTGATTGTGGCGGGGCCCGGCAACAATGGCGGCGACGGCTTCGTTGCCGCGCGCCACCTGGCCGAACGCGGCTACAAGGTGCGGGTGAGCTTCGTCGGCGACCGCGACCGTCTCAAGGGCGACGCCAAGCTCGCGGCCGAGCGCTGGAAGGGCAAGGTTGAAACGGCCGCGCCAGCCTCGCTTGCCGACTGCGATATCGTCATCGACGCGTTATTCGGCGCTGGCCTCGATCGCGCGGTGGAAGGCCAACCTCGCGTCATGATCCAGGCCATAAATGCCGCGGCTGTGCCGGTCATCGCCGTCGATCTGCCGAGCGGCGTGAACGGCACGACCGGGGCGGTCATGGGGGTGGCGGTCAACGCGACCCATACCGTGACTTTCTTCCGCCGCAAGACCGGCCATCTGCTGCTGCCGGGCCGGCTGCACTGTGGTGCGATCCAGGTGGCCGATATCGGCATCCCGGAAAGCGTGCTGGAGGCGATCAAGCCGTCGGCTTTCGTCAACCGGCCGGCGCTCTGGGACCGCTCGTTCCCGCGGCCGCGCGCCGACGGCCACAAATATTCGCGCGGTCATACCGTGGTGGTATCCGGCGGTCTTTCGACCACCGGGGCGGCGCGGCTGGCGGCACGCGGCGCCTTGCGGGCGGGAGCGGGGCTGGTGACCATCGCCAGCCCGCGCGAGGCGCTTAGCGTCAATGCCGCCGCCAGTCTGGCGGTCATGGTGCGGGCGGTCGATGGCGCGGCAGAGCTGGCAACTTTCCTCGCCGATAAGCGGCATAATGCGATGGTGCTGGGGCCGGGCGGCGGCGTCGGACCGGCCATGCGGGAGCAGGCGGTGGCGGCGTTGGCGAGCGCTGCTGCGGTGGTGCTGGACGCCGATGCGCTGACCAGCGTCGCAGGTGACCTTCCTGGGCTGGTCGCGATGATCGCCAAACGGCCTGAGCGGCCGACGATTTTGACGCCACACGAGGGCGAATTCGCTAGATTATTTAAAGTGATAAATGAAGATGCTCATGTTCATGCAAAACTTGAGAAAGTGCGCTTGGCGGCCCGATCGAGCGGCGCCATTCTGCTGCTCAAGGGCGCCGACACGGTAGTGGCTGCGCCCGACGGCCGCGCCTCGATTGCCGACAATGCACCGCCCACGCTCGCCACCGCCGGCTCCGGCGACGTGCTGGCCGGCCTTATCGCCGGGCTGCTGGCGCAAGGCATGCCCGGTTTCGAGGCCGCGAGCGCGGCAGTATGGCTGCATGGCGAGGCAGCCAATGCCTTCGGCCCCGGCCTGATCGCGGAGGATTTGCCGGAAGCGCTGCCGGCGGTCTACCGGCGGCTGTTCGCCGAGCTGGGATAACGCGGCGTCGGCGGCCCTTGAGTGCGCGCAAACGCGTCCTATTTTTATGATGCCGCTGGATTTTACCGTGATATAAGCCGCGGCCCGAAAGGCAGGCTATAACGGCTTGCCCTGGCGGGCTGCGGTGCGTTAAGCCGTTCCGCGCTGAACCTTGCCGGATTGCGGCGCCAGGATCGTCCTGAAATTGCCCTTTGCGGGCGTGGCGGAATTGGTAGACGCGCGGGATTTAGGTTCCCGTGACGAAAGTCGTGGGGGTTCGAGTCCCTCCGCCCGCACCAAGCCGAGGGTTGAACGAGCATGATCCCGAAAAGTGGGAACCGGTTTTCGGATAAGATCAGGCTCAAATAAAAATCGTAGGGCGCGCGCGCGAACGCCCATCATTCCGACTGGTCTGGCGCAACGCGCTGCCACGCAAAAAGAAGTGTGATCGATGCAAGTTACCGAAACGCTGTCCGAAGGTCTCAAGCGTGAATTCAAGGTGGTCGTTCCGGCCGCCGAACTCGACGCCAAGGTCAATGTGCGCCTGGACGAGTTGAAGGACCGCGTCCGCATCAACGGTTTCCGTCCCGGCAAGGTGCCGGTCGCCCACCTCAAGCGCGTCTACGGGCGCTCGGCCATGGCCGAGGTGATCGAGGCGACGGTGCGCGACACCAATAACCAGATCGTCAGCGAGCGTGGCTATAAGCTCGCTGCCGATCCGAAGGTGACGCTGCCGACCGAGCAGGAAGCCGTCGAGAAATTGATTACGGGCCAGAGCGACCTCGACTACACCATGGCGGTCGAGATCGTGCCGCCGATCGAGCTCACCGATTTCAAGACCATCAAGCTCACCAGGCTCACCAGCGAGGTGACCGACGCCGAGGTCGACGAGGCGCTTGCGCGCATCAGCGAGCAGAACAAGCCCTATAGCGCCAAGGGCGAAGGCGAGAAGGCGGCCAAGGACGACCGCGTCGTCATCTCGTTTTCTGGCACCATCAACGGCACGCCGTTCGAAGGCGGCTCGGGCGACGATTCGGTCGTCCTGATCGGATCGAACACCTTCATTCCCGGTTTCGAGGACCAGTTGATCGGCATCGCCACGGGCGAAACCCGCACCCTGAAGGTGACTTTCCCGGCGCATTATCCGAAGGCCGAACTGGCCGGCAAGGACGCCGAGTTCGTCGTCACCGCCAAGTCGATCGAAACCCCCGGCACGGTCACCGTAGACGACGAGCTCGCCAAGTCGCTCGGGCTCGAGTCGCTCGCCAAGCTGCGCGAGGCGGTCAAGGATCGCATCGCGCGCGAGCATGTCGGCATGTCGCGGCAGAAGCTCAAGCGCGCGCTGCTCGACGAACTCGACGTCCGCCACAAATTCGAGCCGCCGCCGTCGCTGGTCGAGGAGGAATTCGACCGGGTCTGGAAGTCGGTGCTCGGCGAGATGGAAAACGAGAAGAAGACCTTCGCCGACGAGAACACCACCGAGGACAAGGCCAAGGCCGAATACCGCGCAATCGCCGAGCGGCGGGTGCGGCTTGGCCTGGTGCTGGCCGAGATTGGCGAGAAAAATAAGATCACGGTTACCGAAGAGGAACTGAACCGCGCGGTGATGGAGCATGTCCGCCAATTCCCCGGTCAGGAGCAGCGGGTCTGGGACTATTACCGCCAGAATCCGCAGGCAACCGCCGGTTTGCGCGCGCCGATCTATGAGGAAAAGGTCGTCGATTTCGTGCTCGAACTCGCCAACGTGACCGAGCAAAAGGTCGCGCGTGAGGAGCTCTTCAAGGAAGACGAGACGGCCGCGGCCTAAGGGCCGCGCCTTGCGGCGGGCGCATTTCGAAAATAGATCATCCCGATGCGGCGGTCAGGCTAATCTAGCCGACATGATTCGCGTGAAGGAGCCGAAATGAAAGATCCGGTCGATACCTATATGCAGACTTTGGTGCCCATGGTGGTCGAACAGACCAACCGGGGTGAGCGCGCCTATGACATCTATTCGCGGCTGCTCAAAGAACGGATCATCTTCATCACCGGCCCGATCGAAGACCACGTCGCCACTTTGGTGGTGGCGCAACTTCTGTTCCTGGAAGCGGAAAATCCGAAGAAGGAAGTCTCGATGTACATCAACTCGCCCGGCGGCGTGGTGACATCGGGCATGGCGATCTACGACACCATGCAGTTCGTGCGTCCGCCGGTGTCCACGCTCTGCGTCGGGCAGGCGGCCTCCATGGGCTCGCTGCTGCTCGCCGCTGGCGCCAAGGACATGCGCTTTGCGCTGCCGAACGCCCGCATCATGGTGCACCAGCCGTCCGGCGGCTTCCAAGGCCAGGCCACCGACATCATGGTGCATGCCCAGGAAATCCTGAACCTGAAAAAGCGCCTCAACGAGATCTACGTCAAGCATACCGGCCAGTCGCTGAAGAAGATCGAAGACGCGCTCGAGCGTGATTACTTCCTCACCGCCGAGGCGGCCAAGGACTTTGGTCTGGTCGACAAGGTGATCGAGCGGCGCCCTGAGGAAATGCTTCCCAAACCGGCCTGATTTTGCCCCAAATGGAGCCCTACCGGCCTGTCACGATTGCCGAGGATTGCCCCGGGAGTTCCACTTTCGTGGGTAGGGTTGGGGAGGCATTATCGTTAATAGAATCTTGATTATCACGCCGTTAGCATGCTTCGCTTAGGGTGTGGGAGAGTGCCACGGGCCGCGGGGCCCCCGAGATCAAAGGTCCGCCGAGCCGGAATTCCGGCGCGAAACTTGCTTCGCTCGGTTTGTAGCGTATAGGCGGGTGTTCTGAGAGCTTCGCCGACCACGGAATGTTCGAACGAGTGTGACGGAGAACGGGAATGAGCAAAGTCGGCGGCAGCGATTCGAAGAATACCCTGTACTGCTCGTTCTGCGGCAAGAGCCAGCACGAAGTGCGCAAGCTCATTGCCGGCCCGACCGTGTTCATCTGCGATGAATGCGTCGAACTGTGCATGGACATCATCCGTGAGGAAAACAAATCCTCGCTGGTGAAGTCGCGCGATGGCATTCCGACGCCGAAGGAAATCTGCAAGGTCCTGGACGACTATGTGATCGGACAGCAGCATGCCAAGCGCGTGCTTTCGGTCGCCGTCCATAACCACTACAAGCGGCTCAACCACCAGACCAAGCACAACGACGTCGAACTGGCGAAGTCGAACATCCTGCTGATCGGGCCGACCGGCTCGGGCAAGACGCTGCTGGCGCAGACGCTGGCGCGCATCCTCGACGTGCCGTTCACGATGGCGGACGCCACCACGCTCACCGAAGCCGGTTATGTCGGCGAGGACGTCGAAAACATCATCCTCAAGCTGCTGCAGTCGGCCGACTATAATGTCGAGCGCGCGCAGCGGGGTATCGTCTATATCGACGAAATCGACAAGATTTCGCGCAAGTCCGACAACCCGTCAATTACCCGTGACGTGTCGGGCGAGGGCGTACAGCAGGCGCTGCTGAAGATCATGGAAGGCACCGTCGCCTCGGTGCCTCCGCAGGGCGGCCGCAAGCATCCGCAGCAGGAGTTCCTGCAGGTGGATACGACCAACATATTGTTCGTCTGCGGCGGCGCCTTCTCCGGGCTCGAGAAGATCATTTCCGCGCGGGGACGGTCGACCTCGATCGGCTTCTCGGCCAAAGTGGCGGCGCCGGAAGACCGCAAGCAAGGTGAGATATTCCGTCAGGTCGAGCCCGAGGATCTGCTGAAATACGGCCTGATCCCGGAATTCGTCGGCCGCCTGCCGGTGGTGGCCACGCTCGAGGACCTCGACGAAGCCTCGCTCAAGAAGATCCTGGTCGAGCCGAAGAACGCCCTGGTCAAGCAGTACCAACGGCTGTTCGAGATGGAATTGATCGATCTGACGCTGGCCGAGGAGGCGCTCGGCGCCATCGCCCGCCGGGCGATCGAGCGCAAGACCGGCGCGCGCGGCCTGCGCTCCATCATGGAGAGCATCCTGCTCGACACCATGTTCGATCTCCCCAGTCTGGAGGGGGTCGAAGAGGTGGTGATCTCCAAGGAGGTCGTCGAGGGAACCGCCCGCCCGCTCTACATCTATGCCGACCGCAGCGACCGGACGGCCGAATCCGGCAGCGCCAGCGCCTGATTTCGCCCTCCGGCGGACAGGGATGGCTTGTAGAATCGCGCCGTTAGTGGCGTGCTGAGGGTATTCGGGGCCGCTTTTACCGAAAAGACGGGCCTTACTTGCAGAGCCTATTGGTGCGTCCTACGTATAGCGTTCGAAGCGAAGTCGCGTACGAAAGATCGTAGTCTCCCGACTGGGTGAGGGTTCGTACCCTTCCTGAAGGCGCGCCGGGCATTCCACCGTCCGACGCCTCCTTGCCCATCCTTCCCGGCACTGTTCGGCGATGCCGCAAGAGCGGGTCAACGGACAGGGGCACAACAAAAAGGACCACGTCAATGACCACCAAGCCACGACCTCAGCTGCAACCCGGCGAAACCCGGGCCTATCCCGTACTGCCGCTGCGCGACATCGTGGTGTTCCCGCACATGATCGTCCCGCTCTTCGTCGGCCGTGAAAAGTCGATCAAGGCGCTGGAAGAAGTGATGCGCTCCGACACCTTCATCCTGCTGGCGACGCAGAAGAACGCCTCCGACGACGATCCGGCGACCGACTCGATCTTCGAGGTCGGCACGCTAGCGAGCGTGCTGCAGCTGCTCAAGCTGCCCGACGGCACCGTCAAGGTTCTGGTCGAGGGCGCCGAGCGCGCGAAGGTGCTCAAATACACCGACCGCAGCGAATATTACGAGGCCGATGCCACCGTTCTCGCCGACGATATGGGCGAGCGCGTGGAGGCCGAGGCTATGGCGCGTTCGGTCGTCACCGAATTCGAGAATTATGTGAAGCTCAACAAGAAGGTGTCGCCCGAAGTCGTCGGCGTGATCCAGCAGATCGAGGATTACGCCAAGCTCGCCGACACCGTCGCGTCGCACCTCGCCGTCAAGATTCCGGACAAGCAGGAAATCCTGGAGACGCCCGTCGTTACCCAGCGCCTGGAGAAGGTGCTCGGCCTGATGGAGAGCGAGATCTCGGTCCTGCAGGTGGAAAAGCGCATCCGGACCCGCGTCAAGCGGCAGATGGAGAAGACGCAACGCGAGTACTATCTCAACGAGCAGATGAAGGCGATCCAGAAGGAGCTCGGCGACGAAGAAGGCAAAGACGAACTCGCCGAACTGGAAGAGAAGATCAAGAAGACCAAGCTCTCCAAGGAAGCCCGCGAGAAGGCCACGCACGAGCTCAAGAAGCTGCGCCAGATGTCGCCGATGTCGGCGGAAGCCACCGTCGTGCGCAACTATCTCGACTGGCTGCTGTCGATCCCGTGGAGCAAGAAGAGCAAGGTCAAGAAGGATCTCATCGGCGCGGAGAAGATTCTCAACGACGACCACTATGGCCTGGAGAAGGTCAAGGAGCGCATCGTCGAGTATCTGGCCGTGCAGCAGCGCGCCAACAAGCTGACCGGGCCGATCCTGTGCCTGGTCGGCCCTCCCGGCGTGGGCAAGACGTCGCTCGGCAAGTCGATCGCTCGCGCCACGGGCCGTGAATTCGTGCGCGTCTCGCTCGGCGGCGTGCGTGACGAAGCCGAGATCCGCGGCCACCGGCGTACCTACATCGGTTCGATGCCCGGCAAGATCATCCAGTCGATGCGCAAGGCCAAGACCTCGAACCCGCTGTTCCTGCTCGACGAGGTGGACAAGATGGGCGCCGATTTCCGCGGCGATCCGTCGTCGGCGCTGCTCGAGGTGCTCGACCCCGAACAGAACCACACCTTTGCCGATCACTACCTGGAGGTCGATTACGATTTGTCCAACGTGATGTTCATCACCACGGCGAATACGCTCAATATTCCGGCGCCGCTGATGGACCGCATGGAGATCATCCGTATCGCCGGCTACACCGAGGACGAAAAGGTCAAGATTGCGCGCGAGCACCTGATCAAGCACGCAGTTGAGAAGCACGGCCTCAACGAGAAGGAATGGTCGATCGACGACGAAGCGCTGCTGCTCATGATCCGCCGTTACACGCGGGAAGCGGGCGTGCGCAACCTCGAGCGCGAGCTGTCGACCCTGATCCGCAAGGCGGTGAAGGAACTGATGACCTCGAAGAAGAAGTCGATCGCCGTCACCGCGGCGACCGTCGGCGACTATCTCGGCGTGCCGAAATACCGTTACGGCGAGATCGAAGCCGAGGATCTGGTCGGCATGGTCACCGGGCTCGCCTGGACCGATGTGGGCGGCGAGTTACTCACCATCGAAGGCGTGATGATGCCGGGCAAGGGCAAGATGACCGTCACCGGCAACCTGCGTGACGTGATGAAGGAGTTGATCTCGGCGGCGGCGTCCTACGTGCGCTCGCGCGCGGTCGCCTTCGGCATCGAGCCGCCGCTGTTCGACAAGCGCGACATCCACGTGCACGTGCCGGAAGGCGCGACGCCGAAGGATGGACCGTCGGCGGGCGTCGCCATGGTCACCGCGAT
>CAWAXK010000031.1:0-220325 GCA_963786025.1 uncultured Alphaproteobacteria bacterium
ACAGTGACATTTATTCCGTCAAATCGCGAAAATGTATCAATTATCTTCCCAAAAAAAAGCGGGCGCCGAGAAAGAGCGCGGGTCCTGTCAGCTTCGGAGTGCAACGCTCTATCCAGCTGAGCTACGGGCGCCTGTCCGCCTCAATAGACGAAACGCCGGCCAGCGGCAACAGGCCTGATATTGCTGGTTGGAATCGTCTCATTGCCGCGCCGCAACTAGCGGGGCAAAGGTGCTCCGAACTCAGTGATGACCGCTGCAATCTGCGCCAAATTCGGTAAGCCCGCCTCGTTGCCGAGATGCTGGATTTTATAGGCGGCGGCGGCTCGCGCGAAGCGGAAATGCTCCTCCCAACGCATCGTCGGGTCGGTGAGATAGGAATGAATATAGGCGCCGTGGAACACGTCTCCAGCGCCGCTGGTATCGAGGACGCGATTCGCCGGTACGGCAAGAGCAGGGAGCGTCCGAACGACGCCCGCCTCGTCGTACCAGATCATGCCTCGCTCACCGAGCGTCACGCCGCCAATCCGGCAGCCCCGGCTTTTGAGATAATCCAGCATCGCTGCCGGCTCATGGCCCATCTGCTGGCAGAGGCGTTCGGCTACGATCGCCACGTCGATGAAGCCAAGAAGTTCGTGCGTGTTCGTCCGCAGTCCGCCGCCGTCGAGGGAGGTGAGAATGCCCGCTTGGCGGCATAGTTTTGCGTAATGAATCGCCGCGTCCGGTTGGTGTCCGTCGAGGTGAAGCGCGCGGCAACCCGCGAGGTGAAGGATGGGAAACGGGTGAAGATAATCGTCATCACGGCAACGAACGATCGCTCGCTTTCCATCATTCGGCATGATGAACGACAGCGATGACGTGTGCACCTTTCTGGCGTGGATTGAGATGCCGTACTTGGCCGCCATGTCTAGGAACATGCGACCGAGCCAATCGTCGGCGACGGTCGTGATCACGTCCGGCACATGCCCCAACTTCGCACAGCAAAAGGCCGCGGTGACCGCATTGCCGCCGAACGAGACAGCGTAGGCCGACGCCACATCCTTCTCGTCGCCGGTCGGTAGGTGATCGGTCAGAAAGGTGACGTCGATGTAGGTATGTCCGATGAACAGGGCCAGCATGTCTCTCGGCATTCGCTCAAAGAGCCTTGCGAAGTGTAGCGAGCTTGCGTTTCAGCTCTTCAAGTACCGCATAAACACCGGGTGGAAAAATCCCGTCGTATCGTGCTTCGAGCTGCGCAATCTCCGACCGTAGCCGTTCGACGGGAGTCTCGGACGTTGTCAAAGCACGCATCTCATTGTTCCAGTCTGGAGGCGGCGGCCGTCGTGTCGCGGCGAGCCACTAGCTCGCAACCGCCTGCATCAACCCCGCTATCGTTATGGTCGCGAAATTGGAGAACGTGTCAGATACGGCATAAGGCAGGATGATCAGATCACGGTGACGCATGGCGCCGCAAGTGTAGACGACGTTGGGCACGTAACCCTCGCGTTCCGTAGGCTCGGGGTAAACCAGAGGCTCGCGCGAGCGCGCGAGAACCTTGGATGGATCCTTCTTGTCCAGGAGCACAGCGCCGATCGAATACTTCCTGACCGGACCAACCCCGTGGATCAGCAACAGCCAACAGTCGTCCAACTCGATGGGCGAACCACAATTGCCTATTTGCACGAATTCCCAAGGATATTCGGGTTGAAGGATGGATCGACCGCCGTCCCATGAATAAAGGTCGTCGGAATAGATCAGATACAGATTCTCATTGTCTTGCCGACCAATCATCGCATAGCGGCCGTCGATTTTTCGCGGAAACAGAGCCATGCCCTTGTTGTGCGACGCCGCTCCGCCGAGCGGAGTCATCCTGAACGACTGGAAGTCCGTCGTCGCAAGCAATTCAGAGCGGATCGCTCTGCCGCTATAGGCCGTATAGGTGGCATAGAAGGTTTTCTGTCCGTTATTATTGAATTCAACGAAACGTGCGTCCTCGATGCCGTTTGATTGGGCGTCGGTGATCGGAAAGATGACCCGCTCGCTCAGTTCTTCGTTGGGTCCGAAGATCACCTCGACATCATCCCCATTGGCCTTCGCTGTCCGGCTTCGAATTGTTGGAACGGACGCGAGACGAGCGGTCGGATCGACGGATACGCTGCCATCCGCGGCGATGGTGCCGGACCGGAACGTGAGCGATGAAACGTGCCCTTCGCCGACGGCGCGTAGGCTCAAGATGAATCGGCAGCCATGTTCCGGTGCACCCGTCTGGTCGGGATGCCGGACGATGCTCGGATTGAACAAGGCCGAGGCTTCGAACGAATACTCGTTGAGAAAATAAGCCCCGATCAGTCCGCGCTGCGTCTTCGTCAATTGAGCATGCGGTTCGAGCGCGTCCTCCATATCGGCGGCGCGCGATTCAAAAATTTCGAGCAAATTCCGGTGGCGGCCTGCGAAGTTTTCGAGCACTTCGTTCAACTGTTGCGCGGCAGCTTCGGCATCGAGCCGAAGCACCCGGTCAACGATATGGTTGGCGCGAATCTTGTCAGTCGGGTTGAGGTCGCGAGGCTCGGTCGCCGGTTTGAAGGGCCTGACGACGACCCTGGCCGGGTCTGGGCGCAGATAAAGGCTCTGGCGATTCACGAATTTGGATTGGGACAAAGATGCTCCCTGGGGGCGATCGAGTTTGATTTGAGCCGATGCCGTTGGATGACGATATTGACGCGGGTTTTGCCTGCCTTACTACAACCATGGCCAGGAACTGCCGCATCCCCACTAGGCCAAGGAGATACGATAACACCGATTCCGCGCCCTTGTTCTCATTGGGGCGGTCTGGATGGAGGCCATCCGAACAGCTCCCCGTATAGGGATCGATCAGCGCTGTCTGCAATTCGTTTTCGCCCAGAAACCACCCAAACGCGCGCGTAGCCCCCGCCAGCCATTCCGTAGCCTTATCCGCCCGCCACGCGGCCAGACACGCCGAAATGGTTGCGCATGCCTCGACTGGCTGCTGATCGAACGCGTCGGGCTTGTGGCGAATTTTGCCAAAGCTTTTGGAGCCAACGGGTCTGAAGTATCCAGATGACGTCGTCTGAAGCGACATGAGCCAACGCAGTGATCGGAGGCCGACCTCTACGTATGCCGGCGTATGGGTCGCCAGGCCGGTTTGAATGAGAGCCTGCGGAAGGCGCGCATTATCGTAAGCGAGAACGTCTTCAAACCAGAGCCAATCTTTGCGTTGGCTGGCAAGAAACAGCGCCATCAGTCGGTCGGCCAAAAGCTTGCGCATGGCGTTGACGGACACGTCTCCGGCTTCCAGGGCGCAATAAGCATCCAAGCCCAGAAGCGAGAAGGCCCAAGCGCGTGGCGACGAGAATCCTTTGACAACCGGAAGGGCGGTCTTGAAGAGCGCCGCCGCCCATCTTCGGCGAGATGGATCGGTGTCACTACGTGCGCATTCGGCGAGGGCCCAAAGCGTTCGGCCGTGGCTGTCTTCCGAGCCCAACTCTTCCAGCCATCGGCGCTCGTAGCTCATGAAATTTCTAAATCGACGGGTGTCCGGATTCCATGCGTGCTGAACAAAGGCCGCAAAGCGCGCTGTGATCTCGCTGGGTAAAGGCGTTTCCGCGGAGTTCGGAAGCGCGCTCGCCAAGAGCAGGGCGCGAGCGTTGTCGTCGACACAATAGCCATGGGTTCGATCAGGCACGGAATGGATCGCGTGTTGAAGAATGCCCGTACTGTCGCAAAGCGACAGGAAATGTCCGATTCGCATCTCCGGGATGGCATGGCCCTTGCGCACAGAGGCCACCGGGGCCGGAAGAAGCTTTTCGGACCGGGTGTGTTCGTGCGCATTTTCGAAGGCTGCAAGATATCGCTTGGCCGTCTCCGGCCAGGTCATCGATCGGCTTGCTGCATAGGCCCGCTTGCGCATGGCATGACGGCGGACGTCGTTCGCCAGCAGGGCCGCAATCTCGGTGCCGATGGCTTTGGCATCCCCAAAAGGAACCAGAATGCCGTGTCCGTCGCTCAGCAATTCCTTCGCATGCCAATAAGGCGTCGATACGACCGCCTTTCCCAATCCAAAGCTGTAGGCGAGCGTACCCGATGTCATCTGGGCTTCATTGAGATAGGGAGTCACATAGACGTCGCACATCGAAATGAAATCCAGAAGCGTGGCCTGCTCGACAAACTGGTTGAAGAAGACGACATGATCCTGGATGCCGAGGTCGCGCACGCGTGCCGTCAAGCCATCGCGATAGGCTTCGCCCTGTTGACGCACAAGGTTCGGGTGGGTCGCGCCGAGAATGACATAGACAGCGTCGGGGCAAGACTTGATGATTTCCGGCATGGCATCGAGCATGGTCTCGATGCCTTTGTTCGGCGATAGAAGCCCGAACGTAAGAATGACGGTCTTCCCCGTGAAGCCGAGTTTCGCCTTGGCGTCATGCGTTTCACGATACGGCAGGTCCGGGATCCCGTGCGGTATGATCTCGACTTTATCGGCCGGCACGTCATGCACTGCACGAAGAAGTTGCTGGCCTTTCTCCGACATGACGATGATTTTTGACGAAGTATCAATGATGCGTTGCATCACGTCGCGTTGGGCCGGCGTTGGTTTGGCGAGGATCGTGTGAAGCGTCGTGACGACTGGCATTTTGAGCCGCGACAAAAGCTTGGTGATATTGCCGCCGGCCTCGCCGCCAAAAATCCCGTATTCGTGTTGAACGCAAACGACATCGAAACCGGCGTTGTTCAAGAACTCGGCCGCCTCAACATAGTTGTCGACATTTTCGGCCGGAACTTCAAAGCGCACAGCCTGCGGATAGTCATAGGCGCCACCTGGATCTGTCATCGCTACGACGCCGGTCTCAAGATCGGGACGGGCCATCGAAACCGCGCGATGAAGGTCATGTGTAAAGGTAGCGATGCCGCAGAGGCGCGGAAGATGATTGCCGATGAATGCTATTCGTTGAATTGATTTCATTGAATTGTTTCCATGTCGACGCACTGCAACAATTGCGGAATTAGATTGCCGGTATACGCGACGAGACCCGCCAAGCCGGTCCTGCCGGCACGAATGTTGACGCGATTGGACTGCGCGAAAACGGCGTCGCCAGCCGTCAAGTCGAACGCGGCGGCGCGAGCGCTGCCACTGACAACCAGAAGCCAAGTCTCGCATTTTGCTTCCAGGCTCCACGCAGAGTTTGGCGCCAGATCGATCCGTTCGAACGTAAAGTGAGAATTCGAGACCAGAAGCGTCCGCGTGTCGCTAAGCCGTGTCGACGTGACGCGATATTCGGCGGGGCCGGCGTCCGCCACCGCGAGTGCGTTGTCGATATGAAGCTCACGTCCGCGGCCATAATCGAAAAGACGAAAGGTCGCGTCGCTGCGCTGCTGAACTTCCGCGATCACAAGGCCCGCGCCGATCGCGTGGATCGTCCCGGCGGCGACCAAAGCCGTGTCGCCCGGATGCACCGCCTGCCACACAACAAGATCCGAAATCGAGCCATCATCGATGGCGTGGCGCAATTGCGCCGAAGTAAGACGCCGTTTCAGGCCCAAGGCGATCTTCGCCTCGGGCGCGGCACTCAAGACATACCAAGCTTCGGTTTTACCGTTTGGCAGTCCGATTGACTCCGCGTATGCGTCGTCCGGATGAACCTGGATGGAAAGGGGCTGGTTCGTGAACAACAGCTTCAGCAGAAGCGAAGGAGGGACGGCTGTCGGGTCGGAACGCTCGTACCAGATTTCGCCGACCGAATTGGTATCGTCGCTTGCGCTGCTCCAGGGGTGTGTATCTACGACACCCCAAGGCTTCGGTAAGGAATGCGCATGCGCATGTTCAATCGTCATAACCCTGCTTTATATTTGGCCGAGAGAGCACTTTTGGATGCCCCCGATGAAATCAGGCGAAAACGCTGTGCGACAGCGTGAGTTCACTTTCAGAGGCGACCCGCTCATGTTTTTCGGCAATGCTCTTCATACGGTAGCACGGGTCGCCGGGATATCGGTCTGAAGAAGGAATGAGATGACGAATTTCATAGGGCCCCGTGGCCAATGATCGAAGCACACTCGGCTCAAGCTCGACGAGTTGACCTATCTTGAACTTATGCGCCATCAGACCTTCCATTCATCGTGTTGGACTCGAAAAATTATCGGAGGAATTTGCTTCGTTTTTGTAATCACGCAAAAAGCAGGCAATCTGCTTTTTCGTGACAGGAGTCGAGTGGTCGCCCGCCCGATCGCGCCGTTTGGTCTACTTGTTGGTTATTCAAGACCGTATATGGGGATGATTGGGCTTAATGCGATGAATATTCCGCCGTTTTCGGAATTATCTGGCCATCGCCTATCTTGATGCCTGTCACTGTTCGCTGCATACGACCCATATTCCGAGCAAACGACGACCTAATCTTATGTTTATCGTCGTTTATCGGCCTATAAACGCGCTACGCAGCCAGCGGCTCGGCGCCCCCCGACGGGACCAGAAGCAAAGGTAGCCGTATTCTGACGGTTGTTCCGATTGGTCCCTGCTTCGACGGGACGATGGTCCCGCCAAGCTGACGCACGAAGATCGCAACGTAGTCAGACCCGCGTTTTTCTGGGCTCTTCACCAAATCCTTGTCCTTCATCCCGACGCCGTCATCGGAAACAACCAGCTCAATTTGGTCGCCGATCTGTTCCACGCACAGCATGATATGCCCGCTGCCATTCGGAAAAGCGTGCTTTATGGCATTGGTTGTAAGTTCATTGACCAGAAGGCCGAAGGGAACAGCACGATCCGGATCAATCTCCACCGGCTCGGCCTTAACCTCTACGTCGATGCCCGACGTGTTTCCAAGCAGGCTT
Organism: uncultured Alphaproteobacteria bacterium; assembly: GCA_963786025.1. Classification (GTDB taxonomy): domain Bacteria; phylum Pseudomonadota; class Alphaproteobacteria; order Rhizobiales; family Xanthobacteraceae; genus Pseudolabrys. Next base: position 6,820 of record CAWAXK010000031.1, read on the forward strand.
GCCGACATGGTCTTGGCAATCTCCCGCAAGTAAGCATCGACCGCGACGGTCCGGCCGCGGCTGGTTTGCGAAATCAAATCATAAAGCTGAGCAATAGCGCCGATGCGCGCCTGCATGGTTTTATAGCCTTGTACGCATGGCGCCGCCGTCCATTTGGCTTCGTAGGCGATCAAACCCACGATGACCTGCAAGTTATTCTTGATCCGGTGCGAGATTTCGTTGGTCAAGCTCAGCGCGTCACGCTCGCGCTGCTTGCGGTCGGTGATGTCCTCGAACACGAGCAGCATGCGGTGGGCGTGGTTGCCCGGCTGGGATATTTTCCGGGCGTTGAGGTTGAAGACGCGACGGCCGAGCCCCGGAAAAATGTCTTCGATCTCGAAGCTCTCGATCGGTTTGTTTTCCGGAAGTACCTTTTCCATCAAATGGCGCAGTGCCGGCACGTCCCATTGGTGCTGCAGCAGTTCGGAAACGCGCCGCCCGCGCGTTTCGGCCTCGGTGATCCCGAATATCGTCAAAAACGCCTTGCTCGCCGTCACGATGGTCATGTCGGTTTCGAGCACGACCAGCGGATCGCGGATCGTGTCGACGATACTTTGCGTGAGTTGCCAGTTGCGCTTGCTCTCGGCCCGAGCCGCGCGTTCCTCGCTGACATCCTCGATGGCGAGCAGGATAGAACCGTCATGGTCGCCGGGACTGAAAATCTTGCGCGCGTTGACCAGCATCGTGCGCCGGCCAATGGTCGGGAAATCGTGCTCAACCTCGAACCCCTCGACCGATGCGCGATGCGGAATTACGCTCTCCAGCAGAGTGCGCAGCGCGGTGATATCCCATTGCCGGTTTCCCAGCGCGTAAATAAGGCAGCCCTCGGTCTCGCTGGGGCTGGTGCGAAACGTCTGGTAAAACGCGCGATTGGCGGATGTGATGATCAAATTTCTGTCGAGGACGATAAGCGCGCTCGGCACCGTCTCAACAATGTCGCTCGCAGCAATATCGGACACGGCTATCGTCCCGTGAGCAGGTTCAACCATGGCCTTCGTCCCCCAGTGATCTCACAATTCAAAACTATGTGGCGAGCAAGTCTTTGACTGAATTTTCGAGCTGATGTTGCGTGTAGGGCTTGCGCAGGAAGTGCGTGCCTTCGATCAGAAGCGCCTTCATCTTGTCGGTGATGTTGTTGCCGGTCGTGTAAAGCACGCGCAAATTCGGCCGCAGTGCGATGGCCTGAAGCGCCAGATCGCACCCGCCGTGTACCAATTCCTTTAAATAGATATCGGTAAACAACGCGTCGATGGGTTGCGGCGATCGCAGGAGTGCAAGCGCCTCGTCGACGTCGCTGGCGGCGAGCGTCTGATGGCCCCAATCCTGGATCATCATTTCCGCGACTTCGCGGATAAACACATCGTCTTCGACGATCAATATCACGGCCATCCAAAACCTTTCGGCCGTGACAACTAGTAACGCGGTTCCCAGAGCTCTTTCGCCGGAACCACGGCTATTTGAGCCCTTTCGGGCCGCTATCAGGGCGAGTGTATACGCGCGCCGGCGCATAAGGTTCCATAAGATTTGAAGAATGGTCGTTGAAATAATGGAGTTCGATCGACCAATGGCCCAGAAGGCTCTCTTCAAGAGGAGGATGACTCCTCGACTATTCACGAATAAAGGCGCATATATTCAACAATTCGATGCTCAACCGCAGCGTCCCGGCGTTCGCGCCAATTTTGCGCCACCTTAATGAATATTCGCGCTGCCTTGCCGCCGCTCGAAAGCGGGGCGAAGGGGTCACATGTTATCTTCGACGCTGTCGAAGCAAGCACCATTCATCGACGTAGAAGACGGAATTACGCTCGCGAATGCCATCGTCGATACCGTCCGTGATCCGCTTGTGGTGCTCGACCACGGCCTCCGCGTCATCGCCGCGAGCCGCTCCTTTTGCAATACCTTTTAGCTCGTCCGTGACGAAGTCCGCGGTCACCTGCTTTATGAGATCGACGGCGGGCAACGGCACACTCACGCGACATTCAAATCCAAACCGTTCAAGGCAGATGAGATTGTCATGCCCGGCGTCGCGGAAGGGGTCCAATGAGCGCTCGAACGACTCGCGATATCGTAGTTAGCGATTTGTAATTTTGCTTTTGGTAGATGCCGCTTTCCGGCCGTGATCGTGTCGTGTCGGCGTCATACGGGAAACGTATGTTGATTCGGAGCACAATAAGGAAGCGTGAGTTATGGAAGAATTATCAAAACGCGAACTTTTGGCTCTGAAGTAAATTCATCTGACGGGTGAGGCGTCAGATAAGGAACTCGCGCATAGATTTGTTAAAAGCGATATTATTGCCGATCTCGAAGTCGGAAGTTTTGTATTGACGCACAAAGGGCGAAAGTTGCTAGTGCGAGGTTCGCCCGCGCTGTGGGATTACGCAGCGCAACCCATTTAATGTGATCATAACACTTTAAAAGAAGTCTTCGATAACGTCATCGTCGGATAAGACCCCAACAGAATTCATAATCGCGCCGCAGAGTTTTCGACCGTTGACGGTGATATCCATTCGTTGATTGCAATCGGGAGAAGCGGACGCCAAAACGTGTCAGCGACGCAAGCGCTTTACGCTACGTTTCTTTTTTGTTTTCTTCTTGGATTTCACCCCGGTTTTCTTTTTCTTCCGGGCCACCTTTACTCTCCGCTTCCTCTTGGCCGCGATTGGGCTCATTTCGTCTTCTGCCGCTAATTCAAGCACGCCGAGCTGTGAGCCTGTGGCCGCTACGGTTGCTGCGTCCACAACGTCGCTAACGGCTTCACCGATCATCCCCACTATCGAATGCGGTTTTTTCTTTGCCATATCCCCAACCTCACATGTTCCAAAGCATTGTGTCACGAGCGCCCCAGCGCGATCAATTGGAGCCCAGATTCATTATAGGGCCTATGGACTCCGTATTTTGCGATCGAGGCTAGTCGGGCAGCGGGAGTACTCCAAAACGCGCCAGCGACTCTTCCTTGGTCATTTGAGGGGGCGGCCTCACGGCTGACCCACGGCGCCCGTCACTTCGATGTGGCCCGGTCGTGCCGACAGTATGGCCAAGCGTGAGGACGTAAGGACAAATGCTCAAATACAAGGCGTTCTCACACGGGAGCTTAAGGTCCTGTCAGTTTCGGAGGGCAACGCTGTATCCAGCTAAGCTACGGGCGCCTGTTCGCCTCAATAGACGAAACGCGGGCCAGCGGCAACGGGGCCTGATTTTGCTCGATTGGAGCGGGGGGCTCCTACGGCAAGATTCGGGCGTTCGAATCGTCTCTGGCGCGCTAGCAGATCGTGTGCCGCGGGCGCGCAAGGATTTCAGGCCAAATCGCGCGGCATAAGCGTGCCGCCATTTGGCGAAGGGTCCGGTCCCGCTGGCTGGACCGGAGAGTGCCTTCGACAGGTCAGTTGCTAACCGCCACGGCGGCCCTGAGGATAGGACGCCAACGCGCGATCTCTTGCTTTACGTAGCTTTCGAAGTAGGCCGTAGAGCGTTCGCTCTTCGGCGGCACCGAACCGCCAAGGTCAGACATCTTCTTTTGCACGACCGGATCGTCCAGCGCCTTGTCGAGGGCGCCGGAGAGCCTGGCGACCACGGCCTTCGGCGTTCCCTTGGGCGCCCACAGGCCGCTCCAGATGCTCATTTCGAATTGCGGAAATCCGGTTTCGGCCATGGTCGGCACATTGGGCATACTCACGGCGCGCGTCTTGCCGGTCACGCCGTAAGCCTTAATCAGTCCGCCCGTGACCTGGGGCGCGACGCTGACCACCTGTTCGCACAAGTAATCGACGTGCCCGCCGGCCAGATCGTTCACGGCTGGGCCGGTGCCGCGATAGGGGACGAGTTTCGGATTCAGATGGAACTGCGCCGTGAACAGCAGGCAAGCCATATGCGACGACGAGCCGATTCCGCCATGCGCCTGCTTCACTTTCTCGCCGTTCGCTCTCAGGTAGTCGACGAAGCCGCGCATGTCCTTCGCTGGGAAGTCCTTGCGCGCGACGATCGCGACGGGTGCGATTGCCGTCAATCCGATCGGGACGAAGTCGCGCGCGGAATCATAGCGAAGATTGGCGAAAAGCGCCGGCGCGGCGACATGCGATCCCATGCTGCCGGCAAGCAGCGTATAGCCGTCCGGCGTCGCCGCGGCAACGCGAGCGCTGCCAAGGGTGCCGCCGGCGCCGCCGACATTTTCGATGATGATCGTCTGGCCCAACGTCTCCGACATGTGGGCGGCGACGATGCGGGCAATGACATCGCTTGGCCCGCCGGCAGGGAACGGAACGACCATGCTGATGGTCCGGGACGGATAGGTGTCCGCGTGCGCCGATACGGAACCGAGTAGCAGGAGCGATGCAAAAACGATCTTCGCGCCGGACCTTAACTTCATCATGGGTTCCTTCCGTTTGCTGCAATTTCTTCGCCGGTATTAGGTTCATTCGAGGCGTCGCCGGGTTCGTCGCGCCCGACCGTGCGGCTGACCCGCATCCGTCGTCGTGGTTACCTACCTTGCGCTGCTTGCCAGCGCCTCCAACCGGGCCGTCGCGCCAGGCGAGCCGAGATCCCTCGCCTTGGCGTACCATTCGCGTGCCTTTGCGATGTCGCCGGTCGCTCCCTTGGCCCCGATTCTTGCGAGCACGATCGGGTCAAAGGTCGCGGCGAATGCCAGTGCTCCGCGCGCATCATGCGCCTCGGCCACGCGTCCGTAGACCAGCCGCGCACTGACGAAATCGCCGACCGCGACGAAGTCCTCGCCCTGCTTCAGCAGCGTTTCGATTTCGTCGGCGCCGAGGGGGCGCACGGGCTTCTCCTGTTCGATGGGTACCGTCTTCACGCTTGTGACGGGAACCGGTGCCGCGCGCGGCGCCACGTCCGCCGCCGGCGCCGCAATCACGGCGGGCGTCGGATTTGCAGGCGGCAGCGAAGTCACGGGTGCCGGATGCGCCAGCGCGGGCGTTACAACGGCCGGCAGCGTCGGCGTGAACGGCGACGGACGTGCGGCCGGCGCGACGGCGGGATTGACCGCGCGGGCCCAAGGGTCGGCGCCCCGCTGTGCGCTATCCGACCGCGCCGCGCTGGCGGGTATCGGCTCGCTTGCCGCGGTCTTCGGCGCAGCCGCTGCTCGTGGCGGTTCGCCGTCGAAGCGCGCCCCGAACGAACTTGCGATCGAGAGACGCTTCGCGGCCGCGCCCCAGATGTTCGGCCATTCGACGACAATGACGAGCGCGATCAAGGCCGCGAGGAATACCGCGAAAATGAAAGGAAGAACGACAGTCAGGCCGCCATCGCCGCGAAACCAAGGTTCGGGCACCGGCGGCTCGGGCATTACGATCGGCGCGAGCGAGGGAACGTAATCGTATTCGGTTCTGTCCGCCGGCACCAACGTGGCCGTATTGGTCCCGCCCGCCGTGCGAACGTGCGGGCGCGCGAGATGCTGTTGGAGCAAATTGTCGACGTCGCGCGCCCATTTCGGCGCATAGCGCGAGATACCGTCCGTATCGGACGGCCGATCAATGGGACTACTCATGATACGCCCCCATGTCTTCGACCACACAAACGACTGTTACTATGTTCTTCAATCCTCGCCGCCCTCGAAGTACTTGAAGACGGCGCGACCTTGCTTCACTCCGTATCGAACCGCCGCGTTCCAATATGGAAACGCTACGCGCTCATTGGCTGGCGCCTCCGTGCTGCTTGCGCCACGACATGAAATCGCGGAACAGAGCCTCGCGCTCAACGTCATCGCGCGGCTGTCGGGCGGAAGCGGATTGGGTCAGGAACGTTTGGAAGTCGCTTTTGACACTCTGCTGCGACTTGTCGTCAGTCTTCATCGCGCGTTGCAGCATGTCCTCCGCCAGGCTGGAGCGGGTCCAGCCGGGGACAGTCGCCGCGAGATTGACGTCGCGCCATTTCGGATGGAACGGCGGCTGCTGCAACTTGTCCCAATTTGCAAACAGGCGCTCGACAAAGCGCTGCACCCGCCGCTGCCGGTCTTTTTTGTGCCAATTGTAGACGGCGAGTACGGCAGGTACCGCAATCGTGTCGATCTGCTGTCCGGCCGGGATTAGCGCCGGATATTCCTGGCTCGAGAGCTCGCCCAGCGTGTAGTAGTCGGCGAACTTCTTTGAGAATGGTATGGCTATGAGATGCAAGCCGGAATTCGGCGGAATCCGCGTGAGCGCGTCGACCGGCTTGCCGACAACGCGGATAAGCGCGGACAATTCGCCTGATTTGAGCTTTTGGAACGCCGCCGCGTTGTTGAGATTGCTCTGCTCAATCTGGATCCCGAGACGCTGAAAGATAATCGCGCCGGTCAGGCTCGAAGCGCTGCCGTTCGGGCCCAGATTGACCTTCTTGCCGCGCAGGTCGTCGATGCTGTGGATCTCGTCCCGTGCAAGGATGTGCACTTCCGAGACCGGCAAGCGGATAACGTAGTTGATCTGCCCGTTGAGGTTGGCGGTCTTTCGTACCGTGCGAAAATATTCGAATACGTCCGATTGCGTGATGGCGACGTCAATTCCACGCAGGTAAAGCAAATCGTCGAGGTTGGAAGCGGCTCCGAACGAGACGATCGGCAGAATCCGTAGATTGTCGCCGTCGTCGAGCGCCCTCGCCAAATCGACGGCGAACCGCATGTACGTCCCGTCGGCAAGGCCGCCAACAATGCCGACCGTCCAGGCGTTCTTCGACTCTTTGATTTTTTCGTCAGAGGCGCTTTGCTGCAGCGACTGTGGAATGACCTGCGCCGCGGCGGGCCGTACGCCGATCTTCGGCGGCGCAAGCAATATGAAGGCGGTGACGGCAGCAGTCGCCCACGCCGTATGCCGCGTGAAGGCCAAATGGTTGGCGCGGTGTTCGCCGCAAAAAAAAGCGCCGTCATCGGCGCCGTGATGCTTAGTAATTATCCTTCGAGGCCATGCGAAAATATTTCTGCGCTTCGCACGAAGCGCGATTGAAGTGAAATGGAATTGGACATATCGACACCATCTTAGCCACTGACCCTTCATCGCGTCGTCCCCTGTCCGCAAATGCGCCGCTGCTCAACAAGCGGCCGGCAAGCTAGACGTTAATTTTGGATTCGGGTGGCGCGCTTTTGTTTGTCTGAACTGAGACGAAAGTGTGAAAAGTCGCATCTAAGATATTTTGTAGTTTGATCGAATTGGCGCCAGGCTAAAATTTAAATTTATCACCTCGTGAAAAAACTTTCAGTGACGTCGGATTCACTGGAGCTTTTGTTCCGCCGTTTATGCAATCAATATTCTGCCAGCGACGTGCCGCAATTTGGCGGTTTTTCCCCGTTACGAAACTGACGATTAATTCTCTATCGCCTCATCGCTGACTGTCCCACGACTCTCTGCCTGAATCATCGGAAGGCAACTGAGCGCCACACAAGCGAACAGCAAATAATGAGACCTTTGGGTACTGACGAGCTTAGAGCGCTTACATTGTTTGCGGAGGGAAGGTCGGCCGAAGAATTGTCGGCTGAACTCGGTGTGAGCAAAAGCACGGCAGTGTATTATCTCCGCGTCGCGGCAAGGAAACTCGGAGCCCGAAACCAAGTGCACGCGGTCGCGATTGTCGTGCGATTGGGCTTGGTCAACCCGTCGAATGGCGGCAAATAACCGCTCCGGCCGCCGAGCCCAGCTCTGGTCTTTTGGCGTGTTGCTGGCGCAGGGCAAACCTGCCCGTAAGCCTGCCCGGCGGCAGGGGTATCCAGCTGGCCTACCGGCGCCTGTTCGCCTCAATTGACGAACCCCGGCCACCGGCAACGGCCCACCGCACTGCAAAAAAGCCCCGGTTTCTGTGATTAAACGCGCTTCCGGCGCCCTGGCCCTTTCGTTAAGGCCGCGAATCTCATAGGGCTGATTCACCGCGCATGGTGCGCAACAGGAGCAGACGTCCATGGCAATCGCAGCGAAATCCAAGCCGGTCACGACCAAGCAATTGGCCTATACCCTGGCCGACCAGCATGAACTGACCAAGAAGCAAGGCCAGGAAATGCTCAGCGACCTCGTCGGTCTGATCACCAAGCACCTAAAAAAGGGCGAGCGGGTGAAGATCGCTGGTCTCGGAATTCTGCAGGTACGCAAGCGCGCCGCCCGCATGGGCCGCAATCCTGCGACCGGCGAAGCGATCCAAATCAAGGCCAGCAAGAAAGTCGCATTTCGCGCCACCAAGGAACTCAAGATGGCGATCTGATCGCCATCCTCGGTTGGCTGCGCAAAGCCCCGCCGGGACGCCGGCGGGGTTTTGTTTTTACGCGGTGCCGTCGTGTCTATTTGTGATTTGCCGCACAGGCAGGGAGAAACCGCTCTCTGCATGCACTCGGCGCCTGGGAACTTTGACAACGCAGCGCGCGGAGTTTTTCGCAATTCACTTTCGCGGCAAAGGCCGGAATCGAGCCGACCGCGAGACCGATCGCAACGGCCGCTAACATCGATTTCAGCGTTTTCGTCCCCCCAGGCTGTGACAAACATTCGTCGCGCGACGATGGCAAGCGCGGCCATGGCCGTGGACAAGCAGCGTGACGCTGTTGCGGCGGCGACACAGCAAAACAAAACACGACGAAAAACTTATCCCCGCTCATCGGGGCGGATTTATTATGCGCGCGTCCCGCTCATTCGAGGGCGTCATCTAGAGGCGTCTTGATGATGGAGCAGGATGCGGCGCCCGCGCGGGGGAGACGAACGCTCCTCCCCCTCCCGGGCGGCGCCGGGGCTCCGCCCGGGGACACTAGGATCCCCTGCGAGGAGCTCGCTGACGGCGGGCCGCGAGGCTTGCCAGAGGCTTTTCGACAAGGCCGCCCAAAAGGGGCCAGCGTCGAAAGAGCCGGAGGCAGGGTGAAACGGTCCGTCAGAAAGCGCGGCCCGGCGCCGAACAGACGCCGCGTATGGCGCGCCGAGAGGCGCCACGTGCTGGAGACGGCACGTGACAAAGTACAATGGCCGCGCCGCTTGGCGCGCCATCCCCTCGATTTATCGAGGGGCGCGGAAATGGAAGACGGCGTACCCGGCGCCGCAAAGAACACGGGCGGCGGAGCGTTGGCTAGAAGCGGGCAGGGCGGTCTATAATGCCCATAACGAACTCAAGGAGACGTTGATGTCGCAGCCGGCGGAGAAGCGCGAGGGCAAACCCGCGATGCTCAAGGACAAGGATTTCGTGTGGGAGGACCCGCTCGGGCTCGAGGGCGAACTGACGGAAGAAGAGCGCATGGTGCGCGACACCGCCAAGGGCTTCGCGCAGGACTATCTGATGCCGCGCGTGGTGGAGGCTTACCGCGAGGAGAAATACGATCCGACCATCATGCCCGAGATGGGCAAACTCGGCCTGCTCGGTCCGACCATTCCGGAAGAGTATGGCGGCGCCGGCTTGGGTTACGTCTGCTACGGCCTGATCGCGCGCGAACTCGAGCGCGTCGATTCCGGCTTCCGCTCGGCGATGTCGGTGCAGTCGTCGCTGGTCATGCATCCGATCTACGCCTACGGCTCGGAAGCGCAGCGGCGCAAATATCTGCCCAAGCTCGCCACGGCCGAATTGATCGGCTGCTTCGGCTTGACCGAGCCCGATCACGGTTCCGATCCGGGCTCGATGGTGACGCGCGCCGACAAAGTGTCCGGCGGCTATCAACTCAACGGCGCCAAGACCTGGATCTCCAACGCGCCGGTCGCCGATGTCGCTGTCGTTTGGGCCAAGCTCGACGGCGTCATCCGCGGCTTCATCGTCGAGCGCGGCAAGGGATTCACGACGCCCAAGATCGAGGGCAAGCTGTCATTGCGCGCCTCGATCACCGGCGAGATCGTGCTCGAGGACTGCCTGGTGCCGGAAGACAATTTATTGCCGAACGTGAAGGGGCTGGCCGGCCCCTTCGGCTGCCTCAACACCGCGCGCCACGGCATCGCCTGGGGCGTCATGGGTGCAGCGGAATTCTGCTGGCACGCGGCGCGCCAATACGTGCTCGACCGCAAGCAGTTCAACCGGCCGCTCGCCGCCAACCAGCTGATCCAGAAGAAGCTCGCCGACATGCAGACCGAAATCGCGCTGGGGCTGCAGGGGGTGCTTCGCCTCGGCCGCATGCTGGAAGCCGGCAAGGCCGCGCCGCCGTCGATTTCGCTGATGAAGCGCAACAACTGCGGCAAGGCGCTCGACATCGCGCGGCTGGCGCGCGACATGCACGGCGGCAACGGCATCTCCGAGGAATACCACGTGATGCGCGCGCTCTCGAACCTCGAGACGGTGAACACCTACGAGGGCACGCACGACATCCACGCCCTTATCCTCGGCCGGGCTCAGACGGGCATCCAGTCGTTTTTCTAGGTAATGGACCTTCTCACCATCGCGGCTCTGGCCGGCGCGGGCGTCCTCGCCGGCATGCTGGCGTCGATCATCGGCGGCGCCGCCGTGGTGGTCTATCCGACGCTGATCGCTTCCGGCCTGTCGCCGCAATTCGCGGCGGTCAGCAATCTGGTTGCGCTGATGCCGGCGACCATGCTGGCCGCGCTCTCCGACCGCAGTCAATTGCCGCCGTTCAATCGCGCTTTCGTCGGGTTGATTTTTGCCTCGGTCATAGGCGCGGGCGCCGGCGCCGCGCTGCTCCTGCTGACGCCGCACAAACTGTTCAACGGCCTGGTGCCGCTGCTGCTCGGTTTCGCCACGCTGTTATTCGCTTTTGCCGAAAAGATCAGCGCCTATATCCGTAAGCGCGCGGAAGGGCGCGGCCACGACCTCACCTTCAACGTGTCCAGCTTGAAAGTGCTGCTGCCGGTTTCCTTCTACGGCGGCTATTTCGGCGCCGGCGTCGGCATTCTCATCCTCGGCGTATTCTCGATCGCGACGGGCGGCGACTATCGCTCGGCCAATGTGGCGAAGAATTTCGTCTCCAGTCTGAACGGCTTTGTGGCTTCGGTGGTGTTCATCAGCCAAGGCGCCGTGGTGTGGCCGCAGACGCTGGCGCTGATGGCCGGCACCATTTTCGGCGGACTGGCCGGCTCCTATATCGCGCGCGTGATCCCGCGCACATTGGTCCGCGTTTTGGTGGTCGCGGTCGGCGCCGCGCTCACCGTCGCCTTCTCCAGGCAGTATTGGTTCTAGCGCATGATCCCGAAAAAGCCTGTCCCGGACTTGATCCGGGATGGGAACCGGTTTTCGGAAAAGATCATGCGCAATCGCTATAGCGTTAGTGCGTTGGTGTACTGCGCCAATTCGGCCACGCGCTGGGTCATGGCGCTGGCGGGATCGCTGAGCGGATCGACCACCGTGAAATGATTGGCGCCGGCAATCGCCTCGTAACGCGCGGCGACGCCGCGTGCGCGCCAGGCTTCGACGACCTCCCGGCTTTGCCGCAGGAATTCGCTCGATTCGAGCGAACCGACCACGGCGTCGAGCGTGCGCCCGGCCGGGACTTTCCAGTGCAGCGGCGACACACGCCGCGCTTCCGCTTCATCCAGGCGCAAGTCCTGGTTCTGCGAAACGTGACACAACGGCGCCAGATCGAACACGCCGGAAATCGAATAGGCCGCCGGCACCAAGTCGGCCGGCGCGTCGGAGGCGAACACCTTCCAATCCTGCGCCAGCAGGCAGGCGGCCAAGTGTCCGCCGGCGGAATGGCCGTAGACGAAGATGCGTTTGCGCTCTTTGCGCCACAGGAACTGGCAGGCGTTGCGCGTCTGCTCGATGATGGTGGCGATCGAGACCAGCGGACAGAGATCGTAGCCGGCGACCGCGACGCTGATGCCGCGCGCATTCGGTCCGGCCGCCACCTGGCTGAACATCGCCGGTTCGAGCGAGCGCCACCAGCCGCCGTGAATGAACAAGGCGAGCGGCGTCATCGCGTCGTCGTCCAAGTTCCGATTATTGGCCGGGAACAGATCGATGGTCTGGCGCGGCGAGGGGCCATAGGGGACGGCGAATTCGGCGTCGCGCGCGGCTGCGCGGTAGGCCGCGGCCTCGCGCTGCCAGCGCGCGAAAATCTCCGGATGTTCGGGCACCCGGCCGCGGTTGTCGTATTCGATTTCGTAGTCGGTCGCCGCCAGCGCCGCATCGGCCATGAGCGTTCTCCCGCCGGGTAAGCCCGGCGGGAGATTGCGGCAAAGTGGCCGCAGCAGCAAGCCTAGCGCTTGACCTGCGCGCGCAGCGTGTCGGCGACGGCGCGATCGAATGAATTGGCCGGTCGCGACGGCGACTTCTTGGCCTGCTCGAGCGCATAGCCGTCGCGCTGCTTGACCAGCGTGGCCATGCGTTCGTTGAGCGCCTTTCGCTTCGCCAACTGCTCGTCGATGAAGGCCTGACGTTCGGCCGCCGGCATGTTGCGCAGCTTGTCCGGCAGGTCGTCGTCCTTCACCGCGTCCAGCTTCTGCCGTCCGGCCTTGAGGTCGGCCACCAGATCGCCGGCGCCGGTGATGACTTCGCCGGAGGTTCTCGCAGCGTTGCGCGACATGAAGCCGGCCATTTCGGTCGCGACCGGGGCGGGCGCGGCGGCAGCCTGCTTGGTCTTGTGCTCGACGTCGCTGCGCTGCCGGCGCGGACCGTAGGGAATTACGGTGCCGTTGATCTCGTCCTGCAGCTCGATGATCTCGTGGTCGTAGGGCGTTTCGATCACCACCAGATGGCCGCCGTCCTGCGGGATCGGAATGTAGCGGCCATGACCCATCTGGGCGATCGTGCGCCAGACCCGCTCGGTGTCGCGGGCGCTGCCAGCCTGCACGGCGTTGACCACGATGCCGCGCTCGCGCGCCATGCGCAGCACCTCGGGGTATTTCGTGTCCTGCGCATAGTCCATGTGCGGCGGCGCGTCGCCGACCAGGAACATGATGCGGCAGATCTCGGAGCCTTGCGTCCAGGACAGTTTGGTCACCGCCACGTCGAGCGCTTCGTTGACGCTCTCCGGCCAGTCGCCGCCGCGACGCGCGCGCAGCTCCAGCAGATTGGCATAAAGGTCCTGGATATCGGTGGTGAGTTCGAATTTCTTGGTGACGTATTCGTCGCCAATATCGCGGTAGACGACCAGGCCCATGCGGATTTCGGCGTCGGGATTGGCGTCGACGATCGCGGTGGCGATCGACCAGATCTTGCGTTTGGCGCCCTCGATCAGCGCCCCCATGGAGCCTGTGGTGTCGAGTACGAAGGCGACTTCGACCACGGGCTTACCCGTGACCGCGGTTGCGCCGGCTTGGCCGGACCAGACGAGCGGCAGCATAAAAAAAGCGAGAGCCGCGGCTCTCGCAACATAGACATGCATGAGGTCACCCCTTGATGGAAGCATCTCAGACCGGGGAATCATGTTTTGCGTTCAAGTCGGGCGCGGGCCGGAATTGCGAGCGGCCTTCGGCTGATTTGTGGCGCCTTTTATCCGCAGTTTGTCGGCCGCGCCTAAGCACGTTATGAATTGGCCATGAAAATCGACGGCAAGCCGTGGCGTACGATCTGGCTGGAGGGCGACGCCACAAGTGTAGGCATTATCGACCAGACTTTGCTGCCGCACCGTTTTGCCACCGTGCGGCTGGCGACGCCGGACGATTGCGTGCACGCGATCAAAACGATGCAGGTGCGCGGGGCGCCGCTGATCGGGGCGGCCGCGGCCTACGGCATTTGGCTAGTGCTGCGGGCGGATGCCTCCGACGACAATCTCGAGCGCGCCTATGCCCAATTGCTGGCGGCGCGGCCGACCGCGATCAATCTCAAATGGGCGCTCGATCAAATGATGGCGGCGGTGCGCAACCGGCCGCGGGCCGAGCGCGTCGCGGCGGCGTTGCGCCGCGCCGGCGAAATCGCCGATGAGGATGTCGCCATCAACTTGAGTATCGGCCGCCATGGCTTGAAACTGATCGAAGAGATCGCGGCGCGCAAGAACGGCGCCCGCGTCAATGTGCTCACCCATTGCAATGCCGGCTGGCTGGCGACGGTGGATTGGGGCACGGCGACCGCGCCGATTTATCTCGCCCACGACAAGGGCGTGGCCGTTCATGTGTTCGCCGACGAGACGCGGCCGCGCAACCAGGGCGCTTCGCTCACCGCCTGGGAACTCGGCCATCACGGCGTGCCGCACACTGTCATTCCCGACAACACCGGCGGCCATCTGATGCAGCACGGCATGGTCGACCTGGTGATCGTCGGCACCGACCGTGTCACCGCACAGGGCGACGTCTGCAACAAGATCGGCACCTATCTCAAGGCGCTCGCCGCGCACGACAACAAGGTACCGTTCTATGTGGCGCTGCCGTCGCCGACCATCGATTTCACCGTCAGCGACGGGCTTGCCGAAATCCCGATCGAGCAGCGCGGGCCTGAGGAAGTCGCGACGATGACGGGCAAGACCAAAGACGGCTGCATCGAGACCGTGCAGATCATCCCGGACGGCTCGGCCGTGGCCAATTACGGCTTCGACGTTACACCGGCGCGGCTCGTCACCGGGCTGATCACCGAGCGCGGCGTGATCGCGGCCAGCCGCGAAGCGCTTGCCGCCGCGTTTCCAGAACGTGCTAAACTCGCACGATGATACTCGCCGCCAAACAGCCGCTGGAAATTCCGGTCGACGGCCGGCAGTCGGAGACCGCGCTGGCGGTCGCGCGTGGCACGGCGCGCCTGCTGCATGCGCTTGGCCGCTGTGTGGTGAGCGAATTGCCGCTGCCGTCCGGCCGTAGAGCCGATCTGGTGGCGCTCGATGCCGGCGGCGAAATCTGGATCGTCGAGATCAAATCCTCGGTCGCTGATTTTCGCGCCGACCAGAAATGGCAGGACTACCGGACCCATTGCGACCGGCTGTTCTTCGCCACGCACATGGATATGCCGCATGAAATCTTTCCGCCCGATACCGGGCTGATCGTTGCCGATGCTTTCGGCGCGCAAACTATGCGCGAGGCGCCCGAGCACAAGCTGCCGGCGGCAACGCGCAAATCCATGATGCTGTTGTTCGCGCGCGCCGCCGCGCTGCGGCTGCAATCGCTCGCCGATCCGAACGGGCCTTATGGCGATGTGGTTTAGCCGCGATCGTCATCGCCCGCGAAGGCGGGCGATCCAGTAACCCCTGCTTCGTGTAAAAATTGCGCCGTGAGTACTGGATCCCCGCTTTCGCGGGGACGACACCAAAAAATCACCGCGGCGCGCGTTTGGCCAAAATCCGTTGCAACGTGCGGCGGTGCATGTTGAGCCGGCGCGCGGTCTCCGACACATTGCGGCCGCACAATTCGTAGATACGCTGGATGTGCTCCCAGCGCACGCGGTCGGCCGACATCGGATTTTCCGGCGGTTCGATCTTGTCGCTTTCATGCGCGAGCAGGGCGGCCACCACGTCGTCGGCATCCACTGGCTTTGCCAGATAATCGACGGCGCCGAGCTTCACCGCGTTCACCGCGGTGGCGATGTTGCCGTAGCCGGTCAGGATAATACCGCGCGCGTCGGGCCGGCGGCGCTTGAGCGCGGAGATCACGTCGAGCCCATTGCCGTCGCCGAGCCGCATGTCGACCACCGCAAAGGCGGGCGCGGCCTGCTCGACTTGCAGCAATCCATCGGCCACCGATTCCGCCGTGGCGACGGCAAAGCCGCGCTGCTCGAGCGCCTTCGCCAGCCGCTGCAAAAATGAACGGTCGTCCTCGACGATCAGCACGGACCGTTGCGCGGGGAGTTTTTCTCGCGCCGCCGCTTCGGTGGCGTCGTCGCTGGCCGTGTTCATATCGCACCCTTGCGTAGCACGACATATCCTAGCGCGCGCCGCCGCATAAACACAGCTTAAAAAGTAGGTATTGTGTGCGGTATTTCAAGACGTTGCGAACGATAACGGCCGTTCGAAATCGCTCCGGCTCCAGCGCAAGGTGACGATGGCGCCACGTTCCGGAAACGAACGGTTCTCGAATCCGAGGGTGGCGCCCGAGCGTTCGAGCAAAGTCTTGGCGATGAAAAAGCCAAGCCCAAGTCCGGTCGGCATCTCGTCGGAATCGTTCGCGTTGCGCTTACGGCTGGTGACATAGGGCTCGCCGATGCGGCCCATGATTTCCGGCGCGAATCCCGGGCCGTCGTCACTGATGGTCACCTCGACGATCTCTTCGTCCCATTGCGTGGCGACCATGACGCGGGTACGCGCGAAGTCGACGGCGTTTTCCAGAAGGTTGCCGAGGCCATAGACGATCGCCGGATTGCGCGCACTCACCGGTTCGCTGTTTCGGCCGGGCGGCGCGGTCACGTCGATGGCGACCCCGAAATTGCGATGCGGCGCCACCACCTCCTCGATCAGCGACGAAAGCGGCGTGCGGTCGAACGGTTCGCCGGTCGCCGACAATTCGGTGAGCTTGGCCAGTATATTGCGGCAGCGCGTCGCCTGTTCGCGCAGCAAGCGCACGTCGTCGCCATGCGGCGCGTCGGCGGCGATCGCATTCTCCAGTTCCTTGGCGATCACCGTGATGGTGGACAATGGCGTGCCGAGCTCGTGCGCGGCGGCGGCCGCCAGCCCATCGAGCTGCGAAAGGTGCTGCTCGCGCGCCAGCACCAGTTCGGTGGCGGCCAGTGCGTCGGCGAGCTGGCGCGATTCCTCGGTGATCTGCCAAGCATAGACGCCGATGAATCCAATGGCGAGCAGGATCGAGAACCAGACGCCGATCATGTAGATCGGCGGCAGTTGCAGCGGGTCCTCGCTGTCCCAGGGCAGCGGATAGTGCGCGAACACCAGCACGGTCGCGCAGGCCATCGCAAACGCGCCCAGCATCAGCGTGAAGCGCGGCGGCAGTGCGGTCGCCGACAACAGCACGGGAGCCAGGAACAGGTAGGCGAAGGGGTTCTGCAGCCCGCCGGTCAGGAACAGCAAGACCGCCAATTCGGCGATGTCGAAGGCCAGCAACCAGGCGGCGCGGTCGGGCTCCAGCCGCTGCGTCATGTGAAAGCGCAGGCGCAGCGCCACGTTGAGCCAGGCGGACAGCGCGATCACGGCAAGGCAGGCCCAGATCGGCAGCGTGAAATCGAACCCGAAATAGACCACCAGCACGGCGGTGGTCTGGCCGATAATGGCGAGCCAGCGCAGCCTTACGAGGGTGTCGAGCCGGACATTGCGGCGGGGATGGTTCTGGGCGAGGCCGAGCGCGGGCATGGCGGGCAGTGTAGGGGCTCCACCTCCGGCATTGAAGCGCATTCGAACGCCCCGGAGCTTGCGCAGGGCTTGCACTTCCCGCGGCGGAGCGTCACATCTTGCGCCAATGGATGCGCAATACACGTCAGCCGTTACCGTCGATCGCCTGGTCAAGCGCTACAAGGCCGTGGCGGCGGTCGACGGTATTTCGTTTCGCCTGATCCCCGGCACGATCACCGGGCTGCTCGGCGGCAATGGCGCCGGCAAGACCACGACAATCGCGATGATCATGGGCCTGGTCACGCCGACCTCCGGTACGGTCTCGGTGCTGGGCGCGCAAATGCCGCAAGAGCGCTATCGCGTGCTGCACCGGATGAATTTCGAGAGCCCCTATGTGGCGCTGCCGATGCGGCTCACGGTGCGGCAAAATCTGTCGGTATTCGCCCAGCTTTATGCGGTCGCCGATATCGACGAGCGCATCGCCGGTCTTGCCGCCGATCTCGATCTCATCGACATCCTCGACCGGCCGACGGGCAAATTGTCGGCCGGCCAGAAGACCCGCGTCTCGCTCGCCAAGGCATTGCTCAACCGCCCGGAAGTCCTGCTGCTCGACGAGCCGACGGCATCCCTGGACCCCGATACCGCCGACTGGGTGCGCGGCCGGCTCGACCACTATCGCCACGCGCACGGGGCGACCGTGCTGCTTGCCTCGCACAACATGACCGAGGTCGAGCGGCTGTGCGAACGCGTCATCATCATGAAGCAGGGACGCATCGAGGACGACGACACGCCGCAGCGCCTGCTCGACCGCTACGGACGCGGGACCCTGGAGGACGTGTTCCTCGACGTGGCGCGCGGGCGCGGCGAGCATCGTGAGGCCGCGCAATGATCGGCAGCGACAGCGGCCTCGATTTCTCCTTCAACCGCGTGCGCGCCATGGTGCGCCGCTATTGGTATCTGCTGCGCTCATCCTGGCCGCGCGTGCTCGACCTGATCTATTGGCCGACCGTGCAGATGCTGATGTGGGGCTTTCTACAGCTTTATGTGACGCAGAACGGCGGGCCGTTCGTGCGCACGGCCGGGGTCTTCATCGGCGCGGTGCTGCTGTGGGATATTCTGTTCCGCGGCCAACTCGGCTTCTCGATTTCGTTCCTCGAGGAGATGTACGCGCATAATCTCGCCAATCTCATGATGTCGCCGTTGCGGCCGGTGGAGTTCATCGCCGCCTTGATGATCATGAGCGTCGTGCGCTTGCTGATCGGCATGATCCCGGTCACGCTGCTCGCGATTCTGTTCTTCGGCTTCAATCTGTGGTCGCTTGGCTTCGCGCTCGCCGCGTTCTTCCTCAATTTGATCCTGACCAGTTGGGCGATCGGGATTTTCGTCGCCGGCCTGTTGCTGCGTAACGGCTTGGGCGCCGAGAGCATGGCCTGGACCATCATGTTTCTGTTCCTGCCGCTCACCTGCGTGTACTACCCGGTTACGGTGCTGCCCGCATACCTGCAGTACGTTGCATGGGCCCTGCCGCCGACATACATATTCGAGGGCATGCGCGCGCTTCTCATCGATCACGTGTTCCGCGCCGACCTGATGGCGGAGGCGTTCGCGTTCAACGTCGTGCTGTTCGCGGCTGCGTCGTTCGCTTTCCTGAAGCTATTGCAGAGCGCCCGGCTGCAGGGTTCGCTGCTGCAGACCGGTGAATAAGCCGGAAAACCATGTGTTCTCGGTGGGTTACACGATAATTTTCGGTTATAAAGGGGATACGAAGGACTTATGGCTAAGTTGACGCTATGACAGAAAAGCGACACGGTGCTGCAGCGCAGCAAGGTCCGGGGACCAAGTCCATGCCAATTGGCGAATTCGACGGGGCAGCCACGCTGCCCGGTGACAACGGGATTTTGCTGTCGACGCCGATGTACTGGCTCTACGAGATGGGCCAGGCGACGCTCAATCCGTCTCGCGCGGTCGCCGACGCCACCCGCCTCTTCTTCAAGAATCCAGCCAATCCATTCGCGCACACCACTTACGGCAAGTCGATTGCCGCGGCGGCGGAAGTATTCGAGCGCTCCACCCGCCGCTACCGCCGCCCGGAATGGGGCATCGACCGCGTGACGGTCGGCGCCGAACAGGTTCCGGTGCACATCACCACCGCGTGGGAGCGTCCGTTCTGCAAGCTTCTGCATTTCGAACGCGACTTCGCGCGCGCGCCGCGCCGCCCGCAGCCGAAGCTGCTGATCGTGGCGCCGATGTCGGGTCACTACGCGACCCTGCTGCGCGGTACGGTGGAGACCTTCCTGCCCAATCACGACGTCTACATCACCGAATGGTCCGACGCGCGCATGGTGCCGGTGGCGGACGGCCGCTTCGATCTCGACGACTATGTCGACTACATCATCTCCATGCTGCACGTGCTCGGCGGCGATGTGCATGTGGTGGCCGTGTGCCAGCCCTCGGTGCCGGTAATGGCGGCGGTCTCCTTGATGGAGGCTGACCAGGATCCTTACGTGCCGCATTCCATGGTGCTGATGGGCGGCCCGATCGACACCCGCATCAATTCCAACGCGGTCAACAAGCTCGCGGAAGATCGCGGCATCGATTGGTTCCGCAATCACGTCATCACCAAGGTGCCGTTCCCGCATCCCGGCTTCCTGCGCGACGTCTATCCGGGCTTCCTGCAGTTGCACGGCTTCATGAGCATGAATATCGACCGCCATATCGAGGCGCACCGCAATCTGTTCACGCATCTGGTCAAGGGCGACGGCGACTCGGCGCAGAAGCACCGTGAGTTCTATGACGAATATCTCGCGGTCATGGATCTCTCCGCCGAGTTCTATCTGCAGACGGTCGAGACCGTGTTCGTCCGCCATGCGCTGCCGAAGGGCGAAATGACCCATCGCGGCCGCCGTATCGATCCCTCGCAGATCAAGCGCGTCGCGCTGCTGACGGTGGAAGGCGAGCACGACGACATTTCCGCGGTTGGACAGACCGAGGCGGCTCATGTCCTGTGCTCGAATATTCCGGCCGACGACAAGGCGCATTATTTGCAGCCGGCAGTCGGCCACTACGGCGTGTTCAACGGCTCGCGCTTCCGCTCCGAGATCGCCCCGCGCATCTCCGATTTCGTGCTGTCGCATAATGGGCGCGGGCGCGGCGCCCATCCTGGTCGGGCCAAGGCGGCGTCCGCCAGCTGATCGGCGCTTTACCGGCACGCCACCGCGCCGGCTGTTCGTGACAATGTAAGCCCTTGCGTCGCTGCGGCATTTCCGACCGCGCAAAACCGTGTGGCGAACGGCGACGAATATGGCAATATTTCCGCGACGTACTGCGATCGGGCGGATGATTCGCATGCCTCTGCGCGCGCTGCTCTACCGCCGGCCCAGCGAACCGCCGGCGATCAGCATCACCTTCGAGCGCCAAATCTATCTGGTGCGCCTGCGCCGCCACCGGCAGGCGCGGCGCTATACGCTGCGCATCCATTCGGTGACGCGCGAAGTGGTGCTCACCATGCCGCCGCGCGGCAGCTTGAAGCAGGCGCATGAGTTTGCGCAGAAGCACGGCGGCTGGATCGCCGCTCGGCTCGGCCGCTTGCCCGAGCCGGCGCCGTTCGCGCACGGCGCGACGATCCCATTGCGCGGCGTCGATCACCGCATCGAGCACCGGCGCGAGCGGCGCGGCACGGTCTGGGTCGAGAGCGGCGAAGCAGGCGAGCGGCTGCTTTGCGTCGCCGGCGAGGCGCCGCATGTCGCCCGCCGGATTTCCGATTTTCTCAAGCGCGAAGTCAAAAGCGATCTGGAAGCCGCCAGCGCGCGTGCCGCCAGCGCGCTCGGCGTTACGGTCAAGCGGGTATCGATCCGCGACCCGTCGAGCCGATGGGGTTCGTGCTCGACCACCGGCGTGCTGTCCTATTCGTGGCGCTTGATCTTCGCGCCGCCCTTCGTGCTCGACTATCTGGCGGCACACGAGGTCGCGCATCTCGTTGAAATGAACCACTCGCGCCGCTTCTGGCGCGTGGTCGAGGGCATCTGCCCGCACGTTGCGCGCGCCAAGACGTGGCTCGATGCCCACGGCGCCGATCTTCACCGCTATGGGGCGCCGGGCGGCGGGCGCTAGCCTCGGACAGCGGCCTGTTATACGCACTTCCTCATGCCCGGCCCTAGGCGCGAAGCTTGCCTTCGCTCAAGGTGCGCCGGGCATCCCTGTCTTAGGATTTTGCCACACGCAACGGCGTGGATGGCCGGGAAACAGACGAGCGACGCGACGCCGTCCTGCGGACGGTTATGCCCGGCCATGACGAAAGAAAGTTCTCCATGCTGCGTCCCGGCACTTTCGCGCTGACGGTCTTGCTGGCGGCGCTGAGCGCGATCGGGCCGTTGACCACCGACATGTACCTGCCGTCGCTGCCCGACATCGCGCGGCTGCTCAACGCCTCGACCGCGCAGGTGCAGCTCACGGTCTCCGCCTATCTGCTCGGCTTCGCCTTCGGCCAGATTTTCTATGGCCCGCTTGCCGACCGGCACGGCCGCAAGCCGGTGCTGCTCGGCGCCGTGGCGCTTTATTGTGCGGCGAGCCTCGCTTGCGCGCTGTCGACCTCGATCGAGATGCTGATCGCGGCGCGCGCGCTGCAGGCGCTCGGCGGCTCCGGCGGCATCGTGCTGGCGCGCGCCATCGTGCGCGATCTTTATTCCGGCGCGCGCGCCGGCCGCGAATTGTCGCTGATCGGCGGGGTGATGGCGCTGGCGCCGGTGCTGGCGCCGCTGCTCGGCGGCGTGTTGCAGACCGGCTTCGGCTGGCGGTCGGTGTTTTTCACGCTGGTCGGCGGCGGTTTTTTCGGCGCCGCCATCGTCTGGCCGCTGATGCCGGAAACCTTGGCGCTGCGCGCAGCCGAATCGGTGACGCCGGCCAGCATGTTCAAGTCCTACCGGGTGGTGGCGCGCAATCCGGCCTATCTCGCCTATCTTGGCCTCGCCTCCACCAGCTTCGGCGGACTGTTTGCCTGGATCTCCGGCTCGTCCTTCGTCCTGCAATATCTCTATGGCCTTTCACCGTTCCAATTCGGCGCCGCTTTCGCGGTCGGCTCGGTCGGCTACATGATCGGCACGACGTATGCCGCGCGGCTGGTGATGCGGCACGGCATCAACCGCACGCTCGGCGTCGGCGCCGCGGCGATGGCCGCCGGCGGGCTCGGTATGGTGATGGCGGTGGCGCTGGGCTTGACCGCCGCCGCCTCCTTGGTGTTGCCGATGGCGCTCTATCTCGCCGGTCTCGGCATCGTGTTGCCGCAGGCGATCGCCGGCGCCATGACGCCGTTTCCGGAACGGGCGGGGGCGGCCTCCGCGCTGCTCGGTTTCGTGCAGCAGAGCGTGGCGGCGCTGTGCGGCGTGGTGGTCGGCATGTTGCTCGGGTCAAGCGCCTGGCCGCTCGCAGGCTCGGTGGCGGTGATGGGTTGCGCCACCCTTGGATTATGGATCGCAACGCGCGCCGTGCGCGCCAGCGCCGCCAAACAGCATTAGTTTCTGCTGCGTCCGAACAGGTTATCGAGCAGCCAGTTGTCGAGGCCGGAGCTGCGGCCGTTTGGCGTATTGCGGGCGGATTGGATGGGTGCCGGCGGCACCGGCGCCATGCCGTCGGTTGCCGGCGCATTGCTGCTGAACAGGCCCGGCAGCCCGCCGCCGGCCGGCCGGCCGGGCAGGGCGGCGACCGGAACGCCCTGATGGGCGGCGCGCATGAAGCGGCTCCAGATTTCCACCGGCAGCCCGCCGCCGGTGACTTTCTTGGTCGGCGTGCCGTCGTCATTGCCGAGCCAGACGCCGGTGACGAGATGGGCGGTGTAGCCGATGAACCAGGCGTCGCGGAAATCCTGGGATGTGCCGGTCTTGCCGGCTGCCGGCCATCCCGGCAGCGCCGCCTTGTGCGCGGTGCCGATCGCCAGGGTCTGCTGCATCATCTCGTTCATCATCGCCACGTAGCGCGCATCGACGATGCGGCCGAGCGGGTGGTCGTTGCGGGTATAGAGCAGCTTGCCGTTGGCGGCGGCGATACGCTCGATCACATGCGGCACCACCGCCAGCCCGCCATTGGCGAACGGCGCATAGGCGCTGACCAGTTCGAGCGGCGAGACTTCCGAGGTGCCGAGCGCGATCGAGGCGTTGGGCTCCAGCTTTGACGCGATGCCGAGCCGGTAGGCGGTGCGGATCACCGCCGCGGGCGAGAATTCCATGGTCAGGCGCACCGACACCGTATTGAGCGACAGCGCCAGCGCCTTGGTGAGCGTCACCGGGCCGTAATATTCGTGGCCGTAGTTTTCCGGCTGCCAACCCTTGATATTGATCGGCGCATCCAGGCGTACCGTGTCCGGCGTCAGTCCGTGTTCGAGCGCGGTCAGATAGACGAACGGTTTGAAGGCGGAGCCGGGCTGGCGCTTGGCGGCGACCGCACGATTGAACTGGCTTTCGCCATAGCTTCGTCCGCCGATCAAGGCGCGGACTGCGCCGTCCGGCGTCATCGCCACCAGCGCGCCCTGGCTGACGCCGCTCTTGCCGCCCTTCTGCGCCAATTCTTCGCTGAGGGCCTGCTCCGCGCTCGCTTGCAGGCCGGTGTCGATCGTGGTGCGCACCACGATGTCCTCGTCGACGTGGCCGAGCACCTCGTTGATCGCGTCCATAACCCAATCGGCGACATAATTGATCGAGCCGTTGCCGGCTTGCGCGGCAATGAGGGGCGGATGCGATAGCGCGGCTTTTTCGCTGGCGCGCGTGATGAATCCGACGCTGGCCATGGCGGCCAGCACGGTCTGAGCGCGGCGCTCGGCGCCGTCGAAATTGCGCGTCGGCGCCAGCCGCGACGGCGATTTCACCAGGCCGGCGAGCAGCGCCGCCTCCGGCAGGCTTATCTGCCTGGCGGACTTGCCGAAATAGCGCTGCGACGCCTGTTCGATGCCGTAGGCGCCGGAGCCGAAGTAGACGCGGTTCAAGTACAGTTCGAGGATCTGCGTCTTGGTGAATTTGTGCTCCAGCCACAGCGCCAGCAGCATCTCCTGCAGCTTGCGATGGATGGTACGCTCTTGAGTGAGAAAGAGATTTTTCGCCAATTGCTGCGTGATGGTGGAGGCGCCCTGCGCCACGCCGCGGTGCAGAATATTGGCGACAGCCGCGCGCGCGATGCCCCACGGATCGACGCCGTAATGCTCGTAGAAGCGCCGATCCTCGATGGCGATGAAGGCCTTCGGCACATAGCTGGGCATTTCCTTCAGCGGCAGGACGGCGCCGCCGCTGTCGCCGCGGGTGGCGAGCGGGCGGCCGTTGACGTCGACGATCTGGATCGAGGGCGGCCGCTTGGGGATCTCCAGCGACTGCAGCGGCGGCATGTGCGCGCCGGTCCAGGCAATGGTGCCGGCGACGCCGATGACGAGCCACAGCCCCAGCACCAGGCTCCAATAGACCGCGCGGCCAATCAGCGAGCGGCGCGGCGCACGTTTACGGCTTTGTTTGGCGCGTTTGCGTTTGGCCGGCGGCTTGCTGCCGCCGCCTGCCGGACGGTCGCCAGCGCCGACGCGCAACTCAGGTGAGCTGTCGAACACCGGCTCCCGGCGCGCGCCCGAATGTCCCTTGCCCTGCGCCATCGCCCGACCCGACTCGCTATGCCGGCGGCAACCCGCCGGCCCCCGAAAGGCACGCTAAAGGGCGCGGTTTAAGGGGCCGTTAAGCGAGGAATCGTGGTATATTCCTCCGCAGCCGCAGTGTCCGGCCGGCCAAGCTTTGACCTTTATCAAAGCCTTGGCGGGCGCTTCAGGGCATGAAGAATATGCCGTGTCCCGGCATCTTTAATGAAGTCCATCGTGACGCAAAGAATCGGTCGAACTATTCTCGTCCTGCTTCTGGCCGCAGCAATCGCTGCGTTGCCGGCGTTGGTTAATTTTGCGAGCGCTGCGCCGGCGCCAAACGCGGTCGTGTCGGCTGTCACGGCGATGCCCGATTGCGATCACCACCACAGCAACATGCCGAACGGCCATACACAAAAGACGGCCGATGGCTGTGCCTATCCCGCAGGCTGTGCGCTCTGCTTTGCCTTCATTGCCCCCGACGTCTCCGGTGTCGCTTATGCAGTGTCGTTCAATATTCGGCTCGACCCGGTTCGCGCTGCCACCAATATTTCCTCGCTGATGGGCAATCCGCCCTTCCGGCCGCCTCGCTCCTGATCCCTCTGTAGCTGCATAGCGTCGCGTGAGCCGCCAGCTCGCGCGGGAATTCGACTGTCGCGCGATGACATCGCGAGGCGTCGAGCAGGGAATCATCAGGAGAACGAGATCATGATTGCGAAGTATCTGCTCGCCACAGCTTTTGCGGTCGGCATGAGCCTGACCGGTGCTGCCGCTTGGGCCGGCGCCGTCGACTATGTGTTTGAACCGGTCGCCGCCGAATTGAAGAAAGGCGACGACGTGGTGGTCGCCGTGCGCTTGGTCCACAAACCGACCGGTAAACCGGTGGCTGACGCTGTCATCGTACGCACGCGCGTCGACATGGGGCCCGATGGTATGGCGGACATGGTCTCGCCGGTTGCCGCACTGCCCGGCAGCGAGCCGGGAACCTATGCGTTCAAAACCGATCTGCCGATGGCGGGGCGGTACCTGCTGAGCGTATCGGCCAAGGTACAGGGCGAGCCTGAGACCGTCGTCGGCAAGGTCATATTCAAAGCCAACAGGTGAGCCGGCTGCCGCGGCATCGCGGCACCAATCTGAGCGGCGGCCGCTGCGGTGGCCGCCGCCCCGTCATCCGCCTTAGCGGGCAGGAATGAACCTAACGAGACAGCCATGACCAAAATTCGCGCCGCCTCCATTCTCACATTCGTCTTCGCCGCCGGCGTTGTAGCGAGCTACGGGTATATTCATCGCTCAGGTGGCACGGCGGTATCGCTGACCATCGCCCCGCAGGCATCCGCTGCCGAACGAACGATCCTCTACTATCGCGACCCCACCGGGGCGCCGTTCTGGTCGGCGACGCCGAAGAACGACGCGCAAGGCCGCGCCTATCTGCCGGTCTATGACGACGCGGAGAAGACATTCAATCCGCCGCCGCTGGTCATGCTGAATCCGAAGCAGGGCGAGCGCAAGATTCTCTATTACCGAAATCCCATGGGCCTGCCGGACACCTCGCCGGTGCCGAAAAAAGATTCGATGGGGATGAACTACATCCCGGTTTACGAGGGCGACGAGCCGAGCGACAGCAAGACCATCAAGGTCAGCCTCGACCGGGTTCAGCGCAGCGGCGTCCGCACCGAAACGGTCGAGTCGCGCGTATTGGTGCGGCCGGTGCGCGGCGTCGGTTCGGTCGCGATCGATGAAAGCCGGCAGACTGTCGTGACAATGCGATCGGACGGCTATGTCGAGGAACTGTTCGTCGATAAGACCGGGCAGACTGTGCAGGCCGGCCAGCCTTTGTTCCGGGTCTACAGCCAAGACATCCAGCAAGCGCTGGCCGAACTCATCGTCGTCACAGGGCACGGCCAGGCGACGCAGGCGCAGGAGCGGTTTCGCATCGACGGCACCATGCGGCGTTTGCGGAACCTTGGCGTGCCGGAAAGCCTCATCCGAGAGGTGCGCGAGCGCGCCGTCGACCCGCGTACGATCGACTGGCTGGCGCCGGCGACCGGGACCGTCGTCAGCAAGCGCATCGTCAACGGCCAGCAGGCGAAGGCCGGCGATGAACTGTATCGGATCGTCGACCTTTCTCATGTCTGGGTGATCGCCGATGTCGCCGAACGCGACCTCGCCGACATCAAGCTGGGTACCCGCGCAACCATGACTTTCCGGGCCTATCGCAGCCAGCCGATCGAAGGCGTTGTGACCTTCGTTTATCCGGATGTGAGAACGGAAACGCGCACCGTGCGCGTCAGAATTGAGGTCGCTAACCCGGACGGGCGGCTGAAGACCGACATGTATGCCGATGTCGTGTTCCACGTTGATGCTGGTCTGCTGCCCGCGATCAGCGTTCCAACCAGCGCGATCATCGACAACGGCGCGCGACAGATCGCACTGGTCGCCAAAAGCGACGGCCGCTTCGAGCCGCGGCCGGTCAAGCTCGGCCGCCGCGGCGAGGGTTATGTCGAGATCGTCGACGGGCTCTCCACCGGCGAAAAGATCGTCACCACCGCGACCTTCCTCATCGACGCCGAGAGCAACCTGCAGACAGCGTTGAAGACCTTCACGGACAAGGAGCAGCCGAAATGATCGCGGCTGTCATCCGCTGGTCGGCGCGCAACTTGCTGCTGGTCGGTTTCGCCGGCCTCTTCCTGACGCTGGCCGGCTTGTATGCGGTGTCACGCGTGCCGCTCGACGCCATTCCCGATCTCTCCGACGTGCAGGTGATCGTCTATACGGAATATCCCGGCCAGGCTCCGCAAGTCGTCGAAGATCAGGTCACCTATCCGCTGACCACGGCCATGCTGAGCGTGCCGAAATCAAAGGTCGTGCGCGGCTTTTCCTTCTTCGGCGTCTCCTTCGTCTACGTAATCTTCGAGGACGGCACCGACCTCTATTGGGCGCGCTCGCGCGTGCTCGAATATCTCAATTCGGCCGCCGGCCGGCTGCCGGCCGGCGTCGTCCCGAGCCTCGGCCCCGACGCGACCGGGGTCGGCTGGGTCTATCAATACGTCGTGCGCGGCGCGCAAAAGGACCTTGCAGAGCTGCGCACCATTCAGGATTGGTATATCCGCTACGGCCTCGCCAAGGCGGAAGGCGTCGCCGAAGTCGCCAGCGTCGGCGGTTTCGTCAAACAGTACAGCGTGGTGATCGATCCGCGCCGGCTGCAGTCGCTCGGCATTCCGCTGTCGAAAGTTCGCGACGCCATTCGGTCGAGCAATATCGACGTCGGCGGCCGCACCGTCGAACTCGCCGAAACCGAATTTGTCGTGCGCGGGCGCGGCTACATCAAGAGCCTTGGCGATCTCGAACAGATCGTCGTCAAGAGCAACCAAGGCGTGCCGGTGCTGCTCAAGGATGTGGCGCATGTCGAACTGGCGCCGAACGAGCGCCGCGGCATCACCGAATTAAACGGTGAAGGCGAAGTGGTGACCGGCATCGTGCTGCAACGCTTCGGCGAGAATGCGCTGTCCGTCATCCAGAACGTCAAGCAGCGGCTCGCTGAAATCGCCCCCAGCCTGCCGAAGGGCGTCACGCTCGACGCGGTCTACGACCGTTCGGACTTGATTTACCGCGCCATCGATACGCTCAAACGCA
The DNA here is from genome assembly GCA_963786025.1 of uncultured Alphaproteobacteria bacterium. Classification (GTDB taxonomy): domain Bacteria; phylum Pseudomonadota; class Alphaproteobacteria; order Rhizobiales; family Xanthobacteraceae; genus Pseudolabrys. The sequence goes on from CAWAXK010000031.1 coordinate 35,109, forward strand.
CGCTGGTCGAGGAAAGCATCATCGTCGCCTTCGTTTGCGTGGTGTTCCTGCTGCACGTGCGCAGTGCACTGGTGGCGATTATCACGCTGCCGCTCGGCGTGCTGATCGCTTATTTGTGCATGCATCTGCTGGGCTTGAGCTCGAACATCATGAGCCTGGGCGGCATCGCGATCGCCATCGGCGCCATGGTCGATGCCGCAATCGTCATGATCGAGAATGCGCATAAGCATCTGGAGCGCGCCGCCCCCGATAAGCCAAGAAGCGAGGTGCTGATCGAGGCGGCCATCGAGGTCGGGCCGGCGCTGTTCTTCAGCCTGCTCATCATCACCGTGTCGTTCCTGCCCATCTTCGCGCTCGAGGCACAGGAAGGCCGCATGTTCAAACCGCTCGCCTTTACGAAGACATTTTCCATGGCGGCCGCGGCCCTGTTGTCGGTAACTTTGGTACCCGCGCTGATGCTGCTGTTCGTGCGCGGCCGGATCGTGCCGGAACACAAGAACCCGGTGAACCGGGCGCTGATCTGGATCTACCGGCCGGTAATCCGCACGGCGCTTCGCTACAAGGCCGCGACCATCGCGATCGCAATCGCGGTGCTGATCGGCAGTCTGTGGCCGGCGATGCGACTCGGCAGCGAATTCATGCCCACGCTCAATGAGGGCACGCTGTTTTATATGCCGACCACGCTGCCGGGCCTGTCGGTTACCAAGGCCGCCGAACTGCTGCAGACCCAGAACAAGATCATCAAGACCTTCCCCGAAGTTCTGTCGGTCTGGGGCAAGGCCGGCCGCGCCAGCACCGCCACCGACCCCGCGCCAACGGAAATGTTCGAGACCGTGATCAATCTGAAGCCGGAGAGCGAATGGCGGCCCGGCATGACCATCGACAGACTGATCGCCGAGATGGACAAGGCGTTGCAGTTTCCCGGCGTGTCCAACGCCTGGACCATGCCGATCAAGGCGCGCATCGACATGCTGGCGACCGGCATCCGCACGCCGGTCGGGGTCAAAGTCTACGGCACCGATCTCGCCGTGATGGAGAATATCGCCCGCCAGATCGAGGCGGCGGTTCGCACGGTGCCCGGCACCACCAGCGCTTTCGCCGAACGCATCCTCGGCGGTTATTACCTCAATATCGAGCCCAACCGCGCGCAGCTCGCGCGTTACGGCTTGATGATCACCGACGTGCAGGACGTGATCGCCACCGCACTCGGCGCCGAAGCCGTGACGACGACGGTCGAGGGCCGCGAGCGTTACACCGTGAGCATCCGCTATCCGCGCGAATTGCGCAGCGACCCGCAGTCGATCGCCACCCAGGTGCTCATTCCGCTCGCCAACGGCGGCACCGTGCCGCTCGGTGAAGTAGCCAAAGTCGAACTGGCCAAGGGGCCGGCCACCATCCGTACGGAAAATGCCCAGTTGGCCGCCTACATTTATATCGATCTGCGCGACCGCGATATCGGCGGCTATGTCGCCGATGCCCAGAAAGCGGTGGCGGAACAAGTCAAGTTCCCGCCCGGCTACTACGTCGCCTGGAGCGGGCAGTTCGAATATATGGAGCGCGCCAAGGCGCGGCTCAAAATCGTCGTCCCCGTCACGGTCTTGATCATCTTCCTCCTGCTGTATCTGAATTTTCGCCGGCTGACCGAGACCTTGATCGTGATGCTGTCGGTTCCTTTCGCGCTCGCCGGCGGCCTGTGGCTGATGTGGTGGCTCGGTTTCAACTTCTCCGTTGCCGTCGCAGTCGGCTTCATCGCGCTCGCCGGCGTCGCTGCCGAGACCGGCGTCGTCATGTTGATCTATCTCGACAATGCCATGACCGAGCTGCAGGCCAAGCGCGCGGCCAAGGGCGAAGCGTTCACGCGCGGCGATCTCTATGCCGCAATCATGTCCGGCGCGGTCGAGCGCGTGCGGCCGAAGATGATGACGGTCTGCGCCATCATGGCCGGCCTGCTGCCGATCATGTGGAGCCACGGGACTGGGGCCGAGGTGATGCAGCGCATTGCGGTGCCGATGATCGGCGGTATGGTGTCGTCGACCGTGCTGACGCTGGTCGTCATTCCGGCGATTTATGCGGTGGTCAAGGGATTTTCGCTGCGCGCGCCCGTGGCAGCCGCGCCAGCCGGCGCTCCGGCGCAGGGAGGATGACGATTGCCGCGAAACGGCGCAATTTAACGGGCCGTTAAGCAGCCCGCTGGCGAAGATTACCGGCATGATCTTGATCAATGCCGCATTGGCGGCGGTTTACTATGCAATTTCACAGCCTTGCCGCTTGGACCTCGCAGCATGAACGCGCCCAATAATTCGCGCCCGCAGCTCAAGATCAGGCGCGTCAATCTCGATACCGGCCGTGAAAACGTGGTGGTGATTTCGCGCCGGTCCACGGCGCTGCGGCCTGAGGTGTTTAGCGGCTTTAGTCGTGTCGAACTTCGCCGCAATTCGAAAGTCTTGCTGGCAACGTTGATTCTCACCGACGACGGTTTGGTCAATCCCGACGAAATCGGCCTCGCCGAACCCGTCTTTCACCGCTTCGCCGAGCCGGCCGGAAGTTTCGTCACCATCACGCCGGCTCCGCCGCCCGACAGCCTCGACGCGGTGCGCGCCAAGATTCAAGGCCGCGCGCTAAACGCTTCCGAGATCAGCGCGATCATCGATGACATCACGCACTACCGTTATTCCGACATGGAAATCGCGGCGTTCCTCGTCGGCTCCGCCAGCTTCATGACCAGCGATGAAATGCTCGCGCTGGCGCATGCGATGGCTGAGGCCGGCACGCAGCTGACCTGGGACATGCCCGTCGTCGTCGACAAGCATTGCATCGGCGGCATCCCCGGCAACCGCACCTCGATGATCGTAGTGCCGATCGTCGCCGCGCACGGGCTGACGATTCCGAAAACCTCGTCGCGCGCCATCACCTCGCCGGCGGGCACCGCCGACACCATGGAGGTGCTGGCGCGCGTCGATCTCACGGTCGACGAGATGAAAGAGGTCGTTAGAACCTGCCACGGCTGTCTGGTCTGGGGCGGACACGTCAATCTGTCGCCCGCCGACGATATTCTCATTTCGGTGGAGCGACCGCTCAGTCTCGATACGCGCGAGCAAATGGTCGCCTCGATCATGTCGAAAAAGATTGCGGCCGGCGCGACCCATCTGTTGATCGATCTGCCAGTCGGACCCGCCGCCAAGCTCCGGACTGCGTTGGACGCGATGCGGCTGCGCAAGCTGTTCGAGTTTGTCGGCGATCACTTCGGCATCGCTATCGAAGTCATCACCACTGACGGGCGGCAGCCGATTGGCAATGGCATCGGTCCGGCGCTGGAAGCCCAGGACGTGATGGCGGTGCTCTCGAACGATTCCGCCGCGCCGCGCGATCTGCGCGAGAAGTCGCTGCGGCTCGCCGCGCATTTGCTCGAATACGATCCCGACCTACGCGGCGGAACGGGTTATCGACGCGCGCGCGAACTGCTCGACAGCGGCGCCGCGCTCAAGCAGATGCATAAGATCATCGAAGCGCAAGGACCGTCCGGCCACCGGACCGACATTGGGACCCTGACAGCCGACATCATGGCAATAAGCGACGGCGCGGTCGAAGCGATCGACTGTCTGCGGCTCAACCGCCTGGCGCGTACCGCGGGCGCACCGCTCGATAAGGGCGCGGGTATCAAGATTTTCAAGAAGATCGGCGACCGTGTCGAGAAAGGCGAGCCGCTCTATCGCATCCACGCCTTCGAGCAGTCGCAATTTGATCTCGCGCTCGCCGCCGCCAAACTGGATGCCGGCTATATTGTCGGCTCGCGCGAGATCAAGCCGTGAGCGCGGTCATGCAATGCCTGCCGTCCTCGGTGGGTGAGGCGCAGCGATTGGCCGCGCGGCTTGGCCTAGGATTGCACGAGATCGCGCTGCATCGTTTCCCGGATGGAGAACTGCGCGTCACCGTCGGCCCGGCGGCAGCGACCACCATCATCTATGCTTCGCTCGACCAACCGAACGACAAGTTGCTGGCGCTGCTGTTCGCGTCGGAAGCGTTGCGGCGCGGCGGCGCGCAGCGGCTGGTGCTGGTGGCGCCCTATCTTTGTTATATGCGCCAGGACACCGCTTTCCACCAAGGCGAAGCGGTCAGCCAGAAAGTCGTCGGCCGGTTGCTGGCGGACGCGGTGGATAGAGTAATCACCGTCGACGCCCATCTGCATCGCACCAAAGACATTCACAGCGTTTTTCCCGGCATCGAGGCTGACAATTTGTCGGCCATGCCGGCGATCGCCGAAGACTTGCGCGCGGGTTTCGATCCCAAAACAGTGGTGGTGGGTCCGGACGAGGAATCGCAGGCCTGGGTGAGCGATCTCGCCTCCAGGCTCGGCTTGCAATGCGCGGTGGCGCGCAAGACGCGGCGCGGCGACCGTTCGGTCGAAATCACGTTTGCCGATCCGGTGCTGTTTAACGGGCGGCCGGCGCTGCTGGTCGACGATATCGTGTCGTCCGGCGGCACGCTGATGACCTGCGCCAAGGCGGTGCAAGCGGCCGGCGCCACGACCATCGATGCGGTTGTCACCCACGCGCTGTTTGCGCCCGAACTGGCGGCGGGCTTGTTGCAAGCCGGCGTTCGCTCGCTCAAGTCCACCGACAGCATTCACCATCCGAGCAATGCCATCGTGCTCGACGCGGTGCTTGCAGACGCGTTGCGCAAGGAACTCGGCACATGAGCGTGACCCTACGATTTTGCGGCGCAGCCCGCACAGTGACCGGCTCCTGCCATTTGTTCGAGACGCCGGCCGGCCGCCTGCTGGTCGACTGCGGGCTGTTCCAAGGGCCGAAAACGCTGAAGGAGTTAAACTACGGCAAGTTTCCGTTCGATCCGTCCAGCATCGATGCCGTGCTGCTGACGCACGCCCATATCGACCACAGCGGCCTCATCCCCAAGCTCACTAGCGGCGGTTTTCGCGGGCCCATCTGGGCCACGCACGGCACCATCGACCTGTGCTCCTTTATGCTGCCCGATGCTGGCAGCATCCAGGAATCCGAGGTCATGACGCTCAACCGGCGCAATGCGGCGCGCGGGCGTGCGCCGGTGACACCGATCTACACGCAGCGCGATGCCATCGCCGCGCTCGATGCCTTCCGCACGGTCGATTACGAAACCTGGGTTGAAGTCATGCCGGGCGTACGCGCGCGCTATTGGAACGCCGGGCATTTGCTCGGCTCGGCCTCGATCGAGATCGAATTCGCCGGCGAAGGCTTATCCGGCAAGCCGTTGCGCGTGCTCGCCTCCGGCGATCTCGGTCCCGACGCCAAGCTGCTGCAACCCGATCCGGAAGCGCCCACCGGCTTGGACTATGTGATTTGCGAATCGACCTATGGCGACGAGGACCGCCCGCCGGTCACCCGCGCGTCGCGGCGCGGCCATCTCGCCGCCGAGGTTCGCGCCGCCCACGCGGCCGGCGGCGCGCTGCTCATCCCGGCCTTCGCCGTCGAGCGCACGCAGGAATTGCTCGTCGATCTGATTGACCTGATGGAGCGCGGCGATATTCCGGCGGCACCGATCTTTCTCGATTCACCGCTCGCCATTCGCGCTACCGAAGTCTTCCGCCAGCACGCCGAAAGCCAGGAGGCCGATCTCGACGTCGCGCGGCTGCTTGGCTCGCCGCATTTGCATTGCACCGAGACGGTGGAGGAGAGCAAGGCGATTGCCAAGCTCACCGGTTTCCACATCATCGTCGCCGCCAGCGGCATGTGCGACGCCGGCCGTATCCGCCATCATCTCAAACGTTGGCTCTGGCACGCCAAAGCGACCGTGCTGCTGGTCGGCTTCCAGGCGCAAGGCACGCTCGGGCGGTTCATCGCCGACGGCGCCAAGGCGGTGCGCATCCAGGGCGACGAAATCAAGGTGGCGGCGCGTATTCGCCGGCTTGACGAATATTCCGGCCATGCCGACGGGCCGGAACTGGCGCGCTGGATCGCCGCGCGCCGGCCGATCGAGCGCGGCGTCTTTCTGGTGCATGGCGAAGAGCCGGCGCTCACGGGCCTGAGCGGGCGCATCGCTGAGCGCACCGTGCCGGCGGCGAAAGTGTTCACGCCGCTGCTGGACGATATCTACGAGCTCACTACGGCGGCGCCGACGCCGATCGACGGCGCGCGCCGCCGGCGGCTGGCGCCCGAAGCGGTGGTCAATCTCGACTGGCACAACGATATGTCGAAACTGATCCTCGACATCAACGCGCAGGTCGAAGCGGCGGCCGACGACCGCGCCCGCGGCGTCGTCATCCGGCGCTTGCGGCGGGCGCTGGAAGGCGAGGGCTGATCCGCCCCGCCGGCGCGGTCACAGCTTGCCGTGCTCGCGCAGCACTTCCGCTGCGATCCGGTGCGCCTCGTTCGCGGCCGGGATGCCGCAATAAAGCGTCAGCAGCAGCAGCACTTCCTGGATCTGCTCGGGCGTACAGCCGTTCTTCACCGCGCCGTTGAGGTGCACGCGCAATTCGTTCGGATGCCCGGACGCCGCCATCATGCCGACCATGACCAGCGATTTGGTCGCCGCCGGCAAGCCCGTGCGGCTCCAGACGTCGCCGTAGGCATAGGCGTTGATGATATGCTGCAGCGGCTTGCCGAATTCGCCGAACGCGGCCATGCGCTTTTCGACCGCCTCGCGGCCGAACATCTCGACGCGCAGATTGAGGCCGCGCTCGTCAAGCTCGTTGTCGTCCATGGCTCGTTCCCTATTGGCGGAAAATTTGCTGAGTTACGTTTTCGCACGCCGCCGGCGAATCTCCTTGATGACAACGCTGTTATCCAAATCGGCTTCGCCCGCGCGCACGCAGGATTCCAGCACGTCGGCATGTACTTCGAGCATCGCCAGCTTCTGCCCCTTGCTGGCGGCTTGATCGAGCATGAGGTGGACGTCTTTCAAAGTCTGCTTGGCGCGGCCCTCCGGCGAGAAATCGCCGCGCAGCATTTTCAGCCCCTTGGTGTCCATCACCTGCGAGTAGGAGGCCGAGCCCTGCGCCACCGGAAGGAAGGCGGCCGGATCGAGCCCCAGCCGTTCGGCAAAGACGAGGCCTTCGGCGAGCGCCAGCCGGTTGAGGCCGAGAATCAGATTGACCGCGAGCTTGGCGCGGCCGCCGTCGCCGATCTTGCCGACATGGAAGCGGCGCACGAACAGCGCGTCGAAGAGGTCTTTCACCTCGTCGGCGATGGCTGGGTCGCCGCCGATCAGGGCGACGCCGTCGCCGCGCCGCACCTGGTCGCTGGTGCCGGATACGGGCACGTCGAGATAGCGGATGCCGCGCGGCATGACGCGAGCGGCGAGCGCGGCCACCTGGTCGGGATCGCAGGTGCTCATGCACAGGACGATCTTGTTGGAACCCTCGCCGAGCACCGGCAAGAGATGGTTCTCGATCACGTCCTCGACCTGATCGGTATTGAACACGGCGACGATGATGCAGCGCGAAGGGCCGGCGAGTTCCGCGATCGAATGGACCGGCCGGCCGCCGATTTCGCCCAGCCGGGCGCGGCGGGCGGGGTCGATGTCGAAGCCGATGACCGGGATGCCTGCGTCAATCAGCCGCCGGGCGTAGACCTCGCCCATCAGACCAAGACCGACAATGACTACGGGGGATTCCTGCATTACGCCTCTTGGTGCGGGGCAATGTTAGCCGAAAGCCGTGAGCGTATGCGAGCGGGGATTTATGTCTTTTCGAACCATTGTCATCGTCGAGCAGAACGCCAAGAAGGGCCTGGAATACGCCGACATCGGCTATGTGCTGGTGTCCGGCAGATTGGCGCTCGCCGGCCGCGCCAATGATTTGCTCGCCAACCCGGATGTGAGCCGGCTGTTTTTGGGCGGCTAAAAGCTAATCTTTCGTCGTCTTGCCGTTGCTATCCTGCGCCGCGAACAAGGCGACCAAGGCGCGTTTGATGGCGGCCTGGCGGGTCGGCGAAACGATCTGCGCGCCCATGAGGTCGGTCACGTAGAACACGTCGACCACCCGCTCGCCGAAAGTAGCGACGTGCGCCGAGGCGATGTTGAGGTTGAGCTTGGACAGCGTCGTGGTCATCTCGTAGAGCAGGCCGGTGCGGTCGAGGCCGGTGATTTCCACCATGGTGTAGCGGTGCGACCACTGGTTGTTGATGACGACCGTGGGCTCGATCGCGAAGGCCTTAATGCGGCCCTTGGGCGCGACGCGCTTGCCCACCATGTCGGGCAGCCGCAATTCGCCGCGCAGCGCCTTCTCGATCGAGTCGGCGACGCGATCGGCGCGCCGCTTCTCGTCCTCATCGCGGTCGAATTCGCGTGACAGCGAAATGGTGTCGAGCGCGCGCCCGTCGGTGGTGGTGTAGATCTGCGCGTCGACGATATTGGCGCCGGCCATGGAGCAGGCGCCGGCGATGATCGACAACAGCCAGGGGTGATCGGGCGCCTGCACCGTGAGCTCGGTCACCGCGCCGCCGTCGAAGCTGATGGCGGTGGCGAGCGACTTGCCGGCATCCTCGGCGTCGCGCACGAACTTGGCGTGCTGGACCTTGTGCGGCAGATCCACCTTGAGCCAATAGGCCGGATAGAGTTTGGCGATATAGCTCTCCAACCGCTCGGCCGGCCATTCCGCCATCGCCGCGCGGAATTCGGCCTGTGCCGCGGCGACACGCTGCGCGCGGTTGACCTCCGAGAAGCCGCCGGTGAGCACCGGCTCGGTTTCGTAATAGAGCGTGCGGATGAGCTGCGCCTTCCAGCCGTTCCACACGCCCGGGCCGACCGCCTTGATGTCGGCGGTGGTGAGGATAGCCAGCAGCTTCAGCCGTTCCGCCGACTGCACTACCGCGGCGAAATTCTCGATCGTCTTGCGGTCGGACAGATCGCGCGATTGCGCGACGCTGGACATCACCAGATGATTCTCGATCAGCCAGGCGACGGTCTCGGTGTCGGCCGCGGAAAAGCCCAGGCGCGGGCACAGCCGCCGCGCCACCCGCGCGCCGGCGATCGAATGATCCTCGATGCGACCCTTGGCGATGTCGTGCAGGAACAGCGTGACATAAAGCACCGCGCGGTTGCCGGGCAGCAGCTTGTGGATCAAGTCGTTGGAGAGCGGCGTGTCCTTGCTGATGGCGGTTTCGATCTCGCGCAAGATGCCGATGCAGCGCAGCAGGTGTTCGTCCACCGTGTAGTGGTGGTACATGTTGAACTGCATCATGGCGACGACCTTGCCGAAGGCCGGCACGAAATGGCCGAGCACGCCCGCCTCGTTCATTCGCCGCAGCACGATCTCCGGGTCGTTCTTGGAAGTGAGGATTTCCACGAACAGCCTGTTGGCTTCCTCGTCGTCGCGCAGCTCGGCGTCGATCAGCTTGAGCGAACGGGTGATCGCGCGCATGGCGTCGGGGTGGAAGGCGAGATTGTGCTTCTGCGCCAGATAATAGATGCGGATCAGGTTGACCGGATCGCGCTTGAAGACATTGGCGGCGGCGACGGTGATGCGGTTCTTGTCGACGATGAAGTCGTCGCTCTCGGCGAGCTTGGTGCGCTTGACCGGCCGCAACCGCGCCATCAGGCGGCTGAGCACCGGCACGCTCTTGGCATGGCTGTCTTCCAGGTCCGCGCACAGGATGGCGGTGAGATCGCCGACGTCCTTGGCCATCAGGAAGTAGTGCTTCATGAAGCGCTCGACGTCCTGCTGGCCGGGATGCTCTGTGTAGCCGAGCCGCACCGCGATCTCGCGCTGGATGTCGAACGACAGCCGCTCCTCGGCGCGGCCGGTGAGAAAATGCATGTGGCAGCGTACCGACCAGAGGAAATCCTCGCAGCGGCGGAACAGCTGGTATTCCTCCTTGTCGAACACGCCGCGCTTGATCAGTTCGTCCGGCTCGCGCACACGGTAGACGTATTTCGCGATCCAGAACAAGGTGTGCAGATCGCGCAGGCCGCCTTTGCCGTCCTTCACGTTCGGCTCGACCAGGTAGCGCGACTGTCCCGAACGGCGGACGCGATCCTCGCGCTCGGCGAGCTTGGCGGCGACGAATTCCGCCGCGGTGTTGCGCACGACCTCGCGGTCGAAGCGTGTCTGCAACTCGTCGAACAGTTTCTTGTCGCCGAGCAGGAAGCGCGCTTCCAGGATGGCGGTACGGATGGTCATGTCCGCCTTGGCCTGGCGGATGCATTCGTCCACCGAGCGGGTGGCGTGGCCGACCTTCAGCCCGGTGTCCCACAGGCAATACAAAATCGCTTCCGCGATCGACTCGCCCCAGGCGGTCTGCTTGTAGGGCAACAGGAACAACAGATCGATGTCGGAGCCGGGCGCCTGCAGCCCGCGGCCGTAGCCGCCGGTGGCGACCACCGCCATGTGCTCGGCCTCAGACGGGTTCTGCGACTGATAGAGATGCTTGCGCGCGAATTCGAACAGCAGGCGGATGATTTCGTCTTCCAGGTGGCACAGCCGCTCGGCGCAGCGCCGCCCGTGCCGGTCCTTGAGCAGTAGCTGCTCGGCCCGGGCGCGGCCGTCGTTGAGCGCGGTCTTCAGCCGCTGCGCCAGCGCGGAGCGCAATTCGCGCCCGCCGCCGCTATGGGATTCGGCGAGCTTTTCCAGGTCGGCCGCGACGGCGCGGATATCGATCAACTCGCCCGAGTTCCGGGTCGGATGCTCGGGTGCCGGGCGCGGGGCGGTTTCGAGGGCGAGCGAGGCCATGGGGGCATCGGGATAGCGGAGGCCGGGCATTAAGTCACCCGCTCCCGGCAAAGATATTCGTTAACTTGCGCCATTGGTGCGGGCGGCGGCTATTTTTTCGGCATTTCGCGGTTGCGAAAAGGCCCGCGGGGTGACGGATGGTGCCGGGTATGGTTCCCTAGCCCTGTCATCGCCGGGCTTGGCCCGGCGATCCCGCTTAGTTAGGCACTGCGCTCCTAAACGAGGTCACCGGGACAAGCCCGGTGACGACAACAACAATGCAAGGAGAGAAACGACAATGCGCATGTTCCAGGTCTGCGTTTGCGGTCAGCCGCTCCAGTGCAACGAGCAGCCGACGCCGCAGCCGACCGGCACCCAGGTGCTCTTGAAGGTCCTCGCCGCCGGGGTCTGCCACAGCGACCTGCACCTTGCCGACGGCTATTTCGATCTCGGCGGCGGCAAGCGGATGAGTTTGCAGGATCGCGGCATGAATCTGCCGGTGACGCTCGGGCACGAGAACGTTGGCGAAGTGGTGGCCATCGGGCCCGAGGTCAAGGGCGTCAAAGTCGGCGCGGTGCTGCTGGCCGACCCGTGGATCGGTTGCGGCACCTGCGCGGTTTGCCTGCGCGGCGATGAGAATCTGTGCCGCGCCATGCGCAGCCTCGGCGTGTTTTCCGACGGCGGCTACGCCGATTTTATGATGGTGCCGCACCCGCGTTATCTGTTCGGCATCGGCGACTTGCCGCCGGAGCGCGCTGCGCCGCTCGCCTGTTCGGGCATCACCACCTTCAGCGCCTTGAAGAAGGTGCCGACACTCAAAGACGAGCCGACGGTGATCATCGGCGCCGGCGGCCTCGGGCTAATGTGTCTCGGCTTGCATCAGAAAATGGGCGGGCACTCGGCCATCGTGGTCGACATCGACCCGGCCAAGCGCGAGGCCGCCAAGCGCGCCGGCGCCACGGCGGTAATCGACGGCGGCGCGAGCGACGCCGTGCAGCAGATCATGAAGCTGACCAAAGACGGCGCCGGCGCCTGGGCGGCGATCGATCTGGTCGGCTCGTCGGCGAGCGCGCGCGTCGGCTTCGACAGTCTGATCAAGGGCGGCAAATACATCATCGTCGGACTGTTCGGCGGCGACTTCACGGTGTCGCTGCCGCCGATCCCGATGCGCGCTTTGACCATCCAGGGTTCCTATCTCGGCAGTCTGCCGGAAATGGCCGAGATGATGGAACTGGTGCGGCGCAAGGGATTGCCGGACGTTCCGGTCACCACGCGCCGGCTGGACGAGGTCAACGCCGCCCACGCTGACCTGCGCGCCGGCAAGATCGTCGGCCGCGTGGTGCTCACTCCGGCCGGTTGAAGGTAAGGAGGCGAGCATCATGGATGCCAACGAACTGCGCGCCATGCAGGCGCCGATCAAGGAGCGCTACAAAAGCGATCCGCAAGCCGCCGTGGTCACGCTGCGCGCCAATGGCACGCTCGACGACAGCAACGTCGCCTGCAAGCTGGAGACCGGCCGCGCGCTCGCCGTCGCCGGCCTGCATCCGGCGACCGGCGGCTCCGGCCTCGAGCTGTGCTCGGGCGATATGTTGCTCGAGGCCTTGGTCGCCTGCGCGGGCGTCACGCTCAAGGCGGTGGCGACCGCACTCGATATCCCGCTCCGATCTGGCCAAGTGTCGGCGGAAGGCGATCTCGATTTCCGCGGCACGCTCGGCGTGGCGAAAGACGCCCCGGTGGGGTTTCGCGAAATCCGCCTGCGCTTCGATCTCGACACCGACGCGGCCCAGGAAAAGCTCGATCAACTGCTCAAGCTCACCGAGCGCTATTGCGTCGTGTACCAGACCATCAAGGCGGGCCCGCCGGTTGAGGTGAGGTTGGCGAGGGTATAGGAGCTTGTCCTCGTGTCCCGGGCGCAGCGCACCGCGAAGTGGTGCGCTGCAGACCCAGGACCCCGGTTCGGTTATAGAAGAAAGCTGGGTCCCGGATCAGCGGTGCACCGCCATAGCGCGTCGAAGACGCGCGTAAACGCGCTTATGGCGCTGCACCGCATCCGGGACGCGAGTTTGGAATTCATGCCGCCCGATCTTTATTTCGCACTCACGCTCATTGTGAAAATGGCTATCACCGCCGGCTTTGTGGTGGCGGCGACGGTGACCGCCGAGCGCGCCGGACCGCTGGTCGGCGGGCTGGTGGCGACGCTGCCGCTCGGCGCCGGTCCCGTCTATGTCTTTTTGGCGCTCGATCACGACGTGCAATTTATCGCGGCGAGCGCGGTCAACAGTCTCGCCATCAATATGGTCAATGTGGCCTTCGCGCTGATTTACGCGCTGCTCGCGCAGAAGCGCTCGCTGCCGGTCAGTCTGTCGGTCGCCATGCTGGCGTGGATCGCGCTGGTCTGGACCGTCAAAACGATTCAATGGTCGGTGACAGCCGCGTTTTTCGCCAATGTTGCGGTGCTGGCGGTGTCGATCGCGCTGGCGCGGCCCTTGCGCCACGTGAAGATCCCGCCGCTGCGCACCTATTGGTATGATTACGCGCTGCGTGCCGCCATGGTTGCGACGCTGGTCGGCATTACCGTTTCGCTCAGCTTCCGCATCGGTCCCGGCGGCAGCGGCATCCTGGCCGTGTTTCCGATCATCCTCATCAGCGTGATGCTGATCCTGCACCGGCGCGTCGGCGGCAAGCCGACTGCGGCGGTGATGGCCAATGCGGTGACCGGCCTGGTCGGCTTTGCTTTCGCCTGCGTCGTGTTGCATTTCGCGGCGCTTGCCTTCGGCTCCGCCATCGGCCTCAGTCTGGCGCTGGCGACGTCGGTCGGCTGGAGCCTCGCGGTGTACAGCGCGCGCCGCCACGGCGTCGAAGTTTGACAAAGCGCATGATCCCGAAAAGTGGCAATCGGTTTGCGGGCACGATCATGCGCAGGAAAAACCTATGTCCATGCTCCTGATCGGCCTCTTGCTGAAGATCGCGATGACCGTGACCATCGTGGTGGCGGCTTCGGTGGTGGTCGAGCGCTCGGGGCCGTTCATCGGCTCGCTGATCGCCGCGCTGCCGACCGCCGGCGGCGCCGCCTTGATCATTCTCGCTTGGGAACATCCGCCGGCCTTCATCGCGCAAAGCGCGGTCGGCAGCATGGTGTCGAACGCCGTGTGCGGGGTGTTCGCGCTCACTTATGCCGCGCTGGCGCAACGGCGCTCGCTTGCGCTGAGTTTGGGCGGCGCCTTCCTGGTCTGGTTTGGCTGCGCTGCGGCTGACGCGGCTGGTCGATTGGAGCGCGGGCAACGCCGTCGCTGTTGAATGCGGTGGTCTTTCCGTTGACGATCCTCGCTGGCCATGCTTTCGCGTCGAAGGTACGGCCAAGCGCGTCCGCTTCTCCGCCGCCGATCTCGCCTGGCGCGCCGGCGTGGTGACGCTGTGCGTGCTCGTCGTCACCGGCGTCGCGCCTCGATCGGTTCGTTCGCGTCCGGCTTGTTCGCCTTCTTTCCGGTGGCGATGGGATCCTACTTCGTCATTCTGCATCCGCGCATCGGCGGGCCGGCGACGGCGAGCGTCGCCGCGCATGTGCAGGCGCCGCTGATCGGGCTGGGCCTGAGCCTCCTGGCCGTGCATCTCCTCGCCGGGCCGCTCGGGGTTTGGTGGTCTTATGCGGTCGGCTTGAGCGTCGGCATCGGCTGGAACGCGCTGCTGTGGGGCTTGCGGACCTGGGCGAGCCATCGCCGCGCGTTTTGAGCCAGATCAAGGCGGCATCGGCCAATGGATCGATAGTGCGTCTTACGTTGACGGAGACGCCGCATGCTTCGGATCCCTCGCGTATTTCGATTTTGGTTGGGACTTGCCGCGGGCGCCATTCTTGCAACGGCTCTTCCCGCAATTTCTGCGCGCGCGCAGGCGCCGACTAACGGTCTGATCATGCTCATCGAGTTCGAGCGGATCGAGGGCATCCGGCATTGGGAGCAGGAGTTCGACCACCGCGGCCTTACCGCGCTAATCCAGGTGCAATCGGATATTCTCGGCAAGTACCGCGACGATTTCGCGCGGCTCGCCGCCAAGGGATACACCATCGCCGGCAATTACTCGGAAAAGCCGTTCTGGGACATGCCCTATGACGAGCAGCTCGCGCGCATGCGCGAGGCGAAGGCGGCGGTCGAACGCATCACCCACAAGCCGATGCGCGTGTTCGGCAGCCGCTATTTCGCCTATGACGAGAACACGCTGCGCGCGGCCGACGCGCTCGGCATCGAATACGTGCTCGGTCGCGGCACCGCCGGCGCGCTCGCGACCATCTACGCGCCGCGCGAATACAAGGTGAAGATCATCTCGGTGTCAAACGTTCCGTTCGCGGATATGGGGAGCGGCTCGCTGTGCGATTACAGCCTGTGGGCGCGCGGCTCGACCGGCACAGACTTTAGAACAGTCGTCGACAAGGTGCTGGCGAGCAGGCTTTCCGATCTGATCCTGGTCTCGCATGCCTATATCGGCGGTATGTACAAGGATTGGTGGCGGGTCTACGAGGCTGCCCTGACGCGCAAGGAAGTCGCCTGGCGCTCGTTCGATTCTTGGGTCGCCAGCGTGAAGGTCACCGCGCAGCCGCTGACGGATATCCCGGTTAATCGCGAAGTCAAATACGACACGCCGAAGCCGGCGGTGCCGCTGCAAAAGCTCGAAATGCTTCCGGAATTTCGCGGTAAGACCAACTGAGAAGGCCGCTCAACGTCTAGCCTTTCTCCGTCTCAATCAGCTTTTGCTTCAGTGCATAAAGCGCTTCCATCGCCTCGCGCGGCGACATCTCATCCGGATTGAGCTCGGCGACCGCGGCCACCACCAGCGCGATCGCGTCATCTTGCATTTGTTGCGACGGCTTGTAGGGCGTCGCGAACAGCGGCAGGTCCTCGAAGCCTTTCGGCTTGGCGCGGTCCTCTTGTTCCAGTTTCGCCAGCACCAGTCTGGCGCGCTCGATCACGCGCGCCGGCAGGCCGGCAAGCTTGGCGACCTGGATGCCGTAGGAATGGTCCGCCGAGCCCGCAATCACTTCGTGCAGGAACACCACGTCGCCCTTCCACTCCTTCACCTTCACCGTCGCGTTGTGCAAACGTTCAAGCCGTGCCGAGAGTGCGGTCAGCTCATGGAAATGCGTCGCGAACAGCGCGCGGCATTTGTTGACGTCGTGCAGATGTTCGACGGTGGCCCAGGCGATCGACAGGCCGTCGAAAGTTGCGGTGCCGCGGCCGATCTCGTCCAGGATCACCAGCGCGCGCGGACCGGCTTGATTGAGGATGGCGGCGGTTTCCACCATCTCGACCATGAAGGTCGAGCGGCCGCGCGCCAGATCGTCGGCGGCGCCGACGCGCGAGAACAGCCGGTCGACCACGCCGATATGCGCGTGCTTGGCCGGCACGAACGAGCCCATCTGCGCCAGGATCGCGATCAGCGCGTTCTGCCGCAGGAAGGTGGACTTGCCCGCCATGTTGGGGCCGGTGATCAGCCAGATGCGGCCGGCTTCCGCGTCTTTCGGCGGTGACAAATCGCAATCATTGGCGACGAACGGCGTGCCGTCGCGCGCCAGCGCCTGCTCCACCACCGGATGGCGGCCGCCGGTGATGACGAATTCATGGCTGTCGTCCACGGCCGGGCGCGCGTAATCGCGCTCGGCGGCAAGGTGGGCGAGTGCGCTCGCCGCATCGAGGCGCGCGAGCGCTTCGGCGCATTCCTTTATGGCCGAGCTTTGCGCGATCACGCTCGCCGAGAGCCGTTCGAAAATCTCCAGTTCCAGGCCGAGCGCGCGGTCGGCGGCGCTGGCGATCTTGGCTTCCAACTCGCCCAATTCGGTGGTGGTGAAGCGTACCTGGCCGGCCAGCGTCTGGCGGTGGATGAAGGAGGCATTGAGCAGGGGCGGCGAGCAGCTTGTCGCCGTGCTGGGCGGTGACCTCGACGAAATAGCCGAGCACGTTGTTGTGGCGGATCTTGAGGCCGCGCACGCCCGTCTCCTCGGCGTAGCGCGCCTGCAAGGCGGCGACCACGCGGCGCGATTCGTCGCGCAAGCCGCGCGTCTCGTCGAGGCTCGTGTCATAACCTTCGCGCACGAAGCCGCCGTCGCGCTTGAACGCGGGCAGATCGGCGGCGAGCGCGGCGGAAAGTTCGGCGGCCAGCATGCCATCCGGCCGGCGGCAGGATTGCAGCGCTTCGGCGATGTCGGCCGGCGTCTCTTTAAGCGATGCCAGCGCGCGGGCAAGATCGGCGGCGGCCAGCACGCCGTCGCGGATGGCGGCAAGGTCGCGCGGGCCGCCGCGACCGACCGCCAAACGCGCCAGCGCACGGGCGAGATCGGGCGACGCCTGCAGGCGCGCGCGGGTGTCGGCGCGCGCCGCCACGTCATCGACGAAGCTCGCCACCGCGTCGAGCCGCCGGCCGATCGCCGCCGGATCGGTGAGCGGCGCCGACAGCCGCTGCGCCAACAGGCGCGAACCGGCCGAGGTGACCGTGCGGTCGATCGATTCCAGCAGCGAGCCGCGCCGCTCGCCGGCAAGCGTGTGCATCAGTTCGAGATTGCCGCGCGTAGCCTGGTCGATCGCCATGGTGGCGGAGGCGGCTTCGCGCAACGGCGGCGACAGCGGCGGACGCTTGCCGATTTGCGTGCGCTCGACGTAAGTGACGCAAGCCGCGGCGGCGGTCAGTTCGAGCCGCGTCAGCGTGCCGAAGGCTTCGCTGGTCGCCACCGCGAAGAACGACGTCAGCCGCCGCTCGGCGCTGGCTGAGTCGAACACGTCGCGGGTGAGCGGCGTCACCGCCGGCAACGTGCGCCAATAGGGCACCAGGTCGGCATCAGCATAGAGCGCGTCGGAGACGAGGATCTCGCTCGGCTCCAGCCGAGCAATCTCGGCCGCAAGCGACGCGCGGTCGCATTCGGTGATGTGGAATTCGCCGGTCGAGATGTCGATCCAGGCGAGCGCGAAGCGGGCGTCCTCGCCGGCCGACGAGGTCCGCGCGCGTGCGACGGCAAGCAGAAAATTGTTGCGCCTGGCGTCGAGCAGCGTGTCTTCGGTGAGCGTGCCGGGCGTGACCAGCCGCACCACGTCGCGCCGCACCACGCTCTTGCTGCCGCGCTTCTTCGCTTCCGCCGGATCCTCAAGCTGCTCGCACACCGCGACGCGGTGGCCGAGCGCAATCAGCCGGTGCAGATATTCGTCGGCGCGCACAACCGGCACGCCGCACATCGGGATGTCGCGGCCTTGGTGTTTGCCGCGCTTGGTCAGGACGATGCCGAGCGCGCGCGAGGCGGTCTCGGCGTCGCCGAAGAACATCTCGTAGAAGTCGCCCATCCGGTAGAACAGCAGGCAGTCCGGGTTGGCGGCCTTGATCTCGATATATTGCTCGAGCATCGGGCTCGGGCGCCCGTTGCCGTCGCCTGGCGGCGGCGGCTCCGGTTCGGATAGGCCGATAGGTTGCGTGAGCGCCATGGGCGGCAAGATTAGCAGAGTTTTTCTGGCGCGGCCCGCCCGTTTCAATACGGCGTGATGACGTTGAGCAGCGCCTGGCGCTTGCCGCTGACCACGGCGTCGCGGGCGCGGATGAGCGCGTTGGGTAGGTCGGCCGGCTTTTCCACGCGCTCGGCATAGGCGCCTTGCGCCTGCGCGATCGCCTCATAGGCCGGCGCGGGGTCGAGATCGGCGAGGGTGCGGCCGTCATTCTCGCCGGCGACGCCGTCCTTGAACATCGACAGCGTGGCGCGGCGCACCGCGCCGTAGCGGCTGTTGTTGAACACGATAGTGAGGATCGGCAGGGCGTGGGTTGAGGAGACCCAATGCCCGACCATCGGGTTGGCGAACATATAGGCGCCGTCGCCGAGCGTCGCGACCACGAAGGAGTCGGGTGAGGCGAGCTTGACGCCGAGCGCGGCGCCGAGGCCCCAGCCGAGCCCGCCGGCCGGACCGAGCGCGAAGAAGGTGCCCGGCTTCTCGCGCGCGCAATGGTCCACGCGCAGCGGATATTCGTTGATGATGACCGCCTCCGGCCCGAAAGTTTCGCCGATCGCGCGCGACAAATATTCCGGCGAGATAGTCGCGCCCACGGCCGAATCCTTGGCGAGCTGCGCGCGCCGCAAACGCATGCGCTCGGTCAGGCGGGCGCGCCGCGCGGCGATGCGCGCCTCCGCCATCTGCAGGCGGGACTCTACCGCCGCGGTCAAAGCTTCCAGCGCGTTGACCGCGTCGGCCTGTATGGCGAGGTCGCTCGGGAACGAGCGCATGGGATAGCGCACATAAAACGGCTCCTCGCCCATATGCACGACACGGCAGCCGGGCGACGGCTGTTGCAGACTCGGAATCCATGGCGCGTCGGATTCGATCGAGATGACCATGCTGGCGTCGGCGAGCAGCGTGCCCGGTTCGAAACCGAAATGCATGGAATGCGCGGTCGGCAGGCACATCGTCCGCGGACTGTGCGCGATCACCGGAATGGCGCAGCGCTCCGCCAGATGGGCGAGCACCGGCACCGCGGCGGCCGGCAGCGCGCCGGTGACGATCAGCGGGCGCTCGGCCGCCACGATCCATTCGGCCAGTGTCGCGATCGCTTTCGGATCGGGATACGCGGGTGCTGCCTGCGCACGCGGCTTGATTGGCGCGATCGGCTCCGGCAGCGGCGCCGCCAGCGGCTCGCGCGGCAGCACCATGTAGACCGGCCCGCGCGGATGGGCCATCGCCACTTCCACGCCGCGCGCCACCATGTCGCCGACCTGGCCGGGCATGCGCAATTCGTAGTCCCACTTCACCAGTTCGCGCACCATGCCGGCCTGGTCGAACATTTCCTGCGCCCAGTGGATCGGCCGGTTGCGCGCGCCGAACGTGCCTTTCTCAGTGATCGGCGTGCGGCCGGCGGCAAGGATCAGCGGCACGCGATCACGCGACAGATTGGTGAGATTGTTGATGGCGTTGGCGGTGCCGACATTGACATGCACCATTACCGCCTGCGGGCGGCCGGTCATCAGATAGGCGCCGTGCGCCATGCCGACCGCCAGGTTCTCGTGCGGAACCAGGATCGGCTTCGGCACCTTGGCGTTGGATTTCTTGGCGCGGCTGAAGGCTTCCACGATCGGCGCAAAATCGGTGCCCGGATTGCAGAAGAAATAATCGACGCCGTGGTCGGCCAGCGCACGCAAAAACGCTTCGGCTGCAATTGCAGGCCGTTGCCCAGAAGGTATGACGGCCATGCCGTTCGCCCCGTACGGCGCCCGCATGAGTGCAGACGCTAGTGCTGATATTCCAAGTTTGTTTTACGCGACGCGGGAGGGGCTGACAACGGAGGACCCTCGTTATTCCGGAGCGTGGGCGAACCCGGAATGACCGGAATTGCTATTCGGCGGCGACGCGGAACGCGGTCTGGCCCTCGATCTCGGCCAGGCATTTGGCCAGGCTTTCGCCCTCGGGGTCGACCAAAGCGGCGGTGCGCGCGCTGGCGAGCGCATCGGCGGCGCGTTCCAGCGGGATGGCGCCGGCCAAAGCGGGACGGATCACGTGCGCCTCGATGGTGTGGTAGTTCGCCAGCCCGCGCGCATGGGTGTCGCCATAGCCCTTGATCAGCCGCGCGCATTCGGTGACTTCGAGGGCGAGTTCGCCGGAACGCCGCGCGGCATCGGCGATCAGGCCGAGCCAGGATTCGATCTGCGCCTGCTCCTGCTTGAAGCGATGACCGTAGGGGCGCAGCCGGCGCAGCTTGGCCAGCGTCAAGAAGCGCAGGTAGCCGGTGATCGAGGTGACGTTGATCTCCATGCCGAAATAGACGCGTCCGAGCCAGCCTTTCCGCTCGCTCACCGCGAGGATCGGGCGGGCCAGGAACGGCGGCAAAAGCTGGGTGAGCTCCTCGATGCCGGGCTTGAGGAAATCATGCACCGAAAACGGCTCGTCCTTGGCGCGCAGTTCCTCCTGTGCGATGCGGCGCATGCGCTCGGGCGCGATCTTGGCCTGCGCCACCCGCACTACATCCTCGTACGACATGCGTACGGCGAGCTGGCCGGCGACTTCCTTGAGCAGCTTGCCCGGCGTGCCGGCGGCGGCATCGGCGTCGACCAAAGCGCGCAGCCGGTCGAGATAGAGCCGCGCATAGGCGACGCCCTGGTAGGCGATCAGGCGGCGGATGCCCTCGATCGCGGTCGGTTGCGCCAGCGCAGGCAGCGAGTAGCTGACTTCGTGTTCGAGCAGGTCGGGGGTGGTCGGGGCGTTGCGCTTTTTCTCAATTTGCTTCGCAGGTTGCGTTTTCACACGCGCGGCGTCGAGCCCGGCGCGGAAGCCGCGCAGGTTGCTGTCGACCGATTTGCCGTCGGCGCGGATCGCCGCTTCGAGTTGTTCGGCCGTCAGCGGCAGGCGCTGCGAGCCGGCAATGGCGCCCAGCATCACTGCGTTGATGATCGAGCCGCTTTGTTTGGCGAGCGCGTCCATGTCGATGAGGAGCGTGTCGCGCGCGTTATTCTTGACGGTCTTGATCAGGCGGTCCTGGTCGAAGCGGCCGTCGCCCATGGCGATCTTCTCGTCCATGGCATAGAAGCGGCTGAGCGAGCCGATCAGGTGCGTGCGCTCGGGCGTGACGAAGCCGTTCGCTACCACGCGGCCGGCTTCCAGCAATTCGCTCGCCACCGCCACGTCGATATCGCCGACGCCGGGCGTGAGCGCCAGCACCGGCCGCTTGCCGCCAAGCTCGCGCGTCGGCACCGGGAAAATCTCGATGTAGTAGGTGGTAGCGCCAGTGCGTTGGGCGACGCCGGGGATCGAAGTGCTCTGCACCGGATAGCCGGCCGCGGCCGCCGCGGTGATGATCCAATCGGTCAGCACGCCGCCGCCTTCGCCGCCGAGCGCTGCGATCAAGAGTTTGATCGGCGCGTTCGTCGACATCATTCCGGGACGGTCCGAAGGACCGGACCCGGAATCCAGAGGTGCGCTCTGTGTATCCCTCTGGATTCCGGGCTCGCTCGCACCCCGGAATGACAGCAATGAACCGCCGAGCCAGCCGATGACTTTCCGGCGCATGGCAAACAGCGCGCGGTCGCGCCAGGTGGCGTTGCGGATAATCTCTGCGCGGTAGAACGACGGGCATAGCACGGCGGCGTGGGCGACTTCGCCGCAAAGTCCGCAGCCGACACAAGACTCGATCACGGTCGCCACTGGATCGCTGCGCAGCGGATCGGTCGACGGCTTCACCGTCAGCGACGGGCAGCCGGACAGGCGGATGCAGGAATGGTCGCCGGTGCAGATCTCGTCGTCGACGCCGTAACGCGTGCGGGTGACGCGCATCCCCCGCTCGAGCTTGACGGCATCCTCGGCCCGCACGCGGCGCTGGCGCGCGAGCTGGCATTCGCCGTCGGCGATAATCACCTTCAAGCCGCGCTCGGCGGTGCGCATCGCTTCCTTCAGCGTCTTGGCCATTACCGCGACGGAATAGCTGCGCACCGTGCGCAGCCATTTCACGCCCATGGTGCGCAGCGTTTGCTCGATGCCGACGCCGGGTACGGCGCCGTCGCGGCTCGCCACGCTTGACGGGATGTATTGCTGGCCGGTGGCCGAGGCATAGCCGTTCTGCAGCACGATCAGCACGCCGTCGCCCTTATTGAAGAGGTTGGACGCGACGCCGGTAATCAGCCCATTATGCCAGAAGCCGCCGTCGCCCATGATCGCGATCGGACGCTTTTCCATGTTGGGCGTCACCGCCGCGGCGCTCGCCAGCGACATGCCGTAGCCGAGAATGGAGTTGCCCAGGCTGAACGGTGCGAAGGTCGCAAACGAATGGCAGCCGATATCGGTGCTGATATGGGTCGGCCCCAATTCGCGCTGCATCAGCTTGATGGCGGAGAACACCGGGCGCTCCGGGCAGCCGGTGCAGAAGGCGGGCGGGCGCGGCGGCAGCGGTCCAAGCGCGGCGGCGGCCTTCGCCTTGTGCGCGATCAGGCCGCGCGCCTTTTCCGCCACGCTGTCGGCGTCGAGACCCTTCGGCCTGGCGTCTTGCAGAAACGCGGCGAGGCCTTCCAGCAGCACGTCGGAAGTATATTCGCCGGCCTGCGGCAGCGGCCCTTTGCCGAGCACACGGGTCTGGATGTCGGCGCGGCGCAATTCGACGTTGATCGCCTGCTCGATGTAATCGGGATTGCCTTCTTCGACTACGAGCACGGCGCGTTTGCCGGCGCAGAACTCGCGGATTTCCTCCGGCACCAGCGGATAGACCACGTTGAGTACTAGAAGCGGTACGCGCGACGCGCCGAATACGTCGGCGAGGCCCACGCGCTCGAGCGCGCGCAGCATGGAATTGGTCAAGCCGCCCATGACGATGATGCCGATGTCGTCGAGCTCGCCGGCGATGAATTCATTGAGCTTGTGTTCGCGAATGAAGGCGCGCGCCGCTGGCAGGCGCTCCTCGACTTTCAGCTTTTCCTGGCTGAAGGTTACGGGCGGGTGCGACAGCCGCGCATAGTTGAAGCGCGGCGGGCCGGCCAGCTTGTCGAGGCCGGACGCGATGCCTTTGCGGTTATCGCTGGCGGCGAACTCGCCGGTGGCGTGGCAGGCGCGGATGCGCAGCTCCAGCATTACCGGTGCGTGGCTCGCCTCCGACAATTCGAAGCCCTTCTCCACCGTGCGCACAATCGACGGCAGATCGGGACGCGGATCGAGCAGCCATATCGCGGATTTAAGCGCATAGGCGTAGGAGCGCTCCTGGATCACGCTGGCGCCTTCGCCATAGTCCTCGCCGATGATGATCATGGCGCCGCCGATCACGCCGGGCGACGACAGATTGGAGAGCGCGTCGGCCGCCACATTGGTGCCGACGATGGACTTCCAGGTCACCGCGCCGCGTAGCGGATAGTTGATCGAGGCCCCCAGCATGGCCGCCGCCGAAGCTTCGTTGGCGCACGTCTCCAGATGGACGCCGAGCTCGGCCATGATGTCCTGCGCATCGACCAGCACGTCGAGCAGATGCGAGACCGGCGCGCCCTGGTAGCCGCCGACATAGGACACGCCCGATTGCAGCAGCGCCTTGGTGACGGCCAGGATGCCTTCGCCGCGGAAGGTCTCGCCGTCGCCCAGTCTGAGCGCCTGCACTTCCTTCTTGAACGAGCGTTCCATAGTCAGGTCCCGGCCAATTGGTTGGGGTCCAAACTATTATAGCCGATTGGCCCTACATATGCGAGGGCAGCCAGGTGGCCAGGATTGGCAAGGCGATCAGGATGGCCAGCCGCAGGATGTCGGTCAAAACGAACGGCATCACGCCGTAGAAGACCGTCGACAGCTTGACGTCCTTGATCACGCTCTTGATCACGAACACGTTCATGCCGACTGGCGGATGGATCAGGCCGAGCTCTACCGTCATGACGATGATGACGCCGAACCAGATCGGATCGAAGCCGAGCGCCTTGATCACCGGGAATATGATCGGGATGGTGAGGATGATCATGGCCATGGCGTCCATGATGCAGCCGAGCGCGAGATACATCAGCATGATCAGCACCAGCACGCCGTAGGGACCGAGGCCGAGGCCGGTGAGAAATTCAGTGATCTTCTGCGGCGTCTGCGTGATGGTGAGGAAATAGCCGAAGATCAGCGCGCCGATCAGGATGGTGAAAACGGCGGCGGTGGTGCGAAGGGATTCGACCAGGCAGCGCCAAAAATCCTCGCGCGACAGTTTCCCGCGCAGCACCGAGATGATGAATGCGCCGGCGGCGCCCATGCCGGCGGCTTCGGTCGCGGTGAACAGCCCGCCATAAAGCCCGCCGATGATGAAGACGAACAGCAGCACGACGGCCCAGACGTCGCGTACCGCGGCGATTCTCTCCGCCCAGCTGTGGCGCGGCGTTGCCGGCAGGAAACCGGGGCGTACGAAGGCGATGATGTTGATGGTCGCGATATACATGCCGACCGCCAGCAGGCCGGGAATGATCCCGGCGATGAACAATTTGCCGATATCCTGCTCGGTGATCAGGCCGTAGACCGCGAACACGGTAGAGGGCGGGATCATGATGCCGAGCGAGCCGCCGGCTGCGATCACGCCGGTGGCGAAGCTTTGCGGATAGCCGTATTTCCGCATTTCCGGATAGGCCACTTTGGAGAAAGTGGCGGCGGTGGCGACCGACGAACCGCAGATCGCCGCGAAGCCGCCGCAGGCGGCGATGGTGGCGATGCCGAGTCCGCCGCGTAAGTGACCGAGAAACGTGTTGGACGCGCGGAACAGCTCGCGGCTCATGCCGGAGGCCGAGGCGAACGCGCCCATCAGCAGAAACAGCGGAATGACCGCGAACTCGGCGTCGGTGGCGGTGCGGATCGGCGACTGCGACAACAGCTTCAGGGCCGGACCGATATCGCCGACCATGTAGCCGAAGCCGAGCACGCCCACCGTGCCCATGGCGATGCCGACCGGCACGCGCAGCAGCATCAGCGCGAATAGCGAGATAAATCCGGTGACAGCGACGGCGTCGGTACTCATGAACATCTCAATCGATTGCCTGCACGTCGCTACGCACCAGCTTTTCCGGCCATAACACCAGCCGCACCGTGCGCGCGACCAGCAGCAGGACCGCGGCGGCAAGCCCGATCCAGGCGACGAGATAGTAGACCCAGACCGGCTGGCGGATGTCGAAGGTGCCGACGTGGTCGGCGCGGGTGCCGATCACCTTTTCGGCGAACATCCAGGTGAAGGCGCACATGGCGATGAGCGTGACCAGCGCGGAAAACACATCCATGGCGCGACGCGCGGATTGCGGAACGGCGGTCCACAGCAGGTCGACGGTGATGTGGTCGCCGCGATAGCTGGCGACCGCCATGCCCCAGAAAATCAGAATGCCGAGCAGCAGGCGCGAGAAGTCGTAGGCGTCGGGGATCGACCAGGCGAACAGATAGCGCAGGAATACCGACACGAAAGTGAGCATGGTGACGACGGCGAGAAAGCCCGCCGCCGTCACCTCGATCACGTCAATAAAGCGATCGACCGGTGTGCGCCCCCGCGCCGTGCCATCCATCAATAGGACGCTTTGTTTTTCACCAGCTCGGCCCGCAAGCCTTTGATCGCGAGCTCGGGATCGACGCCGGCCTTCTTGGCGGCTTCGGCCCATTTGGCCTCGAGCGGCGCCGCCGCCTTGCGCCATTCGGCGACCTGCGCCGGGCTGAGCTCATAGACCTCGTGACCGGCCTCGGCCTTGAGCTTGTCGATGCCGGCGTGTTCGAAATCGGCCCATGGCGTGGCGACCTTCGCCGCCCATTCGCTGGTGCAGTGATTGTCGATCACCTTCTTCTGCCGCGGCGACATCGCGTCGTATTTCGTCTTGTTGAACACGAAGGCGAAGGTGGTCGTGTAGAGCGGCACGTCCATGTGATATTTGGTCACCTTGTCGATGCCGAACAGCAGCACCGAGCCCCACGGGAACGTCACCGCGTCCGCCACGCCCTTGCCGAGCACGTCGCGCACTTCCGGCGCCGAGGCCTGCACGTTGTTGCCGCCGAGCATGGTGACGAATTCCGCGATGGTGCCCTGCGCGGGCCTGATCTTCATGCCCTTGATGTCGGCCGGCACCACGATCTTCTTGCTGACCGAATGGAACGAGCCGGGGTCGTGCACGAAGGCTAGGCAGAATTTGACGTCCTTCATCTCCTTGGCCGCGTATTTGCGGTACCAGGCGTCGAGCGCGACCGACCCGCCTTTGGCGTTCGACATCAGGAACGGCAATTCGCCGGCGGCGATGATCGGGAAGCGGCCGGGCTGATAGCCGGGATTGATGTAAGTGAGATCGGCGATGCCGTCGCGTGCCATGTCGTAATGGTCAAAGGCCTTGCCGAGCTGCTGGGCGGGATAGACCTTGTATTTGATGGTGCCGCCGGAGTCCTTCTCGACCGAGGCGCCCCATTCTTCCAGCGCCTTCTGCAGCGGATGCGACGGCGGCACCCAGTGCGACAGCTTGAGTTCAAAGGTCTTTTCCTGGGCGAGCGCCGCTGCGGGGACACCGATCAGGGCGGCGAGCGCGGCCGCGCTGAGGCAGGCGGTGAAGCGCGACATCATAGAAATCCTCCCTCGGTTCAAGCGTTGGCCATGCTGCCAATTGTTTTAATTATTCAGCCGCATGTCGCGGGCGTTGTAAAGGTTATAGTTTGATATCAAACTATGCGACGGACCGGGCGTTTCGCACGGTCGGCTGAGGACGGTGGCCGTGCGAAAGACCGAAAAAAGCGCCCGGGTGCGGCGCGGCAAGAACGGCGAAACCATTGCCGAATCGATCAAATTCGGCCCGCTCGAATACTGGGTCGGGTTCAACCTGCGCATGGCGCAGGAGCACGCGTTCCAGGCGTTTTCCCGCCGCTCGCAGGAGATCGGCGAGAATCCGGGGCGTTTCGCCACTTTGACGTTGATCGCGCGCAACCCGGGCATCAGCCAGACCGAATTGAGCCACGCCAACGGCCGCGACAAATCGAGCCTCACGCCGGTGGTCGAGGATCTGGTGCGGCGCGGCCTGGTCGCGCGCAAGCGCGTGCTCAAGGACCGGCGCACCTATCGGCTGAACGTGACACCGGCCGGCAGAAGGACGCTGACCATGCTGACGCGCTGCGCCCGCCGGCACGAACGCGTGCTCGACAAGATCATCGGCCTGCGCGACCGCAAGCGGTTCATCCAGATTCTGAAAAAGATCGCGGCCGAGATCGAGTGATCCCCGCGTCCGGGGAACGTCGTCACACCCGAAACTTCGCCCGCACCGCTTCCGGGATCGGCTGCGATTTGTAACGGCCGGCATTGTGCGGATCGTGCACGACCCACACCCGCGTCTCCGAACACTCGACGCAGGTCAGGCCGTCGAGACTGAGGCGGTGCTCGATCGTAAAGCTGGCGCGGCCGAAAGTGACGCTCGTATCCACGACGACGTCGTCGCCGTAGCGGGTGGGGCGGATAAACCGCGCGCGCGTGCGCGCCAGCGGATAGCCGGCGAAATCGAAAGTCTTGAGCGACTGAAACATGGTCAGCCCAAGCGCGCGTTCGATCAGCGCCGCGGTCGAGGCGTCGAAGATCTCGAAATAGCGCGGATAGAAAACGATGCCGGCGGGATCGCAATAGGACCATTCGATGCGTACCCTGCGACTGTTGCGCAAGGCCGTGCCGTGACCGGGGGAGCCCGCGCTTGCAAACGCGGGCTCGAAAAGCGATTTCCAGTCGACCGGGATCATGCGTCAGCGCGGCGCCATGCGCAGTGCGCCGTCGAGGCGGATCACCTCGCCGTTGAGATAGCCGTTATGGACGCAA
The DNA here is from genome assembly GCA_963786025.1 of uncultured Alphaproteobacteria bacterium. GTDB lineage: Bacteria > Pseudomonadota > Alphaproteobacteria > Rhizobiales > Xanthobacteraceae > Pseudolabrys. Next base: position 62,995 of record CAWAXK010000031.1, read on the forward strand.
TGCAGCACCAGCGCGGCGAATTCTCGCGGCTCGCCCAGCCGTTTGGGGAACGGCACCGAGGCGCCGAGCGAATCCTGCGCCTCTTGCGGCAGCGCGCGCAGCATCGGCGTGCCGAAAATGCCGGGCGCAATGGCGAGCACGCGTACGCCGAATTGCGCGAATTCGCGCGCCGCCGGCAGCGTGAGCGCGGCGACGCCGCCCTTGGACGAGGAATAGGCAGCCTGCCCAATCTGGCCCTCGAAAGCGGCGACCGAAGCGGTCGATACGATCACGCCGCGCTCGCCGTCGGCGAGGGGCTCCAGCGGCTGCATGGCGGCGGCGGCGAGCCGTATCATGTTGAACGTGCCGATCAGATTGATGCGGATGACGCGTTCATAGTCGGCGAGCGGCATCGGCCCGTCGCGGCCGACGATGCGCTTGGCCGGTCCAACGCCGGCGCAATTGATCAGGACGCGCGCGGGGCCATGCTCGGCGGCGGCCTTCTTCACCGCCGCCTCAGCGGACGCGCTGTCCGCCACGTCGCAGGCCACCGCGATGCCTTTGATGCTGGCGGCCACTTCCCCAGCGCCTTTTTCGTTGACGTCGAGTACCGCCACCTTGGCGCCGGCAGCCGCGAGCGCGCGCGCGGTGGCCGCTCCCAGTCCCGATGCCCCGCCGGTGACGATTGCCGCTTGTCCCGTGATTTCCATGGCTTGCGATTCCTTTAAGCGCCTTTGACGGCGATCACACGAGAAGATAGCGGCGCCGTATAAAGCTCGTCCACCAGCGCGGCGCGGTTTTTCAAGACCGCGCGCTGATTGATCGAGCCCTTGTCGGTCATTTCGCCTTTGTCCATGGACGCAGGCTCGGCCAGCAGGATGGCGCGCATCACGCGCGTCGATGAGCCGGGGCTTGCCGCGGCAAGCGCGCTGAGCAATTCGGCGAATTTTATCCGCACCCGCACGTCGTCGAGCACGGCCGCCGCATCGGCGGCATGCTCGGGCGCGAGCTTGCGGCAAGCCTCGACGTCGGGAAATACCAGCGCCACGATGTCGTCGCGGTCGGGGCCGGCGAACACCACGTCGCGCACGAGAGGCGCGCAGGCATCGATGAAGCGCGCGCGTAAGGGGCCGACGCTGACCCAGGTGCCGGTGGAGAGCTTGTAGTCCTCGGCGATGCGGCCGTCGAACAGGAAGCCCTTGCCCGGATCGTCGGGGTCGGCGAATTTCAGCGCGTCGCCGATCTTGTAGAAGCCGTCTTCGTCGAAGGCGTCGCGCGTGAGCTGCGGTTGCCGCCAATAGCCGGGCGTGATGTGCGGCCCGCGCAGGCGCGCCTCCAGTTTGCCTTCGTTCGGCACCAGCTTGAGTTCGACGCCCGGTGCCGGCAGCCCAATATTGCCCGGCCGGTCGAAATCGATGGTGCAGGTGAGCGCCAGCGGCGAGGTCTCGGTCGAGCCGAGCGAAGACAGGAAAATGATGCGCTCGCCGGTGGTCTCGACCGCGAGTTGGGTAAGGTCGTCCCAGGTGGTCTGGTTCAGGCCGGCGCCGGCATAGAACAGCACCTTCAGCCGGCTGAAGAAGTTCTTGCGCAGCGCCGCGTCGGCCCGGAAATGCGGCACCAGCGCCTCGTAGCCCTTGGGCACGTTGAAATAGATGGTCGGCGCGATCTCGCGCAAATTCCGCGCGGTCTTCGGCACGCCCGGCGGCGTCGGATTGCCGTCGTCGATATAAAGTGAGCCGCCATTGACCAGCGCCATGTTGAAGTTGTGGTTGCTGCCGAAGGTGTGGCTCCAGGGCAGCCAGTCCACCACCACCGGCGGCTCGTCCTGCACAAAGGCAAAGCCCGCGGCGATCATCGCCTGGTTTGAGCACAGCATGCGGTGGGTGTTGATGACGCCTTTTGGATTTCCGGTGGAGCCGGAGGTGAACAGGAATTTCGCGATCGTGTCCGGCGTGACTTGGCGCTGCGCGGCGGCGACGCCGGCGTCGTCTTCGGCGCCGATGAGATCGGCGAACAGCGTCGCCTTGCAGTCCGGCGGCGGATTGCGGGTGACGACCAGTTCGGCATCGCCCGGCGTTGTTGCCGCGATGGCGCCCGCGAAAACCCCGCCGTCATTGGCGAACACCATGCCCGGCGTGAGCAGGCCGATGATCGCGCGCAATTTGCCGAAATCGGTCGACAGCAGCGAATAGGCTGCCGAGATCGGCGCGTAGGGAATGCCGACGCTCATCGCCGCCAGCGCCAGCAGCGCATGCTCGATGTCGTTGCCGGAGATGACGGCGATCGGCCGTTCGGGCGAAAGCCCGCGCCGCAACAATGCGGCGCCGATGCGCCGCGTCGTCGCCAGCACCTGCGCATAGCTGAGCGTGCGCCACGCGCCGGCAGCGTCGCGCTGGCCCAAATAGACCCGATCGGGCGCGGCCTTGGCCCAATGTTCGAGCGGCTCGCTTAGCGTGGCGTGATAAGGCGGCAGTACCTGCGCGGTGCGGATGTGGATGACGCCGCTTGGCTCGCGTTCCAACACGGCGTCGAACGCGCCCAGCCGCACCGGGCGCAACGGCGCCGACGTGCGCAGCACGGAGGCGATGGCTGTGCTCATGTTGACCCGCGCGTCACCTTGGGCGCGCGCTTATCCAGAAAGTCCTTGAGCCGCGCTTTCGCCTCGCCGTCGGCCTGCGCGATCGCCGACATCAGCGCCTCCACCGCATAGCCGCTGGCCGGGGCCATTTCGGCGATGCGCGGCAGCGCGTGCATGACCGCGAAATTGGTCAGCGGCGTATTGCCGGCGATGCGGTTGGCGAGTTCGAGGCCCTTGGCGAAGCCCTTGCCCTGCTCAACCAGATAGGTGGTGAGCCCCATGGCCTGGCCTTCCTCGGCCGAATAGGTGCGGCCAGTGAGCATCATGTCTATCATGCGCGCGACACCGATCAGCCGCGGCAGCCGCACCGAGCCGCCGCCGCCGACATAGATGCCGCGGCTGCCCTCCGGCAGCGCATAATAGGTCGAGCGTTCGGCCACCCGCACATGCGCGGCGGCGGCAAGCTCCAGCCCGCCGCCGACCACCGCGCCATGCAGCACTGCAACCGTCGGCACCTTGCCGAACTGGATCTTCTCGAAGGCGCGGTGCCACAGCCCGGAATGGGCGATGCCCTGTTTGACGTCGCGCTCTTCCAACTCGCTCAGATCGAGGCCGGCGGAAAAATGCTCGCCCTCGCCATGCAGCAAGACCGCGCCGATGCCGTCCGGCAACGAGGTGAAGAACGTCTCAATACCTTTGATGGTCTCGTCATCCAGTGCATTGCGCTTGTGCGGGCGTTTGATCCGCAAAATGGCGACGCCATCCTGCCGCTCGGCCTCGAGCGATGCAGGCAGTATTATCTCGAGCCGGTCGGTCGCCATTACTCCACCTCGTAAACATAGAGCCGTACGGCGCGGGCTTCGCGCTGCCCGCGCGCCAGCGCCAGAATGCGGTTGAGCCAATCGACCGCCGGGTCGGAGGTCTCGAACCGCATGACGGTGCGAAAATAATAAAGAGTAGGATCGACACTGTCGCCCCGCGCCAGCCGTTCCAGCACCGCCGGCGGACCATGCCGCAAGCCGTCGCTGCTGACCAGGATGCGCGCGCCGCTATCGGTCTCGATGGTATAGCGCGCCTGGATATCGGCGGCGCCGTCGCTGCGCACGATCTGCCAATCGGCGCCGCCCGACAGGATGCGGCCGTTGAGCCGTGCGCCCCGCACGGTACCGCCGACAATGTCGATGATGCGCCGTTCGCCATAGGGCGTACGGCCCAAATTCATGATGGCCGCGAGCTCCGCGTGGATGGTGAAGATCGGTTCTTTGCCCAGCATGGCCGTTTGTTGGAGCCCCAACTTGTGGCTATTTCGCCATTTGACCCTGTCCGTGGCGGGCCGTAAATACGGTGCCGCAACCGGGAAGCTGTATCTCATGGCGCGTATTTCGTCGCTCGCCGAAGCCATCCAATCCGCCGTTCGCGACGGCGACACGGTGGCGCTGGAGGGCTTCACCCACCTTATTCCGCATGCCGCCGGCCACGAAATCATCCGCCAGGGCCGCAAAAGCCTTACGCTGATACGGATGACGCCGGACCTGATCTACGATCAGCTCATCGGTATGGGCTGTGTCGACCGGCTGGTCTTTTCCTGGGGCGGCAATCCGGGCGTCGGCTCGCTCTATCGCTTCCGCGACGCTGTCGAGAACGGCTGGCCGCAAAAGCTGGAGTTGGAAGAGCATTCGCACGCCGCCATGGCCAACGCCTATGAGGCGGGCGCGGCGGGCCTGCCTTGCGCTATTTTCCGTGGCTATATCGGCGGCGACCTGCCGAAGGTGAATGCCAAGATCAAACGGGTTACCTGCCCGTTCACCGGCGAGGAGTTGGCCGCGATCCCGGCGCACCGGCCGGACGTGGCGGTTATCCATGCCCAGCGCGCCGACAAAGCCGGCAATGTCATGATCGAGGGCGTGCTCGGCGTGCAGAAGGAAGCCGTGCTGGCGTCGAAGCGCTCGGTGGTGACGGTGGAAGAGATCGTCGATGAACTGCCGTCCGACCGCAGCCTCAATGCGGTGGTGCTGCCGCACTGGACCGTCGGCCATGTGGTCGAGGTGCCGGGCGGCGCGTTTCCCTCTTTTGCGCAGGGTTATTACAAGCGCAACAACGCGTTCTACAAGGAATGGGATGCGATCGCGAAGGAACGCGATTCATTCCTGGCCTGGATGAAAACCAACGTCCTGGAGAAAGGCCCCGAGGCCTTTGCCCGGTACGCGCGTAAAGTTCGAGCGGCGGCGGAGTAAGCGACATGGCCGACTACAAGCCGACCGAAATGATGACCATCGCCGCGGCGCGTGCGCTGAAGAACGACGACATCTGCTTCGTCGGCATCGGCCAGCCCTCGGCCGCCTGCAATCTCGCGCGCCTGACGCATGCGCCCGGCATTACGCTAATTTATGAATCCGGCACGCTCGCCACCAAGCCGAACATCCTGCCGCTGTCGATCGGCGACGGCGAATTGTGCGAGACCGCGCTCACTACGGTGACGGTGCCGGAAATGTTCCGCTACTGGCTGCAGGGCGGGCGGATCAAGATCGGCTTTCTGGGCGGTGCGCAGATCGACAAATACGCCAATCTCAACACCACGGTAGTCGGTCCCTACGACAAGCCGAAGGTACGGCTGCCCGGCGGCGGCGGCGCGCCGGAGATCGCCACCTCGTGCGGCGAGATTTTCATCATCATGGCGCAAGGCAAGCGCAGCTTCGTCGACAAGCTCGATTTCGTCACCTCGATCGGCCACCTCACCGGCGGCGACAGCCGCGCCAGGCTCGGCGTGAAGACCAAGGGGCCGACCAAGCTGATTACCGATCTGGCGATGTTCGCGCCCGATCCCGAGACCAAGGAGATGACCGTCGTCTCCATCCATCCCGGCGTCACCCGCGAGCAGATCCAGGAGAACTCCGGCTGGAAGATCGCCTTCGCCGCCCAGGTGGCGGAGACGCCGCCGCCCACGGCCCGCGAGCTTGAGGTGCTGCGCGACCTCCATGCCCGTACCAACCGCGCACACTCCGAGGCGGCGTGATGGCAATACGAGAAGCATTTCTCTGCGACGCGGTGCGTACGCCGATCGGCCGCTACGGCGGCGCGCTCGCCAAGGTGCGCACCGACGATCTCGCCGCCGTGCCGATCAAGGCGCTGATGGCGCGCAATCCGAAAGTGGACTGGGAGAAGCTCGAGGAAGTTTATTTCGGCTGCGCCAACCAGGCCGGCGAGGACAACCGGAACGTTGCGCGCATGGCGCTGCTGTTGGCCGGCCTGCCGACCAGCGTGCCGGGCATCACTTTGAACCGGCTGTGCGCTTCGGGCATGGAAGCCGTCGGCACCGCGGCGCGCGCCGTTCGTGCCGGCGAAATGGACTTCGCCATCGCCGGCGGCGTCGAATCGATGACGCGGGCGCCGTTCGTGCAAGGCAAGGCGCAGGAGGCTTTCGCGCGCGCGGCCGAGATCTACGACACGACAATCGGCTGGCGCTTCATCAATCCACTGATGAAGAGCCAATATGGCGTCGATTCCATGCCGGAAACCGGCGAGAACGTGGCGGAAGAATTCCAGATCACCCGTGCCGATCAGGACGCCTTTGCGCTGCGTTCGCAGCAGCGCGCGGCCAAGGCGATGGCGTCAGGTTATTTCGCCAGGGAGATCGCCGCGGTCGAAATCGCCGGCCGTAAGGGCGAAATCGTCAAGGTCGACAGAGACGAGCATCCGCGCGAGACCACGCTGGAACAACTCGCCAAGCTCAAGGCGTTCGTGCGCAATCCCGGCACCATCACCGCCGGCAATGCCTCCGGCGTCAATGACGGCGCCGCCGCCATCATCATCGCTTCGGAAGCGGCGGTGAAGGCGCATGGTCTGACGCCGCGCGCGCGCATTCTCGGCATGGCCTCGGCGGCGGTGCCGCCGCGCATCATGGGCATCGGCCCGGTGCCGTCGACGCGCAAGCTGATGGCAAGGCTCGGCCACAAGATTGCCGACTACGACGTGATCGAGCTCAACGAGGCTTTTGCCTCGCAATCGCTCGCCTGCCTGCGCCAGTTGGGGCTTCCCGACGACACGGCGCAGGTCAATCCGCATGGCGGGGCGATCGCGCTTGGCCACCCGCTCGGCATGTCGGGCGCCCGGCTGGCGTTGACCGCGGCGCACGGCCTGGAAGAAAGCGGCGGCAAGCTCGGGCTTGCCACCATGTGCGTCGGCGTCGGACAAGGCGTATCATTGGCGCTGGAACGGGTTTCGTGAATCAAGAGCAATAATAAGGACGACAACAATGTCGATGATCTATCCCAAGGAAAGCCTCAGCGCTTTTCCCAAACACTTGTCGCCGGAATACAAGAGCACGGTAAAGCGCTCGCCGTCGAAGCCGCTGATCATCGTGCCGCATACGCTGTCGGAACTCACCGGTCCGGCCTTCGGCCACGACGCCGTCCAGGAAGGCGACAACGATCTCACCAAGCAGCACAAGGGCGAACCCTTGGGCGAGCGCATCATCGTCCACGGTCACGTCTACGACGAGGACAAGCGGCCGGTGCCGGAGACGCTGGTGGAAATCTGGCAGGCCAATGCCTGCGGCCGTTACGTGCACAATGTCGACCAGCATCCGGCGCCGCTCGATCCGAACTTCACCGGCGCGGGCCGCACCATCACCGACAAGAATGGTCATTATCGGTTCATCACCGTAAAGCCCGGCGCTTACCCCTGGGGCAACCATCCCAATGCCTGGAGGCCGAACCACATCCACTTCTCGGTGTTCGGCCAGTCGTTCGTGACGCGTTTGGTGACGCAGATGTATTTCCCCGGCGACCCGCTGTTCCCGTTCGACCCGATCTTCAATTCGGTCGCCGACGAGAAGGCGCGCCTGCGCATGGTCTCGAGCTTCGATCTGGACAACACCATCCCCGACTGGGCGCTCTGCTTCCGCTTCGACATCGTGCTGCGCGGCCGCGAACAGACACCCGTACATACGGAACAACACTAATGTCTGACATCACCCCATCCCAAACGGTCGGCCCGTATTTCGCTTATGGCCTGGCGCCGCACAGCCGCTGCGACTGGAGCCCCGACAAGACGCTTTATGACGCGAAGGAAACCGTCGGCGCCAACCTGATTACCCCGGACGCTACCGGCCAGAAGATTCATATCGAAGGCAGCGTGCTCGACGGCGATGGCAAGCCGATCAACGACGCCATGATCGAGATCTGGCAGGCCGACGCCCAAGGCCGCTACACGCATGCGCGCGGCGAGAAGCCGCGGCCGAATGCGAAGTTCACCGGTTTCGGCCGCTCGGCCACCGACAAGCAAGGCGTCTACGGCTTCGACACCATCAAGCCTGGTTCGGTGGCGGGGCCCGAGGGCAAACCGCAGGCGCCGCACATCGTGGTCTGCATCTTCTCGCGCGGCATGCTGCGGCAAGTCTACACCCGACTGTATTTCTCCGACGAGGCGGCAAACGCGACCGATCCGATCCTGCAGATGGTGCCGGAGGATCGGCGCGGCACGCTCATTGCCCACAAGCAGCCCGGCAGCGGTCCGGCGGCCTATCGTTTCGACATCCGCGTGCAGGGCGAGAACGAGACGGTTTTCTTCGACATCTAAAGCCTTTAACGGCGCACGAGGCTGCCCACTCGCGTGCCCGTTTTCGCTCGAAAAGTGGGATTTTGCCCTTCTTTATGGGGCTGATTTTAAAAAAGTTTCAGCCCCACGAAATTAGAAACATAACAAATACGCATATTTTCGTAGTTGGGTGTTGCCCACCCATTTTGCCCATCTTTCCCAACATCGTTTTTCTATTTGACGAAAGCGGGTGGACTTGGTTCCCTTGCATCCGAGCTGGCCGCTAGAGCCGGCCGCAAGGAAACGCCATGAACGATCAAATCCTCCAGGAGATCAGCGAATTCTGCCGCGAGCGCGGCTTGGCCGAATCCACTTTCGGCCGCCGCGCGGTCAATGACGGCAAACTCGCCAACCGTCTGCGCAATGGCGGCCGCATCACCACCGATACGCTCGAGCGCATCCGCAGCTTCATGGCGCGCAACGCCGATGCCGCGCCGGCGCGCCGCCGGGTGCTGTTCGACTCAGCCCCGCCGGCGGCCTTGCCGCTGGTCAAGCCGCTGGCGCCGCCGGTCGCCTCCGGCCAGGCGAGCGACGACCCGCAGCGCAATTTCCGCTTCTTCGACAACCGGCAGAAATATCTGCTGTTCGTGAATACCTGCAGCGAGAAATGGGAAATCGCCAATCGCGTCGGCATGGAACTCGGCAATATCCATCCGCGTCCGCCGGCGGTGCGCGTGTTCGACGCCGGCCTCGGCGACGGCACCGTGCTGGCGCGCGTCATGCGCAATATGCACGACCGATTTCCCACCATGCCGTTCTATATCGTCGGCAAGGAGATCAGCCTCGAAGATATCCGCCTCACGCTGCACAAGATGGCCGACCGTTTCGTCGAGCATCCGTCCACCGTATTGGTGTTGACGAACCTCGCTTATGCCGAAGCGCCCTGGCTGGCGGTGAAGTCGCTTTCCGCCGCCACCAGCCTGGTGTGGAAGGAAATGGCGATGGACGGCAGCACCGCCCACAGCTTCGAGCAGCAGATCACCGCGCTCGAGCCGTTCCTCGCCGAAAACTGGAAGGCGCGGGTTTCGCCGAAGAGTGGCAACCCGGTTTATGAGCGCCCGGTCATTTTGGTGATCTACCGCAACGATCACAAATTCCTGCTCGATCAGATCGTCCCCAAGCCGGGCGGCACCGTCGCCGACTACGATCTGGTGATTGCCTCGCAGCCCTATCGCGCGCGCGCCTCGCTCGAGTTCAAGGCCAGGCGCGTGCTGGCGCCGCTGGCTCGAGCGCTGGGGCCCGGCGGCCGCATGATCGCCATCCACTCCTACGGGCGCGATCCCGGCATGAAGATCATTCACAAGGTCTGGCCGACCGACAATCCGTTCACTCATAGCCGCCACGATTTGCTCAAGGAAGTGAAGCACGAACTGGGCAACGCCGGCCGCGATCTCAATTTCAACGCCTATTCCGACCAGCGCTCCCTGTTCCGCTACGAGATGCATACGCTGCCGTCGGAGATTTCATCCTCGATCGGCACCTCGACGCTGCTCGCCGCCTGGAACGCGGCTATTTACGTGGCGCAGATCGAGGACGACCGCCTGTCCGACGTCAACAGCGACCGCCGCTACATCGAGGCGACCCGCGACGTGCTGCAACAGCAGGGCGGCCTGTGGTTCTACGACGAATCCTTCGTGATTTCTCACCGGCGCGAGTAGCGCATGATCCGGAAAAGTGGGAACCGGTTTTCGGACAAGATCATGCGCAAACAAAAAGGCGAATGATGCCGGACAATTTCGCGCGCAAGTTTTCGCTCGAGGTGACGCGGCCGAATGCCGCCGAGATCGCCGCAATGGCCGAACTGCTGCCGGCGGGAACTCCGGTTTATTTCTCGGCGGTGCCGACAATAACGCCGCAGGAGCTGATCGCCGCGGCGGCCTTGCTGCGCAAGGCCGGTTTGGAGCCCGTCATCCATATCGCCGCGCGGCGCCTACGGAATGCCGCCGATTTGCAGAATTTGCTCGCCGGCCTGCGCGGCGAGGCCGATGTGCGCCGGCTGCTGGTGATCGGCGGCGACGTTGACGCCGTGGGGCCGTTTCCCGACGCTCTGGCGGTGATCCAGAAGGGCCGCTTGCGCGAGGCCGGCATCGCGGAGATCGGCATCGGCGCCTATCCGGAGGGCCATAGCCGCATTCCGGCCGGCCGGCTCGAAGCCGCGCTCGACGAGAAGATCGCCGCCGCCGCCGCTCACGGCATTGGCGTCCATATCGTCAGCCAATTCTCGTTTTCGCCGGAGCGCATCCTGGCCTGGCTCAGAAAGCTGCGCGCCTGCGGCATCACCCGGCCGGTCAAGGTCGGCATGGCCGGGCCGACCAGCATGCCCGCGCTGTTGCGCTACGCCCGGCGCTGCGGCGTCAACGCCTCGCTACGCGGCCTGATGTCCGGCGCGGCCTCCGGCCTCATCGGCAATGTCGGGCCGGACAGCATCGTCGAAACGCTGAGCCTGGCCGGCGATCTGGGCGACGCCGCGCCGCATTATTTTTCATTCGGCGGCGCGGTCGAGACGGCGCGCTATGCTTGCGCGACAGCAAGACGGCTTGCCGCCGGGCATGCTATGGCACAGCCGAATCCCAACTAGCGCACGATCCCGAAAAGCGGCTACCGGTTTTCGGGTAAGATCATGCGCGAAGAAAACGACCCGCGGCCCAGCCGGCGCCTGCGGGTGCTACCCTCGGAGGAAACCATCATGCAACGCACCAAGCCGCCCTTCCGCGCCGACATGGTCGGCAGCCTGCTGCGCACCGCGCCGGTCAAGCAAGCGCGCGCGCAACGCGAAAAAGGCGCGATCACCGCGGCTCAATTGAAAGAGGTCGAGGATCGCGAGATCGAGAAGATTATCAAGAAGCAGGAAGAGATCGGGCTCAAGCTCGTCACTGACGGCGAATTCCGCCGCGCCTGGTGGCATTTCGATTTCTTCAGCATGCTCGACGGCGTCGAGCTCTACGAGCTCGACCACGGCATCCAGTTCCAGGGCGTGCAGACCAAGATGCAGAGCATCAAGGTCAGCGGCAAGATCGGCTTCTCCAACCACCCGATGATCGAGCATTTCAAGTTCCTCAAGGCGCATACCAAGGTGACGCCGAAGATGTGCATCCCGGCGCCGAGCCAAATGCATTTCCGGCTTGAGCCCGGCGCGGTGGCGAAGTCGGTCTATTCCGATCGCGACGCCATCTTCGACGATCTCGCCATGGCCTATCAGAACGCGATCAGGGCCTTCTACGCCGCCGGCTGCCGCTATCTGCAGTTCGACGACTGCTCCTGGGCCTATCTCTGCTCGCAGGTGGAATTGCAGAAGGCGCGCGACCGCGGCCTCGACGTCGATCACCTGCAGGAAACCTATGCGCGCTGCATCAACAAGGCGCTCGAAGCCAAGCCCGCCGACATGACCATCACCACCCATGTCTGCCGCGGTAATTTCCGCTCCACCTTCATTTCCTCCGGCGGCTATGAGCCGGTCGCCGAGACCCTGCTCGCCAAGTGTAACTACGACGGCTACTTCCTCGAATATGACACCGACCGCGCCGGCGGCTTCGAGCCGCTGCGTTTCCTGCCGAAAGGCAACAAGATCGTCGTGCTCGGCCTGGTCACGTCAAAGCAGGGACGGCTGGAACCGCGCGAGGACATCAAGCGGCGCATCGAGGAGGCGACCAAATTTGTCGCGCTCGATCAGCTCTGCCTGTCACCGCAATGCGGATTTGCCTCAACCGAGGAGGGCAATGTGCTGGCCGAAGACGAGCAATGGGCGAAGCTGAAGATGATTGTGGAACTGGCCGAGGAAATTTGGGGGAAGTAGTTTTTAACCGTCGTCCCCGCGAAGGCGGGGACCCAGTAACCTCGGCGTCTCGTATCAATCGCAGGAACTGTATTTACTGGATGCCCGCTTGCGCGGGCATGACGGTAGAGATTGAGGGAGCGAAGCAGCCATGACCCAACGCACCACGCCGCCTTTCCGCGCCGACATGGTCGGCAGCCTGCTGCGCCCCGCGCCGTTGAAAGAGGCACGCGCGAAATTCGCCAAAGGCGAGATTTCCGCTGCCGCGCTGAAAGACGTCGAAGACCGCGAGATCGAGAAGATCATCAAGAAACAGGCCGAGGTGGGCTTGAAGCTCGCGACCGACGGCGAATTCCGCCGCTCCTGGTGGCATTTCGATTTTTTCTGGGGTTTGCGAGGCGTCGAGAGGATCAGCGCGCCGCCGATCAAATTCCACGGCGTCGAGACCAAAGCCGAGGCGCTCAAGATCACCGGCAAGATCGACTTCACCGGCCATCCGATGATCGAACATTTCAAGTTCTTGAAAGCGCATTGTAACGTCACGCCGAAGATGACCATTCCGGCGCCGAGCACGTTCCACTTCCGCCAAGGCCGGGCGATGGTGAGCAAGGAGGCCTATCCCGATTACGACGCCTTCTTCGCCGACGTCGCCGCCACCTGGCGCAAGGCGATCCGCGCTTTTTACGATGCCGGCTGCCGTTATTTGCAGCTCGACGATACCGCCTGGGCGATGATCTGCGATCCCAAGGAACGCGAGGGCTCGAAAGCGCGCGGCGACGATCCCGATGCGCTGCCGGCGATCTATGCACGCGTCACCAATGCCGCGCTGGAAGGCAAACCGGCCGACATGGCGATCACCATGCATTCCTGCCGCGGCAATTTCCGCTCCACCTGGATCGCGCAGGGCGGCTATGAATTCGTGGCCGAGCATTTGCTCGGCAACACCAATTTCGACGGTTATTTTCTGGAATACGACAGCGAGCGCGCCGGCGGCTTCGAGCCCTTGCGCCATTTCCCCAAGGGCAACAAGCAGCTCGTGCTCGGCCTGGTCACTACGAAAAGCGGCCGGCTCGAGCCGCGCGACGAGATCAAGCGCCGCATCGAGGAGGCCACCAAATATGTCGCGCTCGATCAGCTTTGCCTGTCGCCGCAATGCGGCTTTGCCTCGACCGAGGAAGGCAATGTGCTGGCCGAGGACGAGCAGTGGGCGAAGTTGCGCATGATCATCGAATTGGCGGAAGAAGTGTGGGGGAAGTGACGCGGCGTGTCCCGGGCGCAGCGCAGCACGTTGGTGGTGCGCTGCAGACCCGGGACCGTTACAATGTGTGGCGGTCCCGGATCAGCGGTGCACCGCCGTAGCGCGTCGAAGACGCGCGTAAACGCGCTTATGGCGCTGCACCGCATCCGGGACAAGTCGAGAATGCAACGTACCACGCCCCCCTTCCGCGCCGACCACGTCGGCAGCCTGTTGCGCACGGCGCCGCTTAAGCAAGCGCGCGCGCAGCGCGAACGCGGCGAAATCACAGCCGGGCAGCTCAAGGCCGTCGAAGATCGGGAAATCGAAAAGATTATCCGCCGCCAGGAAGACATCGGTCTCAAGGCCGTCACCGATGGCGAGTTTCGTCGCGCTTTCTGGAACTACGATTTCCTCGGGGCACTCGACGGCGTCGAGGCCTATCTCGGCGAGCGCAAGATCAAGTTCCAAGGCCCAAACCCAAAGCCGATGATGCTGCGCGTCACCGGCAAGCTCGGAACATTCTCGGGCCATCCCATGCTCGAGCATTTCAAGTTCGTGAAAGACCACACGCGCGTCACGCCGAAGATGACGATTCCGTCGCCGTCCAGCTTGCACTTCCGCTACGGCCGCGATGCCATTCCCGGCGCGATCTATCCGGATATGGAAGATTTCTATCGCGACCTCGGGCAGACCTATCGCAAAGCCGTGCGCGCCTTCGCCGACCAAGGCTGCCGCTATCTGCAACTCGACGAAGTCAATCTGGCTTATCTTTGCGATGCAAAGCTGCGGGCGCAAGTGAGCGAGCGCGGCGAGGATCCTGACCAGTTGCCGGCGGCCTATGCGCGGCTGATCAATGCCGCGATTTCGGACATCCCGCCGGACATGACCATCGCCATGCATCTGTGCCGTGGCAATTTCCAGTCCACCTTTGTGGCCTCGGGCGGCTACGAGCCGGTGGCGGAGGTCTTGTTCAACACGATCAATGTGCACGGCTATTTCATGGAATACGACAGCGACCGCGCCGGCGGTTTCGAGCCGCTGCGCTTCGTGCCGAAGGGCAAGACCGTGGTGCTCGGCCTGATCACGTCGAAATCGGGCCGGCTGGAATCGAAGGATGACATCAAGCGCCGCATCGAGCAGGCGGCGAAGTTCATTCCGCTCGACCAGCTTTGCCTTTCGCCGCAATGCGGCTTCGCCTCCACCGAAGAAGGCAATATCCTGGCCAAGGACGAGCAATGGGCAAAGCTCAAGATGATCGTGGAAATCGCGGAAGAGGTGTGGGGTTAGCAACGAACTTCGCTCATTCCCGCGTAAGCGGGAATCCAGAAAGTAAGCACTGGGTCCCGCTTTCGCGGGGACGAGCGGATATAAAGGATCGAGAATAATGAGCCAGCGAACCAAGCCGCCCTTCCGCGCCGATCATGTCGGCAGCCTGCTGCGTCCGGCCGCGCTGAAAAAAGCGCGCGATCAGCATGCCAAGGGAGATATCGACGCGAGCGCGCTCAAGGCGATCGAGGACCGCGAGATCGAGCGCGTCATCCAGAAGCAAGAAGAGGTCGGCCTGCAATCGATCACCGACGGCGAATTCCGCCGTTCCTGGTGGCATCTCGATTTCCTCTGGGGCCTCGACGGCGTCGAGAGGCACGTGATGGATTCTGGCGTCGCCTTCGCCGCCGTGACGACGCGCAACGAGGGCGTCAAGGTCACCGGCAAGATCGGTTTTTCCAATCATCCGATGCTCGATCACTTCAAATTCGTCGCCGCCCACACCAAGCGCACGCCGAAGATCACCATCCCCGCGCCGTCGGCGCTCTATGGCCGGCCGATGCGCCTGCCGATCGATCAAAAAATCTACCCCAAGCTTGACGCGATGTTCCACGATCTCGGCCAAGCCTACCGCAAAGCCGTGCGCGCCTTCGCCGACGCCGGGTGCCGCTACCTGCAGCTCGACGAAGTGTTCATCGCCATGCTGTGCGATCCGAAATACCGCCAGCAGATGAAGGATCGCGGCGACGATCCGGACAGGCTCGGCGAGCTCTACGGCGATCTCATCAACACTGCGATGTCGGATATCCCGTCCGACATGACCATCACCATGCATCTGTGCCGCGGCAACTACAAATCGACCTTTATGGGCGCGGGCGGCTACGAGGCCGAGCAGGAGATTCTGTTCAATCGCATCAAGGTGCACGGCTATTTCATGGAATACGACAGCGCGCGCGCCGGCGGCTTCGAGCCGTTGCGTCTGGTGCCCAAGGACCGGCAAGTCGTGCTCGGCCTCGTCACCACCAAGACCGGCCGTCTCGAACAAAAAGACGACCTCAAGCGCCGCATCGACGAAGCGACGAAATATATTTCACTCGACCAGCTTTGCCTATCGCCGCAATGCGGCTTTGCCTCGACCGAGGAGGGCAATACCTTGGCCGAGGACGAGCAATGGGCAAAGCTGCGAATGATTGTGGAGATTGCGGAGGAGGTGTGGGGCCGCTAATTGTCGTCCCCGCGAAGGCGGGGACCCAGTATCCCCGGCGTCTCGGAATTACCGCCAGCACAGTGTTTACTGGATGCCCGCCTACGCGGGCATGACAGCACAGAGTTTCGCTAATGCCCCTCAATGCCGAAAAACTGCTGGCGCTGAAAATCCCCGATGTCGAGCACGCGTACGGCCCGAAGGATTGCATGCTCTATGCGCTCGGCCTCGGTTTCGGCCAGGACCCGCTCAACGCCGACGAACTCGCTTTCGTTTACGAAAAAAATCTAAAGGTGCTGCCGACCTTCGCCGTGATGCAGGGCTACGCCGCCTATTGGCTGCGGCTGCCGGAGATCGGCGTCACCTGGGAGAAGGTGGTGCACGGCGAGCAGGGCCTCAAACTGCATGCGCCGGTCGCGCCGCAGGGCACGGTGATCGGGCGCACCCGCATCCTCGACGTGGTCGACAAGGGCGCCGGCAAGGGTGCGCTGATCTATTCCGAACGCCAGATCAGCGACAAGGCGAGCGGCCGCCTGCTCGCAACCCTGCAGCAGACCACGTTCTGCCGTGGCGACGGCGGCTTCGGCGGCGCCAAACGCGAAACGCCGCCGCCACATACGCTACCGGCGCGCGCGCCCGATGGCGTTTGCGACTTTCCGACCCGGCCGGAAATGGCGCTGATCTACCGCCTGTCGGGCGATACCAACGCGCTGCATGTCGATCCCGAATTTGCCAAGGCCGCCGGTTTTCCGCGCCCGGTTCTGCATGGGCTGGCGACCTTCGGGGTCGCCGGCCACGCGTTGCTTAAAGCGGTATGCGGCTATGATCCGGCCGGGCTGACGGCGATGGCCGGGCGGTTCTCGGCGCCGGTGTTCCCGGGCGAGACCATTCGAACCGAGTTCTGGTGCGACGGCGGCGTGATAAGCTTCCGCGTGCGGGTCAAGGAGCGCGACGTGATCGCGATCGACCACGGCTACGCCGAAGTGAAGATGAAGTGAAAGACGCATGAGCAAACGCAGTGCCGATCAAGATCAGTTCGCCGATATCCGCGAGTCGGTGCGCGCGTTATGCGCCAAGTTCCCAGGCGAATACTGGCGTGCGCTCGACCGCGAGCGCGCCTATCCGACCGATTTCGTCAATGCGTTGACCGAAGCCGGCTATCTCGCCGCGTTGATCCCGGAGGAATTCGGCGGCAGCGGGCTCGGTATCAGCGCGGCCGCCGCGATCCTGGAAGAGGTGCACGCTTCCGGCGGCAACGGCGCGGCCTGCCACGCGCAGATGTACACCATGGGGACGATCCTGCGGCACGGCAACGCCGAGCAGAAGAAAATCTATCTGCCCAAGATCGCCAGCGGCGAATTGCGTCTGCAAGCCTTCGGCGTCACCGAGCCGACCTCGGGCACCGACACGCTGTCGCTGCGCACCACGGCGCGGCGCGAAGGCAATGACCACTACGTCATCAACGGCCAGAAGATATGGACCTCGCGCGCCGAGCATTCCGACCTGATGCTGCTCCTGGCGCGCACCACGCCGCGCGATCAGGTCAAGCAGCGCACCGACGGTCTGTCGGTGTTCCTGGTCGACATGCACCTGGCGCAATCGACCAGCATCACCATCAATCCGATCCGCACCATGATGAACCACGCGACCACGCAGGTGTTTTTCGATGACCTGCGCGTGCCGGCGGAAAACATGATCGGCGAGGAAGGCCAGGGCTTCCGCTATATTCTTTCCGGCATGAATGCCGAACGAATTTTGATCGCGGCGGAGTGCATCGGCGACGCCAAATGGTTCATCGACAAAGCGACCAATTACGCGCATGCGCGCGTCCTGTTCGACCGCCCGATTGGGCAGAACCAGGGCGTGCAGTTTCCGATCGCGCGCGCCTATGCGCAGATGCGCGCCGCGGAATTGATGGTGCATGAGGCCGCGCGCAAGTACGAGGCGGGTGACGATGTCGGGCCGGAAGCCAATATGGCGAAGCTCTTGGCCGCCGATGCCTCGTGGTTTGCCGCCGACATGTGCGTGCAGACGCACGGCGGCTTCGGCTTCGCCGAGGAATACGACGTCGAGCGCAAATTCCGCGAAACGCGGCTCTACCAGGTGGCGCCGATTTCCACCAACATGATCCTGTCCTATTTGGCCGAACACGTCCTCGGCCTGCCGCGGTCCTATTGAAATGTCATTGCCGCTCGAAGGTCTCCTGGTCGTCTCCGTCGAACAAGCCGTGGCGGCGCCGACATGTACGTGCAAGCTGGCCGATGCCGGCGCGCGCGTGATCAAGGTCGAACGGCCGGAAGGCGACTTCGCCCGCCGCTATGACGCGCTGGTGCATGGCGAGAGCGCCTATTTCGTCTGGCTCAACCGCGGCAAGCAGTCGGTCGTGCTCGATCTCGGCAAGGCGGAGGACAAGGCGCTGTTGGAGGCGATGCTCGCCAAGGCCGACGTGTTCGTGCAGAACCTCAAGCCCGGCGCTATCGCCAAGCTTGGCTTCGCCATCCCACGTTTGCGCACGGATTATCCGCGGCTGATCTGCTGCTCGATCTCCGGCTACGGCGAGAGCGGGCCTTATGCCGAGCGCAAGGCCTATGACATGTTGATCCAGGCGGAATCGGGGCTTGCTTCGATCACCGGCGGTCCCGAAGCGCCGGCGCGTGCCGGCGTCTCCGTTTGCGATATTGGCGCCGGCATGAACGCCTATGAGGCAATCCTGGAGGCGCTGCTCAAGCGCGCCCGCACCGGCGAAGGCGCCGCCATCATGATCTCGATGTTCGATGCCATGGCCGATTGGATGGCCGTACCGCTGTTGCAGCACGAGGGCGGCGATACGCCGAAGCGCATCGGTCTCGCGCACACGTCGATCTCGCCCTACGGCGCGTTCAAGACCCGGGATGGCGGCGACGTGCTGATCTCGATTCAGAACGACCGCGAATGGCGCGTGCTTGCCGAGCATGTCATGGGCGACAAGGCGCTTGCCGCGGATCCGAACTTCGCCACCAATGTGGAACGGATGAAGCGCCGCGGCGAGACCGACGGCCGCGTCGCCAGGGCCTTCGCGGCGATCGATCTCGCGCCGCTGGTGGAGCAACTTGCGCGATACGACATCGCTTTCGGCGTCATCAATGATTGCGATTTGCTGGCCAAGCACCCGCATCTGCGCCGCGTCAGCGTCGGCAGCCCGACCGGGCCCGTCAGCATGCCCGCACCGGCCGCCATCCATGACGGCGTGCCGCGCAACTACGGCGCGGTGCCCGCGCTCGGCGAGCACAGCGAGGCCATACGCAAAGAGTTCACAAACCGTTGAATTTAACGGCGCCAAGCCGAAGCGTTTGCCTAGTCGATCACCGCTTCTGCCGGCTTTGCTCCCGCCGGCGGCCCAGCCGCGCGGATGATCAGCACCAGCGGGATCGTCGCCAGCGTCAATATCATCAGCAGCTTGAAATCGTTGAGATAGGCGATCATCGCCGCCTGCTGGGTGACGATCTCGTCGAGCAGCGCCAGGCCGGTCTGGCTGTGCACGTCCAGGTGCGCCGTCACGTCCGGCATTTGCAGCGCATCGTTGAACGGCGTCACCAATTCGGCGATGCGCGCGTGCATCTCTGTCGTCTTGTCGGTCAGGTTGGCGATCACCATGGAAATGCCGACCGACGAGCCGATATTGCGCACCAGCGTCAGGATTGAGGTGCCGCTGTTGCGCAGATTTCCGGGCAGCGTCAGGAACGCGGCGGTGGTGATCGGTACGAACAACAGGCCGAGGCCGATGCCCTGGATGATGCTGGTGACCACGATCGTCTTTTGCGTCACGTCGAGCGAAAATCCGGTCATGTAGTAAAGCGTGCCGCCGGTGAGCAGCAGGCCGAGCAGGATGAGATAGCGCGTCTCCAGCAGTTGCATCAGCCGCGGCGCCGCCAGCATGGTCAGCAACGTGCCGACGCCGCGCGAGCCGAGCAGGAACCCGGCGGTCTGGATCGGAAAGCCGAGCAGGTTCTGCATGAACGGCGTCACCAGCGCCATGGTGCCGAACAACACCACGCCGATCACCACCATGAACACCACGCCGCTGACGAAATTGCGGTCCTTGAACAGCTCGAAGCGCACGAACGGCTCCGGCGTCGTCAGCGAATGGGCGAAGAAGTAATAGAAGCCGACGATCGAAACGATCATCTCGCCCCAGATCTCGCTGGCGCCGAACCAGCCGACCTGCTCGCCGCGGTCGAGCAGCAATTGCAGCGAGCCGATGCCGACCGCGAGCGCGAGGAAGCCGAACCAGTCGAAGCGTAAATGCTCGTGGCGCTTGGTCTCGTCCATGAACAGCATCATGCCAATGACGGTGAGGACGCCGATCGGCAGGTTGATCAAGAACACCCAGTGCCACGAGTAGTTATCCGTCAGCCAGGCGCCCAGCGTCGGCCCCATGATCGGGCCGAGCATGACGCCGACGCCCCAGATCGCCATCGCTGAGCCGCGTTCCTCGAGCGAATAGGCGTCGAGCAGCACCGACTGCGACAGCGGCACCAGACCCGCGCCCGCCATGCCCTGCAACAGGCGGAACAGCACCATCTGCTCGATGTTCTGCGCCAGCGCGCACAGGAAGGAGGCGACGGTGAAGCCGACGACGCAGGTAATGAACAGCTTTTTGCGGCCGAAGCGGTCGGCAATCCAGCCGATCGGCGCGGTCATAATAGCGGCGGCCACGATATAGGAGGTGAGCACCCAGTTGATCTGGTCGAGCGAGGCGGAGAGCGAGCCCTGCATATAAGGCAGCGCGACGTTGGCGATGGTGGTATCGAGCGCCTGCATGATGGTGGCGGTCATCGCGCACACCGTGATCAGCATGCGCCGGGCCTTCGGCGACATCGACGCGAAATGCGCCGCGGTCATTTTGCTGGCGCTTTCGCAGGCGCCGATAGGAACGACAGCCGGCTGTGACCGGTGTCGATGTCGACCACGACGCTCATGCCGGAGCGCAGCAGGTGGGTATCTTCGTCCTTGTCGAAGTAGATGCGCACGGGAACGCGCTGCACCACCTTGACCCAGTTTCCGGTGGCGTTCTGCGGTGGCAGGATCGAGAATTGCGCGCCGGTGCCGGGACTCACCGCCACCACCGTGCCCTTGAAGGTGTGGTCGGGGAAGCTGTCGACGTCGAGGGTCGCCTTCTGGCCGACGCGCAAATAGGTGATGTCGGTTTCCTTCGGATTGGCGTCGACCCAGGGCGCCTGGTCGTCGATCACGCTGAGGATCGGCGTGCCGGCGGTGACGAAACGGCCGACCTGGATGTTGTCGACCTGCGTCGCGGTGCCGGAGATCGGCGCGCGTACGATCGTGTGGCCAAAATCGCGCTGCGCGTTGTCGAGCGCCGCCTTGGCCTGGGCATATTCCGGAAATTGCGCCAGCGGCAGGTCGGCATTGCCGAGCAACTGGCTGAGCGTGGTGTCGCGCTGCTGGGTGGCGAACTGCGCTTGCAATTGCGCCGTCACCAGCGCGGCGCCGGCGGTATCGACATCGGCCTGCGAGCCGGCCTGCGATTTCACCAGAGAGAGCTTGCGGTCGACGTCATGCCGCTTGAACTCGACGTTCTTCTGCGCCAGATCGACCAGCGTGGTGAGCGATTTGAGCGTCGTGGTCAGCTTGTCGTAGTCGCTGCGCGCGGCCGCGAGCTTGGCCTGCGCGGTATCGAGCGCGAGACGGAAGGGCATGGGATCGAGGGTGAACAGCTCGTCACCGGGCTTTACGTGCTTGCCTTCGATAACGGCAACGTGGATAATCTTGTCGGAGATGTCCGGCGTGATCAGCACTTTCTGCGCGCCGACGTAAGCGTTGTCGGTGGAGATGTAGCGGCCGCCGGAAAGATAAAGCGCAAGCCCGAGTAGCGCGGCGATCGCCGGCAGACCGACCAGCAGAATCATGCGCAGCCGCTTGCGCCCGAGACGCGCGAACATTCCGGACTTTTCGGCCGCCGGTGTATCCGCGGCCGGCGCCGTCTTGGCTTCCGGAGCGGGAACGATCTTGAGGGGTTTCTCACTCATGACAAATCAACCGTTGACGGCTTCTTGCGGGTGCGCGTTGGCGCCAATCGCGCGGCGCAGGTTGTCCTTCAGCATGCCGAGTTCGCCGAGCATGCTGTCGACCGATTTGGCGTCGAGGCCTTCGAGCACGGTCTCCATCATGTCGGCGCCGAGTTCCGACAACCGGCCGAGCAGGGGCTTGGCGGCCGGCTTCAGGTACAACCGGTTGGCGCGGCGGTCGTTCGGATCGGCGCGGCGCTCGATCAGGCCGTTGTCGGCCAGGCGATCGAGCAGGCGGGTGAGCGAGATCGGCTGCAGGTCGAGCGCATCGGCGAGTTCGGTCTGCTTGAGGCCTTCGCAGCGCTCGATGCGGACCAACACCGCCCATTGCGCGCGCGAGATGCCGAACTGGCGTGCCCGCTGGTCGGCATAGGTTTTCAGCATCCTAGCTACATCCATGATTATAAAGGCGATTTCTCGCTTGACCGGTTGCGTCGGCATGACTCTACCATCTCCAGCTGGGCTTATAATAAGCCTGCTTATAATAAGTTAAATAAGTCTTTTGGCGCATGCGTGCCCGGCGCCGAGGCCGCGTGACGCCGCCGTGATGGTCGGGCAAAGTCGCCGGCGAAAAAACTTCAAGGGACGGGAAACGCCATGGACATCGGTTTTATCGGACTGGGCAACATGGGCGGGCCGATGGCGCGCCGACTGATCGAGGCCGGGCACAAGCTCGTCGTCTACGACACGCGCAATGACGCGGTAGCGCCGCTGGTGGCGCTAGGCGCGCAGCTCGCGTCGTCGCCGGCCGATGTTGCCGACCGGGTGGAGACCGTGATGGCGAGCCTGCCGTCGCTGCAGATCTCTAAAAAGGTCGCGCTCGAAGACGGCGGGGTCATCCACGGCAAGCGGGTGAAGCGTTTCGTCGATCTCTCCACCACCGGATCGCGCGTGGCGGCGGAGATTTGTGCGGAATTTGCCAAGAAGAAAATCGTGCAGATCGACTCGCCGGTGAGCGGCGGCGTCGGCGGCGCTACCAGGGGCACGCTCGCGGTCATGGTCTCGGGGCCGCAAGCCGACATCGACGTGGTGAAGGACGCGCTCTCGGTATTCGGCAAGGTGTTCGTGATCGGGCACAAGCCCGGCATGGCGCAGACCATGAAGCTCGCCAATAATTTCCTCTCCGCCACCGCCATGGCGGCGACTTCGGAAGCGGTGGCAATGGGCGTCAAAGCCGGGCTCGACCCCAAGGTGATGATCGACGTGATCAATGCCGGCTCCGGCCGCAACACGGCCTCGGAGGGCAAATTCCCGCAGACGATCCTGCCGCGCACTTTCAACTACGGCTTCGGTACCGCGCTGATGCTCAAGGATGTGCGGTTGTGCGCCGAGGAGGCGCGAGAGCTGGACGTCCCGAGTGCGGTGATGCGCGCCGTTCTCGAACAATGGGAGATGACGAATTCCGAATTCGGCGGCGACAGCGATTTCACGGCGATCGTGAAAATGATCGAACGCCGGGCCGGCGTCACGATCGGAGCGGAGAAAAAATCATGAGCGACGACGTCCATGAGGTTTACGCCGTCCGCTATGCCAGCCACGCGCGCATGCGCAGCGAGAACTACATCTTCGGCGACCCGCATGACGAGATGACCTCGATCGCGTATTACGTCTGGGCGATCAAGGGCCCGCACGGCATTTTCATTTGCGATACCGGTTTCGACGAGGCCGCTGCCAAGGAGCGCGGGCGCAAGATCATCATGCCGGTCGGCCAAGGCCTCAAGGCGCTCGGCATCGAGCCGGACCACGTCGACCATGTCATCGCGACGCATATGCATTGGGACCACGCCGGCAATTACGACCTGTTCCCCAACGCGCGCTATCACATCCAGGACGGCGAAATGGCCTACGCCACCGGCCGCTGCATGTGCCATCGCACGCTGCGCATTCCGTTCAGCGAACGCGACGTGCACGCCATGATCGGCAAGATCTACACCGACCGCGTCGATTTCCACGACGGCGTCGAGGAACTGGCGCCCGGCATCACGCTACATAAGATCGGCGGCCACTCGAAGGGCCTGCAATGCGTGCGGGTGAAAACCAGGCGCGGCATTGTGGTGGTCGCCTCCGACTGCATCCATCTCTACTCGCACATCGACGAAGGCCGCGTGTTCCCCATCACTTACAGCGTTGGTGACACGCTCGAGGGCTACAAGACGATCAAGAAGCTCGCCTCATCGCGCCATCACATCGTTCCCGGCCACGATCCCGAGGTTCTGAACCTTTATCCGGCGGCGAAGCCGGGGCTGGAGAACTGGATCGTGCGGCTGGATGTGGAGCCGAAGGTTTAGGCTAGCCCCAGTTCCGCGAACGCCGCCTTGTGATGCTCCGCGCTGTCGGGCGAAAAGCAGCAGAACACCACGCGCGTCATGCCGCGCGGCGCGCTGGCTACTTCCGACGCCACGGTACCGACCGCGATACGCGCGGCAAGATCGGCGGGAAACCGATAGATGCCGGTGGAGATCGCCGGGTAGGCGATCGAAACGAGCCTATGCGCGGCGGCGAGGTCGAGAGCCGTGCGATAGCAGCTGCCGAGCAGCGCCTCTTCGTTCGATCCGCCGCCGTGCCACACCGGGCCGACCGCATGGATGACGTGCTTGGCCTTGAGCCGGTAGCCGCGCGTGATCTTGGCCGATCCGGTCTCGCAGCCGCCCAGCGTTTCGCATTCGGCGAGCAGTTCCGGACCGGCGGCGCGATGGATGGCGCCATCCACGCCGCCGCCGCCCAGCAGCGAGCGGTTGGCCGCATTGACGATGGCCGCCACGTCGAGCGTGGTGATATCCGCAACGCAGATATCGAGCAGCGTTTCGCCGATCTCGGCGGTGAGCAGGGGCGTGGGCGCGGCGTTCATGCCGGATATCTTATTACATTTTGCGCATGATCTTATCCGAAAACCGGTTCCCACTTTTCGGGATCATGCGCGATCACGCCCACTCGGCTTTGACCTCGGCCTGCAAATCGACGGTGCCGCGCTCGCCGATGTCGTCGAAATGCGCGTCCAGGAAGCGCCGCGCCGCGCGCAGGCCGTTTTTGTGCAGCATGTCGAAGAAGTCGTAGTCGGTGTTGAGGCGGCTTTTCACGTTGAGCTGCTTGGCGGAAGGGTCGAGCGCGATGCGGTGCATATTGATGCGGCGATATTTGCCGGGCCCCAGCCCGCGCTCGAGACGGCCCTGATCGATCAAGCGCGCCACGAATTCGATGGCGCGCAGTTCGCCCATGAGCGGCGAGTTGAACGTGATCTCGTTCAACCGGTTCACGATATCGCGGCTGGAGGTCGGCGTTCCGTGGCGCACCACCGGGTTGATTTGAATGAGCAGCACGTCCTCGGTCTGGGTCGTGCTGAACAGCGGGAAAATCGATGGATTGCCAAGAAAGCCGCCGTCCCAATAGGGCACGCCGTCAATCTCGACCGCCCGGAACAAGAGCGGCAGGCAGGCGGACGCCAGGATGACGTCGGCGGTGATTTTGTCATGCGGGAAGATGCGCAGCCGTCCGGTATGCACGTTGGTGGCGCTGACGAACAGTTGCGGGATCTGGGCTTTCCTGATGGCGTCGAAATCGACGAAGCGCTCGATCAATTCCTTCAGCGGGTTGATGTTGAGCGGGTTGAAATCGTACGGCGACAAATATTGCGATACCGCCTTGAACCAGGCGCCCATCGGTGAATCGTCGAGCGGCAGAAATGAGAACAGACTGTCGAGAGCCTTGCGCTGCAGGTCGGGTAGACCGCCGCCCAGGCTGGCGGCGCGCCAGAAGTCAGCCAGCCGTTTGCGCGCCTCCTCGCGCCCGCCGCGCGCCAGCCCGTCGGCCAGCAGCACGGCGTTGACCGCACCGGCAGACGCGCCGGTGATGCCTTCGATCTCGAGCCGCCCATCCTCCAGCAGGTGATCGATAACGCCCCAGCTGAAGGCGCCGTAGGCGCCGCCGCCTTGCAGCGCGAGATTGATGCGCTTCGATTTGGGAGCCGGCGGCGGATCGCCGCGAATGGCGCGCACGATGGATTTGATCATGGGTTTGTCATTCCGGGACGGCGCGAAACGCTGGGCCCGGAATCCAGAGCCAAGCTCTTTGCGCCAGTTGTGTAACTCTGGATTCCGGGTTCGCTCGCCATAGCGCGTCGAAGATGCGCGTAACCGCGCTGGAGGCTCGCGCCCCCGAATGACTCATTCACTGTGCGACCCAGCCGCCGTCGATCGAATAGGCCGAGCCGGTGATGGTCGCCGCCGCGTCGCTAGCGAGGAACACGGCAAGTGCGCCGATGCCTTCCGGCTTGGTGAACTGGTGCATCGGTTGCTTCTCCGACAGCAGCGCGATTTCCTCCTCGCGCACCGATTTTCCGGAGGCCTTGGCCCGGTCGTCGATCTGCTTCTGCACCAGTGGCGTAAGCACCCAGCCCGGGCAGATGGCGTTGCAGGTGATGCCGGCATTGGCGGTCTCAAGCGCCACTACTTTGGTCATGCCGACCAGGCCATGCTTGGCCGAGACGTAGGCGACCTTCTGTTCGCTGGCGACCAGTCCGTGCGCCGAGGCGATATTGATGATGCGGCCCCACTTGCGCTTTTTCATGCCAGGCACCGCCGTGCGGATGGTGTGGAACGACGACGACAGGTTGATGGCGATGACGGCGTCCCATTTCTCGATCGGGAAATCCTCGATATTCGCCACGAATTGGATGCCGGCATTGTTCACCAGCACGTCGAGCGAACCGAAGCTCTTTTCGGTCGCCGCGATCATGTCGGCGATCTCGGCTGGCTTGCTCATGTCGGCGGCCGAATACAGCGCCTTGATGCCGAACTCCTTTTCCAGCCCGGCGCGCTCCTTCTCGATGGCGCCTGCCTCGCCGAAGCCGTTGAGCATGATGTTGGCGCCGTCGGCGGCGAGTGCTCGGGCGGTGGCGAGGCCGATTCCGGAGGTGGAGCCGGTGACCAGCGCGGTTTTGCCTTTCAGCATGGCAGTCCTCGTTCGATGCGGCCGCCAAATGGCCTGTTTGCGGGGGCGGAAAGAGGCGTGAAACCTGCCCTTATTTTTGTTGCAGTGCAATATATATCAAGAGGCGACTCGGCCACGATCGCGTTACACTTAGTTCATGACAAAAGGTTCATTGGGCAAAAAGCCGCAATTGCGGTCGGTGTTCCCGGCGCCCGGTCACGATCACGAGCGCTGCGCCAGCGACGCGATCGCGCACGCCGAGGCGATCTGCACCGCGCGCGACGAGCGCCTGACGCCGATCCGCCGCCGCGTGCTGGAGGCATTGCTGGCGAGCCACCAGCCGCTCGGTGCCTATGAGCTGATCGACCGGCTGGCGGCGCGCGGCGCGCGGCCGGCGCCGATCACCATCTATCGCGCACTCGACTTCCTGCGCGAGCAGGGGCTCGTCCACCGCATCGAAAGCCGCAATGCGTTCATCGCCTGCGTGCAGGATCACGCCAGTGGCGATCCGGTGGTGTTCCTGATCTGCGAAAAATGCGGCACGGTAGGCGAAGCGGCCAGTGCGGCGGTCGCCGACACCATCAGAACCGCCTCGCGCGCCGCCGGCTTCACGCCGAAGACGCCGGTGATCGAGATCTCCGGCGTTTGTGCGCATTGCAAGGCGGCCTAGCTCGGCGCGTCATTGCCGGACCTTTCGAAGAAATTCATCACGGATGCGCGGCTCAAGCCCGCGCATGACAGCGGATGTGAGGCGCGATAAGACACTTCATCATTCGATCCCGGAATCCTGAAGTGTCCTCACCCGCCTCCGACAACGTCACCCGCCCGCTCGACGCGATCGCCACCGCGATCATGGTGATGCTGTGCCTGTCCTGGGGCTTCAACCAGGTTGCCACCAAGCTCGCCATCCACGACATCCCGCCGCTGACGCAAGTCACGATCCGCTCGATCGTCGCCGCGCTGCTCATCGCCGGCTGGTGCAAACTGCGCGGCATTCCGATTTTCAAACGCGATGGCACGCTCGCCGCCGGTCTCATCTCCGGCGTCCTATTCTCCGGCGAATTCATTCTGGTCTATCAAGGCCTGGTCTACACCACCGCCACGCGCGGGACGCTGTTCCTCTATCTCTCGCCGTTTTTTGTCGTGCTCGGCACGCGCATCGTGCTGCCGGTCGATCGTTTCCATCCGGCGCAATGGCTCGGTCTTGCCCTGTCCTTTGCCGGCATGGCATTGGCATTCGGCCTGCCGACGCCGGCATTGGACCCGCGCCAGATGCTCGGCGACGTGATGATGGTCGGCGCCGCGTTGTTCTGGGCGGCGACCACGCTGCTGACCAAGGCGAGCGCGCTCAACCGCGTCTCCGCGGAAAAAATGATGCTCTATCAGCTCGTCGTCTCGGTGCCGGTCATGGCGGCGGCGGCTTGGCTCGCCGGCGAGCGCATGCCGCAGGCGCCGTCCGCGCTTGCGCTCGGGGCACTCGCCTATCAAACCGTCTGGGTCGTCAGCATCACCTTCGTCATCTGGTACGCGCTGGTGAAACGTTATTCGGCCAACCGGCTTTCGGCTTTCACCTTTCTGGCGCCGCTGTTCGGCGTCGCCGCCGGTCATCTAGTGCTGGGCGAACCGTTGACGCTCGCGTTCATCGCGGCGGTGGCGCTGGTCGCCGCCGGCCTGATGCTGGTGAACCGGGCGAGCCAGTGATAATTCTCCGGCCGACGGTCGAGCGAGTGATAACAACGGGACAAGGACGGTGACAGCGTGAGAGCAAAGCTGTTCGTGATCGGTTTGCTGGCGGTCATGGCCGGTGTCGCCGCCGTCTCGATCTATATCAGTGCGGCGATCGACAAGATCGACACGGCCGTCGCCGCGGTGGCCTCGCCGGACGGAAGGTACAAGGCCGTCCGGGTCACCTTGTCGCGCGGCGGCACGGCGCCATTCTGCGTCGACAGTATTTCGATCTTTCTTTCCGTCTATCCCGACAATTTCGCGGCAACCGCCAAGACCTATGAGGTCTATTCGGCGCCCTGCGCCGCGCCCGCCAAGCGGGCGGCGTTGCCCAAAGTGGAATGGCTCTCGAACACGGCGGTGCAGATTACCTATGCGGCCGCTTCACCCCCGGCCGGCGCGAAACCGCCGCGCATGGAGCCACTCGACGCCTCGCATTTCGTGCATGTGACGTTCGTGGTGGCGAAGTAGCGGTTGGACTTTGAGCGGCGCGCGCCACAAATCTACATCCACCCGCCGCCGTCCAGCGCGCGGTTGGCGACGCTGGCTTCCTCCAGATCCAGTTCGTATTCGATGCGCCGGCGCGCTTCGTCGGTGATCGTGCCGTCGCGCAGCAGCTCGTAGATGAAATCACGTTCCGCTTCGATCAGCTCGGCCTTGACCTTGGCGGTCCGGCGCATGTGATCGATGTCCTCGGTCAGGTTCGCGGGTATTATCTGCAAGCGGCTTTGGTTGCGCGTGCGCAAGTGGTCGATGGCGTAGCCCGGCAGGTCGTGCTCGTTGATCGCCTTCTCGAGCCGTTTCTCGACCTGTTTCAAAGCGGCCTGGCGCGCGCGCAGTTCGCGCTTGATTTCGTCCTTGCGCTCGATCTGGCCGAGCTTGGTCAGGCCGAGCCAGCGCACGACCGCCGGCAGCATCAGGCCTTGCCCGACGATGGTGATGATGATGACGCCGAAGGTGATGAACAGGATCAATTCGCGGTGTGGAAACGGCTGGCCGTTGGCGAGCGTATAGGGAATGGCCAGCGCGGCGGCGAGCGACACCACGCCGCGCACGCCGGTGAACGCGATCAGGAACGGGCCCTGCCAAGGCGGCGACGGATCGCGCCTGCGCAAGCGCGGGCTCGCCCAGCGCGGGAGATAGGTCGCCGGAAACACCCAGATGAAGCGCGCGACGATTGCGATCAGCGTGGTCCAAGCCGTCGCGATCAGCAATTCGCGGATCGAGAAGGCGTGCACATTGTCGATCAGCGCGCGCGCTTGCAGGCCGGTGACCAGGAACACCATGCCTTCGATCAGATAGACGATCAGATCCCAGAAGAAGATGCCCTGCAGCCGCGTCGCGGAACGGATCAATAGGGGCCCGTTCCAACTCACATAGAGCCCGCAGGCGACGGTCGCCAGCACGCCGGAGCCGCCGAGATGAGCGGGCACCCAGAAGGCGAGATAGGGCGTCATCAGCGACAGCGTGATTTCGACGCGCGGCTCATGCGACCATTTGCGTAAGCGCAGGCTGAGCCAGCCGACTCCCAGTCCATAGATAATCTCGCCGACGACGATCAGTGCGAAGGTGCCGGACGCCTCGCCAAGCGAGAACGTCCCAATGCTCACGGCCGCGACCGCGAAACGGTAGAGGATAAGCGCGGTAGCATCGTTGGCGAGGCCTTCGCCTTCGAGCACCACCAGAATGCGGCGCGGCAGTTCCAGCCGCCGCGCGATCGCGAGCGGCGCCACCACGTCGGGTGGCGCGATGATGGCACCTAAGAGGAATCCGACTGCCCAATCGAATTTGAGCAAATAATGCGCCGCCGCCGCGACCGCGCAAGTGGTGAACAACACGCAGCCGAAGGCGAGCAGTGCGATCGGCCGCAAGTTGAATTTGAATTCGCGCCAGCTCATGGCGACGCCGGCCGAATAGATCAGCGGCGGCAGGATCACCAGCAGCACCACTTCCGGCGCCAGTGTTACTTTCGGCAGGCCGGGAATCAGCGCCATGCCGATGCCGGCCACCACCAGCAGGATCGACGGCGCGATGTTCAGCCGCTTGGCGGCGACCGCGACCGCCGCCAGCACGGCCATCATGAACAGCACCGTCTGTACGATCGCGGTCATGGCCTTGAGACCCTCGCTGCAAGCGGCGCCGGCCCGCTAAATAATATTCGAGATCATGTTCACTGTCAGCGCCAATATCGTCAGGTTGAAAAAGAACGATAGCACGCCATGCAGCGCCACCACGCGGCGAATGACCTTGCTGGTGATGGCAACGTCGGAAACTTGCGAGGTCAGGCCGATGACCAGCGAGAAATAGAGAAAATCCAAATAGTCGGGCGCATTTTCCTCGGGAAAATTGAGCCCGCCGATTTTTCCGTCGCGGCGCTCGCCATAATATTCGTGCGCATAGTGGATCGCAAAGATCGTATGGATGAACGCCCACGACAGCAGAATGGTCGCCATCGCCAGCAGTACCTCGGAGACGGCTTCGGATGGGGTTGCGTGCTTCAAGCCGCCGAGCTCGAACACGATGGCGATCAGGCTGGCCAGCGCCGCTGCTATCGTCAGCAGTAAAATGGCGAAGGCGCCTTCGTCCTGCTCCGAGGCGCGCTTGCGCAAGCGGTCCACGCTGCAGCGCCAAATCAGCGATTGCATCAGGACAAGATAGAGCGCGACACCGGCGTCCCAACCGGTCAACAGTTTGGTCGGCAGCCGCCAGTCGGCAAAGACCAGGACGCACAAGACGATGCCGCCGAACGCGGCCGAGATCATCAGATGAGCGTGCAGTTTGGCGATGCGGATCGGCAAGGGCCGAAGCGGCGTTAGTGACGACGAGGGTTTGTTCTGGGCCATGGCGACATTGTTAGCGATCGCGGGTGATCCCGCAAAGCCTGTCTCGGACGCGATCGGGGACGGGCATCGGTTTTCGGAAAGACCCTGCACCGGCAAAAAAGCCGCACCCCGGCAATTGCCGGTCGGGATGGGCTAGTCTTGCGCCATGGCCCGGCCCGGCAAACGCTCCGCCGTCTTCGAGTTCCTGACGCTGTCGCGGCTGCCGCGGCCGTTGCGCGTGGCCGTATTCACCGTGCTGGTGCTGCTGGTGCTGCCCTATCTGATCGTGCCGTTTTATGCCTTCGGCAAACCGGTCTCCACGGTGATGCTCTGGCGTGAGCTCACCGGCGCGCGCATGCAGCGCAATTATGTGCCGCTGTCGCGAATATCCCCGGCACTGGCGCTGGCAGTGATCATCGCCGAGGACGGCCGCTTTTGCAGCCACCATGGTGTCGATTTCGCGGAGATCCGCGAAGCCCTTGCCGATGCCGACGACCTTGAGGATGTGCGCGGCGGCTCGACCATCACCCAGCAGGTGGCGAAAAACCTGTTCCTGTGGCCGGGCCGCAGCTGGCTGCGCAAGGCACTGGAATTCCCGCTCTCGCTCTGGATCGACCTGGTGCTGCCGAAGCGGCGGATCCTGGAAATTTACCTCAATATCGCCGAATGGGGCCCGCACGGCGAATTCGGCGTCGAGGCCGGCAGCCACTATGCGTTTGGTAAACCGGCGCACGACGTGTCCCGCTACCAGGCGGCGCTGTTGGCGGCCGTGCTGCCCAATCCGGCGGTTCGTAATGCCCATGCGCCTGGGCCCGGTTTGCGCCGGCTGGCCGGCCTTTATGTCGGCCGTTCGGCACGGGCGCCGGCGTCTGCGGCCTGCGTCCGCGGCAAATAAGTGAATTCCTTGCCATTCTGGGTCCGGTCCGGCGGGCCGTCCCAGATGGCCGCGAGGGCTAGCCTTGGCCGGAGGCTTCCTCTATAAGCCCGCCTTCATACCGATATTCTTGAGTTTCAGGAGCTCGCTTCCCATGGCTGTGCCGAAAAGAAAAACCTCGCCGTCGCGCCGCGGCATGCGCCGTTCGGCCGACGCGCTCAAGCAGCCGACCTATGTCGAAGACAAGGATTCCGGCGAATTGCGCCGTCCGCACCACATCGACCTGAAGACCGGCATGTACAAGGGCCGCCAGGTGCTGAAGGTGAAGACCGAGGCGTAAGCCGTTGCCGAGAGAAAGTTCGGGATGTTCCTCATCGGCTTTCCTCTCCTTCTAGTCCCCTTCGCGATCTACAACATCGTCGCCTTCCTGATGCCGGGCGTCAGTTGGACCGGCACGCTTGCGACCGTGCATATGAAGTCCGGCGCCGATTGGGCGATGTCGGGCGGCGACGTGCTGGTCACGCTTGCCGTCCTGCTGCTGTTCGTCGAGGCGGTGAAAGTCGTTCGCATCGGCCGGCGCGGCGTGGTCGATCACGGCTTGGCGCTGCTGTTGTTCGGCGGCATGCTGGCCGAATTCGTGCTGGTGAAACAGGCGGCGAGCGCGACCTTCTTCCTGCTGTTGGCGATGAGTTTCTTCGAGGTGCTTGGCGGCTACACATTGACCCGGCGCTCCCGGCCGCACGATTTGACCGTCGAACACATCGAACCCGCGCCCGCCGCCGTTGAGCCCGCGCCAACACCCATTGAGCCGGCGGCGAAAACCGTCGAGCCCACCGAACACCCCGCCTCCTGACGCTCCAACAATTGGAAAGACGATGAGCCGCGATTTCCAACTCCCCGGGCGCTCGCCCGTGATCGCCTGCGACGGCATGGCGGCGACCTCGCATCCGCTCGCGACATTGGCCGCGATCGATACGCTGCGCGCCGGCGGCAATGCGGTCGATGCGGCGGTGGCGGCGGTGGCGACGCTCTGCGTGGTCGAGCCGCATATGACCGGCATTGGCGGCGACTGCTTCTGCCTGGTGTCCCGTCCGGACAAGCCGGTCTGGGGCTACAACGGTTGCGGCCGCGCCGGCGCCAAGGCTTCGGCCGAGGCATTGCGCGCGCAGGGCCTGACCGAGATCGGAAATTCGATCCACGCCGTCACCGTGCCGGGAGCGGTGGAGGCCTGGGAGCGGATCCTCAAGGCGCATGGGCGCTTCGGGCTCGACCGCGCTCTCGCGCCGGCGATCAAATATGCCGAGGGCGGCTTCCCGGTCGCTGCGCGGGTTTCCTGGGACTGGGGCCACGACGTCGGCTACCTGTCGGCCCGCGCAGGCACGGCCAAACATTATCTCTTCGACGGCAAAGCTCCGAAGGAGGGCGACGTGGTCCGCTTTCCGGCGCTCGCCGCGACGCTCAAGACCATCGCCGCCAAAGGCGCGCGGGCCTTCTACGAAAGTGAGATTGCCGCGGACATGGTGGCGACGATTACCGCCGACGGCTCCTTCCTCACCATGGAGGATTTCGCCGCGCATCGCGGCGAGGCGGTGACACCGATCTCGACCAATTACCGCGGGCTCGATCTCATCGAGATTCCGCCGAACGCGCAGGGCCTCACCGCGCTGGCGATGCTCAACATCCTGGAGAATTTCGCCCTCGCGGCGCTCGATCCGCTCGGACCCGAGCGATTCCATCTGGTGCTGGAAGCCGCCCGCCTCGGCTTCGCGATCCGCGACAGCCATATCGCCGAGCCGTCCTTCATGCGCGTTAAGGTGCCCGACTTGCTCGACAAGGGCTTCGCCAAGAAACTCGCTTCGCTCATCAACATGGACAAGCGCAGCAACCTGCCGAGCGCACCGACGCCCGGCACCGACACCGTCTATCTCACGGTGGTCGACCGCGACCGCATGGCGGTGTCATTCATCAACACGCTCTATTCGCATTTCGGTTCCGGCATCTGCACCGAGAAGACGGGCATCGTCATGACCAACCGCGGCGCCTGCTTCACGCTTGAAGCCGGCCATCCCAATGAGTTCGGCGCTGGCAAACGGCCGATGCACACCATCATCCCGGCGCTCGCCATGAAGAACGGCCGCTGCGACATGAGTTTCGGCGTTATGGGCGCGGACTATCAGCCCATGGGCCACGTGCAGATAGTCAACAATGTTGTCGACTTTGGCATGGACGTGCAGCAAGCGATCGACTGCCCGCGGTTCTTCTTCCACGGCGAGATCACTGACGTCGAGCGCGGCACGCCGGCTACCACCATTGAAGGGCTGAAGACGCGGGGCCACACCGTGCTCACGGCGCCCACACCCTGGGGCGGCGCGCAGATCATCAAGATCGATTGGGAGCGCGGTGTGCTGATTGCCGGTTCCGACCCGCGCAAGGACGGCTGCGCGCTCGGTTACTGACGGATTATTTGAATCGCGTGAGGGCCACGGTAGCACGGTAGGCGGCGAGCGCCTCGTGCGGTTCGGCGCGCCGGCGTTCGCGCGTCTGCGGATGCTGGTCCTTCATCGCCAGCAATTGGGCGATGAACGGCGCCTGGCAGTAGTTCTCCGGTGGCGTGGGCAAGGCGGCGGCGGGGGTCAGCGCGACCAGCGCGCGGCTGCCGGCGGCCGGCTCGGCCGGTGCCGGTTCGGCGCCATGCGCCGCCCGGGCGGAAGCCATTTTGTTGATTTCGCCAAGCCGCATTGGACTGTCTCGAATTGGGACAAGCGCTCCTTGTCCACTCTAGCAATGGCAAGGGCCGTGCCGCGGGCCGAAACCATGCACAAACCTGTCAATCCACGGCCTTTTTCGAATTATTTATGGTTTGCCCGTAGCTTCGATGCTGTATCCATTCCGCAGACAACGCCCGGCGCGACGTGGCGTTCCCAAAAAGGGGCGAGCGTGACCCGAATCGAACAACCGGGCGGCGTTCCGGACGCCGCGGAAGTTCTCAGGTCGATCGGCGACGTCGCCTACGAATGGCGGCTCGACACTGAT
The DNA here is from genome assembly GCA_963786025.1 of uncultured Alphaproteobacteria bacterium. Classification (GTDB taxonomy): domain Bacteria; phylum Pseudomonadota; class Alphaproteobacteria; order Rhizobiales; family Xanthobacteraceae; genus Pseudolabrys. The sequence goes on from CAWAXK010000031.1 coordinate 98,071, forward strand.
GTCTTGCGCTGGAGCGACAATGCCGCGTCCGTGCTCGGCGGTGGCGACATTGGCGACATCGCCAGCGGCCGCAGCTTTGCGCAAAAGGTCGAGGCGGAAGACGGACAAAGCCGTCTCGACGCCATCACCCGGTCAAGTCATCGCGACACAGGCGGCGGCGTTCCCTATCAGGTGCAATACGCCTTCCGCAGCGGCGGCGGCGAGAAGGTCTGGCTGGAGGACACCGGCCGTTGGTTCGCCGGCAGCGACGGCAAGCCGGTGCGCGCAATCGGCATCGTGCGGGCGATCAACGAGCGCCACGAGCGCGAGCAGGCGCTCGTTCGGCTGGCGAATTTCGACGCCCTGACCGGCGAAATGAATCGCGTGAACATGATTGCCCTGCTCGGCGCCAAACTCGACGAGGCGGTGCGCTTTCGTGCTTCGCTGGGCTTCCTGCTGGTCGCCATCGACCATCTCGCCCACCTCAACGAGTCCTACGGCTTTGACGTCGCCGAGGAAGTGATCGCGCAAGTCGCCAAGCGCATCCGCGCGCGCCTGCGCGGCAAGGACTACCTCGGCCGCTTCTCCGGCAACAAGTTCGGCGTCATCCTGACGACCTGCACGGCGGAGGAATTGGCGGTCGCCGCCGACCGGCTGCTGACCGGCGTGCGTGACGAAACCGTTGTTACCAAGAGTGGTCCGGTGGCGGTGACGGTGACGATCGGCGGCGTGACCGCGCCGCGTCACGCCCGCACCGTGCCGGAAATCCTCAGCCGCGCGCAGGATGCATTGCATGCCGCGCGCGCCAAGCGTCACGGCTCGTTCGCCCCCTATCGGCCGAATGTGGAGCGCGACGCGCTGCGCCGCGACAGCGTGCGCGCGACCGACGAGATCGTGGCCGCGCTCAACGAACGGCGCATCGAACTCGCTTACGAGCCGGTGGTCGAAACGAAAGCCCGCCAGATAGCGTTCTACGAATGCCTGATTCGCGTGCGCCGCTCCGACGGCCGTCTCGCGCATGCCAACGAGATCATCCCGGTGGCCGAGCGGGTCGGGCTGATGCGCATGCTGGACTATCGCGTGCTCGAGCTGGTGGTGAACGAATTGGCCGCCGCGCCCGGGCTTACCGCCAGCGTCAATGTCTCGCCGGCCTCCACCGTCGATCCGGACTGGTGGGCGGGCCTCGGCGCCATGCTGCGCGCCAATACCAGCGCGGCGGCCCGGCTGATCATCGAGATCACCGAGACCGCCGCGATCCAGGATGTCGACGACGCGCGCGGCTTCGTCACCCGCGTCAAGGATCTCGGCTGCCGTATCGCCATCGACGATTTCGGCGCCGGCCATACCTCGTTCCGGAACTTGCGCAAGCTCGGCGTCGATATTGTGAAGATCGACGGCGCCTTCGTGCAGAATATCGTCAAGTCGAGCGACGACCGGGCTTTCGTGCACACGCTGATCGACCTGTCGCGCCGGCTCGGTCTCAAGACCGTCGCCGAATGGGTGCAGGACGAGGAAGCAGCAAAGCTGCTGTCGGACTGGGGCTGCGATTTCCTGCAGGGCGCGATGATCGGGCTGGCCAGCGAGGCGCGGCCATGGCGCGGCGAACAGGGCGCTGCGACGGCTTAATTTCCCGTCGTCCCCGCCTGGGGGGCGACAAAAAACTATTCCTTATTGCCGAGCTTATCGAGCCGCTTCTGCAATTCGTCGAGCTGCTGCTTGAGCTGATCCATTTCGCCGCTCGAGCCTTGCGGCTTGTCTTCCGTCGGCTTGCCTTGCCCGCGCACGAAAGGCGGGGCGAACATGGCGAAGGTTTTTTCGAACATTTCCATGTTCCGGCGCACCTGCTCCTCGAGCGTGCCGAAGCCGCCGGCGCCGAAGGCCTGCGTGATCTGCTCGCGGAATTTGCCCTGCTGGCTGGTGAGCGACTGCATCGATTGTTCGAGGAAATGCGGCACCATCATCTGCATGCTGTCGCCGTAGAAGCGGATCAGCTGCCGCAGGAAGGCGATTGGCAACAGGCTTTGGCCTTCCTTGTTTTCCTGCTCGAAAATGATCTGCGCCAGCACCGAGCGCGTGATGTCCTCGCCGGATTTGGCGTCAAAGACGACGAAATTCTCGCCATCCTTCACCATGGTGGCGAGGTCCTCCAGCGTGACGTAGGCGCTAGTCCCGGTATTGTAGAGCCGCCGGTTGGCGTATTTCTTGATTGTGATTGGCTCTTTTTCGTCTGTCATGGCGATCGCATTTCCCCTGCCCAGGACTTAAGCATAACCGGTTTCTACTTCCGCGGGCCACCGTTTTGTGGCGGCGCGGCAAGGTTTGGTGGGCACTGCGGCAACCCTTGAGAAAGGTCAAGAAAGCGGCAATTCTAGCTGATATCTTCGGATTACCCATTGTTGACAGGGTTGCACCGGCTGCCGAGGATGCGGCAGCGCCAAATGGCCAGCCTTGCCGCGCTAACGCCTGCCCAAAGGAGTTTCGGATGAAGGACGATATCGTCATTGTGAGCGCCGCCCGCACCCCGGTCGGCTCGTTTAACGGGGCTTTCGCCAACCTGCCGGCCCATGAGCTCGGTAAAGCCGCGATTCATGCGGCATTGGAGCGTGCCGGCGTCGAAGGCGCGCGCGTCAGCGAAGTCATCATGGGCCAGATCCTGAGCGCCGGTCAGGGCCAGAACCCGGCACGGCAGGCGTCGATCGCGGCTGGCATTCCGGTTGAGAGCCCTGCCTGGGGCGTGAACCAGCTATGCGGTTCGGGCCTGCGCACGGTAGCGCTCGGCTATCAGGCCATCCTCAATGGCGACAGCGACATCGTGGTGGCCGGCGGCCAGGAATCGATGAGCATGGCGCCGCACTGCCAGCATCTGCGCGGCGGCGTGAAGATGGGCAATTTCGAAATGATCGATACCATGATCAAGGACGGGCTGTGGGACGCCTTCAACGGTTACCACATGGGCAATACCGCCGAGAACGTCGCCCGGCAGTGGCAGATCACGCGGGCCCAGCAGGACGAATTCGCCGTCGCCTCGCAGAACAAGGCGGAAGCGGCGATGAAGGCCGGCAAGTTCAAGGACGAAATCGTTCCCGTCACCATCAAGTCCCGCAAGGGCGACGTGGTGGTGAGCGCCGACGAATATCCCAAGCAGGGCGTCACCCTGGAAGGGCTGGCCAAGCTGCGCCCCGCCTTCGACAAAGAGGGCACGGTGACCGCTGGCAGCGCCTCCGGCATCAATGACGGCGCCGCCGCCGTGGTGCTGATGCGGGCGAGCGAGGCCGCCAAGCTCGGCAAGACGCCGCTGGCGCGCATCGTTTCTTGGGCGCAGGCCGGCGTCGATCCGGCGATCATGGGCAGCGGGCCGATCCCGGCCTCGCGCGCCGCGCTCAAAAAGGCCGGCTGGAAGAAAGAAGATCTCGACCTGATTGAAGCGAATGAGGCCTTCGCGGCGCAGGCCTGTGCGGTCAACAAGGACCTCGGCTGGGACACTTCCAAGGTCAACGTCAATGGCGGCGCCATCGCCATCGGCCATCCGATCGGCGCCTCCGGCGCGCGCATCCTGACGACGCTGCTGTACGAAATGCAGAAGCGAAACGCCAAGAAAGGTCTGGCCACGCTCTGCATCGGCGGCGGCATGGGCATCGCCATGTGCGTCGAGCGGTAATAGCCCGATACTACCTTTAATTGCTTCATGCCCGGCCTTGTGCCGGGCATGAACGTCTTTAAGCTGTCACGAACGAGCCGCAGATGCCCGGCACAAGTTTATGCTGGGCACAGCGGTAGAAGAAACGCCGGGAGGACGTCATGTCGCGCGTTGCGTTGGTTACCGGCGGCACTCGAGGCATCGGTGCTGCCATCGCTAAAGCATTGAAAGCTGCCGGCTACAATGTCGCGGCCAATTATGGCGGCAACGACGAAGCGGCGGCGAAATTCAAAGCGGAAACCGGCATTGCGGTATTCAAGTGGGACGTGTCGTCCTTCGACGCCTGCGCCGAGGGCGTGAAGAAGGTGCAGGCCGAGCTGGGGCCGGTCGAGGTGCTGATCAACAATGCCGGCATCACACGCGACGCCATGCTGCACCGCATGAAGCCGGAGCAGTGGAGCGCGGTGATCAACACCAATCTCGGCTCGCTGTTCAACATGTGCCGGCAGGTGATCGAGGGCATGCGCGAGCGCAAGTTCGGCCGCATCGTCAACATTTCGTCCATCAACGGCCAGAAAGGCCAGATGGGACAGACCAATTATTCCGCCTCCAAGGCCGGCGAGATCGGCTTCACCAAGGCGCTGGCGCAGGAAGGCGCGCGCTCCGGCATCACCGTGAACGCGATCTGCCCCGGCTACATCAACACCGAAATGGTGCAGGCGGTGCCAAAGGACGTGCTGGAGAAGAGCATCCTGCCGCAGATCCCGATCGGCCGGCTGGGCGAGCCGGAGGAGATCGCGCGTTGCGTGGTGTTCCTGGCCTCCGACGCCGCCGGTCTGATCACCGGTTCGACGATCTCGGCCAATGGCGGGCAGTATTTCGCCTAGCGTTTACGGCTACGCTTGACCTTGACGCGCTTGCGCGCGCGCGGCGCCGGTTTGCCGGTACGCTTGCGCACCGCGCCCTCCGCTTTGTCGAGCCGCACCGACCAGTATTCCCAGGCGCGCGCGACCGGCCCCGGCCGCAGATTGTATTCGCCGGCGAGCGCGGTCTCGGCCGCACTGAGCGGCGATACGGTACCTAGCGTATGCGCCTGGATCTGCATCGCCGCGTTGCGCGCGGTATAGATGGTGCGGAAGGTCAGTTCCTCCAGCGTCTTGCCGGCGACGGTGGCGCCATGCCGGCGCATCAGCACGACCCAGTGCGATGCAAGCGCGCGCGCCAGCGAGGCGCCTTCTTCGGGCTTGGCCACGATCAGACTGGTGTCGCCGAACTCGTCGCGGCTGTCCCAGAACGGCACCTTGTCGCCGAGCGTGGCGCCCAAGTGATAGACCGGCTTGAGTTCGGCGCCGGAAATGCAGAACGGCAGGATCGACGGCGCGTGGTGGTGGCACACCGCGTTCACCTCCGGCCGCGCCTTGTAGATTTCGCCGTGGATGACGCGCTCGCCATAGAGCCGCATCTCGACCGGCTTCACGATCTGCGAGTTGAGGGTGAATTCGAGGATATCTTCCGGCTGCACCAGTTCCGGCCCGCGCGAATAGGACATCAGATAGCGGCCCGGATCGGTCGGGTGGCGCATGGTGACGTGGCCGAAGGCGTCGAGTACGCCCTCGTTGGCGATCATGCGGTTGGCGCGCGCGAGCAGTTCGCGCGCTCGATCGAGTTTATTCGGCACCGGCGTTTCCCCTTTTGGTTCGTTCGGCTTTCTTATCGCGTTTTGTCGGTTGGCGACCAGTCCTTCGGCGCCAGCTCGAAACCGTCGAAGGAAAAGCCAGGCGCGACCGTGCAGCCGACCAAAGTCCAGTCGCCTGTGGATTCCGCCGCCTGCCAGGCGCGCACCGGCACCGTGAATTGCGGCACCTCGCCGGCATGGATGTCGGCGCCGAGCCGGACGATCTCCTCTTTGGTGCCGTCCACCACTTCGAGCTTGAGCGGCGCGCCGGCGTAATAGTGCCAGATTTCGACCGCGTCGACGCGGTGCCAGTGCGAGCGCTCGCCGCGCTTGAGCAGGAAATAGATCGAGGTGGAGGCGGCGCGGCCGTCGATCACGCGCGGATCGCGGAATGTCTCGCGGTAATGGCCGCCTTCCGGGTGCGGCGCGAGCCCGAGCGCGCGGATGATGTCGGCGGCGGTATGTGAAGGCATTGGGAGTCGCTAAAATTTATTCTTCCTCGCCCGGATCTCCGCGAACACCTGCGAGGGCTCTTTGCCGGCCATGCCGATGCCGGCGGCGACTTCCGGCTGATCGGCGCGCAGGAATGGATTAGCCATCTTCTCGTCACCGATGGTGACGGGAATGGTCGGCTCGCCTTGCGCGATCTGCTGGCGCACCTGCACCTCGCGCGCCGCCAGCACCGGATTGTCCGGCTCGATGGTGCGCGCGAATTTGATGTTCGCCGCGGTGTATTCGTGCCCGCAAAAGATTTCGGTGTCGTTCGGCAGGTCGCGCAGCTTGACCAGCGAGCGCCACATCATGCCGGGTGTGCCCTCGATGACGCGGCCGCAACCGATGGAAAACAGCGTGTCGCCGACAAAGGCGAGCTTGTCGGCGTGGAACCAGTAGGCGATGTGACCATTGGTGTGACCGGGGGTCTCGATCACGCTGCCCGATAATTTCCCGACCGCCACTTTGTCGCCCTCGCGCACGGTCTGGTCGACCGCCGGGATCGTGTCGGCTTCGGCGGCCGGCGCCACCACGCGGCATTTGTATTTCTCCTTCAGCGCCACGATGCCGCCGGTGTGGTCGCCGTGATGGTGCGTGACCAGGATGTCGGTGAGCTTCCAGCCGGTGGCCTTGAGCGCGGCCTCGATCGGCGCCGCCTCGGGCGCGTCGATGGCGGCGGTGGCGCCGCTCTCCGAATCATGCAGCAGCACCCCGTAATTGTCCTTCAGGCAGAGAAACAGGCGGGTTTCCGCGGGCATGGCAGTCCTCGTCGGTCAAGATGTGGCGTTAACCGTAGCATGCGGATGAATTGTCCCGCACCCCTTGCGTTGCATGGGAGGAGCCGCCGCCCGGCATTCGTGATAGTTTTAGCCCATGTCGATCGATGTCGTGGACCTGCGCAATTTCTACGGCCAGCGCCTGGGCGTTGTGGCCCGCCGCTTCATCGGCCGCGGCATTCGCGGATTATGGAAGGACGCCGCCGGCCAGCGCGTGCTCGGCGTCGGCTATGCCACGCCTTATCTCGGCCTGTTTCGCGAGGAAGCCGAACGCTGCCTCGCCTTCATGCCGGCCGGGCAGGGCGTGGTGAAATGGCCGACGGCGCGGCCGGCCTTGACCGCGCTGGTCGACGAGAACGAGCTGCCCTTGCCCGACAGCGCCGTCGACCGCGTGCTGCTGGTGCATGCCCTGGAGATGACGCACGACCCGGCCGTGCTGCTGCGCGAGGCTTGGCGCGTGCTGGCGTCGGGCGGGCGGCTCTTGGTGGTGGTGCCGAACCGGCGCGGCCTGTGGGCGCGCATGGACACGACGCCTTTCGGTCACGGCCGGCCCTATTCGCGTTCGCAGATCAATCAGCTGTTGCGCGAGACCTGGTTCACGCCGACCGGATGGAGCGAGGCGCTCTATGTGCCGCCGGTCGCGCGCGGCTGGTTCCTGCGTTCGGCGGTGGCGTGGGAGCGCACCGGCGCGACGCTGTCGGCGCCGTTCGCCGGCGTGCACATGGTGGAAGCGACCAAACAGGTCTACCGCGCGATTCCGGCGCGCCGCGTCAAGCGCAAATTGGTGCCGTCGCTCGAGCCGGCGCTGGCGCCGTCGCCGGGCGGCGCGGCGCGAACGCTAACGGATTGACGTTCGATTAATCCGGCTGCCGCGGCTCGTCGCCGCCATCGCTTGGCACCGGCTGGGGTGCGGCGCCCTGCGGATTGGCGTTGCCGAAATTATCCGGACGGTCCGGGCGGTAACCGCCGCCGCGATGACGCCGGCGCCGGCGATGCCCGAAGCGATCCTGACGGTCACCCTGCTCGTGGCCGTTCTGCCCGTAGCCTTGATTGGCGTTCGGAGCGGCATTCGGCTGCGGCTGGCCGCCGGTGATGAAGGCCGGCAGCGCGTTCGGGTCCGGCACGGCGACATTGCCGCCTTGCACCGAAGGCTGCGCGTAAGGCTGCTGTTGCGGACGGGGCTGCTGCTGCTGATCGCGCGGCGGGAACGGCTGCGCGTCGCGCGGCAGATAAGGCTGCGCTTGCGGTGCCGGCGGCTGCGGCGCGAAGCCCGGCTCATTCTGGCCCATGAAAGGCTGGCCGTCGTCGCCATCGTCGTCGTAGTTGTCGTCGGCCGCGCCTTGCGCCCCGCTCTGGCCGGCTTGCGGCTGCGCGTTGTAGTAGGGGTTCTGCTGGCGGAACTGTTCCTGCGCGACGGCGATCAAGCGGAAATAATGCTCGGCGTGCTGGTAGTAATTCTCGGCCGCGACTGGATCGCCGGAGCTCTGCGAGTCGCGCGCGAGCTGGATGTATTTCTCCGCGATGTGCGAGGCGGTGCCGCGGATCTTTACGTCGGGCCCGTTCGACTCGTAAACCCGCGTCAGCGGATTCTGGCTCTTGCGGTGGTTGTTGTTGTTGTTGCGACCCCGCATGCGCTTTTGACCGTTTCTCATCATGTGCCTAATCGCCGACCTTTCGCTCCATCGCGGCAGCGCCGCCAACTGTTACCGAACTTGCAAATTCTTATCCGTACCAAGTCCACGTCCGTCTCAAGACCGCACGCATCCCGCCGCGCGGACAAAATCCGGCGCCGATTCCTGCGCGAATGCTCGAACATTTGCGATCTTTATCGCGTTAGCCGCAGCAACCCCATGGCCGCGATCCTGTCGCAGCGTTGCCAACCTCTCGTTACGCGCATCATCAAGGCTTTAAAATCTAATGCGCCCAACCGGTGAAGCGTTCGAACCCGTAGCTGGCGATTTCGTCTGCCGTCTTCGCTAAAACGGCGTTTCGTCATCGGTCTTGCACCGCCGCCACTCAGAGCCTCTTTGCTCCGGGGTTCCAGGCAATGCAACCCTCACGGGTCGATTCCGTTGAGGGGAAGCTAGTCGTTTCCGCGCCATATTCCAAGCTATTTTTTCGCTCGCAACCGAGGTTTTCGCTTTTCGCCGGATCGAAATACGACGCGTTATGGCGCTACTGTTGCGCTGAGCGCGCGCGGTATTCCGGCTAAATCGTGGCGCGCGGCAGCGACGGACAAACCGGCTTTGGTAAACAGCGCGCGGACGGCCTCTTCCTGGCCCATGCCCAACTCCACAATCACCATCCCGCCCGGCGCCAGCAGACCGCGGGCTTGCGCGGCGATGGCGCGGTAACCATTAAGGCCGTCGGTGCCGCCGTCGAGCGCAAGCGCGGGGTCGTAGTCGCGCACCTCCGGTGCAAGCGATGCAATCTCGCCGTGTGCTACATAAGGCGGGTTCGAGACGATGAGATCGAATGGGCCCCGCACGCCCGCCGCGATATCGCAGGCGACGAAAGCACAGCGGGTGCCGAGATCGCTGCGCCCGGCATTGCCGCGTGCGACCTCCAAGGCGGCGGTGCTGATATCGGTGCCGGTGCCGGTGGCGCTGGGCAATTCGCTGAGCAGCGCCAGCAGCAGCGCGCCCGAGCCGGTGCCGATATCGAGAATGCGCAATCTCTCCATTTGCCTAGCGTCGCGCACGAGCGCGTCGAGCGCGGCTTCGATCACGGTTTCGGTTTCCGGCCGCGGCACCAGCACGGCCGGGCTGATTTGCAGACTCAAGCTCCAGAACTCCTTGCGCCCGAAAATGCGCGCCACCGGTTCGTGCTTGAGGCGCCGCTCCGCCAAGGCGTCGATCGATTTCGTCTGCTCCAAAGTGAGCGTGCGCTCGCCGTTGGCGATCAACTCGGCGCGATCGATGCCAAGCGCATGCGCCATCAGCAGGCGCGCGTCGGTCTCGGCCGAGTCGATGCCGGCCTGACGAAATCGATCGGCCAGCGCATGCCGCGCCGTCGCAATGGTCCGCGCCGCCGCCAGCATCACGTCGCGCCCTCGGCCGCCAGCAGTTCGGCCTGATGCTCGGTCACCAAGGCGTCGATGATCTCGTGCAAGGCCTCGCCTTCCATCACCTGCGGCAGCTTGTGCAGCGTCAGATTGATGCGGTGATCGGTGACGCGGCCTTGCGGAAAATTATAGGTGCGGATGCGTTCCGAGCGGTCGCCCGAGCCGATCTGCCCGCGCCGTTCGGCCGCGCGTTCGGCGTCGAGCTTTGTGCGTTGCACGTCGTATAATTTTGCTCGCAGCATCTTCAGCGCCTTGGCCTTGTTCTTATGCTGCGAGCGCTCTTCCTGTACGAAGATGACGATGCCGCTCGGCAAATGGGTGATGCGGATCGCGGATTCGGTCTTGTTGACGTGCTGGCCGCCGGCGCCTTGCGCCCGCATGGTGTCGATCTTGAGATCGTCGTCGTTGATCTTGATGTCGACGTCCTCCACCTCGGGCAGTACCGCGACGGTGGCGGCCGAAGTGTGGATGCGGCCGGAGGCTTCGGTATCGGGCACGCGCTGCACGCGGTGCACGCCGGATTCGAATTTCAGCTTGGCGAACACGCCGCGGCCGTGGACTTCGGCGACGATTTCCTTGAAGCCGCCTTTGGTGCCTTCGCTGATCGACAGGATTTCCGTTTTCCAGCCCTGTTTGGCGGCGTAGCGCTCGTACATGCGGAACAGATCGCCGGCGAACAGGGCAGCCTCGTCGCCGCCAGTGCCGGCGCGGATTTCCAGAATGGCGTCGTGGTCGTCCATCGCGTCTTTCGGGATCAGCGCCAGTTGAATCTGGCGCTCGAGTTGATCCCGGCGCGCCTGCAGCGCCGGCTTCTCGGCGTCCGCCAGCTTGCGCATTTCGGCGTCGGTCGTAGCGTCGGCGGCGAGCGCGTCGAGATCGGCGATTTCGGCGTTGACCGCGCGATAGGCCTTGATCGTATCGATCACCGGACCGAGCTCGGCGAATTCGCGCGACAGCTTGACGTAGTCGTCGCGGCCCAAATTGGTCGCGAGTTCGCGTTCCACCATTTCGTGGCGGGCGAGCAGGGCATCGAGCCGGTGTTGCGGCAGAGCGATCAAAGCTGCAGACCCTCGGCCGCCGCGAAGCCTTCGAGCTTGTGGCGGATCGACACGCTGCCGACCGGCTGCTCGAGGAACGGCAGGATGGCGGTCTCGCCCTTGCGGCAATCGAGATCGAGCAGCAGCGCCTTGACCGGGCCGACCGCCGAGGGCGACAGCGACAGCGCGCGGTAGCCGAGGATCGCCAGCGCCAGCGCGCCGATCGGCTGCGAAGCCAGTTCGCCGCACAGCGCCACCGGCTTGCCGTGCTTGCGGGCCATATCGGCGATGTCCTTGAGCGCGCGCAGCACCGGCGCCGACAGCGGATCGAAACGCTGCGACACCCGGGCATTGCCGCGGTCGGCGGCATAGAGGAACTGCATCAGGTCGTTGGAGCCGACCGACAGGAAGTCGACGCGCGTCAGCAATTCCTCGAGCTGAAACAGTAGTGCAGGCACTTCGAGCATGGTGCCGATATGGACCCGCTCGGGCAGTGCGTGGCCGTGCCGGCGCAGATGCGTGAGCTCCATCTCGACCAGCGCCTTGGCCTTGTCGAACTCTTCGACCATGGCGATCATCGGGAACATCAGGCGCAATTCGCGTCCCCCGGCGGCGCGCAGCAGCGCGCGCACCTGGCTGCGCAGCAGACCCGGCCGGTCGAGCCCGAGCCTTATGGCGCGCCAGCCGAGCGCCGGATTCTCCTCCTCGACGTTGCGCAGATAGGGCAACACCTTGTCGCCGCCGATATCGAGGGTGCGGAAGGTCACCGGCCGTTTTCCCGCGGCATCGAGCACGGTGCGATAGAGCCCGAGCTGCTCGTTGGTGCGCGGCAGCGTATCGGCGACCATGAATTGCAATTCGGTGCGGAACAGGCCGATGCCGGCGGCGCCGGTCTCGTCGAGATGCGGCAAGTCGATGGTGAGGCCCGCGTTGATCATCAGCGCGAACTTATGGCCGTCCTTGGTGACGCAAGGCTTGTCGCGCAGCGCGCGATATTGCTCCTGGCGCCGCGCGCGCAGCTTCACCCGCTCGGCATAGGCGGTCTCAAGATCGGCCGGCGGGCGCATATGCACGTCGCCGCTGGTGCCGTCGACGATGATGGCGTCACCCGGCTCGACCAGGCCGGTGGCATTGGCGATCTCGCCGACCGTCGGAATGCCGAGCGCGCGCGCCACGATCGACACATGCGAGGTCGGCCCGCCTTCCTCCAGCACCAGGCCGCGCAGTCTCTTCCGGTCGTAGTCGAGCAGCGCCGCCGGGCCCATCGAGCGCGCGACCAGAATCGCGTTCTCCGGCAGGCGTTCCTTCGACGGCGCGTGATCCTGACCCATCAGCACGCGCATCAGCCGGTTGGCGAGGTCGTCGAGGTCGTGCAGGCGGTCGCGCAGATAGGGATCGGACGCGCGCAGCATGCGCGCGCGGGTGTCGGACTGCACGCGCTCGACGCCGGCCTCGGCGGTGAGGCCGGTCATTACCGCCTCGCGCATCTTGTGCAGCCAGCCCTGGTCGTAGCCGAACATGCGGTAGGCTTCGAGCACTTCGCGATGCTCGCCGCCGTCGGCCACCTCGCCGTGCTCGAGCAGTCGGTCGAGGTCGGCGCGGAAGGTGGCGATGGCCGCGTCCAGCCGCTTGAGTTCGCGCGGCACGTCGTCGGCGATCACGTTGGTGATGACCACGCGCGGCTCGTGCAGCACGACATGGCCGAGTGCAATGCCGTCGGACAGCGCGGTGCCGGAAATATTGATCGAATGGCGCGCGATCGGCTCGGCGCCGGGCCGCGCGATCGAGGACAGCTCGCCCGAGGCAATCATCTCGGCGAGCACCATCGCCGTGGTCTGCAGCGCCTCTTCTTCCTCTTCGGTGTAGGTGCGGCGCGCGCGGTTCTGCACCACCAGCACGCCGAGCGTATTGCCCGCGCGCAGCACAGGCACGCCGAGGAACGAGTGGTAGATTTCTTCGCCGGTTTCCGGCCGGAACGAGAAGGCCGGATGCGCCTGGGCGTCCGACAGGTTGATCGGATTGGCCTCGCTGGCGACCAGGCCGACCAGGCCTTCGTCGGCCTTCAGCACCGTTTCGTGCACGGCTTCGCGCTTCAAGCCTTCGGTGGCGTATAGCTCGAGCGTTCCGTCTACGCGCAAGACGTAGACAGAGCACACCTCCGCCACCATGTTGGCGGCGATCAGCACCACCACCTTGTCGAGGCGATCCTGCGCGCTGACCGGCTCCGCCATCACTTCGCGAAGCCGGCGTAACAGCACGCGCGGACCGCCCAGCGCGCCACGCATTATTGAGGTCCTTGTGAAGCCGCGGCACCGGCCGCGGCCCGTTTACAGCCCAATCTTGTACGAATAACGACCGCGAGACTCATGTCCCCGGCCGCCATGGGTCAGGCTATAGCCAATGGCCTATGCAAGGGGCAAGCCAAACCCTCAGGCCCGGTTTATCAGACGGAAACGCGCTGCGGTGCAGCGACCGGCGGGCCAGCGGCTCGCGCTGGCGCGCGGGCCGCCGGCTTTAGCGATTGACGGGCCGGGCCTCGTCGTCCCGCTCAGGGCTTCAACTTCAGCAGCGCGTCCGCATTGCCATGCGTGAGCTTGGCCATATCGGTCGGCGACAGCGAGATGCGGTTGAGGAAGGCGCGCCCCTTCATATTGGGCGCATAGGGGTAGTCGACCGAGAACATGATGCGGTCCATGCCGAAGGTCATCTGCGCGGCCAAAAGCGGCGGCTCGCTGAAGATGCCGCTGGTCGTGAGCCAGACCTGGTCGAGGATGGCGCGGCTGATCGGCCGCTTCAGATGGTCGATATCGAGCTGGAACACCGAGTCGATGCGGTCCAGCATCACCGGCAGCATTTCGCCCATATGGCCGATGATGATTTTGAGCTTCGGATGGCGGTCGAGCACGCCGGCCAGCACCAAGCGCAACAGGTGGATTGCCGTCTCCGAATGCCAGCCCCAGCCGGCGGCTTCCAGCACGCGGCCCGCGCCCGGCTCCAGGTCGGAGTAATAGGCCTGCCGCACCGCCTCCGGCGCCAAATGCGGATGGATGTAGACCGGCACGTCGAGTTCGACGGATGCCGCGAGGATGCTGTCATAGCTCGGGTGATCGAGGAAGCGGCCTTCGGTCGTGCCGTTGATCAGCGCGCCCAGGAATTTCAGTTCTTTGACCGCGCGTACCAGCTCCGCCGCGCAGGCGTCCGGGCTTTGCATCGGCAGCACGGCGAAACCCGCGAAACGGTCGGGATGGCGGGCGATCGCCGCCGCCAGGTAGTCGTTCATCTCGCGTGCGATGGCGACGCCGTCTGGACCGGGCACCAGATCGGGGCCGGCGCCGGTGTTCGAGAGCACCTGCATCGTGATGCCGGCCTCGTCCATCGACTTGAGGCGCTTCTCGCCTATGTCGGGCAACAGCTCGGCCGGGCTCGGCCGGCCGACGGGCGGCTTTCGCGGCCGGAAACCGCGGCGGCTGATGGCGGCTGGATCGATGCGGCGGACCAGATCCGGCGCGGTGAAATGCTCTTCGATCGCGACTACTCGCATGGGCGAAATTTCCTCCGGTTTGTTATGTGCGGCGCATGCGGTGAGCGGGTCGCCGCCGCGGCATTGAGCTTAGCGATTGTAGCGTCTTATTTGTCCAGCCCATAAAGCGTATGCAACGTGCGCACCGCCAGGTCGGTCTGTGAAGCATTGAGCAGCACCGAGAACTTGATCTCCGAGGTGGTGATGGCGAGGATATTGATCTTCTTTTCGGCCAGCGCCTTGAACGCGCTGGCGGCGACGCCGGCGTGGCTGCGCATGCCGATGCCGATCACCGATACCTTGGCCACTTCGGTCGACCCGTCGATGTGGTCATAGCCGATCTTGCCCTTGGCCTTCTCAAGCGTGACGCGCGCGCGCTCGTAGTCGGCTGAGGGCACGGTGAAGGTGAGGTCGGTGGTGGCGCCGTCGGCCGAGACGTTCTGCACGATCATGTCGACATTGATATTGGCGTCGGCGAGCGGGCCGAAGATCGCGGCGGCAACCCCGGGCTTGTCCTGCACGCGGCGCAGCGAGATCTGCGCCTCGTCCTTGGAGAAGGCGATGCCGGTGACGGTTTGCTGTTCCATGATTTCACTCTCGTCGCAGATGAGCGTACCGATAAAATTGGCGCCTGGGGTGACGTCCTCCGGCTTGACGAAGCTGGAGCGCACCATGATGGGCACGTTATGTACCATGCCGAGCTCGACCGAGCGCACCTGCATCACCTTGGCGCCGAGGGAAGCGAGCTCGAGCATTTCCTCGTAGGCGATCTTGTCGAGGCGGTGTGCCTTCGGCACCACGCGCGGATCGGAGGTGTAGACGCCGTCTACGTCGGTGTAGATGTCGCAGCGCTCGGCGCCGATTGCGGCGGCGATCGCCACCGCCGAGGTATCGGAGCCGCCGCGGCCGAGCGTGGTGATGCGGCCGGTTTCCTTGTGCATGCCCTGGAAGCCGGCGATTACCGCGACCTGGCTCATCTCCTTGAAACGGCGGATCAGCTCGGCGCCGTTGACGTCGAGTATGCGCGCCGATGCGTGCGCGTTGTCGGTCAGGATCGGCAACTGCCAGCCTTGCCAGGAGCGCGCATTGACGCCCATGCCTTCCAGCACGATGGCCAGAAGCCCGGCGGTGACTTCCTCGCCGGTCGCCACCACCGCGTCGTATTCGCGCGCGTCGTGCAGCATGGCGGCATCGCGGCACCAGGCGACGAGCTGGTTGGTCACCCCCGCCATGGCGGAAACCACGACGGCCACGTCGTGGCCGGCGTCGACTTCGCGCTTGACGTGACGCGCTACGTTGCGGATGCGGTCGAGATCGGCGACCGACGTTCCGCCGAATTTCATTACCAGACGGGCCATAACTTTAGAAAACCTGACGTTCCCGGACGCGCCAAAAGGCGCTAACAAGCGGCCGGCCCAAGCGGGAGGCGCCGACCCCAAAAGGCGGCTATACATACCGGCGGGGTGCCGAGACTGCAACATGAAGGGCCCTGCGGGCCGCTTTCGCGTTCCTCATTCGGGTGCTGGCAATGCGTTATATCGAGCGAATTCTGCAGCCGGGCGAAAAGCTGCTGTACTCGGGTACGATCCACTGGGTCATCTACATCCCGGCCATCGTCCTGTCGCTGATCGCCTTGGCGCTGTTGATGCTGGTCAAGTCTGGCCCGACCGGGATGAGTTGGCTGATCGGCTCGATCGCCTTCTGGCTGGCCGCCGGCGTGACCTTCGGCTCGGGCTGGTTCAAGCGCTGGACCACCGAGATCGACGTGACCGACCGGCGCGTCGTATACAAACGCGGCTTCATCAAGCGGCACACGATCGAGATGAACATGGACAAAGTTGAAAGCGTCGACGTCGATCAATCGATCATGGGCCGCATGCTGAATTACGGCGACGTCACCATCAATGGCACCGGCGAAGGCTGGGAGCCGCTGCACAACATCGGCGCGCCGCTCGATCTTCGCAATCACATAACGGCGCGCTAACCCATGGCATTGAAACAACGCAGCTCATCCGTTGACGAAGGCGAAGTCGAGCGTTTCTCGCGCTACGGCGCCGACTGGTGGGATCCGCGCGGGCCGATGGCGGCGCTGCACAAGTTCAATCCGGTGCGGCTCGGCTATATCCGCGACCAGGCGGCGGCGCGCTTTGCGCGCGACCCGAAGAAACTCGACTGCCTGAAAGACCTGCGCATGCTCGATATCGGCTGCGGCGGCGGCATCTTGTCGGAGCCGCTGGCACGCTTAAGCGCGCAGATGGTCGGCGCCGACCCGTCGCCCAAGAACATCGCGGTGGCGAGCGCGCATGCGCAGGAGAGCGGCGTTACGGTCGACTACCGCGCCACCACGGCGGAGGATCTCGCCGCGGCGGGCGAAAAATTCGACGTGGTGCTGGCGATGGAAGTGGTCGAGCACGTCACCGACGTCAACGCCTTCGTCGCGACCTGCGCCTCGATGGTGAAGCCGGGCGGCCTGATGATCGCCGCCACGCTCAACCGCACGCTCAAGAGCTTCGCACTGGCGATCGTCGGCGCCGAATACGTGCTGCGCTGGCTGCCGCGCGGCACCCATCAATGGGACAAGTTCGTCACCCCGGACGAGCTCGAGCTCGCCTTCGAGCGCGGCGGCTTGCGGGTGACCGGCGAACGCGGCGTGATCTACAATCTGCTCGCCGACCGCTGGCAATTGTCGTCCGACATGGACGTGAACTACATGCTTGTCGCCGAACGCTCCGAGCAAGAAGGAAAGGCCACATGATCCTCGAACTGGTCGAATTCAACTCGCCGAAGGGCTGGAGCCGCCAGCAGGTGGCCGAGGAAGCCCGCCACGTCATCCCGAAATGGCAGGCCAACAAGGAATTGCTGCGCAAGCATTTTGTGCTCGAACTCAACGGCAAGACCGGCGCCGGCGTCTATATCTGGCCGTCGGTCGAGGCCGCCAAGCGCGCGCACAACGAAGAATGGCGGCAGTCGGTGATCAAGCGTGCCGGCAGCGCGCCGACCATCCGTTATTTCGATCTGTTCCTGCTGATCGATAACGAGAAGGGCACGTTCACCGAATTCCCCGCGGCCGCCGAACTGGCTGTCGCCTGAGCGCGCGTCGTTAGCAATCCGCAATGCTCTGGGCCGTCTTTACGCTGATCGCCGCGGCGGCGCAGACCGCGCGCAACGCCATGCAGCGCGAGCTGACCGCGACGCTCGGCACGGTCGGCGCCACCCATGTGCGCTTCCTGTTCGGCTTTCCCTTCGCGATCTTCATTTTTCTGCCCGGCGTCATGGTCTTCGCTGGCTATAGCCTGCCGCACCCGCAACCGGTGTTCTGGTTGTGGGTGGTCGCCGGCGCGCTGACGCAGATCGGCGCCACCGCGACCATGCTGTCGGTGATGGGCGAGCGGTCCTTTGTGGTCGCCTACGCCTATATCAAGACCGAGCCGGTGCAGGTAGCGCTGTTCGGGCTGCTGTTTCTTGGCGACAAGATCACGCCGCTATCGGGAGCCGCGATCCTGATCGCCACCGCCGGCGTCATCGTGATTTCGTTGAAGCCGGGCGCCGGCAGCGTCAGCACCAAACGTTCCACCCTCATCGGCTTGCTGTCGGGCTCGTTGTTCGCGCTCTCGGCGATCGGCTATCGCGGTGCAATTCTGTCGCTGCAACTGCCGCATTTCGTCATGGCCGCGACCTTTACGTTGGCGGTCGGACTGGTGCTGCAGGCCGTCTTGCTGTCGGCCTATCTGGCGCTGCGCGATCCGGGCGTGCTGCGCGCCATCGCCAAGGCCTGGAAGCCCTCGCTGTTCGCCGGCTTCATGGGCGCCTTCGCCTCCGAATTCTGGTTCCTCGCCTTCGCCATCGCCACGGCGGCGAGCGTGCGCACGCTGGCGCTGGTCGAGGTGTTGTTCGCGCAAGGCGTGACGCACTTCATCTTCAAGCAGCCGACCACCGGCCGCGAATGCGCCGGCATCGTGCTGGTGGTGCTCGGCGTCGCGCTGCTGGTGTGGGCGTATTAATTCCGCTCGTCCGGCAAAATCGGCAGCGGGTGGAATTCGATGCCTTCCTCCGCCAGCGCCTTGGCGTCTTCGGGCGAGGCCTCGCCATAGATCGAGCGGTGCTCGATCTCGCCGTAATGCATCTTGCGCGCTTCCTCAGGGAATTTCGTGCCGACATGATCGGCATTCTTGGTCAGGTGCTCGCGCAATTCCTTGAGCTTGCTGCGGAACTCCTGTTCCTGCGGCGAGATCATGGCGACCGAAGCTTTCTCTTGCGCTTTGTCGGGCGCGACCACCGGCGCCTCGGGCGGGGCCTCAACGGACGCCGCGTGCTTCTTCGCACCGGCCAGCCGCGGCGCCATGATGGCCTTCTCGACCTTGGCCGAGCCGCAATGCGGGCAGGCGACAAGCTTGCGCTTGACCTGTTTGTCGTAGGCCGCGGAATCCGGGAACCAGCTTTCGAAGGCGTGGCCCTTCTCGCATACCAGGGCGTAGCGGATCATTCGGCGCCCCCGATAACGTGCAGATGGGTCGGCTCCGCCAGCGGCTCCACGATCTCGAAACGGCGGCCATGCTGAAGCGATGGGATGCGCGCCCGCGCTTTCGCCACTTCCGCCATATCGATCTCGGCCATCACCACGCCCGGCTCGGTGCCGCCTTCCGCCAGGATGCGCCCCCAGGGGTCAACGATCAGTGAATGGCCGAAGGTCTCGCGGCCGTTCTCGTGCTTGCCGCCTTGGGCTGCGGCGAACACGAAGCAGCCGTTCTCGATGGCGCGGGCGCGGATCAGCACATGCCAATGCGCCTCGCCGGTCTGCTGGGTGAAAGCCGAGGGAATGGTCAGCATGGTGGCGCCGGCTTCGGCGAGCGCGCGGTAGAGCGCCGGGAAACGCAGGTCGTAGCAGATCGTGAGGCCGAGGCGGCCCCATGGCAGGTCGGAAAGCACCGCCTGTTCGCCGGGGCGGTAGGTGCGCGATTCGCGATAGCTCTCGCCGCCTTCGAGATCGACGTCGAACATGTGGATCTTGTCGTAGCGCGCGGCGATCTCGCCCTTCGGATCGATCAGGAACGAGCGGTTGGCGGCGCGGTCCGGCGTCAGCTTGATCGCCAGCGAACCGATATGAATGGTGATCCCGAGCTTGCGCGCGAGCTCGCGCAGCGTGGCGAGCGAAGTGTCGGCCTCTTCCGTAACGATGTTGGAAAACAGCCGCTCGCGCTTGACCTCCATGATGTTGGTCATTTCCGGCGTCAGCACGTATTCGGCGCCGGCCGCCTTCGCCTCGCCGACCATGCGCACGGCGGCCTCGAGATTGGCGGCGGGCGAGAGCCCTGCGCGCATCTGGATCATCGCGGCCTTGAACACGGAGGCGGTCGTCATGTTTTTCCTTGGTCGGCCAGCAGGGAATCGAGCTTGCCGGCATCGTCGAGCGCGTGCAGGTCGTCGCAGCCGCCGACATGGACGTCGCCGATGAAAATCTGCGGCACGGTATAGCCGCCATTGGCGCGCGCGATCATTTTCTCGCGCAGTTCGTAATTGCCGCTGACGTCGATCTCGTTGAAGGCCGCGCCCTTGCTTTTCAGCAAGGCCTTGGCCGCGTGGCAATAGGGGCAATAGCGGGTGGTATAAATTTCGATAAGGGGCATTTGGTTTGCGCGTTGGCTGCGTTCCGGCCCCTGTTATATGGGAGTGCGCACGGGCGCGACAACCCGGGCGAAGACCAGCACATCGACATGGGCGGCGCCGGCTCGCAACAGGGCGCGGGCGCAGGTATCGGCGGTGGCGCCGGAAGTGAGCACGTCGTCGATCAGCACCAGCCGGCGGCCGGCCACCTGGGCCTTTTCTTCAGGCGGCACGCGGAAGGCGCCTTGCACATTGTCGGCGCGTTCGGCCTTGGACAGGCCGACCTGCTGCGGCGTTGCGCGGACGCGCTTGATCGCGCCATGCAGGACCGGTACCCCGGCTATGTCGGAAATCGCGCGCGCGAGCGCCGACGATTGGTTGAAACGGCGGGCCCAAAGCCTGCGCCAATGCAGCGGCACCGGCAGCAGCGCGTCGGCTTCCGCGAGCAGTTCGCGGCCGGCGCGGGCCATCCATTGGCCCATCATGGGCGCGAGATCGAGCCGGTCGCTATATTTGAACGAATGCACCAGCTTGCGCGCGATGTCGTCGTAGCGCACCGCGGCGCGCGCCCGGTCATAGGCCGGCGGATTGGCGATCGCCTCCATCGACAACAGGCCGGGGCCGGGATCGTAGGTGAAGGGGATGCCGAGCCGCGCGCAATAAGGCGGCTCGATCAGCGACAGCTTCGACCAGCACGAGGCGCACAGGCCGATCCCGCCGCCGAGCGGCGCGCGGCAGGACGGGCACAGCGTCGGCAAGACGATATCGAGCCCCGCGCGCAGCGCGGCTCTTACCCCGCCGCGGATTTGGCCGAACCGCGAAGGCGCTTTTGCCTCACTTGCCGAGATGAGCTCGTTCATGCTGCAAATGTACCAGATGTCGCAAAACCCGACCATCTTCGACCGCCAGCTGCTGCGCGCGCGCCAGAGGCGCGCCCGCGCGCTCGGGGCGGAAACCTTCCTGATCGACCGTATCGCCGCCGACCTGGGCGAGCGGCTTTCCGTGGTGCTGCGCCAGTTCGAACGCGCCGTCGACCTCGGCACGCCCACCGATGCGGTGCGCCGTGCGCTCGCCGAGAGCGGCAAGGTCGCAACGCTCGTTTCCGCCGCGCCTACGGCCGGGCCGGGCGACGCCTCGTTGCAGGTCGCCGCCGATGAAGAAGCCCTGCCGTTTGCCGACGGCTCGCTCGATCTGGTCGTATCGGCGCTGGCGCTGCAATTCGTCAACGACCTGCCCGGCACGCTGATCCAGATTCGCCGCGCGCTGAAGCCGGACGGCCTGCTGCTGGCGGCCTTGATCGGTGGCGATAGTCTCATGGAATTGCGCGAGGCCTTCGCGCAGGCCGAGAGCGAAATCGAAGGCGGGGTGTCGCCGCGGGTGGCGCCCTTCGCCGATGTGCGCGAGTTGGGCACGCTGCTGCAACGCGCCGGGCTCGCTTTGCCGGTGGTCGATTCCGACCGGCTGACGGTGCGCTACCAGTCGGTCTTCGACTTGATGCGCGACCTGCGCCGCATGGGCGCAACCAACATGCTGGTCGAGCGCAGCCGTACGCCGCTCAAGCGCGCGACCCTGGCGCGCATGGCGGAGATTTATACGCAGCGCTTCGCCGATCCCGACGGGCGCCTGCGCGCGACTTTCGAGATCGCCTGGCTGTCGGGCTGGGTGCCGCACGAGAGCCAGCAGAAGCCGCTCAGGCCGGGTTCGGCCAAGACGCGGCTCGCCGACGCGCTCGGCACCAAGGAAATCCCGACCGGCGAAAAGCCGGGCTCCTAAGGCCTGCTGTCGATCGCCGCCTTCAAGTCCTGCTTCAGGCCGAGCGCCATCAGCACCTCTGCCATGATGAACATCGGGCCGATGAAGGCCTGGAACAGATTATCGGCCAGCGCCGGGCGGCGGCCCTCCCAGGCGTGGCCGGCGAGCTGGAACAGCCAGCCGCCGACGAAGAAAACGGCGAAGATGATCCAGGCGGTCGCGCTGCCGTAAGTGCGCGCGATCCATTCCGCCACGATCAACATCGGCAAAATCACCGCAATCATCGCCAGCCCGATGACGCGGTCGAGCGCGATCCAGCCGATCAGCGCCAGCAGCGCGACCGGCACGGCTAAGGAAATCCCATCGACGCGAACCAGCGCGAGCGGCACCAGGATCGAAAACACGATAGCCGGGATGCCGACGAAATGCGTCGCGCGGTTGCGCTCGTCGCGGTGATAGCTGGCATAGATCGCGAGCTGACGCGCGAAAAAGCTGTCCAAGGAAGTATCCATGACGCTCTCCCCGGTCGCCGGCCTCTCACGGGCCGCCTAGGGGTCAGTCTACCTCATGGAGGAGCCGTGCGGCATACCGATGCGCCGGCTTAGGTTACCGCAAAGACGCGGCGCTGACGCCGCGAAAACTCAGTTAAAGCCGTTGGCGACGCTCTGATACATGCCGTTGACCGACGTGCCGATGGCCATGACC
The DNA here is from genome assembly GCA_963786025.1 of uncultured Alphaproteobacteria bacterium. Taxonomy (GTDB): domain Bacteria; phylum Pseudomonadota; class Alphaproteobacteria; order Rhizobiales; family Xanthobacteraceae; genus Pseudolabrys. The sequence continues at coordinate 120,309 of CAWAXK010000031.1, forward strand.
ACGGCGATGATGGCGGCGGCAATGCCGGAGGCGATCAGCGCGTATTCGATGGCGGTAGCGCCGCTATCGACGCGGAAGAATTTACGCAAGCTGCGCATGGCTGCAGACCCACTCATGGACGCGTCCTGTTCGGTCGTTGATCGGCCAACAATCACAACAGTGTCATCAGGTGCGAAATCAGCGGGACGTCCGCCGGAGGCATTTCGTAATCCCGCAGCCGATTCGGCTTCACCCAGGCGAGTTTCTGCCCTTCGGTTGCGGTGACTTGCCCCTCCCAGCGCCGGCAAACATAGAGCGGCATCAAGAGATGAAAGTCGGGATAGGCGTGACTTGCGAAAGTCAGCGGCGCGAGACAGGCCTCATTGACGACGATGCCCAGTTCCTCCTGCAACTCCCGGATCAGACTTTGTTCCGGTGTTTCATTACCTTCGACCTTGCCGCCGGGAAATTCCCACAAGCCCGCCATCGCTTTGCCGGCGGGACGCTGTGCGAGGAGCACGCGGCCGTCGGCATCGACGAGGGCGCAGGCGGCAACAAGGACGATTTTGACGCTCACAGCCCTTCGACCTCCACGCTATGCGAGCCTTGGTTAAGAGGGTGCGACGCCGGCAGGGCCTCCTGCCGCCACGGTAAATGGATCGTTACGAGCGATAATCGCAGTTTATTGCAATGCATTCTCTTGTCGGATCGCAAGTGAGTACGCGGTCCCCAGGCCGAGCGCGACTTCAGGCTGATCCCGGATTTCTTCATCAACGCGCTCACCTCGGCCTCGTCATAGGCGGTGCCGCCATAGCTGTCGATTGCGCCCCGGGACCGCTTCCACTGTTAATCCCTTATAACGTAATTGGCTTTGTCTCAACGCTAGGTTGCCGATAATATCACAGGGTGAAATTGGCTTTGGCTGGGGGGACAATGCCAAAACATGCAAATCCTGCATCCTTTGACGTCTTGGGCTTTCTCACACAACGCGGGCCCAGAAGGGCCGTAGATAAATATCACGCAAATCAGGTTCTCTACTCACAAGGCGATCCGGCAGTTTCTGTTTTTTACATCGCCAAAGGCAAGGTCAAGGTCACCGTCACTTCCGCGCATGGCAAGGAAGCGATCGTCGCAATCCGCGGGCCTGACGAATTCTGCGGCGAGGGAGCCATGACCGGGAAGCCGCGGCGCTTGTCTTCAGTCACGGCGATGACGGCATGCGAGGCCGTACGTATCGCGAGGGAGCCATGGCGCGCCTCCTGCGTTACGAGCCGAAGTTTGCAGACTTTTTTATCTTCCATCTTTTGACTCGGACCGCCCGCGTTGAAGCGGACCTGGTCAACCAGTTATTCAGTTCCAGCGAAATGCGGCTGGCACGGGCTCTTCTGTCGCTGGCCAATTATGGCAGCGATTTTGGTCCGGACCCGATACCCGTAAAGGTGAACCATGAGCTGCTCGCCAAGATCGTTGGAACGACCCGGTCTCGGGTGAATGTATTCATGAACAAGTTTCGAAGGCTGGGCTTGATCGACTACAACGGCAGCCTGAAAGTTCAAAAAACTCTGCTGAATTTCGTTCTGCATGAAGAGTCGTCGCGTTGAAACCGGCAAATGCGCAATATTGCGCGAAACGCCGGCGGTGACGGACGAATGAATTCAATGCCGCTCGGCGGCCCAAAACGTTCTCGATAGGATTCGCGACTAGGACCTGTAATCGCCGTTGATCGCGATATATTCCTTGGTCAGGTCGCAGGTGAGCACGCGGTCGCGGCCTTTGCCCAGCCCGAGCGCGACTTTCAGGCTGATCTCCGGCTTCTTCATCGCCGCGCTCACTTCGGCCTCGTCATAGGCCGGGTCGCGTGCGCCCTTGTGCGCGACGCGGATGCCGCCGAACCAGATCGCCAGCCTGTCGCGGTCGGCCGGCTCGCCGGCCTTGCCGACCGCCATCACGACGCGGCCCCAATTGGCGTCCTCGCCGGCAATCGCCGTCTTCACCAGCGGCGAATTGGCGATCGACATGGCGATGCGCCGCGCCGACGCCTTCGACACCGCGCCTTCCACCATGATCTCGACCAGCTTGCGGGCGCCTTCGCCGTCGCGCGCGATCTGCTCGGACAGATTGGCCAGCACCGCCTGCAGGGCCTTTTTGAAACCGTTCAGCCGCGGATCGGCCGCGCGCGCGATGCGCGGATTGCCGGCTTTGCCGGTAGCGAACATCATCAGCGTGTCGGAGGTCGAGGTGTCGCCGTCGATGGTGACCGCGTTGAACGTGTCGGTGACGCCGTCCTTGAGCAGCGCCTGCAGCGCGGGCGCGGCGATCGCCGCGTCGGTGAAGACGAAGGAGAGCATGGTCGCCATGTCGGGCGCGATCATACCGGCGCCCTTGGCGATGCCGTTGACGGTTACCGTCGTCTTGCCGATGCGCGCGGTCGCGGTCGCCACCTTGGGAAACGTGTCGGTGGTCATGATCGCGCGGGCCGCGGCGAGGAAGTCGCCGGGTTTGGCGCGTCCGGCGAGGCCTTGCATGACGGGCGCGAATTTCGAGGCATCGAGCGGCTCGCCGATCACCCCTGTCGAAGCGAGGAATATCTCTGCCGGCTTGCAGCCTGCGCCCTTCGCGGCGATCTCGGCGGTGAGCTTGGTCGCGGCGCGCCCGCTTTTGCCGGTGAAGGCATTGGCATTGCCGGAATTGACCACCAGCGCGCGGGCTTTGCCTGCCTTCAAATGCGCGCGGCACCATTCGACCGGCGCCGACGGACATTTCGACTTGGTGAATACGCCGGCGGTGGTGGTGCCGGGCGCAAACAGCGCCAGCAGCACGTCGGTGCGCCCGGCATAGCGGATGCCGGCCTCGGCGGTGGCCAGCCGCACGCCGGCGATCGCCGGCAGATCCGGCACGTGCTTGGGGGCGAGGGGGGAGATGGCGGTGGACATAATTGCGGCCCTGTCATCACCGGGCCGGCGCGCAGCGCCGTGACCCGGTGATCCCGATGGATGAGGCAGAGAAGTGCCTACCTAAGCGAAATGGCCGGCACAAGGCCGGCCATTACGAAATCATTTGATGAGTATCATCGTTTCCGTTCGTCCCCGCGGAAGTGGGGACCCAGAGCTGGATTCCCGCTTACGCGGGAATGAGCGGTTCATACGCCGTTACTTCTTCTCCGGCGCGGCGGGCGCCGCGGGGGCGGCCGGCGGGGCGACCGTGTACATCTTCTCGATCTTGGCCTCGGCACGCAGCTTGGTGACCAGCTCGGCCTGCGCCTTGCGCGTCACGTATTGCTCGATCTGCGGCTTGACCTGGTCGAACGTCGGCAGCGCCTTGGCGCGCTTGTCCTCGACCTTGATCACGTGCCAGCCGAACTGGGTCTTCACCGGCTCGGAGATCTGGCCTTTCTCCAGCTTGAAGGCGGTGTCGGAAAATTCTGGCACCATCTGTTCCTTGCTGAAATAGCCAAGATCGCCGCCATTGGCCTTGCCCGAGGGATCCTCGGTCATTTCCTTGGCGACCGTCACGAAATCCTCGCCCTTTTTCAGCCGCGCGATGATCGCCTCGATCTTCGCCTTGGCCGCGGCGCTCGCCTTTTCGTCGCCCGGTGCGGCGCGGATCAGGATATGGCGGGCATGCACCTCTTGCTCCTGGCCCATCTGCTTGACGGCTTCGTCATAAACTTTGTGCATCGCCGCGTCGGTGAGCGCTTCCTTGCCGACCGACTGCAGCATCTGCTCCATCAGCAGTTTGTTGCGGGCAAAGGCGACCTTGCGCTTGAAATCGGCAGTGTCGTCCATCTTCTTGGCCTCGGCCGCCTTCGACACCAGGATCATGTCGGCGACGAACTGCACCAGGTAGTCCTTCTTGGCATCCGGCGACATCGGCGGGATTTGGCCGGCCTCCTCTTCGGCGACGGCAAGGTCGCTCTGGTGGATTTCGGCACCGTTGACCTTGGCGATCAGCGGGTCCTTGTCCTGGGCGCGCAGCGGGCCAACCGTCCCCATGAGCAGCGCCAAGCAGGCGGCCAAGGCGATGGCAAAGCTACCGGTCCGGCGCGGCGAGGCCGGAAAACCGGCGAAGAGGGAAATCGTCATGACGCTGTCCTTGGGAATGGAACGGTCCGCAACCGACGCGGACGGCGGCGGACTTTTCGCCCAACAATCATGGCTTTGCAATGGTCGTGTGACGTAAAAGGCCCTAACGTCCGCGTGACCGGCCATATTAAGGCCGTGGCAAGCCGCCAATTGACAACAATCCGACCCCCTCCTATCTCTCCGCTAACCTCGGCTGGTTAGGCTTTGCAGGCGCGTTCCCGTTGAATTTGCCCGAAAAGTGCCGCATTTCCGGAGCGCCGGAAGCAATATCCGGCCGTAGCGGCGTGTTAGAAGCGCACCTGAGAAATTAAGGAGCCTCCCGAATGATCGGCGCCGTTGCCCGTAAGCTGTTCGGCTCCGCCAATGAGCGGCGGATTCGCAGCTATCAGCCGCGGGTGGCCGCGATCAACGCGCTGGAGCCGGAATTGGCGGCGCTCTCCGACGAGGCGCTCAAGGCGCGCACCGAGGAATTCAAGAGGCAGGTCGCCGACGGCGCCTCCCTCGACGACATCCTGGTGCCGGCCTTCGCCACCGTGCGCGAGGCGGCCAAGCGCACCATCGGCCAGCGCCATTTCGACGTGCAGTTGATCGGCGGCATGATTCTGCACGAAGGCAAGATCGCCGAGATGAAGACCGGCGAAGGCAAGACGCTGGTCGCGACGCTTGCGGTCTATCTCAACGCCGTGTCCGGGCGCGGCGTGCACGTGGTCACCGTCAACGACTACCTCGCCAAGCGCGACGCCGAATGGATGGGCCAGATCTACAAATTCCTGGGCTTAACCGTCGGCGTTATCGTGCACGGGCTCGACGACGAGGAGCGCAAGAAGAACTACGACTGCGACGTCACCTACGCCACCAATAACGAGCTCGGCTTCGACTATCTGCGCGACAACATGAAGTACCGCATGGAGGACATGGCCCAGCGCGGGCACATCTACGCCATCGTCGACGAAGTGGACTCCATCCTGATCGACGAGGCGCGCACGCCGCTGATCATTTCCGGTCCGCTCGACGACCGCTCCGAATTCTACAACACAATCGACAGCTATATCCCGCTGCTCGACAAGACCGATTACGAGGTCGACGAGAAGCAGCGCACGGTGACGCTGACCGAAGCCGGCATGGAGAAGCTCGAACAGCGGCTGCGCGCCGCCAACGAGCTCAAGGGCCAATCGCTCTACGACGTCGAGAACGTCTCCGTCGTCCACCACGTCAACCAGGCGCTGCGCGCGCATAAGCTGTTCCAGCGCGACAAGGACTACATCGTGCGCAACGGCGAAGTCGTCATCATCGACGAATTCACCGGCCGCATGATGCCGGGCCGGCGCTACTCGGAAGGGCTGCACCAGGCGCTGGAGGCGAAAGAGCACCAGCCGATCCAGCCGGAAAACCAGACGCTCGCCTCGATCACGTTCCAGAACTACTTCCGCATGTACGAGAAGCTCGCCGGCATGACCGGCACGGCGCTCACCGAAGCCGACGAGTTCTTCGACATCTACAAGCTCGAAGTGCTGGAAGTGCCGACCAACATGCCGCTCATCCGCATCGACGATGACGACGAGGTCTATCGCACGAACAAGGAGAAATACCGCTCGATCATCGCGCTGATCGAGGACTGCAAGTTGCGCGGCCAGCCGGTGCTGGTCGGCACGACGTCGATCGAGAAATCCGAGCAGCTCGCCGACATGCTGCGCGAGGCCGGCTGGGAGTCGCACGACTTCACCGATCCCAACGCCTTTGCCGCGCTCTATTCCGGCGACGACGGCGCCACCAAGACCAAGGTCTTCGCCATCCTCAACGCGCGCTACCACGAGCAGGAAGCCTACATCGTCAGCCAAGCCGGCGTGCCGGGCGCGATCACCATCGCCACCAACATGGCCGGCCGCGGCACCGACATCCAGCTCGGCGGCAATGCCGACATGCGCATCCGCCAGGAAATCACCGACGTCACCGAATGGGCGGCGCGCGACGCCGACCCGCGCGCCGACGAGATCCGCAAGCAGGTGGCGCGCCTCAAGCAGAAGGCGCTCGCCGCCGGCGGCCTCTACGTGCTCGGCACCGAGCGGCACGAAAGCCGGCGCATCGACAACCAGTTGCGCGGCCGGTCAGGGCGCCAGGGCGACCCCGGCCATTCCAAGTTCTTCCTGTCGCTGGAAGACGACCTGATGCGCATCTTCGGCTCCGACAAGCTCGACGGCATGCTGCAGAAGCTCGGCCTCAAGGAGAACGAGGCGATCATCCATCCGTGGATCAACAAGGCGCTGGAAAAGGCGCAGCAGAAGGTCGAGGCGCGCAACTTCGACATCCGCAAGAACCTGCTCAAGTTCGACGACGTGATGAACGACCAGCGCAAGGTGATCTTCGAGGAGCGGCTCGAGTTGATGCGCGACGAGGCGGTGGACGAGACCGTCGCCGGCATGCGCCGTTCGGTGGTCGAAGATTTGGTCAAGAAGCACATTCCGGAAAACGCCTACGCCGAACAATGGGACGTCGCCGCGCTCGATACCGCGCTGCGCGAGGTGCTCACGCTCGAACTGCCGGTGAAGGATTGGGCCAAGGAAGAGGGCATCGCCGACGAGGAAATGAAGGAGCGCATCGAGCGGCGCGCCGACGAGCACATGGCGGGCAAGGTGGCCAAATGGGGCCCCGAGGTCATGCGCTATGTCGAGAAATCGATCCTGCTGCAGACGGTCGACCATCTCTGGCGCGAACATCTGGTCATGCTCGAACACCTGCGCCAGGTGATCGGCCTGCGCGGCTACGGCCAGCGCGATCCGCTCAACGAATACAAGGCGGAGGCCTTCAGCCTGTTCGAGGCGATGATGTCGCGCTTGCGCGAGGCGGTCACCGCGCAGTTGATGCGCGTAGAGATCGTGCAGCAGCCGCCGGAAGAGCCGGCGCCGCAGCAGCTGCCCTATATGGAAGCGCACAAGGTCGATCCCGCGACCGGCGAGGACGAACTGGCGCCGGCGCTGGCGCCGATGCTGGCGGGTGCCGGCAATGGCACACAGGCCGAGCGCAATCCGAAAGACCCCACGACCTGGGGCAAAATCGGACGCAACGAGCCGTGCCCTTGCGGCTCCGGCAAGAAATACAAACACTGCCACGGCAAATACGCGTAAAGCCCGCGGCGCGGCCGCCACAACACGCCGCATCGATAGAAAAGAGGCCGCCCAGTCCAGGCAGCCTCTTTGCCATTTGAGCCAAACAAGAGCGCGATGCGCTCCTTGGTTACTGGCGGCGGGTGCCGGCCCAGTTACGAACGGTCGGCATTTAGCTGTTGCGCTCGGCGAGCAGCTGCGCTTCCGGCGCGATGGTGGCCACCGGCGCAACGATCGCCTGCGCGTACGCGCTATTGGCCTGATTCTGGCCGACGGCCGACATGCTGCGCTCGATGAGGATTTGCGATTCCGGCTCGAAGGCGAGCGCGGGGGCGGCGGCCGATACGGCGAGCAGGGCGGCAATGGTAAGCTTGGTGAGGGTCTTCATGGGTCTTCTCCGTTGGTTGTGTGTGCAAGAGGTCGTTCTTGCTGGCGGCCTTCTCGGCGTTTGCCGCATCACACGCAATCAACGTTGCAGTCACGAAATCCACCACGTCGTTCGCGGATTCGAGATCGGCGCGCGAGCCATCGCCGACATAAAAACGCCGGCTTTGCGCCGGCGTTTTTCTTGTCGCGCGCGCAGCGGTCAGGCCTTCATGGCCAAGGCGCTGCCGTTCGACGCGATCTCGCTCAACGCGTGTTTCAGCGCTGCCGACGCCCGATAGACCGGCACATGGCCGCGCAACAAAATCTGCGCCGAACGCTTGTAGGCGGCGCGGGTGATCTTGGTTTCCGAATTGGTCTGCTGGCCTTCGATGGTGGCCGACAAAATCCCCGCCGGATTTTCGATATCGACCTGGATTTCCGTCGGGCTCGCCCCGAGCGCCGGAAGATTGCGCGCAAGCTCATGCGCGACCGTGCCCGGCATCAGACAGGCCGCGGCAAGGCAGCAGCCGCCGGTGACGGCCATGGTGTCGTGCCCGTTTTGCGGCGTGAAGTAACGGGTGGAGATATTGCCGTTGTTCACCGGCGGTCCGACGATGCAGACCTTCGGCACGGTCTCGCTGTTGGCGAGCTGGTCGGCGCTCATCGGGCTGCCGTCGCGGTTCTTCAGACCCATCTTCAGCCCGGCCTCGACCCACAAAGTCTTCAGCGCCCGGAAGAAGGTCTCATCGTTGCGCAGTTCCTTGACCGGCTCGGTGCCGGTCTTGCCGAATTCCGCCGCGCGCGCGATCACCATCGGCACCGCAACGTCGACGCAGGACACCGTGAATTTGCCGAAGCGGTCCGCCGCCGAGCCGGTCGGCAGCGCCTTGCCGGTCTTGGCGCCGACCGGGTTGCTCATGAACAGGTCGACGCCGGGGAATTCGCCGTCGACGCCGGGGATCTGCGCGAAGGCAAAGCCGTCGCCCGAAAGCGAGACGCGGCCGATCATGGTGGTCTTGGTGTTGGTGTTGAAGATTTCGACCTCGCCCTTGCCGGTCAACTGACGCGGCAGGAAATGCTGGTCGATCGCCCAAAAAGGCAGCGCGGCCGACATGTTGCCGCAGTTCACGCTCCAGTCGATCTGCGATTTTCCGCCCGCCAGTTGCGCCAGTGTGCTGACGATCTGTGGACCGCCAGCCGCGGTGGCCGCCATCTCGGCGAAAAACACCTTGTTGCTGGTCGGATAGCCGCGCCCGAGGCCGGTGATCTGCTTGGTGTCGGAAGTTGAGCCCTGCAACGGCAGGCCCATCAGGTGGCGCAGCAACTCCTCGCGCAGCTCCAGCTGCTTGGGCGCGATGCGGTCCCAGATGATCAATCCGGTCGAGGTGCCGCCGCGCACATGCAGAACCGGGAATTCCCAGGTGCCGAAGTTTTCGCGCGGCAGGTGGCTGATGGCGATGGGGGCTGAATAGTTGATGGCTCGATCCTCGCAAATGGTGGCGGCGTTGCCGGTCCGGCGCAAGAAAGCAAAATCCGGCTCCAGGCTACTTTATACGTCTAGATTATCAATCCTCATCTACGCGCAACTCAAACGTTTCATCACGTTTCAACTCTACTGGTTATGCGCTGTTAATGCGGAGCCCGCAGGCTCGGCCGCACGGACAACCTTCGTCGCTGGATAGGTGCGCGGGACTCGAGACCATTCATCTCGGAAAAAGCCGCGAACAAGGGGTTATGTACCGATGAGTCAGATGCCGATTTCTCCCGATGCCGCGCCCCGACAATCAAATCCGAATAGCCCCGCTGCCGCGAATGTCCGACCGAACTCATCAGCCTTGCCATTGACGACGATTAATACGGCGTCGACATCATGGCTGTGCGTGAGATCAAGGGCTGGTCGGACATCACCCATCTGCCGAAGCAGCCCGAATATGTGCGCGGCGTGCTCAATTTGCGCGGCGCCATCGTTCCGATCATCGACCTGCGCTGCCGCTTCGGCGAAGGCCTGACCGAGACGACGCCGCTGCATATCGTGATCATCGTGCAGATCGGCGGACGCCAGGTCGGCCTGATCGGCGACCGGGTGCTCGATATCGTCTCGGTCGATGCCGCCCAGATTCAGCCGGTGCCGCGCACCGAGCAAGACGCCCCCACCGACTTCTTGTCCGGCCTGGTGACGCAAGACAACACCATGATCGCGATGATCGATCTGCCCAATCTGCTCTCGCCGCAGGACGGTGTAGCCGAAACGCCTGCCGCCGACGGACAATTATCAAAACACTAGCGCTGGAGTTCGCAATGTTCCGGTTCGTCAATCGAGTCTCTGTCAACGTCCTGTTGAAATCCGTCATCGCGATCATGGCTGCGACTGTGATGATAGCCATGGCGCTCAACGCACGCGGTGCGTGGAACCGGCTGGCGGTAGTGAACCGAATCGTAGCCGTCGCCGATGTTACGGCAGACCTGTTCACCGCGTTGCATAACCTTCGGCTCGACGCGTCGACGACCAACCGCAATTTGAGTTCCGAGGTTCAATACACGGCAGTGGACCCGGTGCTGGTAAAGATCCGGGCCGTTGATATGGCGGCGATGACGTCGGCGCTTGCGGGGTTGCAGAAAACGGATTTTCCCAAACAGCACGCCGCCGTCGCCGCCCTCAGCGATGCAATCAAGAAGCTGACGCAGCGGCATCAGGAAACAGCAACCGCGCTGCTGCAGCCGAAGTCGGCGCGGCCAGCAGGGCTCGCCAAGGAATATGTCGGCGAGGTCAAAGCCGTTTTGGCGTTGATCGAGTCGATATCAGATCAATTGACCCAGTCGGTTAAGCTCGAGGATTCCTATATCGACCAACTGCTGGTGATGAAGCATTTGGCCTGGACGGCGCGTAACGCGGCTGGCGATGCCGCGGTTTTAATCTCAAACACCCTCAGCGGACTGCCCTTGCCGCAGGACGCATTGCTGCAATATCGCACGAAAGACGCCACCGTTCAGACTGCGTGGGAGGAATTGCAGGCCATCACATCAGGCCTGTCTGTGCCGGCAAGTTTCACCGCCGCGCTCGACAAAGCCAATAACGAGTATTTCGGGCCTGACCATACCAAGCTGCGCTACAATATGCTCGATACGCTGATTGCCCATCGGCCGGTCACGGTCAAGACGGCTGATTGGGTCAAGATGTCAATCGAAAAGCTGGCCACGATGTTGGGGGTTGCGGAAGCGGCGTTAAATTCCGCCAAGGAATATGCGGCGAAGCAGCGCCACGACACGTCCTTGGAACTGTGGCTCGATCTCGCCATGCTCGCCGCCGCCGCGGCGGTGATGGTCGGCATGATGGTGATGGTGTCACGGCGGGTGACCGGTCCGTTGCGCAATATCCAGCAGGCGATGCTCAAGGTGGCCGGCGGCGATTTCAGCGTCGTGCTGCCCGGGCTCGAGCGCAAGGACGAGATCGGCGACGTGGCCAATGCGGTCGAGCGCTTCAAGGTGCTCGCCGACGAAAAGGCGCGCGCGGAAGCCGCCGAAGCCGTAAAACGCCAGCAGGTCGAGGCCGACCGCCTGGCGCAAATTACGAATGCCGAAGCCGCCGCACAGACGAAAGTAGCGGAAGAACGGGCCAAGATCGCCGAAGAGCAGACCCAGGCCGTCAAGGCGCTCGGCGTCGGCCTGGTCAGGCTGTCGGAGGGCGATCTCACGTTCCGCCTGACCCAGGCTTTCCCGGAGGCCTACCAGGAGCTCAAGGACAACTTCAACGCCACGATGGAGCGGCTGCAGGAGACGGTCCGCTCGCTGACCGAATCGGCGCGCGAGGTGACCGGCGCCTCGGCCGAGATCTCGGCAAGCACCACCGATCTATCGCAGCGCACCGAGGAGCAGGCGGCCAGCCTGGAAGAGACCTCGGCGTCGATGGAAGAGATCGCCGGCAAGGTGAAGAAGAACGCCGAGAACGCGCAGCAGGCCAATGCCTCGGCCGGAGCTACGCGCGACGTCGCCGACCGCGGCGGCCAGGTGGTGGCCAAGGCCGTCGACGCCATGGCCAAGATCGAGGACTCCTCGCGCAAGATCTCCGACATCATCGGCGTCATCGACGAAATCGCCCGCCAGACCAACCTTCTGGCCCTCAACGCCGCGGTGGAAGCCGCCCGCGCCGGCGAAGCCGGCCGCGGCTTTGCGGTGGTCGCCTCCGAAGTACGAAGTCTGGCGCAGCGCTCGTCGCAAGCCGCCAAGGACATCAAGGACCTGATCACCAACTCGAACGGTCAGGTCAAGGATGGCGTCGAACTGGTCAACCGGGCGGGGGCCTCGCTCACCGAGATCGTTGAAACGATCAAGAAGGTGGCCGAGATCGTCGCCGACATTGCCAATGCCAGCGCCGAGCAGGCGAGCGGCATCGAGCAGGTCAACAAGGCGCTCACCCAGATGGACGAGGTGACGCAGCAGAACTCGGCGCTGGTCGAGGAGAACGCGGCGACCGCCAAGACGCTGGAGCACCAGGCCAAGGCGATGGACGAGCGGGTTTCTTTCTTCAAGCTCGCGAGCACGGCCGAGGAACGCCAGGCAGCCCAGCCTGCCGCCGCGCGCGTCCAGCGTCCGGCCGCCGCCGCGCCGTCGCGCGGACCGGCTGCCAAGCAACAACCCGTCACGGCGCCCAAGCGGGCTGCCGCGAGCAACACCGGCGGACCGGTCCGGCGCATGCAGACCGCGCTCGCCACCGCCGTCAAGAGCGAACCGGATTGGAAAGAGTTCTGAATTCCGCGCTTGGCGGACCGATGATGCGCCAGGCAGAAGCCTAAGGCTTTCGTCCGCTGCCGCGGCAGGTCCGCCGGATTTGCCGCCCGCGCATGGTGCAGGCGGCGGCGTTGCAATAGGATGCGGCCCGAACGACCGGCGGAGCGCAACGATCGCTCCGCCCGAGGCCGGGTTGCGCGATGAGCATAGTCGAGGATCGCCCACGCCTTACGCCGCTGGCCGACGCCGAAACCTGGCTCGCCGGTTTCGAAGCGGCCTTGCGCGCACAGGATGCTGCCGCGGCCGCCGCGCTGTTCCTGGCCGACGGGCTCTGGCGCGATCTGCTGGCCTTCACCTGGACCATCCAGACCATGGCCGGCAGGCCGGCGATCGAGGAGGCGCTGCGCGAGACACTCGCGCGCACGCAGCCGGCGAATTTCCGCATCCCGCCGAAACGCACGCCGCCGCGTTGGGTCACCCGCGCCGGCACGCAATGCCTTGAGGCGATCTTCGAATTCACCACCGCCTTCGGCCCGGGCAACGGCATTCTCCGCCTGGTGCCCGACCGCCAGGGGCGTCTGCGCGCCTGGACGCTGAACACCAACTTGCACGAACTTCGCGGCTACGAAGAAGAATTCAAGTGGCGCGCGGAACCGGACTCGACACGCGACTTCGGCGCCGAAAATTGGTCCGACCGGCTCGCCCGCCAGCGCGCCTTCGCCGATCGCGATCCGGCGGTGCTCGTGGTCGGCGGCGGCCAGGCCGGGTTGTCGATCGCGGCGCGGCTGAAACAACACGGCATCGACACGCTGATCGTCGACCGCCACGAACGCGTCGGCGACAACTGGCGCAAGCGCTATCACTCGCTGACGCTGCACAACGAAGTGCACGTCAATCACATGCCCTATATGCCGTTCCCGCCGACCTGGCCGGTCTACATCCCGAAGGACATGCTGGCGAACTGGTTCGAGGCTTACGTCGATGCGCTCGAGTTGAATTTCTGGACCGGCACCGCGTTCACCGGCGGCAGCTATGACGAGCCGCGCCAGCAATGGAACGTAACGCTGCGCCTGCCGGACGGCAGCAGCCGCGTCATGCACCCGCGCCATCTCATCCTCGCGACCGGCGTCAGCAGCATTCCCTACATACCGGATCTGCCCGGGCTCGCCGACTTTGCCGGCGCCAAGGTGCATTCCGGCGCTTTCAAGAATGCCGAGGAATGGCGTGGCCGCAAAGTGCTGGTGCTCGGCACCGGCACCAGCGGCCACGACGTGGCGCAGGAACTGCAGGCGCACGGCGCCGACGTCACCATCATCCAGCGCAGCCGGACTTACGTCGTCAGCCTGAAGGAAGCGCAGAGCGTCTACGCCATCTATTCCGAAGGCATTCCGTTCGACGATTGCGACCTCTTGGCGACTTCGTTTCCCTATCCGGTGCTGCAGCGCTCCTATCAGCTCTCCACCGCGCGCGGCCGCGAGGTCGACAAGGCGCTTCTGGAAGCCTTGGAAAAATCCGGCTTTCGTCTGCACTACGGCGAAGACGAGACCGGCTTCCAGATGATGTATCTGCGCCGCGGCGGCGGCTATTATTTCAATGTCGGCTGTTCCGAGCTGATTATTTCCGGCGCAGTCAAGCTGTTGCAATTTGCCGACATCGACAGTTTCGTCGCGCAAGGCGTGCGGCTGCGCGACGGCCGTGTGGTGCCGGCCGAGCTCCTGGTGCTGGCGACCGGCTACAAGAACCAGCAGGATACCGCGCGCGCTTATCTCGGCGATGCGATTGCCGACAAGATCGGTCCGGTCTGGGGCTTCGACGACGGCGGCGAGTTGCGCAATATGTGGCGGCGGACGGCGCAGCCGGGATTATGGTTCACCGCCGGAAGCCTGGCGCAATGCCGCATCTTCTCGCGTTATCTGGCGCTGCAGATCAAGGCGCTGGAAGAAGGGCTGCTGAGCTAGCCGCCAAAGCCGAATAGCCGGCGCGGCGTGTCGTAGAACAGTTTGCGGCGCTCGGCCGCATCGGGAAACAGCAATCCGGCCAGTTCGGCTAGCGGGCCGAAATCCTGCCGTTGTGGTGCGCGCAGGAACGGCCAGTCCGACGCCCATAGGCAATGGTCGAGCGTGAAGGCCTCGACAATGGCGCGTACGAACGGCCAGCAATCCTCGAACGGGTGGGGCAGCTTCGAGAATTTCGAATAGCCGGACAGCTTGACGCTGACCCGCTTCGTACGTGCGATCCGCAACAGCGCCTGAAAGCCGCGCTGGTTCAAGCCCTCCTGCGGCGTCGGCCGCCCGCAGTGGTCGACCAGCACGCGCACCGGGATGGCTTCGATCCAGGGCACGAACATCGACAGCTGATCGTGCTCGCTCTGGATCTGCAGAAACATGTCGAGCGCGGCGAGCCTTTCGATCAGGCCGGCGGACCGCCTGTAATAGTCGGTGCCGTGGAAGGTCGGGTTGAAGGCCGCGCCGACGATTCCCTGCGCTTGCAGAGCGCGCAAGGCGGCAAGGTCGGCGTCGAAATCGATAATGGCGACGCCTTTGAAGCGCCCACGGCCGCGCGCGATAGTATCGAGCATGCAGGAATTGTCGCTGCCATAGCCGGAATTCGGCTGCACCAGCAGCGCGTGCGTAACGCCATAGGTCTTCATGACGGCGTCGAGCTGCGCCGGCATGCCGACCTCCTGGCCGGACGGCTTGTATTCGATGTCCGCGCCGTACGGAAAATTGACAGGATCGAACACGTGCGCGTGGCAGTCGATCTTCGGCTCGGTAAATATACTCATCGGGCGCGCCCGCCCTTGAGTTTCAGCGCCAGTTTCTTGCGGAACGCGCGGTCGCGCTTGAGATGCCACTCGCGGCTCATGGCTTCGCGCTTCGTTGAAAACCACTCCGAATGCAGCAGCACCCAGACGCGCCCGCGCGTCGTGCGCGCGCCCTTGCCGGAATTATGCTGCTTGAGGCGGCGTGCGACGTCGTTGGTCCAGCCGACATAGGTCAGGTGGCGGGTTTTGCTGCGGGTTCCAAGCACGTAGACGAAGCAGTCCATGCGTCGTCCGGCCCGGGTTCAAATTGCGCGGCTTAGCGCAGCGCGGTCCAACGGCTCTCGAACGAGCCCGCCGGCACCACCGGCTGTGCGCCCGACATCGTGCCTTCGCTCGCCTGCGGCGTCGAATAGGCGGTGCGCAATTCCGGTGCGGGCTGCGTGTCCTTGCGCGCCTGCTGCACGCGCGGCGCGGGCGCCGGGGCTGCCTTCGCCACCGCCTGGGGCTTCGCCGGGACCGCTTCATGCGGCTTGGCATGCGGTGCGGCCGCGGTGTGAACCAAGGCGGCGCGTTTCGGCTTCGCCGCCAATTGGGTGTTGCTGCCGCGCGAGGCTACCGCCTGGCTCTCCACCGGCTCGGCTTGCGCATTCGAGCCGCCGAACAGATTGCCCAGCAGGCCCGCGATCGATTTCGGCTGCTCGGGCGGCGCATCGCCTTCCTTCGGTTGCGGCGCCGCTTTCGGCATCGGCACGCTCGCCGTCACCACGGCGCGGCTTGCCGGCGCTGGCTGCGCAGCCGCCGGCAACGCCGACGCCGGCATCACGACGGTGCTGGCCGCCGCCGTTTGATAGGGCGTGCGCGGCAGCGCGCCCGGCGCGGTCGCTATGTGGATGAGGTGACCTTTGTCGTCATACGCTTCCTGGGTACCGAGCTGCGACGCGAACACCGGGTTCATGCCGCCGTCGCCGACATGCGGCGGCGCCAGCGCGACGCCGTCGGCGATGTACTTGGCCATCTGATATTGCTCTTGCCGCCGATGCTCGAGCACGGCGTCGGCGACCGCCGGGTCGAGCCGGTAGGCCGGGCACTTGCCGCGCGGATCGAACTTGAGCGGCCGCGTGGCGTTCTCGGGCGCCACCGCGTCGAACACGTAGCGCTTCTCGCAGACGGCGACCTTCGGCTCCTGATGCGTGGCTTCGAAATCGTCGTAGCCTTCCTTGAGCTCTTTCCAGAAGGCGAAGTTCGGATTGTTGCGGTGCCGCGCCATGTTCAGCGCGGTCATGCGGAACGGAAAGGCCTCGAACTGGAATTCCTTTTGCCCGCCAAAGAACGACTCGCGCGCCAGCGCGTAGATCTCCTGGATCTGTTCGTCGGTCATGGCGTAACAGCCGCGCGACGAACAGTCGCCATGCACCATCAGCTCGGAGCCGGTGCGGCCCCAGGCGCGGTCGAAGGCGTTCGGATAGCCAGTGTTGAAGGCGAGAAAGTAATTGGAATTCGGATTCATCTGCCCGCGCGTGATGGTGTAGAAACCCTCCGGCGCCTGGCGGTCGCCTTCCTTGATCTTGGGGCCGAGATCGCCCGACCAGCGGCAGATCGGATAGGTCTTCAACAGCGCGAATTGGCCTTCGCGATTCTGTTTCCAGATCTCGACCTCCGACTCTTCCTTGAAGAGACGGGCAAGGATCGGCGAACTCTTGTCCATCTGCTTGGACTCGATGTCGCCCAGCAGCTTGTCGGACAGAGGGGCGAGCGAGCGGCCGCTCGGCGTCACGCCGTCGGGATTGCAGCCGGCAAGCGCAACCGCAGCGGCGACGGCCGCCGAGACAAGCAGGGCGCGTACGTAAGGTCGGCTCAAACGCGGTACTCCCCGAAGGGGCGGTCCCTCATTGAGCAATCGTTATCCATAAGATGTGGCATCCGCAAGGCAAACTATGACCCCTGTGACTACCGGTAACCCTATGGTGAACCGGCAGTAAATCCCGAAAAAGCCATGCGAATTCACAATTCTGGGCCAGCCGGAATGCGAGGCCGGAGGCCGCCCGCGGGCGCCATTAAGCCGGCGCGCGGCCCATCGCCAGAAACTTCTCGCGCCGCTGTCTTCGCACCGTGTCACGGTCGAGCCCGCGCAATTCGGCTAGCGCATTGGCGATCGCCTCGCCGGTGACGGCGATGGCGGCCTGCGGATCGCGGTGGGCGCCGCCGGTCGGCTCGGTCACCACGCTGTCGATCACCCCGAAACGCACCATGTCCTGCGCGGTGATTTTCAGATTGGTGGCCGCTTCCTGCGCCTTGGAGGTGTCGCGCCACAGGATGGAGGCCGCGCCTTCCGGCGAGATCACCGAATAGACGGCGTGCTCCAGCATCAGCACGCGGTTGGCGGTGGCGATGGCGATGGCGCCGCCCGAGCCGCCTTCGCCCAGGATCACCGCGACATTGGGCACGCCGAGCCCAAGGCAGGCGTCGGTCGAGCGCGCAATGGCCTCGGCCTGGCCGCGCTCTTCCGCGCCGATGCCGGGATAAGCGCCGGCGGTGTCGACCAGCGCGACTACGGGAATACCGAAACGGTCGGCCATGTCCATCAGCCGCACCGCCTTGCGGTAGCCCTCGGGCTTGGCCATGCCGAAATTATGTTTGATCCGGCTTTCGGTGTCGGAGCCTTTTTCGTGGCCGATGATGCAGACGCTCTCGCCGCGGAAGCGGCCGAAGCCGCCGATGATGGCCGCGTCGTCGCCGAATTTGCGGTCGCCGGCGAGCGGAATGAAACCCTCGATCAGCCCGGCGATATAGTCGAGGCAATGCGGCCGTTGCGGATGGCGCGCCACCTGCGTCTTCTGCCAGGGCGTGAGATCTGCATAGAGCTCCTTGAGCGCGACCGCCGCCTTCACCTCGAGCCGGCTGATTTCGTCGCCGACGGCTACCGCGGAATCGCTCTCGCCCATGGCGCGCAATTCTTCAACCTTGGCCTCCAGTTCGGCCACGGGCTTTTCGAAATCGAGGTACGTACGCATGTTTCCAGCAAGCATTTGATCGGGAAGTGACGCGGGAGCGGGCTTTAAGTCAAGCAATCGGGTTAATATGGGTTTTACGGCGGGTTCCGCCATGGCGGCCGGCCACTTTAGGCGGTCGCGCTCACACCCGCTCCAAGCGCTGGTGAGGCGGCGGCGGCAGTTCGACGCGGATGGGGTCGGCGGCGCGCACGTTGCCGTCCGCAAGAACGATACCCATGATGCCGGCCTTGCGCACGAGGTTGCCGTGTTCGTCTTGACTGAGAACCGCGGCCATCAGGCCGGGCCGGTAGCCGTTCAATTGCCGGCACGGATCGCGCAGACCGGTGACGGCGACGACGGCGGCATCGCCGATGTGTAGCCGCGTTCCGAGCGGCAGCGCAAGCAGGTCGATGCCGCGCGTCGTGATGTTCTCGCCGATCGCGCCGGGCGTGAGGCGAAAGCCGGCGGCATTGAGCTCGTCGAGCAACTCTTCGTGGAAAAGGTGCACCTGACGCAGATTCGGTTGCGTCGGATCCTTGGCGACGCGGGAGCGGTGTTGCACCGTCACCCCGAGATGCGCGTCGCCTTCGACACCAAGACCGCTCAAGAGCCGGATGCTGTCGCGCACCGGCTTGCTGAACGTGTGCGCCGCGCCGGCGCTGACCGCGACGACGACGGCGGATGAGGACGAATCCGCCATGACGGCTCCTTTAGCATACCCTCTCTAGCCGTCGGTGAGCGGATGCAAATCGCGCACCAGTGCCTTCAGGCGCTCTTCCAGCACATGGGTGTAGATCTGCGTGGTCGAGATGTCGGCGTGCCCGAGCAGGGTCTGCACCACGCGCAGGTCGGCGCCATTGTGCAGCAGGTGGCTGGCGAAGGCATGGCGGAGCACGTGCGGGGAGAGGCGATCCGGCGCAATGCCGCAGGCCGAGCCGAGCGCCTTCAATTCGCGGGCGAAATGCTGGCGGGTGACGTGGCCCTGTTCGCCGAAGGACGGGAACAGCCATTTCGTAGGTGCATCTTTGTCGATCTCGGTGCGCAGCTTGAGATATTCCGCCATGGCGCGCTTGGCCGCCTGGTTGAGCGGCACCAGCCGTTCCTTGCCGCCTTTGCCGCGCACGACCAGCATGCGTTGATCGCGCCGCGCGCTCGCTGCCGGCAGCGCCACCAGCTCGGACACCCGCAAGCCCGTCGCGTAGACGGTTTCGAGCAGGCACAACAGGCGCGCCGCGCGCAGGCGACCGGCCGGCGCCAGCTCGCCGTCCTCCATGGACTTGCGCGCCTGGGCCAGCAGCGTGTCGACCTCGGCGATCGACAGCACCTTCGGCAGCGTGCGTCCGCGCTTGGGGCCTTCCAGCACGGCGGCCGGATCGTCGCCGCGTTTTCCTTCGGCATAGAGGAAACGATAAAGCTGGCGCACCGCCGACAGCCGCCGCGCCAGCGATGAGGCCTTGAAGCCGCGCTTGGCGAGACCGCTCAGAAATCCGCGCAAGTCGTCGGTGTCGGCGCCGGCGATGGTTCGGCCAGCGGCGCGCAAATGCGCGGCGAGGTCGGCGAGGTCGTTGCGGTAGGCGTCGAGCGTATTCTTGCCGGCGCCGCGCTCGGCCGCCAGCATGTCGAGGAACAACTCGACCAGCGCTTCATCGGATGCTTGTCGCCGGCGCGCCATCGCCTTGAAGCGGTTCGCCCGCTAGTGGTTCTTGATGAATTTGTCGGGCGGAATCGTCACCACGATTTCGCGCGGATGGTACTTCACGAAATTGGCCAGTGCGAACACCGTGACATAGCCGATACCGCCGATCAGACCGACGACAAACAGAAACCTGAACAGGCTAGGCATGGGCTTAATCCGGCGGCGGCCCGCGCCAAACGGGCGAATTTTGCATGCGTGCGGCCGGTTTCCTTAACCAGGGCCAAGAGCCACCCATGCGGTTGTCTCAATTACTGGTATATGGAACCGTGGCGTTGATTTGGAACTCTAGCATGGCGAACGGTGCCATTCAAAAGACGGCGGAAAACGGGCTGCAAGCCGCGATCGTGCGTGCGCTCGGCAAGCGTTCCATCGTGCTGGTCGGCATGATGGGCGCCGGCAAGTCGTCGGTCGGCCGCAGGCTCGCCGCCCGGCTTGGCATCGGCTTCGTCGATGCCGACACCGAGATCGAAAACGCCGCCGGCATGTCCATTCCGGAGATCTTCGCCAAGCATGGCGAGGCCGATTTCCGCGCCGGCGAAAAACGCGTCATCGCCCGGCTCTTGGATGGCGGCCCGCAGGTGCTGGCGACCGGCGGCGGCGCGATCATGGACCAGAACACCCGCGACCTGATCCACATCAAGGGTATCTCGGTCTGGCTGAAGGCCGATCTCGACGTGCTGCTGAAACGAACCAGGCGGCGCAACGACCGCCCGCTGGCGGAAAAAATCAAGGACTTGCTGCCGCTGCGCGAGCCGGTCTATGCGCTGTCCGACATCACCGTGCAGTCGCGCGACGAGCCGCACGACGTTATTGTCGACGAAATCGTCGCCAAGCTCACCAAGCCGCTCGAGATCGCCGAGGACAAGCTATGATGGCGCCGCTACGCCAAGCCGGGGCTCCCGCCGAGCCGATCGTGGTGCCGGTCGCACTTGGCGCGCGCGCCTACGAGATCGTCATTGGCCGCGGGCTGCTCGCCAGCCTCGGCGAACGCGTCGCCGCGCTGCGGCCGGGCGCCAAGACCGCGATCGTCACCGACGCCGCCGTGGCGAAACTCCATCTCGCGGCGGCCGAGGCCGCGCTGAAATCCGCCCGCCTCGAAAGCTCGGCCATCGTGGTGGGCGAAGGCGAGGGCTCTAAAAGCTACGCCACCTTCGAAACCGTGTGCGAGGCGATCATCGCGGCGCATATCGAGCGCGGCGATCTTATCGTCGCGCTCGGCGGCGGCGTGGTCGGCGATCTCGCCGGCTTTGCCGCGGCGAGCGTGCGGCGCGGTCTCGACTTCGTGCAGGTGCCGACGACACTCTTGGCACAAGTCGATTCATCGGTCGGCGGCAAGACCGGCATCAATTCTCGCCACGGCAAGAACCTGGTCGGCGCCTTCCATCAGCCGATCCTGGTCGTCGCCGACACCGCGCTGCTCGACACGCTGCCGGAGCGCGAATTCCGCGCCGGCTATGCCGAGATGGCGAAATACGGGCTACTCGGCGACGCCGCGTTTTTCGCCTGGCTGGAGGCCAACTGGCAGGGCGTCTTCGCCGGCGGCAAATCGTCCGGTGTCCTGGCGCGCGAGCACGCCATCGCGGTCTGCTGCCGCGGCAAGGCGGCGATCGTCGCGCGCGACGAACGCGAGACCGGCGACCGCGCGCTGCTCAATCTCGGCCACACCTTCGGTCACGCGCTGGAAGCCGGCTGCGGTTTCTCCGGCCGCCTGTTGCACGGCGAGGCGGTGGCGCTCGGCATGGCGCTGGCGTTCGAATTCTCCGCCCGCAAAGGCCTGATCGGCGACGCCGACGCGGCGCGGGCGCGCGCGCATCTTGCGGCGGTCGGCCTGCCCACACAACTGAAGGACGTGCCCGGCGGCGTGCCGGGCCTCGACGTCCTGATGGACCTGATTGCGCAAGACAAGAAAGTAAAGCGCGGCAAGCTCACCTTCATCCTGGTGCGCGGCATCGGCCAGGCCTTCGTCGAAAACGACGTCGACGCGGCCGAGGTGCGCGCCTTCCTGGCCGACAAACTTTCCCAATTATGACCGGAACCGACTGGATTTCACTCGCGATCGTTGTGCTTTGTCTGCTGGTGTCCGCATTTTTTTCGGGCAGCGAGACGGCGCTCACCGCGTCTTCGCGCGCCAGCATGATGCGGCTGGAGAAGCACGGCAATCGCCGCGCCGGCGTCGTCAATCGGCTGCTTGAGCAGCGCGAGCGGCTGCTCGGCGCGCTGCTGTTCGGCAACAACGCGGTCAATATCGCGGCCTCGGTGCTGGCGACCCACGTTCTGCTGACCTTGTTCGGCGATGTCGGCGTGGTCTACGCCACCGTCATCATGACCATCGTCGTGGTCGTGTTCTCCGAAATTTTGCCGAAGACCGCCGCCTTCAACGCGCCCGACCGCATGGCGCTGGCGGTGGCGCGCCCGCTCTATTGGTTCGTCAAATTGTTCGGCCCGCTGCTGATGGCGGTCGAAGCGCTGGTGCGCTGGCTGCTCAAGCTCGTCGGCATGACGGTCGGCGAAGATCAGGAAGTGCTGTCGGCGCGCGAGGAACTGCGCGGCGCCGTCGATCTCATGCATCGCGAAGGCGACGTGGAGACGCTCGACCGCGACATGTTCGGTGGCATTCTCGACCTGCGCGATTTGGCGGTGTCCGACGTGATGATCCACCGCACCGCCATGATCACCCTCAATGCCGACGATACGCCGGAAGAAATCGTCAACGCGGTGATTGCCTCGCCGGTGACGCGGCTGCCGCTCTGGCGCGACAATCCGGAGAACATCGTCGGCGTCTTGCACGTCAAGGATTTGCTGCGCGCGCTGCACGCCGTGGACGGCGACGCCGCCAAGGTCGACATCGCCGCGCTGATGGCGCCGCCTTGGTTCGTTCCCGAAACGCGGCCGGTGTCCGAGCAGCTCAAGGCGTTCCGCCGCCGCAAGACCCAGCTTGCGCTGGTGGTGGACGAATACGGCGAGGTCGAAGGCCTGGTCACGCTCGAGGACATCCTGGAAGAGATCGTCGGTGACATCACCGACGAGCACGACGTCGCCGTGCCGGGCGTGCGCCGCCAGCCGGACGGCTCGATCAATGTCGACGGCGCGGTGCCGATCCGCGACATCAACCGCGTGATGGACTGGAATCTGCCGGACCAGGAGGCGACCACCATCGCCGGGCTGGTCATTCACGAGGCGCGCTCGATTCCCGAAGTGGGCCAGAGCTTCACCTTCCACGGCTTCCGCTTCCGGGTGCTGCGGCGCGAGCGCAATCGCATCACCGCACTGCGCATCCAGCCGCTGCCGCGCAAGATTGCGGCGAAGGCGAGTTAACTTCTCGCCGCTCGGCCGGCGTTTCGCCGGCCGCATGCGCACACGACAATCTGGATTGTTAATTTAGGCTGCCAGGATTTTCCGCGCTTGCGCCTCCGATTTAAGTGATTCGAAATGCAAATGAACCATTTCTAGCCGTCACAGATCATGTCGCGCCTGCGTATCGGCGGCGCGCCGAAGACGGGATGTTGTGATGAGTCAAAGCGTCGTTACGCCGGTCGCCGATGTAAATTCTTACGCCGGCGCGCCCGCCGGCACGCAGAACAAGGCGGCGCAAATCCAGTTCATCAGCTTCGGCATCGGCGACGACCAGTACGGCGTCGACATCATGGCGGTGCGCGAGATCAAGGGCTGGTCGAACGTCACGCATCTGCCGAAGCAGCCGGAATACGTGCGCGGCGTGCTCAATCTGCGCGGCGTCATCGTCCCGATTGTCGACTTGCGCTGCCGCTTCGGCCAAGGCCTGACCGAAACGACGCCGCTGCACATCATGATCATCGTGCAGATCGACGGGCGCCAGGTCGGCCTGATCGGCGACCGCGTGCTCGATATCGTCTCGACCGACGTCGACCAGATCCAGCCGGTGCCGCGCGCCGCGCAGGGAACGAGCCAGGATTTCTTGTCCGGCCTGGTGACCCACGACAACACTATGATCGCGCTGATCGATCTGTCCAACCTGCTGTCGGCGCGGGAACCGGCCGCCGCCGCGAACGGCAATCTGAATTGAATCTAACGACCGTCAAAGGACTTGACCTATGTCCGCGCTTCGCAACCTGAGTTCGCGTCTCAAAGTCGGAACGCGTGTCGCCATCGGCTTTGCCAGCATTCTTGTGCTGCTCGGCGTCGTGGCCGGCTTCGGCTATTACGGGCTTAATACGAGCGACGCCAACGTCAGGCGATTCGACCGGGTCTCGGACGCCTACGCGGCAGTCGCCAGAATGGAAAACGCCTTCGAGCAGATGCGCCGGTCCGTGATCCTGTACGGGCAGAGCGGCGCTCCGGAACTGGAAAAAGAGGCGCGTAAGTTCCAGGCCATGGCCGAGAAACATGCCGCCGATGCGAGGGCGAAGATTCCGGCCGCGGACCGCCTGCAAATGCTTGACCATGTGCTCGGCGCCCTCGGTCAATACGGCAAGAATCTCGATCTAGTCGCGAAAGCGCTGAAGACCAAGCAAGAGCACAGCGCCATGCAGCGGACGGTCGGCGGCCGCCTGCAGTCGGTTCTCGGCGAACTGGCGCGCTCGAGCGGCGAGAAATCAGATGTTGCGACGATCGGACTTGTATCGAAAGCCCAGCTTTCGCTGGAGACCGCGCGGCTCAACGTCAACCGCTATTTCTTGGCGCCCGACCCGAAAGTCGCGAAGGCCGTCTTGGACAACATCAACCGGGTGCCGGGGCTGCTCAAGCAGATTCGTGCGGCCGTATTCGCGCCCGATGACCAAAAGCGCGCGGATGAAGCGATTGCCGCGGCGGCGAAATTCGTTCCCGGTATCATCGACTCCGTCCAACTCACCGACGAAAAGGACCGGCTCGTCAAGGACGTGGGCGCCAAGATGGCCACGCAATTGAACGAACGGCTGACCGCGCTCAACGACGCGCAGATGAAGGTGATGGACCGCATCACCGACGAGTCGCTGGCAACGGTCGGCTGGTCGATGCGGGCGTTGCTTGCTGTCGGCGGCCTGGCGCTGGTCTTTGGTTTGGCGCTCGCCTTCCTGATCGGCCGCGGCATCTCGAAACCGCTCGGCCGCATGTCGAGCGTGCTCGCCGAACTCGCCAAGGGCAACAAGGCGGTCGAAATTCCCTATACCGAACGCGGCGACGAAATCGGCGACAACGCCCGCGCCGCCCAGACCTTCAAGGAAAATCTGCTCCGCGTCGAGCAGATGGAAGCCGAGCAGAAGGCGAACGAGGTGCGCACCGCGGCGGAACGCGAAGCCGCCATGCAGGCAATGGCGAGCGAGTTCGAAACGGCGGTCGGCGGCATCGTGCAGGCGGCGGTCGCCGGCGATTTCTCGCAACGCGTCGATCTCGAAGGCAAGACCGGCATGGTGCTCAATGTCGGCACCGCGATCAATTCGCTGTGCGCCAACGTCGCCAAGGCGCTCGACGATCTTATCACTATGCTCAACGCGCTCGCCGCCGGCGATCTCAGCCAGCGCATTACCGCCGATTATCAGGGTAATTTCGCGGTGCTCAAAGACAACGCCAACAAGACGGCCGAGCGCATCGGCCAGACCATCGCCGAGATCAAGTCCTCTGCGGCGGAAGTCACAAACGCCTCGGCGGAAATTTCCGGCAGCACGACGGATTTGTCGCAGCGCACCGAGGAACAGGCGGCGAGCCTGGAGGAAACCTCGGCCTCGATGGAAGAAATCGCCGGCACGGTGAAGAAGAACGCCGAGTTCGCGCAAGCCGCCAATCAATCGGCCGCGAGCACGCGCGACGTCGCCGAGCGCGGCGGCCAGGTAGTCGCCAAAGCCGTGGACGCCATGGCCAAGATCGAGGAATCCTCGCGCAAGATCTCCGACATCATTGGCGTCATCGACGAAATCGCCCGCCAGACCAACTTTCTGGCCCTCAACGCCGCGGTGGAAGCCGCCCGCGCCGGCGAAGCGGGCCGCGGCTTTGCGGTGGTCGCCTCCGAAGTGCGCAGCCTGGCGCAGCGCTCCTCGCAAGCCGCCAAGGACATCAAGGACCTGATCACCAACTCGAACGGTCAGGTCAAGGATGGCGTCGAACTGGTCAACCGGGCGGGGGCCTCGCTCACCGAGATCGTTGAATCGATCAAGAAGGCGGCCGAGATCGTCGCCGACATTGCCAATGCCAGCGCCGAGCAGGCGAGCGGCATCGAGCAGGTCAACAAGGCGCTCACCCAGATGGACGAGGTGACGCAGCAGAACTCGGCGCTGGTCGAGGAGAACGCGGCGACCGCCAAGACGCTCGAACACCAGGCCCACGCCATGGACGAGCGCGTCGCATTCTTCCGCATCGCCGCCGGCGCCGAACCCGCGCAGTCTGCTTCGCCGGTGGCCAACAAGCGCCCGGCGCCCATGCCGCCGAGCCGCGGTCCGGCCGCGGCAAAGGCACAGCCGGCGATGACGAAACAAAAGCCGGCCGCGGCGCCCCAGCGCGCCGCCGCCGGGCATCGTAGTGGCGGCCCGGTCGGGCGGATGCAGGCGCAGCTTGCTACCGCCGTCAACGAACCGGCGGATTGGAAGGAATTCTGATCCCCCCGCCCGTAAGAGGCGGCGGCCGTCGATGATCTCGCGGTTGCCGCCTTTTTCGCGCCTGCGCTGTCCTTAAGACGCCCCGCATTCGCCCGGCGCCGCGGCATGGATGGCCAGCGCGTGCACGCCGCCCGCCAGTTCGCCCGCCAGCGCCCGGTTAATCATGCGGTGTCGTTCGATCCGGGTCTTACCTTTGAAGGCTTCAGACACGATATAAACCCGGAAATGAGTTTGCCCGCCCGGCCGTGCCCCGGCATGGCCCTCATGCTGGTCCGATTCGTCCGCCACATTGAGGCTTTGCGGCGCGAATGCCTCGGTCAACTTCTGTGCGATGAGATCGGCGGTTCGCATGCTGCCCCCTTAGGAGAGGGCGGCGTCGAGGTCAATGGCGGCTAAGCCGATTCGAGTGACGTTGCATCGCTGTCAAGTCTTGAAGATACGGTCCGCAAAGGCGCATAGTGTTTGGTCATGAAATTCGACTCACCCCTTTTCGATAAAGTCCGCGTCAAACCGGACAAGGATCGCCGGAAAAAAACCGGTGGGCCGGTTTGCGAATGGTCCGGCTGCAAGGAAATCGCCACCAACCGCGCGCCCAAGGGCAAGCAGAACGACAAGGAATACTGGCGCTTCTGCCTTGCGCACACGCGGGAATACAATCAGTCGTACAATTTCTTCAAAGGCATGAACGACGCCGACGTGCTGGCCTATCAAAAGGACGCGCTGACCGGCCATCGTCCGACCTGGAAGATGGGAACCGGCAAGCGTACGGCGCAGCAGGATTTCCGCACCCTCGGCACCGGAACCGATACGTTCGGGCTGTTCGGCGAAGGCCTGCGCAACGAGCAGCAGAAGCGCGCGGAAGCGCGCCCGATCCGCAATGCTGAGCGCAAGGCGCTCAGCGCGCTCGGGCTCGAGGTCGGCGCCACGCCGAAGCAGGTCAAGGCCCGCTTCAAGGAATTGGTGAAACGCCACCATCCCGACGCCAATGGCGGCGACCGTTCGACCGAAGACCGCCTGATCGAGGTCATCAAGTCGTACAACTATCTGAAATCGGTCGGTTTCGGCTGACCCGGCGTTAGCTGCGCCAAGCAACCCAGCCCCGCCTTGCGCTCAGGCTCGGTCGCGCCTAACTCATTGATATTATTGATGGTGCCATTCGTTGGGCCTGGGTTTTTCGCTGCGCTTTGGTCTGCTAAGTTGACCGCCTATCAGCCGGACCGGACGAGTCGGGGTGTGAACAGGCTTCGGGGTACCGCGAAGCCACGGAGGTTTCATTGACTGCTGCAACTGAACAAGTCACCGGTCTGCCGGATATGAAGGTGTCGGTCCGCCAGCAATTCGGCATCGACAGCGACATGGAAGTGCCGGCCTATTCCAAGCCCGATGAGCACGTGCCCGACATCGATCCCGATTATCGCTTCGACCGGCCGACCACGCTCGCCATTCTCGCCGGCTTCGCCAGGAACCGCCGCGTCATCGTCACCGGCTATCACGGCACCGGCAAGTCCACCCATATCGAGCAGGTGGCGGCAAGGCTCAATTGGCCCATGGTGCGCGTCAATCTCGACAGCCACATCAGCCGTATCGACCTGATCGGCAAGGACGCCATCGTCATCAAGGACGGTCAGCAGGTGACCGAGTTCCGCGACGGCATTCTGCCGTGGGCCTATCAGCACAACGTCGCGCTCTGCTTCGACGAATACGACGCCGGCCGCCCGGACGTGATGTTCGTGATCCAGCGCGTGCTGGAATCCTCGGGCCGGCTCACGCTGCTCGACCAGAGCCGCGTGATCAAGCCGCATCCCTGTTTCCGCCTATTCGCCACCGCCAACACGGTGGGCCTCGGCGACACTTCGGGCCTCTATCACGGCACCCAGCAGATCAACCAGGCGCAGATGGATCGCTGGTCGATCGTCACCACGCTGAATTATCTGCCGCACGATAATGAAGTTGAGATCGTGCTGGCCAAGGCCAAGCATTATCGCAACGAGCAGGGCCGCGACATTGTCAGCAAAATGGTGCGCGTCGCCGACTTGACGCGCAACGCCTTCATGAACGGCGATATCTCGACCGTGATGAGCCCGCGCACGGTGATCACCTGGGCGGAGAATTCCGAGATCTTCAACGATGTCGGCTTCGCCTTCCGGCTCACCTTCCTCAACAAGTGCGACGAGCTGGAACGGCCGATCGTGGCCGAATTCTATCAGCGCTGCTTTGGCATCGAGTTGCCGGAGAGCTCGGTCAACGTGGCGCTGTCATGATCTGTCATTCCGGGGCGCCGCGCAGCGGCGAACCCGGAATCCAGAGAGACTTGCCGGTGTTATCGTGTGCTTCTGGATTCCAGGTTCGCGCTTTCAGCGCGCCCCGGAATGACGGATAGAAAAGATGGCCTCCAACATCAAAAGCAAACCGTCGCCGAAAGACTCGCCGACCGAGCCGTTCAAGCGCGCGGTCACCGGCTGCCTGCGCGCGATCGCGCGCAAACCCGATCTCGAAGTCTCGTTCGCTGCCGAGCGCCCCGGCATGATGGGCGGCAAGGTCCGGCTGCCGGAGCCGCCGCGCAAGCTTAGCAAGGGCGAGGCCGCGATCGTGCGCGGCCATGCCGACGCCATCGCGTTGCGCATCGCTTGCCATGATCCGGCGGTGCATCGCCGTCTGCAACCGGCCGGCCAGCAGGGCCGCGCGGTGTTCGAGGCGGTCGAGCAGGCACGCGTCGAGGCGATCGGCGCGCGGCGCATGGACGGCGTCGCCAAGAATATCACCGCCATGCTGGACGAGAAATTCCACCGCGGGAAATTCGAAGACATCACCGAGCGCGCCGACGCGCCGATCGAGGACGCGCTGGCGCTCATGGTGCGCGAGCGGCTGACCGGCCTGGCGCCGCCGCCGGCGGCCAAGAAGCTGGTCGATCTCTGGCGTCCGCTGATCGAGGACCGCGCCGGGCGCGATCTCGACCGGCTGGAATCGGTGGTCGAGGACCAGAAGCAATTCGGCGACGCGGTGCACGATCTGCTCGACGCGCTCGAAATGGGCGACGACCGCAACCGCGATTCCGACGAGGAAGACGAGGACGGCGAGGAGGATCGCCGCAAGCAGGATTCCGGCGAGGACGGCGACGCCGAAGACAGCGACGAGATGAACCGCATGAGCACGGAGGACACCCAGGTGTCCGCCGAGGACATGCCGGACAGCGCCTCCGAAGCCGCCGATGCGCCGACCGCCGACATGGCCGACGACACCGACATGGGCGACGCCGAAACCCCGGGCGAGCCGCAGCGGCCGCGCCAGTTCGGCGACAACCAGCCGCGCGGCCCGGACTACCGCGCCTTTACCATGCGGTTCGACGAGACCATCGCCGCCGAGGAACTGTGCGAACCGGAGGAACTGGACCGCTTGCGCGGCTATCTCGACAAGCAATTGTCGAATCTGCAGGGCGTGGTCGCCCGTCTCGCCAACCGCCTGCAGCGCCGGCTGATGGCGCAGCAGAACCGCTCCTGGGAATTCGACCTCGAGGAGGGCCTGCTCGATCCGGCCCGGCTGTCGCGCATCGTCATCGATCCGATGCACGCGCTGTCGTTCAAGGCCGAGAAGGAGATGCAGTTCCGCGACACCGTGGTGACGCTGCTCTTGGACAATTCCGGCTCCATGCGCGGGCGGCCGATCACGGTCGCCGCCACCTGCGCCGACATCCTGGCACGCACGCTCGAGCGCTGCGGCGTCAAGGTCGAGATCCTCGGCTTCACCACGCGCGCCTGGAAGGGCGGGCAGTCGCGCGAGCAATGGCTCACCGCCGGCAAGCCGGCCAATCCTGGCCGGCTCAACGATCTGCGCCACATCATCTATAAAAACGCCGACGCGCCGTGGCGGCGCGCGCGCAAGAATCTCGGCCTGATGATGCGCGAGGGCCTGCTCAAGGAGAACATCGACGGCGAGGCGCTCGACTGGGCGCATAAGCGGCTGTTGGCGCGCACCGAGCAGCGCAAGATCCTCATGATGATCTCCGACGGCGCGCCGGTCGACGATTCCACACTCTCGGTCAACGCCGGCAATTATCTCGAACGCCACCTGCGCTGGGTGATCGAGGAGATCGAGACGCGCTCGCCGGTGGAACTGATCGCCATCGGCATCGGCCACGACGTGACGCGCTATTACCGCCGCGCCGTCACCATTGTCGACGCCGAGGAACTCGGCGGCGCCATGACCGAGAAACTCGCCGAGCTGTTCGAGGAGCACGCCACCGCCGACAAGGCCGGTCCGCCGAAGCGGCGGAGACGGGTGGCATGACCGCCGCCCGGCCGCGCCGCCGCTGGCTCGCCGCCAGCCTGTTGGTCGCGGCGCTGCTGATTGCGGTTGGTTCGTATTCGCTTGCGGAGTTGGTTCACACCAGCCCGGCGCTCACGCCCATCGCCATCCGGGCTACGCCGATCAAGTCGTTCGACAACCGCGATCCGTCGAAGACGCGCTTTGGCGCGCTGGAATTCCGCGGCGGCCTCGTGCTCACTTCGTTCTACGAATCGTTCGGCGGCATCTCCGCGCTGCACGTCGAGGCCGACGGCAGCCATTTCCTGGCGCTGACCGACAAGGGTTCCTGGCTGCGCGCGCGCATCGTCTACGACCACGGCAAGCCCGCCGGCATCGCCGATGCCGAGATGGCGCCGATGCTGGGGCCGGACGGCAAGCCGCTCGCCGCGCGCAGCTGGTACGACACCGAATTGCTCGCGGAAAACAACGGCACGCTCTATGTCGGCATCGAGCGCGTGGAAAAGATCGTGCGCTTCGACTACGCCAAAGACGGTCTCATGGCGCGCGGCGAGCCGATAAAGGTGCCGGACGACTTCAAGACCTTCACCTACAACAAGAGCCTGGAATGCCTCGCGATGCCGCCGAAGGGCTCGCCGCTTGCCGGACAGCTGATCGCGGTTACCGAGCGCAGCCTCGACGCCGCGGGCAATCATCGCTCCTATCTGCTCAACGGCGACAAGGTCGCGCGCTTTTCGGTTCTGCGCAGCGGCGGCTTCGACGTCAGCGACTGCACGATCCTGCCGCCGGCGGACCTGCTGCTGCTCGAGCGCAGCTATTCGCCGGCGCGCGGCGTGGCATTGCGCATCCGCCGCATCCCGCTTGCCGGCATCAAGCCGGGCACGCTGATCGATGGCACGCCGCTGATCGTGGCCGATCTCGCCTATCAGATCGACAACATGGAAGGCATCGCGGTGCATCGCAATGCGGCCGGCGAAACCATCCTCACGCTGATTTCGGACAATAATTTCTCGGGGCTCCAGCGCAATCTGCTGCTGCAATTCGCGCTGGCGGGGGAATAGGCGCGCACACATGAAGACGCCGCCTTGCGGCGGCGTTCAATCTCGTCGGAAGTCGGATCGCTCTCAGCTCGCTGCCGCAGTCTCGGGCGCCACCGAAGCTTTCTTCTTCGCGATCGCCCGCTTGAGCACGAGCATCTTGGGGGCGAGCTCCGCGTCCTTGGCCTTGAGCAGGAAGGCGTCGAGCCCGCCGCGGTGGTCGACGGTCTTGAGCGCGTTGGCCGACACCCGCACCCGCACCTTGCGCTGCAGCGCGTCCGAAATCAGCGTGACGTTGCGCAGGTTCGGCATGAACCGGCGCTTGGTCTTGATATTGGAGTGGCTCACTTTGTGCCCGGTCAATGGCCCTTTGCCGGTCAGTT
Source organism: uncultured Alphaproteobacteria bacterium (assembly GCA_963786025.1). Taxonomy (GTDB): domain Bacteria; phylum Pseudomonadota; class Alphaproteobacteria; order Rhizobiales; family Xanthobacteraceae; genus Pseudolabrys. The sequence continues at coordinate 152,237 of CAWAXK010000031.1, forward strand.
CGCAACGCCATGCCATGGCTTAATCCCTCGCAAAACGCCCGCGCTCATGAGCGCTAAGCCTATCATTCATCGTGGAAGTTGGCCGGACGTATAGAGAGCGGGGAAACGAGCGTCAAGCCGAGCCATTTGAGCCGGTTTTTGACCGTTTTTAGGGGCCGGTTATACGTGCCCGGCCGCGCGGGGCGCCGCCGGGGATCAAACATTCGACTTATTCGACGCCGACTTAAGGCGCCCCGTGGTCCGGCGAATTAGACCAATCCTGTGGGGCAAGCGGCGGCCGGCCCGGCCCGGCCCTTGCATGGCAGCCGCAACCGCCGGTTATATACGCGGCGGGGTCCGTCAGCCGGGCGAAACTGCCGCCCCGGCGCGAGAGAGGATGACTGTTCGTGTTGGCTCTTTGCCGCCCCTTACGTCTCGTGCCGGTGCTCGCCGTTGTGCTGGCCGTTGCGGCGCCTGCAACTGTCCATGCGCAAGGCAAACTGGAGGCGCGCTACTCGGCGACGCTCGCCGGCATCCCGATCGGCAAGGGCAGTTGGGTGATCGATATCACCGACAGCCATTACATGGCGGCGGCGAGCGGCGTCACCACCGGCCTGGTGCGCGCCTTCACCGGCGGCCAGGGCACGACCGCCGCGCACGGCACCTTGCATGCCGGGTTGCCGGTATCGTCGATCTTCGCCTCCACCATTTCCTCCGGCCACAAGACCGACGAAGTCCGCCTCACGGTCACCAAAGGCACCGTCACGGAAGCGCGGGTCGATCCGCCGCTTGAAACCGGACCGGACCGCGTGCCGCTCACCGACGCGCACCGCAAGGGCATCCTCGACCCGATGACCGCATCGCTTTTGCGCGCGCCGGGCGCCGGCGATCCGCTGGCGCCGGAATCCTGCCAGCGCACGCAGGCGATCTTCGATGGACGGCTGCGCTACGATCTGCAATTCGCTTTCAAGCGCATGGACCACGTCAAGGCGGACAAGGGCTATGCAGGTCCGGTGGTGGTCTGCGCGGTCTATTTCTTGCCGATCGCCGGCTTCATCCCCCAGCGCGCGGCCATCCGCTATTTGTCCAAACTGCGCGACATCGAAGTCTGGCTGGCGCCGATCGCGGGAACGCGCGTGCTGGTGCCGTTCCGCATGCAAGGGCCGACGCCGATCGGCCGCGTGGTGGTGGAAGCGACCCAATTCGTCTCGGCTCCGTTGCCGACCCGGGCCTCGGCCAATGGCTTCACGACAGATTCGCTGCTTGACTCTTTTGCCCGGTCGAGTCCTGCCGCGCGTTAACCTTTGGAGGGCAAAAAGGGCCCTTGAATCCACATCTGGATACCCGATCTTGTACGAGTTGGGGTTTGGCTTGCCAGATGTTGCCGTGAACGAAGCCGCATAGGCCTCGAGTCAGTGATTCGGGCGCGGTTCGTTCCAGACTCGTTCTATAGATTAACCGCAGCTTTGCCTGTCGTCGCATTGTGATACAGGAAGCCTTTGGTAGGGCTGGAAAACAGCCCTATCGCCAGTTTGGACGCGTAATGGCCATCTCCTTTTCTCCGCAGCCGAACCGAGCATCGCGCGCCCGCGGTGCGGGCGTCACCGCCGTGCTCGGACCCACCAATACCGGCAAGACCCATCTCGCCATCGAGCGCATGCTGGCGCATTCAAGCGGCATGATCGGCCTGCCGCTGCGCCTATTGGCGCGCGAGGTCTACAACAAGGTGGTCGATCGCGTCGGCGCAGCCAGCGTGGCGCTGATCACCGGCGAGGAGAAGATCAAGCCGGTGAATCCGCGCTTCTGGGTCTCCACCGTCGAAGCCATGCCGCGCGATCTCGACGTCGCTTTCCTGGCGATCGACGAGGTCCAACTCGGCGCCGACTTCGAACGCGGCCACGTGTTCACCGATCGCATGCTCAACATGCGCGCGCGCGAGGAAACGCTGGTGCTGGGCGCGGCGACCGTACGCCCGATGGTGGAGCGGCTGCTGCCCGGCGCGCACATCATCAGCCGGCCACGGCTGTCGATGCTCACGTTCTCCGGCGAGAAGAAGCTGACCCGGCTGCCGCCGCGCTCGGCCATCGTCGCCTTCTCGGCGGAGGAAGTTTACGCCATCGCCGAATTGATCCGCCGCCAGCGCGGCGGCGCCGCGGTGGTGCTGGGCGCGCTCAGCCCGCGCACCCGCAACGCGCAAGTCGCGCTTTATCAATCCGGCGATGTCGATTACCTGGTCGCCACCGACGCCATCGGCATGGGTCTCAATCTCGACGTCGATCACGTCGCATTTGCCGCCGACCGTAAATTCGACGGTTACCAGTTTCGCAAACTCAACCCTGCCGAGTTGGCGCAGATCGCCGGCCGCGCCGGTAGAGCAACCCGCGACGGCACCTTCGGCACCACCGGCCGCTGCGATCCGTTCGAGCCTGAGCTGGTGCAGGCGCTCGAGAGCCACACCTTCGAGCCGGTCCGTATGCTGCAATGGCGCAATTCGGATCTCGATTTTGCCTCGATCGGCGCTTTGCAGGCCTCGCTGGCGATGGCGCCGAACGAGCCGGGGCTTACCCGCGCGCCGACTGCGGAAGACATTCTCGTTTTGGAACACGCCGCGCGCGACGAGGATGTGCGCACGCTGGCGGTAAAACCGGCGGCGGTCGAGCGGTTATGGGATGCCTGCCAGGTCCCCGACTATCGCAAGATCGCGCCCGCCACCCACGCCGAATTGGTGGTGACCCTCTATGGATTCTTGATGCGAGAGGGTAACATCCCCACCGATTGGTTCAGTCAACAAGTGGCGCAAGCCGACCGGACCGATGGCGGCATCGACACCCTCTCCAACCGGATCGCGCATGTCAGGACCTGGACTTTTATTGCCAACCGCCCGGATTGGCTCGCCGACCCGGAGCATTGGCAGGACGTCACGCGCGCGGTCGAAGACAAGCTGTCGGATGCGCTGCACGAACGTCTGGCCGAACGTTTCGTGGACCGCCGCACCAGCGTATTGATGCGGCGGCTACGAGAGAACACGATGTTGGAAACCGAAATCGGAAAATCTGGCGAAGTTACCGTCGAGGGGCATGTGATCGGCCGCCTTGACGGATTCATGTTCGCACCCGACGCCTCCGCTGCCGCCGGCTCCGAAGCCAAGGCGCTCAACGCCGCCGCGCAAAAGGCATTGGCGGGAGAAATTGAAACCCGCGCGACCAAATTGTCGCAGGCGCCGAACGATCAGATCGTGCTGGCGAGCGACGGCGCCTTGCGCTGGACCGGCGACGTGGTCGGCAAGTTGATCCCGGGTGACGACGTGCTGCGCCCGCGCCTGCGTATTGTCGCCGACGAACATTTAACCGGTCCGGCGCGCGATCTGGTGCAGACGCGGCTCGATCTCTGGCTCAAGACGCATATCGAAAAGCTCTTGGCGGCGCTGTTCTCGCTCACCGCCGCCGATGACGTGACCGGCATGGCGCGCGGCATCGCCTTCCAACTGGTGGAATCGCTCGGCGTGCTGGAGCGGCAGAAGGTGGCCGAGGAGGTCAAAGGGCTCGACCAGCCGGCGCGCGCCACGTTGCGCAAATACGGCGTGCGCTTCGGCGCCTATCACATCTATCTGCCGATCCTGCTCAAACCGGCGCCGCGCGCGCTGGCGACGCAACTCTGGGCGCTCAAGCACGAGAGCCCGGACGCCAAGGGGGTTTCCGAGTTGCTGCATCTGGCATCGAGCGGACGCACATCGATCCCGGTCGATAAGGAGACGCCGAAGCAGCTCTACCGCACGGCCGGATATCGCGTCGCCGGCGAGCGCGCGGTGCGCGTCGATATCCTGGAGCGGCTGGCCGATCTGATCCGCCCGGTGCTGTCGTGGCGCGAAACCTCGCCGGGCCCGAAACCGGACGGCGTGTTTGACGGCCGCGGCTTCGTGGTGACCGGCGCGATGACGTCGCTCACCGGCGCGTCGGGCGAAGACTTCGCCTCCATCCTGCGCTCGCTCGGCTATCGCATGGACCGCCGGCCGAAGCCTGCGGAAGTAAAGCCGACGGAACCGAAGCCGGCGGAACCGGCGGCGGTTGAGACTGCGCAGGCAAGCGACGCAGCGCCCTCCGCTGAAGCGACAATCGTCGACGCTGCCGCACCCGCCGCTGAAGCATTGGTCGCGGAAGTTCCCGCACCCGAGTCGGCTGCACCGTCGCCAGAGCCGGCGGTCGAAGCGCCGCCGGTCGAGCCGCCGCAAACCGAGGCTGCGGCGGGCACGCCGGCAGAGGAAATATCGGCGACCTCCGATGTTCTGCCGCCGGAGCCTGAAGAAAAGAAAAAAGAAGAAGACGTAGTTCCGGCAAGTGCGTCGGCCGATTCTGAGATCGCCGCGCCGGCGAAAAGCGAAGATTCGGCAGCGCCTGCCGAGCCGGTCATGATCGAGGTCTGGCGTCCGGCCGGCCGTCACGAGAAGCGGCCGAATCGCCCGCGCCGTCAGCCGCGTCCGCAAAAAGCGCCCGCTCAAGTCGTTGCCGCGCCTACGGAAACTGGCGAGGCGGCCGCCGCGCCAGCCGATGCGGCGCCCGCGCCGGCGGCTACGGAAACCGCTGAAAAACCTGACGATTCGCGACGCGACCGCGAGCGCAAAGACCGCGATCAACGGCAGCAGCGCCACGAGCGCCAGCAACGCATGGAGCGGCAAGCCAAGGGCTTTGCCCAGCGCGGCGAGCGCCAAGGGACTCATGGCGGCAGCGCGCCGCCGCGTGGCGACCGGCCGCGCCGCGACAAGGGCGACCGCGTGGAGCGCGCCGAGCGCGAGCAGTATTACGCAAAGCCTTATGGCGGCTCGGAAAATCGCAACAAGCAGCCGGATCCCAATTCGCCTTTCGCCAAGCTCGCAGCCCTCAAGCAGCAGCTCGAGCAAAGCACAAAAGAATCGTAGGGTTTGGATAGGCAGCGCATCGATAAATGGCTCTGGCACGCGCGCATGGTGCGCACGCGCAGCGACGCCGCGGCTTTGGCCGAAGCAGGTTTTGTGCGGCTCAACGGCAAGCGGGTGACTGCGCCGGGTCATCTGGTGCGCTTGGGCGACGTGGTGACGTTGGCCCTCGACCGCTCGGTCAGGGTGATCGAGGTCCAGGGTTTTTGCGAAAAACGCGGTTCCGCGCCCGCCGCCCGCGCGCTTTACCGTTATTTGACAACCAGTTCCGGGGCGAAGGCCTGCACCGAAGCGGACATAGCCTCTAAAGTTTCGCTCCGAATTGGCCGATAACGCTAAATCTGCCGCGGCAGTGCCCTGGCTTGCGGGAAAACTACCGTTACGATAGGCAGCGCTGCTGATTTCGGCCCGGAGCCTTGAATGACCTACGTTGTCAACGAAAGCTGCATTAAGTGCAAATACATGGACTGCGTGGAGGTGTGTCCGGTGGACTGCTTCTACGAAGGCGAAAACATGCTGGTCATCCATCCGGATGAATGCATCGATTGCGGCGTCTGCGAGCCGGAATGCCCGATCGAGGCGATCAAGCCCGATACCGAGCCGGGCCTCGAGAAGTGGCTGGAATTGAACGCCGAATACGCCAAGGTCTGGCCGAACATTACGGTCAAAAAGGAACCGCCTGCCGACGCCAAGGATTGGGACGGCGTGCCCGATAAATTTAAGAAGTTCTTCTCGCCCAAGCCCGGCAGCGGCGATTAAGCGGCGTTTTACCGTAAACGGGCACCATTCCGGCCCCAGCGGAACCGCCGATGCGGCGCCGCCGTTAACCGATATGCCAAAATTGCAGGCTCGTTGCCGCGGAATTGCGCTTTTGCGACGCCATAAGGCTTTGATTTTGGCCAAAAATGTGATATATAGATAATTATCCGATGAAGATGAAAAAAGCCGCTACGGATGCGCTCCCCCTTCCGGGAGCCTTATTTTTCGCGGCTGCACCCAAGGGCCTTAAAAGAGGGCGTGTAATCCACGCGTGAGCAGTGGCAGGAAAACCGCGTCAAAAAGCTAAGAAAGGTTCCGCCGGTATGAGCCGGGGACCGAAAAAGTCTGCCGAAACGCGGCGGACTTCGCAAGCCTCTCGCGGCGCTGTCCGCAACGGGGCTCCCGCAGCCAAAATACCCGGTAGCCGTAAAGGCGCCGGCGAAGGAGTTTTGCCCGGAATGCCCAGCAACAAGAAGACTACCCAAAGACAAGGTTTCAAAACCAACGAGTTCATCGTCTATCCGGCCCATGGGGTCGGCCAGATCCTGGCCATCGAGGAGCAGGAGATCGCAGGCGCCAAGCTCGAGCTGTTCGTCATCAACTTCATCAAGGACAAGATGACGCTGCGGGTTCCCACCGCCAAGATCGTATCGGTCGGCATGCGCAAGCTTGCGGAAGCACCGCTGGTCAAGCGCGCGCTCGATACGCTCAAGGGCCGCGCGCGCATCAAGCGCACGATGTGGTCGCGCCGGGCGCAGGAATATGAAGCCAAGATCAATTCCGGCGACATCGTCGCCATCGCCGAGGTGGTACGCGACCTGTTCCGGTCGGATTCCCAGCCGGAGCAGTCCTATTCCGAACGGCAGCTTTACGAAGCTGCCCTCGACCGGCTGTCGCGCGAGATCGCGGCGGTGCAGCGCGTCACCGAGACCGAAGCGGTCAAGGAGATCGAAGGTGCGCTGGCCAAGGGCCCTAGGCGTGGGCCGAAGCCCGCCGACGAAGCCGAGGCGGAACCTGCCGCAGAAGAAGAGGCGGCCTGACGGCCTCTATCCTTCGCGGCACCAACGAATAAAGAAAGCCCGGCAGCGATGCCGGGCTTTTTCTTTTGCTCCCCAAGCGCGTCTGGCCGGGACTACGGCAGGCATCGCGTTTCCAAGCGAGGCGAATGCGAGAGAAGTGAATTCTAGCCTTGAACCTATTGCAGCGCCGAACCGACAAATCCGGAGTGGCTTGTTTCACGTGGCTTGACGCTCGCGTCGGCGGCCGGGGCGAGCGATACTGTCGAGCCACCGATAGTGGGTGGCGATGTTATGCGTATTCGATCGATTGCGGCATTTGCGATGATTGCGACACTTGCCGCTGTCTCGGCCGCGGCTGCCGAGCCCGACACGCAAACCTTCGCCAAACGCCTTTTTGCCCACGATGTGGCGGCGACAGGCAAGACCCACGCCTGCTTTGCCCGCCGCTACGATGCCGCGCATCTCGCGCAGCACCGCCAACAAAAGGTCAAAGCGATAAAGCTGCTGGTCTCGGCCGAAATCGTGCCCGAGGACAAGCAGCTGAATTATTCGTTCCAACTCGCTGTCAAATTCCGCGACCGCAAGGGAAACTTCGAAACCAGCGGCAGCTGCGGCCATCCGACGGCCTCCGAAGAGACGCCCAACAAGCTGTATATTGGCTGCGGCGTCGATTGCGACGGCGGCGGCATCGCGATCGAATTGGCCAACGGCGATAAATCGATATTGGTTCGTATCGATCAGGTTGCCATTTGGAACAAAGACAAACCGGACGACGAGCGCGCCGGCTTCGATGGCGGCGCCGACGACAAGGTCTTCCGGCTCGACCGGGTCGACCTGGAAGAGTGCAAGTCGTTGATCAGCGAGACGGCAGACGTCGCCGCTATGTGACGGATCATCGCAACTCTGGAGCATGACAAGGTAGACCGCCATGCATCGTCGCAATATCCTTGCCGCCACTTTCGCCGGCATCGGCGCGATCTTTGCGGGGGATGGCGTGACACGCGCGAAGCCCGTGCAGGTCAATCCCGATAAAGCGAAGCTCGTCTATCACCTGTCCGATCTCGACAAGGTTCATTTCGTGTTGGGCAACATCCGCAATCACTTCGATGGCATGGGCGGCCCAGACAATGTGACTATCTCGCGTCGTGCACGGGCCGGCGCTCAAAGCCTTCCAGGCGAAAGTGGCGAACCCCGACATCACACACCGGGTCGGCGAATTCGCCAAGACGGGGCTCGAACTCAACGCCTGCGGCAATACCATGAAGGCGCAAAAGATCACGCTCAAGGATCTGCTGCCCGGCTTGATCGAGGCCGACCGCGGCGGCGTCGTGCGCATCGCGGAACTTCAGTCGATGGGCTACGTCTATCTGCAGCCTTGATGGGCCTCGCCCATTGTTGCCCCGCTAGCCCGGCACGATAGAATGCCCGGCAAATAAGTAATAAGTAAGGGGAAACTGCGATGACCGCCAATCCCGGCTATGTACCGCCGACGATGGAAGCCGGTGCGCTCGGCGTGCATTCGCTCGACCAGTTCGTGCTGGCGGTGCCCGACGCTAATGTCGCGCAGGAGTTCTACGGCAATTTCGGCCTCGACATCGCGCGCGACGGCAACGCTCTGGCGATCATGACCTTCGGTCATGAACACCGCTGGGGCTCGATCGTCGAAGGCAAGACCAAAGCGCTGCATCATCTCTCGTTTGGCTGTTACGCCGAGGACTTGTCGCGGCTCAAGGCGCGCATCGAGGGCAGCGGCGTCAAGCTGATCGATCCGCCGCCCGGCTTCGCGAGCAACGGCTTCTGGTTCCGCAATCCCGAAAACGTCCTGATCGAGGTCAAGGTCGGGCCCAAGGTGTCGCCCCATCAAAAGGCGGAAAGCCAATGGACGTCGGCGCCAGCCGGCACTGCTGGCGCCGCGATCCGCGCCAAGTGGCCGGCGGTGCGGCCGCGCCGGCTATCGCATGTCTTGACCTTCACCGCCGATGTCGACGCCTCGATCAAGTTCTATGAGCGTACGCTCGGCCTGCGCCTGTCCGACCGCGCTTCCGACCTGGTGGCGTTCATGCACGGCATCCATGGCAGCGATCATCATCTGCTGGCGCTGGTGAAATCGAGCGCGCCCGGCTTCCATCACTGCAGTTGGGACGTGGCCAGCGTCAACGATATCGGGCTCGGCGCCATGCGCATGCACGACAAGGGCTGGACCAAAGGCTGGGGCTTGGGGCGCCACGTGCTCGGCTCGAACTATTTCCACTACGTGCGCGATCCGTGGGGCAGCTTCGCGGAATATTCCTGCGATATCGATTACATCCCGAAGGAGGATTGCTGGCCGGCCGCTGACCATAAGCCGGAGGATTCGTTCTATCTCTGGGGTCCCGACGTGCCGCCGGAATTCACGATCAATTATGAAGCGGGGGAGGGGTGACGACGAGCCATTTGATTCGGTTGTCATCATCCGCGAAAGCGGATGATCCAGTAAACGCAAGCTTGCATTGTAATATTTGGCGTCGGTGAATACTGGATGCCCGCCTTCGCGGGCATGACAGCATGAATCAATCCACCACGATCTTCACCTTCGCGCCCGGCTTCACCGCGTCATGCGGTCCGAGGCCGTTGATGACGCGGAAGCGGTCGAGCACATGATCGGTGAGCGCCATGCGGCGCGCCAGTGATTGCACCGTGTCGTTCGCACCGACGGTGACGACCTTCAGGCGCAGCGGGTGGACCTGCGCGCTTTCTTTCAGGCTCATGCGGCGGAAGGATTCAATCGATTCACGGAACGAGCGGTCGACCTGGGCGGTCCTGTTCTTTGCCGCGAAGATGAACCGATAGACGTCGCTGCCGAAACGTACGGCGAACAGCCGGAACGACCATTGTTCGCCGGCGGCGGTCGCGGTCGCCGCGGGGAACCCGTTGACGGTGAATTGCTCGATGCTCGACGGATCGACCTTCTCCATCCAGCCCGATTTCAGGTAGTCGGGCAGCGACTGCTCGGCCGGCACGCTGACGACATCGAGCCGCAAAGCCTCATTGCCGCCCTTCAAGCCGAGCACGGCCTGCGCGGTATTGTCGAGCGTGAAGCCGGGCGGCGCCAAGAAGGTAAAGCCGAGCTTGGGATGCAAGAAGCGGCGGCCGCGCACGAAGCCCTCGCTCGGATCCTCGCCATAGGGCAGCCCGTCGATATCGCCGAGATATTCGTTGCGATCGCGTTCGCCCGCGCCAGGCCCGCTGAATTGGCGCGCATTGACGAGCGCGTTCTTGATCCGCTCGGGCGTCGCCGGATGCGTCGTCAGAAAGTCGGGCGCGCGTGCCTCGCCGCTGCCCGCCGCCTTGAGATCGGCATTGCGCTGCATGTCCGCGAGGAAGCGCGAGGCGCCGTACGGGTCGAAGCCGGCGCGGGCCGAAATGCCGACGCCGATGCCGTCGGCCTCGAATTCCTGTGCACGCGAGAAGGCGGCCAGCGTGAGTTTCGACTTGGCGAGCGCCATCGCGCCCATCTGCGGATCGCTGAGCACGTCGCTGACCACGTGGCTGATTAGGGCGGCCTGGCGCGCCTGGTCTTCGCGAATCGCGGCATGGCGCGCGATCACGTGCCCCATTTCGTGCGCCAGCACCGAGGCGAGCTCGGCCTTGTCGTTGGCGAGCGCGATCAGGCCGCGCGTGACGTAGAGGTGTCCGTTCGGCAGCGCGAAGGCGTTGACGGCGGGCGAGTTGAGGATCGTCACCTTGTATTTCAGGTCCGGCCGTTCCGACGCCGCCACCAGGCGGTTCACGGTCTTTTCGACCGTCGCCTGCAGCTTGGCGTTGTCGTAGATGCCGCCGTAGGAGGCCAGGATGCGCAGATGCTCGCGCTCCTCGGCCGGTTGCGTGTCCGCCTCGGCGGCGACCTGCGGCACCGGCAACGAGACCTGCTTGTTATCCGGAATGCTGGTGCAGCCGGCCAACAGCATGGCGAGCGCTACGCCGCGCAACCGCCTTGCCGTGATTAGTGCTGCAGCCATAGCTGCTTTGCCCCAGTTGTCTCAGTCCACAAATTCGATCTGTTCGGGCGTCTCGGCGCTGATGATCGGCCCGCCGCGCCGCTCGATCCACCCGCGCACACGAATCCGGCGGCCCTCGAGCTTTTTCGGTTCGACGCCGGCCGCGCTGAAGACGCGACCCATACGCCGAAGAATGGTCACGGTGAAGTCCCGCGTCCAGCGCCGCCCGAAGTTCACATATATAGTGGCTCCACTCTCGCGCACCGACAAGACCTTGCCTTCCACCAGCGCGAACTGGCCCCGCATCGCCTGCAGCCGGATAAGATTTTCGGCCGACAAAGGGGCGAAATTTGGATCGGCCCATAGCCCGCGCCGGGCCGCCCGCGCTGCCCGTTCGGCGCTCAAAATGGCGTCGGCACAGGCCTTGTCGCCGACCCGCGCCGATACCCGCGCGCGGCCTCGCTCCAGCAGCATCTGCTGCACGGAATGCGCGGTGTCATCGATAAAAGCAAATGCGACCAGCCGGCCATAGCGATCGCGCTCCGGCCCGAGGCGTTCCAGCCGCAGAACATGTCCGGTCACCAGGCTTTGCAACGCGGCGCGGCTGCCGGCGGTGACTTCGATGCCGGCGAGCCGCAGTTCGCGGCCATCGGCGAGCAACAAAGTACGGCCGTCGCGCACGGCGGCGACGTTCGCGGCGCCGATGGTCGTGCGCGTGCAGGGTTCCTGCGCTACCGCATTGCACACAAGCAACGCGTAGGCGGCGGCGATCATAAGATTGCGGTGCGATCGGCGTTTCATGATGGCGGCCGGTTGCCGGATGTCGCTACAATGCCGGTTGAGCATAGCCGTCATTGTAACCATCGGGGGAGGGGATCAATGTCCACGCGCCGCGCATCGCCAAATCGCCGAATGTTTTTGCGCTCCGCTGCCGCCGCGAGCCTGTTGATCGCGACCGGCGCGCGCGGCCAGACGACGTGGCCCGATCGCGCGGTGAAGATCATCATACCGTACCCGGCCGGCGGCTCGACCGACGTGCTGTCGCGCATCCTGGCCGAGCGGCTGAACCAGATTTACGGCCAGCCCTTCGTGATCGAAAACCGCCCGGGCGCCGGCGGCAATATCGGCATTGCCACGGTCACCGGCAGCGCGCCCGACGGCTACACCATCGGCGCCGCCACCATCGGGCACTTCGCGATCAATCAGTTCCTCTACAAGAGCATGCCGTACGACCCCGAACGCGACATGATCCCGGCTTCGATGACCTGGGAATTGCCCAACGTCTTCGTTGTCGCCAGCGATCATGTGCCGGCGAAGTCGGTGGCCGAATTCATCGCCTGGGCGAAGAAAAAGGGCCATGTCAGCTTCGGCAGTCCCGGCGTCGGCACCTCGCCGCATCTGTCGGGCGTATTATTTGCCAAACGCATCGGCCTCGATGCCGTGCATGTGCCGTTCCGCGGCGCGGCGCAGACAATCCCCGCCATGCTGTCGGGCGCCGTGGATTTCGCGATCGACAACCTCGCCTCCTATATCGCGCTTATCCAATCGGGAAAGATGCGCGCGTTGGCCGTGACCTCGGCCAAGCGCTGGCCGACGCTGCCGGACGTGCCGACCATGGAGGAGGCGGGCGTGAAGGACTTCGTCGTCACCTCGTGGGCCGCTTTCGTGCTGCCGGCGGCCACGCCGCGCCCGATCGTCGACAAGCTGTCCGGCGCGATGAAGCAGATCGCCGCCGACGTGCCGATGCAGAAGCGGTTCCTGGTAGCCGGCGCGCGCATACTTTCCAGCACGCCGGAGGAGGCCATAGCCTTCGCCGCCAAGGAGCGGGCCCGGTGGAAGGAAGTGGTCGCACTGTCGGGCCTGAAGCCACAGTAGCGGGTGCGCGCAAGCTTGTGCTATGTCGCGCCGAACGGTCCCGTAGCTCAGCAGGATAGAGCAGCGGTTTCCTAAACCGTTGCCAACCATATTGTCCTGTACCGTGCAGTGTCATTTCGTCAGGAAATTCAGGCGTTTTTGACTAATCACCATCTATCTAATCACGCCATTTCCCACCCTGTAGTGATGAGTTCGGTGGGAAATCGGGTGGGAAAAATCGGATCTGCAAAAAACGTTGGATCTGACCCGACTGCCCAATGGCAGCCTCGATGCGATTATTTTTAGCCTAACAACTAAAAAGAGGGCGACAATTGTCCTTTGGGGACCCCCGGCATTGGTGTTTGCCGGCAGGTCGTATGATCAAATCATCTGATTGGTTTTTTCGAAAGACCGCCGCGAGCCAGTCTTTCTCTTTGCGCTCATTGATCGCGCGGGCCGGACGACATACGCAGCTCTTTGGCGCTTTCTCTGCAATGCCCTTTAGTTCGTTGCACATAAGTACAGTCGAATCTGTGAGATCGATAGTCTATGTGTCTTATGATATTTTAATTAGTTGTGGCGGTTCGAGTCATGCAAGCCGCAAATAAGCTGACTGTCAGAATCTCTGATAGGCCAAATCGGGTTCCGTTCAGGGATGCAGGATTAAGCGACCATACGGTCACCGCGCTTCTTAACAGCGGAATCGACGCGCCGAACCGCTTGCTGTCTATCCCGCCCGCCGACATTGCGGTAATCCCAGGCATCGGAAAGAACTCGCTCGACAAAATTATGCGATATCGAGCGCGGCAACGGGAAATTCCTTCAATGGCAGTCGAGGAGCATCAGCCAAGCTGTTTCGCTTTGGAGGAGGAAAAGGGTGGAGGCAGGAAGGGCAGGGCATAATTCCGTTTACGTATAGTGGACACACAGGCCACTGCACCATGTGACCAAACTTCTGTAAAAACGGCGACAGCCAAGTCCGCGATTCCGCATTCAAATCCTCGATCAGGCCATGATCGCCGCTTCGATTCTGCCGAATCGAAGGTCAAACCAAATTTTCCGCGCGTTATAAATTGCCATAGTATTGCTAAAGGATTAGCCAAAAAGAGAGACCGCCTTGCGCGCGGCGGTCTCTCCGATAAACGGTCTGGTGTACTGATTAAGCCGTGGCGATAGCACGACGTTACGTCCTAGCGTCCCGGCGAGCCGAACAATTACACCGCCCAATCGCTCGTCAAAACCGCGGTGCGGCTGCCTAATCCGAGGCTAACAGTAATAAACACCGGCGGCACAGCGCCGCACTGTCCTGCGCGCGGCACCTGCAACGCTTACTGGCGTCATGGGGCGTCCGACCCTGGCGTCCGCGGTAGAAACGAAGCCGGACACACCTGGTATCGAGAGTCGCTCTCCAAGCTGGAGGCAGAAGACGCCGAGAATTGCGATCAGCAGCAGAATTCCGATGCGTTGTGGCATGTCACTTCGCTCCTTTTACTGCGAAAGCGCCGGACAATTCGTCGAAATTTGGTAGATCGGTCGGGTTCAGCTTCTTGGCGTCCGAAACTGCCAGGGTAAAAGAATCAGCAGAAACTTCTGTACCCGCTTTCCATGTCCTCACATCGACGGTGTACTGCGGCTGTCCGGTGATTTTCGTAGTGGTGATGAGGTAGCGGCACGGATAGGGGCGGTCGCCCTGGGCTATCCAGATCTGCCAGTCTACTTCTTTCGTCCTAAAAGCAAGGTGATCACATTCTACGCCGCGGATGACGCCGCTTCCGAGGTCCTTCACATCTACGACCAGGGGCATGAGCTGACTATAGGGATCCGACATCAGCAAATCCGCGGCTGGCACTGGCCGGTGGTATTTGTCCCGCAACTCGTCGATAAGGTGATCGATCGTTCCGGGCGCCTCGACCTGGGCATATTGGCTAGTATCCTTGCGAAGAAGCGTCAGCGTTTTTCCGTCGAATCCTAATTCGACATCCGCAAACCCGCCCGTGCGCGTTGCCCGAATTTTATCAGGGCGGTTAAGTACCACTGTGCCGGAACTTGCGAGCCCGAGCTTCTGGTTCTGTTTGGTGACGACCTCGAGATACGAATCGTATTCGATTGATATCGTCTTCTGCCCGGCCATGTAGTCGGACATAGCCTTGAGCAAACTCTTGGCCTGTGCTTCGTCGGCACGCGCAGCCGACAGGTTTGCCATTCCAGCCATTAGTGCTACGGCGAGAGCGGCAGCCGCGGTCTTTGCAATTCCCTTATATTTCTCAACTATGCGCCGCATATCCTGCTCCTTCCCTTTCAACTTCAAAGCCTAGTAATTAAAGCACGCGGGGCTATTGACCTTTAGGGACCACTACATGGCATCGGCGCGCCCAAATTGCCTAACTGGTACTGAGCTTGATTGCAGTTGGCAGTGTGCGTGACTTGTTCTTTCTGCAGTAGGTTGTGACCTTTGCGGAATTCCTCTGCAGGCGGTTGTAGTCCAATACGTTCTGGTTGGCGGCAGCGTTGTAGTAGCCGCTCATCCAGAAGCGAACGAACTCCCGGCCCTCCAGGCTATATCCGAGCCAATCTCCGCAAGTAATGCGGTTCATATCCAGATTGACTTGAGCTGCGCTCGGCAACGAAGCCGTTACCAAAAGAACCGTTGCAATGACAAAAACGTTCCGACTCATGTTTATTCTCCGGGAGGGCTAGAATCTCACTGCGGGCCAATCGCGTTCTGCAAGGCAGTCATCACGCTTTCTTGCGGATGGTATTGGCACCACGATTTCACGTTCGCGATGCTTTTCTGGTGAGTAAGCAGATCTACAGATGTCCTGCGGGTCTGATAGCTGAACCAGCCGCCCATCCACGCAGAAAAATCACGGGACATCGATGGCGACATCGCTAAATATTGGCTGCATCTAAGAGCGCCCATATCGATGGTCAGCTGTGCGTTCGCAGCCATCGGAAGAATTAAGATTGCAAGCACTGCACCGATCAATCCAAGTCTCATTTGCTTCATCCTTTTTGATACAGTACGCCTCAGGCGTCCACAGAGCGCCTTACCATTATCTAATTTTATTTAGACTGATTAGTTTCGCGATATTGTCCTTTAAGGCAGGTTGTACCTCAAACCTTCAGTGGCGGACTTTTCGAAACCATCAGCCACACGCAGACATTCAGCGGCCCACGGACGTCCACTTTATTCCCGCGCGCATATGGATGCGCCACATTAAGGGCGTTTGTTTAGTAAATTCCATGGCCAAAAATAATTGGTATGCGAACCTTCAACGACTTCGATCGCCGCGCTTCTACGTAGCTTAGACTCTGCTGCGGAAAAGTTCGGTCTCGCGCGCCTTTCGGATTTAATTGTAAGGGAAACTCGTCTAAATGCAGCGGTTCTCGGACTTTGAGCCGCTTTGCGCTAACGGAGCGAACCGGCTTCTCCAGGAGTTCTCTGCCTGGCCTTGCCGGGTAAATCGGGCTTAAAGACGCATGCCCGGCATAATCCGTTTGCGCATCTGCTTGTAGGCGTTCACTGTTCCATCTAGCGGTATCGTTGGCGGTTGCCGGCGCAACGGTTGAAATACCCACAAATATCTCGGCCATGGTCAGAGCGGAAAGGACAATCACAGCGGGGAGGATAATTGCGACGCCGATCAAATATTTGAATAGAGCTGCCATAACACGCCGCCGCGATTTAGCGGACGAGCGGGCCGTTGCGCTCGGTGAAAATGACGGGTGTGCCAGCCTTGATCACAGTGGGGGCCTGTGCGGCCATAATATCGGTGCCAAGATTGAGTTCGTTTGCGGCAATTCCTATGACGGAAATTAGTAACGCGGCCGAGAGGCCAACCGCCACGATCTTGAGGTGAGTGGTGCGGTCCGCAGTATAAAGCGACCAGTTCATGGCATCCTCCAATGCCAAAACCCGTTTTGTCGGGCTTGGCCATGACGCACATCGGTCAACTACAGAAAAAGTCTGGACCTATAATTTCACAGAGTTGATTGTACGTAGATGCATTGCACCAAAGGGCGGGAGAGGTTTGACTAAGCTCATTGAAACTTAAACCTAAACGGAAGAGTTATTTGTTCAGAAATTAAATAAGGGCCTTGTCATTGACTACTCAGCAGCCGCTTCGAAAATGATTGTGCCTGGATAGTCCGTATCGACAAGTCCCTCTCACCGAAAGGGTGGGGACATGTCGAAAATCAACCAACGTATCTTCTGGTCTCTCACCGCGTTGATTGTTGCCGCGCTCTCCTATGGGCCTGCGGGTGCACAAGACATATTTACATTCATGCGCCCGCCAGTTTTTAGCCAACCAGCGCCGCAGGCGGCAGAGGATCAGCCAACTGATGAAAGCGAAAACGCGCAACTCCCTGCGCGTCTGCAAAGAAAAATTGTTGACTATCCGTCTCGCGAGGCAGCCGATACGATTATCATTGATACTCCAAACACATTTCTCTATTACGTTCTCGGTAACGGCAAGGCTATCCGCTACGGCATTGGCGTCGGCCGGCAGGGTTTCACATGGTCAGGCGTGAAATCGATCGTTCGTAAAACCGAATGGCCAGATTGGTATCCGCCAGCGGATATGATTAAGCGCCAACCTTACCTGCCGCGCATGGTGGCGGGCGGTCCTGGTAATCCGCTCGGCGCGCGTGCGATGTATATCGGTGACACGGAGTACCGAATCCACGGCACTAACGATCCGACCAGCATCGGGAAGTACGTGTCGAGCGGTTGCATTCGCCTCACCAACGATAACGTCATTGACCTTTATAACCGGGTAAAGCTTGGCGCCAAGGTGATTGTGTTGCCGATGGAGCGGCGGCACATGTTTCAGCCGCCCTCCGTCAGTTAAACACTATGAGGTTTGTGCGAGCGTTCGCTTTTTTGCCGTGGACGAACAGAACCGCCAATCCGTCCCGTAACTAGCATTGCGGTTACATTGTATTTTGAGGTTGGCGGGCGCGGCGTGCTTCGGCTTGATGGGCGCGCCGCCAGACTGGCCCTGCGATTATGTGCGTGAACGACACAGTATTGACCCTCCACGAGCAGGCAGTGGCGGGCGGTGAGAGTGAAGAAACTTGCCTCTGCCCACGCAATGCGCGGCCTTTATTTCTGATCCAACTAAGGCGTTTCAAATTCGTTGAGGTGGTCTCGCATTCATGCGCTACCCTGGACAAATAATTGCCGCCTAATGTTTGTTGTTTGCACTCGAGCCGGCTCAAAGAGCCACTTATCTCCGTGGTTTTCATCGTTGCGCCAGCGAAGTAGCTATGGCGGACCAATTGAATGAACGGGAATCGAAATCTTTTCGCTTCAATCTTGGATTTCAAACTCTAGGGCGGCCCAGTCAGCATGCACCAGAGAGCTGAACATGCTGCACCTTAGGGCAATAGTTCTTTTGGTAGCCCTCCGTTAACAATCAAACACGCGGAAGGACTTTTTTCTTTAATCCGGTCGCATGGACCAAAACGGGGGAAGTCATGAAACGAGCATCAGTTGCTTCGATCGCGCTGTTGGCTGCAGCAACGTCAGTCACTGCATTATTTGGGACGACTGCGTATGCGGCCGACCTGCCGCAAAGGCCCGCCTATACGCAACCCGTCGTCATGGCGCCAGTTTACAATTGGACCGGTTGCTATGTTGGCGGCAACATTGGCGCGGGCTGGGGCCGGGCTGATTTGTCTGGCAGCGGCGGCAGTGTTTCTGGCACTAATTCCGGTTTTTCTGGCGGCGGTCAGATTGGCTGCGACTATCAGTTTGGTCAGTGGGTATTCGGTATTCGCGATATGTTAGACGGGACGAGCTTGGATAGCGGTGCGACGCTTCCGATCGCGCCACTTGCCGGTTATTCCTACAGCGGCAATACGCACTGGTTCGATACGTTGACCGCCCGCGGCGGCTATCTCGTGCAACCTAATATCTTGCTATATGCCCAGGGTGGCGTCGCGTGGACGCAAACGAGTCAAAGCATAACCAATCCTGCTGGTGTCGGAGTTGGGCAGATCTCCAATAACACGACAGGCTGGACGGTCGGCGGCGGCGTCGAATGGATGTTCGTGCCGCATTGGTCGGCGTTCCTCGAATACAATTACATGAACTTCGGCACGAGCAGCGCTACATGGGCGGGCTGCGGCAGCACCTGCAGCGTAAGCGTCGACGCAGATTCGCAAAATATTCTAGTCGGCATCAACTACAAATTCTGAGGCCGGCATCACGCCGTCGCATCTAAAATGCAGCAGAATAACTCAAAAAAATTGCCTCGACGAGTGTGAGGCGGTTTCGTGAAGGTGAGCGATGAAATCAAACACGGGAACCACGCAGGAGTTCGTTCATCGCGCGAACATAGTAAAGTACCAAAGGATTCTCGGAACGTACATGACAGACTATGAGCGTTGCTTTGTTGAATATCTCCTTTCGGAGGAACAAGCGGCGCTTCGACAAATTGTCAGCAACGTCCGTACTGAAGCTAAATCGAGCTACGCAGCATAGGTGACAAGGGTACCCGTCCCCCCAGACCCCAGCCCTTGTCTAACCTCGAGGCCGCCATCCCCCGTGGCGGCCTCTTTTTCAGTGGTGCAGTGATTTGCGGGGTTATGCTGCCGGCCTGGATGATCAAAGTTCGTGGCTGTGGATCTGCATAATAGGCGTGCTGATATGCACTATAATCTTCGTGATCCAACATCTTGAGAGGTCGTCGGGCCGTGCTTCATCACGGTCAGCCAACAGCCAATCATCGATACCGCTGCCAGCATTGCCGAATTTGCGGATTACCCACACACGGCGCTTACCAAGGGCAGCGACATTCAGCTTAACACCTTATGCCTGGGCGATATCGCTCCGGTACGATCTCGATTAGAACGGACAGCGGAAGTAAGACGTGTTCAATTCAGGAGTCCTAGGGAAGATACGTGTTATTCTATTGTCATCATCGATCTTCAGGCTGAACTGTATATTCGTAATCAAGGCATCGCCTGCGCAGACCAAGATCAAATGCATCACTGGTCCGTCTTCCTTGCGAGAGTGTATGTTGCAGACCGCCATTTTTCCTCTAATTCGATTTTTCTCGATTATAATTCCGCTGCCGTAAAAGTCTGAGTCCTGTGCAAACGAAATTGTGTTGCCGTCCTTCACGAAGACCTTCTTGCAGGCCGCTGCGTCGGTAGCCCACGCCGCCGTGAGATCTGCGGCGTGTCCAGAAGAGCCGAAAAGCATCCATCCGACAAAAACGGCGAACATTGCGATAGGTGTGCGGGAAATTGTCATTGGCTTTTTCCTCCGTGAGCGAACTGCCTTCACGTAGTCTCAAACGAGGATCTATGGTGCAGGCAAACAACTTTGAAAGTGTCGTATCGGGAGCTGTACACGTTCAGATTCGTACTATTTCAAGAGTATGCCGACCAATTGTTTCACCAATTCGTCCAGCGGCATCATGGTAAGCAATTTCAATCAGCGTTTTGATGTGGATCAACAGCATTTTGCGCCGTTAGTTGAATTATCTGCGTCGCTCATTGGCAGCGACCTATGATCGACAAATACAGCATGCCTCAAATGTTGCGTTCAGCATCGAACGCGCAATTTCACGTTATGGCTAAGCCTAGCGGCTCTACGTGTAACCTGGACTGCAAGTACTGCTTTTATTTAAGTAAACAGACGTTACCGGACGGCCCTGGCACCGGTTCGATGAATGACGAGACGCTCGAACGTTTCGTCAGGCAATATATCGACGGCGTTACCGGTCCTGAGGTGGTCTTTTCCTGGCAGGGCGGGGAGCCAACGCTTCGAGGGCTTGAATTTTTTCGGCGTGTTGTCGCGCTGCAAAAGCAATTCGCAAAGTCCAATCAGCGCATCGAAAACGATCTGCAGACGAATGGTGTTCTCCTAAACGAGGAGTGGGCGTCGTTTCTCAAGGAGCATCGCTTTCTCGTTGGACTTAGCATTGATGGCCCGCGTGAATTACATGACCAATTCCGCATCAATAAAGGCGGTGCGCCGACTTTCGACAAGGTGATGGCTGCGGCGAAGCTGCTGCGCAAATTCGGTGTGCGCTTCAATACGCTCACCTGCGTGCACCGTCTTAACGCCTCGCGGCCGCTCGATGTCTATCGCTTTCTGCGCCGCGAGCTGGGCTCCACATACATCCAATTCATCCCGATCGTGCAACTAAAGGGTTTTGAAGCGACCGCCCCACAGAAATGGGATAGTGCGCGATTGCCTATAGTTGGCGCTCCCGAGGCGCGCCCCGATCATCCTAATTCCGTTGTCACGGACTGGTCCGTCGATCCCGAAGAATATGGATATTTTCTTTCCAGGGTGTTCGACGAATGGCGTCGCAAGGATTTAGGTAAAGTGTTGGTCAACCACTTTGAAACGCTGGTGGCCCAGCACCTAGGACTACCGTCGCAGATATGCATTTACAATGAGTTCTGCGGCAAAGGCGTGGTGGTCGAGCACGACGGCAGCGTCTATTCCTGCGACCACTACGTTTATCCGGATTACCGATTGGGAACGTTACGAGAAAAGCCGCTGGCAGACATGGTCTTCTCTCCGGCCCAGGTTAAGTTCGGCTACGCCAAGTCGGAAACGCTGCCGCGCTATTGCCATGAATGTATTTATCTAAAGGACTGCTGGGGAGAATGCCCGAAGAACCGAATGCTCCGGACCCCGGATGGCGAAGCGGGCCTCAATTATCTCTGCGCCGGATTGAAAAAATTTTACAAACACGCATTGCCCGAGGTCGAGCGGATTGCTGGCACAATTCGGCGGCAGCAAAACTTAGGCTCTACTCAAATTATTCCGCCGCAATACATCATAAGCCGCTAAAATCGCGCGGTGATGCCGAAGATTGGTCCGTACATCGCCATGTCATACTCATATTGCGTGAACCCGCTGCCCTTCACGTAGTCAACCGAAAGGGCTTTATAACCGATCATGCCGCTCCAGGAGACGCTTTTCGTCCTCATGAACTCGTAGTCCAAGGCGGCGAGCGCTTGCCATGAAAACTTGCTGCCAACGTCGAATCCTCCAATATCGCCACTCACAACGAGGCTCCAACCGGGGGCGAATTGGTGCCGCAAGCGGGCGCCAATCAAAGGGTCAATCCAGCTCACGTCTCCTGTTGCCGATAACGTGCCATCGCCGGTGCGCACAAGGTCCCCAATGTTGACCGTTCCGGAAATAGCAACTTGCGCATCCGCATGTTGCCACCATGCCCGTCCGCCGGCGTAGAGGTCGAGCGCTGTACTTGAGCCAGGTGAGGAGAGTCCATTCCAACGCGCGATCTCATATGAAGCCGCCACTTCGGCAATGACCATCTCGATTGTTAGTCCAGCTGATACACCAACCGAGGCGCCCAGCTTATCGATGCCACGCGAGTGCGCCACACTTCCATCAACGCCGACCTTCATGTAGGCGACATCCGCCAGCAACCCAAAACGACCGTAACGAGCCTCTCCAAAGGCGGCTAATTGAAATAAGTCCTTTGGAAATTCGGTGTGATCGAGAATATCGAAGAAGCTTGCATCGATATCGGCCGTTCGACCTTTCACCGTCGTCGAGCCATTGAGCGAAGTTGCCCATACGTAAGGGGTCAGGCTGAAGGTCCAGGCCTCAATCGCAGGAGCCGGCGCAGTCGGCACCTTGATTGGCATCGCGACATCGGCTGCAATCGCAGCTCCAGAAACGCCAAGGGCCATCGCCAACCCAGCGATCAATTCGATTGATTTGTGCGAGATCTTCATGTCGCATCCCCGATGTGTCAGCCGGCTTGATCAAGCGTAGCGCGATTCTCGTTTAAAAGTTTCCGGTATCGTCAATACCGGCTATTCGCGCGAGTACCACATTCACAATTTATTACTCTTTTGTCGGCCCTGTACCTACAAGTACACCTTGATAATCGGAAATATACAGAGTGTGATAATTTTGTATCGACGCGATGCCCGCGTTGGTCACTGTCCTGGCCGCCTCGGGAAGAGCAATGAAACTTGCAGTCGAAGGCGCCAATTTACGGCCCTTCTGGGTGGACCACGTTGTAGTATCCAAGTACTTGCGCATTGATCGGCTGCTCTCCGATCCGAAATACGCGACTGATGCCAGCGCCGACCGTCACAGTCCATTGCTGACCGCCTGCGGCATTCCAATTTACGGTGATGATTGGCGACATTGTCGCGTGCCAGCCACGCGGAAAGTTGTACTTGAGCAATGGCCGGATCAGGCGGGTGTTGACCGATGGCCTGCTATCGTCGCCAGAAAATGACCAATTATTGCTGACGAGTGCGCCGATAACCCAATGTCCCGGCATGGTAAACGCCACCGCGGAAGGCTCCGTCAACTATTTGCCTGTGCCGAGTATCGTGGGTGTTGCAATCGGCACTGTGATGGCTGGGCCAAGCCCAGCGCATCATAGGTATTTAAGTCCTGCCTGCACCTTAGGACAATATCCTCAGCTGTTTTCTTTTGAGAAATGATTCCCTGGCGCGAATGCTAGCGCGCCTTCTTCCCTAAGGCTGCCCAACTCATGGAATCGCCCGTAATGCGAAAACCCGTTTGCACAACGAACCCACGACGCACCAAATGCTGAACTTTCGCGCCGCATCGGTGGTGATCGCGATCGCCGGTATGTTCTGCGCTACTCAATTTGCGTTTGCGCAATCGGCGACCCACATGCCGCCGCATGTTTCTCTGCAGAAGACGATTGGCCAGGCCAAACCAGAAGTCGTGCCGTCCCTCATCGTTTTCAATGCACGGGAAGCCACATTGCAGGGCAACAAATTGGATTTGAATGGGGTCGCGCAGAACTCCATTGTGTTTGCTGACCGACCGGTGCGCGCAGCCGGACACGATCTAACCAAGCACATCGTAGAGGACTGGGCGAAGGGCAGCGCCAGTTTCGCTAAAGATCCACCGAATGCAACGGTTTCCGTCTTCACCAAGGACGGATCAGGTGTGAAAGATGCCGTCGTCGTGTTGAAGTCGCCCAATTTTGAGGGAGAGCGTTTGACCTTCGATGTCGAAGTGCTTGAGGGCGATCTCAACGGGGCCGACGGGTCGGCTGCTGTGTTCATCGACATCATCGGCAGGCCGTTCACGCCGATGTCATTCGCCGGTGTTGCGCGCCGCACAGCTTATCGTGGGGCTTACTATGCCGGGGCCGCCGCTGCTGCGGGCGCCGCCTACTATCACCCCTATGCCTATGCCCCCTATTACCGGCAAGCCTGCGGCTACTACCCGTATCCGCCTTGCTACTGAAGCCATGCACAACAGCTCATTGGTGTTTATGTCATGAAAACCAGTCATCTCCTTCTTTCGGTTGCCGGTGTTCTCGCCCTCAGCTGCGTCTCGGCATTGACACAGGAGGTCACAGGGGTCCCAGGTTCGGCCGGGGCAACGACGACGATCACGGGAAAACAACTTCCGGCGCCGGACCCGAAGTTCGGCGGCGTGATCAAGGACGATGCTTTGCAGTCGAAGCCGTGGTGGGCGCCGCGCGTCGTGCCGCCAAAGGGCGCACCTAACGTCCTGCTCATTATCACCGACGACGCTGGCTTCGGAGTGCCGAGCACCTTTGGTGGCGTGATCCCAACGCCAACGATGGATCTCATCGCGAGTGAGGGACTGCGCTATAATAGAATGTTCTCGACCGCGCTATGCTCGCCGACAAGGGCGGCACTCATCACCGGACGGAACCACCACTCGGCAGGCTTCGGCGTTATCTCGGAGCAGTCGACCGGGTTCCCCGGTTACAACAGC
This sequence comes from uncultured Alphaproteobacteria bacterium, assembly GCA_963786025.1. Taxonomy (GTDB): domain Bacteria; phylum Pseudomonadota; class Alphaproteobacteria; order Rhizobiales; family Xanthobacteraceae; genus Pseudolabrys. Next base: position 176,480 of record CAWAXK010000031.1, read on the forward strand.
ATCATCGGCAAGGATAAGGCGACGATCGGACGCATCCTGCTCGATAACGGCTACGCCACGGCGTGGTTCGGCAAGGATCACAACACACCGGCATTTGCCGCCAGCCAAGTGGGGCCCTTCGACCAGTGGCCAACCGGCATTGGCTTCGAATACTTCTACGGCTTCGTTGGTGGCGACGCCAACCAGTGGCAGCCGAACCTGTTCCGCAACACGACGCAGATCTATCCGTTCAAAGGCAAGCCAGGCTGGAACCTCGTCACAGGGATGGCCGACGACGCCATCGACTACATGACGCGCATCCATCAGACCCAGCCGGACAAGCCGATCTTCATCAAGTACGCGCCCGGCGCAACGCACGCGCCGCATCACCCGACCAAGGAATGGGTGGACAAGATCCACGCCATGCACCTGTTCGACGATGGTTACGAGAAACTGCGCGAGCGCATCTTCGAAAACCAGAAACAACTCGGCGTGATCTCCAAGGACTCAAAGTTGGCACCCTGGCCGAATGACATGCTGAAGCCGTGGGATCAGATCAGCGCAGACGAGAAGAAACTCTTTATCCGCCAGGTAGAAGTCTTCGCCGCCTATGCGGCATATAGCGACTACGAGATCGGCCGCGTGGTCCAGGCCTTCGAGGACCTAGGCAAGCTCGACAACACGCTGATCATCTACATCAATGGCGACAACGGCACGAGTGCCGAGGGCGGGCCGATGGGTACGCCGAACGAGGTTGCGTTCTTCAACGGCCTTAACAAGCTGCCCGTCGACGTGCAAATGAAGTTCTATGACGACTGGGGTACCGAGAAGACCTACAACCACATGTCGGCCGGATGGTCTTGGGCCTTCGACACGCCGTTCGACTGGTTTAAGCAGAACGCGTCCAGACTCGGCGGCATCAACCAGAACATGGTGGTGTCATGGCCCTCGCGCATCAAGGACAAGGGAGCCTTGCGCGAGCAATTCGTCCACGTCATCGATGTCGTGCCGACTATTCTCGAGGCCGCCGGCATCCGCGCGCCTGAGATGGTCGACGGTATCAAGCAGGCGCCAATCGAGGGCACGAGCTTCGCTTATACCTTCGACGCGAAAAACGCGAAGGTGCCGTCGCGCCACAAGCTGCAGTACTTCGAGATGATGGGCCAGTGGGCGCTCTATGACGACGGCTGGCTCTTAAGCACCAAAGTAAACCGCGCACCCTGGGAGGCCTTCGGTCCGGCCAACCCCGATCCGCTGAACAACCAGGTGTTCCAGCTCTACGACCTGCACAAGGACTTCAGCCAAACCGAGGACATCGCCGCAAAATACCCAGAAAAGGTTGCGGAGATGCGCAAGCAGTTCGTCGCGGAAGCGAAGAAGTATCAGGTCTTCCCGCTGGACGCCTCGGTGGCGGCCCGCATCGTCGCGCCGCGCCCAAATATCACCGCCGGCCGATCGGAGTTCGTCTACACGCGCCCGATGGTTGGCCTTCCGCAGGGCGACTCGCCACTGCTGCTGAACACCTCCTATACGATCAATGCCGACATCGAAGTGCCGCAAGGTGGCGCCGAGGGTATGATCCTGACCTCGGGCGGGCGCTTCGGCGGCTATGGCTTCTACCTGCTGAAGGGCAAGCCAGTGTTCCTGTGGAACTTGGTCGATCTCAAACGCGACAAGTGGGAAGGCCGTGACGCGCTAACGCCTGGCAGGCACAACGTCGAGTTCGACTTTAAGTACGACGGCAAAGGTCCTGGCACGCTGGCGTTCAACAACTTCAGCGGCGTCGGCCGGGGCGGAACCGGCACGCTGAAGGTGGACGGCAAGGTTGTCGACACCAAGACGATGGAAAAAACCCTGCCGATGATCCTGCAGTGGGACGAGAGCTTCGACATCGGGTCCGACACCCTGACCGGCGTCAACGATGCCGACTACACGCCACCGTTCGCGCTCACCGCAAAGCTCAACAAGCTGACGATCAAGGTCGATCGCCCGCAGTTGTCGCCTGAGGACGTCAAAAAACTAGAGGCAGCAATGAGGGAAAAGGCGTCAAGTGACTGATCAGCGTCAACGGTGAATCTCGTAGCGAGGGAACTGCCCAATTAATGGGATCAGAGCTATTGTCATGAAAACCAGTCATCTGCTTATTTCTGTTGCCAGTGTTCTCGCCCTTAGTTGCGCTTCGGCATTGGCTCAGCAGGTCACGGGCGTGCCAGGCTCGGCCGGTGCCACGACCACGATTAACGGAAAACAACTTCCGCCGCCACCTCCGGAATTTGGCGGGGTGATCAACGAGAAGGCATCGGAGTCGAAGGGCTGGTGGCCACCGCGCGTCGTGCCGCCAAAGGGCGCACCTAACGTGTTGCTCATTATGACGGATGACCAGGGTTTCGGTGCGCCGAGCACATTTGGCGGCGTCATACCCACTCCCGCCATGGATAGCATTGCAAAGGAGGGGCTGCGCTACACGAATTTCCACTCCACGTCGCTCTGCTCACCGACGCGCGCTGCGCTGATTACCGGCCGCAACCATCACTCGGTGGGCTTTGGGGTGGTCGGCGAAATATCGACCGGGTTCCCGGGTTACAACTCAATAATCCCGATTGAGAAGGGCACCGTCGGTTCAATTCTGAAAGAGAACGGGTACGCAACCGCGTGGTTTGGCAAGGACCACAACACGCCATCCTTCCAGTCAAGCCAGGCTGGGCCGTTCAATCAATGGCCCAACGGCATGGGCTTTGAATACTTCTACGGCTTCGTCGGTGGTGACGCGAGCCAGTGGCAACCGAACCTGTTCCGCAACACAACGGCCATCTACCCGTTCCAGGGCAACCCCCGCTGGAACCTGGAGACGGCGATGGCCGATGAGGCCATCCAGCACATCAAGCAGCTCAAGGAGATCGCACCCGGCAAGCCGTGGTTCGTCTATTACGTGCCGGGCGCCACCCATGCGCCGCATCATCCGACGCCGGAGTGGATAAAGAAGATCAGCGACATGCACTTGTTCGATGAGGGCTGGAACAAAGTGCGCGAGACCATCTTCGCCAACCAGAAGCGGTTGGGCATCATGCCCGAAAACGCCAAATTGACGCCATGGCCGGAGGGAGAGAAGGGGCTGCCGAAATGGGATTCGCTTGGTTTGTTGGAAAAGAAACTCTTCATCAAGCAAATGGATGTCTACGGGGCCTACCTCGCCTACGCCGACCATGAGATCGGCCGCGTTATCCAGGAAGTCAAAGACTTGGGCGAGTACGACAACACCTTGATCATCTACATCGGTGGCGACAACGGCGCGAGCGCGGAAGGGATGCTCAACGGCACACCGAACGAGTTCACCACCTTCAATGGTGTTGCTGTGCCGGTGAAGGCCCAATACCTCTGGTACCCGTTCTGGGGATCCGACAAGACGTTCCCGCACTTTGCGGCAGAATGGGCATGGGCGATGGACACCCCGTTCAAGTGGGTGAAGCAGGTCCCGTCGCACTTCGGCGGAACGGCCCAGGGTGTGGCCATGTCCTGGCCCGGCCACATCAAGGACGTGGGCGGCATCCGCCGCCAGTTCAGCCACGTCATCGACATCGTCCCGACCATTCTCGAAGCAACCGGTATCCCGGCGCCCGAGACAATCGACGGCATCAAGCAGGCCCCCATCGAAGGCACAAGCATGATGTACACGTGGGATAAGGCGAACGCCAACACCCCAACCCGTCACACGACGCAATACTTCGAGATGCTCGGCAATCGCGCCATCTATCACGACGGGTGGATAGCCTCCACGACGCCGATAACTCTCCCGTGGGAGCTGAGCAGCGCCCCACCGCCGGATGTCATCACCGGGTACAAGTGGGAGCTTTATAACCTCCCGGAGGACCCCACCCAATTCAACGACCTGGCCGCCAAGATGCCGGAGAAGGTCAAGGAGATGCAGGCCCTCTTCGACTCCGAGGCGAAGAAGTACAACGTGCTGCCGCTCGATAACACGTCGCTCGCGCGTTGGAACACGCCGCGCCCGAGCCTAACGGCGGGACAAACGGAGTTCACGTATTCAGGCGAACTGACCGGCGTGCCGCCCAGCGCTGCGCCGAGCATCCTGAACAAGTCCTACACAATCACCGCCGAAATCGATATTCCCAAGGGCGGTGCGGAAGGCATGATCGTCACCGAAGGCGGGCGCTTCGGCGGCTATGGCCTGTTACTGAGCAAGGGTGTGGCGGGCATTCGTGGAGGCAAGCCGGTGTTCCTCTACAACCTGCTTAACCTCAAGCGCACGGTCTGGTCAGGGCCCAAATTGGGCGCCGGCAAGCACACCATCGTCTTCGATTTCAAGTCCGACGGTCCAGGTTTGGGCAACGGCGGGACGGGTGTGCTCTCCGTGGACGGTAAGGAAGTGGACAGGAATTCCATGGAACACACCACGCCGATCACATTCCCGGAGGACGAAACGTTCGACGTCGGCCAGGACACCCGCACCGGGGTTGCGATGCTGGAGTATCGCTACGAACCTCCGTTCAAATTCACCGGCAAGATCAACAAGCTGACCTTCAAACTCGGACCGGAGCTCAAGGCGGCACCGGAGTCGAAGGCCGAACTGGGATCTACGCCAGCACCGGAGCCAGATCCAATTGAAGAACCGAAGCGGCGCTAGCGGCTTCCAGCCATTACCGAGAAGGTAGCCAGCGCGAAGGGCTGAGTTAAATTGATGCAATGAAAAAAGCGTTGATGTTCGCCGCTGTCGCCGAAGCGTTTACCGGATTGGCGTTGCTGATTGTTCCCTCACTCGTCGGGCAGTTGTTGTTGGGTGAGGAGCTTATTGGTGTCGCCATACCGGTCGGGCGCGTGGCCGGCATCGCCCTGGTTGCTTTAGGGATTGCCTGCTGGCCGGGCCCGCCACTGGTCGGCATGTTGATCTACAGCGCAGGCGTCATGCTGCTTCTCGCCTACTTCGGTTTTGCAGGCGAGTTGACCGGCGTCTTTCTATGGCCAGCGGTTGCGCTTCACTTAGTACTTTCAATCCTTCTCGGCCGCGCTTGGCTCGCTACTGAGGTGAGATAAACGAGCAGCCAATGTTCCGGTCGGTCCGTCGTCAGATAATTTGAGACAGATAGCGGTACGATTTAGGCCGGCGACACCGATTGATAGTCTACTGTTGAACGCGTGATTTGAGCCAGAAATGAAACCATCCAGCAACCTACCCCCGGCGCTTGAAGTTGCAGTCGCCATTGTTTTGTCGTTCTAGTTCCAGAAAATCATCGCGAGCCACCAAGCATAGCTTCCCGTCGTGTGGGGTATGCCCCGCGACAGGCATTGGCATAACGATCGCTTTGCCTTCGACGTGTTTGAAGCCGCGATAAGCCACCTGCTTTCAGAAAATCGGCCAAAAAGTGACGTGCAGCCAGAAAGCAAGGCCGAATTTGAAGCCCTGTATGGCAAGGATACGAAACCCGAGACCATTGGCCGGATTCTTGCGCGCGCAGCCCTAATGGCCGCTCGTGACATGGAGAAGGAATAACGGTCATGGCACAAGGACACATCCGACCGCAGGGCGACGGCTCTTGGGAAATCAAATTCGACTTGGGTCGCGACCCCCTAACGGGACGGCGCATCACAAAATACGTGACGTTCCGCGGCACGAAGCGCAAAGCCCAGGAGGAACTGACCCGACTGCTCGGGCGGCGCAACGAGGGTAGCTACGTCGAGCCGACTAAAATGACAATGGCGCAGTATCTCAACCACTGGCTCGAAGGGGATATTGACCGCCGTGTCGCTGCCCGCACGGCTGCACGCTACCGGGGAATTGTCGAGAAAAATATAATACCTAAGCTCGGCCATGTTCCAATGCGCAAACTGACCGCAGTCCATATCGAAGCGTTCGAAGCAGAATTGCAGCGTGAGGGGTGGGTGAAGGCGCGGGCCAAGCAAAAGATCAAGGAAGGTGAAGAGGCCCCAATTCCGGCGAAGCGCGGTCTATCGGCGCAGACCGCGCTACATATTCACCGCACTCTTTCCCAGGCACTCGGCCACGCCGTGCGTCTTGGCGTCCTGTTCAAAAATCCAGCCGAGCAAGTAAAGCCGCCACGTCCGCCCTCACGCGAGATCAAGATACTCGACAAGAAAGAGATCGCGACGCTGATCAATGCAGCGAAGGGGGTAGGTCTCTATGTCCCGGTTCTTGTGGCCGTCACCACGGGCATGAGACGTGGGGAGCTTCTGGCTCTGCGCTGGTCTGACATCAGCCCGAAATCAGAGCTACTGACGGTCAATCAGTCGCTTGAGCGCATCAAGGGCCGGTTCGAATTTAAATCACCGAAAACAAAAACCAGCAGGCGAACGATCACCCTGCCGGCTATCACTATTGAAGCTTTGCGGGGGCATTATAGGGCGCAGATTGAAGAGCGTTTGAAACTCGGACTTGGACGCGATCCTCGCGGACTGGTGTTTGCCCGCCCTGATGGCCAACCGATGGACGCCGACACGCTCAGCAAAGCGTTTCGCCGGCTTGTCGCTTCTGCAAAGGTAACGCCGATTACGTTTCACGGGCTACGACATACCCACATCAGTCACCTCCTGATGGACGGCGTGCACGTTAAACTCGTTAGCGAACGGGCAGGGCATGCAAGCATAAACATCACCCTTGGGGTCTACGCGGCCTATATCCCAAATATGCAGTCGGATGCAGCACGAAGGGTGGACGCGTGGCTCCGCTAGTGATTAAAAGTGAGAACAGCCCGGTGGGAATTGGGTGGGAAAGCGGTTGACTAAAAACCAGCGTTGCGTCTAACCCATTGAAACCAAATAACGGTCCCGTAGCTCAGCAGGATAGAGCAGCGGTTTCCTAAACCGAAGGTCGGAGGTTCGACTCCTCTCGGGACCGCCATTAGTTTCAAGAATTATTCGCACTATTTCAAAGTCTTGAAGGCGGCCACTGTTTGTTCGGCCGCGGGTTTGGGCTATCGGGCCCAATTTCGTCCATTACAATAAAGTCCGCGTGTTTCATTGCTTTTTCGTAGCGAGCAATTTTTTCCATGCAACACGGATGCAACACGCGACGTAGTCAAAATCCGGTTTTGTTCTCGCTGGCTCGCGCTGTCATATAGCCCGAATGCGCTTTCGCTCCTCGTACGCATATGACGACTAGTGGTGACGTGTCCGTTTGGGATTCCACAGCATCCCCGCCATGGCGGCATCCAACGCTGTATGTGAGGTGCCGTCCCGAGGTACTGGAGGCTTGCCGGACGGCCACCGCGCTCCTGCCTTTTTCAGAAGAGCAACGATGTCGTGATAGCCATTCGTCCAGGCGAGGAAAAGCGCATAGCTGTTAGCGGCATCCGCGTGCGCGCCCGCCTTGATAAGCTGCCGCGCGACCTCCGCGTGGCCATTGCCGCATGCTTCCATCAATGCCCAGTCGTCGTTCTGGTCCGCAGGCGCGCCGGCCGCGAGAAGTTGCCGCACGACACGGACATGCCCGCGCTCGGACGCGGAACGTAGGGGGCGTATCTCTGTTCCAGGACCGGCCGCTGGATTGGCGCCGGCGGCCAGAAGGATTTTCACCGTCTCCGAATGGCCTTCTGCGGCAGATTCGCAAAGCGCAGCATTGTCGCAAGCATGCACGTCTGCGCCGTGATCGAGCAGTAGACGAACCGTCTCAGTTTCTCCCCGGAATGCAGCGTTCACCAAAGCCCGGCCTCCTAAGGCGTGAACGTCGGCGCCAACCGACAGCAGATACCGCGCCACGTCGGTTTGCCCACCGAACGCCGCTGCCCGCAGCGCGCCATTCACTGCGCTGCTGCATCACATCAACATCGATCTCCTGAAGCAGAGCTACCGTTCGCTTGAACGGGACTCCGCGCCGGGCATCGACGGCGTGACGTGGCAGGCCTACGGAGAGAACCTCGAAGGAAAACTGAAGGAGCTGCACGATAGGGTGCACCGGGGCAGTTACCGAGCACGTCCAGCCAGACGGACCTACATACCGAAGGCTGATGGCTCGAAACGGCCGCTGAACATTCTGTGCTTGGAGGACAAAATCGTCCAGCAGGCGGTCGCGACGGTTCTCGAAGCAATCTACGAGGACGACTTTCTCGGGTTCTCCTACGGCTTCCGAACGGGACGCGGCCAGCACGATGCGTTGGACGCACTCCACGTCGGCATCCTCAGGAAACAAGTGAACTGGGTTCTCGACGCGGACATCCGGGCCTTTTTTGATGCCATGGCCCATTCATGGATTATCCGTTTCCTCGAGCACCGTATCGCGGACAAGCGCATCCTGCGGCTCATTGCAAAATGGCTGAAGGTCGGCATGGTTGAGAATGGACGCAGAACACGTGGCGTATGCGGCGCTCCGCAAGGCGCGGTGATTTCACCGATCCTGGCGAACGTCTACCTGCACTATGTGTTTGATCTCTGGGTCCATCGCTGGCGTCTTACCAGGGCGTCGGGCGACATGATAGTCGTCCGCTACGCGGACGACACCATCGTCGGCTTTCAGCATGAGCATGAGGCACGGGCGTTCCTTGACGACCTTAAGGAACGAATGCGCCAGTTCGAACTGGCGTTGCACCCGGACAAAACCCGGCTGATCCGCTTTGGCCGCTACGCGGCCAAGCAACGTGAGAAGCTTGGAGAGGGGAAGCCCGAAACTTTCGACTTCCTCGGCTTCACGCACTTCTGCACGCGATCACGCAAATGGGGCACCTTCGTCATCGGGCGCAAAACGATCAAGAAGCGCATGCGAGTCAAGCTGCTGGCCATCAAGATAGAGTTGCGCAGGATAATGCACGACCCCATCGCGGAAACCGGTGCTTGGGTGAAACAGATGCTGCGAGGGCATCTGAACTACTTCGCAGTCTCGGGCAATCACCCGAGCCTGTGGTGGTTCTTCAACAAGGTGAAGCGGCTCTGGCTCGCGTCGCTCAGGCGGCGGAGCCAAAAGGCACGCCTCAACTGGGAGAGGTTCATCCGGCTCGTCGCTCGCTTCTTTCCGCCAATCAGAACGCTACACCCTTTGCCATGTCACCGCTTCGACGCCAAAACCCGAGGGAGGAGCCCGGTGCGTTAGCAGCGCACGCCGGGATCTGTGCGGGGGGCGAGGAGCAATCCTCGTCCCTACCGCGACCATTGGGTGATTTCGGCTGGCTCGGGCTTAAAGAGATGTGACCGACAGCTTTAGGCCAGCATTAAATCGGTTGTTTATATGAAATTTACTTGCCCAGGTTGATGAGTGGTATTGTAATAGTCGAGCGATCCTTTCGAGACCCCTGGTGCCGAGAAGGGCGAAAAAGACTTAGATCGCGTAATTGCGCGGCTAATTATGCGGCGCAGTAATTTTAAATACTTTCGGCTGAACAGCTTTTGAAGTTCAGCAATTGAACCGAACTGAAGCGAAATTAGCGTTTCGCCGCAGTCAGCAGATCTGAAAGTTGAGACAAAGATAACAAGGAAATAGCGGCGTCATGCCGCTGTAATCCTGAACACTTAGCTTCGTGACGAAAACTCCAGTGTAACGAGGGGGCTATCATGGGCGACACGTTAGTAGCAACCCACAAATATCTTACAACTGGCGAAGGTTTATGTGGGATTATGACAGTCATAGTTTTGGCGCTCGCTTGCGCCGTCATGCTGACATGCACGATCTCTTATCCCGAAGCGATTGAGGCGCTCGCGATAGTGGGTTGAGATGCTAGCGGGCGGCGGCACGTCATGCCCTTGGCCAAAACTGCAATAGAGTTTTTAGGGACTGGCCTTCGGGGCATAAGTTTCCTGATGCGAGACGGCACAAGGGATGTGCCGTGCTGCGTGAACATCGCAGCTCTTCACCGAAGAGCAACTGCGACCGGCTTAGATGAAGCCGGCGTCTTTGCGGTCTATCGTGACGAGATTGAGCAAGCTGCGAGTGCAAAATATGACCGCGGTGAGATCGGTTCCGATGGTCGGGTGTATGTAACTAGCAATGATTTTCCAGCCCGCGACAGTACGACATCGCAATCGCCCCGGTGATCAAGTCCCGATGTGAGCGAGGCATTAGCAATCGCGACTGGGGCCGATTATGCAGATAAGCCAAATTCGCTACTTCTTGGCCCTTTGTGACGAACGGAACTTCACCCGTGCCGCTAAACGCTGTGGCGTGTCACAGCCCTCACTTACAAATGCGATCAAGCGATTGGAGCAGACACTTGGTGGACCATTATTCCACCGAGATCGGGGAAATATAAAGGTCACCGAACTTGGACGGGCTGTTAGGCCCCATCTCGAACGACTGAATCAAAGCGCTTACGAAGTGAAGCGCGAAGCAGCAAAGGTTCTATTTGCGCCACAGATCAGACATCAACCCAGAGCAATGGAGGCGTTCATGCGTGCACACCATGTCATCGCAGTCGTCGCAGTTCTCATTATAGGGTTAGGGGCGAAATCGTATCTATTCCCGCCAAAGCAAGCAGAAGCGGATGTTTTTCCGACTGCCACAACGAACATCCTTCAAATGCACCGAGATATAAATATGGAAAACCTTCCGGTGCAGAAGATGAACGATAAGACGTTTGTCTTCACTGAGGAAGAGTGATCGCGCCGTTTGAGCACCGAGATTGATATCAGCTTAGCCGTTCGCAAAGCGCGGCAATCTATTTACTTTGTTCTCTCAGGCCTCGGTGGCTGCGAGACCGGTCGCGAAAGCGCTCAGTTTCACTGTGCCGCCGTCGCTACTCGCGCGTGCCGACGGGGTGATCGAATAGAGATGCTGTTTGCTGCGGTGCATGAGTCCGTTCATGACCCATCTCCGATATGCGTCGCTGAACGGCGTTCACGGCAAGACCCCGTTGCGCGGTGTCTAATCAAAATTATTCAAACAGCGTGGATGAACCGTTCGGGTTGCTCCCGAGACAGAAGATGGTGAAATCCAAGTTTGATTTTGCCCATTTTGGAGCAAGCGAATGTCTAGCCAAAGACTGACAGGCTTGGTGGCGGCGTTGGTAATCGGGCTTTTGATCGCGCTGATCTTTCAGAGCTATCAGAAATGTGATTGGGACTATCAGTCCTGTCCTCACCCTAGGTTGGGATTTGGGATTCATCGGTAGGTATTGAAACTGACTACGTCGCTTAGCGGCACTTGCGTCATTCCCCGCGCCGCAATATTTCCGGTCGCTATAGGGTGTACACCGGACATTGTTCGGCGCGTGCGCTGATTTAATCGGTAGCGATTGACCCAATACGACATTTCAGAGCGAAATTGCTGCGCGGTCGCTTCGGAGGCTGTTTGCGTACGAATGAATTGCTGATGAAAAATAAAGCAAGCCCTACTTGACTACCGTCCTTCGTTTATGTCGAAACGAAGACAAGCGGACATCGCGAAGCGTAGTTGCTGCACGGCCGGTAGGCCCTATGCAGCTCTCCCTTCTGGAAACCGCAGTTTCCTCAATGCGGTTCCGCATAGGGTTCCAATCAAGGAACCACTAATAGGTCGTGCCGACTTTGAATGCTGTGTTGGGTTTAGCCACGCCCCAGCACATTGTGTTCGGTAGCCCCGCCTCGATCTGAAATGGGGCGGGGCTACAAATCGAGCCTTGCAAACGATCAATGCAGGGACACCCATGCAAACTCAATCCGCAAGTGCGGAAACTGCTCCAGCGCCCGTAACCGTCCCCAACATTCGTCGAATGTGGGCGCCGGTGATAATCGCTCTTGGAGTCGTGATCTCAGGGGCTTGGATTTTCCTGTTAGGATACGGGCTCGTCACCCTGATGACGCTCGCTACGGACGCTGTGGCCGCTTACAATCTGTTAGCGAGTCCACTACCAGCGGTCCAAAACTGGACTTTATAGCCAGGATAATGCGGCCTAAGGCCACAATAACAAAGGGAGGATTTTTTCATGCCGATGATGGTTTTGGAGCGAAGGTTCCCCGCGTGGAAAACTGCCATCGCTGGCCTGGCCGCGATGACACTCGGCAGCAGTGCGGCGTCGGCGCAGACCTACGGCATCGCCACCATGCAGCCGGGCACGCTGAGCCACACCACCGCCTCGGCCATCGCCAAGGTGCTGAAGGAGAAAGGCGGCCTCAATGTCCTGGTGCAGCCGACCGCCGGCGAATCGACGCTGATCCCGCTGGTCAACCGCGGCGAAACCGACCTCGGCATCGCCAACATCAATGAAGTGGTCGAGGCCTGGGACGGCACCGCCGTGGGCGGCAAGCAGTCCAATCTGCGGCTGATCGGATCGATCCACGCGCTGCGCGGCACGTTCTGGGTACGCAAGGACAGCCCGATGCAGACGATCGCCGACCTCAAGGGCAAGAAGGTCACGTTGGGCTATTCCGCCATGCGCACCATCGACAAGCTGGCGCGCGCTATCCTCGCCACCGGCGGCCTGACCGAGAAGGACGTCAACCCGGTGCTCGTTCCCAACGTGGTGCGCGGCGCCGACGATTTTGCGTCTGGGGCATCCGACATGCTGTTTTTCGCCTTCGGCGCGCCGAAAGTGCGCGAGGTCGACGCCACCGTCGGCGGCATCCGCGCGCTGGAGATTCCCGACAGCGGGATGGCGGCGGCCCGCAAGATATTTCCCTATGGCTATCTGACGATGGCCGTCCCCAACCCGTTCTTCATCGGCGTAGTCAAACCGATGAAGGTCTATGCCTGGGACAACATGTTGTTCACCAACGCCAGTGCGAAGGATGACGTCGTTTACAAGATGATCGACACGCTGGAGAACAACAAGGCGGACCTGGTCGCGGTGCAGCCGGCGTTGCGCGAATTCTCTGCCGCCGGGCTCTACAAGCAGTACGAGATTCCCTACCATCCGGGCGCGCTCAAATACTTCAAGGACCACAACATCCAGGCCAAGGCGCTCCAGTGAACGAGCCGCTTCAGTGAACGAGCCGCTCCAGTGAGCGAAGTGCACGCGACGACGGACGCTGCGGCGAGCCCCGCCGCGTCGCCTGCGGTCGCGTTGTGGACGGATCTCTTCCAGGCCACCATGCTGATTTGCGTGGTCGGCTGGGTGCTCGACGTGCCGCGGATGTTCGGCGTTTCGCTCTATACCGAGCAGCTCTTGACGGTGTGCCTCGGCCTCAGCTTGGCCATCTCGTTCATCAACGCAAAACGGCTGTCGCCTTGGCTGGGCGCGGCGGGCGCCATCGTCTCGCTGGCGATCTGCGGCTATATCGCCGCGCGCTACGGGGAGCTTACCAACGAGATCGCCTTTCTGCCGACCGAGGGGATCGTCGGCAGCGCGCTCCTCATCATTCTGGTGCTGGAGGCGACCCGCCGCTCCGCCGGCGGCGTCCTGGTCGTGATCATCCTGGTGATCTCGGCCTATGTCTTCATCGGACCGCATATGCCCGGCGACTTCGCCACCAAGGCGGTTTCGCCGCAGCGCCTGCTGGTCTATCTCGGCCTCGACGTCAACGGCATGATCGGCCAGATCCTCGGCGTCGCGGTGCTGATCGTGGTGCCGTTCACGCTGATGGGCCAGGTGCTCGGCCGCACTGGGGGTGCGGCCTATTTCGCCGACCTCGCGATGTCGTCGATGGGCCGCTTCCGCGGCGGCGCCGCCAAGATCGCCGTGGTCGGCTCGGCGCTGTTCGGCATGATCTCCGGTGCCGCGGTGAGCAATGTGATGGCGGTCGGCATCGTCACCATTCCGCTGATGTCGCGCTCCGGCTTTACCCCGACGCGCGCCGCCGCGATCGAATCGGTCGGCTCCACCGGCGGACAACTGATGCCGCCGGTGATGGGCGCCGCCGCCTTCATCATGGCCGAATTCCTGCAAGTGCCGTATGGCGCGGTCTGCATCGCCGCCACCATCCCCGCGATCCTCTATTACGCGGCGCTGTTCATCCATGTCGACCTGGAAGCCGCCAAGCACAAGATCGGCGCCGCGCAGGTCGAGCACATTCCCCCCTTCCGCGAGGTGCTGGTTTCCGGCTGGCATTTCCCGATCCCGATCGCGTTCCTCATCGCCACGCTGATCTGGCCGGAATATTTCCAGATCCCGATCGAGCGCGCCGCGATCTATTCCACTGGGATGCTGATCGTGTTCAGCCTCGCCTTCGGCTATCGCGGGGCCCGCGTCAGCCCGAGTCAGATGCTGCGCGCGATCCTCGACACCGGCCGCGCCGCGCTCGACATTATTTTGATCGGCGCCGCCGCCGGCATGGTGGTGGGCGCGCTCAACATTTCCGGCATCTCCTTCGGGCTGACGCTGCAACTGATCGAGATCAGCGGGCAGAACCTGTTCGTGCTGCTGCTGCTGACCGCCATCATCAGCATCATCCTCGGCATGGGCATGCCGACGGTGAGCGTCTATGTGCTCACCGCCTCGCTGCTTGCCCCTTCGATCGTCAAGCTCGGTGTCTCGCCGATGGCCGCGCATATGTACGTGATGTATTTCGGCATGCTGTCGATGATCACGCCGCCGGTGGCGATCGCCGCCTACGCCGCCGCCAACATCGCGCGCGTGTCGGGCTGGACCGTGGGCTGGACCGCGGCGATGGTCGGCTGGAGCACGTTCTTCATCCCGTTCCTGTTCGTCACCGAGCCGAGCATGCTGATGAACGACACCTGGGGCGCGATTGCCTGGAATTTCGCCCGCAACATCCTCGGTATCGTGGTCGGCACCGCCGGCATCGTCGGCTTCGCATTCGGCCCGCTGTCGCTGCCGTTGCGCATCGCCTTTGGCGCCTCGGCGCTGGCGATCCTGATCCCGCAGCACGCTTTCCCGGGCGCCGACCTACTCGACTGGATTGGTCTCGGTAGCGCCATTGCCGTGCTGTCGATCAACTTCGTACAGAGCCGTACGACAAAGCAAACGCCCGCGCCGCAACCGGCTGGGCCGTGATTCTCTTCGTCATCGGTGTGTGCCGAAAACTATTTCGGCGTTGTTTGCCTTCCGCTCACAATCGTGACGTTCTTTGTGTCTCTCATTTGGATCGGTCAACCAATTGGGTATACAGCCATAACCATGGCAGATGTTTTTGCGTCGATTTTCTCCGTGGCCTATTTCGCAACGTTCGCTCTCGCGATGGTCGACCAGCGTTCGCACGACAGCTGACCAATGTCCGCTTCTCTAATCGGCCGATCTGGGTCAAGCACTTTCAGGCCATCCACCACTGCAGTGTCGATGTCACTCGCGGGCTCGTGCTTCTCTTCGGAATCGGCACCAAGGCCCTTCCACCATGGGAGTCGAAGACGAGGTGGAACAATCTTTGGGTCGGCCTTGCCGTCAATTGAACGGCAGGTCCAAGCGGACATACGAACTCACCTCATCCATCGTCCCGCAAGGGACATCATTCCACCGCTGGGTGGAGCTCGAGTGTTCTCCTAGCGTAGTTGTTTCTGATCGGTTCTCATGCTGCTGCAACCTCTCGGGTCCAGCGGAACTCGGTGCCGTCAACCCATATGCGATGCATGATCACGGCCAACCGGCGCGCCAGCGCCACGATCGCCTTCTTCATGCCGCGGTGCCTGGCGATCTGCATCGCCCAGGCCTTGAGCCATGACCATTTGTTGGTTCGGGTCAGCATGATCTGGGCCGCCTCGTAGAGCATCATCCGCATCATCTCGTCGCCGCACTTTGATATCGCGCCGGGTCGCGCGCTTTCACCCGATTGATGCTGGGCGGGCGTCAGTCCGAACACCGCCCCGACCGCCTTTGAGTTCCGGAAGCGGGCGGGCACGTCGACAGTGGCCCGATAGGTCAGCGCCACCACCGGGCCGACGCCGGGGACGGTCATCAGGCGCCGGCATACCTCATCGTCCCGCACGATGGCCAGCAAGCGGTGGTGCAGGATCCCGAGCTGTTGGCGAAGTACCCGCCGGACAACGAGTAGCGGTTCGACCAGCGCGGCTAAGTCGGGCAGGTTCTCGACCAGTTCCTTGATGCGCGCCTCGAACTTGACCGCCCCCGCCATCCCGACTTTGAGGCCGAAGTTACGCAAAGTCCCGCGCAGGTCGTTATCGATGGCAATCGCCTTCGACTGCAGCAGCTTGCGATGCGTCAGCAGCATGCGCAGTTTCTGGCTGCGCAACGTCTTCACATGCACGGGGCGATAAAGCCCAACTCGCATCATCTGCGCCATCCCGCGAGCGTCGTTGCGATCCGTCTTGTTGATCTGCGCCTTTAGGACCGCCCGCATATGCCGCGTCTCGACACAGATCACCGGTAAGCCCGCCTCGGCGAGCCCACTGAAAAGCCATTGCGAAAGCGGCCCGGCTTCCAATCCAATCCGCTTAAACCGGTAGGCGGACTTTGCGAGTTCCAGCAGCAGAGTCTCCGGCTCGCTCGCTACCTTCACCTCCCGCACGATCCTGCCCGCGTCATCCACAATGCAAACGCTGGTCTCCTTGACCGATACGTCCAGTCCGGCAAAATGGTCCATGCTGTGCTTCTCCTTCTGATGCTTGAGGCCGTAACCACGGACCTCGTTTCACAATCAGCCTGAAGCGCAGCACCCAAAATCTTCAGCTATCCACAAGAACGCCGGCCGATTACCCCATCTTTTGGCACGTTGCTGCGTTCGCCGCATTGCAGCGACGACGGTCGCTATCGGGGGCATAGCTGACAAACGCCCGACCGGAAGCTGAATTGCTAGGGCGTGAATGACCCGAACCGGCCACGTAACCCATCAGATTCATTTGCGCGCCCATCTTGCAAGAAGGGCGGAAAAGGAAAAGTATTCACGGCAGTTCGGATTTCGTCTAGAGAATAGGGACGCATTGTTTCGTCTTTAAGATGGCGCCGAGTCGCAAATGCTGACACTATATTATTGGCCCGGGGCGTCCTCCGTCATTCCGCACATTACGCTCGAAGAGATCGGCGTCCCCTACGAATGCAAACCTGTCAATTTGGCGACGGGGGAGCACAAGGGCGAAGCCTATTTGAAAATCAATCCTCATGGAAAGATACCGGCACTCGCCATCGACGGAACGGTGCTGACGGAAAACGTTGCTATTTCGACCTATCTCGCGCGACAGTTTCCGGGCGCAAAATTGCTGCCGCAGTTACCATCCGATGAAGGTCGCTGTCTTTCGATCATGGCATGGTTCGCGAGTGCCGTTCATCCAACCTTCGCGCATATCATCAGGCCGCAGCGCTTTGCGACCGACACCAACGCGCAGAAAAATGTGAAAGCAATGGCCCGCGAAACATTCTGGGAACATTGTCAAGAAATAGACGGTTTGCTCTCAGGAAAGGATTGGATAATGGGTGCGCAATACACCGCCGTCGATCCGTACGCTCTTTTCTTCTACGATTTGGGATTGCGTATCCAGCTGCCGATGCATGACCTCGCGTCCTACACAGCCTTCAACAGGCGAATGCTGCAACGCTCGGCCGTTCGCAAAGTTCGGGAGGCGGAGGAAAGCAGTCAAGCAAGCGCGAACGCTTGGGATGGGCCGAATTATGCCCAGCCACACTAGAAGTCAGGCATGCGCCAATAACCCAATGAGTCTTTCGTAGAGGGCCTGCAAATCGGTTTCTCCAGTGAAGATTGTAGCTTGATTGTTAATCGATAAAATAAAACATCGGCCACAGTTGCGTGTGGTGCGACTTGCATTGGGGGCTGATCGAGGATGCATGCGACGCTGATGTCACCATTGACGAAGGTCTGACAAGCCACGCGATAACCTTGCTTCAGCTGTCCTTCGCTAAGATGCTGGAGCTCCCTTTTTCTTGACTGCATCAGTGTGCTGAAGCCCCTTCTTCAAAGCCGAAAAGGCATGACGGGACTGGTATTGGGTGGGCGTTCAACCACGGCCCAATCCACGCCGCAAAATGACGTCCGGATCTGAACACCTTGGCGTCGGCGACCGTGGCGGCAATCGCCGTTGCCGTAATGACGTCGATACCGGGGATGATTTGCAGGCGTAGGCTGACTTCACTCGTGCGATGACAAGCGAGTATGGCTTTCTCGATCACTTTGACGCGCGGGCGCGATCGAGTGGGCTAGCATCAAACTTGGGTCCACCGGAATGGTAGTATTCGGCTAGAGGCCGCGGGCAATGCGAATCCGCCGCTCGACGTTTGCCGTCATAGGTGGGTTGACACCTCATGCCGATGCGACGGAAGGTTATCGCCACAATAAATTAATGCCGCTAGGCGGTTTGGGGGAAGCACCATGACAATCCCTACGCTATTGAAAGTGCTCGTATTCGCTGCGCTGTCCGCCGTCACGACGTCGGCCATGGCGCAGGACGTTATCAAGCTGCGCATCGCCTCAGGTCATCCGCGGGCCAACACCTACGTTGCTCTGTTGCAGGACTTTTTCGTGCCGGAGGTGACCAAGCGGGTCGCCGCCAACACCAAATACAAAGTCGAGTTCGTCGAGGGCTACGGCGGCTCGATGGTGAAAGTCTCCGACACGCTCGCAGGCGTGCAGTCCGGCATCATCGATATGGGCGGGTATAACTTCGGCTTCGAACCGTCGAACCTGCCGCTGCATTCGTTCCAGGTGATGCTGCCGTTCGGCACCATGGACCCGGTCATGAGCCTGAAGATCGCGCGCGCGGTCTATGCCAAGGTCCCGTACATGTCGAAAGTGTTCGAGGACAAGTTCAAGCAGAAGCTGCTCGCGCTGATCGCCGACAACGGTTACAACCTCGGCACCAATTTCGAATGGAATTCCGTCAAGGATCTCAAGGGTCAGAAGATCGCTGGCGCCGGCCTCAATCTCAAATGGCTGGAATTCGCCGGCGCAACGCCGGTGCAATCGTCCTTGCCCGAGGCCTATACGTCGATGAAGACCGGCGTCTACAACGGCTGGATCATGTTCCCGTCGGGCTGGGCCAACTTCAAGCTCTATGAAGTCGGCAAGTACTACACCGAGATCGGCTTTGGCGCGATCACTTGGCACGGGCTCACCGTCAACCTGGCGCGCTGGAACAAACTGCCGAAGGAAGTGCAGGACATTATTCTGGAAGTCGCCCACGAATACGAGCTCAAGACCGGCACGGTGAACAAGGCGGACTATCCGAAGCAGATCGCCGAGCTCAAGGCGCACGGCAGCATCGTGCGCACGCTGCCGGAGAAAGTCCGCCAGGATTGGGCGGAATCGCTCGCCGCCTGGCCGGCGCAGAAGGCCAAAGAGCTTGATGCCAAGGGCTTGCCGGCAACGCAGGTGCTGGAAGCCGCATTGCAGGCCGCCGAGGACAATGGCTACAAATGGCCGGTTCGCTATAAGCTCAAGTAGACGGCAAAACGGGCGGCCGTCATCGTCGGCCGCCCGCTCTTACTGCATCCTGCGGCGGGGCTGCCCATGGTTCAAGACATCAACGCCTGGATTGTGCGCACGCTGCTGCTGGCCGCGGCGGTGATCATTCTTCTGCTCGGTTTTCTGGTCTGCGCCGATGTCATCGGGCGCACCGTGTTCAACTCTCCGGTCAAGGGCACGCCGGAGATGGTGTCGATGTCGATCGTCATCATCTGCTTCCTGCTCGCCGGCTACGCCGTGCAGAGCGGCGGCATGATCTACACTGACGTGCTGGCCTCGAGATTCGCCGCGCGCGGACAAGCATTTGCCCTGTTACTGTCGGCAATCCTCGGCATCTTGTTCTTCGGAATCATTGTTTGGGGCGGCTACGGGCTGGCGCTGAACGCCGTGATCAGCGGCGAGTACCAGGGCGAGGGAGCGCTGCGGGTGCCGGCTTGGCCGGCCCGGATCACCGTGCTGATCGGTTCGACGCTCGTGGTCTTCAGCTATGTCATGCACGCCATCCGCGCGGTGCGCGTTCTCCTGACTGGCCGGGCCGAGGACGACGTGCGCTCGGCGCCGCCTCTAGGCTAGGGCCGACGCACCATGCTCGGCCATTCCGATATGATTACCATCGTGGTCGTTGTGCTCGCATTGGTCTTTGTGGGCGTCCATATAGCCATTGCCCTCGGAATCACCGCCGCGCTCGGCATTTATCTCATGACCGGCGATGTTGATGTGGTCCGCGACTTCGTTGCCAATACAGCTTACGAAGCGTTGCGCGACTATGTGTTCGCCGTCATCCCGCTGTTCATGTTAATGGGAGACTTCTTGGCAAAATGCGGGGCGGCACGGGATCTCTACGCGCTTACCAACCGCTTGAGTCGATGGCTGCCGGGACGCCTCGCCGTCGCGACAATCTTGAGCAACGCTCTGTTCGGTTTTGTTACTGGCGTCAGTATCGCGTCCGCCGCCGCGTTCTCGCGCATCGCCTATCCGGAAATGCGCCGCTACGGCTACCGGCGCGATTTCGCGCTCGGCTCGGTCGCCGGCAGCGCCTGCTTAGGCATGCTGATCCCGCCCTCGGTGCTGATGATCGTGTGGTGCGTGCTCACCGAAATTTCCATCGGCAAGATGTTTCTCGCCGGCGTGATCCCTGGGCTGCTCGCCGCCGGCGGCATGATCATTTATGTCGTGATCGCGGCCATTCTGAAACCCGAACTCGTCGGCGAAACCCGCCGGCCGCTGGCGACAGGCGCGGTCGGCGCCGATGTCAGCGCCGCGCTCATCGTTGCGCCGCCGGTCGACGAGCAACCGATCGGCGCCCTGCTGCTCAGCACGCTGCTGGTGGTCCTGCTGGTGGCCGGTGTGCTGGGCGCGATCTGGTTGGGCGTCTGCACGCCAACCGAAGGCGCCAGCGTGGGGGCGGTCGGCGCCCTCGTCCTGGCCGTGATCAAGGGGATCAAGCCGCGCGACGTCTGGCACGTGGTGCTCGACGTCGGCCGCACCTGCGGTCCACTATTGCTGTTGCTGTTTTGCGCGCAGCTCTATTCGCGCGTGCTGTCGATGACCGGATTTACCGAGGCCGCCAAGGTGTTCCTGCTCGGCACCGGCGCCGGCCCTTGGGGCATTCTTACGGTCATGGTCGGCATCTGGTTTGTGCTTGGCTGCTTGATCGACTCGATCTCCATCATTCTGCTGACCGTGCCGATCTTCGCGCCGATCGCCGCCCACCTCGGTTTCGATCCGCTGGCCTTTGCCATAATAGGTATTCTGGCGATCGAGACCGGGCTGCTCACGCCGCCATTCGGAATCCTGGTCTTCACCGTCAAAGCCGCCGTGCCCGACCGCAGCGTGGAACTGGCTGAGATTTTCCGCGGCTCCATCCCCTATTGGATCGTGCTGCTGGTGGTGGTCGTGATCCTTGCGGCATTTCCGCAACTTGCCACCTTCCTGCCCAGCCTGTAGCCGAACCTCCCGTTAACCCCCGGTTAGAAGTAGCCCTGTCACGCTGGCACTGCCATCATGGCATAGTGAGTGGCAAACGAATCAGCGCATTCCTATCTGAAAACGTCCATGGCCAAATCCGCAACCAAGAAGAAGCCGTCGAAACAGCCCGACTTGTTCGACCTTGCCCCGCCCACCGACCTTGCGCGAGAAACTCGCTGCTCTTGCGGACGCGCACTTGCAGCCGAGACGTCGTCAAGGGCTATGATGGAGCAGCGCCAGGTCGCTGGCTACCTTCCTTCACGTGCTCTTTCGAGCCCACCAGATTTACGCTTCCGGCCTCTCGATCCGGGGACTGAAATCAGGATCATGTTCATTGAAGGCTTTGAGATCCGGAATGCGGCGTTTGCTCAGCTTTGGCCGTTGAGCCAGTCGAGAGTTCACTTCTCGCCTGCGTTCGCCAGCGTCCTGAGTGCGGCTGATTGCTACCGCAGCCTTCAATCTTCTCCTTGCACTTGAATTGACCGGCGCACAGACATCTGGGCGTGAGCGCGGTTCAGAACCGTTATCGTCCTTTCGGTGCAGACATCCCGCCTGCAGGCGTCCTCTCTTTGTGCCCGTTTCTGCCGAGGCGCGCGTTGCCGTCAAAGCCGTTCGCTTCCTACACAGCGCTTCGTGCAGCTCAATGCGCAGGCGCCTGCGTCTCTCGGTTACCGCAATGAGCGCGGTCAGCCGGCGACGGGTGATCGGTTTGGGATCTGCACCCTGCACGACGCCTTGACTGGCCAACGCGGCAGCGATGGCTCCCCAACTATGGTTCTGTTTGCGCAGACGCTTTGCATCGATCTGCATTTCCGCGACATAGGAATCCTATTCCAGCAATGCCAGCAGGACCATTTCCGCGCCGGCACTTTGCTGCTTCAATGATGCCAGACTCTCGTGGGCGAGCGCGGCATGGGATGGAACGGGCTGAAAAGCGGCTGGCCAGCGTCGGCCAGCGCGATTGTTACCCCACCGGCGGTCTCCAGCGTCCCGGTCTGATGGCTCCACTGTAGGAACTCGCCAAGCCCGTCTGGCTGCAGGGCGCCGCGCATCAAAAATATTTTTCGGCCGACGATATCTCGGAAGGATTGCGCCGGACGGGGCACTTTCGGCTACGTCTTGTGGGCGGTCTGCGTGTTGGTGCCGCTGTTCCTGATCCTCACGCTGCTGCCGATCTCGCCAATACTCAAGCTGTCTTGACTCGGCATCCGGCATGCCTGAGCTTTCATGCGGAAGGGTGCCGCTGGTGCCAATGGAACCACCAAGCGCCAGTGACTGGGGGGATTCGGGCAATGACCGCGCACGCGGCGTCTCACGTTTATTTTGGCCTCAATCCGATGTGGGTGTCCACCTGCATCCTGGCCATCACCTATGCCGTCATCATGTCGGAAAAGGTCAACCGCGCGATCGTCGCGCTGATCGGCGCCGGCGTGATGATCATCGTTGGCGTGCTCGACCAGGATGAGGCTATTCACGGCATCGATTGGAACACCATAGGCCTGCTCACCGGCATGATGATCCTGGTGTCGATCTCGCGCCGCTCCGGCATGTTCCAATACCTCGCCATTTGGTCGGCGAAGGCGGCGAAGGCTCATCCTGCCGGCATCCTGTTCATCCTGCAGATCACCACCGCCGTGCTCTCGGCCTTCCTCGACAACGTCACCACCGTACTGCTGATCGTCCCGGTGACGCTGGCGATCTGCGGCACTCTGAAAGTTCCGGCCTACCCCTATCTGTTTGCGGAAATCTTCGCCTCCAATATCGGCGGCACCGCCACTCTGATCGGCGACCCGCCCAACATCTTGATCGGCTCGCAAGTCGGGCTCTCTTTTAACGAATTCGTCTATCACCTCTCGCCGATAATCCTCATCGTCATGGCGGTGCAGGCGGTGATCATCCACTTTCTGTGGGGCAAGGATCTCAAGGCCTCGCACGATGCCGAGGAGCGGGTAATGGCGATGAATCCGGCCGACACGATCGAGGACTGGCTGCTGCTCAAGCAGTCGCTTGTCGTGCTCACGGTGGTGATGATCGCCTTCGTGCTGGCGCGGCCGCTACGTCTGGAGCCGGCCACCATCGCCATGTTCGGGGCCGCCGTGCTGATGCTGCTCGACAACTGGGCGCACCATTCCGAGAAGGCTGCGCACAATGTGCATCAGACCTTCGGCGACGTGGAGTGGATTACCATTTTCTTCTTCATTGGCCTGTTCGTCGTGGTGCATGGCGTTGACGTCGGCGGCTTGCTTACGCTGTTGGGCAATAAGTTGGTGGTTGCGACCGGCGGCAATATGGCGCATGCCGGCTACGCCATCCTGTGGGCGTCGGCGTTCTTGTCAGCGATCGTGGACAACATTCCGTTCGTCGCCACCATGATTCCGCTGATCAAGACCATGGCACCAGCCTTCGGCGGTACGGACAAGATAGAGCCGCTGTGGTGGTGCCTATCGCTCGGCGCCTGCCTCGGCGGCAACGGAACGCTGATCGGCGCCTCGGCCAATCTGACGGTGGCCGGCATCGGCGAGCGCAACAAGGTGCCGTTCAAGTTCATCACCTATACGCTGTATGCCTTCCCGATGATGGTGGTGTCGGTAGCGATCTGCCATGTCTATGTGTGGTGGCGCTATTTCTGAGCGCATGATCCTAACTATTGGCACTTCTCTCCGATGCGCATAACTGCAGGCGATGCCGGAGACGCTTTGGTTGCACCTGGGTTTGCCGCGAGACAGCAAAGCTGGATGAGCAGGAAAGCCCCAATCGGGACTTGTGTTGCCCATGTCTTGGGTCAATGATGATAGTGTACAAACTGTAGGAAAAACGGCGGCTACGCTCCGCGATTGTTTCCTGCCCCGTTACTTTCGACCGATGGGATCCATGAATCGGCTATCGCCCCTCTTGTTTTCAGCTTTGCTCCTGGTTTGCACATTCTTTGCCCTGAATAGCTTGGGCGATTTGCCAGAAAAAGTCGCGACCCATTTTGGTGCGAACGGCGTGGCTGATGGTTGGACAAACCGAGACCACTATCGTTTTTTTATCGTATTGTTTCTAGTAGGCTTGCCATTGCTGCTCGTTTGGGTGATGGCAGGACTGCCCCGATACACCAACGGAAAGGGGCAAATACCCAATTGCGAATACTGGTTTGCAAAAAAACGGCGACACTCAACTGAAAGCTTCTTGATAGGCCATGCCTGTTGGCTCGGGTGTTTAACGGTTGCGGTCATCTATGGAATGCACATTTCGATATTGCGTGCGAATGCAATGTCTCCACCGGTGTTAGCTGTAGATCGTTTCATGACGATGCTCGTTGTTTTTTTATGTGGACTTGTTTGGTGGACCACGACGTTTCTGCGTCATTTTCAAAAGGTTGATAAGAACAATTGATCGCATAAGAACAAATATCGCAGTCTTAACCGCGAACAGAGCGAATTGTGGTCTGTGCCGGGGGGCTTCTTGTCGGCCATCAGTTGGTGGCGTCCCTCATCGAGGAACTGAAGGGCTTGAGTTTTTGTAAAAAAAACCGCGTCGATTTATGGCGCGGCTTATGTAGTATTCCTGGGAACACACATCGCCCGAAGAGAGATGAGCGACGCTTGTTAACACCAATATCCAACAATCTCGCGGGTAGTCAAACAAATAAATTTCCGATTATGGACCTTCTCAAATGGCGGCTCCTCATTTTTTTAGCCAAGGCGACATCGCGAAGCGCACGGCTTCGCGCCACCCGAAGGTAATTTGATGCCTTGATTGGAATTGAACGCAGTGGACAGAGCGGTTTGTGGACGCTACCGGATTTTCCGGCACGTCGAGCGCACCTTCGCTTGGATTACTTGGATTTATCGTTGCCGACGCCTATCCGGGGACTTCGGGCGCTATGCGCACACCACCATCGCATTCGTTCGCCTCGCCATGATCCATTTTAATATTGACTGATGGCGCTGGGATTCTGATCTGTTTTGAACGGATTCTCATATAAAAAGCGCATTTGCCGCCCTTTTCAGCCGCTGGCCAATGTTGCGTCCAGCCACTGCAACCCGTACGATAATGGCATAAAGGGTTGCGCGATCCCAACCAAAAGGCGGGCTCGTGAAAAAGCCCTGCCAAAAATTGTTCAGGGAAAAACGATCAAGGGGAGGGTACAATCATGACAAAGAGTAAATCGTCTACGACTGCGACCCGTCGGAAATTCCTCGGCGGTGCTGCTGTTGCTGGCGTAGCGACTATCGCCATGCCGCAGGTTTCGCGTGCACAAACCGTAACGCTGAAGATGCAAGGCGGCTGGGGTGCCACCGACATCCTCAACGAGTACGGCCAAGACTATGCCATGAAGGTCAACCAGATAGGCGGCGGCCGGCTTAAGGTCGACTATCTCAACGCCGGCGCCGTGGTGAAATTCTTCTCAGTGATGGACGCGACCTCAACCGGCGTGCTCGACGGTTGCCACAGCGTGCCGGCCTACTGGTACGGCAAGCATCGCGCCGCTTCGCTGTTTGGGACCGGCCCCTGCTATGGCACCACCGCCAGCAACTTCATGGGCTGGTTCTATCATGGCGGCGGCCAGGCGCTCTATGACGAACTGACGCAGAAGATCCTCAGTCTCAACGTCCAGGGCTTCTACGTCTTCGCCATGCCGACCCAGCCGCTCGGCTGGTTCAAGAAAGAGCTCAAGGGCCCGGAAGACTTCAAAGGCATGAAGTACCGCACCGTCGGTCTCGCTTCCAACGTGTTCCAGGCGATGGGCGCCAGCGTCGCTCAGTTGCCCGGCCCGGAAATCCTGCCGGCGATGGAAAAGGGCGTGATCGAGGCGTTCGAGTTCAATAACCCGACCTCGGATATGCGCTTCGGCGCCGCGGACGTGGCGAAGTACTACTATCTCGGCTCGTACCACCAAGCGTCGGAAGCGATTGAGGTGGTGTTCAACAAGACCAAGTACGAGAGTTTGGCGAAAGAGCAGCAACAGATCCTGCACCTTGCCGGCGAATCCGCCAATTCCTACGACATCTGGAAGGCGTGGGACATCTACTCACGCGATCTCGAAGCGCTTCAGAAGAAGGGCATCATCGTAAAGCGGACGCCCGACTCGATTCTCAAAGCCCAACTCGCGGCTTGGGATAAGGTGGTTGCGGAAATCTCCGCCGATCCCAATCAGGGGCCGTTCATCAAGAAAGTGCTCGAAAGCCAGAAGGCATGGGGCAAGCGGGTCGGCTTCTACAACATCAACAATGACGCCGACTATAAGGCCGCCTACGAGCACTACTTCGGCCCGATGAAGGCTTGAGCAAAAATGACTTAGATTCGCCGGGGCCGCATCGCTGCCCCGGCGAGCTTGTGGGCTGGGTCTAATCGCGAGCAACTTCCGTGGAAAATTTTCTCCTCTTCATCGACCGACTGAGCGCGGGCGTCGGCAAGGCGTTCGGCTGGTGCATCGTCATCATGACGCTGGGCACCTGTTACGACGTGTTCATGCGCTACCTGTTTCGCGCCCCGACCGATTGGGCGTTCGACGTCAGCTATTTCATGTATGGCGCGCTGTTCATGATGGCCGGTGCCTATACGCTGTCGCGCAATGGGCACGTTCGCGGCGACTTCGTCTATCGGATGTGGCCCTACCGGGTCCAGGCCGCGATTGATCTTGTTCTCTTTATCATCTTCATGGGTCCGGGTTTCGGCGCACTGCTCTATTACGGCATCCCCTATGCCGCGCAGTCCTGGCACATCCACGAAGTTAGCATCTACAGCCCGACCGGCGCGCCGGTCTATCCGCACAAGACGCTGATCCCGATCGCGGCGTTCTTTATGCTGTTGCAATGCTTCGCGGAAATCATCCGCTGCATCATATGTCTGCGCGATGGGGTGTGGCCGCAACGGCTGCACGACGTGGAAGAAATGGAATCCGCGATTCTGGCCGAAGCGGCGGATCGTCGGCGCATCGAAGAAGAAATGCACGTGGGGGCTTCGCGATGATGCTTACTAATCCCGAAATCGGGATGGTCCAGCTAGGCTCCTTCATCATCATCATCCTGCTGGGCTTCCCGATCGCCTTCACGCTTGTCGCGATGGGCGTGTTCTTCGGCTACTACGCGATGGGTTCGCGTATTTTTGACCTGCTCGTCACCAATACCTATGACGTCATGTCGAACGACGTGCTGACCGCGGTGCCGCTGTTTCTGTTCATGGGCTACGTGGTCGAGCGATCGAACATTCTCGACCGGCTGTTTTATTCGCTGCAAATGGCGATGCGGCGTGTGCCGGGTGCGCTCGCGGTCGCAACCCTCATAACTTGCGCGCTGTTTGCCACTGCCACCGGCATTGTCGGCGCCGTGGTCACTCTGATGGGGTTACTGGCTTTTCCCGCCATGCTGCGCGCCGGCTACAATACCGAGCTCTCGGCCGGCGTGGTCTGCGCCGGCGGCTGTCTTGGCATCATGATTCCGCCGAGCGTGCTGCTGATCCTGTACGGCGCCACGACGTCGGTTTCCGTCGTCCAGCTTTACGCCGCAGCCTTTATCCCCGGCTTCCTGCTGGCGGGTTTTTATGTCGTCTATGTGATCGTGCGGGTGCTCATCAATCCGAAGCTGGCACCGAAGCCGAAGGAGCTCGACCGTGATATTCCGTTCCGCGAGGTGTTTTCGGCGCTGGTAACCTCGTTTTTTCCGCTCGCGGTCCTGATCCTGTCAGTGCTCGGCGCCATCCTGCTCGGTCTGGCCACCCCGTCCGAGGCGGCCGCCGTCGGCGCCGCCGGCTCCGTCCTGCTCGCCGCCGTTTACCGCTCACTCACCTTCCAGCGGCTGAAGGAGGCTGTGTACCTTACCGCCCGCGCCTCGGCGATGGTCTGCTACCTGTTCATCGGCTCGTGGACCTTCTCCTCGGTGTTCTCCTATCTCGGCGGCCACGAGGTGATCGAACACTGGGTTCTTGCGGCCAATCTGAATGCGACCGGCTTCCTGATCGTTGCCCAGACCATCATCTTCCTGCTTGGCTGGCCGCTGGAATGGACCGAGATCATCATCATCTTCGTCCCGATCTTCCTGCCGCTGGTCAAGCACTTCGATATCGACCCGATCCTGTTCGGTATTCTGGTCGCGCTCAACATTCAGACCTCGTTTAACACGCCGCCCATGGCGATGGCGGCCTATTACCTGAAGGGTGTGGCGCCGCCGCAGGTGAGGCTGAACCAGATTTTCGCGGGCGCGCTGCCGTTCGTTTTCATGGTGTTCTTGACCATGACGCTGGTCTATATTTTCCCCGGCATTGCACTTTGGTTTCCGCATCAATTGTACAAGTGAGCGCAAAGTGACGGACGGCGGGTTAGGCGAACTCACGGCGCTCGAGGCGGCCGAACGCATTGCCAACGGCGACATTTCCGCGGAGGAATACACCACCGCCTGCCTCGACCGCATCGCCGCGGTTGACGGCGAGGTGCGCGCCTTCGTCCATCTGGATGCCGACGAGGCGCTGAAGCAGGCGAAGATGCTTGACGAACGCCGCCGCAACGGCGCCTCGCTCGGCGTGCTGCACGGCGTCCCGGTGGCGGTTAAGGACATATTCGACACAGCCGACTACCCGACCGAATGTGGCTCACCGCTGCTCAAGGGCCGCCGGCCGATGCGCGACTGCACAGTGGTGGCGCGGCTGCGCGCGGCCGGAGCGGTGATCATCGGCAAGACCGTGACCACCGAATTCGCCTATTTCCACGCGGGGGCGACGCGCAATCCGCACGATCTCGAACGCACGCCCGGCGGCTCTTCCTCCGGCTCGGCGGCCGCGGTGGCCGCCGGGATGGTGCCGCTGGCGGTCGGTTCCCAGACCAACGGCTCGGTGATCCGGCCGGCGGCCTATTGCGGTGTCTATGGCTGCAAGCCGACGCACGGCACCATCTCGCGCCACGGTGCGTTGATCTTGTCGAAGGCCCTCGATCATGTCGGCGTATTCGCGCGCTCGCTCGCTGATGCCGCCATGATCCTCGAAGTGTTGGCCGGCTATGATCCCGCGGACGACGATACCCGGCCGGTGGCGGCGCCGAATTTTCTTGAGCGGTTGGCCGAGGACCCGCCTATGCCCCCGCGGCTTGCATTCGTCCGTACGCCGGTTTGGGAGAAAGCCGACGTAGATACCCGTGCGGCATTCGAAAATTTGGTCAATCGCCTGGGCGACTCCGCCACCGCGATCGGCTTAGGGCAAAGCTATGCCGCCGCCTGGGACGACCAGCGCGACATCATGGCCGCTGACATGGCGCATAATCTCAACGCTGTCGTCGAACGAGGGGGCGAGGCCTCAAGCAAGACCTTGCGGGATTTTCTGGCCGAAGGTTGCAAGGTGACCGCGGTGCGCTATCTGGCAGCGCGCGATGCCGCGCGGCGCTATGAGGCTGGCTTTGCCGAAATTTTCAAGGAATACGATGCGATCATTACGCTGGCGACGACCGGCATCGCGCCCAAGGGCACGGCCACCGGCAGCCCGATGTTCTGCTCGCTGTGGTCGCTCACCGGCCTGCCGGCGCTGTCGCTGCCCCTATTGAGCGGAGAGGGTGGGCTGCCGCTCGGCGTGCAGCTCGTCGGCGAACGCGGTGATGACGCGCGCCTGCTGCGCACGGCGAATTGGCTGGTGACGAAGCTGGGTAGTTGATAGCGGCACGACCGGCGTCCTACGGCTTACTTCTTCGGCGGCTTGAAGACCGGTTCCCAGTCGTCCCACCAGAAGCCCCAGAGCATCAACGCAAGTCCGATTAAGACGCAAATCCACAATGGCGGCGAGGCCAGCTTGGCGGCGATCAAGAACATATAGCCGATCATGATGATCGCGCCGATCAAGGCCGTGACTGCATCAGCCATGTCGTCCTCCGGTTATTGCCGGTGCATTCTAGCCCGGCGCGGCTGGGCGCACCACCGCTTTTTAGGTCGGCAGCGGCGCCTGCCCCGCCGCCCAGTAAGGCGAACTTATACGTGATGAATCGGAACGGTACTTTGTTGCGGTCGCCGGGGCCTGATATCTAAAATACGGATTAGCGAGGTTGCCGGTAAAAGAGGCGCTTGCCTTCGATGCCTTTAATCGCCGCGCGCGTGCGATCATTGTTACTGTAGCCGAGGTCAGCGCGGTAATTGTATCGAAACGCGAACTCGGCCAGGTAGCGACAAAGGTGCTTTTCCTTACAGTGCTGATATAGACCGCGCAATCCGCTCCTGAAAATGAAAAAATAATCAGCCGAGTTATGCACGTCGTCGCAAATGTACTCACCAGCGGAATGTTTCACGTTTTCGTGCGCGGCAAAATGCTGATCGGCTCTGCGATTTTCATCAGCGCGCAGCAACGACTCGTTGGTGATGTTTTTCTTCACGATACCGCTGACTTTGATCTTGTCGGCGATCGGGATATGAGGGGCGCGGACGTTGTCGCCGTGCAAGACAAGTTCGACGATGGCGCGTTTGTTCGCCAGACCGAACTTGCCGCTTGTCGTGTAGGGAACGACGGGCGGTTTCTTGAGTCGCCAAGGTGCATCGGTTGGACCTATATTGGTCTCATCGGCTTCTACGACCTTGCCAGCATCGCCGAACGGGCCAGGCCATGGATTGCTGTAGGTGCGCATGGCTTCGCGGATGCGATGGCACATGAACCATGCCGATTTGTAACCGAGGTTGAGGGCGCGATGAAGCTGATGGGCGCTCATGCCGTTCGACGACATCATGTAGAATCCAATCAGCCACTTGTTCAGCGCGATATGGCTGCGCTCCATGATCGTACCGGTGGTCACGTTGAAATCCTTGCGGCATTTCTTTTCGGCGCAGCGATACCAGCCGGGCTTCTTGACCTTGTAGGCATGGTTTATGGTGCCGCAATGCGAGCATACTGGCCCATTGGGCCAGCGAGTCTTTTCTAGCCATTCACGGGCTAATTCTGGGGTCTGGAAATGGCGGGCAGTGAAGGCGTTTGCCGCGGCCAAAATCTTAGTTTCTTGGCCGCGTCTTTGTTCGATGGTTTTCCGCTGCTCGGTAATTTCCACTAATCTCTCTCCGCTACGCCGGCTCTACCCGGTCTGCATCATCGCTATGCGCGGATATGATTTTTCGAAGAGGACAAGAGACGCAACCGTCCTCTGCTAAGCTTACGGAGTTCGGCAACAAACAGCAGCTGCGATAGATTGTATTTACCCCCGCCACCGAATGACAGTACATTTATCACGGACAAGTGGTAAGCGTCACCGGGTCGGCGTCTTTCGGCAGATAGTCACCCATCGGCCGGCAGCGCCCGGCGATGCAGACCTGCCAATCGTCGGTGGCGCCGGAGCGGCGCAGCACCACGCTCGGCATCGGTGCCAGCGGCGGCGTATAATGCCACCATTGACCGTCGAAATGGGCATCGGGCGGCGGCTCCATGCCGGCGCCGGTGCCCTGGATGCGGTCTTCCTCCAGCACCAAGCCGGCCGGCGTCGCGCGCCAGTCCTCTTCCCAGCGCGTCTTTTCGATCGAATGGGTCCAGGCCAGCGTGAGCGCAATTGTGCCGAGGCGGATCGTGGCGCCGGCGGCGAGGATGCAGAGTTCCATACTTATTCCGCCGGCTTCACGGCGAGCGTACGGCGCGCGCGATGGGCTTTCCAGAACTGATAGGCCAGGAACAGGCCGCAAGCGGTAAAGCCGGCCGGGTCGGTCCAGGGATATTCCACCACCAGCAGCGCGGCGGAGAGGAACGCGATGATGCGCTCCGGCCAGCTGACGAAGGTGAGGAAATAACCGGTCGCGGTCACGCCCCACAGCGTCACCGCCAGCACCGCCTTGAAGATCACATAGGCCGCGGCGGCGGCGAGGCCATAAGCGGCGACGCGCGGGCCAACCGGTTGCAGCATCAGCGCCGGCGCATAGACCGCCATGAACGGCGCGATCCAGCCGGGCAGCGCGATTTTCACCGCAGTCCAGCCGATTTTGAATCCGCTCTCCTTGGCGATCGAGGCGGCGGCGAAGGCGGCAAGCGCTACCGGCGGCGTCAGATCCGCCATGATACCGAAATAGAATACGAACATATGCGACACGATCAGCGGCACGCCGAGATGCAAGAGCGCCGGCGCCGCAATCGAGGAGGTGATGATGTAGTTTGGGATGGTAGGGATGCCCATGCCGAGGATCAGCGAGGTGAGCGCGGTCAGGCAGAGTGAGGCGAAGATCGAGGTTTCGCCGACCGACACGATTACGCGCACGAAATTCGTCGCCGCGCCGGTCAGCGTCAGCGTGCCGATGATGGTGCCGACCAGCGCGCAAGCGACGCCCACCGGCAGCGCGTGGCGCGCGCCGTCGGCGAGGCTGTTGAGCGCCACTTTCAACGTCTCGCGACCGCCCTTGACCCAGACCGTCACCGCCATCAGCGCCGCCACCATCGAAATCAGCAGCCACACGCCGTATTCGAAGAACAGAGCTGCCGACAGCCCTAGCAGGATCCAGAATGCGACACGCAAGATCGGTTGCGGGATAGCCGCCACGATCGGATGGCTGAAGATCACCATCACGGTCAGCCCCAGGCCGACGGTGCCGGCGAACAGTGGCGTGTAGCCGGCGAACAGCAGCACCACCAGCGCCGCCAGCGGCATCAGCAGGAACCAGTTCTTCTTCAGGGCCGCGATCGGGTTCGGGCAGTCGTCCTTCGCCAGGCCGACCAGGCCGCGCTTGCCGGCTTCCAGATGCACTGCCCAGAACGCTGAATAGTAGTAGAGGAGCGCCGGCACGATGGCCGCGATGCAGATGGTGGAATAGGGGACGTTGATGGTCTCCGCCATGATGAAGGCGACCGCGCCCATCACCGGCGGCATGATCTGGCCGCCCATCGAGGAGGTAGCTTCGACCGCGCCGGCGAAATACGCTGGATAGCCGTAGCGCTTCATCAGCGGAATGGTGAATTGCCCGACGGTGACCACGTTGGCGATGCCGGAGCCGTTGATCGTGCCCATCATGCCGGATGCGATCACCGCCACCTTGGCCGGGCCGCCGCGCGCGTGGCCGACCGTGCCCATGGCGACGTCGGTGAACAGACCGATCATGCCGGCGCGCTCGAGGAATGCGCCGAACAATATGAACAAGAAGATGTATGTGGAGGAGACATAGACCGGGATGCCGTAGATGCCCTCGGTGCCGAGGAACATCTGGTCCACGATCTGGCCGAAATCGTAGCCGCGCGTGTTGAGTGGGCTCGGCAGATACTGTCCGAACAATCCGTAGGCGAGGAAGATCGCACAAATGATCGGCAGGATCGGGCCCATCATGCGGCGGCCGGCCTCGAACACCAGAGCCACGACGATGACGCCGACGACGATATCGGCGGTGTTGGGATCGCCGGCGCGCAAAATGAGCTGCTCATAGAATACCCAATGATAGAAACCGAGAACGAAGCCGCCGATGCCGAGAGCCCAATAGATGAGCTTGGCGGGAACGCGGCTGGTCAGGGTGGAAGTGACGCCGAACACCACGATCATCAGGAAGCCGACATGTACCGAGCGCACGATCTGGCTCGGTAGCGGGCTGAAGGTGGCGGTGACGATCTGGAAAGCCGAGAACGCGACCGCGATCCAGAACAGCGCGCGGCCTTCGAGGTCGTTGCCCCAGCCCTTTTCCAGCCGGGCCTCGGTCTTGGTCTGGCCCGGGATCGGCGTGCCGGGACCCGGCGCCTCGGCGGCGAGATCGACTTCAACGGCGGACATAAATGTAGTTCCTCTAAAAGCAGCTGCTAATTTGCTCTGCCCTCATCATGGATGGGGCGGCCTCATGCTTCGAGATGCACTCCTTCGGAGCGCTCCTCAGCATGAGGCCGAGAGTTGCCGCGCTGTAGCGTCCGGCTTACAGTACGCCCTTCTCTTTATAGAACTTCGCCGCACCCGGGTGCAGCGGCACCGGCGGGTTCTTGCCCGCCTTGTCCAGGGTCATCGCTTTGGCGGCGGCATGCGCGGCCTGCAGCGCCGGCAGGTCGTCGAAGATGGTCTTGGTCATCTCGTAGACTTCCTTGTCGGGCAGGGTCGAGCGCGTGACCAGGTAATTCGGCACGATCACCGCATTCACGTCCTTGTCGTTGCCCTTGTAGGTGCCGCCCGGGATCGACGCCGACTGATAGGGCGAGCCCATCTTCTCGACCACCGACTTCGGCGTCTCGACGATCACGCAGTCGACCGAAGCGCACAGATCGCGGATCGCCGACACGCCGAGCCCGGCCGAGATCAGCGTGGCGTCGAGCTGGCGGTTCTTCATCAGCTCGACCGACTCGCTGAACGGTAGATACTGGACCTGGCCGAGATCCTTGTACGACATGCCGGCGCCGGCCAGGATCGCACGTGCGTTGAGCTCGGTGCCCGACTTCGGCGCGCCCACCGAAAGCCGCTTGCCCTTGAGATCGGCGAGCGTGTTGATGTGAGCGTCCTTGAGTGCGGCGATCTGGATGTAGTTCGGATAGATCGCAGCGACCGTGCGCAGCTTGTCGAGCTTCGCCTTGAAGCCGACTTCGGCGTTGCCGTTCCAGGCATCGGCGAGCGAATTGCCGAGAGTGAAGGCAATCTCGCCCTTGCCCGCTTGCAGCAAGTTGAGGTTCTCGACCGAGGCCTTGGTGGATTGCACCGACGGTTTGGCGCCGGGAATCTTCTCTGCGTAGATTTTCGACATCGCGACGCCGAGTGGATAGTAGACACCGCCCGTCCCGCCGGTGAGGATGTTGATAAACTCCTCGGCATTGGCGGCCATCGGTGCAAATGCCACAGCCGCTGCGAGCAGGCCGAAGCGGACAAACCTATGATAACAGGTCATACGTACCAGTCCTCCCTTTTTTCATAACACTGAGCCGACCCTGGCCGGACCGACCTGTCGTCATTGTAACGATCTGTCGACCTGCTGGCGATTGGAGTAACCAGATACTTATTCCGCGCCAGCCACTAATGGCCCACAAAACAGCGAGTCACGGAGCGGGTGCTACACCAAAAGGAACATCCGCAATTGGGGGGTCGTAGATCGGGTAATCGGCATCCGCAGGCCAGGGCAGCACGGTTGCTACATCATCGATCTTCAGTTCGGCGAGTTGGTACGGCACGCCGTCCCTCGGACTATGGGGGCTGCTCGCCGAGCGACCACGGCTCTTTGCTGCGAGTTTGTTAGTTAGTCTTGCGCGTGCTTTGCTTCGGTTGACCCACTACCTGTTTCGAGCCGGAATTTTAGATGTCAGCGGAGTCAAACACGCAATCTTTGCTAGTGAGAAGCTTCGGCATTTGGGTTGGCGCCTTGTAAGATGGAAACGCCGATCAGGCCGGCCTTTGTGAACATAACCCCAATGGGGCCTTGACCGTTTAGGCAGTAATGCTCAGCGCTATCCAAGCGGGAGCAGTACTAGGTTCCGTATGAGCGCCATTAGATTATATTGCGATTTCAATAACATACGTGGTCGTGGTTTTATTCTGACTGGCGCGCCATTTGCGTACAAAACCACGAACATTCCCGTTCGCGGTCTGTTTACCGGCAATCACGGCCCGCAGCGCATCCTTGCTGCCAATGATCCTGATGGCATTGTCGTCGGCCTCAATGGCATCGACGATCGAGCGGATATAGGCCTTCCGAGCGTTGGTATCGCCCGTGTCGAGCTTCTCGTTCATCAGTCGCGCAAACGCATCGATCTTGGCTGAATCGATAGTCGTTACCGAGCCGCATTGCGCGCGGGCGCGGTCGAGCGCGGCCTTGGCTCGCTCACGCTCAGACTTCAAGGCTGCGGTGCGTTCGCGAAGGATGTCGTCGAGTTCGACGATGCCATCCTCGATTGACCGATAAAGTCGCCGCAGGCGATCATCGCAGTCCGCGACCTCGCGTTGCAGGGTAATGAGCCGGCGATCCACGGCTTCGGTCTCTCTTGAAAAGAATTGAAATACGCTGATGGTATGCACAGCCACGGTATTACAGAATGCGAAGAATTCGTAAGGGGCAACAATGATAGGCCACATTACGCAAAAGGGCATCGATCAATCCTATTGTGACCTCGCAGAGCGCGCGAAAATCGACCTCGATTTCTTGCTGCTCACCGTCGCGGCCGCGGCGATTTGTGCCTTGGGCTTTAAGATGAACAGTGCGCCCGTCATTGTCGGAGCCATGGTGATTTCGCCGCTGCTCTATCCGATCACTTTCGCCGGCGCAGCCACTTACCAGGCCGATTGGAGCGCACTCATCCGAGCCGTCGGTACATTTGCGGTTGGCTTCATCGCCGCCGTTGCTGCCGCGGTCGCCGTTGGCCTTATTTCCGCGACGACATTCCGGTCGGAGATCGTCGATCGACTAAGCGGGGCGGGCATGGACTACTTTCTCGTCGCGCTTTTTTCCGGCCTGGCTGGAACGTACGCATTCTATTCGCCTAAAATTCACGAAGCCGTCGCTGGCATCGCGATTTCCGTCGCGGTAATCCCGCCGATCGTCATGCTGGGCATCGGGTTGGGCATCGGGATAGCGAAGCAGGACAACAATCTCATGTATGTCAGCGGCACGATCGTGCTCGGCAACGTTATCGGAATTTACATAGGCTCTCTCGTGATGGTCGCTCTGCTGCATCGTATCTCAAAGGATCGAGTCGCGAGCTAGGAACGCGCGGCGCGGGGCGCCCTACCTCATCAGTCAGTTTCCCTGTACCGGCCGGCTTACCGGAATCCATCACTTTGCGCCATTAAGTCTTCGATGCACGCGACTTCATGACCCGCAAGCAGCAGGGCGCCGAGCGCTTCGCCTCGGCCTTCGCGCCGAAGACGCAGCTCGGCGTCTAGTTCCGCAATTGGGTGGTCAAGGCCGCCGCGATCCCCGGGGTCGCCCGGTTCACATTCGGCCGAGATATTGTCGACAGCCTGCACCTTCCTGACTATCACTGGCCCTGCTGATTTGCCGCCTACCCGCGTCGCTGCGGAGCACGGCGGCCGGGCGGGGCGATGGAACGCAAGGTGATGAGAGAATTGAGAGAATGAAGCTATTCCCGCCGCGGATCGGACTTGTCAGACTATCCATTTTCGCCATCATCGTCGGCATCATCACCGGGATCGGAGCCGTCTTCTTCCGCGCCCTGATCGGGCTGATCCATAACGTCGCATTTTTCGGCGCCTTCTCCATCAACTACGACGCCAACGTATTCACGCCGCCGAGCCCGTGGGGCGCGCTGATCATTCTGGTGCCGGTCGCCGGCGGCATGATCGTGACCTTCCTGGTGCAGAACTTCGCGCCGGAGGCGCGCGGCCACGGCGTGCCCGAGGTGATGGACGCGATCTATTACCGCGAGGGCAAGATCCGACCCATCGTCGCCGCGGTGAAGTCGCTTGCCTCGGCCATCTCGATCGGCACCGGCGCCGCGGTCGGGCGCGAGGGTCCGATCATCCAGATCGGCGCCTCGCTCGGTTCTTCGCTGGGCCAATTCATTAACATGGCGCCTTGGCAGCGTATCACGCTGGTAGCCGCCGGCGCAGGCGCCGGCATCGCTGCGACGTTCAACACGCCGATCGGCGGCGTGATGTTCGCCATCGAATTGATGCTGCCGGAAATTTCCGCACGCACCTTCCTGCCGGTGGCGCTGGCGACGGGGACGGCGACCTTTATCGGCCGCATCTTCCTTGGCCTGCAGCCGGCCTTCGCGGTGCCGGCGGCGCTGCTCAACTCCGACAAGCCGGCCTCGCTGACGGCGCTCCTCCTCTATGCCCTGCTCGGCGGCCTGATGGGGCTTGCCGCCACGGCCTTCATCAAGGGGCTCGGGCTTGCCGAAGACGTTTTCGAGAAAATCAAGAACGGCTATCTGCGCCACGCCATCGGCATGCTGCTGATCGGCAGCCTGATGTACCTGCTGTTGCGCACGTCCGGCCAATATTACGTCGACGGCGTCGGCTACGCGACCATCCAGGCGATCCTTTCCGGCGGTTTGATCGTGCCGGGACTGCTGGCGCTGCTGTTCTTCGCCAAGCTGTGCGCGACTTCGGTAAGCCTCGGCTCCGGCGCCTCCGGCGGCATCTTCTCGCCGTCACTGTTCATGGGCGCGACCATCGGCGGCGCATTCGGTGCGGCAATCAGTGCCATCCATCCGGTCGGCGGGCTCGGCGTTACCACCTGCGCGATGATCGGGATGGCCGCCATGGTCGGCGGCGGCACCGGCGCGGCCATGACGGCGGTGACCATGATCTTCGAGATGACGCGCGACTACGATCTGGTGATGCCAATCATCGTCGCGGTGGCGCTGGCGATCGGCGTGCGGCGGCTGCTGTCGCAGGAGAACATCTATACGGTGAAGCTCGTCGGGCGAAAACACTTTGTGCCCAAGGCGCTGCATGCCAACATGTTCCTGGTGCGCCGCGCCGGCGAAGTGATGGAGCGCGACGTCACCCTGCTGTCGAAGGACACGCGGCTGGAGACTTTCCTGCGCCAGGGCGGCCATGAAGGCCGCATGAAGCACATCGTAGTAACCGACGGCGACCGCATTGTCGGCGTGCTGCGCGTCAACACTGCGCTTCGGCGCGGGTTGGAGGACGTCGAGCAGGGCTTCACGGTCGGCGAGATCGCGCAGCGAAACTACACGGTGGCGCGCGAGGAGGACATCGTATTCGATGTGGTTACGCGTATGACGCGGCACAATGCTGGCATGGCGGTGGTGACTAGGGCCAAGGGTCGCCCGCGCGCCGCTGACGTGCTCGGCGTCATCACCAAGGAGCACATCGCCGACTCGGTCGCCGACAGCATCAAACCTTACGCGTAGGCCGCCTCAACTCGCGGCCTCTCTCGTTTCCAGTCAAACGCGGGATTTCGCTTAGTGTCACATTCGCTGCGTTCGCGATGCCACACCATTTTGGTCGCCTAAACAAAATTTCGAGGCACGGAAATGGATGCAACACATTTGCAACATCCGGCTGTAAGTCATTGACAAATCGATAGGCGAAACGGCTTCCTAAACCGAAGGTCGGAGGTTCGACTCCTCTCGGGACCGCCATGAAACCAAACGAGAATTTCCAATTTGTAGCCCGAGCAAGTCTCACTTTGTTCGCGGAATCGGCCTCTCGGGCTACAAGCGTAAACGCAGCGTTGCTGGATCGACTGTACCTTCGGTTCGAAACTCCCTCCCTCCGCCAGCCTCCTTGGACGACTGTTCTCCCGTCAACGAAAACGGGCGCAAAATGCGCTGGATTGACGCACTTTCCAGCTGAACCTCTGTACCTCGGCGAGCCCGATCAGCCAACTGGGCGTCCAAATAACCAATTCAATGCGGGAATAGCGAGGGGCGCACGTCCTCCGGCGCTTAACTCCATTCTAATCCAGAGTTATCTAGTGTTTGCGAGCATGAAGCCATGAGGATTTTGTGACGCAGCATTTTGCCATTGTCGCTGGTGCTAGCGGCGTCGTTGGTTCGCGGCTTTCACAAGAGCTGGCGCAATCCGGCAACTGGTACGTCGTCGGTTGCGCCCGCCGCATGCCAGCCCAAGAGAACCGGATTACGGGTATCGACTATGTAGCCGTCGACCTCGCGAATCCGGCCGAATGTCGGAAATTCGCAGAGAAATTCGTTGGCGTGACGCACTTGTTCTATACGGCCCGCGCCGAATTCGTCACCGGGCGGCGCGAGGCGGCCGACATCAACACGGCGATGTTCCGCAATCTTCTCGATGCGATCGAGGCCGCCGGCCACCCGCTGCAGCACGTCCACATGGTGCACGGGACAAAATACTACGGTTCGACGGAAGGGCGCTTCCCGACACCGGCGCGCGAAGACGATCAGCGCCGCATGCCGACAAACTTCTATTACGAGCAGGAAGACATCGCGATCGCGCGGCGCGGGTCGCGGAACTGGAACTGGAGCGCGAGCCGCCCACATTGCATCTGCGACTCATCGCTGGCGACTCCGCGCAGCCTGCCGCTGTTGATCGCGGCCTATGCCTCCATCAACCGTCATCTCGGCCAACCGCTCTGCTTTCCGGGCACGCCGGGTAATTACCGCGCGATCTATCAAAGCACTGATGCGCGGCTGCTGGCGCGCGCCATCGTCTGGATGGCGACCGAGCCGCACTGCGCCGATCAGGCGTTCAATGTCAGCAATGGCGACTTCTTCCGCTGGGAGAATCTCTGGCCTGTCATCGCACGTGATTTCGCAATGGACTTGGGACCGGTCAAAACCATCAGGATGGCTGATGTGATGCCGGCCCAGGCGGCGGTCTGGCGCGCGATCGTTACCAAGCACGGCCTGGTCGACACACCTTATGAACGCATGGCGCTCTGGCCCTACGGCGATTTCATCTTCACACCCGACTGGGACATGATGTCGAGCACCACCAAGCTGCGGCAATACGGCTTTCACGATGTCGTTGACTCCGAGCAGATGTTCCTGGAATTCTTCGACGACTTCCGGCGGCGGCGCATCATTCCGCCGGTTACGGGATGATGCGGTCCGTCCGGTATTGCTTGAACATCCGCACAAACATCGCCTCGTTGCCGATTGTTTCGGAGAAACCTGTGCGCCTGAATTTCGTCGTGTCGGCGATAATGTCGTATTCGGCGGCAAAACGCGAATTCGGAGCGGTGTAGTCGCCGCGCACCCAGGCCGGCGCCCGCTCGATGGGAAATGGGCGCAGCCCGAGCCGGGCAGAGAGCGAATTCCAAGTGTCGCGATGGCGCGCAAGAAAATCGGCGAGGGGCTCGCCGCCCGGACCTTCGGCTTTTAGCTCGAAAAAGGCCGCGAAGGCCGGCCACAAATCCCGCCAGTGAAAGAATTCGCCGTTGTTGATGTTGTAGATGTTATTCGCGCAGGCCGGCTCGGTCGCGACGCGGATCGCGGCGCGCGCCAAAAGATCGGCGTCCATCACCTGGAACAGCGAATTGAAGCAGCCGTCGCTTGCCGGAAACCAAAGCGGTTCGCCGAGTTCGCGGCGGATCGAAGCATAAATCGCGAACACCAGCGCGAGATTGAGCGGATTGCCGGCGGCGTAGCCGCAGACCGAGTGCGGCCGCAGCGCCGTCCACGTCCAGGGCTTGCCGACGTGGCGTTGGCGGATCAAGTCTTCGATGTCGTAATAGAAATCGTTGCCGGCAATGCGCGGATCGCCTTCGCGTGCTGGGGTACGAAACGGACCGAGGTGGCAGCCGTAATATTTCATGCCTTGCAGCAGGTTGATGTTGCGCAACCGCGGAACGCCGGCTTCGACCGCGTCCAGAAGGTTCAGCATCGGCCGCAGCCGCGCAGTACCGGCGCCGATATTGGCGCAGTCGAAGATGTGGCTGATGTCGGGATGGGCGCGCAGAGCCGCGTGCAGCGCCGCGCCATCGTGCAGGTCGACCGGTAGATGCACAAAAACGCGGAGCGGCGCGGTGGACTTGAGTAGCGGCGGCCGGCGCGAAACGCCGTAAACGCGCCAGCCGGCAATCAGCAATTGCTCGGCGAACGGCGTGCCGGTTACGCCGGTCGCGCCGAGCACCAATGCGACGCCCGGCGCGCTCATTCGCGACCGAGTTGTTGCGTCAGCGCCGCGACGTCGTCGAGTTTGTCGATCGCGAGGATCGTCTCGGCGAGCCTTGCGGCTTTCGCCGGCGCAAAGATGCGCTCGGCCGCATCGGTGAATTTGGCGATGACCTCGGCCTCGCTCAACGGCCGTTCCGGCGCACCGCGGTTCATATCCTCCCGAGCTTCGAGCACGCGGCCGTCGCGAGTGGTGACGACGACAGCGCCGGAATAGAATTTCGGAAAGGTGGTCTTGTCGTCAACCGCATATTCGACCCGGTCGGCGAGCGAAAGAATTTCGCTATCGCGCAACGCTGCGTCGTCCAGATCGTCAAGCGTGAAGCGGCGGCGGATTAGCGCCACGGCGGTGGTGAAGTAGATGCTGAATTGCGCCGCGTAGCTGTCGTGCGGCCGCCGCTTGGCGTTTTTCGGTTCGCACACCAGTTGGACGGCGGCCTGCGGCAACAGTGCTTTGACCTGCGCGATGTCGGGCGCGCGCAACTGGTATTGCTTGGCGAGACGGACGGCGGCGTCAATGGTGGGAACATTGAAATAGCAGGCCGGCAAGGGCTTGTGCGCGATGGTGCCGATTTGCCAGTCGGTCCCCAGCCGATCGGTGGCGAGGCCAAGATCGCATTGCTTGGCAAGGTCGGCGAGGTAAAGGTTGTAGAGGCCCCGTTTGCCTTCATAGGCCAATCGTGGGCCGATGAAGCCGCCCTTGGCCAGCGCGGCCGCGGTGATCCCGCCGACGCCAGCCCAGCCGGGATGCAGGCGCTTGGTCCAGGCGCCTTCGGTGGCGAATTCCTGGCTGCCGGAGGCCATGCTCAGCGCAATGCCTTGCGCCATCGCCAATTCGCGCGACGTGAGGCCAAGCAGACGGCCGGCGGCGATCGCGGCGCCGAAGGTGCCGACCACGCCGGTCGGGTGAAAGCCGCGCTGCTGGAATCCGCCTTTAACGACGGCGCCCAAACGGACCGTGCATTCGAGCGCGGCAATGTAGCTCAGCAACAGTTCGGTGCCGCCGACGCCGAACTCGCTGGCGACACCTAACGCCGTTGTGCCGCACGATCCGCTCGGGTGGACACGGCCATAGATCGACGTGTCGTCGTAATCGAGCCCGTGCACAAGAATGCCGTTGGCCAAGACGGCGTCGCGTAGGGCCAGTTTTTCTCGGAAGCCGATAACTGTGGATGTGCCGCCGCCCAAGGCCGGTAAGCCTGCCACCGCGCATCGGCCGAAATCGAATGTCGCCGAGGCGAGCGCGGCACCGACCATGTCAAGCAGCAGCAGCTTCGACTTGTCGAAGATCTCGCGCGGGACGCTGTCGCGGCGAAGACCGCTGGCAAAGTCCGCCAGGCGGCCGGCAATCGTTGCACCATCCGCAGTCAAGTTCATGAGGCTTGCATCTCAGCTGTCGGTTGCGCGGATTTCGTTTTGCGCACTGCGCGGCGTTTTCAGAATTTGAAATTCTCAGTTGGCAGGACACAGCCGCCAATGGCGCCGTCTTCTACAA
Source organism: uncultured Alphaproteobacteria bacterium (assembly GCA_963786025.1). Classification (GTDB taxonomy): domain Bacteria; phylum Pseudomonadota; class Alphaproteobacteria; order Rhizobiales; family Xanthobacteraceae; genus Pseudolabrys. Next base: position 219,564 of record CAWAXK010000031.1, read on the forward strand.
TATGAGTTGATCTTTGCCAATGTCGAACATAGGCTCTGGGCAAAGCAAACAAGCAAAATCGGAGGAGGGGGAGGATGCCGGCCATTTCGAAATGCGTGCGCACTATCGCGGTTGCGTTTGCCGCGCTCACGGCAGTCATGGCGCTCGTCGCGTCGCCCTCTCCGGCGCGCGCGGAAAATTGGCCGACGCGTCCGATCAAGATTATCGTGCCGTTCGCGGCCGGCGGCGCTGTCGATCTCGTCGCCCGATTCCTGCAGGACGACATGGGCAAGGCGCTCGGCACCACGATGGTCGTGGAGAACCGGGCGGGCGGCGCCGGCGTGCCGGCGTCCGAAGCGCTAATCAACGCGCCGCCTGACGGCTATACGATCGCCATCATGTCGAGCAATTACGCCTCGAACGCAATCATGCAGCCGCATTTGCCCTACGATACGATCAAGGACATCACGCCCATCTCGATGGTCGTGATCAATACGGTGCTGATCCTGGTCCCGGCGGATTCGCCAATCCACACGCTGGCCGATTTGGTGGCGCAGGCCAAAGCCAAGCCCGGTACGATCAGCTACGGTACGCCCGGCTTCGCCACTGCGATGCAGTTTGCCGGCGAACTGCTCCGCTCGCGCGCCAACATCAACATCTTGCATGTGCCATACCGCGGCGCGGCGCCGGCCTTGAACGACCTGCTCGGCCATCAGATTCCGGTCGCGATCATGGGCATCGGCCCGGCGTTGCCGTTCATCAAATCGGGCAAGTTGCGCGCGA
>CAWAXK010000032.1:0-126798 GCA_963786025.1 uncultured Alphaproteobacteria bacterium
CGAGGGCATCGGCGTTTTTCTCGACCAGGCGACGCATAACTTCGTCCGTATCAAGACCGGCGAAAGCCATGCCGGCTGGGTTCTGCGGTCAATCAAGGCGCGTGAAGTGACGGTCGAAAAAGGGGCGCAATCGGAAACGCTTCGTCTGCCGGCCCGCACGGATGCAGGTCCAGCCAGTCCAGCGGGTCCGATTCCCGGTAGAGAACTGTAACGGGTTTCTAATCGGCGCTGCCGCGACCTGTCACGGGTCGAAGCATTTTTCGGCCCTCGCGCATGGCTCCGCCATCGCGGCCGAATCGCGCAATTCGCGGACCGGCCGCCACGCGATCGCCAGCGCTTGCGCCTTGACGATCTGGGCGGGTGACATTTTCATCCCGACGGAATCCCTGATCCGGTAGGAGAAATCCCGCTTCGGCCCTGCCGCATGGACCGCCGCCAACTCCAGCCATTTGTAGGCTTGCACGTAATTTTCCGGCACGCCGTGGCCCTTGTTGTATAGCAGCCCGAGCATGTACTGCGCCTGCGCATTGCCTTGGTCGGCGGAGCGGTGGCACCACATCGCCGCCTCGCGGTAGCTTTGCGGCGCGCCGCGGCCATAGGTGTGCAGGAAACAGAGCACGGCTTGCGCGTTGGCATTGCCGTGCTCGGCCGGCGTCCGCAGTAACAGCCCGGCGGACCGATAGTCATGCCGGTCGAATGCCGCCAGCCCCTTCTTCAATTGCACCGCGTCCAGCCGGTCCGGCAAACGGCGGGCCTCTGCCGGAAGCTGGGCGGCGAGTATCGCGAGCAGCGACCAGACCGCCAATGCGATCGTTTTTTTCATGGTGCCGTCTCTTGCCATTTTCTGGGGCCGCGCGGGATCCGCCGGCGTGTTGCCGCTGAATAGTCTTAGCAACCGCTAAATATGTCCAGCACCCTATTAAAACATTGATATATCAATTGGTTTCATCGGTTGCCGGTCACCCTTCGGGATGCGAGCCATGGCGGGGCTGTCACATTTCGGGCAGTCCTGTTGCGTTGACAGCGGCGGGGAGGCTGCTATGAACCCGGCAACCAGAAAACCCAGAGATTGTCATGAAAGTCCGTAACTCCCTGAAATCCCTGCGCGGCCGCCACCGCGACAACAAGATTGTCCGGCGCAAAGGGCGCGTCTACATCATCAATAAGACGAATGCCCGCTATAAGGCCCGCCAGGGCTGAGCGGAAAGCCTAAACCGGCCTCGGCCGGGTGCCGCAACTATCGCCGCAAATTTGCCTTAGCCGGTGGGGATATTAAGCTTCACCCATGCGATCGCGATTCCTCGCAAGCTTGTTTGCTGTGGCCACGGCCTTTGCCGTGCCCGCCGTCGCGGCGCCGAGCGATTGGGTGAAGCCGCCGGAAAAGCTGCCGCATGTCCAACGCGGCAATCCCACGCACAATCTCGATTTCCTGTTCGGTGCGCTCAAGGTCGCGCCCGACGACGCCACCGCCAAGGCGATCGAGGGGCGCATCTGGGCGCTATGGTCCGCCACGCGCAGTGACACCACCTCGCTGCTGATGTCGCGCGTGCAAACCGCGACCGAACAGCACGATCTCGATCTCGCGATCAAGCTGCTCGACGCCGTTACCAAGATCAAGCCGAAATATGTGGAAGCCTGGAACCGGCGCGCCACCATCTACTACATGAAAAAGGACTACGGCCGCGCGCTCGCCGACATTCGCCAGGTGCTGCGTCGTGAGCCGCGCCATTTCGGCGCGCTGTCGGGGCTAGGCTTGATCATGCAGGACATCGGCGACGACAAGCAGGCGCTCGAGGTCTACCGGCGCACGCTCGCGATCTACCCGCGCCTGCCGCGCATCCCTGACATCGTGAAAACGCTGCAGGAAAAAATCGAAGGCCGCGATATTTGAGGCGCCGGTCCTAGGTCTAACGCGGCAGAATTCTTAACGGCACGGCGCTTTTTTTCACAAGTCATTAAACTGTAAGAAAACCGATATGCGGCGCCTCTAACGTTCCCGTGTTTCGAGGGGGGCGTGGGGAAATAAATTCAATTCATCGCTCGGGTGTTTTGCGCCGGGCCGATATCTCACCGAACAACTCGACGAACTACATCGCCGGAACGTGTTTCCGGCCGGTGCCGTGCGCCATGCGCAATCGTGCAATTATTTCGGAGGAGAATATGAAAGGCTCAATGCTTGCTGCCGGCCTGTTCGCTCTCGCGTTCGTCGCCAATCAGACGGCGATCGCCGCGGAACGGGACCATGACGACAAGTTGACGATCGCCGTTTTCGGCGATTGGCCGTATAGCCAGAACCTGCTCGACAAGGCAAGCCAACTGACCGACTCGGTCAACGCGGACCGCGATGTCAGCCTTGTGATTCACGTCGGCGACATTCACTCCGGCAGCATGCCCTGCACCAGCGCCGGAATCCTGCCGCCGATCCCGAAGTCGAACCCGGGCTGGAACCAGGCGGTCTATTACCAATTCCAGCAGTTCAAGGCGCCGGTGGTCTATACGCCCGGCGATAACGAATGGTCCGACTGTCACAAGAGCAAGGAACTCTCCTCCGGCGATCCGTTCAAGGAATTGGCGAGCGTGCGCCAACTGTTCTTCGCCAAGCCGGGCAAGACGCTGGGGATGACCGAGAAGACCGTCTACAGCCAGGCGCAGTATTTCGACCCGGCCTATCCCGATGACGCGCAGTTCGTCGAAAACGTCATGTGGTCGGATAAGAAAGTCGTGTTCGTGACCTTCAACATGCCGGGCGGCTCGAACAACGACACGGCGCCGTGGACGGCCCCGTTCAACAATCCGACGGCACAAGCGCAGGAAGCGAGCACCCGCAGCGCCGCCAACATCCGCTGGCTAAAGGCGGCCTTTCAATACGCGGATAAGATCAACGCCAAGGCGGTGGTGATCGCGCTGCAAGCCGACATGTGGGACCCTGAGGCGCTCCCGGCTGTCGGCGGCTCTGGCCTCGACCAATACACGCCCTTCGTTCAGGAACTGGCCAGCTTGAGCAATCTCTTTTTCCGGCCGGTGCTGCTGCTCAACGGCGATACGCATCTTTATCAGGCCGATCGTCCGCTCGCGAATCCGAACAGTCCGACCGGCATGATCCACCACACGCCGCCGGTCCGCAATCTTCTCCGCATCGTGGTGCAAGGGTCCACAAATCCTCCGGCCGAATGGCTGAAGCTGACGATCGATCCCGACAGCTTCAAGCCGTTCGACTGGTCGAACGTGGTCTACTGCGCCCATCCGGATCTCGCTTGCTAACGGCGATGGCCGGTGCGGATTGATATGACTTGTTGCCCAGCGGCCTTTCTTGGCCGCTGGGATTAGGTGCAGTGGATTTAACGAGGATCTAGCGCGCAACCTTAGATGCGGGTTCCGCTCAATCCCCCGCTGCTTCCGACCCCACATAGGCAATGCGCAGCATGTTGGTCGCGCCCGGCGTGCCGAGCGGCAGGCCGGCGACGATGATCACGCGCTGGCCGGCTTTGGCGAAGCCTTCGGTAAAGGCAATGCGGCTGGCGCGGTCGATCATGTCGTCCTGATCGTGCGCGTCCTCGGTGATCACGCAATGCACGCCCCACACCACCGACAGCCGGCGTCCAGTGGCGATATTGGGCGACAGCGCCACGATCGGCGGCCGCGGCCGCTCGCGCGCCACCCGCAGGCCGGTGGAACCGGACGAGGTCCAGCACACCACGGCGGCGAGATCGAGCGTGTCGGCGATCTGGCGCGCGGCATCGGCGATGGCGTCGGCGCCGGTCGCCTCCGGCACCGCGCGCTGGGCATCGATGATGGTGCGGTAGATCGGATCGTTTTCGATTTCCTCGGCGATGCGGTTCATGGTGGCGACCGCCTCCACCGGATATTTTCCGGCCGCCGATTCCGCCGACAGCATGACCGCATCGGCGCCCTCAAAGATCGCGGTGGCGACGTCGGAGACTTCGGCGCGCGTGGGCACCGGCGAGGAGATCATCGATTCCAGCATTTGCGTGGCGACTACCACCGGTTTGCCGGTGGCGCGGCCCATGCGCGTCATCTGCTTCTGCACACCGGGCACTTTCTCCAGCGGCATCTCGACGCCGAGATCGCCGCGCGCCACCATCAGCGCGTCGGCGAGGTCCATGATTTCCGACAGCCGGGTCACCGCCTGCGGCTTCTCGATCTTGGCCATCACCGCGGCGCGGCCGCGCGTGATCTTCTTCGCCTCCGCGATGTCCTCCGGCCGCTGGATGAACGACAGCGCCACCCAGTCGATGCCGGCGTTGAGCGCGGCTTCGAGGTCGGAGCGGTCCTTCTCGGCCAAGGCGGAGAATGGAATGGTCGAGTCCGGCAGGCTGACGCCCTTGCGGTCGGACAATTTGCCGGCCACCTCGACGCGCGTCACCATGCGCTTGGGCTCTGCCGCGGTGACGGTGAGCCGCACCTTGCCGTCGTCGATCAGCAGTGTGCGGCCGGGAGCGACCGCCGCGAATATTTCCGGATGCGGTAGATAGGCGCGCGTGGCGTCGCCGGGAGCGGGATCGCTGTCGAGCACGAAGCTCGCGCCGTTTTCCACCATCGCCGCGCCGCCGGCGAAAGTGCCGAGCCGCAGCTTGGGTCCCTGCAAGTCGACCAGGATGCCGATCGGCCGTCCGGTATCGTTCTCGACGCCGCGGATCATGGCGACCAGTTCGCGCATGCGGTCCTGGCTGGTGTGGCTCATATTGATGCGAAACACGTCGGCGCCGGCCTTGAACAGCTTGCCGATCATTTCGGCGCTGGAGGAGGCCGGTCCCAGCGTGGCGACGATCTTGGCGCGGCGCAGGCGTCTCATTTGAAGCGTCTCATTTGAAGCGTCTCATGGCTTGCCGCCTCCGGGCGGCGCCGACGGCGCGGCGGATGGCGGCCGCTGCGTTGTGGGCGGCGTGCGCGATGGCAAGGCGCCGGCGGGCTTTTGCTCGGCGTTGTCGGTCAACTGCACCGTCCAGGAGCGCTGCTCGACTGTGTCGACCTCGAAAAAGCCGGTGCGGTCGTAGCCGCGCGCCAGGCAGTTCCCGGTGCCGCGAATGGTGAATTCCTTCTCGCGTGAGCACATGAAAGCGTGACCCGACCATTCGCCGCCGCGGTCATAATCGACCGCGTAGATGTAATAGTAGCGCGCAACCAGTGCGCCGCGTAGCAGCGTTTCGCAGGATCGCGCCGACACGTTCCACCAGCCTTCGGTGGTCCAGCCTTCCGCATCCTTATAGCCGAGCGAGACCCCGACCCGGCTGCCGGTGTTGTTGCACAGCCGGAAATCGGCCAGCGCCGGATGCGCCGAAACGGCCAGCAGCGCGGCCGCAAGCGCAACCGTAATGGTGATGCCGCATATGGCGGAATGGCGAGGCAATGCTGTCAAACTATCGTCGCTCTTGATTCGGTGCTGTTGTGGCGTGATCGGTCACGGCCTGTCAACGACGATGGCGCGGAAGTCGTTCACGTTGGTGTAGGTCGGTCCGGTCATCAGCAAATCCCCAAGGGCGGCGAAAAAAGCAGTCGAATTATTGTCGGCAAGAAACGCGGCGGCATCGAGGCCGAGCGCCTTGGCCCGCGTCACCGTGTCGCCGTCAAGCAGCGCGCCGGCAGGATCGCTGGCGTCGCCCACGCCGCCATCGGTGCCGTCGGTGTCGGCGGCGAGCGCGGCCACCGCCGGCATGCCCGCGAGGCCGATTGCCAGCGCCAAGGCATATTCCTGATTGGGCCCGCCGCGGCCCTGGCCGCGGATCGTGACGGTCAGTTCGCCGCCCGAGAGGATCACCGTGCGCTTGCCTTGCGCACGCAAGTCGCGCGCCAGCTTGGCATGTGCCGCCGCTACCTCGCGCGCTTCACCTTCGACGCGATCGCCGAGTGACGCACATTCGTAGCCGGCCGCGCCTATGGCGGCCTCCGCCGCGCGCAGCGAATCGGCGGGCCGCGCCGCCAGCATGAATTGGCTGCCGGCAAAAACCGGATCGCCCGGCTTCGGCGATTCATGGTTCGCATCGGCGAGCGCGGCGGTCACGCTGGCCGGCAGATCGAGCCGGTATTTGGCAACGATGGCGCGCGCATCGGCGAGCGTCGTCGGATCCGGCACGGTTGGGCCGGAGCCGATCGCCGAAGGGTCGTCGCCCGGAACGTCTGAAATCGCGATGGTGACAAACTTCGCCGGAAAAGCGGTGCGCGCCAGCCTTCCGCCCTTAATGCGCGAGAGATGTTTGCGCACCGTGTTGATCTCGCCGATGTTCGCGCCCGAACGCAGCAGCGCGCGCGTCACCGTCTGCTTGTCGGGGAAGGTCAAGCCGGACGCGGGCGCGATCCAGTTGGCGGAAGCGCCACCCGACATCAGCACCAGCACGAGATCGTCCGCGCCCGCGCCTTTGGCGAGTTCGATCGCGCGTGTGGCGGCTTCGAGGCCCACCCCGTCCGGCACCGGATGGCCGGCTTCGATCATCGTCACGTTCCGCAGCGGCCTTCCGTAGCCGTGGCGTGCCACCGCAATGCCGCAGAGATGCGCGGCCGGCAGCTTCAAACCGTCGAGATAAAAGCCTTCCGCCACTTCGGCCATGGAACCCGCCGCCTTGCCGGCGGCGAGCAGAATGAGCCGGCCCGCGGGTGGCTTCGGCAGCAGCGGCGGCAGGCAGGTCGACGGGTGCGCCGCGGCTACCGCAGTATTAAAGAGCGATCGCAGGAATGTGCGAGTTGCCGGCGAGGTCATGGGCGCATCATAGCGATTCGGGCCCGGGAAAAACCTGCCGATCTTGCCGCTATGGCAAGGCCGGTTCCGCGGCATTATGTTCGGACGATCAGAACCCAGGATTTATCGCCATGGACGACAAGACCCGCACCGAGCTGGAAGCCGCCGTGTACCGCCGTCTGGTCGAACATCTGCGCAGCCGCACCGACGTGCAGAACATCGACATGATGAATCTGGCCGGCTTTTGCCGCAATTGTCTGTCGAACTGGATGAAGGATGCCGCCGACGCCAGCGGCGTGCCCATGAGCAAGGATGAGAGCCGTCAGATCGTCTACGGCATGCCTTATGACGAATGGCGCAAGAAGCATCAAAAAGAGGCCAGCGCCGAGCAAAAGGCGGCCTTCGAAAAGTCCAGCCCCAAGCACTGACTCTTGTGAACAGGTGTGAATGTCGGGGGCTTCGCCATCAAGCGATAGCCGGCGGGCCCGAATTCTCCGTATGACAGGGCAGGGACCTCGCCTTTGTCATTCAGGAGACTTCGATGCCTGCTACCGCCGCCGCCCAAAAAGAAGAAACCGCCACCCGCTTCGCCAAGGATCAGCTGAAAGCCTTTGTCGAGCGCATCGAGCGGCTCGAGGAAGAGAAAAAGGCGACCTCCGACGACATCCGCGACGTCTATGCCGAGGCCAAAGGCACCGGCTACGACGTCAAGGCGCTGCGCACCATCGTCCGCTTGCGCAAGCAGGACACCGACGAGCGCAACGAGGAGCAGGCCGTGCTGGAGACCTACATGCACGCGCTCGGGATGTTGCAGTAGTGAGATCGTGCCCCGGATGCGGCGCAGCACGAAGCGCAGCAAAGTGGTGCGCCGCTGATCCGGGGCCTTATTAAATTCGGATTTTGTGAAGATCCCGGATCTGCAGCGCACTACTCCGTGCTGCGCTGCGTCCGGGATACGCGCTTATCGCAGCGACGCCGTGGTCTGCGGCGCGAAGGTGGCGGTGGCCAGGAACACCACCGCGCTGCCGGTGAAACGGTCGGCCACCATGCCGAGAGCCGGATCGGCCGAGAAGGTCATCATCACCGATTGCGCCGGCTTATGCAGCAGTACTTGCTGCCAGCGCGGGTCGATCGCGCCAGCCCGCGTCGTCGTCATGAAGGCGGTTACACTCGGCGTCAGCATGGTGGCGCGTAGCCACGGGCTGTCCGAGCGCTCGCCGCCGCCCATGGCCAAAGCGGGTGCCAGCGCCGGCTTCGCGACCATACTGGCGTTGGCCGAGGCCGGGACCATGCGTGCTTCCGCGGGCATCTGCGGCAGGCGTACGCCCATCGGGCGGGCGCGCCCGGCAAGCGGCGGTTCCGATTCCGCGGCATAGGCCAGCGCATCCGTGCTGCCGGTGCTGACCTGGTCGGCAGAGGCGGTCTCATACACCGTGCCAGTCGTGATCGATGACGGCAGCGCCGGTCCAGCCGGTGCCGCGCCCTGCCAATAGCCGCGATTCTCAAACAGGTTGGTTGCCGACGCTGTCACAATTGTGTTTTGGGCCGGTCGCGGCCGCGGCAGCACGGCCGCGACTTCCACCGGCTTCGGCCGCGCCGCCGGCAGCGGCGTAATGTGCTCGACCGCCACGCGCTTGGGCGGCATCAGGCTGGCAACCGCCACAGGCGCGCGCACCCGCTTGGGCGCCGCCTGGGTGCTGGGCCCGTTGTTATCCTTGCTGGTGCCGAAAATTCGCGCCAGCAGGCTGCGTTTGGGCTTTTCGGCGGCATGTTCCTGGCTGGCGGTGATCACACCGGCATCGCGCGCGGCTTCCAGCGAGGTTCCGGACGGGGTAGCGCCGCGACTTTCGACGTCGGCCAGCGCCAGCGCGTAGCCGGGCAACGGATGCCCGTCGGCGGGAATGTGCACGGTGCGCCCATCGGGGAAGATCTTGACCAATTCCTGGCGCGCAATGCGCGGCCAGTGCCGGATGCTGCCGGTGTCCATGTGCACGAAGGGCGAACCCGAGGTCGGGTAGAACCCGACGCCGCCGCGCTGCAGCCGCAGGCCCTCGGCCCTGACTTTGGCGAGCGGCACGCCGGGAATGTAGAAATCGATGGCGTCGCCGTTGATGTGCTGGCTGAACTGGGCGACGCCGTTCGAGCGCGCGCGCAGCATGGCGTTGGTTCCCGGCGAGCGGTAACCGCAGATCACCTGGATCGGCTCGGTGCCGCCGACGTCGCGATAGGTCTCCCACAACAGATCGAACAGATGCGGATCCATGTGGGTTTCTTGTTCCTTGCGCCAGTCGCGCATGAACCAGTCGAGCTTCTTCAGCGCGGCCTCGTCGTAGCGGCCGTCGCGCTTGAAGGTGACGGTGATGTTTTCACCGGTATGGACGTGATGGAAGGAGAGGGTGCGGGTGTCGCCTTCGGCGACGGCGTTTTGCAGGGAATTATTGGCGCCCAGCAGCAACATACCGGCCACGCCGAGCCGCGCGCCGGTGCGGGCCAAGGACAAAACGAGAGTCCGCTCGCGCCACGCGCGAGCCGGCACCGCAGTTTTTCGTGAATTACGTCGGCCCAATCCCGTTCCCCCCGCAGTGTCCGGCTGCGGCTGCGACGATCATTCAGTCCTATCGGGGAGGGTTAACGCGTGTTTACTGGTCGCCCCCCAACGCTCATTTCCTATCGGCCAAAAATGGCTAAAAATGGCCGGGGCAGGGGCGACTGTTGGGCCTCCCCCCGGAATCCGGGGTTGGCGGCCACCGGCTGCAGCCGGCTACGGGCCGAGACGTGCCTTGGCTCGCTGCGCAGCGGCGGACTGGGCAGGTGGTCGAAGAACTCGGACACGTTCGAGGCCTCGGCGCGTTCGACCCGGCGCAGCATTTCCTGGTTGGCCTCGGCGCTGGCCTGCGCGCGCTTGCCGTCCTCCGGCAGGGCCATGTCGGCGATCAGCCGCTCGCCGCTGTTGAGGATGGTCCGGATGCGTTCATCGAAGCCGTAGATGTCCTCGCGCTGCTGCAGCTTGCCGGAATCGTCGACAAAGGCGGTCTGGTAGGTGAGATGCACCATCGGTCGGTCGGTGAGCTTGAAGGCGTGCAGCTCGCGGCCGAACATGGCGCTGAGTTGCTGCGCATCCGGGGTCGGACCGTTCATCGCCAGTTGCAGCATGATCTCGCCGAACTTGGTCGGGTTCTCCACCCGCATGCAGCCGTGGCTGAAGGCGCGCTTGTCGGCGGCGAACAACTGCTTTTGCGGCGTGTCGTGCAAGTAGACCGCAAACTTGTTCTCGAAATTGAACTTGATGCGGCCGAGCGCATTGTGGGCGCCGGGCGGCTGCGTCACGCTCAGCGTGCCGTCGTGGTTCCGCTTCACCTCGAGGCCCATGCGGGCGAAGATGTTCGGGTCGCGGCCGTAGCGCGGCAGAAACTCGTGCTTGATGATCGACTGCGGCACGTGCCAGGACGGATTGACCAGCACGGTGTCCATCGCCGCGGTGAGGAGCGGCGTCGGCGTCTGCGGTTTGCCGGCGACGATTTTGGTGTGCCACTCTTCCTCATGGTCGTGCACGACCTTGAGCGAATAGTCCGGGATATTGACCATCACATAAGTGTGGCCGAGGTTACGCGGCAGCCAGCGCCAGCGCTCCATATTGGCGACCACGCGGGCGATTTCCTCGGCCGGATTGGTTGAAGCGCCGGGGGATTTTCGCGTGCGCGCGCTCCTGGCGGCCGGTCGCGCCGGCGTGTCGGCGACGCCGAGAGGTTCCGCCATGACGCGGGCGCGCAATTCGGCGAGCTTTGCCTTGAGCGCCAGAAAGCCGCGATGCGGCGGATTGAAGCTTTCGAGTGCTACGTCGGCATCGGCGGCGTCGGCGATTTTGCGCAGGATATCGGCCGGCGCCGGCGTGTGATCGCCGTAATCGACTTCCCTCGCCACCCGGGCCGGCGCGATCTGGCCGGCCGCCAAGTGGCGGGCATAGGTCAGTGCGGAATAGGTGAGTGTGATGTCGGCGTCGGCCAGCGCCTCGGCGCTGGTGGCGGCTCCGAAAGCGGGGACGCGATAGTCAGCCGCATCGAGCCCGTCGGCGGCGGCATTTTCCAGTTGCGCGATCACCGCTTTCGCCCGCGCATCGAGCTTGCCGTCGGCGGTCCACAGCGGGGCGTAATTGCGCGCGGCATAGAAGGCGGCCATCGCTTCGCGGTCGGGGGCGCGGTCGATGCGTTTGTCGAACTGCCCGGATGTGATGACGGCGCGCAGCTTGTCGGCGATCTGCGCCTCGATCGCCGCCGGATGCTCCTCGACCGTGCCCGGGATGCTGCCGGCAGCCGGCGCCACGGACGGAAGCTGCACAGCGGAGCCGGGATTGTCAGGCACTGCGGCGTAGAGCGGCGATGTCACGATCAGCGCCAGCACAGTGCCGGAGAGAAGCTGGCCGAATTGTTTTTTACGCATACCGAGGAACCCACCCAACCCGACGCGCCACCCGATAATTATGCAGTCGAACTGCCGCGGTGACGAGTGAAATTCGACCGTCGTTTACCTTTGCCTTCGAACACAACTAACGCGGCGTGCGCATCGCAAGGACGCGCAGTTCAGCACTTCAAACTGTCACATTTTCTTTATCCGGCGCCGCGCGCGTGGCGTCGTCCAGACCGAGGCTTTCGAGTTTGCGGTAAAGCGTCGATCGCCCGATTTTCAGGCGGCGCGCGACCTCCGACATCTGCTCGCGGTAATGCGCGATAGCGAAGCGGATCACTTCCCGTTCGATTTCTTCAAGCGGCCGTACGTCGCCTTGGGCGTCGGTCAGCCGCAGCGACGGCGCGCTTAACGCCGGCGCATGATGCTCGGGCAGGCCGATGGCTTCGTGCGCATCCGGCCAGGTGGCGGCGATGGCGGGCGAAGTATCGATCATCGGCTGCGCGGCAATGGCGTCGGGCCCGACCTGCGCGGCGATTTGCGGAAACTCATGCACGCCGATCGCTTCGCCGTCGGTCAGAACAACCGCGCGAAAGATCGCATTCTCGAGCTGGCGCACATTGCCCGGCCAGCGATAGGCCATCAGCAGCCGCAGCGCCTCGGGCTCGATCGTGCGCACGCGCTTGCCTTCTTCGGCCGAGAGGCGGGCGAGGAAATGGCGGGCGAGTTCGGGAATATCTTCGATCCGCTGCCGCAGCGGCGGCACGGAAATCGGAAACACATGCAGGCGGTAGAACAGGTCCTCGCGGAAGCGTCCCGACTTCACGTCGGCGATCAGGTCGCGGTTGGTGGCGGAGATGATGCGCACATCGACCTTGACGCCCTTGCGGCCGCCGACTGGTTCGACCTCGCCCTCCTGCAACGCGCGCAACAATTTGACCTGCGCGGCCGGCGGCAATTCGCCGACCTCGTCGAGGAACAGCGTGCCGCCGTCGGCCTCGATGAATTTTCCAGTGTGCTTGTCGGTGGCGCCGGTGAAGGCGCCTTTCTCGTGACCGAACAGGATCGACTCGACCAGGTTCTCCGGCATGGCGCCGCAATTGACCGCGACGAAGGGCTTGGCGCGGCGCGCGCCCGAGCCGTGGATGGCGCGTGCGATCAACTCCTTGCCGACGCCGGATTCGCCTTCGATCAGCACCGGGATGGCGGACGCCGCCGACTTCTCGGCCGCGCGCAGTACCGGCAGCATGGCGTCCGAGCGCGTAATCACGTCGGCGATGCTGAGCGTGCCGTCGCGGCTGCGCTTGATGCGCTGCAATTCGCCCGCCAGCGCCTTGGTGGCGAGCGCGTTGCGCAGCGAGACCTGCAGCCGTTCGGGACTTGCCGGCTTGACCACAAAGTCGGTGGCGCCCGCGCGCATGACCGACACCACATTGTCGATGCCGCCATGGGCGGTCTGCACGATGACCGGAATATCGCGGCCGGCCTCGCGCATGCGCGCCAGCACGCCGAGCCCGTCGAGGTCGGGCATCACCAGATCGAGCACCATGCACTCGATGGGTTGCGGCCCGTCGAGTGCCCGCAGTGCCGCGTCGCCCCCCTCGGCGATCATGGCCTGGTAGCCGAATCGTTCGACCATGGCCTCGAGTAGGCGGCGCTGGACGGGATCGTCGTCGACGATGAGCACGGTTTGGGACATTGGGCCTCGCAACGCACGGCGGTTGTGCCGATTTGGTGCAATGTCGCCGGTCCGGCTTAATGGGCTGTTAAATGCGCCGCCGGCGGGCGATATGTTGAAAACTGAGCCTCCGCCATCGCATCGCCACGGGTGGCGGCATAGATGATGCCCTGACCAGCCGGATTTCCCCGTTTCCCCATAAAATGACCGCCCGCCCCATGGCCAAAAGCACGCCCCGAAAGAAGCCGACCACACCGTCCAAGCTCGGCGCTCTGCCTGAGTGGAACCTCGACGACCTCTATCGTGGCCTCGACAGCCCGGAGCTCAAATGGGACCTGGAAAATGCCGAAACTCGCTGCGTGGCGTTCGAGGCCGACTTCAAGGGCAAGCTCGCCGGGCTGGCGGCCGGGCCGGACGCCGGCAAGGCGCTGGCCGCGGCGGTCAAGCGCTATGAGGCGCTCGACGATACGCTCGGCCGGGTGATGTCCTATGCATCGCTGCGCTATGCCGGCAACACCAGCGATACGGCCGTCGCCAAGTTCTACGGCGACATGCAGGAGCGCATCACCACCGCCTCGCTGCATTTGTTGTTCTTCACCCTCGAGCTCAACCGCGTTGACGACGCCAGGCTCGAAGCCGCCATGGCGGATCCGGCGCTCGGCCATTACCGGCCCTGGGTCGAGGACGTGCGCAAGGAAAAGCCGTATCAGCTCGAAGATCGGGTCGAGAAACTATTCCACGAAAAGTCCGTCACCGGCTATTCGGCCTGGAACCGCAGTTACGACGAGACCATCACTTCCTTGCGCTTCAAGATCGGCGGCAAGCCGCTTTCGATCGAGCCGGCGCTCAACATGCTGCAGGACGCCGATGGCGCCAAGCGCAAGGCGGCGGCGCAGGCGCTGGCGAAAACTTTCAAGGCTAATTTGCGCCCGTTCACGCTGATCACCAACACGCTCGCCAAGGACAAGGAAATTTCCGACCGCTGGCACGGCTTCAAGGACGTCGCCGACGCCCGTCATCTGTCGAACCGGGTCGAGCCAGAAGTGGTGGAAGCGCTGGTCTCGGCCGTGCACGCCGCCTATCCGAAACTGTCGCACCGCTACTATGCCTTGAAGGCGAAATGGTTCGGCAAGAAGAAGCTCGCCTATTGGGACCGCAATGCGCCGCTGCCCAAGGTCGCCCAGCGCACCATCCCGTGGTCCGACGCGCGCGCCACCGTGCTCACCGCCTATGGTGCGTTCTCGCCGAAAATGGCCGAAGTCGCCGACCGCTTCTTCGAGAAACATTGGATCGACGCAGCCATGCGGGAAGGCAAGCAGCCGGGCGCCTTCGCGCATCCGACCGTGCCCTCGGCGCATCCTTATGTGCTGCTCAACTACCAGGGCAGGCCGCGCGATGTGATGACGCTGGCGCATGAGCTCGGCCACGGCGTGCATCAGGTGCTGGCCGCGCCGAACGGCGCGCTGATGGCGCCGACGCCGCTCACGCTCGCCGAGACCGCGAGCGTGTTCGGCGAGATGCTCACCTTCCGCAAACTGTTGGCGCAGACCACCGACAAGAAGCAGCGCAAGGCCATGCTCGCGGCCAAGGTGGAGGACATGATCAATACCGTGGTGCGGCAGATCGCGTTCTACAGTTTCGAGCGCAAGGTGCATCTCGAACGCCGCAACGGCGAACTCACATCCGATAAGATCTGCGAACTCTGGATGTCGGTGCAGAGCGAAAGCCTGGGGCCCGCGATCGAACTGAAGGCCGGCTACGAGACGTTCTGGAGCTACATCCCGCACTTCATCCATTCGCCGTTCTACGTCTATGCCTATGCGTTCGGCGATTGTCTGGTGAACTCGCTCTATGCGGTCTACGAGCAGTCGGCTTCCGGCTTTGCCGAGCGCTATCTCGCCATGCTCGCAGCCGGCGGGACCAAGCATCACAGCGAATTGCTGGCGCCGTTCGGGCTCGATGCCCGCGATCCGAAGTTCTGGGACGGTGGCTTGAGCGTGATCGCCAATCTCATCGGCGAGCTGGAAGCTTTGGACAAGACGGCCTGATCATGGCGTCACCCACCGATAATGAAAAGAATCGCTTCTCCGCCCGCGCCAAACGCTACGCCAAGGTTGGCACCAAAGTTGGCGGCGTGGCCGCGCGCATGGCCGGCGCGCGTCTGCTCGGCGTGCCGCAGGATCGCGCCGCCAATGCGCTCGGGCTCGCCGCGGCGCTCGGCGGCTTGAAGGGCCCGATCATGAAGGTGGCGCAGCTGCTCGCCACCATTCCCGACGCGCTTCCGGCCGAATACGCCGCGGAGTTGACCAAGCTGCAGAGCCAGGCGCCGCCCATGGGCTGGGCCTTCGTCAAGCGCCGCATGAGCGCCGAACTGGGCGTAGCTTGGGAAAGCAAATTCAGAAGCTTCGAGCATCATCCGGCCGCGGCCGCTTCGCTCGGCCAGGTGCACCGCGCACGTGCGCTCGACGGCTCGGAGCTTGCCTGCAAGCTGCAATATCCCGACATGCAGTCGGCGGTCGAAGCCGACGTGCGGCAGTTGAAACTGCTGTTCGCGATCCGCAAGCGTTTCGACCCGGCGCTCGACACCACCGAAATCGCCAAGGAAATCGCGGAGCGCCTGCGCGAGGAACTCGACTATGTCCGCGAGGCCAGGCACGTCGCGCTCTACCGCAACATGCTCAAGGACAACGACACCATCCGCGTGCCCGGCGTCTGGCCCGAACTCTCCACCGGCCGCCTGCTCACGATGGATTGGATGACCGGCCGGAAGCTGCTCGAGCACAAGGACGATCCGCTCGCTATCCGCAACCGGCTCGCCACCGCCATGTTCACCGCCTGGTGGTTTCCGTTCAGCCGCTTCGGCGTCATCCACGGTGACCCCCATCTCGGCAACTACACGGTGTTCGATAACGCCAAGGGCAAGCCTGGCGGCATCAATTTGCTCGACTATGGCTGCATCCGCATCTTCCCGCCCAGCTTCGTTGGCGGCGTGGTCGATCTCTATCGCGGCCTGTTGGAGGGCGATGACGATCTGGTGGTGCATGCTTACGAGGTGTGGGGCTTCAAGCGGCTCAACCGCGAGCTGATCGAAGCGCTCAATATCTGGGCACGCTTTATCTACGGCCCCTTGCTGGACGACCGGGTGCGCAGCGTTGCCGACGGGGTAAAGCCGTCGGAATACGGCCGCAAGGAAGCCTTCCAGGTTCACCAGGCATTGAAAAAGCGCGGGCCGGTGATGGTGCCGCGCGAATTCGTATTCATGGACCGCGCCGCCATCGGGCTGGGCGCGGTGTTCCTGCATTTGGCGGCGGAGCTCAATTTCTATCGATTGTTCAACGAGGCGATCGAGCGATTCTCGGTCGAGCAGGTGGCCTCGCGGCAAGCCGCCGCGCTGGCCGAGGCCGGACTAAAACCGTCCACCGCCTGAGGGCGTGGAGTTGATCCGGATCAAAATCGTGCCGCCTCAGGATGTTATGGCAGCGCCTAATCCGATGCGCGTTGTTCAACCGTCCGAGGACCGCAACCGTTGCTCTAGGTAGCCATTTGCGCTACCTGACTACTTCCCACCACTGCGATCCCTGGAGACATCTCATCATGGCCGACCACGGCACCGTCGAATATGCCACCGCGACCGGAAACGACTATCCGGCGCACGAGGGCACCTATGACCGCTTCGTCCTGTTCACGTTCGTAGGCATCATCAGTGTGATCAACTTGCTGTTCGGCCTGGCGGTCGGCGGCGTGATGGGCCACTGGTTCCTGGCATTGCCGATCTTCATCCTTGCAATCATCGGCGGGGCCTCGGGCCTGCTGAGCGGCTCGAAGACCTCGAGCTACGTGGCTTTCGCGATCTGTTTCCTGATCTTCGCGTTCGCCGGTTTGACGCCGCATTGACATAGACCGGGGGACCGGCGGAGGCGCGAATGAAAATTGCCGTAGCACGTGAAGCAGACTCTGCGGAGCCGCGGGTAGCGGGGACAGTGGAGACCGTAAAGAAGCTAAAGGCGCTGGGTGCGGAGGTCGCGGTCGCGCGCGGCGCCGGTCTGGGGTCTGGCATATTGGATGCCGACTACGAGGCGGCGGGCGCCACGGTGGGCGACAACGTCACCAAGGACGCCGACGTGGTGCTCAAGGTCAAGCGGCCGACGCCGGATGAGTTGAAGGGTTATAAGAAGGGCGCGCTGGTCATCGCCATCATGGACCCCTACGGCAACGAGGCCGCGCTCAAGCAGATGGCGGACGCCGGCGTTCTGGCCTTTGCCATGGAACTGATGCCGCGCATCACGCGGGCGCAGTCGATGGACGTGCTGTCGAGCCAGGCCAATCTGGCGGGCTACCGGGCGGTGGTCGATGCGGCGGCGGAGTTCGGCCGCGCCTTTCCGATGATGATGACGGCGGCGGGCACGGTGCCGGCGGCCAAGGTGTTCATCATGGGCGTGGGCGTCGCCGGTCTGCAAGCCATTGCGACGGCCAGACGCTTAGGGGCCATTGTGACGGCGACCGACGTGCGGCCTGCGACCAAGGAGCAGGTGGAGAGCCTGGGCGCCAAGTTCCTGGCGGTCGAGGACGAAGAGTTCAAGAACGCGCAGACGGCGGGCGGCTACGCCAAGCCGATGTCGGCGGAATATCAGGCCAAGCAGGCGGCGCTGACCGCCGAGCACATCAAGAAGCAGGACATCGTCATCACCACCGCGCTGATCCCGGGGCGCCCGGCGCCGCGGCTGATCTCGGCTGCCATGGTGGCCTCGATGCGGCCCGGCTCGGTGATCGTCGATCTGGCGGTCGAGCGCGGCGGCAATGTGGAAGGCGCCAAGCCCGGCGAGGTGGTGCAAGTGGGGCCGGCCAAGATCGTCGGCTATCTCAACGTGGCGGGGCGGCTGGCGGCCTCGGCCTCCGCGCTCTACGCCAAGAACCTGCTGACTTTCCTCGACACCATGATCGACAAGAAAGAGAAGAAGCTTGCGGTCAACTGGGACGACGAGATCATCAAGGGCACGCTGTTGACCCGCGACGGGGCGATCGTGCATCCGAACTTTATGCCCAAGACGGCGGCCTAGCGCATGATCCCGAAAAGTGGGAACCGGTTTTCGGATAAGATCATGCGCAAACGAAATGTAAGGCGAGCACGATGATGCAATTTCGACGGACGATGGTTTAAGGAGAGCCGAGATGGAACATATTGCGCAAGCGGTCGATCCCTTTGTCTTCCGGCTGTCCATCTTCGTGCTGGCGGTGTTCGTCGGCTACTACGTGGTGTGGTCGGTGACGCCGGCCTTACATACGCCGCTGATGTCGGTGACCAACGCGATCTCCTCGGTGATCGTGGTCGGCGCGCTGCTGGCGGTGGGGGTGGCGCTGATCGAAAACGACAACGGCACGATCTTGGCGCGGGGCTTAGGCTTCGTCGCGCTCACGTTCGCTTCCGTCAACATCTTCGGCGGCTTCCTGGTCACCCAGCGCATGCTGGCGATGTACCAGAAGAAAAAGAAGTGACGAGGCCCTTTCACACCCTGATCACCCGATGACCCGGCCATCCCTTTCTCTGCATCCTAAGGTCTAAGCCATGAGTCCCAATCTCGTCGCGCTGCTCTATCTGGTCGCCGGCGTTCTGTTCATCCAGGCGCTGCGCGGGCTGTCCTCGCCCGACACCAGCCGGCGCGGCAACTATCTCGGCATGATCGGCATGACCATCGCCGTGCTGACCACGCTCGGCTCGCATCCGCCGGAAGGCGCGCTGGCCTGGGGCCTGGTGGCGGGCGGCATCGTGCTCGGCGGCGGCATCGGCGCGGTGATCGCGCGCCGCGTGCCGATGACCTCGATGCCGGAACTGGTGGCGGCCTTCCATTCGCTGGTCGGCATGGCGGCGGTGTTGGTGGCGGCGGGCGCTTATTACGCGCCGGCGGCCTTCGACATCGGCACCGAAGGCCATATCCATCAACAAAGCCTGATCGAAATGGCGCTCGGCGCCGCCATCGGCGCCATCACCTTCACCGGCTCGGTGATCGCCTTCCTCAAGCTCAGCGCCCGCATGAGCGGCAAGCCGATCATGCTGCCGGGGCGCCACGTCATCAACATCGCGCTCGCCTTGGGCCTGGTGTTCTTCATCTACCACTTCTATCTCGCGCAGACCGCGCTCGACTTCTGGCTGATCGTCGCCATCTCGCTGACCTTCGGCGTGCTCATCATCGTGCCGATCGGCGGCGCCGACATGCCGGTGGTGATCTCGATGCTCAACTCCTATTCGGGGTGGGCGGCGGCCGGCATCGGCTTCACGCTGGGCAACTCGGCGCTGATCATCACCGGCGCGCTGGTCGGCTCCTCGGGCGCGATCCTGTCCTACATCATGTGTCACGCCATGAACCGCTCGTTCATCTCGGTGATCCTGGGCGGCTTCGGCGGCGAGGTGGCGGGACCGGGAGCGGGCGCCGAGCAGCGTCCGGTCAAGCTGGGATCCGCGGACGACGCCGCCTACATCATGAAGAACGCGCAGAAGGTCATCATCGTGCCGGGCTACGGCATGGCGGTGGCGCAGGCGCAACATGCCTTGAGAGAGATGGCCGAGAAGCTCAAGAAGGAAGGCGTCGAGGTCAAATACGCCATCCATCCGGTGGCCGGCCGCATGCCGGGCCACATGAACGTGCTCTTGGCCGAAGCCAACGTGCCTTACGACGAAGTGTTCGAGCTGGAAGACATCAACTCGGAGTTCGCCCAGGCCGACATCGCCTTCGTCATTGGCGCCAACGACGTCACCAACCCGGCGGCGGAAGAGGACAAGACCTCGCCGATCTACGGCATGCCCGTCCTTCAAGTCTGGAAGGCCGGCACCGTGATGTTCATCAAGCGCTCTCTTGCCTCCGGCTACGCCGGCATCGACAACCCGCTGTTCTACCGCGACAACACCATGATGCTGCTCGGCGACGCCAAGAAAATGACCGAAAGCATCGTCAAGGCGATGTAAGCGGCGCGCCAGACGTCAGGTTGATCGGGCCAGAGCAACGGCTTCTTCTGATGGTACGACGCTCGGCGCGTCGATTTTGCTCTGCGCCGGCGGCGCCACATAGCGAAACACGTGGCCGTGCAGCGTCACGGTCAGGCTGACGCCATAATCGCCAGCGCCGAACGCTTCGATCCGCCGCTCCAACTCGCCCTTTGAAATATCGGTGGCAATTTCGCACATCGCTTTGTGCGTCCGGCGCGTGCTCTTCGCGCCGGTCCACTTGATTGGAAGCTCGGCGAGCGGCTGGCTCTGCGCCGCCAGCACCGGCGCCAGCCGCCAGAATATCCGCGCCAGTTCGGCAAAGGCCAATTCCTGCAGCCGCGCAACGCTCGTCTGCGGCGGAATGCTGAACAGTTCAACGCCGACGATGGGTCCGGCGTCCACCCGCTCGACCATCCGGTGCGCGGTTGCGCCGAAACTGCTGGCGCGGTCGTAGATCGCGGAATGCGCAGGCACCCATCCCGGATAATGCGGCGGCCCAGGATGAAAATTATAGGCGCCGAAACCGAGCGCGGCGAGAATTCGCGCCGGCACGATCACCGGGGTGACGAAGGCGATCAGCCGCGCGCGCGCCAGCGCGCTTGGCGCGACGGCCTCCAGTTCCTCGCGGGATTTCGCTGTCCGAATGTCCAGCCGTGGATTGTGCTGGCACAGCACTGCCGACAAGGCAGCTTCCTCGACCGGTCCCGTGAGCAAGACGATGGTATCGAACATGCGAGCCGCCAAGCGCAAAGTTATGCGCCGGAAAACGCGCCAACGAAGACGCTGCGTTAAGCCGTGACGCCGGCTTGCGCAGCGGAGTGATTGCCGGACGGCAGCGCGCCGGTCAGTTGCCCGGAGGCCTGACGCAGCGGATCGACCGGCGGTGGAATATTGGAGTTAGTCGACGAGACTGGAGAAATTCCCATGACACGTCTCCGGCAGGATCAATTGGCCCTGCAAGGAATCGCGTCGCCCGTGATCAGGAATAAGACCGGGATTTATTATAGAATTATTAACGATAAATCTTCCGCGCCGGGCCGGCATATTTTTTATGCAGGATTTACGCGCGCCGCCATCGCGCCTGGCGCCAATTCATAGCCTCCGGAACATCACCAGCGCGTCGACTTTCCCAAGCTCGGGATGCTCGAAGGCGCCCGGCAGCATGCCGCAAATCTCGAAGCCGCAGCGTTGCCACAGCATGACCGCGCGGGTGTTGCTGCTGATCACGAAATTGAACTGCATGGCGGCAAAGCCGCGCGCGCGCGCCTCGTCGAGCGAATGCGCGCACATCGCCCGCGCCACGCCGCGTCCCATCGCGTCGGCGGCAACCATATAACCGCAATTCGCCACATGCGCGCCGCCGCCCTTGTTGTTGGCGCGCAGATAATAGGTACCGACGATCTCGCCGCCTTGCTCGGCGACGAACACGGCATGGCCGGCATTGCGCCAATAGGCGAGCGCCTCAGCGCGGCTGACGTCGCGCGGGATCGGGTAGGTCTCGCCGGCGCGAAAGGTCGGCTCCAGAATGCGCCAGAGCGCATCGTCGTCGGTGGGCGTGGCGGGCCGGATGGCGGGGTTCATGCCTGCCTTGCTATCATTTTCCGAGGCGCGGGCTGAAGGCCGTTATGGCCGCCGCCGGCATCGCCCGATGCAACCAAGCCGGTTCCGGCGCGTTGTTCCACCAGGGGCGAATCCATTTTCTAGGAGATTGCCCCCTATGCCAGACCCTATTCACGGACTCGGTATTGTCGGCCTCGGCAAGATGGGCGCCGACCTCGCCAAAAATGCGCTTGCCAAAGGTTTCGCCGTCGCCGGGACCGATACCCGAGCGGTAACGGGCGATCTGGCCAAAGCAGGACTGCAAGCCGCCAAGGACCTCGAACAGCTCGCCGAACTGCTGACGCCGCCCCGCTTCATCATGCTCTATGTGCCGGCCGGACCGCCGGTCGACAACGTGCTCGGGCAACTCGAAGACTTGTTGCAGCCCGGCGATATTGTCGCCGACGGCGGCAATTCCTACTGGGGCGATTCCATCCGCCGCCACGCGCGGCTGAAGCAGAAAGGCATTCACTTCATCGACGCGGGCACCTCGGGCGGGCCGGAGGGCGCGCTCGACGGCGCCTGCTTCATGCTCGGCGGCGAAGACGCCGCGGTTGCCGCGGTCGAGCCGATGCTGCGCAAGCTCGCGGTCGAGGGCGGCTTCGTCCATGCCGGCGGGCCGGGCGCCGGGCATTTCGTCAAGCTGGTCCACAACGGCATCGAATTCGCGATGCTGGAGGCGATCGGGGAGGGCGTCGACTTGCTCGAGAATTACCGCGAGCCGCTGCCCATCGCCGACGTGTTGAACTGCTGGCGGCACGGCTCGGTCATTCGCTCCTGGCTGGTCGATCTGATGGAGGCCATGTACCGCAAGCAAGGCGGGCTGGAAAAAACACCGGCCTATGTCGACGATACCGGCGAGGTGAACTGGCTGGTCGATGACGCGCTGCATATGGAAGTGGCGATCCCGGTGATCACCCAGTCGGTCGTGCAGCTTGTCGCTTCGCGCGACGGCAAGCACGACGCCGCCCGCGCCATCGCCATGATGCGGCACGGCTTTGGCGGCCACCCTTATGGGCGGAACGCCGGCATCGCGCATGAGCGCCACACCGGCCGTATCGGCGGCTTCATCGGCAACGGCCAGGCGGCGCCGCGATGAAACAGATCGGCCGTTACGCCTGGGCAATCGCGGAAGGCTACATCCCGCCGGCCTCCACCGGCAAAAGCCGCGAGCTCACCAGCCACGAAACCGTCTGCATCCTCAACGCCTCCGACGCGGACGCGCGCGTCGAGATCACCGTCTATTTCGCCGACCGGGCGCCTGTGGGGCCTTATGTGTTCGACGTCGGCGCCAAGCGCACGCGTCATCTGCGATTCAACGAGTTCAAGGATCCGGAACCGATCCCGGTCAATACCGATTTTTCCAGCGTCATCGTCGCCAGCGCGCCGGTGGTCGTGCAGCACACGCGGCTCGATAGCCGGCAAGCCGAACTGGCGCTGCTCAGCACCATGGCATTCCCGCTCGACGCATAAAGCCTGTTCAGCGCGCTGGCTTTGCGAACGCCGCTTGAAGCTCGTGTTATGAAGGAGCCATGACCGGACTGAAATGGCTCCTGATCGGCGCTGTCCTGGCTTATGTTGGCGTGCTGGCGCTGATGTACGTCTTTCAGCGCGCCATGATGTATTTCTCCGATCCCAGGCGGATCGCCCCGGCCGACGCCGGGCTGCCGCAGGCCGAGGAAGTGACGTTCGCAAGCGCGGACGGTGAAACGCTCATCGCTTGGTACGTGGCGCCGCGCGAGGGCAAGCCGCTGGTGCTCTATTTCCAAGGCAATGCGGAAGGGCTGCCGGCGCGTGTCGGGCGCTTCACCTGGCTCACCGCCGACGGCACCGGACTTTTGGCCTTATGCTATCGCGGTTATGGCGGCTCAACCGGCACGCCGACCGAGGACGGGCTGATCGCCGACGCGGTCGCCGCTTACCGCTTTGCGCGGGCGCATTATCCGGCCGGCCGCATCGTCCTGTTCGGCGAGTCGCTCGGCACCGCGGTGACGGTGGCGCTTGCCGCCGGGCATGAGGTTGCCGGCGTGATCCTCGATGCGCCGTTCAGCTCGGCCGCCGATGTGGGTGCCGCCGCCTATCCGTTCGCGCCGGTGCGCTGGTTCATGAAGGACACTTGGCACTCCGACGAGCGCATCGGCCGCGTCGCCGCGCCGCTCCTGGTACTGCACGGCGAGGAGGACCGCATCGTGCCGATCCGTTTCAGCGAAAAGCTGTTCGCGCTGGCGCGCGAGCCCAAGCGCTTGGTGCGCTTTCCGCAAGGCGGCCACATCAACCTCGACGATTTCGGCGCGGCGAAAGTGGTGCAGGAATTTCTCGCCGGCTTGCATTGAGCCGGGTAGCTTAGCTGCCTAAGATCGGCCGGTCTTTCGGGAGGGGGCGATGCTTCTTGCACGCACGATTGCCGCGGTGGCGATCGTCTTGGTTTCATGCTCGGCCTTCGCGGCCGAGCCGGTCCGCCATATCGGTCTCTATGTGGTGCCGTTTTACGTTTCGGCGCAAACTCCCGACGGGCAGCCGCAGGTTTCCGTCGGCAAGCAATACAATGCTCTCCTCGCCTCGAATAAACGCGAGGATATCCTGGCCGCGCGCGACCTGATCGTGGCCAAGCCCGGTTTGGTCACGCCCATGACGCTGATGGTGCTCGCCATCCGCTTCTACGACGTCGGCCTGCGCGACGACGCGGTGTTCTGGTTCTACGTCGCCAAGGAGCGCTATATCGTGATGGCGGGCGTGCTCGACGTGAAGTCGAATTTGCTGGCGGAGGCCACCGCCGCCGTGGGCGCCTTCGCGACGCTCGCCGGCCCGGTCATCAACGGCTACGCGTTCTGCGATCTCGCCAAGCAAAAAGAGCTGCACGCCAAGGCGATCGATTGGGTGGAGGCCCATCCATACGAGGTCATGTTCATGGCGAAGGCGCCGGCGCTGCCCGGCGACCGCGCGGAAAACCACAAGCGCGCGCTCGCCAAGGCCAGAGAGGACGACGCCAAGGAGCGGGCCTATTTCGACGACCCCAAGACCGTCGAGGTGTTCTACACTACGCGCAAGCGCAACGAGGCCGACGTCAAATTCTGCTGGAAGTAGCTATCCCTTCAACGCCCGAACCGAGGATGCCATGCTGTTTGGTCCCTGCACCGATGCCACTGCCCCCTTCTTGTCCGGCGTCAGCCAGCTTTGCACCGGCGGCTCCGGGTTCGTCTCGGCGGTGATCGCAACACTCGCCGGAAGCGCCAAGACCGCGCCGGCAAAGACGCTGCGCGGCGAGGTGCCGGTGGTGGACAAGGTCGCGGTGCGCATGGTGACCGACAACATCGTCATCCAGTTCATAGCGACCGAAAAGCGCGGCGGGGTGACCATCGAGCGCAAGAGCGGCAACACGTCTCCCGACAAGCCGCCGCGCACCATCCTCAACGGCGAATGGGGCCTCGCCATGCATGCGCAATCCTTCGCCGGCGGCGAAGAGCGCAATGTGCTGATCGATTTCGGCTACACGCCGGAAGTCCTGCTCAATAACCTGTCGATCCTCAAGATCGACCCCTCGACCTTCGACGCGCTGGTGTTGAGCCACGGTCACTACGATCATTTCGGCGGCATGGTCGGCTTCCTCAACGCCACCAAGGGCGCGCTTAAGAGCAAGATGCCGTTCTATGTCGGCGGCGAGGACACGTTCTGCCTGCGCCGCAATCCCGGCGGCAATTTCGGCGCGCTCGATCGCAAGGCGATTTTGGATGCCGATCTCGCGCTGATGGTGGCGGCGGAGCCGGCCATCGTCGCCGACCACGCCTTCACCACCGGCCGCATCGGGCAGGTCTCGTTCGAGACGCCGCTGCGGGCAACCGACGAGATCATCGGCATTTTCGACGGCTTCGGCTGCTTCCCGGAAAAAATGCCGGCCGAGAAGAACGTCGGCAAATATATCCCTGACGATTTCGAGCACGAGCTCGCCACCGTCTACATGGTCAAAGGCAAGGGCCTGGTGGTGCTCACCTCCTGCAGCCACCGTGGCGTCATCAACACCGTGCGCCAGGCGATGGCCGCCTCCGGCATCGACAAGGTCCATGCCGTGATCGGCGGCTTCCACGTGGTGCCGCCGCTCGGCGACGACTACATCGAAAAGACCATCGCGGAATTCCGCGACATCGATCCGGATTTCCTGATGGTCGGCCACTGCACCGGCGACCGCTTCTACGACCTTGCGCGCGCGGCGCTCGGCGACAAGGTGATCCACTCGGCGGTCGGCACGCGCTTCGTGTTCGAGGCGGCCTAATTCGCGGGATTTCGCCGGCCGCGCGCGCGGCTAGGGCGCGCGCCTTCGTAGCGCGCGCCGCCGGCTTTTTGTCTTTCGGCCAGTCGTCCACTTTAGGCGGGAAGTCCGGACGTAACTGGTGCGAAAAATATCGGCGACGTCGACCGCCTCCTGATCCGACAGTCCGCCTTGCGCCAGCGGGAACTTCTCCTGGAAGCCGATTGGCATGTTGCGCTTGACGAAGGCGCCGCCGTATAGGTGCGCGCCATGCCGGCGCCGATGTTGAACGAGTTGTCGCCCCACAGCGGCGGGTAAACGACGCGCCCGTCGGCGTCTTTCAGGCCTTCGCCTTCCTTGCCGGGGCATACGGCGCATTGCTTCGCGTACACCTCCTTGCCGTTTTCCGCGTTGGGTACGATCGCCCCGCTTATGGCCGACTCCGCGCCCGGCGACCTTGTCCTGCGGCTGGTTTCTTTCTTCATCCAGTCGAAGTAGGCGACCATGGCTTTCATATCCGCCGAATCGACCGGCAGCGCCTGCCTTTCATCGGCGCAAGAAGCAGCCGTTGATGCGGTCCTCCATGGTGATGACTCGCCCTGCACGCGGGGCGTAGCCGGGAAGAAGGCGGAAACGCCGACGAATGGCGAGCCGTCGGCTACCGTGCCAACGTTAAGGTGACAGCTCGTGCAATTCCGGGAGTTGCCGACGTTGTTCGGCAGCAGCGTTCTGGTCTCGAGATGTAGGCGCATTCCGCGCACAAGCTGCTCGGCATTCGGGCTGGCGAGCATGTCGGCAAGACGCGGCGTCTCGAATTTGGAGAGTCCGTGATCTGGGATCGAGCTCATCTCTCATCTTGCGACATCTGACGCGGCGACCGGCTTGGCAGGATTGCCCCAACTGGTGCGCACAAACGTCAGAATTTCAGCAAGTTCCTGATCGGACAGGCGGGCAAAAGCCGGCATGGTGTAAACGCGGGGATGCGCGGCCGTTTCCGCGGTTTTCCAACCGGTCAGAGTCACATGCAGCAGGGTTGCTGGGTCGGCATCGGTGATCGTTTGGTTCAGGCTCAGCGGCGGAAATAGTCTGCTGACTCCGGCGCCATCCTGACGGTGGCAATCGACGCAGAATTGTACGTAGCCCAATCCCCCGCGGGTCGTGAATATGCTGGCGGGAACGGTCGACGCCGCAACGCGAGAGGCACAGCCGGCAAGGGCAGATCGTTTTCGCCGGCTGCAGCGACTTTAGATAGGTGGCGATGGCCGTCAAATCCGCGTCAGTGAAATGCTCGTGCTGCGATGGATCACCTCGACCATGCTGCCGGAAATCGTACCGAAACGATTTTGTCCGGTCTTCAGCAACAAGGCCGTGTCTTCCACCGTCCATAAATTGCGCAGGCTGAGCGCGCGCCACGCTTCGATGGTTTGGCCTGCCAGGAAGTATTTGCCATTGGCCCCGGCCTCACCCGTCGCCTTTTCCTGGAAGGCAATGCCGCGCGGCGAGTGGCAAGAGCCGCAGTGGCCCAAGCCCTGCACCAGATAGGCGCCGCGATTCCAGGCTGCGTCTTTGGCTGCATCGGACTTGAATGGAGTGGCGTCCAGAAATGCCAAATTCCACAACGACAAGCCCCAGCGCATGCTGAAGGGCCAGTTCATATCCGCAGGTTTGTTGGCTTGTTTGACCGGCGCCAAGCCATGCTTCAGGTAGGCGTACAACGCGCGCATGTCCTCGCCGCTGATCTTGGCATCCGAAGGATAGGGCATGGCGGGGTACAAGTTATGGCCGTCCGCGGTGACGCCATGGCGCATCGCGCGGTCGAATTGTTCGAATGTATATTTGCCGATGCCCGTTTGCTCGTCCGGCGTAATGTTGGTCGAATAGACGGTGCCGAAGGGCGTCACCAGCGCGCGTCCGCCCGCCATCGCCGCACCTTTGTCCGCCGTGTGGCAGGCATGCAATCGCCGAGCAGAACGACGTATTTGCCGCCCTTGATCAGCGTCTCGTCCTTTTGCGAAGCGGCCGGCGCCGGCGCGGTGATGGTTTGGTTAGCGGGTTCGGTCGCTTGCGCAGTTTGGCCGAACAACAAGGCCCCACCCAGAAGGGCGAGCAGCAACGTACGGATGGTTGTCATGGCATAAGCCCTTCATTCGCCTTCTCGCGGAATATTGAGCGGCATGGGCAGGCTGAAACGCTTATGCCTGGGTACGAGTTTAACAATGAGCTATATCAATCGCGCGCAAAAAATCCTGAAGAGGTGGGAAACAAATACCAACATCCGGACGACGGTGCGTAAAACGCCTGGTCGGCCTGTCCGAACTTGCCGCCGACGCGGTCAAAACCTCTCGGCGCCGACTGGCAACGTTGGTCGATGTTCAGCGCGCGCAGGACCCGGCTGCCATTTCCTTGTCGCTAATCAAAATAAAATTGGACCGGCCGCGACGCATTGATCCGAACCGGCATCGAATTACCACGGCTGCATTTCATCGAAATCGAGATGATAATTGCGCTAGGTCAATGCATACCCGATCGATTTCCGCATTATTTAGGCGTGCGGGAAGCATGTCCGTTGCTTAGCCGGTCGGACGTCTAAAGACCCGCGATCAGATGATGATCATTTCCAGAGTACCCAGTGACGGTCTCAGCCGCCGTAGCGTTTGTGGTGGGATGTGCCTCCTGCTCTCCGGCTGCATGACAGCGTCGCAAGGTCCGTTGTCAGGTTATCAGCAGGGTATCGATCCTTATGCGTCGGTGTACGGGCCGGTCGTGGATGGTGTGCACGAGATACCGGCGCTTGAGCTCGACCAGACGGATCGCGATTTGCTCCGCCGAGAGGTGACATTTCCTGCAAGGTATCCGCAGGGAACGATCGTCGTGAACGTCACTGAGCGGCGCTTGTACCTCGTTCAAAGCGGCGGCCGGGCGTTACGATATGCCGTGGGCGTAGGGCGGGAGGAAGCACTCAATTTCCGCGGTTCAGCGGTCATTGGGCGGAAGACGGAGTGGCCGAGATGGATCCCAACCGCGGACATGATCAAGAAAACCCCACGCTATGCCGCTTATGCGGGAGGCATGCCCGGCGGTCTTGAGAACCCGCTCGGCGCGAGGGCGCTCTATCTTTATGTCGGCGACCGCGACAGTTATTTTCGAATACACGGCACCAATGAACCGACGACCATAGGCGGTGCAGTCTCAAGCGGCTGCATTCGGATGTTCAATCAAGACATCGTCGACCTTTACAATCGCGTTCCGCTCGGCGCTGCGGTGGTCGTGCTGCAGCCTCATGATGGCACTGCATGATTATAACGACGTTCGAACAAAGATCGCTTTTGCTAGCGGCCGTGCTGCTGCCCGTTTTATTGGGACCGACGAACGCAGCCGATCGAAAGCCGGACGAGTGCGGCCTTGCCTCGGTCTATTCATCCGTGAGCGAGGAAACGGCGAGCGGAGAAGATACCCTTGCCGAGGATTTTACCGCCGCGCATCGGACGCTGCCGTTCGGGACGCTGGTCCACGTCGATAATCAGAAAAATGGGCGCTCCGCGGTGGTGCGGATCACCGATCGTGGCCCGTTCATCAACGGAAGAGTAATCGATATATCGCAGGCGGCCGCGCGCGCCCTCGGCATTTTCGGATTGACGCCGGTCTGTCTCAACATCACATGGGTTCCTGAAACCAAACCGGTCGCGGACAGATGATTGCCAGCGCGCGCGCCGTTGGCAGAACGACCGGGCCAGACGTCAGACAACCGTGCCGAACAATTTCCCGATGCCGGCGGTGAGAGCCATCGCCAGGGCGCCCCAGAATGTTACGCGGACTGTGGCGCGCAGAACGTTTGCGCCGCCTGCGCGCCCCCCGATCGCACCCAGCAGTGCAAGGAATCCCAAAGACGCCGCGGACACGATTGGGACGAGCAAATTGGCGGGTGATACGACCACCATCAGCAAGGGCATAGCGGCCCCGGTGGAAAACGTTGCGGCCGATGTCAGTGCGGCCTGCACCGGACGCGCGGTGGTGATTTCCGAAATCCCAAGTTCATCGCGCGCGTGCGCGGTCAAGGCATCTTTCGCCATTAGCTGCTCGGCGACATGCCGCGCCAGCGCCTGATCGACACCGCGTTGGACGTAGATTTCGGTCAGCTCATCAAGTTCAAATGCCGGGTTTTCGCTGAGCTCCTTGCGTTCGCGCGCGAGGTCCGCCCGTTCGGTGTCGGATTGCGAGCTGACCGAGACATATTCGCCGGCGGCCATCGACATGGCGCCCGCCACCAGTCCGGCGACGCCCGCGATCAAGACAGCGTTCTGGTTCGCGGCCGCTGCGGCCACGCCGACAATCAGGCTGGCGGTCGAGATGATGCCGTCATTGGCCCCAAGCACGGCGGCTCGCAGCCAACCGACGCGGTCGACGAAGTGGTTCTCTGGATGCCGGCGAAGACGGCTCATCCGACGCCCGCCTGTCTGGTCAGAGCCGCCCGAGCAGCATCAGTACGACAACGATGATCAGGATGGTGCCGAGCACACCGACGCCGCCGTGACCGTAACCGTAGCCGTACCCGCCGAAGCGGCCACTGAAGCCGCCAAGCAGGAAGATGACGAGGATGATGACGAGAATGAGTCCGAGCGACATGGCTTATCTCCTTTGGCAGAACCGAACACTATGCCTCTTCGTAACTCAAAGCGCGAAATCGTAGATCGTCTTTCCCAGCTATCGTCCTGTCAGTGCGCCGCCCGCGAATTGCTGGCTTGGCTCCGCTCGATCGGAATGCCGATATACACGGAAATCCGCTGAGCCACTTGACGGCATGCTCGCAATCAGATGCCAACAGAACCTCCATTCCGCAACGTAACTTAAGAGATAAATACGCTTGCAAATCTTGATGCAGGTCAACGCGCGTCGCTAAGAAATGTGCCTTATTTTTAAAAAAATCAGCGGACGGCTGAGCAATGGAGAACGCGTCTTGACAAATCGACTTGCTTTAGCTGCGGCGGCGGCACTGTTTGCAATGAGCATGGTGCCGATTGCGAATAATGCATCGGCGATGTCGGTAGCCGGTGCTCTCACGATCAAGAACGCCGTTCCGACGAACGTCGAAACCGTGCGATGGCGCGGTCGAGGATGGCGCGGCCGAGGAGGCCCCGGTGTCGCGGCAGGAATAATCGGTGGCGCCATCCTAGGCGGAATGCTCGCCGCTCCCTATTACGCCTACGATGGCCCCTATTACGGCCCCTATTACGGCTCCTATTACGGCCCCGGCTACGGCGGCAACGCGGTGGCCTACTGCATGCAGCGGTTCAGGTCTTATGACCCGGGCAGCGGCACTTACCTCGGCTATGATGGCTACCGTCATCCATGTCCGTGAACAGATAGGCGCGGCCGAGTGCCATTCTCGGTTGGCCGAAGGTGGCGGCATTTGCACTCCAGCTAAGCGCGAGGTCCTTCGCGCCGGCTAGAACGCCTCGTAGGCCTGTCCGAACTTGCCGCCGACGCGCTCGAAACCGGCGGTCGCTTGCGGATCGCTGCGGCTGATATTCATGGCGCGGGCGTAAGAGCCCGCGGCTTTTTCTTTGTCGCCCAGCCGCTCGTAGGCGAGCCCGCGGCTCACCCAGGCCTGCACGTTCTGCGGATCGATATTGACCGCGTCGTCGAGATCGCTGGCCGCGTTCTTGACGTTGTTCACCGCGAGGTAGCTCAGGCCGCGCGCGATATAGGGCGCGGCCTGTTGCGTCGACAGCCCGATGGCGGTGGAGAAGTCGTCGATCGCGAAGCCGTGCTGGTGCTGGCTTTGATAGAGCAGGCCGCGGTTGTAATAGGCCTGCGCATTGTCCGGCCGGATGGCGATCGCCCGGTTGAAGTCGTTGAGCGCCAGCATCGGCTTTTTCTGCACGCGGTAGACCATGCCGCGGCCGAGATAGGCCACCGCATAGTTCGAATCGATGGCGATCGCCTTGTTGTAGTCGGCGAGCGCGAGGTCGTACTTGCCGGTTTCGCGATAGACCAGCCCGCGGTTGGCATAAGCCTGCGCGTAATTGGCGTCGATGGCGATCGCCTTGTTGAAATCGGCGAGCGCCTCGTCATAGCGGCCGGCCTGGCCGAACACCGCGCCGCGCATATTGTAGGCCTGCGGATCGGCCGGATTGCGCTGCACGACGTCGGTGAGCGAGGCGATATTGGCGGGCGAGGTGGCGTAGAGCGCGTCCTCGCTCTCCGGCGCGCCGGTGCCGACGCCGTTCAGGGCGGCGGTCGAGCAGGCGGCGAGCGCGAGCGCGGCCATAAGCGCGATCGCGGTACGCCAGATGTTTGCTTGCCCGTTGCTCATCGGCGGTCTCGTCGCCCCCGAATGCGGCATTCGTTCGACGATAACCTGAGTACTGAAAAAGCAATAGCGCGGGCGTTTGAAGGCCCGCGCCACGTCATGGACCGAATCCAGGTCGGTTAGAAGCCTGCGCCGCCGCCGCCGAAACGCGGTGCGCCGCCACGGCCGCCGCGGCCACCACTACCACCACCGGGGCCACCCGGTCCGCCGGCCGCGCCAGGAACCACACGGGGCTTCATCGGCAGCAGGCCTTCGCGCTGCATCTTCTTACGCGCCAGCTTGCGGGCGCGACGGATCGCTTCCGCCTTTTCCCGCGCCTTCTTTTCAGAGGGTTTTTCGTAATGGCCGCGAAGCTTCATCTCGCGGAAAATGCCCTCGCGCTGCATCTTCTTCTTGAGCGCCTTGAGGGCCTGGTCGACGTTGTTGTCGCGAACGAGAACTTGCACGCTTGCTCCTTCGTTGATTAAGGGCCGGGTTCAGGGTCGAAAGCCCCGCAATATTGGGCCTTCTTGAGTCGGGCGGCTCTAGCAGAAATGGGCTTAAGAGTCCACAATTGCCGGAGCCATGGGCCTTTTCGGCCGTCCGGAGGCCCGAATTTCGCAAAGGGGCGTCGATGTGGTTGCGTCGCGCGGCAATGGCGGGCAGGCGCCGATTGTGACGGCGCGGCGGGACCTCTTGCGCGTGGCCGGGGCCTTGGCCCTGGCCGCGGCTTTTGCCCCGGCGACGGCGGGGGCGCAGACCTTTAACGCCACCTCGATCAGCCAGGCCGCCCAGGACGCCCGGCGCGATGCCGGCCGGCTTGCCCGCCGCGCCGACAACCTGCTGCGCCTGACGGTGGCCGATGGCCCCGCGCGCGACGCCAAGGCCGTACGCCGGTTCCGCGCCGAGCAGGTCGCGCTCGCCCGCGACCTGGCGGCCCTATTCAACAGCCGCGTCAGCGAGGACGACTGGCTGCTGGTGGTGCCGACGCGCGAGCTCGACCTGGCGCTCACCCTGCAGCCGCTGGTCATCCGGCTGGCGCCCACGTCCGCCGAGGTCGAGGCCGCCATCAGCCAGCCGCTGCCGCAGATAGAGCCGCTCCTGGGCGACCGGGCCGAAGACGTGCTGCTCACCATCGTGCTGGATGCCTTGGGTCTGGAACGCCATGTCGCGCTGTTCGAGCAGTTGCGCGACGACCGCGCGCTCGCCGCCGCGCTCAAGGACGCCGCCGCCGCGGTGAAGGCGCGGCGCTACGGCCTCGCAGCGCTGGAACTCGAGCGCCTGATGCGGGTGTTGGTGCTGACGTCGACCGTCGCGGCGATTGCGGAGAATCTTGGCCCGGATTCCAGGCGTAAACTGTACAAATCCCTGGTCGTGCCTTTCGTGCCCTTCATCGGCTGGAGCTATTTCGACACGCTGCTGCTGGCGACCATCTATTACAACCGAGACACCACCGCGCCGGTTCTGCGCTAACGCCCCGAGTAGGCCCCTTTTGGCCCCTTTGGGGAAATACCCACAGGCGCGAATTGTGCTCTTCATCCCGCGAAGTTTGGTGTAAACGTTGTCGTTTCCAGTGAAACCATCGTGAATTGGGAACCTCGGCCGTGAACGTCCAGATGACCACGAAGCATTCGCTCGGCGCCCTCGTCATCGAGGGCAAGACGAAAAAAGTCTATAAAATCAATGGCGGCTCCGATCTGGTCGCCGTGATCTCCAAAGACGACATCACGGCCGGCGACGGCGCCAAACACGATGTGATCCCCGACAAGGGCCGCATCGCCACCGCGACCACGTCCAACGTGTTCCGCTTGCTCAAAGCCTGCGGCCTGCCGGTGGCCTTTATCGAGCAGGACAGCGAAACCTCGTTCGTCGCCCCCAACTGCACGATGCTGCCTTACGAGGTGGTGGTGCGGCGCGAGGCGCACGGTTCCTATCTCAAGCGCAACCCGCATCTCGCCAAGGGGCAGTTGTTCCCGCAGACGCTCATCGAGTTCTACCTCAAGACCAAGGACAAGAACTGGAAGGGCAAGCCGCTGGTCGCCGACGACCCGTTCATGCAGTTTTCGGACGACGGCAAGCAGATCAGGCTCTACAACCCGGCCAAGCCGCTGACCGGGCAGGAGCCGTTCCTCGTCCTCTCCACGTCCGAAGTGTTCAGCCGCGACGACGAAGCGAAAATGTTTCCCGAGATGCGGCGCGTCGCGCGCCAGGCATTCCTCGCGCTCGAGAAGGCCTGGCAGCTCGAAGGCGGCACGCTGGTCGATCTCAAAGTCGAGTTCGGCTTCGACGCCAAGGGCAACCTTCTACTCGCCGACGTCGTCGACAACGATTCCTGGCGCGTGCTCGAGGGCGGCGCCTATATCGACAAGCAGGTCTATCGCGACGGCGGCGCGCTCGAAGACGTCGCCGCCAAGTACCGGCGCGTCGCCGACATCACCGGGCATTTCCGCGTGCCGCGCCAGCGCATCATCCTTTGGCGCGGTTCGGCGGATGACAATCCGGAGGCCTTCAGCAAGGCGCTCGGCGACCTCGCCGGCATGATGGAGGTGGTGACCTGCTCCATCCACAAGGAGCCGCTCCGGGGCGCCGCGACGCTCCAGCGCATGGTGCAGGAAGTGCCGGACACGGTGGTGATCGCATTCATCGGCCGCTCGAACGGCGCCGGGCCGGTGTTATCGGCGCTCTCCACCACCCCGGTGATCACGGTGCCGGCGAGCTTCAAGGATTTTCCGGAGGATGTCTGGTCGTCGCTGCGGGCGCCGAGTTCGACCCCGGTGATGACGGTATTGGAACCTGCCAACGCGGTGCTCGCCGCCCTGCAGATCCTCTCCGGCCGCAATCCACGCATCTACGCCAAAGTACGCGGCGATATCGAAAGCCGGACCGTCAACACGATAACGCTCTGATCGGCGCCATGGCGGGGGACGCGGCCGCAAAAAAGCGCGATGAGCTGAAAGCCGGCGGCCCGGCTTTCACGCCCACGGCTTTGTTGCTGGCCGAGATCGAGCGGCTCAAGGCCGACCTTGCCGAGGCGCGCCGCACCATCGCCGATCTCGAAACGCGCGCCGACGTCGATCCGC
Source organism: uncultured Alphaproteobacteria bacterium (assembly GCA_963786025.1). Lineage (GTDB taxonomy): Bacteria > Pseudomonadota > Alphaproteobacteria > Rhizobiales > Xanthobacteraceae > Pseudolabrys. Next base: position 34,961 of record CAWAXK010000032.1, read on the forward strand.
TGCTCGACGTTCTCAACCGGCGCGGATTCGAGCGCGAGCTCAAACGCTCGCTCGCCTTTCTGCAACGCTACAAGGGCGAGGCGGCGCTGCTGTTCATCGATCTCGACGGCTTCAAGGCGGTCAACGACCAATACGGCCACTCCGCCGGCGATGTCTTGCTCAAAGCGGTGGCGCACGAGCTCGTCAGCCATGTGCGCGCCTCCGACGTGGTGGCGCGGCTGGGCGGCGACGAATTCGGCGTGCTGTTGTGGAACCTGGCGCCGGAGCTGGCGGCGGCCAAGGCGCGCGAACTGGAGCGGTTTATCGAAGCGGTCAGCGTCGCGCATGGCGAGGCGCGGCTTGCGGTCGGCGCCAGCGCGGGCCTCGTTCCGCTCGCGGCGGGGGCTGCGCCCGAGCAAATGATCGATGCGGCCGACAAGGCCATGTACGCGAGAAAACGAGAGAAGCGGGGCGCTTAATCTCGTTATTTTTGCGCGGTTGAGGGTTGGCCCGCGCCTCCGTATTTTGTCACTTCCGGATATTGCTCAATCGGTTAGCCGCATTCCTTCGGATGCGGCCATCGCTTTGCCCATACAGCCACCCGAAAATACGGGCTTGACCCCGTAACCCTGAGTTGAACTTAATATCGCCGACACAATGGGGGGCTAACTCTCATGTCGTCGCGCGATGGCCGATTGGGATTGACCGATCGGACGCACAGCAACGCGCCGCTCAAGACACAGTCATTAGATGTCAAACGGGGGAGTGAGTCATGCGTGGAATATCTTTGAGTTTGATTCCAAATTCGCTGTCTAGAAAATTTGCAAAGAATCTGACGCTGCCGATTTGCACGCTCGCGCTTGTCATGGGCGTGTCCGCCGCACAAGCGGCCACCTGCACGCCTACCGGGTTCGTGCGCGACTCCATCAATTTGACGGCGGCGCGCTGATCAATCCGCCGGGCAAAGTAAGCGGCGATGTCGACGCCACCGGCTGCAATATCGGTGTTTATTATGGCCCCGGCGCGCACGGCAAAGTGGAGCAAGCCAATATCCATGGCGCCAATTACTTCGGCATCGTCAACAACGGCGCCGACGTCGACATTCTCAATTCGACCATCTCGGATATCGGCGAGAAGCCGTTCAACGGCACGCAGCATGGCAACGCCATCTACTTCGTATTCGGCAGCGCCGCGACCGGCGACATCAAGCGCAACTTCGTCTGGGCCTATCAAAGGGGTGGCATCGTCGTGAACGGCTCGGCATCGCGAGTCGATATCGAGCAGAATCGTGTCATCGGCCTCGGGCCGATGTCCTTCATCGCGCAAAATGGCATTCAAGTTGCCTACGGGGCCAAAGCGCGCGTCCGGCAGAACTTCGTCACCGGCAATTCCTATACCGGCTCGAACCTCGCCTCGAGCGGTGGCATTCTGGTCGTCGGTGGCGCCTGCTTCACGAGTGACCTCGTCACAGACCTCGACATTGAGCAGAACGTCGCCTTGAATAACGACGTCGGCATTTGGCTTTTCCAGGCCGAGGCCGGTTGCGCAAGCCCGCCCTCGACGCCGACCAAGATCGACGTTGCCAACAATTCAGTGTTCAACAACGCGATCAACAACACCACCGGCAATGGTCCAACGCAGGGATATCAGGCGGGGATCGCGGACACTGGCAATGGCGACGTGATCAAGCGCAACGATATCTGCGGGCTCGGCTACACGCCGCCGGGAACCGCTTCGGCGGCCCTGTTCGATATCGACGTGACTTTCACGACCAATCCGGTGGTCGACGACAACACGACCTGCTCCAGCCCGCGCAGGCATCACGACTTTGACCATCACGGCGACGGGCATGCGCGGCCGTCGCCTCACTACCACCACTAGCTCGACCGTCCATGTAATCGCCTACGGTCGACTGAGAGTGAACGCCAGGGCCCCGGGGTGAGAGCTCCGGGGCCTTTCGCTGTCGAGCGCAAGCGCAGGGCACCGCCGGCGACGTCGCTACGCAATGATATCCGGCGTAATCTGGTCTTCGATATCGCGGATCTTGTCGCGCAGCACCAGTTTGCGCTTCTTCAGGCGCTGCACCTGAATCACGTCGGAGCCCGGCGACATCGCCAAGGCGTTGATCGCGGCGTCGAGGTCGCGGTGTTCCTGTTGCAGGCGAGATAGCTGAGCCCGCAACTCGAGCTCTTCATTTTGCGTCATCGCCACCGCTGGTTTGCATCGGGCTGGTTAGCATCGGGCTACCGTCTGGCCCGGCAAGGCTAGACAATTATCACGTTTTCCACAGCGGCGTTCAAGCGTTTAGAAAATCCCGGCCGATCAAACACTTTGGTAACATTTGCGAACAATTTATGTCGGGTATACCGTCGCGCTTGCGATGATTTTGCGCTACACTTATCTCGTCTTGGAGCCACTGATTGAGGAGACATATTGAATGTCGATGCAATCGCACCTTGCGGAACTTGAAAAAAAGCATCAGGCGCTCGAACAAGAACTCAACGATTGCCTGACCCATCCCGCGGTCGATGATTTGAGAATCGTGGAGCTCAAGCGAAAAAAATTGCTGGTGAAGGACGAGATCGAACGGTTGCGCCACGACGGCAACGCCAGCATCCACTGATCATTCGGTTTTGATGTCATTCTGAAGGCGCCACCCCCGGCGAAAAGCCGGGCGGTGGCGCTTTTACGTTTTGAATTGCGCTATAATGATCCCAGCAACAGCGGCCGGTTCACGGCCCGTTTTTGGGGGAAGTCATGCGCCCATTCGCATCCAATCGAATCGTTGCCTCTTTGCTCGCCGCCATTGCCTGCATGCTGACCACGGCCGGCGGCGCTTCGGCCGCCGACTATCCCAATCGGGTTGTCACTTTGGTGGTGCCTTATCCGCCAGGCGGCGGCGTCGACGCCATGGCGCGCGTGGTGGCCGCCAAGCTGTCGGACGCGTTCCATCAGCAGGTGATCGTCGACAACAAGCCCGGCGCCGGCGGCACCCTGGGCACCCGCGCGGTCGCCCGTGCCGCGCCCGACGGCTACACGCTGCTGCTCGGCCACACCGGCACCATCTCGATCAATCCGAGCCTTTACGTTCACGCCGGCTACGATCCGCGCAAGGATTTCGCGCCCATCGGGCTCGTCGCCTCGATGCCGGTGGCGCTGATCGCCAATCCGTCGTTCCCCGGTAAATCCGTTGCCGACGTCATCGCCTACGCCAAGCAGCAGCCCGGCAAGCTCAATGTCGGCAGTTCGTCGCTCGGCACCGGCGGTTACATGTGCGCCGAACTGTTCAAGTCGGAGGCCGCCGTCAACGTCGCCATCATCCCGTACAAAGGCTCGGCGCCCGTGATCAACGATCTGCTCGGCGGCCATGTGCCGGTGGCGTTCAGCGTGCTGCCGCCGGCGCTCGGCAACATCCAGGCCGGCAAGCTGCGTGCCATCGCGGTCACCAGTGCCAAGCGTTTTTCGCTGCTGCCGAACGTGCCGACCTTCGACGAATCCGGCATGCCGGGCTTCGAGGCCGTGCTGCATTATGGCCTGCTGGCGCCGGCCGGAACGCCCAAGGATATCGTCGACAGGCTCAGCGCCGAACTGCGCAAGCTGGTCGACACCGAGGATGTGCAGAAACGCATTCACTTCGAAGGCGGCGATCCGCTCACCTCGACGCCGGCCGAATACGCCACCGATATCGACAAGGAAGAAAAGAAGTGGGGCGGCCTGGTGCGCAAGCTCAATCTAAAGGTGGAATGACCTGCTCGTCACCGCCGGTCTTGGTCAGCCTTTGCTGCAGCACCCGGGTCGCGATTTCCTGCTGGCCGAAGGCGTATTGTTCTTCGCGCACCAGCACGATGTATGTGAGGATCAGCGCGCTCACCAGCATGGCGCCGTTGAACAGCACGTCGAAAACGATGCGCCGCGGCGTGCGCTTTACGTCGGCACGCGGTCGATGCGGCAAGGTGGTCGGCACGGGAGTCTCTCCTTCAGGTTCCCCGGCACTCAGATTTTGCAACGCGACAGGTGGCGCATAGTTCGCCACCAGTATGCGGCGCAGCGGCTAACGAATCGTGACCAGCCGATGCCGGCACTTCGCCGCCGGTTGCGTTAAGCGTACCGGCGTACCAGCGGCTCGATCCATTTCACCGTTGATAAAGCAAATACCGCGCCAGTTCGGACGCGCGCGCCCGATCGGCGAGGCAGCCGGCGAGGTGCGGCAAAAGCGCCACTTTGACGCAGGTCATGTTCAAAAACCTTTATCTATCGCAGTTTTGCATCGTCCTTACGCGTTTCGCCGTTCACGCTTGCTGAACGAACGTGGCGGAAAACGAATAAGAAAAGGGGGCAGTCATGCGAAAATCTCTAAGAGTTTGACTCATAATTTTCCTTGGTTCAGCATGCTCTTGCGAGCCTGCGCGAGAGCAGCTTGACGCTAGCGATCATCAGCCAGGTTTCGGCGCTTTCGATTGTGGCCTCGAAATCCGTGGCGAGCCGTCGATTGCGGTTGAGCCAAGCAATGGTGCGTTCGACCACCCAACGCCGCGGCAAGAGCTTGAAACCCTTGGTCGCATCCGATCGCTTGACGATCTCGATGGTCCAGCGACCGATAGCCCCGAGCGCATTTCTCAGCTTGTTGCCGGCATAGCCGCCATCGGCGAAGACGTGACGTAACCAGGGGAAGGCGCTTCGGATCAAGCCGAGGAGCGCCGGCGCGCCGTCACGATCCTGGATGCTGGCTTCGTGTACGATGCCTGCGATCAGTATGCCCGCGGTGTCGGTGAGAAGATGCCGTTTGCGTCCCTTGATTTTTTTGCCCGCGTCGAACCCGCGTGGCCCTCCGGCCTCGGTGGTTTTGACCGATTGACTATCGATCACCCCCGCTGTGGGCGACGCCTCGCGCCCTTCGGCCTCGCGGGCCAGCATGACCAAGTAGTGATTGATCTTCTGCCACGTACCGTCATCTCGCCACCGGTAGAAATAGCGCTGGACGGTCGTGTACGGCGGAAACTCTTTCGGAAGAAGTCGCCACTGGCATCCGCTCTGCGCGATGTAGAAGATTGCGTCCGTCACCGCCCGCAGCGCCGTCGTGCGCGGACGGCCGCGGCGGCGCGGGCCCGGCATGTACAGCGCAATCACTGCCCACTCCTCGTCCGTCGTATCGCTTGCATAGCGCAGCCCGTCTCGACGATATTTGGGGCGGGTGATTTCAGTCCAAACCATCTTGTGTCTCCGTCGTAGCTCGCAACCACGACTGAATCACAAGCGACTGAAATCACTCAACTTAATTTCGGGTCAGCCTCTAAGTTTGTTGGTTGCGGCTTTGGCGGTCGCCGTAGCGGCCCAGACATCGTCGCAGGCGATCGCACAATCCGCGCCGGCATCGAATGCCGACGTCACCACCACGCTCACCGCTCAGCAGCAGAAGAAAAATGCCGCTCCGGTGCGGGCCGTCGCACGTCCGGCTGCGCCGGTTCGCAGCGTGTCGCGCCCGGCTCCGATGACGCGCAGCGTTTCGCGTCCGGCGCCAGTGACGCGTAGCGTTTCACGTCCGGTTGCGACGACGCGCAGCGTTTCGCGTCCGGTTACGACGACGCGTAGCGTCTCGCATCCGACGACGAAGACGATGACGTCGACCAAGCAACCGATCGGCACCAAGAGCGGCCTGACTGCAGGCCCAGTCGGCAAGACCGAGACGGGTCTGACCGCAGGGCCAGTCGGCAAGACCAAGACTGGCCTGACCGCAGGACCCGGCAGCAAGATCAAGACTGGTTTGACGGCAGGACCCGGCAGCAAGATCAAGACTGGCCTGACCGCGGGGCCTGGCAGCAGGACCAAGACTGGCCTGACCGCGGGGCCTGGCTGCAGGACCAAGACCGGCCTCATCAAAGGACCTGGCAGCAGGACCAAGACTGGCCTCATCTCGGGACCAGGCAGGAACAAAGTTGGCTTCGACCGTAGCGACCGGCGCCGCATCGTGATCAACCGCGATCGCCGCCGCTTCTTCGTCAACAACCGCTGGCGCACGCTGATTCCGCTCATCGCGCTCGGCACGTTCGCGGTTGGCTACGAGACCTACTATGCCGACGGCTACGTTCCGTTGGAGGAGCCCGTCTGCAGCGGCTTCAGCGAAGACGGTTCGCGGCTGCGCTGGATGGCGGTGCCGACCGAAGACGGCGGCAGCGAATATCAATGCGTGGCTTATTCCACGCAGCGTAACCGTACCGTGACGGAAATCGTCGTGCCGTCCGGTCCGGTCGTCGAAGAAGTGCCGCCGGCACCTCCGGCCGAGACTACCGGCGTTGGCCCGGCGAACGAACCGGCCGCCGTTGCGGAAGTTCCGCCGGCGCCCGCGACCGGCTGCGAACTGCTGATCTACTCGGAGACCAACTTCCAGGGTTTGTCGTCACCCGTTGACGAAAACCAAGCCAGTCTTGAGGAAGAAGGTTGGAAGAACGAGATCGCCTCGATCGAAATCAAGTCGGGAACCTGGGATTTCTATTCCGATGAGGATTTCGGCGGCGAAATGATGCGCCTTGGCGCCGGCACCTATCCGACGCTCGATCCCAAGTGGAGCAAACACATCGGCTCCTTCATGTGTTCTGCCCCCGCCAAGTGACGAACGCGTAATAGTGCTCGGTCTTCTTGGCAGTTCCCCTCGCCCGCAAGGGCGGGGGGAATTTGCGTTTGCCGTCCTGCGGCCATATTCTTCTGGCTGCTTTGCCGCTTCGCAACACCGTAGAGGCCGTCATGCAGCATTCGCCGTCTTCGCCGCGTCGTCGCCTGGCCGTACTGGCCGCCGCTTTCGGTTTGGCCGTGCTGGTAGCGCCGGCCGCGCACGCCTTCACCATCGATAACCAGGCCAACACCAATAGCGACGGGAGCGCGCGCTACACCGACCCCGACTCGCGTTTTTCCAATCCCGGCAACGGGCAGACCACCTACCGGCAAGGCAACGCCACCTTCCAGTTCGGCACGCCGCAGTCGTTCGACCAGCGCTACGACGCCAACCGGATGTTCAATCCGAACCCGCGGCCGGGCGACGACCGCTGAATGACCGCGTAAAGCCGGCACTGAGGATGACGGTGGGGCCCTCGCGGGCCCCATAATTTTTTCGGCCGCAAAAATTAATGACAAATTTATGCGTCGGTCTGCCGTAAAGCCGAACCGTTTTATCTGCCGGCGCTCTTGACGCTGCCGCAATCGGCGCCGAGCCATTTGGCGTGCATGACGCGCTTGACGTTCATGGTGTGGACGCCGTCGGACATGGCGAGATCGATGGTGCCGTTCATGGCCTCGGGGTTGGCGGCTTCGAAATGAAACGTGCCGGAGACTTTTTCACGCCCGCTGCATTGCTCGCGCACCTCCATGACCGAGGCGGTCGAGGACACCACGGACTGCGTGCATTTGTCGGCGCCTTTGACTTTATCGTTGACGTCGAAGCCGCGCTGCAGGTTCTCCTGCGTGACGCATTGCCGGAATGTGTGCGGCGCGCCCGCCCGCGCCATGCTGGCGGCCATCGCCGCCTCGAATTTGGCGCGCCGCTCGGGCGGCAGGCGGGCGAGCAGTTCGGCCGGGATCGGCGGCACGCCGGAAGTCTGGCCGCTGGTGGTCATTTCCCAGAGGCCGGGCCGCACGTTGAGCGATATCCCGCTCGCCTGCGCCGCCAGCGCGGAGCAGGTGCTAAACGCCAGGGCCGTGAACAGAACACGTGAGGTGGACATGGATCGTCTCCATCGGTTGGTCCTGTCCCCGAAGCGATAGGCCGCCGCGGCGGCCCATTTCCCCCGTCCCATAGGAATTATAAGCGGCCGTTTTGCGCGCCGTCTACTCGGTCTGCGCCGCGGCACGCCAGAAATCGGGTGGCCGCGACATGGCGCGTTGGCTACTTCCCGCAGCGTAAAGCAAAGGGAGCGCGGCGTGGCAAAGAGCTACTACAGCACGGTTTTCGAACAATCCGCCGATGAAGTGTGGCGTGTCATTCGCGATTTCAACAATTACCCGGTCTGGGTTGATGGCGCCGGCGAAAGCGCGATCGAGGACGGCAAGCCGGGCGATGCCGTCGGGGCTATCCGCAATGTGCTCTACAAGGGCATGCGGCGGCGGCAGCGATTGCTGGCGCTGTCCGACGCCGAACGCTCGCAGACTTACGAATTCGCCGGCGATACGCCGCTGCCGGTGCAGAATTTCCAGGCGACGATCCGCGTCACGCCCATCGTCGACGGCGACCGCGCCTTCGTCGAATGGTGGACAGCGTTTGATTGCGAGCCTGCGGCGCGCGAGGAGCGCGTCTCGTTCTTCCGCGACGCATTTGCCGGATGGCTTGACTCGCTAAGACGGCATCTGCTTCACCTCTCCACGCGTGCCGGGTAGTACGAAGAGGCCGTCACGCCCTCTTGGCTACCTCCCGCAGCTTGATTTTCTGAATCCTCTCCAACCCGACGTGGTATTGTGCGCCGATGAGCAATTTCGCTAGACGGGCCGTAAAACTTGCCGGGCAGGCGTTATCTATGTCGCGCGCATACCGCATCGGTGCGGCAGTGGCATTCGCCATCATTGCGGCAACAGGGACCGGCGCTTGGGCGGACGCATTTCCCAACAAGCCGATAAAATTCATCCTAGGTTTCGGTGCGGGCGGACCGACCGATGTCATCGCGCGTACGCTGGCCGACCAGCTTTCCAGCGACCTCGGTCAAAGGGTGATCGTCGAGAACAAGACGGGAGCGTCGGGCAATCTCGCGACGCAGGCCGTGGCGAGCGCCGACGCCGATGGCTACACCTACCTCATCGGCGCCAACCCGTTGGCGGTCAATCATTCGCTGTTTCCCGACTTCGGCGTCAAGTTCGGCAGGGACATCGTGGCCGTCGCCGCCATCGGGGCCAACGGCAATGTGCTGGTGGTGCGCCCGGGGCTCAACGTGCATACGCTTGCCGAGTTCGTCGCCCGCGCGCGGAGCAAGCCGAACGTGGTCAGTTACGCCACCGTCGGCATCGGCTCCTCGTCGCATCTCGCCGGCGTGGCCTTCGATCAGCGCGCCGGCACTACGATGTTGGCCGTCGCTTATCGCGGCGGCGGCGAGGCGCTCAAGGACCTGCTTGCCGGCCAGGTCGACGCCTGGTTCGCGCCCGTGCCGTCGGTGCTGGGTGCGGTCAAGGCCGGTCAGTTGGTCGCGCTCGCCACCACCGGGACGGAGCGGGCGGCCTCGTTGCCGGCGGTCCCCACCATGGCCGAATCCGGTTTTAAGGGCTTCGACATCCGTCTCTGGGTCGGGATTTTCGCCCGCAAAGGCGTTCCCGCGGACGCCATGGGTGCGATCGAACGGGCGATCGCCCGCGCGATGGCGTCGAAAAACATGCAGACCATATTGGAGCGGCAGGGCATCACACCGCTCGCCATGGGCCGCGACGAATTCACTGAATTCGTCAATGCGGAAATCAACCGCTGGAAAACGGTGGTCGCCGCGTTCAAGAAATGACCGTCAGCCGGAATTCTTGGTCAGCTCGGTCCGCAACTGGTCGCGGAGAATCTTGCCCGCGCTGTTGCGCGGGATCGCGGTCACGGTCCTGATCACGGTTGGCGCGCCGATCATCGGCGTCGAGAAGCAGCGTTTCATCACTTCCGCCATGCTGACGGTCGCATCGGTGACGATCGCCGCCCATACCTGCGGCAGCGCCGACTTGATATCGACGGTGAACACGGCGGCGTCGCGCACGCCGTCGCATTGCATCAGGATATTCTCGAAGCGATCGGGCGAAATCTTGTTGCCGCCGACATTGATGACCTCGGTCGAGCGGCCGGCGATCACCAGCATGCCGTTGTTCAAGAGGCGCCCGAAATCGCCGGGAAAGAACGGCGCCGGCGTCGCCACCTGCCGCATCCCAGCCGTATAGGCGGGCGCCAGCCCGAGCGTGTCGACGCGGATATGGCCGTCGCGGCCCGGTGGCGCGCGCTTGTTCTCATCGTCGTAAATCTCGACCTCGGCCCACGGCACCACGAAGCCGACCGCGCCTTCGCCGCGCGCCTCACCCAGCATTTCGACCGGCGCGAAGGCCACGGTGCCGGCCTCGGTCGAGGCGTAGGTCGAAACGATCTCGGCGGAGACGCAGGCGCGCGCGCGTTGCAGCAACACGTCGGAGATCAGCGCGCCGCCGGCCTGAATCTCCCGCAATCCGGCGAGTCCACCGTAATTTTTCGCCAGCACGTCGACCAGACCGCTGAGCTGGAACACCGACACGATGGCGAGGTCGGCCTTGTAATAGGACATCACCGGGATGGCGGTTTCGGCGCTGTTGGAGAAGCAGACCATCTTGCCGTAGATCAGCGCCGAAAATGTGATGGCGAAACCGAAATGTGAGCGCAATTGCGGCCCGCAATAAATGCGATCGCTCGACGCAAATCGCCCGCGGAACGAATAAGTGACCAGACGGTGCCAGAGAATCTCTGAATCCATGGCGATCGGCTTCGGCGTGCCCGTCGTGCCAGACGACAGCGCGACGCGGCAAAGATCGTGCGCGCGGAATGCGTTGTCGCCGCCGCGCACCGCGGATGCGCGTTGGGTGAACCAGGTTGGCTCGACCAGGATGGCACTGCCGGCGAAATTCGGCGGCGGCGGGCCGTCGTGCAGCACCGCCCCCAAATCGCCGGCGGCGAAAATGGCGACTTCATCCGCCGTAAGCGAAACCGATGCGACGCCGAGCCGGTAGAGCGCGGCGATCAGGCAGATGTGCCAGACCGGGTCGGCGATGATCAGTCCGGCGAGCGAGCCGGGGCGCAAGCCCGCACTCTCGCAGCGGGCGGTGGCCGCGTAGATCGCGTCGGCCAATTGGCCATAGGTGAGCACGCCGCTCTCCAGCCCGATCGCCGGGCTGTGCGGCGCCCTGGCGGCATGGAACAGCACCGCCCCGACGAACGAGACCCGTTTTTCTGGCGCGGCAGAAGGAGTGTCGGACATTGACTATCCCGTAAACGAAGCGGCCCGGCACAGCGTGCCGGGCCACGTCTTACCCGTTCCGTGCGGACGTGGGCTAGTGAAAGAGGTAGTTCAGCCCGATGCGGGCGATGGCGCCGGTCATGTGGTCGTGAATGCCGACGGCGGCGAAGCTGACACCCGGCCCTTCCGTGACGTGATCCTTGCTGCCGAGATCGTAGTACAGACCCTCGACCTTGCCCGACCAGTTGCGCGAGAACATGTATTCCAATCCGCCGCCGACCGCGTAGCCGACGCGCCAGCCGGTGTTGGTCCAATTGTAACCTGTATCGCCCTGATAGCTGTCTCTCACCTTGGCGTAGGCTAGGCCGCCGGTCGCGTAAAGGAGAGAGCGGTCGAACGCGTAGCCCAGGCGCATACGCGCCGTTCCCATGGCCTCGATGCCGGTGTTGGCGCTCCAGGTGTAGCCATTGGTGGTTGTCGTCGTGTCCTTCGTGGCAGACGACAGTCCTAAATCCGTCTCGATGCCGTAAACGAGATTGCCGTTCTGGAAGTTGTAGCCGATCTGCAAACCGCCCAGCACGCCCGTGGCGGACTGAGAGGGATCGACTGTGCAGTCGAATGCCAAACAAAAATTGGCGATGCCCGGCACGCTCGGCACAAACGTCGAAGCCCGCGAGCGTTCGGTGATCAGGCCGGCGTTGACACCGACGTAGAAGCCGTCCCAAAGCGGCGCGAATGGCGCGACGTGCGGCGCTTTGATCGGCATGTCGGCGGCGGTTGCCGCTGGCATTCCCATCGGAATGAGACCGAGCGGCGATAACAACAGCGGCTTGTACTTCATCATTCTTCAGCCCCCAGGGTGCCGGGATGGAGCAATGTGCCTCGACCGGACCCGCCAACGGTCAAACTAGCCTAGAATCTCCGGAACTCGCAATTTGGCGCCCCATTGGACGTCAATTTCGCTCTGGATAAGTGTCTTTTGTGCAACAATCGGCAATTTGCTGCGGATTCAGCACGGTTTGTGGCCAATTCACACCGCCTTCGCCATCTCTCTCAACTTGAACTTCTGAATCTTCCCCGTGCTCGTCTTCGGGATCTCCGCGAACACCACGTAGCGCGGCACCTTGTAGCCGGCGAGGTGCTGCTTGCACCATTGCAGCAGCTCGTCGGCACTGGCGCTCGCGCCCGATTTCAACTCGACAAAGGCGCAGGGCGTCTCGCCCCATTTGTCGTCAGGCTTGGCCACCACCGCGACGGCGGCGACCGCCGGATGCTTGTAGAGCGCGTCCTCCACCTCGATCGAGGAGATATTCTCGCCGCCGGAAATGATGATGTCCTTGGAGCGGTCCTTGAGCTGGATATAGCCGTCCGGATAGATCACGCCGAGATCGCCGGTGTGGAACCAGCCGCCCAGGAAGGCCTTTTCGGTCGAGGCCTTGTTCTTCAGATAGCCCTTCATCACCACATTGCCGCGCATCATCACTTCGCCCAGGCTCTCGCCGTCGCGCGCGACCGGCTTGAGCGTGTCGGGATTGCGCACGTCGAGCGCCTCCAGCACCGGATAGCGCACGCCTTGGCGCGATTTCTTCGCCGCCTGTTCGGCGAGCGGCAGCTCATCCCAGGCGTCGTGCCACTCGTTCACCACCGAGGGGCCGTAGCATTCGGTCAGGCCATAGACATGCGTGACGTTGAAGCCTGCGGCCTTCATCGCGGCCAGCACCGCCTCGGGCGGCGGCGCGGCGGCGGTCGCGAAATTGACTACATGCGGCAGCGGCTTCTTCTCGGCTTGCGTCGCGTTGAGCAGAACCGCCATCACGATCGGCGCGCCGCATAGATGCGTTACCTTGTGCTGGTAAATCGCGTCATACATCGCCTTGGCGCGCACCGCGCGCAGGCAGACATGGGTGCCGGCAACAATCGACACGGTCCAGGGAAAGCACCAGCCGTTGCAGTGGAACATCGGCAGCGTCCACAGATAGACCGGATGCTGATGCATGCCGCAGGTCATAACATTGCCCATAGCGAGCAAATGCGCGCCGCGGTGGTGATAGACCACACCCTTCGGGTCGCCGGTGGTGCCGCTGGTGTAGTTGAGCGTGATGGCGTCCCATTCGTCGTCCGGCATCGACCACGGGAAGCCGGGATCGCCGCTGGCGACGAAGTCCTCATATTCGATTGTGCCCAGCCGCTCGCCCGCGCCGGAATATTCCGGATCGTCGTAGTCGATGATGAGCGGCTTCGCCTTGCATAGCGCCAGCGCGTCTTTCATCACTAAAGAAAATTCGCGGTCGATGATCACCACCTTGGCTTCGGCGTGGTCGAGCGAGAAGGCGATGATCGCCGCATCGAGCCTGGTGTTGAGCGTGTTGAGCACGCCCTGGCACATCGGCACGCCGTAGTGGCATTCCAGCATGGCCGGCGTATTGGCGAGCATGGCCGAGACACTGTCGCCGCGTTTGATGCCATGCTTGGCGAGCGCGGAGGCGAACCGCCGCGTGCGCGCGTAGAACTCGGCATAGGAGCGGCGCAGCGGTCCATGGATGATCGCCGTGTGATCCGGGAACACGGCGGCGGCGCGCTCGAGAAAGCCGAGCGGCGTCAGCGGCTGGAAATTGGCCGGGTTGCGGTCGAGATCGGTGTCGTAGGGCGTTTTCGCCATTGGGTGTTTTCTCCCCACCCGAGGGTAGCCAAGGCGGGTGCGCTTGTCAGCCGCGCAGAATATCCGTCATTCCCGAGCGCACCAGTTCGATCGAGATCACGAACATCAGCACCATGGTGATCTTGTAGAACAGCTCCTGCGGGGTGATGCGCACCACCCAGAAGCCAAGCATGTTGGTCGCCATGGCGAGCGGCAGCAGCACCAGCGAGGTGCCGAGCCCCTTGGTCGAGAACTGGCCGAGCGCGAGATAGGGGATCACCTTGAACGCGTTCACGCTGGCGAAGAAGTAGGTGATGGTGCCGGCAAAATTCATCTTCGCCATTCTGCGCGACAGCGCGTACATCTGGATTGGCGGCCCGCCGGCCTGGCACAGCGTCGAGGTAAAACCAGACATGGCGCCCGCCAGCATGCCGACGCCGACCGCCGGCTTGGCGACATCGCGGCTGGCGCGCGGGCCGAACCAGTGAAACAGCACGAAGCCGATGGTGGTGACGCCGATGAACACGCGCACCGCGGCGTCGGAAATATGCGCGGCCAGGAGCCAGGCGGCGCCGACGCCGAGCAGCGCGCCAGGCAGGGTGGTCGCCAGCAGCACCCCGTTCCAGTCCTTACGGTATACCCATAGGGCGGCGGCGTCCTGCGCCATCATGATCGGCAGCAGGATGGCGGCGGCCTCCAGCGGCGGCATGGCCAGCGCCAGAAGCGGCGTCGCCATCTGGCCGGCGCCGGCAAAGCCGCCCTTGGACAGGCCGAGCGCCACCACGGCGGGGATGGCAAGCGCATAGAACAGGGGGTCGGTGATGATCGTCACGAAATCTCCTTGTCATTCCGGGGCGCGGCCGTAAGGCCGCGAATCCGGAATCCAGGGCAGTTTGCACGGTCCGTCAGTGTGACCCTGGATTCCGGGCGCGCTGCTGCGCAGCGCCCGGAATGACGGAATCCTCTCTACGACCAATTGGGGAAGCAGCCCTTGCTTAAAATCAAAGCCATAGCGGAGGTGCCTGCGCCAGCCTTGTTTGCGCATGGCCGACGTTCCACAATCGCGGCTGTTGTCCGTCATCCTGAGGTGCGCGCGGAGCGCGCCTCGAAGGATGACGGCCCGGGATTCTGAGGCCGTCGCCCTTCGAGGCTCGGCCTTTCGGCCGAGCACCTCAGGGTGACGGAGTGACGGGGGAGGAAATAAAAAATGGATGCCCGCTCGAGCCGATACCACGACGTCTACGCGCGCTGGCAGCGCGACCCGCAAGGCTTCTGGGGCGAGGCCGCCAAAGAGATCGACTGGATCGAGCCGCCGAAGAAGATCTTCGACAAGGACGCCGGCATCTACGGCCGCTGGTTCACCGGCGGCGTCACCAACACCTGTTACAACGCACTCGACCGCCACTGTCTCGCCGGCCGCAACGACCAGGCGGCGCTGATCTACGATTCTCCCGTCACCAACACCAAGCAGACCTTCTCTTACGGCCGCATGCTGTCCGAGGTGCAATTGCTCGGCGCCATCTTGCGCGACTTCGGCGTCAAGAAAGGCGACGTCGTCATCATCTACATGCCGATGGTGCCGGAAGCGGTGTTCGCCATGCTGGCCTGTGCGCGCATCGGCGCCGTGCATTCGGTGGTGTTCGGCGGCTTCGCGGCGAAAGAGCTCGCCACCCGCATCGACGACGCCAAGCCGAACGTGATTCTGTCGGCGAGCTGCGGCATCGAAGGCGCGCGCGTCATCCCCTATAAACCTTTGCTCGATGAGGCGATCAATCTCGCCAGGCACAAGCCCGCCACCTGCCTCATCCTGCAGCGCCCGCAATGCCAGGCCTACCTCATGGAAGGCCGCGACCACGACTGGCGCAAAATGTGGGAGCACGCGGTCAACTACGCCAAGACCTGCGAATGCGTGCCGGTCGCCGCCACCGATCCGCTCTACATCCTCTACACCTCGGGCACGACCGGCATTCCCAAGGGCGTGGTGCGCGACAACGGCGGCCACCTGGTTGCGCTCAAATGGTCGATGCAATATCTCTACGGCGTCAATCCCGGCGAAGTGTGGTGGTCTGGCTCCGACGTCGGCTGGGTGGTCGGCCACTCCTACATCGTCTATGCGCCGCTGTTCCACGGCTGCACCTCGATCTTGTATGAGGGCAAGCCGGTCGGCACGCCCGACGCCGGCGCGTTCTGGCGCGTCTGCGCCGACCACGGCGTGGTGTCGCTGTTCACGGCGCCGACCGCGTTCCGCGCCATCCGCAAGGAGGACCCGGACGCCAAGCTGCTCAAGCAATACGATCTGTCGAAATTCCGCGCGCTGTTTTTGGCCGGCGAGCGCGCCGACCCGCCGACCATCCAATGGGCGGAGGAGCATCTGAAAGTGCCGGTGCTCGATCACTGGTGGCAGACCGAAACCGGCTGGTGCATCGCCGGCAACCCGCTCGGCCTCGGCGCGCTGCCGGTGAAATACGGCTCGGCCTGCGTGCCGATGCCGGGCTATCAGATCGACGTGGTCGACGAGGCCTGTCACCAGGTCGCCGCCAACAAGATCGGCTCGATCGTGGTCAAGCTGCCGCTGCCGCCGGCCAACTTTCCGACGCTGTGGCAGCAGGACGACCGCTTCAAGGAAAGCTACCTCGACGAATTCCCCGGCTACTACAAGACGGCGGACGCCGGCTACAAGGACGACGACGGCTACATTTTCGTCATGAGCCGCACCGACGACATCATCAACGTCGCCGGCCATCGCCTGTCGACTGGCGGCATGGAGGAGGTGCTGGCCTCGCACCCGGACGTCGCCGAATGCGCCGTGCTCGGCATCAAGGACGAGCTTAAGGGCGAGGTGCCCTGCGGCTTCATCGTGCTCAAGTCCGGCGTCAACCGGCCGCCGATCGAGATCGAGAAGGAGATCGTGGCGCTGGTGCGCGACAAGATCGGCCCGGTGGCGGCGTTCAAGCTGGCGATCACGGTGGCGCGGCTGCCGAAGACGCGCTCAGGAAAAATTCTGCGCGGCACCATCAAGAAGATCGCCGACGGCGACCAATGGACCATGCCAGCGACCATCGATGATCCGGCGATTTTGGATGAGATCACGGGGGCGATGAAGGAGCACGGGGTAGGAGGATAACTCCTCGGTGTCATCACCGGGCCGGCGCGAAGCACCGCGGCCCGGTGATCCCGCTTAGGAAGGCACTGCGCCCCTAAGCTAACTGGTAGTGAGCCTCGCGTCTCAGAAAAGTAGGCATTCTTTATTCGTCGAGCTGCGTAGGCCGCTCGACCCCGCAACTGTCAAAGAGCTAAGTGATTTTCCGGGTGGATCACCGGGTGAGAATTCTCCTTCAGACATCACAACTTCTTCAAGGCACGAACCGATAGGGCCCCGGAAGGCAGCCATTCTTCCTGTCGGGTCAACTACACCCCGGCCGCGTAGATCTTCCATGCCTGCGATCCATTTAAATGGGGGATTGACGCCTAACCTCACGAGAAAGTCGCCGTAATTTGTCAGCGAAGACCGCAACTCTTTATCGTACGGCGGAATGACCTTATGATCGCTATGGTTCAATGCGGGTAAAATGTAGGTATCTATTGCCCAAACCTCTCTGTTCGTGAATGCAAAAACGACGCTGGATGTTTCATCGTCGGGCTCACGTTGCCCCGCATAGATTCCGAATCCATCATGATTGCGTAGAAAATCAAAACTCATCCAGCCTTCACCAATTGGGCGAAGGAATTTACCGCCGTCAGTGGCCGCTTTCTTCAAGTCGGTTACGAGCCATTCTTTGCCTGGGTCTGTCTTCGGCATTACACGTAGCCATACCGCTGGTCCTACGGACAGCTTTACTGGCTTCCCGCCGCGCGTCAATCCGGCTTCGGAGACGCCAAGCGGTTCGCCTGGCAGACGAAATTTGCCGAGCCCATTACGTGGTTCGCGAGGCACAAAAGGCACAGGCGGCGGGACTGGTTGGATAATTCCGAAGTCGCGACTGTTAAATATTGTTCGCAGTCGGCTCTCAAATTCACGTGCAAGTTCCGCTCTTATGCGTCTGCGCGTTTCTTCGTCGGCATTTTCAGGACAATGATAACAAACCGGATGACGAAGATGCCGCATGTCGAAAGGCATTGAAACTTCATTTGGCTCACCGAAAGCAGTGTTCATAACAGGAACAATACGGGCGTGAGTAAGTGATTTGAGCGCCCATCCATATTCAATCAATACGTTTGGATTCGGCGTAGGACGGCCATCAGGCCTTGCGCCCACAAAGGTCAAATCAGGTACAAAAACTGCCGCGTTATCAATTTTGCGAAAAATCGTTTCTACGATAGGTGGCGATCCTGGTACGCCTTTCGTATCTCGGTCGATCTCTATTTGATCACGAATGGCGTCTTCCACAGTTGCATCGACACTTATTTGACCAGCGGCACGCTCCAAGGCTTTCTCAATAAAATTTCGTCCCTCTCTTGGAGGTCTATCGATTTGCCAGGAAAAAAAGATAGTCGTCGGCATCAGCCCCTCCGCCGTCATGCGCGGGCTAGACCCGCGCATCCATGATGAGTGTCCGCGCAAACAATCTTACGGTCGAAATTGTGGATGAGCCTTGTGGATTGCCGGGTCAAGTCCGGCAGTGACAAGTCTCTACGCCTCAACGTAATCCGCAATACTCGTCGGCTCGGGCACCGGCAGGCCGTCCTCTTTCAAGCCATCGATATGAAAGCGGATCGCGTCGCGAATCTCGCCCTCAACGGCTTTCACGCTTTCGCCGGTAGCGACGCAGCCGGGCAAATCCGGCACGTAGGCCGAATAGTTGCCGTTCGCCTTTTCAATCACGATTGCGTAGCGCATTAGCGCCCTGCTTTCTCGTCGCGCGGCACCAGCGCCTCGGGCGGCGGCAGGAAGCCTTCCACCACGCGCACACGGCCGATCTCGCCGGCGGTGTATTTAACGGGTCTACTGTTCATCATGAGCTCACGCCGCTTTCCGTTTCCCGTTCCTCCGCGCGCCCGTCTTCTTCACCGCCGGCAGCAGTACATCCGCCGGCACGCGGAAGCGCGCGCGCAGGCGCTGCACCATGGTCATGCTCAGGCCCTTCTTGCCGCGCAGCACTTCGCTGACGCGGCTCGCGGTGCCGAGGATCGGCACCATGTCGGCGCGCGAAAGCCCGTGCTGGTCCATCAGATAGCGGACGATTTCGGCCGTGCCCGGAGCGCGGCGCGGCCATTTGCGTTCCTCGTAAGCCGCGATCAGCCGCGCCTGCGCTTCCAGCCGCGCCATATCCGCGGCATCGTCCGAAGCCATCAGTCGGTCGACCAGCTTCCGTGCGCGAGCGAGTTCTGCGTCGTTGTCGATCACAACCAGGGTCGCGTCCATTACACTGTCTCCGCGTCAATTTTGTCGTATTCGCCATGCGTGCCAAAGAAGCGGATCGCCAGCACGCCTGCCGGATAATTGAGAGCAGCGACCAGCCGGAAATCGTTGCCCTTGATGTTGAACACCGCACGGCCACCCTTGAGGATGCTCGCCTTCGGATGCGAGCGCTTTACTTCTTCGGGCGTCCGCCAATGCGCTTGGCTCGCGATCGCCAGCCAGACGTCGTATTGCGCCCGCGCCGCCTTGATGCGCTTGTGTCCGGCACGGGCCGCGAGATATTGCTCCACCAGCGACGTGCCGATCACGATCATCAATTCACTCTAGCACGAATTTCCAAAAATTGGAAGCGTTGCGCCCGCTGGGTCTGGCGGCCCCATGAATTGACCGGCGCCACCGAAGTGCAAGATTGCCGCTTGACAGGCCTTTTGTCCTATGCTTATATTCCTATCACCTGCTCATGAGGGGCGCTTCTAGAGGCGTTCTTGAAGTGGGGCAGGTGCGGCGCCCGCGGGCGTGCTTCGCAAGCACGCACTCGGGAGGCCCGGGGACCCGATCGGGGGGCACTATGACCCCTCCGCAGGGAGCCTGCTGGACTGGGACTGGCGCAAATGCCTCGTCCCAGGAAACGCGGACCCCGGGAGCAGAAATCGCCGCGATGGAGCGCCGAGTGGTGAGCGCGCTTCGCAAAGCGCGCGCCCGCCGCAAGGCGGAACGACCGATGGTGCGCCGCTCGGCGCTCCATTCCCGTCGCTTTCGGGCGAGGGAACAGGCAAGGCCCCGCAGCGCGGGGCAAGGAAGGGTTCTTGAGTGCCGGATATCGGGCAAGCCCGACATCCGGTCGGCGCCCCCGCGCCGCAAAGTATAGGGGCGATGAGTCTTGCCTTGGCGCGAACCGGGCAAGCCCGGCGCGCGCTGCATTGGCTGTTTGATGATTTTATCGGCGAAGCAGGCGCGCACGGGCCGGCCCTGGCGGCAGCGCGCGAACGCCTGCATAGTGGCGCGATGGCCAACAGGAATCCCGTCGCAATCGTTGGAATTGGCATCTTCCTGATGGTCGGCGTCGTCGTCGCCGTGAGCATTGCCGCAACGATCCTGCTGTTTCTCTACAACATCGTCGTCGCCGTTTTCCGAAGCGCGTTCGGCATCGAGCTGCCGCATCTGTACTAGAGGCATTAGGCCGGCGCGGAAGCGCCGTGATCCGGTGATCCTGCTTTCGCGGGCACTGCGCTCCTAAGCGGGATGGCTGGGACAAGCCCGGCCATGCGAGCGCTCCGCCTTCTCGATCACGTACGCCTGCGCAAGAACGCCGCTCCGTCCGCGCGCCGGGTTCCAAAATTATGGTCGAGGCGGCGCGCGCGCGGCCATCTAATGGCTTTCTGGCGGCGTTAATGCGGCTTGCCGTAACGCTCGCATTTGCAACGGATATTTCTGCCGCCTTTGCGTCGCCGCGAGCGCGCGATGCCCTATCCCGGACAAAATTTTTGTCCCCGCTAGGCGCATGCGCGGCTTCTGCAACGGCAATCGACAAGGGAGGGTTCGTCCATGTCGAATTTCATCGGTGGCATCGTCATCGCCGCAATCCCCGTCATCCTTGCAGTGATCGGTACGTTTGCGGCGCCGGCCGCCGGCTCGCCGAGCTGCATGACGCTGGAGGAGGCGCGCAAAGCCTTTCCGCACGACCACATCTACTGGCACGGCCGGCAACATTGCTGGGACAACAGCGCGCAACGCCGCAGCCAAACGCCGGCGGCGAATGCAAGCGCGACCGCCGCTGCGGCCAAGCCGGCGGCAGCCGCCGCGCCGAACCAGCCGCCCGTAATGAAGCTAAGCGAAGCGCTCGCCGAGCGGCCGAGCGCGCCGATCGTCATCCCGCCGGTTCCTTTCGTCAGCGACGATCAGCGCCAGGGACTGTCCTGGCCCGTGCTGAACGCGGCGGCAGACGATCTGTCGGCGCCGGCGCAACTAGCCGAAGCGCCGCCGCCCGCGCGGGAAGAAGATGTCACAATCGGCGCGCCGGACGCTGCGCCCGGCAGCCCCGAAGATTTGCTGTCACGTTGTTGCTGGCCGCCGTTGGCGGCCGACGGAGCACGCCAGGATGACATTTTACGCCCCATGATCGCCGGATCCGGGGCCGCCTTCGGCGTGGCGATCGGCCTTTGGCTGCTGGTTCACCGCCGCAGGCGACCGGCGCGCCGGCGCGCAACGGTTTGGGAGCGCGGCGGCAATATCCCGATAGCCGCGGTAACCGCCTCGCGCTGGCATCCAGCGCCGCGCGGCCGCCGGACTTGCTGACGAGCGAAGCGTCATCCGCCGGCTACTCACCACCATGGCAGCCAGTGCCAAAGCGTATCGCCCGCCAGCACGACAACGGCGACGCCTAGGATTGCCGCGAACACGAGCCAGCGGCCGATGAGATCAAGCACCAGCGTCGGCAGCACCAGCACGACGAGATAGGCGGTGGCGAGCACCGGGCCGATCAGCTCAAGCCCGTCACGCTTGCCGTCCGGGATGCGCCACCATTCGGCCAGCGCCCCCTGCCAGAACATGATTCCGATGAGGGCCGCAGTCAGTACCGCGAGCCCTAGCGGCGTCCAGGCTTTGCGCTCCATCCAAGCTTTGCGCTCCATGTCGCCCCCTTATGACAAGGGGACTTTGCCGAGTGCGGAGCGAATTGTGAATAACCTTTATCTATGCCGCATCAGGCTTGGCAATGTTCGAAGCCGCCGCTGCGCCATTCGCCGCAATTGAATCGAACTAAAATCACCACGTTGTGAAGCGGTATCACTCTACGGATGATTGCATTCAGCGCGGTTCCAAATTCTAATTTTTTCGTTTCATCCAGAGGGGCCACGTATGCGTAACAATCAAAATCACGCCGCCATCGACCACATCGCCGACACCGCCGCCGAGCTCGCCGACATCGCCGCCGGCCTGGGGCTGCGTTCGCTCGTCTACATCCTGCGCATGGCCGAGATCGAAGCGCGCCGCTCGTGCGTGCCGGTCGAGGCGCCGGCGCGCAAGCCGGTCGCGCGCATGGCGCGCGCCGCCTAAGCGTGCGGCTAGATCGGGGCGGCCGGCAGGTTACGCCTGCCGGCTAGGCCGCCCTGCAAGGGCTTCGTGAATTGCCGGGGCGCCAGGCGCGAAGCCGGCGCTTGGCGGCTTTGGCCAGGC
The DNA here is from genome assembly GCA_963786025.1 of uncultured Alphaproteobacteria bacterium. Taxonomy (GTDB): domain Bacteria; phylum Pseudomonadota; class Alphaproteobacteria; order Rhizobiales; family Xanthobacteraceae; genus Pseudolabrys. Next base: position 57,030 of record CAWAXK010000032.1, read on the forward strand.
AATGACGGCTGAGCGAACGCGACTTGGGTCGTCGGTTATTTCGCATAACCTTGCGACCGGAGCCAAGCGATCTTGCGGTCTCCCTGCATCCAGTCGTCGATGTCGGCCTTGCTCGTAAGGCCTGTAATATACCGGACGTCAGCGCCGGGGCAGTGCGCCTCGATTTGCCAGTCGCCTTCGGCGATGCGCTTGGGGTGAAAGGTGACGCGGGGCGATTTGCTCATGTTTGCCAATATGCAGCCGTTCGCGCGCGGCTGCCAGCGCCAAGAATAGTTGTTAGATTCAAACGGCCGCACGGCCCGAAAGCGTTACGGCGCTAGAAATGGAGGGGGCCGCCAGCCGAGGCGGTCTCTTTAACGATTGTCGGCGGCTTGGTGGGATGCCGCCTGAGTATTTGTCTAATTTGGCTCGTCGTTTTCCCGCGAACCTCATAGCCGCGATTTTCAAGTGCGGCGATTGCCAGATTTTTGAGTCCCGCCAATTCTTTCTGCTTATCCTTGTGCAGCACGGCGCGGTCATCGGCCATGGAACGGCCTCCTGCTATCTGCCGATGGGGAAAATCCCCAGTGTTGGTTCCACTAAACGGTGGAGATTAGGACGGCGCATAAGGTGAAAGTGAGCACCCACGCGATCCCGATACGGATTCTGTCATCCATTTGACACTCCGATCGTTCGCGTTCTGCGTGTTGTGTGTCTGGTTATAACGCATGGGTAGCCGCTGGGTTCCGTTGTGCCAACAACCGGTCCTGTCGCGCTGAACTCGTACAAGAAATACGGGGGATGGCGCTTGCGCGCTTTCTTATCCCTCCCCTGAAAGGAGAGGGTGATGCGCGAACCGCGGCCATCTCCTGTAATGCCCGCGAAGGCGGGCATCCAGTACACTCCGACGCCGCCGTGATTACTGGGTCCCCGCCTGCGTGGGGACAGTCCAGAAGCGCTTTGCAAATATCCTCCGAACAACGACAATCACCGCACAATAATAAATGCCCAAGGATACCTCATGCCCTTCTTCATCTGCACCGCCTGCGGCATGCAATATGCCGAAAGCGAGAAGCCGCCGGCGCAATGCCTGATCTGCGAGGAGGAACGGCAATACGTGCCACCGCGCGGGCAGACGTGGACGACGCTGGAGGCGCTGGCGCAAAGCCACATGAACAGCATGCGCGAATACGAGCCGGGCATCACCGGCATCGGCGCCGGCTTCGCGATCGGCCAGCGCGCGCTTTTGCTGCGCACGTCCGGCGGCAATGTGTTGTGGGATTGCGTCGCGACGCTCGATGCGGCGACCGTGAGCGCGATCAAGGGTCTCGGCGGCATCCAGGCGATCGCCATTTCGCATCCGCATTTCTACACTACGATGGTGGAATGGGCGCGAGCGTTCGATTGCCACATCCATCTCAACGCCGCCGACCGGCAATGGATCATGCGGCCGGATCCGGCGATTTACCTGTGGGAGGGCGACACCTTCAAATTGTGGGACGGCGTCACGCTTGTTCGCTGCGGCGGCCACTTCGAAGGCGGCACGGTGCTGCACTGGCAAGAAAAAAAGAATGTCGGCGCGAATGGGCGTGGCCAAGAGAGTGGTATTGTCTGCTCCGGCGACATCCTCACCGTCGCCACTGACCGCAAGTGGCTTTCCTTCATGCGCAGCTATCCGAATTTCATTCCACTGTCGGCGCGCGAAGTCGCGCATATCGGCAAGGCCATGGCGCCGTTTTCATTCGACACGCTCTACGGCCATTATTTTGACCGCGTGATTCCGAAAGGCGCCAAGCTGGTGCTGGAAAAGTCGGTTGAGCGCTATATCGCGGCGGTGGAGGGGAAGCGGGGGTATTGAGTTTACTTGCGCGAACGTTTCCGTACACTCTGCGTCATGCCCGGGCTTGACCCGGGCATCCACGATGAATCGTCGCGAATAGAAGACTTACGTAAAGCTTTGCTCGTTGGGCGGCCTCATGGATTGCCGGGTCAAGCCCGGCAATGACGGCCCAGAGATTGACGAACGCCTACTCGTCTTCTTCCTTCTTGCCGCCCAACTGCTTGAGCTTGGCGAACACGGCGCTGACGTTGAGGTCGCTGCCGCCCGGCTGGTTTTCGGCTTCCGCGGCGGCGGCGGCGACTTCCGCCTCCTTGCGCGCGGTGGTTTCGGCGGCGGGCAGCAATGTCGCACCCGATTCCATCGGCGCCGGCTTTTCCTTGTTGGCGCGGTTGACCTCGAAATCGAGGTCGGTTTGCGAGCACAGGCCGAGCGTCACCGGGTCCATGGGCGCGAGCGCGGCGGCATTCCAATGGGTGCGGTCGCGGATCGCCGAAATCGTCGACTTTGTGGTGCCCACCAATCGCATGATGGCCGAATCCTTGAGCTCGGGATGATTGCGCACCAGCCACAGGATGGCGTTCGGCCGGTCCTGCCGGCGCGACACCGGCGTGTAGCGCGGGCCTTTCTTGCCGCCGCGCTCGGGCTGCGGCACGGAGACCTTCTGCTCGGTCAGCTTGAGAACGATATTGGGATCAGCCTCCGCCGCGGTGATCTGTTCGCGCGTGAGCTGCCCGGTCTGGATTGGATCGAGGCCTTTGATGCCCTGCGCCGAGTCGCCGTCGGCGATGGCTTTTACCTCCAGCGGGTGCAGCTTGCAGAAGTCGGCGATCTGGTCGAACGACAGGGCGGTATTGTCCAACAGCCAGACGGCGGTCGCCTTCGGCATCAAGGGTGCGGCTGTGGCCATGGCAAATCTCCTCTACGCTCCGCCCGCCCTTCGGGCGAAGCACCAGATCATCGGTGATGATCGGAAAGTGGCCGGAATATAGGGGCTCGGTCGCGCCCGTGCAACTATGCCGTCTTGACAGGGTGGGGCGGCGCGGCCCATGTCGAGGACTTGAAATTCGCGAAAAATCGGCGCGATTTCTGGGACATCGTGGTGAACAGGTTGGAAAAGCCCGCACTCAAGGTGCTGCTGTGCTCGCCGCGCGGATTCTGCGCCGGCGTGGTGCGCGCCATCGAATCGGTGGAGCGCGCGCTCGCGATTTACGGGCCGCCGGTCTATGTCCGTCACGAAATCGTGCATAACCGCTATGTGGTCGAAAGCCTGCGCGCCAAGGGCGCGATTTTCGTCGAGGAACTCGACGAAGTTCCCGATACCGGCGCCCCGGTGATCTTCTCAGCCCATGGCGTGGCGCGCAGCGTTCCCGCCGAGGCGGAACGCCGCCATCTGCTCGTGCTCGACGCCACCTGCCCGCTGGTGACCAAGGTGCATCGCGAGGTGGATATCCATCACCGCCGCGGCCGCGAGATCGTGCTGATCGGGCACGCCGGCCATCCGGAGATGATCGGCACGCTCGGCCAGTTGCCGGCGGGCGCGGTGACGCTGATCGAAAGCGTGGAAGACGCCAAGAGTTTCATCCCGCGCGACGCCGGCAATCTCGCTTACGTGACGCAGACGACCTTGTCGGTGCAGGACACCGCGGAGATCGTCGAGGTGCTCAAGGCGCGCTTTCCGGGCATCGCCGGACCGCACAAGGACGATATCTGCTACGCCACCACCAACCGGCAAGAAGCGGTCAAATGCGTGGCGCCCATGGTCGACGCCATGATAGTGGTCGGCGCGCCGAATTCGTCCAATTCGCAGCGGCTCAAGGAAGTGGCCAAGCGCGCCGGCTGTGCGCGTTCGGCGCTGGTGCAACGCGCCGCCGATATCGATTGGAATGAGTTCGGCGCCATCGGACGGCTCGGCATTACCGCCGGCGCTTCGGCGCCCGAAGTCTTGGTCGAGGAGATCATCGGCGCCTTTGCGCAGCGTTATGCCTTGACCATCGAGACCATCACCGCCGCCGAGGAAGACATGTTCTTTCCGCTGCCCCGCCCGCTGCGCGAGACCCAGGCGGCGGAGTGAGCCTTCCATGGCCGTCTATACCGACGTCACCGCCGACGAACTCACCGAATTTCTCAGCCGTTACGAGATCGGCGCGCTGCTTTCCTACAAAGGCATCGCCGAAGGCGTGGAGAATTCCAATTTCCTGGTGCACACCAGCGCCGGCAACTTCATCCTCACGCTGTACGAAAAGCGCGTGGCGGCGGGCGACCTGCCGTTCTTTCTGGCGTTGATGGAGCATCTCGCGGCACGCGGCATCACCTGTCCGCAGCCGGTCAAGAACAAGCAGGGCGGCATGCTCGGCACGCTGTCCGGCCGGCCGGCGGCGATCGTCACCTTTCTCGACGGGCTATGGATCCGCCGTCCGAATGCCGGCCATTGCGCGGCGGTGGGCGAGGCGCTGGCCGGCCTGCATCTTGCCGGCAAGGATTTTCCGGGCAAGCGGCCGAACGCGCTGGGAATCGAAAGCTGGCGCGGGCTCTACGAGCACGCCAAGGCGCGCGGCGACAGCGTGCGGCCCGGCCTGTGCGCGGAAATCGCCAAGGAACTCGACGCGCTCGAGAATTCCTGGCCGCGCGATCTGCCCGAGGGCGTCATCCACGCCGATCTGTTCCCCGACAACGTGTTCTTCCTGGGCGACAGGCTGTCCGGGCTGATTGATTTCTATTTCGCCTGCACCGACACGCTCGCTTATGACGTCGCGGTCTGTCTCAACGCCTGGTGCTTCGAGCCGGATCATTCCTACAACGTCACCAAGGGCCGCGCGCTGCTGCGATCCTACGCAAGTTTGCGCGCGCTTTCGGCGGCCGAACGCGCGGCGCTGCCGGTGCTGGCGCGCGGCGCGGCTACGCGCTTCCTGCTCACCAGGCTGGTGGATTGGCTGGCGGTGCCGGACGGCGCGTTGGTCAAGCCGAAAGACCCGCTGGAATATTTCCGCAAGCTGCGCTTCCACCAGTCGGTGAAGAGCGTGAGCGACTACGGCATCGAACCGTGACGGATCAACGCGTCGTCATCCATACCGATGGCGCCTGCTCGGGCAATCCGGGGCCGGGCGGCTGGGGCGCGATCCTCTCTTTCGGCGACCGCGAGAAGGAATTGAACGGCGGCGAGCCGCACACTACCAACAACCGCATGGAATTGATGGCGGCGATCACCGCGCTGGAGGCGCTCAAGCGGCCCTGCCATGTCGACCTGCACACCGACAGCGAATACCTGAGGAACGGCATTACCACCTGGATTCACGGCTGGAAGAAGAACGGCTGGCGCACCGCCGACAAGAAGCCGGTCAAGAACGTCGACCTATGGAAGCGGCTCGACGAGACGCTCGCGCACCATCAGGTGCATTGGCACTGGGTGAAGGGGCACGCCGGCCACGCCATGAACGAACGCGCCGATCAGTTGGCGCGCGACGGTCTGGTCGCGGCGCGCGCCGGCGCGGTCGGAGCGATGAAGCATCCGTAATCATTCCGGGGCGCCGCGAAGCGGCGAGCCCGGAATCCAGAGTCACAATCTCTGTGGTTTATTGCCCTGGATTCCGGGTTCGCGCCTGCGGCGCGCCCCGGAATGACAAGATCAAACCTGCGCGAGCAGCGCCTGGCCACCCGAGATGTCGCACTTGCCGGGCGCGTCTTCGATGTTGAGCTTTTTGACCACGCCGTCGTCCACCAGCATCGAATAGCGCTTCGAGCGCGTGCCCAGCCCGTTGCCGGAGCCGTCGAAGGCCATATCGATGGCCTTGGCGAATTCGCCGTTGCCGTCGGCGAGGAAATCGATCTTGCCGGTAGCGCCGGTCGACTTCTTCCAGGCTTCCATGACGAATACATCGTTGACGCCGGTCACCGCGATGGTGTCGACACCCTTCGCTTTGAACGCGTCGACGTTGTTCAGGAAGCTCGGGATGTGCAGGTTGTTGCAGGTCGGCGTAAACGCGCCGGGCACGGCGAACAGGGCGACTTTCTTGCCCTTGAAAATGTCGTCGGTGGTCTTCGGCTTGGGACCTTCCGCGGTCATCACGCGGAACGTGGCATTGGGCAATTTATCGCCGGCTTTGATAGGCATGGGTGTTCTCTCCTGATTTTATGGGGGGCAAGCTAGCGCGCCGGCACCCGCTTAGTCGAGATGGGTTTTCACTTCGGTGGCGCGATCGCCCTGCACGATGGTGAAGGTGAGTTCAAACGGCGCCTTGGGATCGACGCCGGGCGGCAGTCCATCGAGTTCGAAGCCGAAATGCTGGTGTCCGGGCGGCGCGCCCTGCGCGGGCTTGGGGATGGGCAAGGACCATTCCGCCGTCGGTCCCTCGACAAAAAGTTCAACCGGCTGGCCGGTGGGCGCGGCGAGATCGACGAAGACCAGCGGCTTGCGCTTGTCGTCATTGGCGCGCTTTGCGGTGAGGCCGGCTGCGGCGGCGGAAACCGGCTGCGGCACGCGCGCTTCGGCCGCCGCCAGCGCGGCATTGTCCGCACCGCCGTTGGGCGGAATCGTCAATTCGACCTTGGCTTCGACCGGCACGCACAGCTTTTCGCAGACCGCATAATCGATCTTGGCGCGCAGCGTGACCGGCTTGCCCTTGTCGCGCGGGAAGACGCGCAACGGGAAGATGACGTTGCCTTTGTAACCGATGGTGGTGCCGGCCTCGTCGGTGAAGGCATGCGGCGCCGGAAACAACACCTTCGCGGCGGCCAGATTATCCGAGCCGGGAAAACTGAACCGCGGCGGCACGCCCGAGTCGCCGGGATAGCGCCAATAAGTATGCCAGCCCGGCAACAACTTGATTTCGATACCGGCGCTAAGACTCTCTGCGCCGCTTTTGTTGGCGCCCGCGATCAGCCGGATGCCCGAATAGTTATCTTCGACCCAAGGCGAGGCGTCGGCGGCGCGCGCCGGGGCGCCGAACAGCAGGGCAATGCCGCAGGCCGCCAAGCTCACGCCGATACGGTTGTTAAGTTTTTCCATGACGCTCGATCTAATCGGTTAACGCGTATTTCGCCACTGAATTCATTGTGAGCAGGGGGTGAACAAGCTGCGGGCAGGGCAGCGATTTTGCCACAATTATTAGGTTGAATGTGACGGTGGGTGATTGAATTTTCCGCAACCGGCATCATTTCCAAAAGCGGATCGATTGGAGTAACCTTTTCGCATGAAACTACCACGCAAGTCGCCCGACCAGACCACCGCGCGCGGTTATCTCGACGGTCAAATGCTGATCGCGATGCCGGCGATGAGCGACGAGCGATTCGCGCGTGCGGTAATCTATGTTTGCGCGCACTCTAGCGAAGGCGCCATGGGCATCGTCGTCAACCAGCCGGCCGGCAACATCAAATTTCCCGATCTCTTGGTGCAGCTCGAGGTGATCCCGGCGGCCGAGCGCATCGAACTGCCGGGGCACGCCGAAGAGGTCAAAGTGCTCAAGGGCGGACCGGTGGAAACCGGGCGCGGCTTCGTGCTGCATTCGGCCGATTTCTTCATCGAGAATTCGACGCTGCCGATCGATGAGGGTATCTGCCTGACCGCCACGCTCGACATCCTCAAGGCGATCGCGCGCGGCGATGGGCCGGAGAGCGCCATTCTCGCGCTCGGCTATGCCGGCTGGGCGCCCGGGCAATTGGAAAACGAAATCCAGCAGAACGGCTGGCTGCATTGCGCCGCCGATCCCGAATTGATCTTCGGCACCGACACCGACGGCAAATACCAGAAGGCGCTGCGCAAGATCGGCATAGATCTGGGTCAGCTGTCGAGCGAGTTGGGACATGCTTGAAGGCCGGCGTGCCCCGGATGCGGTGCAGCACGTAGCGTAGCGAGTGCTGCGCCGCTGACCCGGGGCCGTTCCAAGTTCAGCGTTTGTAAAGGTCCCGGGTCTGCAGCGCACCGCTCGCGTTGCTTACGCTACGCTGCGCCCGGGACAAGTCCGCGTCACCGCGCGACTTCGAGTTTTTCGTTGCTGAGCATGCCGCCGGCCGCCTGCGGGCTCATCGGCTCGCCGAAGGCGAAGCCCTGCGCGTATTCGCAGCCCATCTGGTAGAGCTCGACCGCGTCCGAGTCGGTCTCCGCGCCTTCCGCCACCACGTCCATGCCGAGATCGTGCGCGAGCGCGATGATCGAGCGCAGGATCACCGGCCGCGTGCCGCGCGTGGTCGTGCGCACGAATGACTGGTCGATCTTGATAGTGTCGAACGGGAAGCGCTGCAGATAGGCGAGCGAGGAATGCCCGGTGCCGAAATCGTCCAGCGACAGCCCGACGCCGAGTTCCTTGATGCGCGTGAGCATCTGCGCGGCGTGCTCGGGATTTTCCATCACCAGCGATTCGGTGATTTCCAGCTTGAAGGTGCCGCGCGCCAGCGCCGTGCGCGACAGCACGCCGCGCAGGTCCTGGATCAGATCGTGGCGCAGCAATTGCCGCGACGACACGTTGACGCTGGCGAAGATCGGTTCGCGCGTGCGGTTGGCGCCCTGCCAGATGGCGAGCTGGCGGGCCGTGCGTTCGAGCACGAACAGGCCGAGGTCGGAGATCAGGCCGATTTCCTCGGCGGTGGTGATGAATTCGGACGGCGACAGGCGGCCGAGCTTGGGATGATCCCAGCGCGCCAGCGCCTCGAAGCCGGCAATGGCCCGATCCTCCAGCCGCACGATCGGCTGGTACAACACCTTGATCTCCTCGCGCTCGATGGCGCGGCGCAGTTCCGATTCCATGGTCAGCCGGTCGGTCTTGCGCGAGCGCATGGCCGGCTTGAAGATCTCGATGCGGTCGCCGCCGATCCTTTTGGCGTGATACATCGCGAGTTCGGCGTCCTTGAGGACTTCTTCGGTGTTGCGCGCTTGGTTTTCGGCGAGCGCCAGCCCGATCGAGGCGGTGATGAAAATCTCGCGGTCGTTGAAACCGATCGGCGCGCGCAAGGTGCGACGCATGGTCTCGGCAAAGGCCACGATGCGCGAGGGCTCTCGCTCGGACAGCAGGATCAAGGCGAACTGGTCGCCGGCCAGCCGCGCCAGCGTGTCCTGCGGCTTGAGCAGACGGGCGAGCCGGCGCGCGATGGTGAGCAACACAGAGTCGCCGATGGAAATGCCGACCGAATCATTGACCTGCTTGAAGCGGTCGAGATCGATCACCAGCACCGACGGCCTGACCTGCGGATCGGAGCGGGCGTAGCCGAAGGCCGCCTCCATGCGGTCGATGAACAGTTCGCGATTTGGCAGGCCGGTGAGATTGTCATGCACCGCGTCGAACAGCAGCCGTTCCTCGGCCTTTTTGAAATCGGTCACGTCGGTGAGCGTTCCGACCAGGCGCACTACTTCGCCGTCGGAGCCGACCACGGGGCGCGCCTTTAGCGAAAACGACAAATAATGGCCGTCGCCCGCGCGCAGGCGGAAATCCTGGTTGAGGCGTCCGCGCCGCTGCTCCACCGCCGAGTCGAGCGAGGCGCGGAAGCGGTCGCGGTCGAGCGGATGCAGCACCTCGAGCCAGGCGGCGGCCGGCCCTTCCAGCGTGCCGCGCTTGAGGCCGAGCAACTGTTCGGTTTCCGGGCTGGTGTAGACCTTGTCGGCGGAGACATCCCAGTCCCAGATCAGATCGCCGGCGCCCGTCAGTGCGAGCGCACGTCTTTCGACGTCGGAGACAATGCCGTGGGTGATGCCGCCGGCGAAGGCATGCTGCATCACGGTGAAGCCGATCAGCATCACGATCAGCACCAGGCCGCCGAGCAAAGCCGGGCCGATGATGTCGTTGGTGACGACGCCGGTGACGGCAAGTCCCGCCGCCGCCGTCCAGACGACGAGCAAGAGCCAGGTCGGGATCAGCAGCACCGCGCGGTCGTAGCCGTGGGTAGAGAGATAGATCACCAGCGCCAGCCCGAACACCGCGATGCCGGCGAGCGACATGCGCGCGATGCCGGAAGCAACGGCGGGATCGAACACCGCCACCGCGACCAGGGCGGCGAGCGCCGCCAGCCAGGCGATGGTGATATGGGCATAGCGCACGTGCCAGCGCGACAGATTGAGGTAGGCGAACAGGAATACCAAGAGCGTCGCCGACAGGATCGCCTCGCCGCAGGCGCGCCAGACGCGCTCGGCGCCGGCCGACATGTCGAACACCTTGCCCCAGAATCCGAAATCGATGCCGATATAGATCAGCACCGCCCAGCCGAGCGCGGCGGCGGCCGGGAACATCACCGAGCCTTTCACCACGAACAGGATGGTGAGGAACAGCGCCAAGAGGCCGGCGATGCCGATGACGATGCCGTAATAGAGCGTGAAGGAATTGACCTTGTCCTTATAGGCGTCGGGCTCCCACAGATAGATCTGCGGCAGCTTGTCGGTGCGCAGTTCGGCGACGAACGTGATGACGGTGCCGGGATCGAGCGTGACGCGGAAGATATCCGCGGTCGTGTTCTCCTGCCGCACCGGACGATCGCCTGAACTCGGCGTGATGGCAGCGACGCGCGACAGCCCTAAGTCGGGCCAGAACAGGCCGGAGCCGACCATGCGGTAGTGCGGTACGACGATCAGCCGGTCGATCTGCTCATCGGAATTGTTGGTGAGGGCGAACACCGCCCAATTGGTGTTGGCTTCGCGCGCGCGCACTTCGATGCGGCGGACGATGCCATCCGGGCCGGGCGCGGTGGATACCTGGATGCGGTCGCCGTCGGCTTTCTGCACGTCGGTGGCGGCGGTGAGATCGATGGCGGCGGCGCCGACGCGCACATTCACCGCTTCCACGGCGCGCGACGGCTGCGCCGCCAACAGCGTGGCGGCGAGCGCGAGCACGGTGGCCATCACGCAACGCTTCACGATCAATCCCAAGCCCCCAACCGCGGCGGTGCCCGTCATGCTGCTTATCCGGCCCCGTCGACGGCGAAATTCTGCAAACAAATTCCCCCAGTCCAATTTTGCTTTCACAATGCGCCGATTTCGCGGCCCAGACGCTCTTTGCGTGCTTACTAGGAGTAGCGGCTCCGCCTCGCGCACGCAAGAGTTCAATAGCTCTTTCAAAGGGTTAGTACGATCTTGCCGATGTGTGTGCTGCTTTCCATCAGCGCATGGGCGGCGGCCGCCTCGGCCATCGGGAAGGTCTTGAAGATCACCGGCTTGATGCGGCCCGCGGTGATCAGCGGCAGCACGTTGTTCTCGACCGCGTCGCGGATGGCGCCCTTGTCGGCGACCGAGCGCGAACGCAGGGTCGAACCGGTGTGATGCAGCCGCTTGAGCATCAGGCGCATGAAATTGACCGTCGCCTTCGGTGAACCCTGGAACGCGATCTGCACGATGCGTCCCTCGACGGCGGCGGCTTCGTAATTGCGCGCGATGTAATCGCCGCCGACCATGTCGAGTATAACGTCGGCGCCCTTGTCGCCGGTGGCCGCCTTGGTGGCGGCGACGAAGTCCTCGGTTTTATAGTTAACGGCGACGTCGGCGCCGAGCTTGCGGCAGGCGTCGCATTTTTCCGCCGTGCCGGCGGTGGCGATGACGCGCGCGCCAAGCGCCTTGGCGAGTTGGATCGCGGTGGTGCCGATCCCTGAAGTACCGCCATGCACCAGAAAGGTCTCGCCGGATTTCAGCCCGCCGCGCTCGACCATGTTGTGCCAGACGGTGAAGAAGGTCTCCGGGATCGCCGCGCCATCGACCATCGCCAAGCCGCTGATCGGCAGCGCGTGGCTGCCGTGCGCGAGGCAATATTCGGCATAGCCGCCGCCGGAGACCAGCGCCATCACGCGGTCGCCGGTCTTCCAGCGTTTGACGTCGTGGCCGAGGGCGACGACTTCGCCGGCGATCTCCAGGCCCGGAATATCCGGCGCGCCGGGCGGCGGCGGGTAAAGCCCCTTGCGCTGCATCACGTCGGGCCGGTTGACGCCGGCGGCCGCAACCTTCACCAGAATTTCGCCGCCGCCGGGCGTGGGGACGGGACGCTCTTCCGGCACCAGCGCTTCGGGTCCGCCGGGGGTTTTGATGCCGATCGCGGTCATGCGGCTGGGGAGTGCGGTCATGGATTCCTCGGCTCTCTAGGGGCAGGGCGCCTGTTTAGGCGGGCGGTGGCAATGTGACAACCCGCTTTGGCGCGGCTAGATTCCGGTCAACGGAGCATTGCCATGGCCGCCATCGACGACGACGACAAGCCGAAGAAAAAGATCGCGCACGAGATCGGGCAGGACTTGAGCTTGCTGTCGGTGGAGGAACTCGCCGCACGCGTTCAGCTCATGCACGACGAGATCGCGCGGCTGGAGGCGGACATGGCGAGCAAGCGCGCGTCGCGCTCGGCGGCCAATCAGTTTTTCAAACGGTAAGCGCGCACCATTTGCGTGCGCCGCGGCGTAAAAATCCGGCATTGGACGCAAACGCTTAATGTGTCGTTAAGCCTTCTAGATCATTACTATGATCGTCCATCTTCGTGGACATTGAGTGGCTCCTGTCCACTCTGTTTGACGCCTCCCTGTTATCAACTTCGAGCCGCCGGCGACGGCGGCTCTTTTTTGTCCCATTCCGGCACAGAATCAGCCGCTGCGACGCGCGATTAAGCCTGCGCGGCAACTATGTTTTAAACTTTGTTAACCTGCGGTCTGGACAGGACGGGCCGCAGCGAGCGATGCTTATGTAGACACGGGGCGCGTAACAGTCCTGGTGCATGGGTAAGGCGTAAGCGTATGGGTGAAAAGTCGTTCAACGAATTGCAGCCGGTATCGTTCGGCGCGCGGCTCGCCAATTCGCAAGTCTTTGCCGATCTGTTCCGCGACGGCATGGCGCTGGTGGAACAGACCGCGACTTATCTCGACGGTCCCGGCCGGCAGGAATCCAAAAAGCTCGAGCGCGCCGCCGCGCTCGCCTATGCCACCGAAAGCATGCGGCTCACCACGCGGCTGATGCAGCTTGCATCCTGGCTGCTGCTGCATCGCGCGGTGAAGGAAGGCGAGATGTCGCTCGCCCAGGCCAACAAGGAAAAGGCCAAGGTCAAGCTATCCGCCGCCGACTATCACGATCCGGACAATATTGAATTGCTGCCCGCGACGCTGCGCGAGTTGATCGAGCGTTCGCACAAGCTGCACGGCAAAGTGCGCCGGCTCGACGCCACCATCCACAATCCGGACGGTCCCGACCGTGTCGCGATGGTCAATCCGGTCGAGCGCCAGCTCGGCCTGCTGAAGGCGGCTTTCGGCGCGGAAAGCATTTAACCAAGAAAATATCTGGGCCTTTTGGTCAAATTAAAAGCCCCGGTAAGCCGGGGCTTTTTCGTCGCCGGCGAAAGCCTGGCGGCTTACTTCTTTTCTTCGGTCTTCAGGAAGCCCGAGAACTTCTTCTGGAAGCGCGACAGCCGGCCGCCGCGGTCGAGCAGCTGCTGCTGGCCGCCGGTCCAGGCCGGGTGCGACTTCGGGTCGATGTCGAGATGCATGACATCGCCTTCCTTGCCCCAGGTGGAGCGGGTGGTGAATTCGCTACCGTCGGTCATCACAACCTTGATGGTGTGGTAGCCGGGATGGATATCTTGCTTCATCGGTCTGGTTCCGTTGCGCGCGCGCCGAAATGGGGCTGAATTTGGCGGGTCTATACAGGACCCGGACGCCAGCGGCAAGCCGCCGCGATTGACCAAGATCAAGGCCGCAGGGCATGGTGCGGGCTCTTTGCAGGCCTGGAGAAGGCCGGCAAAGCGGTACTCCGAGGCCGTCGACCCCAAGCGCGGCGGCCTTTCGCAATTGCGCCTTAAACTTGGCCAAGAGCTTCCAGCATCATTCAAGGGTCGGGAATAGATACGATGGAAAGACAGGAATTCCGGGCTGCCACGTCTCTCGCGGCCGTCTTTTCCGTCAGGCTTCTCGGCCTGTTCATGATCTATCCGGTGTTTGCCGCTTATGCCCAGGGTCTTTCGGGTTCGACGCCCTACCTGGTCGGCGAGGCGCTCGGTATTTACGGACTGAGCCAGGGGCTTCTGCAGATCCCGTTCGGTCTGCTGTCCGACAAGTTCGGACGCAAGCCCATGATCATCGCCGGCCTCATCCTGTTCGCGATCGGCAGCGCCGTAGCGGCGCTCTCCACCTCGATCGGCGGCGTCATCTTAGGCCGCGTGCTGCAGGGCTCAGGTGCCGTCGGCTCCGTGATTCTGGCGCTGGTGGCCGATCTGACCTCGGAGGAGAACCGCACCAAGGCGATGGCCACCGTCGGCATCACCATCGGCGGTTCCTTCATGGTCGCGCTGGTGACCGGCCCGATCCTCGCGACATTTATCGGCGTTCAGGGCATTTTCTGGCTGATGGTGGGACTGGCTTTGGTCGGCATCGCGATCACCGAATTCGTCGTGCCGAAGCCGCGCCTCGTGCGCGTGCATCGCGATGCCGAGGCGGTGCCGGCATTGATTGGTGCGGTCTTGTGGAACGGCGAGCTGTTGCGGCTTGATGTCGGCATCTTTGCACTGCACGCCATGCTGACGGCGAGCTTCCTGGTGGTGCCCGGCCTGTTGCGTGGCACGCTTGCCATCGCGACCCATAACGATTGGATGATCTATCTGCCGGTGCTGCTGATTTCGATTGCCGTAATGGTGCCGGCAATCATCGTTGCCGAGAAGTACCGCCGCATGAAGGGCGTGTTCGTGTGCGCGGTGGTTGCGCTCCTGGTCAGCCAGGTGATGCTCTATTTCGGCGCGCACAATCTGTATGCGCTGCTGGCCGCGCTGACGATCTTCTTCTCAGGCTTCAACGTGATGGAGGCGAGCCTGCCTTCGCTCATCACCAAGGTGGCGCCACCCGATGCCAAGGGCACGGCAATGGGGCTTTATTCGAGCTTGCAGTTTCTCGGCATCTTCGTCGGCGGCGTCGTCGGCGGCTGGGCCAATCAGACGGGGGGCACCGCCGCGGTTTTTGCATTAACGGCGGCGCTGGCGTTGCTCTGGCTGCTGGCGGCGGTCACCATGAAGCAACCGAGCTATCTGACGACACGGCTGCTCCCCATCGGAGACGGCCAAGCCGCCGAGCCTGAGAGCCTCGCCGCGCGCTTGCGTCAGGTGCCGGGCGTGGCCGTGGCCGTCGTGATCGCGGAGGAGAAGCTCGCCTATCTCAAGGTGGATTCCAAATCCTTCGACGCCGCCATGGCGGCATCGTTGGCCGGCACTTCCTGATCTCTCACCGCGTTTACGCCCGCCAGGTCATCCGGTTCACCGGCTTGCCCGACACCGGGTTCTGGTCCTCGCCGGCATATTTAAAGCCATGCTTCTCGTAGAAGCGGATGGCGCGGGCGTTGTCCTTGTTGACCAGGAGTTCGAGCCCCTTGGGCGAAATTCGCTTGGCCTCGTCGAGCAGCATGAGCGCGACCTTGCCGCCCCAATATTCGGTCGCGACGACGATCTGATCGAGATACATCGTCTCCGGATCGACGGTGACGAAGCCGATGAGTACGCCGTTGTCTTCCGCGACCACGACGCGTGCCACCGGCACCAGCTCCTTGCGCCAGCGCTCACGCCACCAGGGAACGCGCTCGCTGAAATTGAGATGCGGATAGTGCTTCTGCCAGGTGCGCCGCCACAGTTCGATCGCCGCGTCTTCGTCGGCGGCGGCGTAGGGGCGCAGGGTGATTTGTGACATTCTCAGCTTGTCATCACCGGGCCGCCGCGAAGCGGCGCGACCCGGTGATCCCGATTCATGAGGTACGTCCGTGCCTACCGAAGCGGGATGGCCGGGACAAGCCCGGCCATGACAATTGTGATGGCTATCGCTCGGTCAGCTTGAACTCGATGCGGCGGTTCTTGCGGTAGGCGTCCTCGGTGGTGCCGGTGTCGATCGGCTGGAATTCGCCGAAGCCGGCGGCGACCAGCCGCTGCGGCGCCACGCCCTTGCCGATGAGATACTGCACCACCGCGATCGCGCGCGCCGCCGACAGGTCCCAGTTCGACTTGAACTGTCCGCCGCTGATCGGCCGCACGTCGGTATGGCCGTCGACGCGCAGCACCCAGGCGATTTCGGCCGGGATCTGCTTCTCCAGCTCGACCAGCGCGCTCGCCACTTTGTCGAGCTCGGCTTGTGCGTCCGGCTTGAGGTCGGCCTTGCCGGTGTCGAAGAACAATTCCGATTGCAGTACGAAGCGGTCGCCGACCACGCGCACGTCGGGTCTATTGCCGAGAATCTGGCGCAGCTTGCCGAAGAAGTCGGAGCGGTACTTCGTCAGCTCCTGCACCTTCTGCGCCAGCGCCAGATTGAGCCGCTGGCCGAGATCGGCGATCTTGTTCTGCGACTCCTTGTCCTTCTTCTCGGAGGCGTCGAGCGCGGTCTCGATCGCGGCCAACTGCCGGCGCAGCGCCGCGATTTGCTGATTGAGGATCTCGACCTGCGCCAGCGCCTTGGAGGTGATTTTCTTCTCGCCTTCGATCTGGCTGGTGAGTTCGACGACCTTGCCCTGCGCGGCGGTAGCGCCGGCGCCGGCGCCCTCGGCGATGCCCTTATACTTGTCGCGGTCGCCCTCGGCGGAGGCGAGCGAAGCGCGCAGTTGCGCGAGTTGGTCCGCCAGGTCGGCCTTGCCGGTCTTCTCCATCGACAACAGCTCGGTGAGCTGGGCGATCTGCGCGTTGAGGCGGGTCAGCGCGGTGTCTTTGCCGGCGACTTCCTGCTGCAAATAGAATTGCACCACGACGAACACGGTCAGGATGAAAATGATGCTCAGGATCAACGTCGACAGCGCGTCGACGAAGCCCGGCCAGTAGTTCATGCCGCTGTCGCCGCGGCGCGTGCGGGCTAGGGCCATTATCGTCTCCCGCGCTCAAGGCGCATCTTGCATTCCCCCGCTCATGCCCGCGAAAGCGGGCATCCAGTTCTTGGCCCTGAGTCCCCGCTTTCGCGGGGACGAGCGGAAAATATCTGCGCGGCTTCGCCGCTACCGCTCCACCTTCTCGCGGGCGATGATTTCCAAGAGCCGCTTGATCTCGCGCTGCTGCTCGGCCTGGCTGTCGACCCAGTCGCGGATCATCTGCTGCTCAGTGCGCATGTGGTGCACCAGGCCCTGGATCGCTTCCGCCAGACTCGTCATGGCGGTGGAAGCGCCCTTGCTGGTGCCGCCCTCGCTGAGCGCCTCGCGCAGGCGGTCGATGGCGGTGCGCATCTCGCCGGTGCCGCCGGCGCCGACGATCGGCTCGGCCGCCTGGTCGTAGACTGTGGTGGAGAGCCAGTCTTCCAGCTCGGTGTAGAAGCGGTTCTGCGCCTGGCTCGATTGCAGATCAAGAAAACCAAGAACAAGCGAACCGGCGAGCCCGAACAGCGAAGAAGAAAACGAAATTCCCATGCCCGAGAGCGGCGCGGCGAGGCCTTCGCGCAGCGAGTCGAACATGCTGGCGGCGTCGCCCCCGGCTTTGAGGCCCTGAATCACGCCGCCCACCGAACTCACCGTTTCGATCAGGCCCCAGAACGTGCCGAGCAGGCCGAGGAACACCAGGAGCCCGGTCATGTAGCGCGAGATGTCGCGCGCCTCGTCGAGGCGGGTGGCGATCGAGTCGAGAATGCCGCGCATCAACTGCGCCGACATCGCCATGCGGCCGACCCGGCTGCCGAGGATTGCCGCCATCGGCGCCAGCAGCACCGGAGGCCGCTCGACCGCGAGGCCGGGATCGGCGAGGCGGAAATTGTTGACCCAGGCGATCTCCGGATAGAGGCGGATCACCTGGCGCAGGCAGAGCGCAATGCCGATGGTGAGGACGAAGATAATCACCGAGTTGAGGCCGGGATTGGCCATGAACGCCACGGCGATCTGCTTGTGCAGCAGGAAGGTGATCAGCCCGCCGAGCACGACGAACACTGCCATCCGCAGCAGGAAGACGCGGGGCGATGACAGTTTGAGCGGGTCGAGTTCTTTTGCCATGCGCTTTTATGCCATGAGCCTGAAACGTTAACGCCGGTCGGGCCGGGGCGACTCAATATGGCACAGACCCGTGACAAGGAAAAAGCGGATGTGCCGCAGCCGCAGCATAAATCGGCGGATTAAGTTCAAATTGCGGTCGGCTCAACCCTTGGCGGCAGCCTTGAGCACGCGCAGCAGCTCTTTCTGGATGGGCTCGTTGCCTGCGACGACGTGGCCCTTGGCGAACATGTCGTCGCCGCCGTCGCAATCGCTGATGTAGCCGCCGGCCTCGCGCACCAGAATGAACCCGGCCGCCATGTCCCAGGGCTTGATGTCGCGCTCCCAATAGCCGTCGAGCCGGCCGGCAGCGACCCAGGCGAGATCGAGCGCGGCGGCGCCGAAACGGCGCAAGCCGGCGACCTGTTCCTGCATGGCGCCGGTTTCCTTGCGCGCCAGCACCAGATCGCCGCGGCCGATATGCGGCAAGCCGCAGGCGATCACGGCGTCGGCGAGACGCTTGCGGCCGGCGACGCGGATGCGCTGGTCGTTCATGAACGCGCCCTTGCCGCGCTCGGCGATGAACAGTTCTTCGCTGGCCGGATTGTAGATCAGGCCGGCGATCACGCTGTCCTCGCGCTCGAGCGCGATCGAAATCGCGAATTGCGGAATGCCGTGCAGAAAATTGGTGGTGCCGTCGAGCGGGTCGACGATCCAGCGGTGCGACTTGTCGGCGCCCTCGCGGTGACCGCCTTCCTCGCCGAGAAAGCCGTAACCCGGGCGCGCCTTGGAGAGCTCTTGGTACAGCGTCTCTTCGGCGCGGCGGTCGGCCGAGGTGACGAAATTCGCCGGGCCTTTGAGCGAGACCTGCAGCTTCTCCAGTTCGCCGAAATCGCGCTTGAGGGCGCGCGCGGTCTTGCGCGCGGCGGCGATCATCACGTTGAGCAGGGCTGAGTGGTGCATGGCGGGTGGGGTCTGCCCGCGCGCAGGCGCGGCGTCAAGGGTAACGCCGTCATGTCATGGGTGCGGCGGTAGAGTCGACATCCAGGTCTTGGCCGCCTTCTCGGCGGCGTCGCGCACCTGTTGCGTCTGCTGGGCGGCGAAAGCGTCAAGATCGGGATCGCTGTCGCCGGCCGCCTTGGCGATGATGTGCCATTTGACCGCCTCGGTCGGGTTGGCGGGCACTCCGCGCCCGGCCATCAGCACGCGCGCCAGCCGGTCCTGCGCAATGGCGCTGCCGCGCCGTGACGCGATCAGCAGCAGCTTGGCGGCGGCGGCTTCGTTCTTGGCGACGCCGGCGCCGTTGAACTGGCCGATGGCATATTCAACCATGGCGTCGACATTGCCGGCGACCGAGGCCAGCCCCATCAACTGCATCGCCTCGTTGATGTCCTTCGGCACGCCGCGCCCTTCCTTATACATGGTGGCGAGCGCGTATTGCGCATCACTGTTGCCGGCATCGGCGGCCTGCCGGAACAGTTGGGCGGCGCGCGCGAAGTCCTGCGGGAATTGCTGGCCTTGCAGATAGAGCAGGCCGAGATCGTAGGCGGCGGCCGCATGACCGAGCTTGGCGGCGGCCGCCAGCAGACGGGCGGCTTCGTCCGCATTGCGCGGCCCGGCGCGGCCTTCGAGATTGAACATCGCCAGCGCGAACATGGCGTCGCGGTCGCCATGCGCGGCGGCCTGTTTGTACCAATCCGCCGCCTTGCCGTCGTCTTTGGGGACGCCGAGCCCTTGCGCATAGATTTCGCCGATCAGCGTCATGGCGGCGGGGTCGTTCTGCTGCGCGCGTTTCGTGGCCTCGGCGAGCGCGGTCAAAAACATACCGCGCTGAAACGCACCATAGGCGATATCCGCGTTGGGGTTTTCGGCGGCGGCCGCCGGCGCAGGCGGCGGCGGAGGCGGCGATTTTTTCTTGGGCTGCGCCAATGCCGGCGCCGCCAGGGCGGCCAGCGCACACAGCGCGACGATCATGCTGCGCCGCAACGCCGTCATGCCGCGCTCACCGGCAGGCGCAGGTGCTCGGCGGTTTGCGCTACCATCGCCGCGATCGCTTGCGAGTCGCGCCACAGCCAATCGCCGAGCGCGACGAAATCGGCGCCCGCCTTCACCAGCGGCGCGATCTCGTCAATCGACGCCGCATAGGCGACGCACGGCGCCTCGAACACTTCCGCCCACCAGGCGACGCGCTCCTCGACGGCGTCGAAGGCCGGCCGCTCGCCGGCAGCGCCGGGCTCGCCGAACATGACGTAATCGGCGCCGGCCTCGGCCGCGGTCATGGCGTCATGGCGGGTGATAAGGCCGCCCACCCCCATGATGCGCTCGGGCTTGAGCTGTTCCAAGGCGGCGGTGAAACCGTCGATGCCGGTCAAATGTGCGCCGTCGGCGCCGGAGCGCGCCACCAGGTCGGCATGGCCGTCGAGCAACAGCGCCGCGCCCTTGTCCTGGACCACGGAGCTTAGGGCCTTGGCGCAGTTGATTTGGGAGCGCTCGTCGGCCTCGGCGAGGCGCAGCAGAACGGCGGCAACATCGCCCGCGCCCAAGGCCGCGGCCAGGCTTTCCGAAAACGCCTGTGCATCCGCGACCGGCGGCGTCACCAGATAGAGACGCGGGGCCGGGCGCGGGTCGGCCTGTTTGGGTCGCGAAGCCTTTGATTGAGAAGTCTTGGGTCCGGAAGCCATGGTCACCGCATGCTAGCCCAATCAGGCGGAAAATTGACGCGCATCCCGCCCGCGCGGCGGCCGGCGCGCATGGACGCGCGGCGGGCTCATGGTTAGCATCAAATACAAGCCGCCGAACAAGGGCGGTTCGCAGAAAGTTTTAGGGGGGATTCATGCTCAAACGACTGTCGCTGCTGTTGCTATGCGTTGCCGCCATGCCGGCAGCGCCTGCCGCGGCCGCCGATTATCCGAGCCGCGCCATCAAGATGGTGGTTCCATTCGCGCCCGGCGGCGGTACCGACGTGCTCGGCCGCATCATCGCCAACCGGTTGTCCGAGCAATGGGGCCAGCCGGTAGTGGTCGAGAACCAGCCCGGCGCGTCCGGCGGCATTGGCACCAAGGCCTTCGTCAAGGCGGAGCCGGACGGCTACACGCTGCTGATGGCCTCGACCGGCGCGCTGATGGCGGCCTCCGCGGCGCTGGCGCCGGAGGGCGATTTCGACGTCAACAAATTTTTCGCGCCGATCACCGTGGTGGCGGCGCCGCCTTATCTGCTGGTGGTCAATCCGAACGTCAAAGCCAATTCGGTCGCCGAATTGATCAAGCTCGCACGCGAAAAGCCGAAGGCGCTGTCGTTTGGTTCTTCCGGCATCGGCGCCGCCTCGCATTTGTCGGGCGCGCTGTTCGAGAAGGACGCCAAGATCGAGATGTTGCACGTGCCCTATAAAGGAACCGGCCCGGCGGTCACCGATCTCCTGGGCGGCCGCATCGACACGATGTTCTCGCCCTCGACCACGGTGCAGGCCTTCGTCGCGTCCGGCAAACTCAAGGCGCTCGGCACCACCGGCGCCAAGCGCTCGAAATTCTTCCCCAATGTGCCGACGGTGGCGGAAGGCGGTTTGCCCGGCTACGCGTCGGTCGGTTGGTTCGGCCTGCTGGCGCCGGCGCACACGCCGAAGGACATCGTCGACAAGCTCAACAAAGCGGTGGTCGGCATCATGGGCGAGAAGGACGTGATCGACCGCATGGCCAAGCTCGGTGCTGAGCCCGAGCCGCAGACGCCCGACGAATTCGCCAGCTTTATCAACGCCGACGTGGCGAAATGGACGAAGCTGGTGAAGGAAGAGCACATCGTCATTCCGGGGGCGGGGAAGTAAGTTCGTCATTCCGGGGCGCGCGAAGCGCGAACCCGGAATCCAGAGCCGCGTTCAGTGATTGCATCTGGATTCCGGGTTCCGGCCTTTGGCCGGCCCCGGAATGACAATGGGTAGCCTCACTTCGGCATCGGGATCGGGCCCATGTCCTTCGGCACGACATAACCCTTTTGCACGGCGGGGCGCGCGGCAATGGTCTCGTACCAGCGCCTGACGTTGGGATATTGCTTCATGTCGATGGTCTGCCACTCGAAGCGCGAGATCCACGGCCAGATCGCGATGTCGGCGATGGAATAATCGTCGGCGACGAAGGCGCGCCCTTCCAGCCGCGTGTCGAGCACCTTGTAGAGGCGGTGCGCTTCCTTCAGATATCGCTCCTCGGCATAGGGCGCCTTGCCGGGATTATATTTCACGAAATGATGCACCTGACCGAGCATCGGGCCCGGGCCGCCCATCTGCCACATCAGCCATTCGATCACCTTGTAGCGGCCTTCGCCCGATTTCGGCATCAATTTGCCGGTCTTGTCGGCGAGATAAATCAGGATCGCGCCCGACTCCATCAGCGACATGTTGTTGTCGCGGTCGACGATCGCCGGGATGCGGTTGTTCGGCGCGATCTTGAGGAAGTCCGGCGTGAATTGTTCCTGGTTGTTAATGTTGATGGCGTGCACGGTGTAGGGCAGGCCAAGTTCTTCCAGTGCGATGGAAACCTTGCGGCCGTTCGGCGTGGTCCAGGTGTAGAGATCGATCACGGGCAATGTCCTTTGCGTCTATTGTCGTCGTGGCGGGGCATAGCCGTCCGAAGGACGGCGTCGCTCCGCTCGCCTATGTCCTCCATCCACGCCTTGGCCTTCGACAATGCACAAAGACGTGGATGCCCGGCACGAGGCCGGGCATAGACGGGGTCTATATCGAATTATTAGCGGTGCGTCACGCCGCACACGTCGATTTGATTACGCCGCCTTCTTCTCCAGATCGGCCTTCCATTGGCCCAGCGTCGCGAGGCTGTTCATTTTTGCGCGATGTGAAAAGGCGCGTTGGGCGGCGGCGACGTTTTCAGACTTGCCCTTCCAAGTCGTCTGCGGCGCGTGCTGCAACGCGCGTCCGTAGGAGAAGGTGAGCGCCCACGGCAGATTGCCGATCTTGTTCATGGCGTCGAGATGGGCGGTGGCTTCCTCGTCGCTTTGCCCGCCGGACAGGAAGGCGATGCCCGGTACGGCGCCCGGCACGCATTCTTTCAGCATTTTCACGGTCTTCGCGGCGACTTCCTCGACGCCGGCGCGCTTGTCGTTCTTCTTGCCGGAGATCGCCATGTTGGGCTTGAGCACCATGCCTTCGAGCGCGACGCGGTTGTAGTAGAGCTGCTGGAACGTTTCCTTCAGCACCCATTCGGTGACCTTGACGCAACGGTCGATGTCGTGGCTGCCGTCCATCAGGATTTCCGGCTCGACGATCGGCACGATCTGCGCCTGCTGGCAGAGCGCGGCGTAGCGCGCCAGCGCATGGGCGTTGGCGTAGACGCAGGTGTGGGTCGGGATGCCGGCGCCGATGTCGATCACGCCCCGCCATTTGGCGAAGCGCGCGCCCTGCTCGTAATATTTCGGCAGCCGGTCGGCGAGCCTGTCGAGGCCGATGGTGACGAGTTCGCCCGGGCAATTCGGCAGCGGCTTGGTGCCTTCGTCCACCTTGATGCCGGGCAGCGCGCCCGCCTTCTTGATGATATCGACCAGCGGCGTGCCGTCCTTCGCCTTCTGCCAGATGGTCTCGTCGTACAGGATGACGCCGGAAATGTGCTTCATGCCGTCGGCCGAGCGGAACAGCATTTCGCGGTAGTCGCGCCGCGCGTCTTCGGTCGATTCGACGCCGATCGCGTCAAAGCGTTTCTTGATGGTGCCGGAAGATTCGTCCGCCGCCAGAATGCCTTTGCCGGGCGCGACCATGCCCAGCGCCACTTTGTTCAATTCATCGAGATTCATGCTTCCCTCCATCGACCGCGAACCAACGTTCGCCGTCATTTTACTCTGAGCACCTCGACCCCCGGTAAGGCCTTGCCTTCCAGCCATTCCAGGAAGGCGCCGCCGGCGGTGGAAACGTAAGTCAGGCGGTCGGTCACGCCCGCGACGTTGAGGGCCGCCACCGTGTCGCCGCCGCCCGCTACCGAAACAAGTTTTCCCGCGGTGGTGAGTTCCGCCACCGCTTCCGCGACTTCGACCGTGCCGTTGTCGAACGGTTCCATCTCGAAGGCGCCAAAGGGGCCGTTCCAGACCAGCGTCTTGGAGCGCGCCAACACCGAGACCACCTGCTCGACGCTGCGCGGGCCGATGTCGAGAATCATGTCCGTTTCGCCGACGTGATCGATATCGACGACGCGCGAAGGCGCCAGCGCCTCGAATTTCTCGGCGACCACCGCATCAACCGGCAGCAGGATCTCGCGCTTGGTGCTCTTCGCCTCGTCCATGATCGTCTGCGCGGTGTGGAGCAGGTCGCGTTCGACCAGCGAGCGGCCGACGTTCTTGCCTTGCGCCATCAAGAAAGTGTTGGCCATGGCGCCGCCGATGATTAGGACGTCAACCTTCTGCAGCAGGTGGCCGAGCAGGTCGAGCTTGGTGGAAATCTTGGCGCCGCCGACGATGGCCGTGAGCGGGCGCGCCGGTTTGTCGAGCACCTTCTCGAAGGCTTCCAGTTCCGCCTGCAAGGTGCGTCCGGCATAAGCCGGCAGCACATGGGCGAGCCCTTCGGTGGAGGCGTGCGCGCGGTGCGACACCGAGAAGGCGTCGTTGACGAAAATGTCGCCGAGCTTCGCCAGGGAGGCGACGAATACCGGGCTGTTTTTTTCCTCGCCGGGATGGAAGCGGGTATTTTCCAGGCAGATGATGTCGCCGTTCTTCATGGCGGCCACCGCATGTTCGGCGGTGTCGCCGATACAGTCGTCGACGAATTTCACCGGCCGCTTGATGATATGCGCCACCTCGGCGGCCACCGGCTTGAGCGAGTCTTTCAGGTCGCGCCCCTTCGGACGGCCGAAATGCGAGAGCAGGATCACCTTGGCGCCTTTGTCGGCGATTTCGGTGATGGCGTGCGCCATGCGTTCGATACGGGTGCCGTCGCTGACCACGCCGTTTTCGACCGGCACGTTGAGGTCGGCGCGCACCAGCACGCGCTTGCCCTTCACATCGGCGTGGTCGAGGGTGCGGAACGCGCTCATGACCGGCTCGGTGCGCGCGGCGTCAGATCAGCTTGCCCATCGCCACGGCGGTGTCCGCCATGCGGTTGGAAAAGCCCCATTCGTTGTCGTACCACGACATCACGCGCACGAACGTGCCGTCCATCACCTTGGTCTGGTCCATGTGGAAGATCGAGGAGCGCGGGTCGTGGTTGAAGTCGAGCGAAACGTTCGGTGCGTCGGTGAAGCCAAGGATGCCCTTGAGCTGCTGTTCGGCCGCGCGCCTGATCGCACCGTTGACCTCATCCTTGCTGGTCGCCTTCTTGGCGACGAATTTGAAATCGATCACCGAGACGTTCGGCGTCGGCACGCGGATCGAGACGCCGTCGAGCTTGCCGTTGAGTTCAGGCAGAACCAGGCCGACTGCCTTGGCGGCACCGGTCGAGGTCGGGATCATGTTCAGCGCAGCGGCACGGGCGCGGTAAAGGTCCTTGTGCAACGTATCGAGCGTCGGCTGGTCGCCGGTGTATGAATGGATCGTCGTCATGAAGCCCTTGTCGATGCCGACGGCGTCGTTGAGCACTTTGGCGACCGGGGCCAGGCAATTGGTGGTGCAGGAGGCGTTGGAGACGACCTTGTGATCCTTGGTCAGCTTGTCGTGGTTGACGCCATAGACGACAGTGAGATCGGCGCCGTCGGCGGGTGCCGAGACCAGCACGCGCTTGGCGCCGGCCGTCAGGTGCATCGACGCCTTGTCCTTTGCGGTGAAAATGCCGGTGCATTCCAGCGCGATATCGACGCCGAGGTCCTTCCACGGCAGCGTGGTCGGATCCTTGATGGCGGTGACCTTGATGGCGCCATTGCCGACGCTGATGGTATCGCCCTTGACCGTGACCTCGCCTGGGAACCGGCCATGCACACTGTCGAAGCGCAAGAGATGCGCATTGGTTTCCACGGGCCCGAGATCGTTGATGCCGACGACCTCGATATCCTTGCGGCCGCTTTCGGCGATGGCGCGCAAGACGTTGCGGCCGATGCGGCCGAACCCATTGATAGCAACGCGGACAGTCATTGAAGTCGCTCCCGGCTATTTCAAATCAGTCATGGCCGAAATGGACCACGACATGTATTGACCCAAATCAAGTTTTACCAAGCTTGTGTGCGGCCGCTGCGGCGACCGCTTCGGCTGTAACGCCGAAATGCTTGTAAAGGTCCTTATAGGGCGCGCTGGCGCCGAATCCCGTCATTCCGACGAAGACGCCGTCGGAGCCAATGATGGCGTCCCAGCCCTGGCGGATCGCGGCTTCCACGCCGATGTTAACCTTGGCGTCGCCGATCACTGCGCGGCGCGCTGCCTCCGGCGACTCGGCCAGAAATTCAAAGCAGGGCACCGACACGACGCGCGCCGCGACGCCCTTGGCGGCGAGCAGCTTTTTCGCCTCCACCGCGATCGCGACTTCCGAGCCGGTGGCGAACAGCGACACTTCGGCTTTGCCGTCGGCCGCCGCGATCTCATAGGCGCCGGCGGCGCAGCGGTTGCTGTCGAGAAAGTTCTGGCTGAGCTGCGGTAGGTTCTGCCGCGTCAGCGCCAGCACGCTTGGGCGGTTTTTCGCTTCGAGCGCGAGTTGCCAGCACTCGGCGGTCTCCACCGCGTCGCACGGGCGGAATACGAGCAGGTTTGGAATGGCGCGAAGCGCGGCGAGATGCTCGACCGGCTGATGCGTCGGGCCGTCTTCGCCCAGCCCAATGGAGTCATGCGTCAGGATGTGAATGACGCGCTTGCCCATCAGCGCGGCCAAGCGAATGGCCGGCCGGCAATAATCGGAGAAGACCAGGAAGGTGCCGGAATAGGGGATGATGCCGCCGTGCAGCGCCATGCCGTTCATGGCGGACGCCATGGCGTGCTCGCGGATGCCGTAATGGATGAAGCGGCCGGAATAGTCGGCGGCCGACATCGCCTTCATCGATTTGGTGCGGGTATTGTTGGAGCCGGTGAGATCGGCCGAGCCGCCGACCATTTCCGGCACGGCCGGGATCAAAGTTTCGAGCGCGAATTCGCAAGCCGTGCGGGTGGCGATTTCCTTCGGCGTGGCGGCGAGGCTCGCCTTGATCGCGCGCACCGCATCGGCGAAACCCGGCGCCGGCAGGTCGCCTTTCATGCGGCGCTCGAACTCGGCGCGCTTGCCGGCATCGAACGCGGCGAGGCGCTTGCTCCAGTCGGCATGCGCGCCCTTCGAGCGCTCGCCGGCCGAACGCCAGGCCGACAGAATATCGGCGGGGATTTCGAACGGCGCGTGGGTCCAGCCGAGCTTTTCGCGCGCGCCCTTGATCTCATCGGCGCCGAGCGGCGAGCCGTGCGACGAGGACTTGCCCGCCTTGGTCGGCGCGCCGAAGCCGATGGTGGTCTTGCAGGCGATCAGCACCGGTCTGTCGGCGCTTTGCGCCTTTTCCAGCGCCGCCGCGATCGCCGCCGGATCGTGGCCGTCGACGCGCGAGGCGGTCCAGCCAGCGGCCTCGAAACGCTTCACCTGATCGACGCTGTCGGAAAGCGAGAGCGGGCCGTCGATGGAAATGCCGTTGTCGTCGAACAGCACGATCAGCCGGTTGAGCTTCAGGTGGCCGGCGAGCGCGATGGCCTCCTGGCTGATGCCTTCCATCAGATCGCCGTCGGAGGCGAGCACGTAAGTCTTGTGATCGACCACGTCGGCGCCGAACTCGGCAGCGAGATGGCGCTCGGCAATCGCCATGCCGACCGCATTGGCGAGCCCTTGCCCGAGCGGGCCGGTGGTGGTCTCGACGCCCGGCGTGTGGCCGTATTCCGGATGGCCGGCGGTGATCGAGCCGAGCTGGCGGAAGCGCTTGATCTGGTCGAGCGTCATCGCCGGATAGCCGGTCAGATAGAGCAAAGCGTAGATCAGCATCGAGCCGTGGCCGGCGGACAGCACGAAACGGTCGCGGTCGGGCCAGTCCGGGTCGGCCGGATCGAATTTCAAAAAGCGCGTGAACAGGACGGTCGCTACATCGGCGGCACCCATGGGCAGGCCGGGATGGCCGGATTTGGCCTGCTCGACGGCGTCCATAGCCAGCGCGCGGATGGCGTTGGCCATGCCCGCCAGTTCGCCAGCCGGGGCGACGGGAATTGTGGCTGCTTGGTCGCGGCGCACTGGAGGCGCCACGGCGGCCGTCGACGACGCGTTTGCACTCATGGAAAAGGCCTGTTTGCGTGGGGTGGATAGCATGTGAGGTCCTTGAGTCAATGTGACGGCGCGCATGCCGGGTAACCATGCACAGGCTCTCGAAAACATCGGGGTAAATCGCGCCGCCGGCGTTGACGGCGGGATCGTGCGGCACGTAAGGTTCTTCGCCTAAATCTTTGCCTCCGCAAGAGTTTTTGAACGCGGGCGATGGCGATGGCCGATCAAAGCACAATCGATGCAGCGGTGAAGCGGCTGGCGCTGGCGCTGGATTCGCTCGACGCCGCAGTCGAGCGCCGGCGTGAAGGCGACCGCAGCGAGGAAGGGCTGGCGAGCCAGCTCCATGCGCTCGGCGTCGACCGCACCCGGCTCGCCGCTGCGCTCGACGGCGAAACCGCGCGCGCGCGCCGTCTGGAATCGACCAACCGTGAGATCGCCCAGCGACTGGATGCGGCCATCGCCAGCATCCAGTCGGTGCTGGATGCCAACGAGTGACCTTATGGCCCAGGTGAACGCGACGATTGCCGGCCGCCAATTCCGTCTCGCCTGCGAGGACGGGCAGGAGGAACATTTGCAGGCGCTGGCGCACGAGCTCGATCAGCGCATCATCGATCTGCGCGCCAGGTTCGGCGAGATCGGCGACACAAGGCTCACCGTGATGGCGGCGCTGATGGTGGCCGACGAACTCAGCGAGGCCGCGCGCAAGATCCGCCGGCTGGAGGAGGAGGCAACCGCCTTGCAGGACGCCCGCATCGTGGCGGCCGACCGCGCTACGGCGGCATCCAGCGCGGTGGCCAACGCTTTCAATTCGGCGGCCGAACGGATCGAGGGCATCACCAAGAAGCTCAACCAGTCGCTCGGCAACGGCGTGGCGATCGGGTGAGGTCTTGATGATGGATGACAAGGAGGCCGAGGCGCGCGTGCGCGGCAGCTTCGCGCGGCAGACGATCATGACGACCTTGGGCGCTGAGATCGCGGCCGTGCGACCGGGCGAGGTCGAGATTGTGCTGCCGTTCTCCGACAAAATTCTGCAGCAGCATGAATTCATCCACGCCGGCGCCATCGCGACCATTGCCGACAGTGCCTGTGGCTACGCGGCGCTTTCCGTCATGCCGCGCGACGCAGCGGTGCTGACCACCGAGTTCAAGATCAACCTGCTGGCGCCGGCCAAGGGCGAGCGGCTGCGCGCCATCGGCCGCGTCGTGCGCAGCGGCAAGAAGCTGGTGATCACGCTCGGCGAAGTCTTCGCCGAGGAGGGCGGCGCCCGCAAGCAGGTCGCGCTCATCACCGCGACCATGATGGTAGTCGACACCGGCACCGGCCTGCGCGATTAACTATGGGCGCCGCTGGCGCCAGCCCCCCATAAGCCCTACATTCAACTCGCGGGGCTGTGGGGCGCGACAGAGCCACATTCCCCGGGGCCTTACGATCCTATCGGGAGCTGTCCCTGGCCGGGCTCGTGGGCTCGGTCATATGGCGCCCACCTACAACAGTAGGTTCCCGGGATCATGCTCTGACGGCCATTGCGGCTCCGCACTTTATCGATGCCAGACCTGACCGAAACACAATCAGCAAAAGCCGCCCTCCGCGCCGAAGCCCTGGCGCGGCGCGATGCGTTGCCGGCCGCGACGCGTCAGGCGGCGGCGGAGGCGATTGCGGCGCGCGGGTTTCCTGTCAGGTTACACCCGCGACCATTGTCTCTGGCTTCATGCCGATGAAGACCGAGATCAATCCGCTCCCGCTGTTGCGCCAGCTCAGCGAGGTCGGCGCGCAGCTCGCGTTGCCGGCCATTGCCGGGCGCGGCAAGCCGCTGATCATGCGGGCGTGGAAATTCGGCGATCCGTTCAAGGCCGGGCAGTGGGGCATCCGCGAGCCGGTGCCGGAGGCGCCGGAAGTTAAGCCCGATATTCTCATCGTACCGCTCGCCGCTTTCGACCGCGCCGGCCATCGCATCGGCTACGGCGCCGGCTATTACGACATGACCATCAACGCGCTGCGCGCCACGAAGAAGGCCATCGCCATCGGCATCGCCTTTGCCGCGCAGGAAATTGCCAAAGTTCCCGCCACGGAGCACGACGCGCCCCTCGATCTCGTGCTAACGGAGCGCGAGGTGATCGATTTTCGCAACGCATGATCCCGAAAAGCATGCACTCGGACTTGATCCGTGTGTGGGAACCGGTTTTCGGATAAGATCATGTGCTTTAAAATAGAGTCTTGAGCGCATGCGTATTTTATTTGTCGGCGACGTAGTGGGACGGAGCGGGCGGACCGCGGTGCATGACCGGCTGCCTGGGCTGATCAAAGACTGGAAGCTCGACCTCGTCGTCGTCAACGGCGAGAACGCTGCCGGCGGCTTCGGCATCACCGAGACGATCTACAATGAACTGATCGACGCCGGCGCCGACGCCATCACGCTCGGCAATCACGCCTGGGACCAGCGCGAGGCGCTGGTGTTCATCGAGCGCGCGCCGCGCCTGATCCGTCCGGTCAATTATCCCAAGGGCACGCCCGGCCGCGGCGCGGCGCTCATCGACACCAAGAACGGCATGCGCGCGCTGGTGATCAACGCCATGGGCCGCATCTTCATGGACCCGCTCGACGATCCGTTCGCCGCGGTCGAGCGCGAGCTCGCCGCCTGCGCGCTCAAAACCAGCGCCGACGCCATCGTGCTCGACATGCATTGCGAGGCGACCAGCGAGAAGCAGGCGATGGGATATTTCGTCGACGGCCGGGTCAGTCTGGTGGTCGGCACCCACACCCATTGTCCGACCGCCGACCATCGCATCATGCCGGGGCGCACCGCCTTCGTGTCGGACGTTGGCATGACCGGGGACTTCGAATCGGTGATCGGCATGACCAAGGACGAGCCGCTCAATCGTTTCCTGCGCAAGGTGCCGGGATCGAAATTCGAGCCGGCCTCCGGCCCCGCTACTTTATGCGGCCTGGCGGTGGAAACCGACGATGCCACCGGCCTGGCGCTGCGCGTCGGTGCGGTGCGGCTCGGCGGGGTGCTGGAGCAGGCGCGGCCGAATTTCTGGGACTAGCGGACAGAGTTTATTTTCGCTGCGACCCGGCCTATATAGCCGCCGGTATCAACCTCATTGCGAGACGCGCGGACATGGCCGGTCATTCCCAATTCAAGAACATCATGCACCGCAAGGGGAAGCAGGACAAAGCCCGCTCCGCGCTGTTCGGCAAGCTCGCGCGCGAGATCACGGTGTCGGCCAAGTTGGGCCTGCCGGACCCAGCCTTCAATCCGCGCCTGCGCGCCGCCATCATCGCGGCCCGCGCCGAAAACATGCCGAAGGACAATATCGAGCGCGCCGTCAAGAAATCGCAGGGCTCCGAAGCCGAAAGCTACGACGAAATCCGTTACGAGGGTTACGGGCCGGGCGGCGTCGCGGTGATCGTCGAGGCGCTCACCGACAACCACAACCGCACCGCCGGCGAAGTGCGCGCCACCTTCACCAAGAACGGCGGCAATCTGGCCACCACCGGCGCGGTGTCGTTCATGTTCGATCATGTCGGTGTGGTCGAATACGACGCCAAGGCGGCCAGCGCCGACGCCATGCTGGAAGCCGCGATCGAGGCCGGCGCCGACGACGTGGTGTCGAACGACGACGGCCATCAGGTCTTCACCGCGCCGGAAACCTTGAACGAGGTGGCGAAGGCGCTGGAAGCCAAATTCGGCGAGCCGCGCAAGTCGGCGCTGCTGTGGAAGCCGCAGAACACCGTCGCGGTCGACGACGAAACGGGCGAGAAGCTGCTCAAGCTGATCGAATCGCTGGACGAAAGCGACGACGTGCAAAACGTCTACGCCAATTTCGAAGTGTCCGACGCGCTAATGCAGAAGATGAGCGCGTAGCGCCGCTAGCTCACCGCGAACAGCACGAGCGCGGCGGCGGCCACCAAGAGGCCCGCGCGTTTTCTCAAATCCAGCGTTTCGCGGAATAGTACCGCGCCTAAGAGCGCGGTGAACACGAAGCTCATTTGTGCCACCGGCACCAGCACGCTGGCCGGGCCGACCGCCAAACCGTGCAGCAGCAGGACGAAGCCGACCAGCAGCGTCAGCGCCGCCAGGGCCGAATAGCGCCAAGCCGGCGGCGTCAGGCTGAGACGGCGGTTGCGCCAGAGGACGACCAACGTCGCGCTTGAGCAGAAGACCCAGGCCTGCGCCGCCAACACGGTTTCCGGCAGCGCGCCCTGTTGCAGCCCGATCTTGTAGGACAGATTCGCAAAGGCCATAGCGACCGTCGCGACCAGCACCCGGGTCAGCGACATCCAGTTCGTCAGTCCGCGCGCGGCACCGGGCGCGGCGAGCAATAGCCAGACGGCGACCAGCGCCGCCGCCAGTGCCGCTACTTTGGTCGGCGTCAGCGCCTCGCCCAGGAGCAGGATCGCCAGCGCGGCGGTGATGGTGAAATTCAGCCGGAAGATCGGAGCATTGGTGGTCACCGCGCCATCCTGCAGGCTGCGGGCGAAATTGGTGAAGGCGACCAGCGCGAACAATCCGGCTAGCGCACCCCACAGCGCGGAGCGGTGCGGATCGAGCGTACCGGTGAGCCAGGCGTAGACCGTGACGCCGGGACAAAACACCCAAGCCTGCAGCATGACAAACTGGCTGGCCTTGATGCCGGCGGCGGCCGCGCGCTTGTAGATCAAATCGCCGGCGCCGAAGCAGAGCATGGCGCCGAGCGCAAAGCCGAGACCGGGTGTCATGGCGAGATTCTACCGCAATCCGTCGAACAGCGGCATGCTGACCAGCCCGGCCAACGCGATGATGACATAGGCGACGCGGCGGTAGAGTGCCTCGCTCGAGCCGTGAAAAGAATAAACGCCGACCGACATCGCCAGCGCGAACGGCAGGCCGAGCAAAATCGCGAGTGTTATCGTCTCGCCGGTGAACAGCGCGTTCCAGTAATACAACACCATCGAGAGCGCGGCCTGCGGCAGAAAATAGACCATGATGTTGGCGCGCACCGTCGCCGCTTTATTCGCGCCGCTCAGCCAGAAGATCAGCAAAGGCGGCGCGGCGATCTGCACGGCGCCGCCGCCGAAGCCGGCGATCGCGCCGGTGGCGAGCGATGCGGGCACCGTCGGCTTGCCGTGATAGCGCCAGCCCGAGATCAAGGCGACGAGCGCGAGCAGCACCAGACCGACAATGAACCAGCGCAGCACGATGGCGTCGATATAGACCAGCGCCATCACGCCGATCGGCAAAGCCATGAAGCCGGCAAGCGATACCCAGGCGACTTCGCGCGGATTGCATTGCGGCGCGGCGTGGAACGTGAAGGGCACCGAGCAGATCGTGTCGATCAGCAGAAGCGTCGGTGCGGCGACCTTTGGCCCGTACAGCGCCGAGATCAGCGGCATATAGATCAGCGCCGAGCCGAAGCCGGAAAAGCCGCGCACCAGGCCGGAGACGACCGCGATGCCGACGGCGGCGATGAAGCGGCCGTCGTGCAGAAGGGTGGAAAGCGCGGGGAGATCGGGGAGGGCGGTCACAGGACTATCCGGTTGGGTCGCCTTGCTTATCAGGGGCGCGGCGGGCAGGCGAGCCGGCAGCGCGGCTGCTTCCGCCTAGGCGGGGGCGGCACGCGGGGCTATCAACGGGCCATGGGCCGGCATCCGATTCGCATCCTCGGCATCGATCCCGGGCTCCGCCGCACCGGCTGGGGTCTGGTCGAGTCTGATGGCAACCGGCTGATTTACGTGGCCTGTGGCTCGGTCGAGACCAGCGAGCGGGCCGCGCTCGGCGACCGGCTGGTGGTCATTCATGACGGGCTTTGCCGGGTCATCGAGCAATACAGCCCGCACGAGGCGGCGGTGGAGGCGACCTTTGTTAACGCCAACGCGGCGGCCACGCTCAAGCTCGGTCAGGCGCGCGGCATCGCCATGCTGGTGCCGGCCAAGGCCGGGCTCGTGGTGGCGGAATACGCGCCCAACGTCGTGAAGAAGACGGTGGTCGGCGCCGGCCACGGCGAGAAGGCGCAGATCCGCATGATGATCGGCGTGCTGCTGCCGAAGGCCGATCCGCAAAGCGAGGACGCCGCCGACGCGCTGGCGATCGCGGTCTGTCACGCGCATCATCGGACGAGTGTGATGATGAAAGTCGTTGGGCAATGAAATGCCGCATGCACAGCGAACTCCCTCCCCCCTTGAGGGGGAGGGTTGGGGAGGGGGGTAAGTCTCAAACTCCGTGCGTGTGGTTTACCCCCCTCTCTGTCTCTCCCCCTCAAGGGGGGAGAGGACGGCGACGGAGACGGCGTCGATGATTGGAAAATTGAAAGGCATCGTCGACAGTTACGGCGCGGATTACATCATCCTCGACGTCGGCGGCGTCGGCTATCAAGTGCATTGCTCGCCGCGCACACTTGCCGCGCTGCCGGCGCAAGGCGAAGCCGCTACTTTGGCGATAGAGACTTACGTGCGCGAGGACCAGATCAAGTTGTTCGGCTTTGGCAGCGACCTGGAGCGCGAATGGTTCCGTCTGCTGCAGACGGTGCAGGGCGTCGGCGCCAAGGTGGCGCTGTCGGTGCTCGGCACACTGAAGGTTTCCGATTTGGCCTCGGCGGTCGCCATGCGCGATAAGGCGGCGATTTCGCGTTCGCCCGGCGTCGGGGCGAAGGTGGCCGAGCGCATCGTCACCGAATTGAAGGACAAGGCGCCGGCCTATGCCAATGTCGATCCGGCAGCGGTGCATCTAGCCGGTAGCGTCGACGAGAAACGCGCGCCCAAGCCGGTGATGGACGCGGTCTCCGCGCTGGTCAATCTCGGCTACGGCCAGCCGCAGGCGGCCGCCGCTATCGCCGCCGCGACGCGTAACGCGGGCGAGGGTGCCGACACCGCGACGCTGATTAGACAGGGCTTGAGGGAGTTGGCGAAGTGAGCACCCCGCGCCGCCTGATTGCCGCTGAAAAACGCGACGACGACGTGGACGCCAACTTGCGTCCGCAGCGGCTCGCCGAATTCATCGGCCAGGAAAAGGCGCGCGCGAACCTGGGCGTGTTCATCGAGGCCGCGCGCGCGCGCAAGGAAGCGCTCGACCATGTGCTGTTCGTCGGGCCCCCGGGCCTCGGCAAGACCACGCTGGCGCAGATCGTCGCGCGCGAATTGGGGGTCAATTTCCGCGCCACTTCCGGCCCGGTGATCGCCAAAGCCGGCGACCTTGCCGCGCTGCTCACCAATCTCGAGCCGCGCGATGTGCTGTTCATCGACGAAATCCACCGGCTCAATCCGGCGGTGGAGGAAATCCTCTATCCGGCCATGGAGGATTTCCAACTCGACCTCATCATCGGCGAGGGCCCGGCGGCGCGCTCGGTGAAGATCGATCTGGCGCCGTTCACCCTGGTCGGCGCCACCACCCGTGCCGGATTGCTCACCAATCCGCTGCGCGACCGTTTCGGCATTCCGGTGCGGCTGAATTTCTATTCGGTGGAAGAGCTCGAACAGATCGTCAACCGCGGCGCCCGCGTGCTCGGCATCGGCATGACGGCGGACGGCGCCAACGAGATTGCACGGCGCGCGCGCGGCACCCCGCGCATCGCCGGCCGTTTGCTGCGGCGCGTGCGCGACTTCGCCCATGTCGACGGCGACAAGGCGATTGACCGCAAAATCGCCGACCGCGCGCTCGGCGAACTGGAAGTCGACAGCAGCGGGCTTGACGCCATGGACCGGCGCTATCTGCGCATGATCGCTGAGAATTACGGCGGCGGTCCGGTTGGCGTCGACACCATTGCCGCCGGACTTTCGGAGCCGCGCGACGCCATCGAGGACATCATCGAGCCATTCCTGATCCAGAAGGGTTTCATCCAGCGCACCCCGCGCGGCCGGCTGCTCACCGCGCACGCCTTCAAGCACCTCGGCCTCGCCGAGCCGGCGCGCGACCCAAGCCAGTTCGGGTTGTTCGGTAGCGGCGAGGACGAATAGTATCCACGTATGAACACCCTCGACGGCTCCATCCGCGACGGCACGCACCACCAGCAGGTGCGCGTCTATTACGAGGACACGGATTTTTCCGGCGTGGTCTATCACGCGAGCTATCTGCGCTTCATGGAGCGCGGCCGCACCAACTACCTGCGCCTGATCGGCGCCGACCACCGCGCGCTGTTCGAGCAAGCGAAAGCCGAAGCGCCGGGCTTTGCCTTCGTGGTGCGCAACATGGACATTGCTTTTCGCAAGCCCGCGCACATGGACGACGTGCTCGACATTGTCACCGCGCCGGCAGGGGTGAAGGGCGCCTCCGTCATGCTCCTGCAGAAGGTCATGCGCGGCGATGAGCTTCTGGTCCAGGCGCATGTGCAGGTCGCCTTCGTCTCCGGCGGGCGCGCGCGGCCGATCCCCAAGCCGCTGCGCATCGCCATGAAGGCGGATCAGGAAGCGGGTGGCGGTTCGCCCCCGGCGTAATTATTGTCGCATCATGCCTGAGCTGTCCTTTGCCGTGTTCGAGACCGCCATCGGTCCCTGCGCCATCGTCTGGAGTGCGCGCGGCATCGCCGGTGTGCAGCTTCCTGAGAAAGACGTCGGTGCGACGCGGGCGCGCGTGCTGCGGCGTTATCCACGCGCACGCGAAGCCGTGCCGCAATCTGCTGTGCTAGATGCGATCGACGGCATCACCGCGCTGTTGCGCGGCGAGCGGCGCGACCTCGCCGGCATTGTCATCGACGATGACGGTTTCCCGGATTTCAATCGGCGCGTCTACGCGCTCGCGCGCAAGATCCCGCCCGGCGCCACCATGACTTATGGTGAGATTGCCGAACGGCTGGGCGACAAGGCGCTGGCGCGCGAGGTCGGTCAGGCGATGGGCGAGAACCCGACGCCGATCATCATGCCGTGCCATCGCGTGCTGGCCGCTGGCGGCAAGCCCGGCGGGTTTTCGGCGAGCGGCGGTGTGGTAACCAAGCTGCGGCTGTTGACGATCGAGGGTGCGCAGCCGAACGGTCCGACACTGTTCGAGCATTTACCTTTGCAGGCGCGCCACCGCGGATGAACGCTCGCGCGGCGGCGAGAACTCATGTTAATGGCTTTTACATGAGCAAGACTTGCACATGAAATGGGGCAGCCACAGCGGGCCGCGCGGCTATCACCACGGCAACCTCAAGGAAGCTTTGGTGCGCGCCGCGCTCGATCTGATCGCGGAGAAGGGGCCGGCCGGCTTCACCTTCGCCGACGCGGCGCGTTGGGCGGGGGTTTCCCCGGCGGCGCCTTACCGGCATTTCCGCGATCGCGACGAGCTTTTGGCGGACGTGGCGCGGCGCGGCTTCGAGCAATTCACCGCGGCGCAGACGCAGGCTTGGGATGACGGCAAGCCGGATGTGTTCACCGCCTTCGACCGGCTCGGCAAGGCCTATCTGCATTTTGCCAAGCATGAGCCGGCCTATTACTCGGCCATGTTCGAAGCCGGCGTTCCGCTCGATGCCAATCCGGAATTGCGTGAGGCGGGCGAGCACGCTTTCGCGGTGCTGCGCGGCGCCGCCGAGACACTGGTCGCGCTGATGCCGGCAAAGGGGCGGCCGCCGGCCTTGATGGTGGCGCTGCATATCTGGAGCCTCACCCACGGCATCGCTTCGCTGTTTTCACGCGGCGACGCGGCGCGGCGCGCTTTGCCGATGCCGCCGGAGGAACTGCTGGAGGCGGCCTTCCTGATCTATCTGCGCGGCCTCGGGCTTCCCGCCGGCGTGGCTGCCGCGCAGGGCTAGGCGGCCTTGCCCGGTTCCGCCGGGAGCGGGACGACGGGGCCTCGCAACATCTCCCGCACCTCCCTATGTGAAGGGTCTTGACATTCGACCGTCCCGACCTTAGTCATGTAAATGTTATTTACATTCACACGCGAGGCTCAGCCATGACCATCGCCGCCAAGCTCGATGAATTCGGCAAACCCGCCTGGATCGCGCTGATCGTCCTCGGCTTCATGGCCTGGTGGCCACTGGGCCTTGTGGTCCTCGCCTTCACGATTGGGAGCGGAAGAATGGGATGCGGATATCACGGCGGCCATGACCGCTGGCAACACAAGATGGAACGCATGCAGCGCAAGATGGACTGGATGCGCTCCAAGATGGGTGGTGGAAGCGCCAGCAGCGGCCCGGGTGGCGGCTTTTGGGGTAGCCCGCCGTCAAGCGGCAATCACGCCTTCGACGAATACCGCAGCGAGACTTTGAAGCGGTTGGAAGACGAGCAGCGCGAGTTCCGCGAATTCCTCGATCGCTTGCGCTTCGCCAAGGACAAGACCGAGTTCGACGCCTTCATGGCGGAGCGGCGCAATCGTCCCGCGCCCGAGGCGCCGACGCAAAACTGATTTAGTCCCGAGCCCCCAGGGACCGGCCGTCCGCCTGACGACAGGCGGGCGGCTTTCTTTTCGCAAAGTCAGAGCCAGACGTCCTGCACCTCGATGCGGGTCGGGAACATATTGATGTACTGGACCATACGCGGCCGCGTGCCGCGGTTCGGCCGGCTGCCATGCGGCAAGGCTTGATGCCATATGACCAAATCGCCGGCGCGCCCGCCGATCGGCTGCGAGCCAAGCGCGTGCATATCCTGACTGCGCGGGTCGGCGCCCGGCGGCAGGCTCTTGATCCAATCCTCGATGCGGCGATGGAAACCCGGCACCAAGGTGAACGCGCCCTGTTCCGGCGGCGTGTCGGTCAAATAGAGGATGCCCGCCGTCCCGAACGGGATCGGCGTCTTGATACTGACATCCCAGTGCAGATCCGGCCCGGGAAATTTCCAGCCCGGGCGCTCCGGCACATTGAAGCCGACGCGGTCGGTGGTGACCCACAGATCGGCGGTGCCCCAAAGCTGCGCGAAGGCTTTGTGGATGCGCGCTGAGCGGCGATTGGCCTCGAAGGCGGGGTTCTGGAAATACTGCACCATGATGCCGTGGTCGCGGCGTCCGTACCAGGAGTCAGGGTCGTCCGGCCGCGCCTTGAGGTGATCCCACAGCGCCTGCGTTGCAGCCTCCCGGCTCGCCGGAGCGACAGCATCGTGCAGCACGACGTAACCGTGCTCATCCCAAAACGCGAGATCGGCGGCGGACAATACCGGCTCGCTCGCCTCCACCGCCGCAAGCTGGCGCTTGATTTCTCGCGGGTAGTCGACACCCGCGACGGCGGCATTGATGCGCGCGACCCGCAGCGGCTCGACACCGCCGGTGGTGGCCAAGATCCAGCGCTCGAATTCCTCGAAAGTCGGCGCGTGTGCCCCGAGGTAGCTCGTGGTCTGTTCAAGTCCGAGGCCGGTGGCATGGATGACGAGGTGGTCGAGATGCCGGTCATGCTGATCGGCGGGCATGAAGCGGCCTTGCTGCGCGGCAATAGCGCGCGACCACAAGCGCTTTAGCTGATAGATGCCGAGCGAACCGACCTCGGTGGCTTCCGCCAACACTGGCGCGGGGCGGGGGAGGGAAGCGTCCATAAGTGTCATGACCGGCTGCCTGTCTCGCCAGGAAGAAAGCCCCCCATCAAAGTCGAGGGGCTTTTGCCGGTCAACGGCAAGGCGGAAGCGGCCCGGTAACCGATCCTTAACCACAATCAGCGCTGTTTAGGGTACTAACGACCCGTTCTGCGCCCTAGTTTGGCCAAGTTTCGCGGGGATTCCGTTGATCCTGCCGGTGGCGGGACTTGACGGTTTTTGCGAAACATTCGGTTTTCGATTGAGCGCGTGAGCGGTACCTCGCGGCGCGCGCATCTTGGTCCGAGCATTGTGCGCCGCACCGGTTTGACCGAAATGAGCCGGACAGCGGAAAGGACGTGCTTATGAATCCGACCGACGTGGCACAGTCGGTGCTCCCGCTCACCTCCTCCGACCTCTCGCTTTTCACCCTGTTCTGGCACGCCCATTGGATCGTCAAGGGCGTCATGGTCGGGCTGCTGGTCTGCTCGGTCTGGGTGTGGGCGATCGCCATCGACAAGACCGTGCTCTATGCGCGCACCAAGCGCGCCATGGACCATTTCGAGACGGCGTTCTGGTCCGGTCAGTCGCTCGAGGATCTCTACCGCTCGCTGTCCGCCAAGCCGACCCATTCGATGGCGGCGCTGTTCGTGGCGGCGATGCGGGAATGGAAGCGCAGCTTTGAAGGTGCGCCGAAGTCCTTCGCCGGATTGCAGATGCGGATCGATAAGGTGATGGAGGTGACCATCGCGCGCGAGGTCGAGCGGCTCGAACGCCGCCTGCTGGTGCTCGCTACCGTCGGCTCGGCCGGCCCCTTTATCGGCCTGTTCGGCACGGTCTGGGGCATCATGACCAGCTTTCAATCGATCGCCGCGTCGAAGAATACGTCGCTGGCGGTGGTGGCGCCGGGCATCGCGGAAGCGCTGTTTGCGACCGCAATAGGCCTTGTCGCCGCCATACCGGCGACCATTTTCTACAATAAGTTCGCTTCCGAGGTGAACAAGCAGGCGCAGCGGCTGGAAGGCTTTGCCGACGAGTTTGCCGCCATCCTGTCGCGCCAGATCGATGAACGTGGGTAGGACAATATGGCCGCGAACGCCGGCACGCCGGTCATCGGACGCAGGAAGCGTCACCGCCAAAAGGTGATGAGCGAGATCAACGTCACGCCGATGGTGGACGTGATGCTCGTGCTGCTGATCATTTTCATGGTATCGGCGCCGCTGCTCACGGTCGGGGTGCCGATCGACCTGCCGCAAAGCCAGGCCAAGAGCCTCGATCAGGACAAGGAACCGCTCACTTTGTCCGTCAACGAAAAGGGTGAGGTGTTCCTGCAAAATGCCGAGATTAAAATCGACGATCTGATCCCGAAGCTGCAGGCGGTGGCCGAAGCGCGCGGCGGCACCGAGGCCCGCGTCTATGTGCGCGGCGACAAGAAGGTGGATTACGGGACCATGATGAAGGTTATGGGGCGGCTGTCGTCGGCCGGCTTCCATCGGGTAGCCTTGGTGACCGAATTCGAGCAGGGCTCGAAAGCGCAGTAGTAATGCAGATGAAGATGGCGTCAGCGATCTCGACC
This sequence comes from uncultured Alphaproteobacteria bacterium, assembly GCA_963786025.1. Classification (GTDB taxonomy): domain Bacteria; phylum Pseudomonadota; class Alphaproteobacteria; order Rhizobiales; family Xanthobacteraceae; genus Pseudolabrys. The sequence continues at coordinate 97,816 of CAWAXK010000032.1, forward strand.
GGCCTGCACGCGGCAGTGCTGCTGTGGGCGCTGGTGTCGTTTTCCGGCCAGACCTTCGAGGTGACGCCGGCGGAATCGCTGCCGGTCGACCTGGTGAGCGAGAAGGACTTCTCCGCCATGACCCAGGGCGCCAAAAAGGCGCCCAAGCTCGAAATCGCCGAAGCCGTTGGTCGAGAAAAAAGCCGATCCGATTCCAGTGGACGATCCGGCTCCCAAGATTACCGAGAGACCCGAGGTCAAGGCGACGGCGCAGAAAACGCCCGAGCCGCAACCGCTGCCCAAGCCCGATCCGATCGCCGAGAAGCTCAAGAAACAAGACGAGCAGAAGCAAGCCAAGGCCGAGCCGCAGCCGCTGCCGCCGAAAAAGCCGGTTCGCCAGCAGCCCAAATTCGACGCCGACAAGATCGCCGCCCTGCTCGACAAGCGCGAGCCGCAGCGCCACGCCGCGACCGGCGCCGAGCCCAATTCGACGCCGTCGCTCGGCACCGCGCGCGGCAGCGCCGCGCAGCTTTCGCAATCGGAAATCGACGCCTTGCGCGCGCGGCTGATGTCGCTGTGGAATCCGCCGGTCGGCGCACAGGACGCGGATCAGTTCCAGGTCACGATCAGGATCCGGTTCAAACGCGACGGCACGCTGGAAATGGGGCCGCAGGTTCTCACCAGCGGCAACGGCGCGCGTTTTAACGCGATACGCGACAGCGCCGTGCGTGCGGTGCTCATCGGCCAGCCCTTCACCATGCTGCGTCCCGAGCATTACGACGTTTGGAAGGAAATGGACTTCACCTTCGACACCAAAGAAATGTTCAACAATTCGCCCGTGAGATGAGCCCGCCAATGTTCGACAATAAATTCCGATTGAACCGCCGCCGCGTATTGGCCGGCGTTGGCGCCGGCGCGCTCGCGGCGCTTGCCAGCCGTCCGGCGGGCGCGATCATGCGGCTCGATATCACCCAAGGCAATGTGCAGCCGATGCCGATCGCGCTGCCCGATTTTCTGGCGGGCGCGCAGACCGAGACCGAGACGGCGCGCAATGTCACCGCGATCATCAGCGCCAATCTCCAGCGCAGCGGGCTGTTCGCGCCAATCAATCCGCAGGCGTTCACCGAAAAGATCACCAATTCCGACGCGGTGCCGCGCTTCGCCGACTGGCGCGTCATCAACGCGCAGGCGCTGGTCACCGGCCGCATCACCAAGCAGGGCGACGGAAGGCTTAAGGCCGAATTCCGCTTGTGGGACGTGTTCGCCGGCCAGCAACTCGACGGCAAGCAGTATTTCACCACACCCGATAACTGGCGGCGCATCGCGCACATCATCTCCGACGCGGTCTACGAGACGCTAACCGGCGAGAAGGGCTATTTCGACAGCCGCATCGTGTTCGTCGACGAGACCGGCCCGAAAGACCGGCGCGTGAAGCGCCTCGCCATCATGGATCAGGACGGCGCCGGCGTGCGTTACCTGACGCGCGGCGACGATCTGGTGCTCACGCCGCGCTTCAATCCGACCACGCAAGAAATCACCTACATGTCGTATGGGCAGGGTCAGCCGCGCGTCTACCTGCTCAACATCGAGACCGGCCAGCGCGAGATCGTCGGCAACTTTCCGGGCATGAGTTTTGCCCCGCGGTTTTCGCCGGACGGCCAACGTGTGATCATGAGCCTGCAACAGGGTTCCAACTCCAATCTGTTCGTGATGGATCTGCGCTCGAAACAGACCACCCGGCTCACCGATACGCCGGCGATCGACACCGCGCCGTGCTATTCGCCGGACAGCACTCGCATCTGCTTCGAGAGCGATCGCGGCGGCACGCAGCAGATTTACGTAATGGCGGCGAGCGGCGGCCCGGCGCAGCGCATCAGCTTCGGCGAGGGCCATCATTCGACCCCGGTTTGGTCGCCGCGCGGCGACTACATCGCATTCACCGGTCAGGCGCGTGGGCAATTTTCAATCGGCATCCTCAAGCCGGACGGCTCGGGCGAGCGCATCCTCACCGAAGGCTTCCACAACGAAGGCCCGACCTTCGCGCCGAACGGGCGGGTAATCATGTACTTCAGCGATCCCGGCAGCGGCCCGTCGCTTTACACGATCGACATCACCGGCCGGAACCAGCTCAAGGTGCCTACGCCGAGCTATGCCTCGGATCCGGCCTGGTCGCCGCTGTTGTCCTGACGCATAATCCGCCGACTAGCGGGGTACCGGGTTTTGCAGCGGGACCGCGCGCAACAAATAAGCGCCACATTTTCACCTGCTCTTAACCATTAGAATAAGTTTACATGGCTCAGACAATTTTAGGGGCCTCGCGCAATGTTCCATCAAGGTTGATGGAAGGTTCGCTTAACCACCGTGCTGGTAGACGATGAGACTAGCTCCGGTCTTTGCGTGAGTGAGAATGGAGGCACCGGAATGACCAATGTGAAGCACATCTTCCGCGCGGCGCGGCTCGTGGCGGTTCTGGCGGCGGCGCTGGCGATTTCGGCTTGCGCCAACAAGCCTGGCGATGACGCGCAGGCGAACGCGGCTGGCATGGCGACGCCCGGCAGCCAGCAGGATTTCGTGGTCAATGTAGGCGACCGCGTCTTCTTCGAAACCGACTCGTCCGAACTCACGCCGCAATCGCGCGCGACGCTCGACAAACAGGCGCAGTGGCTCAATAACTACAGCCAGTACAGCCAATTCACCGTCGAAGGTCACGCCGACGAGCGCGGCACGCGCGAATACAACATCGCGCTTGGCGCCCGCCGGGCACAGACCGTGCGCGATTATCTGATCTCGCGCGGCGTGGCGGCGAACCGTATGCACACGATCTCGTACGGCAAGGAGCGGCCCGTCGCGCTGTGCGACGACATCTCCTGCTGGTCGCAGAACCGGCGTGCCGTCACGGTGCTCGGCGTCAGTTCGTAAGACACTGGCGGCGCTCGTTTAAAATTGCCATGCCCGGCCTTGTGCCGGGCATCGGCGTTTTTGCGGCCGCCAACAGGACGTCGATGGCCGATCGGGCCCCAGTCACAATTTCGACGCAGCCCGTCGTATGCTACCTGTATTGCCCGCTTCCGGACCTTTGCATCATGACACGCCCACGACACCGAATTCGCATCGCGGCACTCGCCGCGGTTTCCTTGCTGCTGGCCGGCGCCGCTACGGCAAAGGCGCAGGGGTCCTCGCCCGGCTTCCTCAATAATCTGTTCAGCCGCGGCGAGCCGTCGTCGCAGCAGCGACCCGCCGACCAGCCGCAAGCGGAGCAGCCGCGCCTGGCGCAGGCCGACCCCGGCGACTTGTCGGTGCGCATCGACCGCATCGAGGGCGCGTTGCGCCAGCTCACCGGCACGATCGAGCAATTGCAGTATCAGAACCAGCAATTGCAGATGCAGCTCAAGCGCATGCAGGACGATACCGAATATCGCTTCCAGCAGCTCGGCTCCAAGGGCGGACTGCCGCCGGGTGCGCAACCGCGCGCGATGGCGCCGCAAGCGCCGGTCAATGCGCCGCAGCCGGCCATGTCTGGTAACCGCGCCGATGTGTTCAACCCTGCGCAGAATCCGGGTGCGCCCGGCGCGCCGCGCGTGCTCGGCAACGAGGCGGTGGCCGCCCCGCAGCAGAACGTGGACAACGCCCCGCCGGTCGGCGCGCCGGGCGGCCGCGTGCCCGGTGCGCCGCTCGATCTGTCGACGCTTGCCGGCAATCCGCCAGAGCAGCCGAGCGCTCCGGTGGCGAATGCAGCGCCGATGACGCCGTCGCAATTGCCGCCGCCGCCCGCGCGCGATGTCAGTGCCACCGGCGGTCAGCTAGCCACCTTGCCGCCATCGGCGACGCCGAAGGATGAATACGACATGGCCTACGGCTATGTTCTGCACAAGGATTACGCGCTGGCCGAGCAGGCCTTCCGCGATTTCCTGCGCAAATATCCGGACGAAAGGCTGGTGCCGGATGCGCAATACTGGCTGGGCGAAAGCCTGTTCCAGCGTCAGCGCTATCGCGACGCCGCGGAATCGTTCCTGGCGGTCTCGACCAAATTCGAACATTCCGGCAAGGCCCCGGATTCGCTACTGCGGCTCGGGCAGTCGCTCAACGCGCTGCATCAGAAGGAAGCGGCCTGCGCGACGCTCGCCGAAGTCGGGCGCAAATTCCCGCGCGCCTCTGCGAGTGTGAAGCGCGGCGTCATCCAGGAACAAAAGCGGGCGCATTGCTGAGCGGGCATGATCCCGAAAGGTGGGAACCGGTTTTCGGCTAAGATCATGCCCACGCAAGAAATTTCGCCAATTTCGTCAGCGGAACTCAAAACGCTTTTCTCCGATCTTGATCGTTTGCCGGCGCTGCTGCTGGCGGTTTCCGGCGGGCCGGATTCCACCGCGTTGATGGTGCTGGCGGCGCGATGGCGCGACGCGCTGAAGGTGAAGCCGAAACTGATCGCCGTCACCGTCGATCACGGCTTGCGCGCGGAAGCCAAAAGCGAAGCGGCGGCGGTCGCCCGGCTGGCGCGCAAGCTCGGCATCGCGCACCGCACCCTGCGCTGGACCGGCGCCAAGCCGAAAACCGGCTTGCAGCAGGCGGCGCGCGCGGCGCGCTATCGCCTGCTGGCCGGTGCGGCGCGCAAAGCAAATGTCGCGCACATCCTCACCGCGCACACGCGCGACGACCAGGCCGAAACCGTGCTGATCCGCATGAGCCGCGGCAGCGGCTTGGCCGGGCTCGCCGCGATGTCGCGGATTTCGGCTTTGCCGGGCGACGGCAAGGGGCAGATCAAACTCGTGCGCCCGCTGCTCGACGTGTCCAAGGCGCGCCTCGTCGCCATCTTGCGGGCGGCGAAGATTTCATTCGCCGACGACCCGTCCAACCGCGATCCGCGCTTCACGCGGGCGCGGCTGCGCGGCCTGATGGGGGAGCTCGCGCGCGAGGGTCTCGACGCCCACCGGCTTTCGCTTTTGGCGCGGCGGCTCAAGCGGGCCGACATGGCGATCGAATCCGCGGTCGGCCGGGCCATGGCCGAATTGGCGCGGCCGGCCTCCGCGCCGGCTACCATCGCCTTCGACGCGGCGGGCTATGCCGGATTGCCGGCTGAGATCGCGCTGCGCCTGCTCGGCCGTGCGCTCGCCAGCGTGGGGGACGAAGGGCCGGTCGAATTGGCCAAGCTGGAAGCGTTGAAGGATGCGCTCGACGCTGCCCAAAATACCGGCAACACGCGGTTTCGGCGCAGCCTGGCTGGGGCGATTGTGACGATTCGCCCCGGTCAAATCACGGTGGAACGGGCCCCGCCGCGCCGTGGCAGAGCCTTAACCACGCGCCGACGCGGTAACGCCATGCCAAGGAAATCGCGTTAGAACAACGAAATCGCGTTAGAATATGTAAGATTCGAGCCCTTTCCATGCGGGCCCCTGCTGCCTACATTGTGAACGGAACCGACGTGAAGTCGCCACGAATTTTCGGCATAAAGTACAAAGGCCGCAGCGCTCTAAGCGGCGGGTAAGGACGCCTGATGAACGCCAATCTGCGCAATTTCGCCCTCTGGGTGATTATCGTCCTACTGCTGCTCGCGCTGTTTACGCTGTTCCAGAACCCGGGCCAGCGCACGACCGCACAGGACGTCTCGTTCTCGCAGCTCTTGAGCGAGGTCGACCAGGGCCGCGTGCGCGATGTGGTGATCCAGGGTCCGGAAATTCGCGGCACCTTCGCCAACGGCACCAGCTTCCAGACTTACGCGCCGAGCGATCCCGGCCTGGTGCAGAAGCTCTATTCCAAGGGCGTCTCGATTACCGCGCGGCCGCCATCGGACAACGTGCCGTGGTTTGTCTCGCTGCTGGTATCTTGGCTGCCCTTCATCGCGCTGATCGGCGTGTGGATCTTCCTGTCGCGGCAGATGCAAGGCGCCGGCGGCAAGGCGCTCGGCTTCGGCAAGTCACGCGCCAAACTCCTGGCCGAGGCGCATGGCCGCGTCACCTTCGAGGACGTTGCCGGCGTCGATGAGGCCAAGCAGGATTTGCAGGAGATCGTCGAATTCCTGCGCGATCCGGGAAAATTCCAGCGCCTGGGCGGACGCATTCCAAGAGGTGTCTTGCTTGTAGGGCCGCCGGGCACCGGCAAGACGCTGATCGCGCGCGCGGTCGCTGGCGAAGCGAACGTCCCATTCTTCACTATCTCCGGCTCCGACTTCGTCGAGATGTTCGTCGGCGTCGGTGCTTCGCGCGTGCGCGACATGTTCGAGCAGGCGAAGAAGAACGCGCCCTGCATCATCTTCATCGACGAAATCGACGCGGTCGGCCGCCATCGCGGCGCCGGCCTCGGCGGCGGCAATGACGAACGCGAGCAGACGCTCAACCAGTTGCTGGTCGAGATGGACGGCTTCGAGGCCAACGAAGGCATCATCTTGATCGCCGCCACTAACCGGCCCGACGTGCTCGACCCGGCGCTGCTGCGCCCCGGCCGCTTCGACCGCCAGGTCGTGGTGCCGAACCCGGACGTGGTCGGCCGCGAGAACATCTTGAAGGTGCATGTGCGGAAAGTTCCGCTGGCGCCGGACGTGAATCTGAAGACCACCGCGCGCGGAACGCCGGGCTTCTCCGGTGCCGACTTGGCGAACCTCGTGAACGAGGCCGCCTTGATGGCGGCGCGCCGCAACAAGCGCATGGTCACGCAGGCCGAATTCGAGGACGCCAAAGACAAGGTGATGATGGGCGCCGAACGCAAGTCCCTGGTCATGACCGACGAGGAGAAGATGCTGACCGCCTATCACGAAGGCGGCCACGCCATCGTCGCGCTCAACGTCAAGGCCACCGATCCGGTGCACAAGGCCACCATCATTCCGCGCGGCCGCGCCCTCGGCATGGTCATGCAACTGCCCGAGCGCGACAAGCTGTCGATGAGCCGCGAGCAGATGACCTCGCGCCTCGCCATCATGATGGGCGGACGCGTCGCCGAGGAAATGGTGTTCGGCCGTGAGAAGGTTACCAGCGGAGCCGCCTCCGACATCGAGCAGGCGACCAAGCTCGCCCGCCTGATGGTCACGCGCTGGGGCCTATCGGACAAGCTCGGTACCGTCGCTTACGGCGAGAACCAGGACGAGGTGTTCCTCGGCTATCAGGTGTCGCGCCAGCAGAACATCTCGGAAGCGACCGCGCAGACGATCGATGCCGAGGTGCGCAAGCTGGTCGAGGCCGGCTATGACGAGGCCACGCAGATTCTCACCGACAAACGCGCCGATCTCGAAATTTTGGCCAAGGGCCTGCTCGAGTTCGAAATGCTGACCGGCGACGAGATCAAGGATCTGATCAACGGCAAGCGGCCGGTGCGCGAATCCGTGATCGAGCCGACCACGCCGCGCTCCTCCGCCGTGCCACCGGCCGGCAAGCCGCGTCCGCGGCCCGAGCCGCCGACCGGCGAGGTCGCCCCGCAGCCGCAGGGCTGAGACTTCCCATCATCTGCCGTGAACGCCCGCCCCTGTGGCGGGCGTTTTCATGAATGGGTCCTAAGGCTTATTCACAGGCCGGTTTTTTGTTGATTTTGATCAAAGCGCCGGCAGTCGCCTTTGCTTTTATCCAGCCATTATTCGTCCGGGTAACCGGGTCTTCCCGGAACGGATATGGTGGCCGGGTTCCACGTGTCCCGGCCACCTCTGTTTTAGACGCCCGACGATGCCCCTGCAGAACCGCGTCGATCCGTTTGGCGACTTGTTTGCCGTTTCCGCGCGCGGATTGCTCATGGGCAATCGCGGCGGGCGATTGCACGACGGGCAGCGCAAGCTGGGCGCGCGGCGCTGGACGTCGAAGCAATGGATCTGTTGCCGCCTCGAATTCAATAACCGCCACCGCGACGTCTGGGGCAACAGTTACACCGAATTGTTCTTTCTCGACGAGGTGACGGCGCTAGCCGCCGGTCACCGGCCCTGCTTCGAGTGCCGCCGCCAGGACGCGGAAGGTTTCGCCGCGCTGTTCGGGCAGGGCACACCGCGCGTGCGCGCTGCCGCGATGGACAAGGCGCTGCACGCCGAGCGCCTCGACGGCAAGGCCAAGCGGCTGCATCGGCGCAAGATTGATACGCTGCCCGACGGTGCGGTGATCGCGATCGGCGGCGACGCCCTCGCTGTGCGTGGCGAGCGTTTGCTGCCCTGGACGCTGTCTGGTTATGGCCGGGCGCGCGCTCGCCCGCGCGGGACGCAGGTCGATGTGCTCACGCCGCCGGCGATCCTCGCCGTGCTGGCGCGCGGCTACGCGCCGGTCTGGCACCCGAGCGCAGGCTGAATTTTCAGGGCGGCTCGATCGGCGCCGTGGCCGGCTCGGCCGGCACGCCGCGTGACCAGGCGAAGTACACGGTGCCCGCCATGATCAGCAGCATCGCCACCACGATTGCGACGCAGCCCGGCCAGCCAGCAAGTGTCCAGGCAACGCCGCCGAGCGCCGCGCCGAAGCTGCCGCCGACATAGAAGCTCGTCACATAGAGGCCCACCGCCGAGGAGCGGCCGGCCTTGGCCGTGATCGTCACGTAGCCGGTGGAGATCGCCTGGCAAATCAGCCCGCAACCGGCGCTGATGGCGAGGCCAAGGATGATGAGCGGCAGCGAGGGCGCCAGCGTCAATGCAATACCGGCAATCCACAACGCGAGCACCCTAACCGTGAAGCGCCGCCGTCCAAACCGGGTGACCGCCCAGCCGACCAACGGCGAGAGCACGGAGCCGACGAGATAGACGGCGAAAATCGCGCCGAGCCAGGTGGCGGAAAGATTGTAAGGCGGGGCGGCAAGATGAAAGCTGACATAGGTAAAAGTACAGATGAAATTGAACAGCACGCCGAAGCCGACCGCGTAGGTCGCGAGCAGCTGGCCGTTGCGGAAATGCGCGAGCATCTGCCGCCCGGACGCGAGAAATCCCTCGGAGCGCACGAATTTTTGCTCATGCGGCAGCAAAAATATAGTCGCGATCGCGCCGGCAAAGGCGATGCCGGCGAGCGCGAAGAAGCCGGCGCGCCAACTGATCAGGTCGGCGAGCAAGCCGGTGATCAGGCGTCCGCTAAACCCGCCGATGCTCGATCCGGAACTGTAGATGCCGGCGGCGGTGGTCGCTTCGCGCGGCGGCCATTCATCACCGATGTAGGCAACGGTGACGGCGAAGATCGGCGGCAACACCAGCCCTTGTACGGCGCGCCAAAAGATGAGGGCCGACAGGCTCGTCGCAAATCCGACCATCAAGGTCGGCACCACCAGGACGAACATCGCCGCAACGATCACCCGCTTGCGGCCGAGCACGTCGGCAATGGCGCCGGTGAACGGCGCAGTCACGGCCACCGCCAGGGTGCTGACGGTAATGATGGTGGAGACCTGCGCGGCGGTGGCGCCGAATTCTTGCGACAGCAGCGGCAGGATCGACTGCGGCGCATAGAGATTGATGAAGGCGCAATAACCGGTGAGTCCGACCGCTAACTGGCGCGCAGTAATCGTCAAGCGTGGCGCAGTGTTCATTAGGGACCCGGTCTGGAGCGCTTCTGCGGACGAAGCTATCGGTTTTGCGTCGAACGCCAAGGGGGGAGGGCGGCGGGGCAGCGGGTCGTCGCATGCATAGCTTGGTTCATGCAAGGCCGAGCGCTGTCTTGGTGCGGCGCAGCGTTTGTTCCGGCGAGCCGGAGGCGTCAACCTGCGTCCATTGCAGCGCGCCGAGATCGTATTGCTCCTGCTGGCGCGCGATGGCTGCATCGGCATCGGAGGCATCGCCTTTGCGGCCGCCGACACGGGAAATTCGCGTCGCCAGATCGGCGGTCAGGAACAGCCCGCGGAACGCTGCCGCCGGTGCCGCTTGCGCGATCGCCGTCCGCTCGCCGGCGTCGGCGAACACTGCGTCGATAATGGCCGAATGGCCGGCGGCGAGCACGCGCCCCGCTTTGTCGGCGAGCAAGGCATAGACGCGTGCCGTGACGTCGCGGTCATAGGCCGCCTCCGGCAAGCGATCGGTTTCGGCGGCCGCGAATAGAATCTTGCGCTCGACGTCGCTGCGTAGCACCACGGCGCCTGGCAGGGGCAGAATTTCGGGAGCGAGCATGCGCCCCAACACCGACTTGCCGGTGCCCGACAGTCCGCCTACGGCGAGCAGCATCGGCGGCGGCGGCGCCAGCAATTTTCCGGCAAGCATGAAATAGGCGCGCGCGCTTTGCTCTGCCTTTGCCCGATCGTCGCTGAGCCGAGCACGCGACGCGGTGACCTTGGCGCGGATTGCCGCGCGCACCGACAGGAACAATGGCAGCGCGGCCAGGGCGTCGAGATCCTCCGACCCGCCGCGTCTCGCTGAGATAGCGATTGAGCACGATATTGGCTGCTACCGTCAGTTCGCGCTCGATCAGGTCCATCAGCAGGAAGGCGAGATCATAGAGCACGTCGCCGGTGGCGATCCTGGGGTCGAATTCGATGGCGTCGAACAGCACCGGCGCGCCGTCGAGCAAAACGATATTGCCAAGATGCAAATCGCCGTGGCAGCGCGCGACCCGCCCGGCGCGCTCGCGCAACGATAACAGGTCGCGCACGCGCGCGAAGGCGGCGCGCGTCGCCTGCGTCAACGCGTGCACGGCCGGGGGCGGAAAAAGTTCCGGCGCCGCGCGCAACTCGGCATCGTTCTGCGCGATGACCTCGGCGAGCGCATCGGCGAAGCCGCCGGTCTTGTTGACCGGCGCCGCGGCATGCGCTTGTGCTACGGCCCGCCCAAGCGCGTCGGCGAGCGCGCCGTCGATCCGCTGCGCGTCGGCGAGATGATCGAGCGTCTGCGTCTCGTCGAAGCGCCGCATCTCCACCGCCCATTCCACCGGCTCGCCGCCGCCGCCGATGGCAAGCACACCGTCTTTCGCTCGCGTGATCGCCACGGCGCGGCGGTAGATTGCGGGCGCGTAAGGGTGGTTTACCTCGAGCTCGGCCGCGCAAGCGGCCTTGCGCCGGTCGAGCGTCGAATAATCGAGGAACGGAAAGCGCACGGCGCGCTTGATCTTGAAGGCGCGCTCGCCGGCCAGAAATACCGCCGCCGCATGGGTATCGATTCGCTTGACCGGCGCGCCGCCGTGGGTTGCGGGGTCGCCAAGAAAGTCGATCACCGCCTGTTGCGAGGTATCGGCCGGGTTCATCCTTGTCCTCGAGTTGATGCTAATATCGATTGGACCAAATAACGCCGGACTGATCCAAATCAATGACCGCCTTGGCCGGATAAGGTCATGGTGTATCAACTAAACGGACTCGCTTGAGGATGGAGATTACCGTGACCACCCTGCCGCACACCTTCAAACGCATCAGGCTCAATCTCGCCCGCTCCAAGGAATTCCCGCAAGGTTCGGCGCGCCATGGTTACGAATTCGTCGCCCCGCTCGATGATAACAGCCATATCGACGTGAAGCTCTGGCAAGCCAACCGCGCGCATTGCGGCGTGCGCCGGTTCTGGGAAGGCGAGGACGACGAGCACGGCTTCTTGGTGCACAAGCCGGGCGGACCCGAGCACGCGCGCTGGGTGTTCGACTACGATCAGACCGCCACGGACGACGACGAAAGTGGCTACCGCTTCGGCACCCATGCGTTCCGCCCGGGCGAATATGTCTCGATCCGCAACGAGGACGGCGAGACCCACACCTACCAGGTGGCCACGGTCGAGCCGGCGACCTGAACGGCGCCGATTTACGCACTGGGTGGGTTGCACCAGTCTCAATGCGCCTTATGTAACAATTCTCGGTGGGGTGACGATCGCGAGAACGTCCCTGCATGCGTGCCCTCACCGTCCAGCCCGGCCAGCCCAATTCCATTCGCTTAGAAGATGTGCCGCCGCCGCCGCCAAGCGACGGCGCGATAGTGGTGCGCGCGTTGGCGCTTGGCATTTGCGGCACCGACCGCGAAATTATCGCCGGCCATTATGGCTGGGCGCCGTCTGGCCAAGAGCGTCTCGTCATCGGCCATGAGTTGCTCGGCCGCGTCGAAGCAGCGCCGGACGGCTGCGGCATTTCGCCCGGCGACCTCGTCGTCGGCATCGTGCGGCGGCCCGACCCAGTGCCGTGTCCAGCCTGTGCCGCCGGTGAATGGGACATGTGCCGCAACGGCCAATACACCGAGCGCGGCATCAAGCAGCGCAACGGCTATGGCAGCGAACATTTCCGCGTCGAGGCGGATTTCGTCATCAAGGTCGATCCGTCGCTCAAGGACCATGGCGTGCTGCTGGAGCCGGCGAGCGTCGTCGCCAAGGCGTGGGAGCAGGTCATGCGCATCGGCGCCCGCAGCGCAGCTTGGAAACCGCGCGTTGCGCTGGTCACCGGCGCCGGCCCGGTCGGATTGCTGGCGGCGTTGATCGGCGCGCAATACGGGCTCGAGATGCATGTGTTCGACCGGGCGCACGACGGCGCCAAGCCGGAACTCGCGCGGGCGCTCGGCGCCATCTATCGCGTTGGCGATCTCGGCGCGCTCAAGCCGGACGTCGTCATTGAATGCACCGGCGCCGGCGCGGTGGTGCTCGACGTCATCGGCCGCGCCGCGCCGGACGGCATCGTCTGTCTCGCCGGCGTGTCGTCGGGCGGCCGCAAGATCAAATTCGATATCGGCGACCTCAACCGCGAATTGGTGCTGGAGAATCACGTGGTGTTCGGTTCGGTCAACGCCAATCGCCGCCACTATCGTGCCGCCGCCGAGGCGCTCGCCAAGGCCGATAAAAAGTGGCTCGATCGCTTGATCACGCGCCGTGTGCCGCTCGACAACTGGCGCGAGGCGTTCGCGCCGCGGCCGGACGACATCAAGGTCGTCGTCGATTTTACCTCTTAGGATCCCGAACATGGCCTCCCGCATCGAAGACTACGCGCTGATCGGCGATCTCGGCACCGCGGCGCTGGTCGGCCGCGACGGCTCGATCGATTGGCTGTGCTGGCCGCGCTTCGATTCGGACGCCTGTTTTGCAGCGCTGCTGGGAAAGCCGGGGCATGGCCGCGCGAAAATCGCGCCGCGGGACGGCAAAGCGCGCGTCACGCGGCGCTACCGGCCCAACACGCTGATCCTGGAAACCCGCTTCGAAACCGCCGAGGGGGCGGCGACGCTGATCGATTTCATGCCGCCGCGCGAAACATATTCGCGTCTGGTACGCATGGTCGTGGGCGAACGCGGGCGCGTGGCGTTTCGCGCCGAGCTCATCCTGCGCTTTGGTTATGGCGCGACCGTGCCATGGGTGACCCGGATCGACGACAACTCGTCGCGCGCGATAGCCGGTCCCGACATGGTAGTACTGCACGCGTCAGTTCCCACACACGGAGAAGACTTCAAGACCGTTTCCGATTTTACGATTGGCGCCGGCGAAACTGAGTCTTTCGTTTTGTCCTACGAGCTATCGCATCGGCCGGTGCCGGAGCGGGTTGATCCGCAGGAGCGCTTGCGCGCGACCGAAGACATGTGGACCACCTGGGTAGCCAAGAACAACATCAAGTCCCCCTGGGATGACGCAGTGGTACGCTCGCTGATCACGTTGAAGGCGCTCACTTATGCGCCAACCGGCGGCATGGCGGCGGCGCCGACCACGTCGTTGCCCGAGTGCATCGGCGGCGCGCGCAATTGGGATTACCGTTTCTGCTGGCTGCGCGACGCCACCTTGACGCTGCTGGCGCTGATGAACGCCGGCTATTACGATGAGGCGCGCATGTGGCGCGATTGGCTGCTGCGGGCGGCCGCCGGCAGCCCGCAGCAAATCCAGATCATGTACGGTATCCGCGGCGAGCGGCGCCTGACCGAGTGGGAGGTTCCCTGGCTGCCGGGCTATGAGGCATCGCAGCCGGTGCGCATCGGCAATGCCGCGCATAACCAATTGCAGCTCGATATTTTCGGCGAGGTCATGGACGCGCTGCACCAGGCGCGCCAGGGCGGCCTCGGCACTGAGGAATCGGGCTGGGACCTGCAACGGGAATTTCTTGCGCATCTGGAGAAAATCTGGTCCGAGCGCGACGAAGGCATCTGGGAGGTGCGCGGCGGGCGCGAGCATTTCACCTATTCCAAGGCGATGGCCTGGGTCGCCTTCGACCGCGCCATCAAGAGCGCCGAGAAATACAATCTGCCGGGCCCCCTCGATCACTGGCGCGAGATTCGGGCGCGCATTCATAACGACGTCTGCACGCGCGGCTTCGACGACGAGCTTCGCAGCTTCGTGCGCAGCTACGGTTCGAAGGAGCTCGACGCCAGCCTGCTGCTGCTGCCGGCGATCGGCTTTCTGCCGCCCGAGGACCCGCGCATCATCGGCACCATCGAGGCGGTCGAGCGTGGCCTCATGTGCGACGGCCTGGTGCGACGCTACGACACTGAAAAATCCGAAGACGGGCTGCCGGCCGGCGAGGGGATGTTTCTGGCCTGCAGCTTCTGGTTGGCCGACGCCTATCTCATGGTCGGCCGCCGCGACGACGCGGTGCGCCTGTTCGAGCGCCTGTTGGCGCTGCGCAATGACCTCGGGCTGCTGAGCGAGCAGTATGAGCCGCGTACGGGCCGCTTGGTCGGCAATTTTCCGCAGGCCTTCTCGCATCTGGCGCTCGTCAACAGCGCGTGCAATCTGTCGCACCATAAAAAACCGGCCGAACAGCGCTCGGAAACGAAGGTCGCCGGCAAGGCAGACATGCAGGTCCCGGCGCAGTAAGTCTATTGACCGCCGGGCGGCGGCCCGAGAGAGTGCGCCCCTCGCCGTGCCAAAACGGCCAATACGAGGGAGGAGCCACGTGCTCTTAGATGTTCGGACCTATAAGACGCTGCCTGGCCGGGTCCCGGCGCAACTCGAGCTCTACAAGAAATTCGGCTACCCGGTGCAACTTCGCTATATGGGCGAGCCGCTTTGCTATGCGGTGGCGGAAGTCGGCGAGTTGAACACCTACACCCATATCTGGGTCTACGAGAGCGCCGCCGACCGCGAACAGAAACGCGCCAAGATGGCCCAGGACCCGGATTGGAAGGCTTTCCTCGCCGAAAACGCCAAGGCCGGGAACATCATCGAGCAGAAGAACTGCCTGATGGCGCCGACCGCGTTCTCGCCGCCGATCCCGATGCCGATGATCGTGAAATAACTTAGGCAAAAGTCGGAGCGGAACGATGCGATCGAATGACGGCACGCGGACCGGTGGCGAAATCCTGGTCGATCAATTGGCGATCCATGGGGTGCGCAACGTGTTCTGCGTGCCGGGCGAGAGTTATCTGGCCGCGCTCGACGCATTTCACGACAGCAAAATCGCGCTCACCGTCTGCCGGCACGAGAGCGCCGCCGCCGTGATGGCCGAGGCGGTCGGCAAGACCACCGGCCGCCCCGGCATCTGCTTCGTCACGCGAGGGCCAGGTGCCACCAACGCCTCGGCTGGCATCCATATCGCGCGCCAAGAACTCGTCACCGATGATCGTGTTCGTCGGCCAGGTCGGGCGGTATATGCGCGAGCGCGAGGCGTTCCAGGAACTCGACTACCGCGCGGTGTTCGGCCCCACGATCGCCAAATGGGTGACCGAGATCGACGATCCCGCCCGCATTCCGGAACTGATCTCGCGCGCCTTTCATACCGCCTGCAATGGCCGCCCCGGGCCGGTGGTGATCGCGGTGCCCGAGGACATGCTGGTCGAGCGCGCCATGGTGCCAGACGCTGCCCCGTTCGAGCCGGTGGAAATCTGGCCGGGCCTGACCGACATGAGCCGGCTGCAAAAATTGCTGTGGGCCGCGAAGAAGCCGGTCGTGCTGGCGGGCGGTAGCCGCTGGTCGGAGCAAGCCGTCGCCGCGCTGGCGCGCTTTGCCGAGCGCTTCGCACTGCCGGTGGCTACCACCTTTCGCCGTCAGTATTTGTTCGACGGGCTGCACCCCTGTTACGCGGGCGACTTAGGAATAGGGCCCAATCCGAAACTGCTCGCACGCGTGAAGGGCGCCGACCTGGTGCTGCTGATCGGCGGGCGTCTGAGCGAGATGGCGACGCAGGGCTACACGCTGCTCGATATTCCCGAGCCGCAGATGAAGCTGGTGCATGTGCATCCGGGGTCTGAGGAACTTGGCCGCGTCTATCATCCCACGCTCGCCATCAACGCGGCGCCGACCGCGTTCTGTTCGGCGGTGGAAGGCTTGCAGCCGCCGAATGAGATCGCCTGGCAAGGCGAGGCGGCCACCGCGCATGCCGACTATCTCGCCTGGTCGGAGAAGGCGACGCCGCAGCCGGGCGGCGTCAATCTCGGCGAAATCCTAGTGTGGCTGCGCGACAATCTGGCGCCCGACGACATCATAACCAACGGTGCCGGCAATTTTGCCGGCTGGATCCACCGCTTCTACCGCTTCCGCAAATACGCCACCCATGTGGCGCCGACGTCGGGCTCGATGGGCTATGGTTTCCCGGCAGCGGTGGCGATGAAACTGTTGAACCCGGAGCGCAACGTCGTTTGCGTTGCCGGCGACGGCGATTTCCTGATGACGGGACAGGATTTTGCGACCGCCGTTCAGTATAAATTGCCGGTCATCGTTGTGCTCGTCGACAACGGTCTCTACGGCACCATCCGCATGCATCAGGAGCGCGAATATCCCGGCCGCGTGATCGCGACGCAGTTGCACAATCCGGATTTCGTCGCCTATGCCCTGGCATTCGGCGGCTATGGCGCGCTGGTGGAGAAGACCGCCGATTTTCCGGCGGCCTTCGCCGCCGCCAAGGCATCCGATAAGCCGTCGATCATCCACCTCAAGATCGATCCGGAAGCGATCTCAACATTCGCCTCGATTACCGCCATCCGCGAAAAGGCGCTGGCCGGTAGCGGCGGCAAGAGCGGCACGCATCGCAGTTGAGATCACATCGTCCCCGCGTGGGCGGGGACGATGGCGCCAAGCGCTTGCCTCGCGCCCCTGAATCATCGTTCACTCGTTCCCATGCCCTATCGCCGCACCGAAAACGTGGTTCGCCGTCTGGCCGAGCGCGAGGAGGCGATCCTCGCCGCGGCGACCTCCATCGCCGCCGAGAGCGGTATGGCGGCGGTGCAGATCGCCGCGGTCGCCGCGCACGCCGGCATCGCCGCCGGCACCGTCTACCGCTACTTCCCGTCCAAGACCGATCTCATTGCGGAATTGGTAGCCGCCGTTGCCGGCCGCGAGCTCACCGCCATGACGGCTGCCGGCAACGCGGCGCCTGGGCCGCTATCGGCGCTGGCGGCAGCCATCGCCACTTTCGCGGCCCGCGCGCTCAACGAGCGGCGCTTGGCCTGGGCGGTGATCGGCGAGCCGGTCGATGCGCAGGTGGACGCAATGCGGCTCGATTTCCGCCAGTCGCTCGCGGCCGAATTGGAAACCCGTATCAAAACCGCGATCGCCGGCCGCCATCTGCCCGAGCAGGACGCAGGCGTCGCCGCGCCGGCCATCGTGGGCGCGCTGATGGAAGGCCTGCTCGGACCGCTGGCACCGTCGCCGGCCGATGCCGGCGCCGCGCGCGCTGCGGTGCAGAGTGCGACGCTGTTGGCGCTGCGCGCGCTCGGTGTGGTCGATGCCCGCGCCCGCGGCCTGGTGGCGCAATGCGTGCTGCCATAGGGGTCCTCATTACGGACGGACCGAAAGGCGCGGACCCGTTGGCGGCGCCCCGCAATGACGGATGACGATTTAGTTCAAATCTTCGGCCGCGACTTCATCGAGCGGCAGCGTCACCAGCTTGACGCCGCGCTCTTCTGGGTCGTCGGCGGCGTGGAAGCCGAGCTCGGCGCACATCTGCAGCATGGTGCTGTTTTCCGCCAGCACTTGCCCGCGTACGGTTTTCAGACCCTTGTCTTTCGCGTAGGCGATCATGTGCTTCATCATCAGCCAGCCGAGACCGTGGCCCTTGAGACGCGAGCGTACGATGATCGCGAATTCCGCGTTCTCGTCGCCGGGATCGTTGTGCAATCGCACCACGCCGAGCATCTTGCCCGTGGCTTCCTCGATGACGATGGCCGCCATCGCATGCTCGGGGTCGTAATGGACGAGCTTATCGATCAGCTCGGGGCTCACCTCGCGCATGGCGGCGAAGTAGCGCAGCCGCAAATCGTCGGGCGTTATTTCGCTCAGGCAATCCGGATAGAGCGCGGCATCCTCCGCCTTGAGCGGCCGAAATTCCACCGCGGTTCCGTCGCGCAATTTGAGGTGGCGATGTACGTTCAAGGCGCGGTTTTGTCCTCTGCCTGTCCGCCGTCGAACCGGCGAGGGCCGGGACCATTACACCGAAGTGCCGCGATAGACCAGCAGCCATAGGTCGCAGCTATGGATCGCAGGCCGCGCGACGCCTCGGACGGTGCAAAGCGCCGCTCCGAGACTTCGCCCGAGGATGGCGGAATGATTAGTGCGACATCAGTGCCGGCACCGTCATCGTTTCGAGGATGCCGCGGGTGACGCCGCCGAGGATGAATTCGCGCAGGCGCGAATGGCCGTAGCCGCCCATCACGATCATATCGGCGGAGGAATCCGCCGCATAAGACAGGATGGTGGAGGGCACGTCGATATCCGGCGAGGTGATTCGCTTGACGTCCACCTTCAAGCCGTGGCGTGCGAGATGCTGGCCGAGATCGGCTCCCGGAACCTCGTCGTTCTTGCCGGCCTTGTTGGCGACCATGACAATCTCCACCTGCTTGGCCTTTTCAAGGAAAGGCAAGCTGTCCGCGACGGCGCGGGCGGCGGCGCGGCTGCCGTCCCAACACACCATGACGCGGTCGAGTTTCAGGCCGGCCTTCTGGATGTAAGGCACGAAGATGACCGGGCGGCCGGATTCGAACAACACGCCTTCGTCGACCACTTCGACCGGCGCCGATTTGTCGCGGTCGGGTTGGCCGACGACGACGAGATCGAAACGCCGTGCCAGCCGGCCGAGTCGTTCGGCGGCGCCGGCGATGCTGGCATTGACGCTGCGCGTTTCGTAGGAGATGCCGGCGCGTTTGGCTGCCTGCTCGAAGCGTGCGGTCGCCACGCGCACCAATTTCTCGGATTCGGCGCGCTGCGATTCGATGAATTGCGGCGGGATGCCGCCCATGACCGAGCCGGGAATGACCGGATCGTAGACGAAGGCCATGCCCAGCACGTGCGCTCCGAACGCGTCAGCCACCGAAATGGCGAAATCGCCGGCGGGGTCGCGTTCGCCTAGACCGAGATTGACGATGATATCCTTGATCATGATGGCTTCTCCTGACCGAGCCGGCGCATGCTACCGGATTGTGGGAGCCGGTATTCGGATAAGACCATGCGTAAGCAAAATGCCTCAAGCGGTAACTATGGCGGCTGCGGCCGCCCGCGGCTTTGACCAGGGTCAAATGCCTGGTGCGTCAACGTGCCCTGCCGAGCCGCCAAATCGCTTGTTTGCGGTTACTTCTTCTTCCCGTCCGGGCCGAATTGCTTGAGGTAGGCCCATAGATTGTGGATTTCCTTTTCGTTCTTGATGCCGGGGAAGATCATCTTGGTGCCCGGAACCTTGGCGCGCGGATCCTTGATGTATGCTTCGAAAGTCTCCTCGCCCCAGACGATGCCGGAGTTTTTGTTGGCGTCGGAGTAGTTGTAACCGGGTGCGCTGCCCGAATGGCGGCCGTCGATGCCGTTGAGTTCGGGGCCGACCTTGTTTTTGGCCCCTTCGCCGATGGAATGGCAGGGGAAGCATTTCTTGAACGACTGCTCGCCGGCAGCCACGTCCTGCGCTTGCGCCGTCTGCGCCAGCGCGACCACGGCCAAAGCGGCCATCGTAAGTGTTGTTTTCATTGGTTTCTCCCTTTGCACCTTGGCGTCATCGCCCCCGGGGGCGAATGCCACCCGGCATGCCCTGGTTGCGGAGGGTTTTGCCAGCCCTATGTGTCAACCGTCAAATCGCTGATATCGTCGGTCCGACTAAAGCGGCCGGGAGTTGTCATAATGTCGGTGCGGATGCCCGAGGTGGACGGCGCAGTGCTGGCGCGGCGCGATCGCATTGTGGCCGTGCTGCGCACCATGGTGCCGGGCGAGGGCGTGATCGCGACCGAGCGCGAAATGAAGCCCTACGAAACCGACGGGCTGACCGCCTATCATCAGCCGCCCATGGTCGTGGTGCTGCCGGAAACCACCGAGCAGGTCGCGCAGGTGCTGCGCTATTGCCATGACGAAGGCATCAAAGTCGTGCCGCGCGGGGCTGGTACCTCGCTTTCCGGCGGCGCGCTGCCGCTCGCCGACGGCGTGCTGCTCGGCATGGCGAAGTTCAACCGAATTCGCGACATCGATTTCGACAACCGGGTCGCGGTGGTGGAACCGGGCGTCACGAATTCGGCGGTGAGCAATGCGGTCGCCCATGCCGGCTTCTATTACGCTCCCGATCCGTCCTCGCAGATCGCCTGCACCATCGGCGGCAACGTGGCGGAGAACTCCGGCGGCGTGCATTGCCTGAAATACGGCATGACCACCAACAACGTGCTCGGCTGCGAGATCGTGCTGATCACCGGCGAGGTGCTGCGCCTGGGCGGCAAGCATCTCGATGCCGAGGGCTACGACCTGCTCGGGGTGATCACCGGCTCGGAGGGCCTGCTCGGCGTGGTCACCGAAGTGACGGTGCGAATCTTAAAGAAGCCGGAGACTGCACGCGCGGTGCTGGTGGGCTTTCCGTCGTCGGAGGACGCCGGCACCTGCGTCTCGGCGATCATCGGCGCTGGCATCATTCCTGGCGGCATGGAGATGATGGATAGACCGGCGATCCACGCCGTGGAGGAATTTGTTCATGCCGGCTATCCGCTCGACGTCGAAGCGCTGCTGATCGTCGAGGTCGACGGGCCACCGGCCGAGGCCGACGATCTGATCGAGCGCATCGAGATCATCGCCAGCAAATGCCACGCGGTATTGTGCCAGGCTTCCACCTCGGAACAACAGCGGCTGCTGTTCTGGGCCGGGCGCAAGGCGGCCTTCCCGGCGATCGGCCGCATCTCGCCGGACTACTACTGCATGGACGGCACCATTCCGCGCGCCAAGCTGCCTTTGGTGCTCGCGCGCACGCGGAAGATGTCGGAGAAATATGGTCTGCGCTGCGCCAATGTATTCCATGCCGGCGACGGCAACTTGCATCCGATGATCCTCTACGATTCCAACAAGCCCGATGAGCTCGATCGCGCCGAGCAGTTCGGCGCCGAGATCCTCAAGCTCTGCGTCGAGGTCGGCGGCGTGTTGACCGGCGAGCACGGCGTCGGCGTCGAGAAGCGCGACCTGATGCCGGTGATGTTCTCCGAAATCGATCTCGCCGCCCAAGAGCGCGTCAAATGCGCCTTCGACCCAAAAGGCCTGCTCAATCCCGGCAAGATGTTCCCGGTGCTGCACAACTGCGCCGAGCTCGGCCGCATGCATATTTCCGGCGGCAAACTGCCGTTCCCGGATATTCCGCGGTTTTAGCGCATGCTGTTGCTGCGCTTTCGCTATGGTAGGATGGCTACATGACGATCAATCTTAGAAAAGTGCTGGCGCGTGCCGAAAACTGGTCGGAACAAGACCGAGAGGAACTGGCGCAGGTGGCGCTGGAGATCGAGGCGCGGCGACATGGCGTCTATCATGCGAGTCCGGACGAGTTGAAGGCGATCGATGAGGCGCTTGCCTCGGTCGCGCGTGGCGAGATCGCCAGTGACGGCGAAGTCGAGGCGGTTTTCGCCAAGTACCGTCGGGCATGAAGCTTCGTTATTCATCTTTGGCCTTGGCGGAATTGGACGCTATCCTGTCCGACCTTGCGGCAAAGAACCCGACAGCAGCGCAGCGTTTCGAAGGAAGAATTCGTCAAGTGGGCGAACGCATTGCCCGGTTTCCGCATGGCTTTCAGGAGGTGGCCGAACGCCCGGGCGTTCGCCGCGTGCCATTGGTGCGCTATCCTTATCTTATCTTCTACAAGGTAATTGCCGGCGAGGTCATAGTGCTTCGCGTCGTGCACGGTGCGCGGAAAGAGCCGTGGGAGAATTTGTGACCGACACCCTCAAACCCCGCGACGCGAAAGAAGTCGAAGACGCCGTGCGCTGGGCGCTCGGCGACGATATGGCGTTGGAAGTCGTCGGCGCGGGCAGCAAACGCGCCATCGGCCGGCCGAGCCAGACCGATCTCACGCTCGATCTCTCAGGCCTCACCGGCGTCACGCTGTACGAACCGGAAGAGCTGGTGCTCTCGGCCAAGGCCGGCACGCCGCTCTCCGAGATCGAGGCGCTGATCGACAAGCACAATCAGGCGCTCGCCTTCGAGCCGATGGACTATGGTCCGCTGCTTGGCGGCGACGCCGGGCAGGGCACGCTCGGCGGCGCGCTCGCGGTGAATCTTTCCGGCCCGCGCCGCATCAAAGCCGGCGCCGCGCGCGATCACTTCCTGGGCGTGACCGCGGTCACCGGCCGCGCCGAGACCATCAAGTCGGGTGGGCGGGTGGTGAAGAACGTCACCGGCTACGACATGTGCAAGCTCATCGCCGGCTCCTGGGGCACGCTGGCGGCAATGACCGATGTCACCGTCAAGGTGCTGCCCAAGGCGGAGACCGAGGCGACCGTGCTGGTGGAAGGTCTGGACGACGCGCGCGCCTGCGCCGCCATGGCCGCCGCCATGGGCTCGGCTTGCGACGTCTCCGGCGCAGCGCACCTGCCCGATCACGTGGCGTCTTATTTCGACGGCCTGCCCAAGCCGGAGGCCGCCACCGCCTTGCGGCTGGAAGGCTTCGCGCCGTCGGTCAAGCACCGCAAGGAGGCGCTTGCCGCGCTGATGAAGCAGTTCGGGCCGGTGGCGCTGCTTGAGGAAAAGGAATCGCGCGCGCTCTGGCGCAGCGTGCGTCAGGTGAAGCCCTTCGCCGCCGAGGCGGCGCGCGCGCGGCCGCTGTGGCGCATCTCCACCGCGCCCAGCAGAGGCCACGAAATCGCCGCCGCCATCACGCCGGCGGCGCAGATGTTCTACGATTGGGCCGGCGGCTTGCTCTGGGTGGCGATGCCGTTCGCCGACGAGCCCGATGCCGGCTCGATCCGCGCCGCGGTGAAGAGCGTCGGCGGCCATGCCACGCTGGTGCGCGCGCCCGCCGCAGTGCGCGCTTGGGTCGATGTGTTCGAGCCGCAAGAGGCGAACTTGCGCGCCTTGGGCAAGCGCGTGAAGGAAAGCTTCGACCCCAAGGGCGTGCTCAATCCCGGCCGCATGTATGCCGGCATTTGACGGCGCGGTTGCGCGCGCGCCGGGCCCGGCCTAACCTCCCGCCATCTCAACCGGGGTGCCTCGTTTAGAGGCTGAGAGGCGGTGTGCCGCCAACCCGTCGAACCTGATCCGGGTCGTACCGGCGGAGGGAATTGAGGTGGCGATCTCGCAAAATGTCGCTCTCCATCCGTCGCACGGCCATTTCGCGAGGCCGCAGCAATGACCGATCCCGTTTCCATCGATGCGGTTTACGCCGCGCTCGAAGACCTGCGCGCGCGTCGTCCGCTCGTCCACAACATCACCAATTACGTGGCGATGACCATCTCCGCCAACGTGCTGCTGGCGCTCGGCGCCTCGCCGGCCATGGTGCATGCCGTGGAGGAGGTGGAGGATTTCACCGCCATCTCCGATTGCCTGGCGGTCAATATCGGTACTTTGTCGCCGCCCTGGGTGGCGGCGATGCGCGCGGCCGTGGCGCGCGCCCGCGCGCTTGGCAAGCCATGGGTGCTCGACCCGGTCGGCTGTGGCGCCACCCCCTACCGCACGCAGGTATCGGCCGAACTCACGGCGCTCGGGCCGAGCGTCATTCGCGGCAATGCCAGCGAGATTCTGAGCCTGGCCGGGCAGGTCGGGGCGGGCGGCAAGGGCGTCGATTCGAGCGCCCGCGCCGAGGATGCGACCGCCGCAGCGGCGTTGCTGGCGCAGCAGGCCGGCTGCGTGGTCGCCGTCACCGGCGCCACCGACTATGTGAGCGACGGCAAAAGCTGCGTCGGCGTCCATTCCGGGCATGCGCTGATGCCGCTGTCGACGGCGCTCGGCTGCTCGCTCAGCGCCGTCACCGCCGCCTTCACCGTCGTGCGCCCGCCGCGCGAGGCCGCGGTCGCGGCGCTTGCCGTGTTCGGCGCCGCCGGCGCCGTGGCAGCGCAAAACTGCCGCGGTCCCGGCCATCTGCCGGCCGAAATCTGCGACGCCCTGCATCGGATGGACCGCGCCACCCTATCCGGCCACGCCCGGCTTTCCCTGTGAGGTCGCGACCGCAGCATTGACCTTTAGGCGCAAACCGCGTTTCGATCCCGGTCACTCACGCCGATCGGGTTCCGCGTCGCATGCAAACCTCCTTCACCCTCGCGCAGCTGCTCGATCCGCAAGTCGCGGAAGCGGAAAAGATCCTGCGCACCTGCGTGCATTGCGGCTTCTGCACCGCCACCTGCCCGACTTATGTGCTGCTTGGCGATGAGCTCGATAGCCCACGCGGGCGCATTTATCTGATCAAGGAGATGCTCGAGAATGACCGGCCGGCGACGCCGGACGTGGTCAAGCATATCGACCGCTGCCTATCGTGCCTCGCCTGCATGACGACCTGTCCGTCCGGCGTGCATTACATGCACCTGGTCGATCACGCCCGCGAGCATATCGAGAAGACCTACAAGCGACCGCTCGCCGATCGCGCCATGCGCGGTTTGCTCGCGCGCGTGCTGTCCGATCCGGCGCTGTTCCGGCTGGGCGTGGTGGCGGGGCTGGTCGCCAAGCCGTTCGCGCCGGTATTCCGCGTGCTCGGCCTGAAGCGGATGGCGGCCATGCTGCGGCTCACCCCGCGCCATATTCCGTCGCCGCCGGTCGATCGCCTCGGCAAGGTCTATCCCGCGCAGGGTGAGCGCCGCGGCCGGGTGGCGCTCCTGTCCGGCTGCATCAATCCGGTGCTGGCGCCGTCGACCAACGAGGCCGCCATCCGCCTGCTCAACCGCAGCGGTATCGAGGTGGTGGTCGCCGCCGGCGAAGCCTGCTGCGGCTCGCTCGCCCATCACATGGGCCGCGAGGAACAGGCGCTGGCGCAGGCGCGCAACAATGTCGATGCCTGGATGCGCGAAATCGACGGGGCAGGGCTCGACGCCATCCTGATCACGGTGTCCGGCTGCGGTACCACGGTAAAGGACTACGGCTTCATGCTGCGGGGCAACGCGGAATACGCCGCGAAGGCGGCCCGCATTGCAGCGCTCGCCAAGGACATCACCGAATATCTGGCGACGCTCGCATTGCCGGCGGGCATGGCGCCGCGGCCGCTTAACGTCGCCTATCATGCGGCCTGCTCGCTGCAGCACGGGCAGAAGGTGACGCAAGTGCCGAAAGAATTGCTTTGCAAGTTCGGCTTCGTGGTCAAAGATGTGCCGGAAGGACATCTGTGCTGCGGCTCGGCCGGGACTTACAACATTCTTCAGCCGGCGCTGGCAGAGAGGTTGCGCGAGCGCAAGGTCTCCAATATCGAACGGCTGAAACCGGACGTGATCGCCGCCGGCAATATCGGCTGCATCACGCAGATCGCCGCCGGCACCGCCATTCCGGTCGTGCATACGGTCGAATTGCTCGATTGGGCGACGGGCGGCCCGATGCCGGAAGGTTTAGAGGACATCGGAGTACTGGCTCCGGAGCTTATGGCTGAAGTGGCCCAGTGAACCGGGAGAAATTGTGATGGCAAAGAAAGCGAAGCGGAAATCCAAAGTGAAGAAAACCAAACGCGCCGCCGTGCGCAAGCCGAAGACGAAAACGAAACGCCCGGTCAAGAAGGTCGTCCGCAAAAGCAAGGTCGTCAAATCCAAGGCGAAGATGCCCGTTGCCAAGAAGGCGGCGCCCAAGAAAGTAGCGCCCAAGAAAGCTGGGCCGGCGAAAGCGACGAGCTACAAAATTCTCCTGCTCGGCGCGTCTTACGGATCGCTGCTCGCTTCCAAATTGCTGTTCGGCGGCCATTCGATCCATCTCGTCTGCCTGCCGGCGGAAGCCGATCTGATCAACGCCGAGGGCTTCAAGGTGAAGCTGCCGGTGCGCGGGCGCAGCGAACCGGTGCTGCTGGAATCGCGCAAGCTGCCGGGCAAGGTGACCGCCGGCCCCGCGACCGGCGTCAATCCGAAGGATTACGACTTGATCGGCCTCTGCATGCAGGAGCCGCAATATCGTTCGCCCGGCGTGCGCGAATTGCTCGATGCGATCGGCAAATCGCGCGTGCCCTGCATGTCGATCATGAACATGCCGCCGCTGCCTTACATCAAGCGCATCCCTGGATTGGATCACACGGCGCTCGAAGCGGCTTACACCGACCCGCGCGTTTGGGACTCGGTCGATCCCAAGAAGATCACGCTCAACAGCCCCGACCCGCAGGCCATCCGTCCGCCCGACGGCAAGGCGAATGAACTTCTGGTCACACTGCCGACCAACTTCAAATGCGCGCGTTTCGACAGCGACAAGGATACGGCGATCGTGCGCCGGCTCGAGAAGGACGTCGATGCCGCGCGCTTCGACGCGCCGGAGGGCAAGATCGAACTGCCGGTGAAGCTGCGGGTCTTTGATTCGATCTTCGTGCCGCTCGCCAAGTGGGCGATGTTGTGTGCCGGCAATTATCGCTGCATCACCGCCGACGGCATGCGGACGGCACAGGAAGCGGTGCATTCGAATATCGAAGAATCTCGCTCGGTGTACAATTTCGTCAACGACCTTTGCGTGAAACTCGGCGCCGATCCGAACGACCTTGTGCCGTTCGAGAAATATGCCGCCGCCGCGCAAAGCCTCACGCGTCCGGCCTCGGCCGCGCGTGCGCTGCAAAACGGCGCGCAAAATATCGAGCGTGCCGACAAGCTGGTGCAGCTGATCGCCCGGCAAAAAGGCCTCAGCCATCCGGTTCTCGATGCGACGGTGGCGCTGGTCGACACACGACTCGACGCCAACCGCAAAAAGGCCGCGGCCTAAACGATTGGCGTTCGTTATCCTCTGGCGCCCGCCGGGCACCCCGGAGGGCGCCAGATTTCATTTGTATTACCGGGGTTTAGGCCGCTAATTGGAAGTTATTCACAGGACCATCGACAAGCAGGGTCTATCCAGGGTTGCTGGCCCGACTGGCGGGACAAAAGGCTGACTTAGGCCCGAAAATTGTGACTTTGCCGCAACAGTCCTTTGCATTCTGTGATGAGAGGGCTGAAACGCCTAAAAAGGCAGCAATTGCTTCCGTTTTCGGCTTGCCGATGGAGGCAGTCGGGGATGTAGATTTGCGCGCATTGCACGTCGATTTGTGCGCCGGCGGGTTTGACCGGGCGCTGGCACGCAGAAGCGATGGGCGAATTGTATCGGCGAGAAGTCGATCGAACCGAAAAGGGGCAGGGTCAATGAAAAAAGTTGTTTTGTCGGTAGTTGCGGCGCTTGCACTTACTTCTGCAGTGCCTGCTTTCGCTGCCGATATGCCGGTGAAAGCCAAGCTGGCCGCGCCGGCTGCGGCGCCGTCACCGTGGGACGTGCTGTTCGGCACGGCGTTCACTACCGATTATGAACTGCGCGGCGTTTCGCAGTCCGCCCACAAGCCTGCGGTGCAGGGTTACTTCGAGGTGGACTACACGGCGACCGACTGGCTGAAGCTCTATGCTGGCGTCTGGGGTTCGAGCCTCTACACCGGCTTTGCCGATGCCGAATTCGATATCAGCGGCGGCGCTCGCCTCACCTTTGGCAACTTTGGCCTCGACCTCGGCTACGTCCACTATGAATATCCCGATGGGGCGGCGAATGGCTTCGGCAGCTTCGGCGAATTCTATGCCAAGCCGTCGTACAAAGTTGCCGATTGGCTGACCATCGGCGCCGTCATCGACGGTGGCTCCAACTTCAACGACAAGGTCACGCTGGCTCCGCCATGGGTTGGCAACGCCGACGCCGGCTACTATTCGGGCAACGCGGTCATCACGCTGCCGTGGCACCCGGTTCCGGACGTGACGCTCTCGATCAATCCTGAAATCGGCCGCCAGTGGTACAGTTCAGATGTGAATACCAACTTGGGCGTCTCCAGCTACACCTATTGGGACGTCGGCCTCGACATCAACTGGAAGGCCATCACGCTTGACCTGCGTTACTGGGACACCAACACGAGTGGAACTGTTGCTGGTGGCGGCAACGCTGTATGTATGGTCGGCGCTGGACACACAACTATGGACGCTTGCGACACCCGCTTCGTCGCGACGCTCAAGTTCGACACCTCGATCTCGGCTCTCAAATAATCTGATCGACTGCCTCATCGGCTTCTACTGGCGGCGGCTCTCCATGAGCCGCCGCCCTTTTTATTTTGCCGCGGCGCGCAGCGACCGGGCGCAGACGCATGCGCCTGTGCAATCGGCTTGTGAGCCGTGGCGAGCCGCTACGGTGCCGGCGTCAGACTGCCCTCGCGCACCCAGAAGCGGTCGCCCTCGCGGCTGAATGCCAGCCGGCGGCGGTGGAACGCGGCAAGCGTCGAGCGGTGACCAATCGATACGATGGCCGCGGCGGCAAGCCGTTGTTCAAGCAGCTTATAGAGCGCGGCTTCTGACGGCTCGTCGAGCGAGGCGGTAGCCTCATCCAGGAACAGATAATCCGGCGCGTGCAGCAGCGCGCGGGCGATGCCGAGCCGCTGCTGCTCTCCCAGCGACAGCATGCGGTTCCAATGCGCCTCCTCCTCGATCCGCGCGGCCAAGGCCGGCAAGCCGACCGCGGCGATGAGTTCGGCGACGCGGGCGTCGTCGTATGTCCCCGGCTCCGCCGGGTAGGCGACCGCGGCGGCCAGAGGTGCGATCGGGAAATAAGGCCGCTGCGGCAGGATCATCAGCCGGGCATTTTTCGGGACCGTGATCGTGCCGGCGCCGAACGGCCAGATGCCGGCCAGCGCCCGGAACAGCGTGGACTTGCCGGCGCCGGACGGGCCGCTCACCAACACCCGCTCGCCCAGGCCAATCGAGATGTCGCTGGCATTGATCAGTGGCACGCCGTTCGGCAGCCGTACCGCCAGGTCCTTGAACGAGACCGCCGCCGCTTCGCCGGCCGCAACGCCGATCACCGGCGGCGTCACCGCGACCGCCTGCGCGGCCGCCACCGACTTGTCGAAGCCGGACAGCCGCTCGATCACCGCGCTCCACTCCGCCAGACTGCGGTAC
>CAWAXK010000033.1:0-476705 GCA_963786025.1 uncultured Alphaproteobacteria bacterium
CTTTCACCCGCAAATCTACGCGTACAAAAATTCCGAAAAATATGATTCCATCGTGGAGAATCCGCTCGCGCATTTCATTAGGAATGGCAAACCAGATGGTCCTTGGATTCAGGACGTAATCAAGCCAACCTATCGCGCCGTCCAACTGGAGCGCCTCGAAGATATTCGGGTATGCCTTCACGCACATTTCTTTTATCCGGAATTAATATCCGATTTCTTGGAAAAGTTGGCCGTCAATAGCACGCGATGCGATCTCTTCTTAAGCACGAGCAATGGGGCGAAGGCGAAATTACTGCGCGACTCGTTGGCGGGATATAATCGCGGACGAGTCGTGATCCGCAAGGTTCCAAATCGAGGCCGCGATATTGGGCCTCTGCTCACATCCTTTGCCGACGATATCGTCGACCATTATGACATCGTCGGCCATCTCCATGGCAAGCGAAGCCTCTTTGCGGATGCGGTACTCGGCGAGACGTGGCGTGAATTCGCCTGGCAGAATCTGCTCGGCGATTTGGCGCCGATGATGGACATCATCGTAAATCGTTTCGCGGCCGACGAGAGTCTTGGAATGATTTTTCCGGACGACCCGCATCTGCCGGATTGGGACCACAACTTGGGCATCGCGGAAGACTTGGCAAAGCGTATGGGGTTTAGCGGTCCTTTGCCCCCATTCTTCAACTTTCCCGTCGGCATGATGTTTTGGACGAGACCTAAAGCGCTTAAGCCGATGTTCGACCTTAAGCTTGATTGGCGCGACTACCCGGAGGAGCCGTTACCAATCGACGGCACCATTCTGCACGCACTCGAGCGTTTGCTGCCGTTTGCCGCACGTCACTCTGGCTATCGGGTGGCAAGCACGAGTATTCTGGGCGTCACCTGGTGACAAAGATTTAATAGGCGCGAGAATTCGCCGCGCTGTTGGGCGCCTGGCATTTCGTTGCCGCTAGCAGGCCTTCGTTCAGACAATATGGGCCCGCCACTCGGCGTTAGCCATGACACCGGACTCTATCTCGACCGCGGCCCAGGGCTGGCACTGACCAAGCCAAATGACATCACATTGCGCGCGCTAGAGGCATCTCCGCTATCGCTTTCGGACGTTCGTTAGTGTGCTACACTTCATGCCAACTATCTAAATTCAAATGGATAAATGATCCACATCGTACATATAGCGCGCAAGAAAGGGCGATCTGGTTATGAATTCCGCACCGGCTCGTAACGCCCAATCGAAGCTGTGCGTTCTGGTGGCCGGAATGCACCGGTCTGGCACGTCGGCCGTAACGCGCGTCATCAATATTCTGGGCGCCGCCATTGCAAGTGACCTCTGGCCCGCCTCGATCGGCGACAATGATCGGGGGTTTTGGGAATCGACCAAGGTCATCCAAATTCACGAAGAATTATTGCAAGGCATTAAGAGCAGCTACGACGATCCGCTTTCCTTGCCTGACGGCTGGATCAAGACAAAAGCCGCGCAACGCGCGGAAGTGCAGATCGCGGAGTTTATCAAACAAGAATTTGGCGACAGCAGCATATTCGTCGTCAAGGATCCGCGGATTTCACGGCTGTTGCCGCTTTGGCTCAAGGTGCTCGACAAATTAAAAATCAAATCTGTCGTCGTTCTGCCGTTTCGAAATCCGTTGGAAATTGCGGAATCTCTGCGGAAACGCAACGGCTTCGCCCAGGCGAAATCCTTGCTCATGTACACGCACTGCAATCTGGAGGCAGAGCTGGCAAGCCGGGATAGACCACGGCTCTTTGTTTCTTACGAGCAGTTATTGGACGATTGGCGACCATTCGCTGAACGTTTCAAGACTTTGGTTGGCCCCCGTCTTCGACCGCAAAATAGATATACGGTCGAAATCGATAATTTTTTGACGACCGAGCTGCATCGCAACATATCCAGCCGCGAAGACTTCAAGCTCCACCCGGAAATGAGCGCGTCGGCGATCGAAATATTCGACCGAACGACCGCGGTCGTGAATGGCGGGGACGAAGCCGCCCTGCGCGGCGCCTTTGATCGCCTTCGCGATACGCTGGCGGAAGCCGATAGACTATTTCGCGGCCTCGTCGTGTCTGAAAATGAAAAGCATCTTGGCGTCGAGAGCGAACTTCGCCGGGAAATTGAACTGCTTCGCACCGAAAATGAGGCGCAGCGGACTCAATCTTCGGCAATAAGCGCCGAATCCGCTCAAATGAAAGCGGCGCATGAGGCCCTCATCAGAGAACGGAATGGGCTATTGGCAGAACTCAGCCGCATGCTTGAGGGGCACAAGACATTCCTGGCCGAGCGCGAAACAATCCTCAAGGAGCGGAACGCCTTTCTCAAAGAACGCGACGCCTTGTACCAGCAACATGCCGCGGTCGTTCAGGCGCACAATAATCTGGTGAAGGAACGCGAAACTTTCCTCGCAGAGCGGGTGGCCATTTTAAAGGATCATGAAGCGTTTCGGGCCGATCGCGGTACAATCCTTAAGGAGCGGGAAGCTTTCCTGAAGGAACGCGACACGATCCTCAAAGAGCGGGATGCCTTCCTCAAAGAACGCGACGCATTACGCAATGAGCATACCGCGATTGTTCAAGCCTACAATAATCTGGTGAAGGAACGCGAAACTTTCCTGGCTGAGCGAACGGCTATTTTAAAGGATCATGAAACGTTTCGGGCCGATCGCGGCGCAATCCTCAAGGAGCGGGAAGCTTTCCTGAAGGAACGAGACACGATCCTCAAAGAGCGGGATGCCTTCCTCAAAGAACGCGACGCATTACGCAATGAACATACCGCGATTGTTCAAGCCCACAATAATCTGGTCAAGGAACGTGAAACTTTCCTGGCTGAGCGAACGGCTATTTTAAAGGATCATGAAACGTTTCGGGCCGATCGCGGCGCAATCCTCAAGGAGCGGGAAGCCTTCCTCAAGGAACGCGACGCCTTGTTCCAGCAGCACGCCGCCGTCGTTCAGGCGCACAATAAT
Source organism: uncultured Alphaproteobacteria bacterium (assembly GCA_963786025.1). Lineage (GTDB taxonomy): Bacteria > Pseudomonadota > Alphaproteobacteria > Rhizobiales > Xanthobacteraceae > Pseudolabrys. Next base: position 2,967 of record CAWAXK010000033.1, read on the forward strand.
CTGGTGAAGGAGCGCGAAACATTCCTAGCAGAGCGCACGGCCATTTTAAAAGAACATGAGGCTATCGTACGCGCGCATAACGGCATGGTCGAAGAACGCAAGATCTTCCTCGCCGAGCGCGACGCCATCTTCAAACAGAACCAAGCACTCGTTCAGGCGCATAGCGAAATGGTTGCCGACCGCACGGCATTCCTTGCCGAACGCGATGCGTTGCTGGCCAAGCGTGAGGAGTCCTTGAAAGAGCAGCGCAACTTGGCGGCAGAGCGGCAGACTTTTGAAACAGAGCGGGCAGCCCTCCTTCAGGCGCAGCAGGCATTGACGGCCGCACAAAAAGACCTTGCCGCGGAGATTGAGGCTCTCTCCGCCCGAAGCCGTACCCTGAATGAAGAGCGGAATATTCTTGATACGGCAAAACGTGACATGGCCAAGCAGCAGGAACTCCATAAGGCGGAGCACGACAGGCTTTTAGCCGAATATAACGCTGTGCTTGAGGAGCTTGATACGATGAAGGCATCCCGCATTTGGAAGCTCAGCGCGCCGCTACGGAAACTTTCGCATAGCAAATGATGCCGCTCGTGCTATCCCGCATTGCGCAAGATTTGCTTCGATTCTAACATTCATATCGAGCCCGAGCGCCCGGGAAATGCGCTTGATAAAGCAACATGAAGGACGACGTCGTGCCTGAGGACGTTTCCCTTGCCGCAGAACGCGAGGCCGCAAAGCGCGAGTTGGCCCGCGCCAATTTGCAGCGGGATTTTGCCCTTCGTCTGCTCAGGCGGCAACAATTGCTGGACAGCATTGACCGCGGCGACACAGGCCGGAATGCATTGTTGCACCGCATGTTGCGCTGTATTCCAGGCAGCATCAAGGATATCGTCCCACTGCCGATTAAACGTCTTTTACAACGCGCCTTAATGCGAATTCGATAAATTCGATTGTTCCGTCTTTTTCGGATAGTATTGTCTCAGTTTATGAGCCGAAACCATTACCATTGAGATGTCGGACGAACAGCGCACGCCCGGAAGCCGCGACCGGCAAATCGATCTTGAGGTTGCGAGCAAACTCATTGCGGACGGCGGAATTTTTGACCTTGAATATTATCGTTCGGGCAAGGCTCCGGACGCCGGATTGGAGCCGATCGAACATTATCTCTGTCGTGGATGGCGCGAAGGCGCCGAACCGTCGGCAGGCTTCAATGGCCGCTGGCTCTACCCGTATTTCGCGAGCGCCGGCCTGCATGATCCGCCGGCGCTAACCTACGTCACTTTGCGCGCGGCGGGCATCCCTACCTATCCGACGCCAGAAGCCGCCGAACGCGTGGCGCGCATCATTCGCTCGAGCGGGTTCTTCGATATCGAAGATTATGCCGCCCGCGCCGGCATTCTCGGCGACCTCGATCCGATCCTGCACTACGTCGTCATCGGCGAACGCTTCGGCTATGCGCCGTCGGGACTTTTTGACCCGCTGTATTACGCGAAGCGTTACCCGCATATCGGATTGTCGCCGAAGTGTTTGCTGGAGCATTATCTCACCGTCGGCAAGAAGAAGTCGTACCGCCCACTCAGCATCGCCACCGAACTCGAATTCGATACGTCGCGGATCGAGACAAAGCCGCGAAACCGTCCTGCTCGTGAACGATCAAGCGCCGCGCGCTAATGCGCCGGTCCTCGCTTACAACATCGCGCAGCAGCTGAGCACCCGCTACAGCCTTGTCACTCTCGTATTGAGGCCGGGAAACTTTTTGCCCGAATATAGAGCCTGCAGCGTCGCCGTCATCGGCCCCGTGACAAGCGAAGCGGCATGGGATTTAGACGGCGGCCTCAACGACGTGGAGGGCGAATACATTGCCAAGCGATTGAACGCGACCTACCCGATCAAATTCGCGGTCGTGAACGGCGCCGGTTCGTTCGCGCTGCTCAAACCAATGACGTGCGAAACGATTCCCTGCGTCACGCTCGTCGACGAATTCGCCGCGGACAAACGCCGCCGCGAACAGCCGGCTGACGAAATGGCGCGCAAACTCGGATGGTCCAATAAGATTGCGTTCTCCGCCGGGACCGTCGCGAGCGCCTTTCTTAAGGAATATCCCAGCCTGGTTGAGCAGCCCGTTCATATTCTGCCGCAGGCACAAATTGAAACATCCACACCTGACGGCGCGCATCGGACAATCTTCCGAGGCCGAACGCGGCCAGGCGCTGAAACCGGATAGCAATCTGGAATGTCTGGTTCGCCTCGGCGAAGAAGCCGAACATGTCATGCGGCAACGCCGGGCCGATCTTGAGATCATTCAGAACGACCCGGCCTTCGACACGATCATGTTTCTTGAGCCGGGCACGAGCGAAGCAACGCGCGATGAAGCGGTCCGCCTTTATTTGGCCCGTTCCAGAGATTTTTCCACCGGCAGCAATCCTGCGACAAATTTTTCACTGCGCCGTCCGTGTCCGGGCTTTCATCCGAAAATCTATGAATTCGCGCATGCCGGCCAATATGACACCAAGACGGTCAATCCGCTGGCGCATTTCATCCGCAGCGGCAGGCCGTCAGGGCCGTGGCGCCACGATGTGATCACCCCAGCCGATCTCCCGAACGGCGCGCCGCAGGCAACAAAACTGCGCACCGTAATTCACGGCCATTTTTATTATCCGGAGTTGATTTCCGACTTCACCGACAAGCTGGCGATCAACGCCGCACAATGTGACCTACTGCTCAGCACCAACAACCAAAGCAATGCCGATCGCTTGCAAGACGCGACCCGGCATTACGATCGCGGCGCGGTAACGATCCGAATCTTTCCCAATCGCGGCCGCGATGTCGGCCCGTTTTTTACCGGCTTCGCCCGCGAAATCGCCGAATACGACCTTGTCGGCCATTTTCACAGCAAACGCAGCGCTCACCTGAGCGACCGCGGGGGCGACCGCTGGCGGGAATTTCTCTGGCAGAATTTGTTGGGCGGTTTCTATCCGATGGCGGACGCCGTGATCGATCAATTTGCCAAAGACGACCGCCTTGGGCTCATCTTTGCCGAGGATCCCCATCTCGAAGGCTGGAGCCACAATCGGGAGATCGCCACGAAAGTCGCACACGACATGGGGTGGAGTGAACCACTTCCTCCGTTTTTCGAATTCCCGATCGGCAGCATGTTCTGGGCCCGCCCCCGTGCGCTCGAACCGCTGCTCGGGCTCAAATTGAAATGGGAGGCTTACCCAAGGGAGCCAGCGTTACCTGACGGAACGTTGTTGCACGCAATCGAGAGATTGCTCCCCTTCGCGGTTCGTACAGCCGGGTTCCGCTACGCAACGACATATGTACCGGGCATGACCTGGTAATTTTGGCGTTGGAATTGTTCCGCGAATCTGACTGAACCATGCGTTTATGAATTGAATCTGCCTCACGCATCCACGAACCGTAGCTATCGCGCTCGTAGCGTGAGTCAGCTAACGGTACCTGATCCATCAGCGGCTACGCGCGGTTGTTACCATTAAATTGAAGCATTTCAAGCAAACCTTCAACGGTACTCGTTACGGGACGCCAGCCCAGCGATTCAAACTTGCTCGTGTCAACAATGAGATCTCCGCTAAACCGTAACCAAATATCCTTGCGTCCACCCAATGTTAATAAGACGACGGATGATGCCTTGTGCGGAATATGCAAGTTCAGCAATGATCGCCCTCGCTTCCGGCGTAGAACCGCCAGAATTTCGCCGATTGTCATCGGCAATGGGTCTGCAAGGAGAAAGGTCTCACCGACGGTCATCGGATTTTTCAAAGCAAAGATTATTGCGGAAATGGCATTGTCAATTCCAAGTAATGACCGTCGGCTCGTTAAGCTTGCGATTGGAAGTGACACGGGTAATTTGGCAAGTCGAATCAGCGTTTTCATGTTTCCCCTGGGATTGGGGCCATAGATGACAACTGGTCTAAATATCGTATAGGGAACGCTGGCACTGCGGATTATATCGTTCTGCAGAAAGTTTTGAGCGGCCATATGCGTTGGTCGGGAGCGGTTCGTCCTGTTCAGACACCAGTCGCTCTGCGGTAGCACCAGTCTGGGCCCGCACCGATGAAAAGAAAACAAATCGATCAACTTTAACGCTCTCTGCAGCTCGCACCAACCTTTGCGTCGCCAATGTGTTTATTTGATTATAATCGCCATCGCGGCATGAACGTGTGCCAGCCCCGCTAAGTGAATGACGATATCAACACCCTGCAAAATTGGGTCCAGTCAATAACATTTTCTAAGTCCGATATAATCGTCGTTTCGACTTCGTCCGGAAACGTGACTTGCCGGCGTGTTACCGCGCGGACTACGTATCCGGCATGCAGCAAAACAGATACGAGCGGTTTGCCTACAAAACCCGAGGCACCGGTGACTAGAACGCGCTTTTTTTCCATTTCAATATTTCACGTCAGCCAATACAAAATAGCCTATTATGGTAGCAGCGATTGAGAAACGTTACCTCACAAAAAGCTTGGCCGTGCAATTGCTTTACTCGCAGGACCGCACCGTTGCCCCTTTTTCGCAGCTCGTGAAGTTGAAGTCCGTTTCGCGACGACGCAGGCCCTTGCATGACTTAAGAATTATGGCATTGAAAGGTGTGCTTGCAAAGTTCCAGGGTCACGATCGATGCGCAAGTGTTGTCTTACACGCGCTCGTGTTTATACTTTTATTTTACGCGCTCAACTGAATGGAAACGATACTAGGGCGACAAATGCGCATTCTGGTAACCGGTGGTGCGGGGTTCATAGGGTCGGCGGTTTGCCGGCACCTGGTCCTGGAAGAGGGTTGGGAGGTGCTCAACCTGGACAAGCTGACTTATGCCGCCAATCTCGAGTCGCTCGCCGCGGTCGAAAACAAGCCGAACTATCGCTTTGTGCGGGGCGATATTTGCGACCGCGGCGCGGTCGATGCGGCGCTCGCCGAATTTGCACCCGATGCGCTGATGCATCTCGCCGCCGAGAGCCACGTCGATCGTTCGATTTCCGGTTCGGCAGAATTCATTCGCACAAACGTGAACGGCACCCACACGCTGCTCGAAGCGGCCCGCGCCTATTGGTCGGGACTAAAGGGCGACGCCAAAGAGCGCTTCCGCTTCCACCATATCTCGACCGATGAGGTTTATGGATCGCTCGGGGCGGATGATTTTTTCACCGAGTCGACCCCCTATGATCCGCGTTCGCCCTACTCGGCCAGCAAGGCGGCCAGCGACCAGCTCGTCAGTGCCTGGCACCATACTTACGGACTGCCCACGGTCATATCGAACTGCTCGAACAATTACGGGCCGTTTCATTTTCCGGAAAAGCTCATCCCGCTCATCATTCTCAATGCGCTCGAGGGCAAACCGCTGCCGGTGTACGGCGACGGTCTCAATATCCGCGACTGGCTCTATGTCGAGGATCATGTCCGCGCGCTCACGCTGGTGGTCAGCAAGGGTAAAATCGGCGAAAAATATAATGTCGGCGGCCGCACCGAACGCACGAATTTACAGGTCGTCCATACCATCTGCGACCTGCTCGACGAATTACGGCCGATCGAGCAGGCGCGGCGCGAGCTGATCAATTTCGTTCCCGACCGTCCGGGACACGATCGGCGTTACGCGATCGATCCGGGCAAGATCGAACGCGAGCTCGGCTGGCATGCGCAGGAAACGTTCGAGACGGGGATCCGAAAGACCGTGCAATGGTATCTCGATCATCCAGAATGGTGGGCGGCCGAATTCATTCGCACAAACGTGAACGGCACCCACACGCTGCTCGAAGCGGCCCGCGCCTATTGGTCGGGACTAAAGGGCGACGCCAAAGAGCGCTTCCGCTTCCACCATATCTCGACCGACGAGGTCTATGGGTCGCTCGGGGCGGAAGATTTTTTCACCGAGTCGACCCCCTATGATCCGCGTTCGCCCTACTCGGCGAGTAAGGCGGCCAGCGACCAGCTCGTCAGTGCCTGGCACCATACTTACGGACTGCCCACGGTCATATCGAACTGCTCGAACAATTACGGGCCGTTTCATTTTCCGGAAAAGCTCATCCCGCTCGTCATTCTCAATGCGCTCGAGGGCAAACCGCTGCCGGTGTACGGCGATGGTCTCAATATCCGCGACTGGCTCTATGTTGAGGATCATGTCCGCGCGCTCACGCTGGTGGTCAGCAAGGGTAAAATCGGCGAAAAATATAATGTCGGCGGCCGCACCGAACGCACGAATTTACAGGTCGTCCATACCATCTGCGACCTGCTCGACGAACTACGGCCGATCGAGCATGCGCGGCGCGAGCTGATCAATTTCGTTCCCGACCGGCCGGGACACGATCGGCGTTACGCGATCGATCCGGGCAAGATCGAACGCGAGCTCGGCTGGCATGCGCAGGAAACATTCGAGACGGGGATCCGGAAGACCGTGCAATGGTATCTCGATCACCCCGAATGGTGGCAACCGCTGCGCAGCAAAGTGTACGGCGGCGAACGCCTTGGCCTGATCAATGCCTGAGTACCGGCGATCGAAAGACTGCAACTAAGCGGCGTGGGTTGCCCGGACAGGGACGGATATCTCAGGCATCTCGACGTGGGCTTTCGACAGGAACTTGCGCTCAAATTCCTCAGCCGGCATCGGCCGGCCGAAATAATAGCCCTGCCCTTCTTCGCAACCGCGGTTCGAAAGCAGGTCGGCAGTGGCCTTATCCTCAATGCCTTCCGCTATGACCGACAATCCCAGCAGCTTTCCTAAAGTGATCGTGGCCCCGACAATGGCCAAGTCGTCCGAATTCTCGCGCAATTTACGCACGAAGGACTTATCGATTTTCAATTTGTTGAGCGGGAATTTCTTCAAATAGGTCAGGCTGGCATAGCCGGTGCCGAAATCGTCGAAGGCGATGCGAACGCCAAGGTCTTGAATCCGGCGAAAAATATCGAGTGCCCGCTCGTCGTCTTCGAGCAAAATGCTTTCCGTTACCTCGAGTTCAAGCAGCGAAGACGAGAAGCCCGTGTTCTTCAGGATCGCCCCGATCGTCGCCACCAGATCGCCCGATTGGAATTGAGACGGTGAAAGATTGACGGCGAGGCGGACGTCATGTCCCTGCTGCTGCCAGAGGCGGCCCTGTGTGCAGACATCTTTCATGACCCAGCGTGCAATATCGTCCGAGTTCGATGACGTATTCGCAACCGGCATGAAATCGTCCGGCAGGACGAGCCCACGGCCGGGGTGGCGCCAACGGATAAGCGCCTCCGCGCCCACCAATTGGCCGTCGGCCAGATTGACCTGCGGCTGATAGAAAATTTCGAACTGTTTGTCCTTTACGGCTAGTCCCAATTCGTCCTCGAGCAACAAGCGCGACTCAAGATCGTCCCGGAAGCGAGGTTCAAAAAAGGCGCAACGGGCGCGGCCTGCGGCCTTGGCTTGATAGAGGGCGAGATCGGCGGCAACGAGCAGCTCGTCAGCGGTTTCGCTGTCATTTGGGTAAACCGCCACCCCGATGCTGATATTGACGCAAAGCTCCCGTGTGCCAATGGAAAATGGCGTTTGGGCAAACGCGAGAGATATCCGCTCCGAAAGCTCTTTCGCCCTAGCGACTGCGTCGGCGCCATCGATCACTGCGGCAAACTCGTCGCCGCTCAATCTGGCGACCAGGCCCTTGCCTCCGACAATACTTTTCAGCCGATCCGCGACGTCGCGCAACAGCTGATCGCCGCAAGCGTGGCCCATGGTGTCGTTGATCTGCTTAAATCTATCCAGATCCATCATAAGCAATGCTGCCTCGCATTGCTTTACTTTTGCTTCGGCGAGCGTCGCCGCTAATCGTTCTTGCAGCTGGTTGCGATTGGCTAATCCGGTCAACGTGTCATGTTCGGCCAGATACCGTATTCTTTCTGCTTCCCGCTTTCGGACCGAAATATCGCGTATCAGTGCGCCGTATTGGAACCCGTCGACGCCCTGCCATTTGGAGAAGCACACCTCAAGCGGAAACGCTTCGCCGTTCTTGCGACGTCCCTCGAGCTCAATCACTTTGCCGTTGGCGGCCCTTAGCTCGGCGGGCGGCAATTTGAGAATTGAGCGTGGGGCCCATTCTTTGTTACCAGGACTTATGGCGTAAATCCGTTCAAACGGCTGGCCGACCATCTCATCCGGCTGGTAACCAAAGATCGCCGCGGCGCCGGGGTTCCAGACTGTTATCATGCCCTTCTGGTCGGCGCACACCAAGCCGTCGCCAAGCGACATGGCAATCCGGTGGAAACGCCTGTCGGCGATTCGTCCCAGCAACTTACGAAAGTCGATTTCATCGAGCGCTACTGCCGCAAGATAGGCGGCGATTGTTGCTTGCCAGATCGAGGTATCGAGAACGAGCGGGAATCTCGCCTGCAATAAAGTCGCGCACAATTCGATCGTGATCGCCAGGGCAGCAAGGAACACGACGCGCAAGCCCGCGGCAGCGCGCGACCACAGCCCGATCATAAGAAGCACAAGGGCGGCCAGGCCCCCCAGCGTCACAAAGGCCGATGAATTATGCAGCATCCGGCCTTGTAAGATCGATTCGGCAGCAAGCATCTGCAGGACCGGGCCTGGAATCAGACCGCCATTTGGCACATTGAAGCGGTCGCCGAGTTCGATAGCCGTTGAGCCGATAATGACTTTGCGGCCTTTGAGCTTCTTTAGCGCCGCCGGATCGCCCCGCAGAACGTCCACGTACGAAATTCTCGGCAGCGAATTAGCGTTGATGCTGAAGTCAATTTGAAACGGGTTTGCTTGCGTATCGTATTTGTCCGCCAAAATCGCGCCAAAGGATGGGAGAAAATATCCGTCTAAAGTCTCCCCATACGAATAGCGACGTACCAAGCCGTCGGATCCAATTGTGACGTTGACGACAGCGGGCCAGGCGTGTTCGCCGAATTTCGGCAATGGACGGCTCACATAGACAGTATTTTTACGTCCACTGCTCTCCGTCAGCTGTTTGAATGCGGGCAGCACGACCGATCCGCCGGCTTTTTTTAGAGCATCAACGAATGCCTGATCCGAATCCGGATTCGATAGCGAACTGAAGTCAATGTCGAAAGCGATATCAGTAGCGCCGGCATTTTCCAGTCTATCGATGAGCTCCGCATGAAGCTTCCGAGGCCAGGGCCATACGCCAATTTCATTGAGCGAGGGGGGATCGACCGCCACAAGAGCGATCTGGCCGCTCGCCTGCCGGGAAATCCAGCCGAACCGCAAGTCCGTAATTGCGCTTTGCAAAGCATTGTGCTTTCCGGACAGCACAATGATTGCCAGAACGCACAACACAAGCAGATGCGGTCGATACTTTTTCATCCGCTCCGCGCGAGCCTTTCCATTGACCTAGAAGTAAGTTTTGGTCGTCGTAGCTGCTAGTAATTGTACTCAGGGGGATGATCGTCGCTCCTCTTCCCTTTTCGCCGAGATATAGTCACCGCAAAGGTGACGAAGAGAGCGATCCCTAAGGGTACGACGAGGGAGGAGAGGAATCCGTCCCGCCGCGGCGTATCGGCCTCGCTCGCTTCTTTATCGCTTTCGGTCGCGACTGAGTCCCTTGTTACCGTAACTGACGCACTTCGTTCTTCCCGGGGATTGATCTGTTCTGACGAAGCTAGCAACGACTTGATGCTGCTTCGCGCCAAAATGCCGGTTCGGTGCAAAGCTGCCTGATCTTGCTCCGCGTCCGACCCGTTGGGGGCGAACAGCCCGGTCGCCCACACGGATATCGGCGTCACTGGCGAACCGCGAGGCTTGCCCTGCTGGATAGCGCCTGAGGCGCCGGTAGCATTAAAAGATAGGTCGGGTAGCCCGACTGAGGCTGCATGGGTTTGCCCCGCGCTCAAACCGCTGGTGGGCGCGAAGAGCCCCATGGCCCGAACCGATACCGGCATCACTGACGAGCTGCTCGGCATGCCTTGCTGGTGAACCCCGAAGGCGCCGTTGCCGCCAGGCGACTGACCGGATAGCCCGCGCGAGGCTACAGGGGCCTGCTCCGAATGCGTGCCGCTGGGCGGGGCCGAGAGCGCCGCCGACCGCATGAAAACCGGCATCACGGGCGAACTGCGCGGCGCGCCCTGCTGAATGACCCCTAAGGTGCCCGCACCGCTCAGCGACAGGCCGAATGACCTGTTGGCGGAGACTTCCGCCTTTTGCCCTGCGGTAACGAGTGCAAACTGTCCGGATTTGAAGTCCTTTACCTCAACCTGCCCCCGAAGAACATTCACATTCGACTGGTCGTCGTCCGCTGAAACGCGGAAGTGCGTCCCCTTCACCACGGCGGCCAGATACGGCGTATCGACCTCAAAATGTTTTACGTTGCGCTTCTCGACTTCCAACAGAATCGAGCCAGCGTGCTCAATAATCGTCGTCGACATGCCGTCCGCATTTGTGGTCGGAATGCCGATGACCGAGTTTGGCGAAATCAAGATGGACTCTTTGCCGCGCAGCAGAAGAACGCGGCCGGTTTGCCCAGTGCGAATGGTATCGCCCGGCTGAAGGGTGGTCTCCCCACTTAGCGACGCAGGCTGAACGCCCGGTTTCGTGACCCAAACATCGCCGGACGCTTTGCCGACGTGCCATGCCGCATTCTGGGCTACCGCGCTCGACCCAGCGCAGAAAACCGCGGACATCAAAAGCAGGATTGAAAAGCACCAAGTCCTTGTTCTGGTAAACATGGACGCCTCATATCCGTTTTGCGCACCATTTCGACGGCGCAGTCGCGCCACAGCCATCGTCTCAAACCAAACCTATCGAAAGGCTCTCAATGTTTAATTTTAACATCTGACTATTTTTCGGGTTCGCATAAGCGGTTCGTTAACCTAGAAGCTCCGGTCTTTAACGATCGGTGCACGAGCGCCAACGCAATCGCCTCAGGTTGAATGGGCTGCTGAGCCGGGCACCTTGATTTAGGCGGGGCGCGTTTGCGGCGCGATGCCGCAGGGGGATGAATTTACGCAATTGGAAATGGGGGTATTGGAAACGGGTGATTTCTGGCACAACCTAGCCCATGGGGCAGCAAAACAATTTGGGAGGACACCACCATGCCGATTTCACGCCGCAACCTGATAGTAACTATCGGGCTTGGCTCCGCCGCGAGCCTGCTGCCGCGCAGCGCGTATGCCGCCTATCCGGACCGGCCGATCCATCTGATCGTGCCGTTCGCCCCCGGCGGTAACGCTGACATCGTCGGCCGCATCGTCGGCGAACGCATTTCGAACGCGCTCGGCCAGCCGGTGGTGGTCGACAACCGAGGCGGCGCCGGCGGCGGCATCGGCGCCGAATTCGTGGCGCACGCCACGCCCGACGGCTACACGCTGTTTGTCGGATCGAACGGCCCGCTCACCGTCAACCCCTTCGTGCAGGCGCACCTTCCCTACGATCCGCTGAAGGACTTCGCGCCGATCGCGCTGACCAGCTACGTGCCGCACTGCATCATCCTCAACAACAAGGTCGAGGCCAAGACGCTGCAGGACTTGATCGCGCAGTCGAAGAAGCAGCCGATCAACATGGCCACCAGCGGCGTCGGCAGCGCAACGCACATGACGCTCGAGCGCTTCAAGGCGGCAACCGGCGCCAACATCACACACATTCCCTACAAGAGCGGCGGCGCGCTGATGCCCGATCTGATGGGCGGCGCCATCCAGGCAGCGATGACGGAAATCTCCACCGCATTGCCACTGCACAAAGGCGGCAAGGCACGCATCATCGCAGTCGCCTCGGCGCAGCGTTCCAAGCTCGCGCCCGACATCGCGACCTTCATCGAGGGCGGCGTGAAGGATTTCACCGCGCAGAGCTATATCGGCATTCTGGCGCCTGCCGGTACGCCGCCCGCCATCATCGCGCAATTGCAGAAGGCGATCGCCGCGGGCCTTACGGGCGGTCCGGCGCCCGACAGACTGCGTGGCATGGGCGCGGAAATCGCCACGCCCGAGCAGATGACGCCGGCCGGCTTTGCCGCTTTCATCAAGGCCGATTACGGGCATATGCGCGAGGCCGCCAAGCTCGCCGGCATTGTGCCGAAATGAGCGGTGCGTTGCCCCAAGGCGCTTGCGACTGCCACTGCCACGTGTTCGGCCCGGCCGCGCTGTTTCCCTATGCGGAACCGCGCAGCTACACGCCCGACGACGCCCCGCTCGAGGCCTATCTGGCGATGCTCGACCGCCTCGGCTTTGATCGCGGCGTGCTGGTGCAACCGAGCGCCTATGGCCGCGACAATCGCGCCATGCTCGATGCGCTAACGCGCGAGCCGCAGCGCCTGCGCGGCGTGGCGGTCGGCGGCGGCGAGCTGACCGCGGCGACGCTCAAAGGATGGCATGCGCTTGGCGTGCGCGGCTTGCGTGCCAACGAGTTCCGCCGCGACGGCAAGCCCTATTACCAGAATGGCGTCGGCTTGAAGGAAATCGAGCCGCTGCTGCCGGTGCTCGCCGATCTCGGCTGGCACCTGCAGCTGTGGGTCGATGCACGCGACCTGCCGGAGATGGCAGGAGCGCTGGCGCGCGTTTCCGTGCCGGTGGTGGTCGATCACATGGGCCGCCTCGAGCACCATCACGGCACGCATAATCCCGGCTTCCAGGCCTTGCTGCGCGGGGTCGGCGAGGGCCGGCTGTGGGCGAAGCTGTCGGGCACCTACCGGCTCGGCGCCAAGGCGCCGGACTACAGCGAGGCACGGCCATTCCACGACGCGCTAATCGCCGCCAATCCGCAGAACCTGGTGTGGGGCACCGACTGGCCGCATCCGCGGCCCGAGGGACCGGTGCCGGATGCTGCAAGACTGCTGGCGGTGTTTCTCGACTGGACGCCCGATCGGGCACTGCGCCAGGCCATCCTCACCGACAATCCGGCGCGGCTCTACGATTTTTCGCGAATATGAACGGCGCGGCCGTCAGGCCGTGTTGGCCAGCTTCGCCTTGTCCAACTCATGCCGCGGCTGCGGTACGTAGAGCTCGCCGACTTTCATCATCGGCCGTGGCTTTAACAAAATCGAGGTCAAACGGTCGTGCAGCGCCTTGGGCGAGGTCGGCTTGATCAGGAATTCGTGCACGCCGGCCCGCAACGCCTGGGTCACGACCGATTGAGAGGCATGGCCGGTCAGCATGATGACCGGAATGCTGGGACGCGGAAATGCGTCAGGCGAGCGCACGATACGCATCACCTCCATGCCGTTGAGCAACGGCATGTCCCAATCGAGCAGCATGATGTCGGGGTCGCCGGCGCGGATCGCTTCCAGCGTAGCGGGGCCATCGGCCGCCTCCATCACCGCCTTGGCGCCGAGATTCATCAGCATGGTGCGGGTCAGCCGGCGCATGAAAGCGTTGCCGTCTGCAAGCAGGATATTGAGGTCTTGCAGCAGATTCTCGGCTGAATTTTTATGCATGAAATTCACGGACCATTTTGACGGGACGGCGCCAGCCTACTTCAAAACCTCTGTAGCTTTGCTGAGCCAATTCATTCAATTTTTCGCTATTCCGGCTAGGCAACACCCAAAACCGCCACCAGTTGATGGCGGCGGCGCCCACGATTTTGGTAAAATTTCCCGTAATGCAGCGAGGCTAAGCGTCATGAAGCTGCCCGGCCCCGATCATCCGATCACCATCTCGCCTAACGGAAAGCGCGTACGCGTCGTTTTCGCCGGCGAAGTGATTGCCGACACCACGCGCGCGCTCACGCTGCAGGAAGCGGGCTACCCGCCGGTGCAATATATCCCGCGCGCCGACGTCGTCATGAAACTGCTCGCGCCGACCGCCCATGCGAGCCATTGCCCTTACAAGGGCGACGCCAGTTATTTCTCGATCGCCGCGGGCGGCAAGACGGCGGAGAACGCGGTGTGGAGCTATGAACAGCCCTACCCGGCGATGGCGGAGATCGCCGGCTATGTGGCGTTTTATCCCAGCCGCGTCGACAAGATCGAGGAAGCGGCCTGACGTTGTCAGGCGCGGGACAGGCCCGGCCGTGACAAGAAAGGGTCAATGCATCCGCGGCGTCTTGAGAAACTTCTGCCGATCCGATGAATTCACCCGCACATCGAAAGTGACGCCTTCGCGGTAGAGCGTGAGCGGCACTTCCACGCCGGCTTGGCCGAGCGCCCAGACCTTGCGGTAGAAGCCGGCGAGCGTCGAGACGGTCTCGCCCTTGACCGCCAGAATCACGTCGCCGGTTTTCAATTCGGCGCGCGCCGCCGGCCCCTTGGGCGCGACGCCGACGGCGACGATCTTGTCCTCGATCTCGGTCGAATAGAGCCCGAGCCAAGGCCGTGCCGGCTTGTTGACGCGGCCGAATTTGCGCAGGTCGTCGAGGATCGGTTTCAAGAGATCGATCGGCACCACCATGTTGAGGTGTTCGTTTTTGCCCTCGTGCGCGCGTTCGAGCTGCAAGGAGCCGATGCCGATCAGTTCGCCCTTGGGCGAGATCAGCGCGGTACCGCCCCAATTGGGATGCGCGGGAGAGGTGAAAATCGCCTCGTCCAGCACGTATTCCCAATAGCCGGCGAATTCCTGCTTGGCGGCGATGCGGCCGGCCAGCGAGCGCGTGCGGCCGCCGGCACCGCCGATCACCACCCGCTCGCCGATTTCGGCCGCGCGCGACGAGCCGATCGGCAGCGCGGGCAGATCGGTCTTACCCAGCGCCTGCACCAGGCCGAAGCCGGTCTCCTGGTCGAAGCCGAGCGCATGGCCCTCCACTACACGGCCTTCGCCGAGATGCAGCCAGACGGTCGCCGCCTCGGTGATCAGGTAGCCGATGGTCAGCACCAGACCGTCGTCGATCAGCACGCCGTTGCCGGCGCGCTCGACCCCCAGCGTTTCGGCGGTGAAGCCATCGGGCGGGATGATCGAATGCAGGCCGACCACCGAGGACAGCGCGCGTTCGAGATCATAAGGATAGTCCTCGACGCGCGGCTGCGCCGAGGGCGGCACCTTCCATTCGGTCAACGCGGCCATGCCGAACTCCTGTTCTTTTCGCTATTCATAATACGCACTCCAGCGCGGGCGAGAAGATGCCATCTCATCCGGCGCGATCATGTTAGAGTGATGGGAAATGACCCCATTATCGATCCTCGATCTCTCGCCTGTCTCGGCCGGTTCGACCGGCGCGCAGGCCCTGCGCAATTCGCTCGATCTGGCGCGGCTCGCCGACACCCTCGGCTATGTGCGCTATTGGGTGGCCGAGCATCACAATCTGCCGGCGATTGCGAGTTCCGCCCCCGACATCATGATCGGGCAAATCGCCGCGATCACCAAAAACATGCGCATCGGCTCCGGCGGCGTGATGCTGCCCAACCACGCTCCGCTGATGGTGGCGGAACGCTTCAAGGTGCTGGAGGCGCTCTATCCCGGCCGCATCGATCTCGGCCTCGGGCGCGCGCCCGGCACCGATCCGGCCACCTCTTATGCGTTGCGGCGCCGCCAGGGCATCAGTGAGGAAGACGATTTCCTCGAGCGCTTCAACGAGTTGATGCTGCTGGAGACGCGAGGATTTCCCGCCGGCCATCCGTTCCACAATGTGCGCGCCATGCCTTCCGACGTACCGCTACCGCCGATATTTCTACTCGGCTCGTCCGACTATTCGGCGCAACTCGCCGGCCAGATCGGCGCGGCCTTTGCGTTCGCGCACCACTTCGCGACCTTCGACGCGGCGGAGGCGATGAAGCTTTATCGAGATAGTTTCCGCCCCTCGTCCGCGCATGAGAAGCCCTATGCCATTCTCGGCACCCATGTGATCTGCGCCGATACCGATGAAGAGGCCGAGCGCCTGGCCAAGACCGTCGACCTCAACATCGTGCGCCGCGCCAAGGGCGAATATCTGCCGCTCGCCTCGCCGGAAGACGCCGCGGCCTACGACTACACGCCGGTCGACCGCGCGCGCATGGCGCAGAACCGCACCAAGTTGTCGGTCGGCGCGCCGGCGACGGTGAAGGCGAGGCTGATGCCGCTGATCGAGGCCACCAAGGCCGATGAACTGATGGTGACCAGCATGATTTTCAGCCACGCGGCGCGCAAGCATTCCTACGAATTGCTGGCGCAGGCCTTTGCATGACGAACGCAAACGGGCGTGCTAAATAGCGGCCCGCCGGACAACGAATTCCGCATTCCGTTTGGTGCAAAAAAACAGGGAGGCTCCATTGGGCAAACAATTCAAACTCACCACCACCGACAAGCATTCGCTTGGCGCTTATCGCGCCGATCCGACGGGTAAGCCGAAAGGCGGGCTGGTCGTGGTGCAGGAGATTTTCGGCGTCAATCATCACGTCCGCGCGGTGTGCGACCGGCTGGCGGCGCTCGGCTATGTAGCGGTGGCGCCGGCGGTGTTCGACCGCTTCGTACGCGATTTCGAATGCGGCTATACGCCCGACGAGATCGCCCATGCGCGCAGCTATCTTGGCAACCTCAATTTCGAGCACATGATGCACGATATCGCAGCCGCCAAAGACGACATGAAAGGCGTCGGTCCGCTCGGCGTAATCGGCTTCTGCATGGGCGGCACCGCGGCGTTCCTGGCAGCCTGCCGGATTCCCGGACTGTCGGCGGCGGTCGCTTATTACGGCGGCATGATCGGCAAGTTCGCCGACGAGAAGCCGAAATGTCCGCTGCAGATGCACTTCGGCGAAAAGGACGAAGGCATTCCGATGAGCACCGTGGACGAGATCAAGAAGAAGCAGCCACAGGCGGAAACCTACGTCTACCCCGGCGCCGCGCACGGCTTTTATTGCGACGAGCGGGCCAGCTACAACAAGGCCGCCGCCGATCTGGCCTGGAGCCGCACGCAGGAATTCCTCGGCAAATATATGAAGGTATAGGCGGCGCGCCGTTTAACTTGTCATCACCGGGCCGCGGCGACGCGACCCGGTGATTTCGTTTAGGCGCGCAATGCCGTGCCCCATGAATCGAGATGGCCGGGACATAGGCGAGCGAAGCGACGCCGTCCTTAGGACGGCTATGCCCGGCCATGACAATTGAAAGCGCTGCGTTTGCTCAGGTCAGAACCAGCGCTCCTTGACCAGCACAGTGTCGCCCGGGCGAAGCGGATAGCTGAGCGGCACGTCGCCCTTCATTTGCTGGCCGGGCGCGGTGCGGGTGAGTTCGACCTTGCTCTTATAGGCGCGCGGCGCAAAGCCGCCGGCGATCGCCACCGCCTTCTCCACCGTCATGTCGGCGACATACGGATACTGGCCGGGCGTCGTTACTTCGCCGAGGATGAAGAACGGCCGGTAGGTTTCGACCTCGACCGTCACATGCGGATCGCGCACATAGCCCTGCTTGAGCCGCGCGGCGATCCGTTGCGACAGCTGCTGCGTCGTGATGCCGCGCGCCGCAACGGAGCCGACCAGCGGCAAACTCACATTGCCGCCGGCATCGACGATGTAGGTGTTCGAAATGCCGTCCTGGCCGAACACCACGACGCGCAATTTGTCGCCGGCATCGAGCGTGTAAGGCGGCTGGTAGGGCGAGGCCGCGGCATAGCTGACGGGCGCCGCCGCGTAGGAAGCGTCCGCGGCATATCGTGGCCGGGCAGGTTGCGGAGCAGCGTATTGCGCTTGCACGGGCTGCGGGGCGCCGTATTGCAGCACATAGGGCTTTTGCAGCGGCCTTTGCGCGTAGGCCTGTTGCGGCGCGCCGACACGCGAATTAAACAGGCCGCGGCCGCTTGGCGCCTGAGAGGTCTGCTGGGCGTATTGCGGCTGCGCGTAATTCTGCGACGCGCCGAGCCGGGAATTGAACAAGCCGCGTTGGGCGACGTCGTCTGGTTCGTGCCGCATGCAGCCGGCGGCCGCGAGTGCGACCAATGCAGCCACCAGGAATCGGGCTCCCCGCATCAAACGAATCCGCACCGGCAAAAGAAATCAGGCCCAATTAACGCTTTATATGGTTAACAAATCCTCACCGCCCGGCCGCCACCCTAAACCCCTTGGCTGGCAGGGCTTTACGCCGCCGCCGCAAAAGCAACAGGCGCCCGAAAAGGGCGCTCGCGTTTTCTTGAAGCAGTGACGCGATCAGACGTTGGCCGCCTGCGTCAGCTTGGCGCCGGTGCCGATCGGACATGACACCCCGGTGCCGCCGTGGCCGCAATAGCCGAACGGATTCTTCGCCAGATACTGCTGGTGATAGTCCTCGGCGAAATAGAATTCCGGCGCGTCGACGATCTCGGTGGTGATGGCGCCGTAGCGCTTCTTGTCCAGCTCCTGCTGATACATCGCCTTCGAAGCCTCGGCGGCCTGCCGCTGCTCGGGCGTGAACGTGTAGATGCCCGACCGGTATTGGGTGCCGACATCGGCGCCCTGGCGCATGCCCTGCGTCGGATCGTGGCCTTCCCAGAACGTCTTGAGCAACGTCTCGTAGGAGATCTTCTTCGGATCGTACACCACCAGCACGACCTCGTTATGCCCGGTGCCGCCGGAGCAGACTTCCTCGTAGAGCGGGTTCGGCGTCAGCCCGCCGGCGTAGCCGACGGCAGTGACATAAACGCCGTCGCCCAATTGCCAGAACGCCTTCTCCGCGCCCCAGAAACAGCCGAGCCCGAACATCGCCTTTTGCGAGCCTTCCGGGTAGGGCCCCTTCAGCGCGTGATGATTGACGAAATGTTCTTGCGCGGTGCGGATCGCGTGGTCGCGGCCCGGCAGCGCCTGCTCCGCCGTGGGCATGGCAATCTTCTTGAAGCCAAACATGGTTGGTTCTCCCTGCAATCTTTGAGCGCAATATAAGCGCTTGCGGGAGGCAGCGAAATGGCGGTGCCGATCACGTCTCGGCCAGCCTGGCGCACGCGGCGTTGCCATCGATGCGAGGGACACTTTTATTGCGCATGATCTTACCCGAAAACCGGTACCCACTTTTCGGGATCAGGCGCCGGCGCTAGCGGGCGTAGCCGATCAGCGGTTTCTTCTTGCGGCCGACCAGCAGCAGCAGGATGCCGAAGAAGCCGAACAGGCTCCAGGCAGGCGCCGCCAAAAGCGAAAGCGTAATCGGATCCCACAGCAAGCCGCCGGCATAGGGTTCGATCAGCGGCCGGAGCTTGGCCAGGCTGCCGGCATTGAAGAGTTCCCACAACGCCCGCACAGTTGTGAGGGTGAGGCTATTTCCGGCGATCGACTTGGTGCCGTCATAGATCACCAAGATAAAGGCGGCGGCCAGCAAGATCAGCCCGAGGAAGCGAAATAGAAATCGGATCATGGTTTGGCGGTCTTTTCCTTAGCACAATCGTACCGATTACCCTGTGCCGCGTCCGGGTTCAACAAGTGCGATTGGCTTAAGCCTTCTCTTGAGCAATTGCCGGTGGTTCCGCTAACGTCGCCCTCGCCGGGCAGCACCGGTTGTGTCATGGAGTGGAAATGCCCGCTAAACCCCCAGCTGGCCGCAATCGGCCGACCTTCACCGATCAAGAAGCCCTGCAATTTCATAGCGTAGGCCGGCCCGGCAAGCTGGAGGTCATCGCCACCAAGCCGATGGCGACCCAGCGCGACCTCTCGCTCGCCTACTCGCCGGGCGTCGCAGTGCCGGTCCTCGCCATCGCGGAGGACCCGAGCCGGGCCTACGACTATACCGTGAAGGGCAATTTCGTCGCCGTTATCACCAACGGCACCGCCATTCTGGGGCTGGGTAACCGCGGCGCCTTGGCGGCCAAGCCCGTGATGGAGGGCAAGGCGGTGCTGTTCAAGCGCTTTGCCGATATCGACTCCATCGATTTGGAAGTCTCCACCGAAGACCCCGACCAGTTTATCAATTGCGTGCGCTATCTCGGCGCCGGCTGGGGCGGCATCAATCTGGAGGACATCAAGGCGCCGGAATGCTTCATCATCGAGCAGCGGTTGCGCGAATTGATGGATATTCCGGTATTCCATGATGACCAGCACGGCACCGCGATCATCTCGGCGGCCGGGTTGATCAACGCGCTCGATCTGACCGGGCGCGATATCAAAAACACAAAGCTGGTGTGCAATGGCGCCGGCGCGGCCGGCATCGCCTGCCTGGAACTGCTCAAGGCGATCGGCTTTACACCCGAAAATCTGATCCTGTGCGATACCAAGGGCGTGATCTATCAAGGCCGCACCGACGGCATGAACCAGTGGAAGTCGGGCTACGCCATCAAGACCCCGGCCCGCACGCTTGCCGAGGCGATGGAAGGTGCCGACGTGGCTTACGGACTCTCGGTCAAAGGCGCTTTCACCAAGGAAATGATCAAGTCGATGGCGGCCAAGCCGATCATCTTCGCCCTGGCCAATCCCGACCCCGAGATTACCGCCGAGGAAGTGGCGGAAGTGCGCGACGACGCCATCATGGCGACCGGACGCTCCGACTATCCCAACCAGGTCAATAATATTCTCGGTTTCCCATTCATTTTCCGGGGCGCCCTCGATGTGCGCGCGTCAACCATCAACATGGAGATGAAGATCGCCGCCGCGCGCGCGCTCGCCGATCTGGCGCGCGAGGACGTGCCCGACGAAGTGGCCGCGTTGTACGGGCAGCGGCCGAAATTCGGTCCCGAATACATCATCCCGGTGCCGTTCGACCCGCGGCTGATTTCCACGGTTCCGCCGGCGGTCGCCAAGGCGGCCATGGACACCGGCGTCGCCCGCAAACCGATCGTCGATATGGACGCCTACCGCCAGCAGCTGAACGCGCGGCGCGATCCGATCGCCGGAACTCTGGTGCAGGTCTATGCGCGGCTGCGCCGAAGCCCCAAGAGCGTGGTGTTCGCCGAGGGCGAGGAAGAGCAGGTGATCCGCGCCGCGGTGAGCTTCGTACACCAGGGGCTAGGAACCGCGCTGCTGGTCGGCCGCGAAGACCGCGTGCAGGCCACCGCGCGCGAAGCCGGCATCGAGCTTGGCGAGGGCGTCAAAATCGTCAATGCCCGCATGTCGACCCGCAATACCGTCTACACCAATCATCTGTATGAGCGGCTGCAGCGGCGCGGCTATCTGGTGCGCGATTGCCAGCGGCTGGTAAACACCGACCGCAACCATTTCGCCGCCTGCATGGTCGCGCTCGGCGATGCCGACGCCATGGTGACTGGCGTCACCCGCAATTTCTCGGTCGCGCTCGAGGACGTCCGCCGCGTGATCGATCCCAAGCCCGGCCACCGCGTCATCGGCGTCTCGCTGGTGGTGACGCGCGGCCGCACCGTGCTGGTGGCCGATACCGCGGTCACCGAAATGCCGGAGGCGCACGAAATCGCGGAGATCGCCATCGAGGCGGCCGGCGTGGCGCGCCGGCTCGGCTATGAGCCGCGGCTGGCGCTGTTGGCATTCTCGACCTTCGGCCATCCGCAGGGCGAGCGCTCGGCGCGCGTCATCGAGGCGGTGAAAATTCTCGACAGTAAACGGGTCGATTTCGAATATGACGGCGAAATGGCCGCCGACGTTGCGCTCAATCCGGAACTCGCAGCGCCCTATCCGTTCTGCCGGCTATCGGGTCCGGCCAATGTGCTGGTGATGCCGGCGTTCCATTCGGCCTCCATTTCCACCAAAATGCTGCAAGAGCTGGGAGGCGCCACAGTGATCGGGCCGCTGCTGGTCGGCCTCGACCGCCCGGTGCAGATCGTCGGGCTAGGCGCCAAGGACAATCAGCTGGTCAACATGGCGGCGCTCGCCGCCTATAATGTCAGTGGTTGACCCAACAGCGAAACGGAGAGTTGCGTTGAGCAAGACCCTTTCCGGCGTCATCGCCGCCATTGCCACGCCCATCGACGAGAGCGGCGCGCCGGACCTCAAGCGGGCGGTCAAGCTGGCGCGTTATTTGCTCGACAATGGCTGTGACGGCCTCAACGTGCTTGGCACGACCGGCGAGGCCACCTCGTTCTCGCGCGACGAACGCAAGGCGGTGATGAGCGCCTACAAGGCGGAAGGACTGCCGGTCGACCGCCTGATGGTGGGGACCGGCGCCGCGGCGACATCGGATGCCGTTGCGCTCACCCGTCATGCCGCCGCGCTCGGCTTTGCCGGCGCACTGGTGCTGCCGCCGTTTTACTACAAGGGCGTGCCCGACGACGGGCTCGTCGCCTATATCGACACGCTGGTGACGGCGACGGCGGACCAGCCGATACCAATCTACCTCTATCATTTCCCGGCGATGTCCGGCCTGCCCTGGCATGTGGCGCTCATCAAGCGGCTGCTGGAAAAATTCCCGGCCCGCATCGTGGGACTCAAGGATTCATCCGGCGACATGGCCTATGCCCGTTCGGCCGCGGCCATCTCGCGCGACTTCGCCGTATTCCCCTCCACCGAAGCAGCGCTTCTGGACGCGCGGCGGGGCGATTTCGCCGGCTGTATCTCGGCCACCGCCAATCTCAACGCCGATTTGTGCGCGCGCGCCTGGCGCGAGGGCGATGCGGACGCGCTCGACGCCGCGGTGACGATCCGCAAGCTGTTCGACGGCAGGCCGCTGGTCTCCGGCGTGAAGGCCTTGCTCGGCCACATCCACGGCGATCCAGGGCTCGCCCGGGTAAAGCCGCCGCTGGCCGCCTTTTCCGCCGCCGACCGCGCGGCCGTATTTGCCGGCCACGACGCGGTACGGGCCAAACGGGTGGCCTAACCTTCGGTTTTACGGGCGTTGACGCCTGGACGAGGTCTTACTATAAGCCTCGCCCGTGGCTGCGGGGTATCCTGCCGCCACGCTTTCTTGCAAAGATCAGTCGCTTGGGCGGTCTTTCCGCCGCGAAACGCCAGTTGTGAACGAGAGGCTCATGGCCAACACCAAGTCCGCCCGCAAAGCCACGCGCAAGATCGCGCGCCGGACGATCGTCAACAAGACGCGCCGCTCGCAGCTGCGCGGTTCGGTCCGCAAGATCGAGGAAGCGATCGCCTCAGGCGACCGCACGGCGGCCTTGGCGGCGTTCAAGGAAGCGGAACCGGCCATCATGCGTGCAGCGCAGCGCGGCGTCGTTCATAAGAACAATGCCAGCCGCAAAGTGTCGCGCCTTGCGCATCGGATCGCCAAGCTCGCCAAGTAGGCAGCGGCGCGGTCATCGCGCTGGGTTATTACGCATCAATTCTATTATGATGACGACCGAACCGTCGCGCGACAGGCGCCGCGACGGCGGCGTGCTACGCGCGTAGTCAAACCGTCATCGCTGCGTAACAAAGATTTGCTCATCACTATATTGCTTGACAAAGCACGGCGCTGGCCGGGCCTGCATCAATAGCTGCGCGCTATTGCCGCGCGGGCTACCTTAGATTTTCGATCAAAAATTTTTTTGCGCCATGAAAGACTTAACTAGGATGGACGGGTGAAGACCACAAAATACAGATTTAACGGGCAATTTTTGTAGGTCACTTCGTTTTAAATATATCGCCGCCACATTACGGCCTAAAACTAAATTCAACTCCGAAATTCCGTACGACTCATCAATACCTTGGAAACCAATTTATGCACAGGCGAGCCGCCGCGGCCGCTGCGCATTTCGATCATGTGGCGCACGCACATCCGTGATTTTCATTGCGAGCCTGTAACGCTTGTGTATTTTTAAACCACGCGCCCGGAAGTCGCGGGCGTCATCAGGAAAAGGTCGTGTTGCACGCTCATCGCGGATGAGAACGGCTATTGTTTGTCTGCTGTCATCACTCGCGGCCGTGCAATACGATCGATACGTTGGGTTTCGAGTTCAACAATAAACTTCTCGTGGGGTTGGCGTCGCACAATCTGAATCTCAATCAGATGTGGACGCGGGCGGGCTGCCGTAAGGCGGCCGTTGCAACAGGTCAAAAGGAAAAGCCCGCAAGGCGATTCAAGGGGGTAGTATTATGACCGCAGTGGGACAAGTTTTGGCGCGCAAGCGCGGTATTATTGTTGGACGCTTGTTGTCCCGTCAGGATTCTCGCCTCGCTGTCGGGCGTCCCGCCTGGGTTTCATTCATTGTTCTTTCGTTGAACTGCGCTTCGCGCGGTTCAACCGCGTTCATGACCGACAACCGCGGCGCGACGCCGCCGCCTGCGGGCTGAGGCGCAGCATCCTCGACCCGCGCCGTCGTCGTGCCACCCGGCCTTGAGGTCTGGCGGACCGGCAATCTCCCACCGGCATCGTCATCGAGCTTGTTGCGTCCTGTTACCGGCGCGTTGGTGGCATCATGCCACCAGGCCGGGCAACCGACACCGTTCAACCATTCAATCGGATTGAGAAATAAGAAAATGTCGAACACGGATCAGGAAGGTTGGTCGCGGGTGAAGGGACGGCTGCGCGCCGAAGTCGGCGACGACGTCTATTCGAGCTGGTTCGCGCGCATGGACCTGGAAGCGATCGAAGAGGGAACCGTGCGCCTGTCGGTGCCGACCCGTTTCCTCAAGAGCTGGATTCAGTCGCATTACGCCGAACGCGTGCTGGCCTGCTGGCAGACGGAACAAGCCCAGGTCAACCGCATCGAGCTGATCGTGCGCTCGGCGGTGTTGCGCACCGCCGTCGTCAAACCGAAAGCCGAGATCGATATGGGAACCGGCGACGGCGCCCGTTTCAACTCCAACGGCAATGCACGGCCGCAGCCGGTCGGCGACGCGACCGGGCACGAGGCGCTCGGCGGCTCGCCGCTCGACGCCCGGCTGACCTTCGACACTTTCGTGGTCGGCCGCTCCAACACGCTCGCGCAAGCCGCCGCCAAGCAGGTGGCCGCCGCCAAGCGCGGCGACCCGGTGATGTTCAACCCGCTCTACATCCATGCCGGCGTGGGCTTGGGCAAAACGCATCTGTTACAGGCGGTTACCTGGACCGGAAATGCCACAGGTGAGCGCAAAGTTTTGTATCTCACCGCCGAAAAATTTATGTACGGCTTCGTTTCGGCGTTGCGGACGCAGACTGCGCTTGCCTTCAAGGAAGCGTTGCGCGGGATCGGCGTGCTGGTGATCGACGACCTGCAATTCCTGCAAGGCAAGTCGACCCAGGCCGAGTTCTGCCACACGCTCAACGCCCTGATCGATGCCGGCCGCCAAGTGGTGATCGCCTCGGACCGCCCGCCGTCGGACCTCGAAAGCCTCGACGACCGGGTACGTTCGCGGCTGGCCGGCGGCCTGGTGGTGGAAATGGGTCCGCTCGGCGAGGAACTGCGCTTTGAGATCCTCAAATCGCGGGTAACGGCGGCAAGATCGCATCATCCAAGCTTCGACGTGCCGCTGCCCGTGTTGAGCTATATCGCCAAGGCGGTCACCCATAACGGCCGCGATTTGGAAGGGGCGCTCAACCGCCTGCTCGCGCATAACAAGCTCACCGGCCATGCCGTGACGCTCGAAATGGCCGAGCGTGAGGTGCGTGACCTGATCCGCCCGCAGGAGCCCAAGCGGGTCAAGATCGAGGACATCCAACGGGTGGTGGCGCGGCAGTACAACGTCAGTCGGTCCGACCTGCTGTCGTCGCGGCGTACCGCCAATGTGGTGCGCCCGCGCCAGGTGGCCATGTACTTGGCCAAGACCCTCACTTTGCGTTCGCTGCCGGAAATCGGCCGGCGTTTCGGCGGCCGCGACCACACCACCGTCCTGCATGCGGTGCGCAAGATCGAGGGCCTGGTCGGCAACGACATGGCGCTGGCCGAGGAAATCGAGATTTTGAAGCGGCAATTGCAGGAGTAGCTGGATCGCACCACCCCCTCTCCCCCGCTTGCGGAGAGAGGGGCCCTGTGGACGCCCTGGGGATATGATCGGGGATCAAAAACCCGCCCTTGCGCAATTCGCCCGCTCTTGTCACCTTTGCTCCCCGGCCCCGCATTCCGCGAACGGCCGGCTTGGCGTCGCGCCTTGATTTTAAGGCCTGTTCCTAGGCGCCGAAGCGGGTTTCCCAATGAAAGTTACCGTCGAGCGTGCAGAACTGCTGAAGTCGCTGGGCCACGTGCACCGCGTGGTGGAACGGCGCAATACCATCCCCATTCTCGCCAACGTGCTGATCAAGGCCGAACGCGGCAAGCTCAGCCTGAAGGCCACCGACCTCGATCTCGAAGTGATCGACAGCGTTGCGGCCGAGGTGTCGCCGGGCGGCGCCACTACCGTGCCGGCGCACATGTTCTACGAGATCGTGCGCAAGCTGCCCGAGGGCGCGCAGATCGTGCTCGAGGGCTCCGGCGACCGCGCCGTACTCTCGCTGCGCGCCGGCCGCTCGCGCTTCACCTTGCAGACGCTGCCGGAAAGCGACTTCCCCGACTTGGCCGCCGGCGAAATGACGCATTCCTTTAAGCTGGCCGCGGCCGATCTCAAGCGGCTGATCGACAAGACCCAGTTTGCCATCTCGACCGAAGAGACCCGCTATTATTTGAACGGCATCTACCTGCACACGGCCGGCACGGCCAAGGCAGCGACGCTGCGCGCGGTGGCGACCGACGGCCATCGTCTGGCGCAGGTCGAGTTGCCGCTGCCGGAGGGAGCGGCCGGCATGCCGGGCATCATCGTACCGCGCAAGACCGTGGGCGAAGTGCAGCGCCTGATCGAAACCGGCGAAGGCGAAGTGGCGATCGAATTGTCCGCCGGCAAGATTCGCTTCTCGCTCGGCGACGTGGTGCTCACCAGCAAACTGATCGACGGCACCTTCCCCGATTATGCGCGCGTGATCCCGGCCAATAATGACAAGAGCCTCACCGTCGACAAGAAGGATTTTGAGGCCGCGGTCGATCGCGTTTCGACGGTGTCGAGCGAGCGCGGCCGCGCCGTCAAGCTCTCGATCACCGGCGGCAAGCTGGTGCTCTCGGTGACCAATCCGGATTCCGGTAGTGCGACCGAAGAGCTCGAGGTCGAATACGAATCCGATCCGCTCGATATCGGATTCAATTCGCGCTACTTGCTCGACATCGCCGCGCAGATCGAGGGCGAGGTGGCCGTGCTCAAGCTCGCCGACCCTGGCTCGCCCACGCTGATCCAGGACAAGGACGCCAAGGGCGCGCTCTATGTGCTGATGCCGATGCGGGTTTGATCTCCCGCATCGCCGGCGTGGGTGGTAAGGCTCGCCGATGACCGCCGCCTTCATCCGCCGCCTGACCCTCAACAATTTCCGCAGCTATCACGCGGCACAAATCGAGCTCGACCGCGCCGGACCCGCGGTGCTGACCGGGGCCAATGGCGCCGGCAAGACCAATCTGATCGAAGCCATATCGCTGCTCGCGCCCGGCCGCGGCTTACGCCGCGCGACGATCGAGGAACTGGCGTTTTCCGAAGGCGACGGCAGCTGGGCGGTGTCGGCGGAGATCGAAGGCATGCTGGGGCTGGCGACGCTCGGCACCGGCATCGATCCCCCGGCCGGCGAGGATTCAGGCCCCTCGCGCAAATGCCGCGTCGATCGCGAAAGCGTCGGCTCTGCGGCGGCCTTCGCCGACCATCTGCGCGTGGTGTGGCTGACGCCCGCCATGGACCCGCTGTTCAACGGCCCTGCCTCGGAACGCCGCCGTTTCCTCGATCGCTTGGTGCTTGCGGTCGATGCGCAGCATTCCAGCCGCGTCGCCGCGCTTGAGCGCTCCTTGCGCTCGCGCAACCGCCTGCTGGAGGATGCCCACAGCGACTCGCACTGGCTCGATGCGGTGGAGCACGAGACGGCCGAGGTCGCGGTGGCGGTGGCGGCCGCGCGCGCCGAGACCGTTGCGCGTCTTTCGGCGGCGCTGGCCGCCGCGCGCGACGAAGGCTTTCCGCGCGCGGAGATCGCGCTCAACGGCTGGATGGAGAAGCTGCTGCCCGATCACAGCGCGCTCGAGATCGAGGACCGCTACCGCGCCCTGTTGAAAGCCAACCGGGCGCGCGACGCCGCCGCCGGCCGCACCCTCGACGGCCCCCATCTTTCCGATCTCGCGGTCACCCATGCCGGCAAGGGAATTGCGGCATCGGACGCATCGACCGGCGAGCAAAAGGCGCTGCTGATCCGCCTGGTGCTCGCCCATGCCGGGCTGATCAAGGACATGACCGGTTTCGCGCCGCTGTTGCTGCTCGACGAGATCGTTGCCCATCTCGACCCGTCTCGGCGTGCCGCGCTCTACGACGCGCTGGCAAATCTTGGGGCGCAGGTCTGGATGACCGGCGCCGATCCGGCGGCGTTCGGCGACATCGTCGCGCGCGCGCAAGTATTCGAGATTCGCCCCGGCACGATACAGGCGGCGCCCGCGAAACTCCGTTAGCTGGTCGCCGGTTACCGCTGAAACGAATAAACAGCCACGATTGCCGACAATTTTAAGGATCAGACTAACGGAAACCCGACAACCGTCTGGCAATATTAATGAAAATGCCTCCGACGGGATTCCTTCATGGCTCCGCGCACCACCACTTCGGGTGCCACTGCCGTTAAAGCGACTGGCGAGCGCAAGCGGACCGGCCCCAATGATTCGCAGAATCTGGCCGGCGCACTCGCCCTGCTCTCCGACTATCGCCGCGACAAACTGCTGGAAGCCGTAGCGATCGCGGCCAAGGAATTGCTGCGTACGTCCGATTTGGCGGTCTCGCTGCCGAAAGTCGTCGAACTGTACGGTCAAGCCACCGGCGTCGACCGCGGCCATATTTTCCTGATCGACGCGGCAACCGGTGAAGGCAATATTCTCCACCATTCGGTCTGGATTGCCCCCGGCATTGCGACGCCGCCGGAATTCCGCAACGATCGAGAACCGCTACTCAATGTCGGCATGAAGGCATGGCTCGCGAAACTCGAGCGCGGCGAGACGATCGTCGGCCATGTGCGCGATTTCGACCGCGAGCAGCGGGCGTTCTTCGAGCGCGGCGGCGTGAAATCGGTTCTGGTCGTGCCGGTATTCGGCGACGGCCGCTGGCTCAGATTGATCGGTTTCGATGACTGCCAGAGCGAGCGCGACTGGTCGGCGGCGGAAATCGACGCGATCAATACGGTGGCCGAACTGGTCGGGGCCGGCATCGCTCGCACGGTGCAACTTAAGACATTGGCCGACGCCAATCGGATCGTCGAGAACAGCCCGACGATCCTATATCGCCTGAGCCCGCAGCCACCCCTTTGAGTTGATCTATCTGTCGCAGAACGTCCGGCGCTACGGCTACGAGGCCGATGAATTGCTGACATCGCCGGGCACCTGGTTGCAACTCATCGAAAGCGAATCGCATCATACGATCGCGGCCGACATAAAATCCATCGGCGAGAGAAAAACCGAATACTCGTTGGTCGAATTCCGCTTGAAGAAGCCCGACGGTTCCCATGCCTGGTTCGAAGGCCGCGGTTACGCAGTGCGCGACGAGCAGCAGCGGCTGGTTGCCATCGAGGGTATTCTGACCGACATAACCGACCGCAAGAACTCCGAACACGAACTGTCCTTCTCCAAGCTGCTATTGACCACCGCCATCGAAAATTCGCCGGACGGCATCATCATCGTCGATGCCAACGATCGCATAATCATGTTCAATCAGCATTTCGTCGAGCTGTGGGACATTCCGCCCGAACTCATGCGCGCCGGCCTCGATCAGCCGGTTCTCAAGCTCGTGGCGTCGCGGATGAAAGACGAGAACGTATTCCTGGCGCAGGTCCGCTACCTTTACGACCGTCCGGAAGTAAAAAGTTACAGCGAGCTTGAGGTTTCGGACGGACGCATCGTCGAGCGGCACTCCGCGTCGCTCTACGACACGCAACGAAAATATCTAGGACGCGTATGGTATTTCCGCGACATCACCGAAAAAAGACGCTCCATGGAGAAGATCGTCGCGATGGCGCGGACCGATCTCTTGACCGGACTGCCCAATCGCGCCGCCTTTCTGGAGCGGCTCAATCTGGAATTCGCGCACGCCAAGCGCAACGGCAACTGTTTTGCCGTGCATTATCTCGATCTCGATCACTTCAAGGACGTCAACGACACGCTCGGACACCCGGTGGGCGACGACCTGCTGCGGTCGGTCGCCGACCGTCTCAAATCGACCGTGCGCGAGAGCGATATGGTCGCCCGCTTCGGCGGCGACGAATTCGCCGTGCTGCAGGAGCATACGGATGACATTGCCGCCGTCGAAATTCTGGCGGCCAAGATCGGCAAAGTACTTTCCAGCGCTTACACGATCGACGGCAATGTGGTGTCGACCACCGCCAGCATCGGCATTGTCCCTTACCGCAGCGATATCGCGGGCGCCGACGACATGATGATGAAGGCCGATCTCGCGCTCTATCGCGCCAAGAACGGCGGTCGGAATAATTTCAGCCTCCACGTCGCCGAACTCGACGAGCAGACCCGTAAGCGGATATTGACCGCGAACAGCTACGGCATGCGATCGAACATAACGAGCTCGAATTGTTCTACCAGCCGCAGGTGGAGATCAAATCCGGACGGATCGTCGGACTGGAAGGCCTGCTGCGGTGGAACCATCCAACCCACGGGCTGATACTGCCGTCGACCTTCATTCCCATCTCGGAAACGAGCGGCAGCATTGTTCCGATCGGAGAATGGGTGATCGAACAGGCCTGCCGGCAGATCAGGGCGTGGATCGATTTGGGGATTGCGCCGCCGATCGTCGCCGTCAATCTGTCCGGCGCGCAGTTCAAGCTATCGTCGGTTCTTGATCGTACGGTCACGAAAAATCTCGCTCGCTTCAAAATTCCGCCGAGCCGGCTGGAACTGGAACTCACCGAGACCGTATTGATGGAGACGACGCAGAAGCACAGCGATGCGCTCGATCGACTGCGCCGGATCGGCGTGCACATCACCATCGATGATTTCGGCACCGGATATTCCTCGCTCGACTATCTGCGTTCGTTCCACGTATCGCGGCTGAAGATTGATCGCCGCTTCATCAATGACGTGACTGTAAATCCCGACGACGCGACCATCGTGCGCGCCACCGTCGGTCTAGCGCACGCCCTGGGCATCGAGGTGGTGGCGGAAGGCGTGGAAACGGCCGAGCAGAGAAACTTCCTGATCTCGGCCGGCT
Organism: uncultured Alphaproteobacteria bacterium; assembly: GCA_963786025.1. Lineage (GTDB taxonomy): Bacteria > Pseudomonadota > Alphaproteobacteria > Rhizobiales > Xanthobacteraceae > Pseudolabrys. Next base: position 33,740 of record CAWAXK010000033.1, read on the forward strand.
GCGAGTTCGCGCAGGGCCATTACTACGGCAAGCCGGTCCCGGAGAACGCGGCGAGCGCGCTGCTGCGCCAAAGCCTGCAACTCGCCGCCGTCTAGGCCGGCGTCCGTCCGGCTGCCGCCACGCTAGGTCTCACCGAGCAGTTCCCGCCGCTGCCGCTCCGAAGCGTCGGAATAACGCCGCAGCGCATGTGCCTCGCTAAGCAGGCCGACCACCTGCCGGCGCTCGGCCGAGTCGACGACCGCCAGCGCTTCCGCCTCGAAGCGATCGAACGCGGCGATCGCTTCCTGTGCCGTCAATTGCGGCAGCAGCATATGGTCGTCGTGACGCAGAATGTCGCGCACCGAGGCGGAGGCGGGCAGGTCGGCCGCATGCGCTTCCGCCACGATCACCATGCCGGCATACCGGCCGTCCTCGTCCACCGCGATCACCTGGTTGGTCGAGCCGAGCGGAAACGCTTCGCGAAACGCCGCGATTGGCGTTTCCACCGGCGTGGTACGCACGTCCGAACGCATCATCTGGCCGACCGTCAAATCCCTGATCCAGCCGACGTCGGCCGCGCTGCGGATGGTCTCGCCGCGCAGATGGAACCGCCAGGTCGTGAACGAATAGCCGAAGAATTCGCGCGTCACCTGCATCGAGACGATCACCGCGATCAGCACGGCGGTGGTGAGCCACAGGTCGCCGGTGGTCTCCAGCGCGATGAAGGTCATGGTCAGCGGCCCGCCGATCACCGAGACCGACACTGCACCGATGCCGATGATGGCGAAAGCGTCGGGATCGGCATTTAAGCTCGGCCACACCGTGTTGATCCCGACCGCGAATAATTGCCCACCCAACGCGCCGAGCAGCAGCGAAGCGAAGAACAGGCCGCCACGGAAACCGGTGCCGAGCGACACGATCGAGGCCAGCGCCTTGAGCATGAAGATCAGCGCGATCGTCTCGAGCGGCAGCTTGAAAATACCGGTCAGGTGCAAGGCGCCATGCCCCGACGACATCACCTGCGGTGAGATCAGCGCCAACAGGCCGACCACCGCGCCGCCTAGCATCGGCCGCAGCCACGGCCGCACCCGCAGGCGCGAGAACAGCACCTCGCAAGCGGCGACCCCGCGCATCAGCGCGATGCCGAAAATAGCCGCCAGCAGGCCAAAGCCGCCGGCGATCACCACATCATGCACGGCGAGGCTGGAGACCGCGCCGGTTTCGATGCCGAGCCGATCGGGCGCAAAAATTCGCGCAGTCAGGTAGCCGACCAGCGCCGCCATGCCGACCGGCGCCAGCGAGGCGATCGAGTAGCTGCCAATGATCAGCTCGAAGCCGTAAAAGGCGCCGCCCAAGGGGGCGCCGAAGGCGGCGGCAATGGCCGCGGCGGCGCCGCATCCCACCAGGATGCGCATGTCGCTGCGGCGCAGGCGAAAGGCCTGCCCGATCTTGGAAGCTATGCCGCTGGCAAGCTGGGTATAGCCGGCCTCCAGGCCTACCGAGGCGCCAACACCGCTCGACCATACCGTTTGCGCCGCCACGATCAGGCTGCCGCGCAATGACATGCGGCCGCCATGCAGCGCATTGGCCTCGACCGGGTCGACCTCGGTGCCACGCCGGCGGGTGATATAGGCGGTGGCGAGGCCGAACAGCAGCCCGCCCAGGCAGGGGGTGAAAAACGCGTAATAGGGGTTAAGCGTGCCGCGGCCCGACAGCCTTTCGCCCGGGTCGAGCCCGAAGAAGGTCAGGTGCATGAGGCTGACGGCTTCGCCCATGGCCGAGACCGCCAGGCCGGCCAGGGCGCCGACGACGAGGGCCAGCACGATCACGCTTGATTCACGAGCGCGCACAATGGCGCGCAAGCGGTGCGGAACTTCGAGCGGTCTGCTGAACCAACGCATGGGAAATGGAATCAAATCGGGTAAGACGCGCCAATCTTTAGAGGCCAAGCCGCGTCCGCGTGCAAGAGAGGCCGGTTTGGACGCAAGCCATGGCCGTTCCATGACTGCCAAGTGGTGGGCTTGCGGATCGTCCTTACGGCCGCCGAATCGGCCGCTGACCGGGCTCAAAAAAGCCGTCGTTTTTTTGCTATCGGCTCTTTAAAAAATCATTTTGAATCAACATATTACGTATCGTGACTTTGTTCTGTACGAGGGGCAAATTTCGTGTCACACAAAATGAAAAATCCGACTCATTTTTCCGCCCGTTTTGAGGCTACCGCAGATGGCTGAACCGGCCCGCAATCTGGCTTCCGACGACAGCGACTATGGCGCGGAATCGATCAAGGTCCTCAAAGGCCTCGACGCCGTGCGCAAGCGGCCGGGCATGTATATCGGCGACACCGACGACGGCTCCGGCCTGCACCACATGATCTACGAGGTGGTCGACAACGCCATCGACGAGGCGCTTGCCGGCTTCGCAGACCAAGTGGTGGTTACGCTCAACGCCGACGGCTCGGTGACCGTGATCGACAACGGCCGCGGCATTCCGACCGAGATGCACAGCGAAGGCGTGTCGACCCCCGAAGTGGTCATGACGCAACTGCATGCCGGCGGAAAATTCGACCAGAACTCTTACAAGGTGTCCGGCGGCTTGCATGGCGTCGGCGTCTCGGTGGTCAACGCGCTATCGACCTGGCTCAAGCTCAGAATCTGGCGCGACGGCAAAGAACACTTCATGGAGTTCGCCGACGGCGTCGCGGTGGCGCCACTGAAAGTTGTCGGCGAAAGCGGCGGCAAGCGCGGCACCGAAGTGACGTTCTTTCCGTCGCCGAAGACCTTCACCATGGTGGAATTCGATTTCGCCACGATCGAGCATCGCCTGCGCGAACTGGCCTTCCTCAATTCCGGCGTCAACATCGTGCTGTCCGACATGCGCCACGCGGTCGAGAAGCGCGACGAGATGAAATACGAAGGCGGCGTCGAGGAATTCGTGAAATATCTCGACCGCAACAAGACGCCGCTGATCCCCAAGCCGGTCATGATAAAGGCCGAGCGCGAGGGCATCACGGTGGAAGCGGCGCTGTGGTGGAACGACGGCTATCACGAGAGCGTACTCTGTTTCACCAACAACATCCCGCAGCGCGACGGCGGCACGCATTTGGCCGGCTTCCGCGGCGCGCTCACCCGGCAGGTCACGCAATACGCCGACACCATCGGCACCACGCGCAAGGAAAAGGTGGCGCTCACCGGCGACGATTGCCGCGAAGGTCTCACCGCGGTGCTCTCGGTGAAGGTGCCCGACCCGAAATTCTCGTCGCAAACCAAGGACAAGCTGGTGTCCTCGGAAGTCCGCCCGGTGGTCGAGAACGTGATCAACCAGGCGCTGCAGGACTGGTTCGAGATTCATCCGCAGGAAGCGCGCGTCATCGTCGGCAAGGTGGTGGAAGCCGCTGCCGCGCGCGAAGCCGCGCGCAAGGCGCGCGATCTGACCCGCCGCAAGGGCGCGCTCGATATCTCATCGCTGCCGGGCAAGCTCGCCGACTGCCAGGAGCGCGATCCGGCAAAATCCGAACTGTTCATCGTCGAGGGCGACTCGGCCGGCGGCTCCGCCAAGCAGGGCCGCAACCGCGAATTCCAGGCCGTGCTGCCGCTGCGCGGCAAGATCCTCAACGTCGAGCGCGCGCGCTTCGACAAGATGCTGGGCAGCCAGGAGATCGGCACGCTGATCACCGCGCTCGGCACCGGCATCGGGCGCGACGAGTTCAATCCCGACAAGCTGCGTTACCACAAGATCATCATCATGACCGACGCCGACGTCGACGGCAGCCACATCCGCACGCTGTTGCTGACGTTCTTCTTCCGGCAGATGGAGGAGCTGATCAAGCGCGGCTATATCTACATCGCGCAGCCGCCGCTCTATAAGGTCAACCGCGGCAAGTCCGAGCAATATCTCAAGGACGAGCGCGCGCTCGAGGATTACCTGATCGCGACGGGCCTTGAGGATTCCGTGCTGCGTCTCGCCTCCGGCGAGGAGCGCGCCGGCGAGGACCTGCACAAGCTGATCGAGGACGCGCGCGCCATCCGCAACATCCTGACCGGGCTGCACAGCCGCTATAACCGCAAGGTGATCGAGCAGGCCGCGATTGCCGGCGTGCTCACGCCCAAGGTAACCGACGATCTCAAGACCGGGGCGGCTGCCGCCGACTACATCGCCAAGCGGCTCGACGCGCTCGAGGATGAAACCGAGCGCGGCTGGAAGGGAACCTTCGACGAGGAAGGCTTCCATTTCGAGCGCACCGTGCGCGGCGTCAAGGAAACCGCCATCATCGACCAGGCGCTGCTCGGCTCCGCCGACGCGCGCAAGCTCGACGATTATGCGCCGTCGCTGCAACTGGTGTTCCCGCGCCCGACGCCGCCCGCCATGCTGCGTCGTAAGGACGAGACCATGGCGATCCACGGACCGGTCGGCCTGTTCGAGGCGCTCACCGCCGCCGGCCGCAAGGGCATCACCATGCAGCGCTACAAAGGCCTGGGCGAGATGAACCCCGAGCAATTGTGGGAGACCACGCTCGACGTCAACGCGCGCTCGCTCTTGCAGGTCCGCATCAAGGAAGTGGACGAGGCCAATGTGCTGTTCGACCAGCTCATGGGCGATCTGGTCGAGCCGCGCCGGCAGTTCATCCAGGACAACGCGCTCTCCGCGAGCGTCGACGTTTAACGGTTCGGCGCGCTACTCGACGCGGTCGAGCGCGGCGGCATCGCTTGCGGCTGGCGCGCCGCCAGTGGCGCGTTCGGCGGCCACGACGGTGTTTTCCAGCAGCATGGTGACCGTCATCGGACCGATGCCGCCCGGCACCGGGGTGACGTAGGCGGCCTTGCGCGACACGCCGGCAAAATCGATATCGCCCACCAGCCGCCCATCGGCCAGCCGGTTGATCCCGACGTCGATCACGACCGCGCCGGTCCTGACCATTTGCGGCAGAATGAGGTTGGGCACCCCGGCCGCCACCACCAGAATATCGGCCAGGATCGTATATTGGGCGAGGTCCCGCGTGTGGACGTGGCAGATTGCCACCGTCGCCTCGCGCCGCAGCATCATCAAGGCCATCGGCTTGCCGACGATGTTGCTCGCCCCGACGATGGTGACGTTTTTGCCGGCCACCTCGATGCCGGCCGAATCCAGGAGCTTCATCACACCGTAGGGCGTGCAGGGCGGAAACACCGTCTCGCCGAGGATCAGACCGCCGACGTTGTACAGATGGAAGCCGTCGACATCCTTTTCGACCGCGATCGTCCGCAGCACCGCCTGGATGTCGTGGTGGGCAGGCAATGGCAGCTGCACCAGAATGCCGTGCACGTCCGGGTCGGCGTTGAGACGCTTGATCTGTTCGACGACCTCGGCAGCGTCGACATCGGCGGGGAATTCATGCAGCGCGGAGCGGATGCCGACTTCCGCGCAGGCCTTGATCTTGTTGTTGACGTAAAGCCGCGAGGCGGGATTGCGCCCAACAAGGATGACGGCCAGCCCCGGCGTTATGCCGCGTTTGCTGCGCAACGCCGCGACCCGGGGCTTGATGCCTTCGCGGATCTGGCGGGCGATCGCTTTTCCATCGAGCAACGTGGCGGTCATTGCGGGAAATCTTGCATTTGGCGGCGGGGAACGGGTCCCGACGCCCCCCAATAACCGCGATTGTGCGGCCTGGCAATCGACCGCGGCAACCAGTCACTGCGGGGTCATGACATCAGCTTCGCCCCGATGAAGAGGCCGATGGCCAACGCCCCAATGAACAGCACGAGGAAAATGCCGAATAGCCACTGCGCGATTGTCGCGGAAGCCGCTTCCACGTCGGTGAAGCCGAAAATGCCGGCGACAATGGCGATCAGCAGAAAGACAAAGGCCCATTTCAGCATTGGCGATTCCCGTATTTAGCTACCGATCTTAGATAAGATCGGCCCGGAGCGGTTCCAGTGCGTAGCTCCGACATTCCGGGGCTCGGAATGACGCGGGAGTGTCTACGGCTTGGGCGCAATCGATCGTGGGTCGCGTGGGCCCCAGCGTCCGGCATCGGCGCGCACGAGAAAATCGCCGACCACCTGGTTGAACAGATCCGGCTCTTCCAAGTTTACCACATGGCCGGTCTTCGGAAACATCACCAGCCCGGAAGCCGGAATTGTCGCCTTCAGGAACAGACTCGGCTCGATGCAGCGGTCGTCCTCGTCGCCGACCACGATCAGCGCCGGAATCGTCACTTTCCGGATGGCGTCCTCGAAATCGTACAGCGAGGGCCGCGCGCCTTGGAAGCCACGCGAGGTATGCGCCGAACCTTGCGCGTCGTGCTCGGCCAGATGCTTCACGAATTCCGCAAAGCCGCGCGCGTCCTTGATCGCGAACGGAATGCGGCTCGGGCCGTAGCCATATGTCTCGGCGACCGAAGCCGAACCGTCGCGCTCGAACACGGCGGCGAGCTCGCGCGAGTTCTTATGAAACGCTTCCGTGTACCAACGCTCGCTGCCCGAGCCGGTACCAGCGAGCGTCATCGAGCGCACGCGCGAGGGATGATTGAGCGCGACCTGCAGCGTGGTGTAGCCGCCCATCGACAAGCCGACGATGTGCGCGCTTTCGATCTTGAGATGATCGAGCACGGCTACGGCGTCGCGCATCACGTGTTGGTAGCTGTAGGCGTCGGCAGACGGCGGCACATCGGACGGCGTGTAGCCGCGCGCGGCATAGGCGATGCAGCGGTAGCGCTTGCCGAACTCACGCAGCTGCGGCTCCCAGCTGCGATGGTCGCCGGCGAATTCGTGCACGAACAGGATCGGCGTCCCCTGCCCCACTTCTTCGTAATAGAGCCGCACTTTGTCGGAGGTGATGGCGAAAGGCATGGCTGAGCGCTCCCGGTAAAGCGGCGGCACTCTATACGGATATCGCGCTTGCCTGGAAGCCGCCGCCGCTTGGCCCATAAAACGAAACGGCCGGCATTGCGCCGGCCGCGGCCTTGAATTCATTGCGCGAAATTCAGCCCGGGTGGCGCACCGCCCAGCCTTGCTCTAGCCGCCGGCGCCAGGCGTTCTGCCGCAGGCCCAAGAGCCGCTGCGCGGCGGTCTTGGCGTCGGCGCGGCTCGCCGCCGCGCAGGTGCGGTATTCAAGGTCGGATAGCCGCGACACCGGCGGCGGCCGACGGAAAAGCCTGGCCAAGGAACTGACCTCGCCGTCGAACCTCAAATCGGCGATCGTCTTGGCCACGTTGCCGGCATGTCCGAATGCCATCACGCGTCCGGTCAGCGTATGCCTGACCTCGTAGACCCCCGGACCCGCCGGCGCTTCGATGCAATCGCCGCCTTTCACGTCGGGAAACCGTTTCCAGCTGCTCCAGGTCTGCATCATGCGGGACACCTCGACTTACCCTCGGAATCGCGCTGCATGAACGCGGCAACGCCGCTTTGGTTCCCGGCGGTCAAAGTGTCCCGCCTCAATGGCCGGGCAGCACCAGGACTTTCGGCTTGGCCGGCAGGCTGGTCTTGGACACCAGCGTCGATGGCACTTCGGCGATCTCCACGTCCCATTCCTGCCGCACGCGTGCCAGGAAGCGGTCGAGCGTGTAGGCGCTGAAATAGTGCATGGGGATCATCAGCGGCGCCTTCATCGCGTGCAGCACCTCGACCATGCCGTCGAGGTCGAGCGTCATGTTGCCGTCCACCGGCACCATTACCACGTCGACGCGGCCGATCTCGTTGAGCTGCTGCTGCGTCAAGGTGTGGTGCAGATGGCCGAGATGGGCGATGCATAGATTGGCGATCTCGAAGATGAAGATCGAGTTGCCGTGCCGCTCGGTGCCGCCGTCCCAGCGCCGGATATTGGTCGGCACGTTGCGCACGCGCACGTCCTTGTAGGTGAGGTCGATGCGCGCCGGCTTCTCGTCCTCGGCCCAGCCGCGCAGGACGTGCTTGATGCCGGGATCGGGATGATCGGTGTAATGCGTCGTGTGCGCGTGGTTCATGGTGACGATGTCGGGCATGACCGGCGGCCTGACGTAATCGTTGTAGTCGGTAGCGATGCGCACAAGTTGCGGACTTTCGATCAGGAAAGTCGAATGGCCGATATAAGTGATGCGCACCTGATCGCGCTCGAGCGCGGCGAGCCGGAACGCAACCGGCTCGGCAAACGGCGCCCGGTTCGCCACCAGGCCCGGGCAGCTTTGCATCATTTCCGGCTTAGCCACCGGCGGCGCCGCGCCTTGCGCAGCAGCCTGGCTTACCGATGCAAACACAGCGGACGCCGCAAAGACGGCTTTCAACCAGCGACCGAGCATGACTTCACCCATGCCATTCCGGCAGCGGAAATCTGACACGGTTTCGGCCGGCTTGCCACCGCCCTCACGCACAAATGAAAAGCGGCGCCTTGAGGGGCGCCGCCAGCTCAATTCCGTTGCGGGATTTCGCTCAGAATTCTTCGAAATAGCGGCGGTCGCGCTGCGACACGATGATGCCTCTCGGCGTCTGCACTATCCAACGGCCGTCCTGCCGTTTGATCGATTGTACCGGGCCGAGGCCGGGCAAGGGGGCGCCGAGCTGCGCCTGAAAGATTTCGCCGCGGCTTTCCACGTAAACATAGCCATCGCGGGTATCGTGGATGGTCCAGCCGGTCACCACCGGCACGCGTGCGGGCGGCGGCGGTTGCAGGGCGGCAACGCGCTGCGCCGGGCGCGGCACCGGCAGCGGTGCGATAACCGGCGCGGCGGTCTTCGGCGCCGCGATCGAGCCGGTGATCTCGGCGGTCGCGTGTTCGAGACGTTCGGAAATCTTGGCGATCTGCGTGTGCGCCGCTTTGTTGGTCTGTTCGAGGCTCGCCTTCAGCGTGGTGACTTCCTTGCCGAGGCGGGCGATCGACTGCTGCATCGCTTTGTTCTGTTCGATCGCGGCCAGGTCGGGCTTGGCCGGCGCGGGCGCGGAGAATCCGCCGCTCGCCACGGCGCCGACAATGGCGCCGAGCGCGGCCGCGAACGTCACCGAGGCGGCGAGCAAAGCATAGCGTTTGTGGCGCGGCCGCAGCACAAAGCGCGGAGCTGCCGGCGGAGGTTCGGCTGCGACAGCGGGGATAATTGCCAGGACGGAGATCGGTTCGGGCGCTTCCGCCTTGATCGGCTCGGCCTCCGGCTCGACTGCCGGCTCGGGCGTCGCCGCGGCTTCGGTGGCCGGCGATATTGAAGGCAATTCGACCGCGGGCAGCTCGCTCTTGGCCGCCGCCGGCTCGGGCGCGCCATTCGGATTTGCCGCAGCATCGCTCCCGGAGACTTCAACGTCCTTGCGCTTCGCCATGGCGGTCCTCGCGATTGGTTATTCACCAATCGCTAACCACGTTCGGTTACCAATTGGTTACCACTTGCGCGCGGGCGCCATACAGGCGCGTTTGCATCCCGGCGTGTCACACCGAAATCCCGCCGATCGGCCGGTTTTTGAATGCGCTAGACCGGCAAGCCGTTCTCGGCGGCCAGTGCCTTGAGTGAGACCGCCGGGCGCGCGCCGATATGCTGGATCACTTCGGCGGCCGCCAGCGCCCCGAGGCGGGCGGCGGTGCGGTGGTCCTTGCCGCGTGCCAGTCCAACCAAAAAACCGGCGGCGAAGAGATCGCCGGCGCCGGTGACGTCGACCACGCGTTCGATCGGCATTGCCTGCACGGCTTCGACGCCGTTGCGGGTAACCACCACGCAGCCTTTCTCGCTGCGCGTGATCACCGCGAGCTTGGCGTCGTGCCGCAGCGCCTTCACCGCGGTGTCGAAGTCCGCCGTCTCATAGAGACTGTGCAGTTCGTGCTCGTTGGCGAAAATGATGTCCACGGTGCCCTTGCGGATCAGCGCCAGAAATTCGGCGCGGTAGCGGTCGACGCAGAACGCGTCCGACAGCGTGAGCGCCACGCGCCGCCCGGCCTTGTGCGCAATCGCCGCCGCCTTGACGAAGGCTTCCTTGGCCTGCGGCGGATCCCACAGATAGCCTTCGAGATAGATGAGCGCGGCGCTGGCAATCTTGGCTTCGTCGATATCGGCGGGATTGAGATCCTGCGCCGCGCCGAGAAACGTGTTCATGGTACGCTCGCCGTCCGGCGTCACCATGATGTAGCAGCGCGCGGTCGAAGGGCCGTCACCGGCCGGCTTGGTCTCAAACGCGACGCGGGCGGCGCGGATGTCGTGCGCGAAGGCGCGGCCGAGCTCGTCGTCCTTGACCTTGCCGACGAAGGCGGCGTGACCGCCGAAACTCGCGACCCCGACAATGGTATTGGCGGCCGACCCGCCCGAGCTTTCCACCGCCGGCCCCATGGCCTGATAAATCTTTTCGGCGCGGGGCTGGTCGATCAGCGCCATGGTGCCCTTGTGCATGCCATGTGCGACCAGAAAATCGTCCTCGGCGCGGGCGATTACGTCGACGATGGCGTTGCCGATGCCGATGACGTCATAACGGGAGGCGGTCATGCGTTACCTCGTGAATACGCGGCGCACTATATCGGGCGAGCGCCCAGCCGCAAGCGCGCCATGACAGCGCGGGTGACGGGCGCAGGCCCGCATGCTTAGAGTGCGGTATCGGGGAATGGTCCATGTCGCTTGCACGCAATGTCGCAACCGTCGGCAGCGCCACGCTGTTCTCGCGCGTGCTCGGCTTTGCGCGCGACATCGGCATCGCCGCCGTGTTCGGAGCCGGTATCCGCGCCGACGCATTCTTCGTCGTATTCCAGCTCGCCAATCTGATCCGCCGCATGCTGGCGGAGGGCGCGCTGAACGCCGCGGTGGTGCCGCTCTATCTGCGCGCGCGCGACGAGGGCGGCGAACAGGCGGCGCGCGCCTTCGCCGGCCGGCTGATCGGCACCTTCGCGCTGGCCCTGAGCGGCGCGGTCGTCGTCTTCGCCGTCGCCATGCCGGCGATTGTGCTGGCGCTGGCGCCGGGCTTTGTTTTCGGCGGCGAGCGCATGACGTCGGCCGTCGAGTTTGCCCGGCTGATGCTGCCCTATCTCGCGCTCGCCGGCCCGGTTGCCGTGCTGATGGGCGTGCTCAACGCCAATGGCCGTTTTGCAGCCGCCGCCTATGCCACCACCGCATTCAACGCCACCATGCTGGCGGCGCTGCTGGTCGTGTTTTCCATCCATGGCGGCGACAGCCAGCCGTCCGGCCGCATCCTCGCCTTCGGCGTAGCGCTTGCCGGCGTTTCGCAATTGGCGCTGGTGGCGGTGGCGGTGCGGCTCGGACCGGCGCGAGTGACGCCGCTGTCGGTATCGTTCGGGCCGGAGGTGCGCCGCTTCCTGACGCTGGCGATCCCCGGCCTGCTCGCCAGCGGCATCCTGCAAATCACAGTCATTGCCGGCGTGATGGTGGCCTCCGCCTCGCGCAGCGCGGTGTCGTGGATCTATTACGCCAACCGGCTGATCGAATTGCCGCTCGGCATTGTCGGCATCGCCGTCGGCACCGTGCTGGTGCCGGCCTTCGCCCATGCCATCCGCAGCGGCGACAAGCGCGAACTCGCGCAGGTCGAATCGCGCGGCATCGAGCTTGCGCTCGGCTTGGCGCTGCCGGCGGCGTTCGCGCTCGTTTCGCTGGCCGAGCCGATCGTGCGCGTGCTGTTCGAGCGCGGCGCCTTCGCTGCCGGCGATACCGCCGCCACCGCCGCCGCGCTCGCCGCCTTCGCGCTCGGCCTACCCGGCCACGTGCTGGTCAAGACGTTTTCACCGGTGTTCTTTGCCCGCGAAGACACTGCCACGCCGATGCGCGCCGCCTTGTTCGGCTTCGTCATCGCGATCATCGGCAGCCTCGCGCTGATGCCGGCGTTCGGCCATGTCGGCGTCGCCATCGCCATCGCCGCCTCCGGCTGGGCGAGCGCCGGCTTACTGGGCGTGCTGATCGCGCGGCGCATCGGCTTCGGCATCGATGCGCAAGCGCGTTTCCGGCTGCCGCGTATCGCGCTGGCCGCCACCATCATGGGGCTTTTGGTCGAGGCCGCCCATCGCACGCTGGCGCCCTGGCTCGACGCGGCCGCGCAAGGCGCCGTCCGTGCGGCCGTGCTGGCAGCCCTGATCGCATTCGGATTGGCCGTCTATGTCGTGCTGCTGCGTGTCCTCAAAGTCACTTCGCCGCGCGATCTGATGCGCGCGGTTAGCGGCGGATTGTGAACCCCTTGCGCCGCGCCCGCCCGGCGTGGCATGGCTCCCGCCTCAAGCGAGAGGACGAGCGATGGCGTTCAAGGAACGCGTTTTTTCCGGCGTGCAGCCGACCGGCAATCTGCATCTCGGCAATTATCTGGGCGCGATCACCAAATTCGTCGCGCTGCAGGATACGTATGACTGCATCTATTGCGTGGTCGATTTGCACGCTATCACGGTATGGCAGGATCCGCCGGAGCTGACGCGCAACACGCGCGAGGTGACCGCGGCCTTCATCGCCAGCGGCATCGATCCGAAGAAGCAGACCATTTTCAACCAGAGCCAGGTGGCCGAGCATGCCGAGCTCGCCTGGGTGTTTAATTGCGTCGCCCGCCTGGGCTGGCTCAACCGCATGACCCAGTTCAAGGAGAAGGCTGGCAAGGATCGTGAGAACGTCTCGGTCGGCCTCTACGCCTATCCGAACCTGATGGCGGCCGACATTCTGGTCTATCACGCCACCCACGTGCCGGTCGGCGAGGATCAGAAGCAGCATCTCGAACTCGCGCGCGACATCGCGCAGAAATTCAATGTCGACTTCGCGCAATCGATCCACGCGCACGGTTATGGCGAGACCTTCTTCCCGCTGCCGGAGCCGATCATCCAAGGGCCGGCGACGCGAGTGATGTCGCTCCGTGACGGCTCCAAGAAGATGTCGAAGTCGGAGCCGTCGGATTATTCGCGCATCAATCTGACCGACGACGCCGACGCCATCGCGCAGAAAATTCGCAAGGCGAAAACCGATCCCGAGCCGCTGCCGAGCGAGGAGAAGGGCCTCGAGCCGCGGCCCGAAGCGGACAACCTGGTCGGCATTTACGCGGCGCTCAGCGAAACCAGCAAGGCGACCGTGCTCGGCGAGTTCGGCGGCGCGCAGTTCTCCGCTTTCAAATCGGCACTGGTCGACCTGGCGGTCGCCAAGCTCGGGCCGATCGGCGCCGAGATGAAACGGCTGGTGCAGGATCCGGTCTATATCGATTCGATCCTGGCCGACGGTTCGCAGCGCGCGCAGGCGATCGCCGCCGAGACGATGAAGGCGGTCAAGGATATTGTCGGTTTCGTGCGCCGCTAAGGCCACGTTTTAACTAGACAATTTTCGTGAGCCCGGCGCCGCTTGTGGCGACCGCGGGCGGCGTGCCACCATTTGCGGCGTGTGCGACCGTGATCGGGCGCCCCGGGGACGACGATGAGCACCAAGCGCCGCAGCTTCGAGTCCGGCCATAAGCGCAAATATCTGGTCGTCATCGACGATACCGAGGAGTGCGACCGCGCCGTCTATTGGGCAGCCAAGCGCGCCGGCCGCACCAAGTCGCAACTGGTCATGTTGCGCGTGATCGACACCGGCGAGCACAACCAGCAATGGCTGGGCGTCGCCGACCTGATGAAGGCCGAGGCGACGGAAGCGGCCAACGCGGCGTTCGACAAGTTCGCGGCGCGCGCCAAGGACCTCGCCAGCATCACGCCGGACCGCGTGATCCGCGAAGGCGATCCGGCCGACGAGATCGTCAAGCTGATCGACGAGGATACCGACATCGGCATCCTGGTACTGGCCGCCGGCACGTCGAACGAAGGCCCCGGCCCGCTGGTTTCGACCCTCGCCAAGTCCGCCGGCACTTTTCCGATCCCGATCGCCATCGTGCCGGGGCATCTGAGCGACGAAGACATCGACGCCAGTTCCTAGAGCGCGGCGCCCACGGCCTTTTCGAACGGTTGACCGCGGCGTACGGGAGGCCCATTTATCCGCTATAGTTCGTCTGAAGACCCCGGGCCTTGAACCCGTTAGGAGCTGACAATGTTCATCCAGACCGAAGCCACGCCCAATCCGGCGACCCTGAAATTCCTGCCCGGACGCGCCGTGCTCGAAACCGGCACGCTTGATATGCCGGACAAGACCGCCGCGGCGCAGTCGCCTTTGGCAGCCGCGCTGTTCGAGATTCCCAATGTCGGCGGCGTCTTCTTCGGCTCCGATTTCATCTCCATTACCAAAAGCGATGGCGAGTGGCAGCAGATCAAGCCAGCGATCCTCGGCGCCATCATGGAACACTTCATCAGCGGCGCGCCGCTGTTGGCGGACGGGGCAGACTCGGCGGCAGGCGATGCCGATGAATTCTTCGATGCCAAGGACGCCGACACGGTCGCCATCATCAAGGATCTGATCGAGACCCGCGTGCGCCCGGCGGTAGCCGGCGACGGCGGCGACATCACCTTCAAGGGCTTCAAGGAAGGCGTGGTATTTCTGACCATGAAGGGCGCCTGCTCCGGTTGCCCGTCCTCGACCGCCACGCTCCAGCACGGCATTCAGAACCTGCTCAAGCATTTCGTGCCCGAAGTGGTCGAAGTGCGGCCAGTCTGACCGGCTGTCATGCCCGCGAAGGCGGGCATCCAGTATCCTCCGGGCTGCGGTATAAGCGAATCGTTTGCGAATACTGGATCACCCGCTTTCGCGGGTGATGACAGCTCAGGTTAGACCATGCGTGTTCTTGCCATCGATACCGCGCTCGAGGCCTGCTCGGCTGCCGTGCTCGACACCGAGCGCGGCGCGATTTCCGCACATGAGTCGCTGCCCATGGTGCGCGGCCATGCCGAGGCCTTGCTGCCGTTGATCGCGCGGGTGATGGACAGCGCCGGCCTCGAATTCGCCGCGCTCGACCGCATCGCCGTAACGACCGGGCCCGGCAGCTTCACCGGCCTGCGCGTCGGCATCGCCGCCGCGCGCGGCATCGCGCTCGCCGCCGGCAAGCCGGCCATCGGCCTGTCGACGCTCGCCGCCTTTGCCGCGCCCTTGGTCGCCGCCGACGACACGCTGCCCGTGGTCGTGGCGATCGATGCGCGGCACGATAACGTCTATCTGCAGGTGTTCGGGCCCAGCGGCCGCACCATCGTCGCGCCGCGGCTTGCGACTTTGCGCGAGGCGCTGCGCGCGGCAGCGACCGGCGGGCCGCGCCTGGTCGGCACCGCGGCCGAGATGCTGGCGGCGGCCTGGCCGGCCGGCCAACGCGCGCCGCACCTGGTCGACCCGCGCCGCGCCCCCGACATCGACTGGGTGGCCCGGCTCGGCGCCGCTGCGCTCGCGACCGGCGCGCCGCCGAAGCCGCTTTACCTGCGCGCGCCCGACGCCCAGCCGCAGAACGCCGCGCAATTGGCGCGCCGATGATCGGCTTCATCGCCACCCTGTTCGCGCGCGGCGAGCCGGTCTTGTCGGAAGCAACGAGCCGCGACGCCGCGGCGATTGCCGCGCTGCATGCCGCCTCGTTCCGGCGCGGCTGGAGCGAGCAGGAAGTCGAGGGCCTGCTGACGGATCGCCATGTCATCGCCCATCGCGCCATGAATGCAACGAATATGGCCGCCTTTATCATGTCGCGGCGGGTGGAGGACGAGGCGGAAATCCTCTCGGTCGCGGTCGCCCGTTCGCGGCAAGGCCGCGGGCTGGCGCGCAGTCTGCTCAGTCTGCATTTGCGCCGGCTGGCGGGCCTGGGCGCGCGCGCGGTGTTCCTGGAAGTCGATGAACACAATGCCGCGGCGATCCGGCTTTACGACCGCGCCGGTTTTCGTGAGATATCGCGCCGCCCCAATTACTATCCGGACGACGGCGGCAAAGCGGCCGCCGCGCTGGTGTTGCGCCGCGATCTGGTTTAACGCGCGCTCGATATGCTATGACAGCGGACCATAAAGACGACGAGAAACGCCATCGTGACCACGCCGGACAAAACCATCTCTGACAGGCGCGATATCGAGGCCCTGTGCGCCGAAAAGGGCATGCGGATGACCGAGCAGCGCCGCACCATCGCGCGCGTGCTGGCGGGGTCCGATGATCATCCCGACGTCGAGGAACTGTACCGGCGCTGCGCCAAAGTCGACGACCGCATTTCCATCTCGACCGTCTATCGCACCGTGCGCCTGTTCGAGGATGCCGGCATCATCGAGCGGCACGATTTCCGCGAGGGACGCGCGCGCTACGAAACCGCCACCGAATCCCATCATGACCATCTGATCAATCTGCGCAGCGGCGAGGTGATTGAGTTCCGCTCGGACGAAATCGACCGTCTGCAGGCGGAGGTCGCGCGCAAGCTCGGCTATAGGCTGGTCGATCACCGGCTAGAGCTTTATGCCGTGCCGCTCGACGACGACGTCAAAAAGAGCCTGATGCTGCGCGCCTCGTTCATCGCGGTGGTGTTTCTCACCGTGACGCCGCTGCTCATTTCGCTGCAGTGGATCCTCGACAAGCTCAAATTGCCCGGTCGGGGCGCGATCGCGGTCGGCTATTACCGCGTACTGTGCCGGCTGCTGCGTATCAATGTCCGCGTGGTTGGCGAGCCGGTGCACGACCGCGCCGTGCTATTCGTGTCCAATCACGTGTCCTGGATCGACATCCTCGTGATCGGTTCGATCGCGCCGGCGGCTTTCGTCGCCAAGCGCGAAGTGGCGACCTGGCCGCTGGTCGGCATCACCGCGAAAATGCAGCGCACCGTGTTCGTCGACCGCACGCGCCGTCATCGCACCAGCCACACCATCGGCGAGATCGTCAAGCGCCTGGCCTCCGGCACATCGGTCGTGCTGTTCGCGGAAGGCACCTCGAGCGACGGCAACCGCGTGCTGCCGTTCCGCTCCGCCTTGCTCGGCGCGGTGGAGGAGGCAGGCGCGCAGGTCGAGCGCGGCATCCTCCTTCAGCCGATGTCGATCGGCTACACGCGCCTGCATGGCATTCCCATGGGGCGCCAGCATCGCCCACTGGTCGCCTGGTACGGTGATCTCGACTTCATGCCGCATATCAAAGCGCTCATCGCGCGCGGCGCGGTCGACGCGGTAGTCAGCTACGGCGAGCCGGTCACGGCCGACCGCAAGGCCGACCGCAAGGCGATGACGAAATCGCTGGAAGCCACGGTGCGGGCGCTCAATGTGGCGACGCTGCGCGGCGGGCAGCGCCCGGCTCCTGCCAGCCAGTCTTAAAACCGACATGAAATCAATGACATGGATTGAGGGGACAAACCCCGGCCCGACAGGCTAGATTGGCCACAAGGTTCGAACACGAGCGGCATGACCATAACGCGCAAAGTCCACGTCAAGTCTTTCGGCTGCCAGATGAACGTCTACGATTCCCATCGTATGGCGGACACTTTGGCGCCGGCCGGTTACGGCGAGACCGCACAGGTCGCCGACGCCGACCTCGTCATCCTCAACACCTGCAACATCCGCGAAAAGGCGGTCGACAAGCTCTATTCCGAGATCGGCCGCATCCGCGAGCTGAAGGAGGAGGCGGCCGCACAAGGCCGCCGCATGCTGATCGCGGTCGCCGGGTGCGTGGCGCAGGCCGAGGGCGAAGAAATCATCCGCCGCGCTGGCGCGGTCGATCTGGTGGTCGGCTCGCAGAACTATCACCGGCTGCCCGCTTTGATCACGCGCGCGCTGGCGGGCGAACGTATCGTCGACACCGAGTTTCCCGCCGACGACAAGTTCGACGAACTCGCCGCGCCGCGCCGCGAGGCGATCGCCAAGCGCGGCATTTCCGCCTTCGTCACGGTGCAGGAAGGCTGCGACAAGTTCTGTACCTTCTGCGTCGTTCCCTATACGCGCGGCGCGGAAGTCTCGCGCCCGGTCGAGAAAATCGTCGTGGAAGTCGAACGCCTGGCGCAGGCGAACGTGCGCGAGGTGACGCTGATCGGGCAGAACGTGAATGCCTATCATGGGCAAGGCGCCGATGGGCGTCCGGCAACGCTCGGACGGCTGTTGCGCCGGCTGGCGCAAGTGCCCGGCATCGCGCGCCTGCGCTACATGACCAGCCATCCGTGCGACATGGAAGACGACCTGATCGCCGCCCATGGCGACCTTCCCGCGCTGATGCCCTACGTGCATCTGCCGGTGCAGTCCGGCTCCGACCGTATCCTGGCGGCGATGAACCGCCGCCATACGCGGCAGGATTATCTCGACGTGATTGCGCGCCTGCGCGCAAGCCGTGCCGATCTCGCCTTCACCTCCGATTTCATTGTCGGCTTTCCGGGCGAGACTGAGGACGATTTCCGCGCCACGCTGGCGCTGGTCGAGGAAGTCGGCTTCGCCACCGCCTACTCGTTCACTTATTCGCCGCGTCCGGGCACGCCGGCGGCCGAGATGGGCGACCAGGTCCCGCCGGGCGAACAGGCCGAACGCCTGCAACGGCTGCAGGCCGTCATCACCCGCCAATGGCGCGCCTTCAACGCGCAATCCCTCGGCCGCACCGTGGAGGTGCTGCTGGAGAAACCGGGCAAGCTCCCTGGGCAACTGGTCGGCCGCACCCCATATCTGCAGGCGGTGCAGGTCATGGCGCCGCCCGCCATGATCGGTTCACTGGTGCCGGTTACCATCACCGAGATCGGCAGCAACACTTTGTTCGGGACGTTCGCACAAGAGCAGCGCGTCCTCGCCGTAGCAGGAGCTTAAGGAAACCCCTTGCGCACATCGGATCCCGCGATCCCGGCCGCCGCAGCTTCTGAGGAAACTGCCACCACGCAGATCGTGCTCGCGTTCGAGGATAACCGGCTGGCGTCCATCCTGTTCGGGCAATACGGACAAAACCTCGCGCTGATCGAGCGCCGCCTCGGCGTGGTGGCCGAGCAACGCGGCAACCACGTCACCATCGACGGCTCGCGCGGCGGCTGCGAGCAGGCCCGCCGCGTGCTGGAAGGGCTCTACGAGCACGTCAAGCGCGGTCTCGAGCTGAGCCAAGGCGACGTCGAGGGCGCGATCCGGCAAGCGATCGCGCAAGGTTCGCTGTTCGACTTCGATCCGGCGAGCGCGCGGGCGGCCTTCGAGGAAATCAATTTGCGCAAACGCCCGGTGCGCGCGCGCACCGCCGCGCAGGACGCCTATATCCGCGCGCTCAAGCGCCATCATCTGGTATTCGGCACCGGACCTGCCGGCACCGGCAAGACCTGGCTCGCGGTCGCGCAAGCGATCCAGATGTTCGAGCGCAAGGAGGTCGACCGCATCATCCTGTCGCGGCCGGCGGTGGAAGCCGGCGAACGGCTTGGCTTCCTGCCCGGCGACATGCGCGAGAAGGTCGATCCCTATCTGCGTCCGATCTACGACGCGCTGCACGATTTGATGGACGTGCGCATCGTCGAGCGCGCGCTGGAAAGCGGCGACATCGAGATCGCGCCGCTCGCCTTCATGCGCGGGCGCACGCTGTCGAACGCGGCCATCATTCTCGACGAGGCGCAGAACACCACTTCGATGCAGATGAAGATGTTCCTGACCCGCTTGGGCGAGAACAGCCGCATGATCGTCACCGGCGATCCGAGCCAGGTCGACCTGCCGAGCGGCCAGACCTCGGGGCTGGCCGAAGCGGTGCGGCTGCTCGACGGCATCGAGGGCGTCGGCCACGTCGCCTTCACCCATGAAGACGTGATCCGCCATGAGCTGGTGGCCCGCATCGTCGAGGCCTACGACCGCAAATCCGCGCGCGAGGACCGGAAATGACCAGCGCGCCGCGCCGGCGCGCCGCGGCGCCTTCGGTCGATATCCAGGTGCAATCGCCGCTCTGGCAGGCCGAGCCTAGCGCCGAACAGACCGTACGCGAGGCCGTCGCCGCGGCCGCCGCTACGCTCTCAACAGCGGCCGGCGAAGTGGGTATTCTGCTGACCGACGACAAAGCGATTCGTGCGCTCAACAAGCAGTGGCGGGGCATCGACAAACCGACCAACGTCCTGTCGTTTCCGGCGGCGGTAACGAAGGCCAGCATCGACGCCAAGAAGTTCTTCGGCGATATCGTTATCGCCTACGAGACGCTCAAGCGGGAATGCGACGATGAAGACTGTGACTTTCTTCATCATCTTGCCCATCTCACGGTGCATGGATTTCTGCACCTCATTGGATACGATCACCAGGTCGATGCAGAAGCCGAAGAGATGGAAGGGCTCGAAAGCAAGATCATGGCGCACATGCAGTTGCCCGATCCCTATCTCGCGCGCGATCTAGGCGATTCCTAACCGCTATGCCCGACAGCGACAGCCCAAGTTCGATCAACACCGACGCCGTCTCCTACGAGCCGCGCCTTCTGCCGGTGCCGGTGCCGCCGCCGCGCGAAGGCGGTGAGAACTGGCTGGTGCGCGCCTTCCGCGCGCTGTTCGGCCGCAAGCCGAACTCACGCGCCGATCTCAAGGACGTGCTCGATGCCATGCCGCCCGGCGAATCCGGCTTCTCGCCGGAAGAAAGCCGGATGCTCAAGAACATCCTCGGCCTGCGCGAGCGCCGGGTCGGCGACGTGATGATTCCGCGCGCCGACATCGTCGCGGTGCAGCAGGACATCAAGATCGGCGAACTGGTGCGCATGTTCGAGGGCGCCGCGCATTCGCGCCTGGTGGTCTATAACGACACGCTCGACGATCCGGTCGGCATGGTGCACATCCGCGACCTCATCGCGTTCATGACCGCGCGCGCGGCGGTCGACCCGGAAAAGAACGCCAGGCGCAAGAAGCCGCTTCCGGCCGGGCTCGATCTGAAGGCGATTGATCTTTCCATGCCGCTATCTTCGGCCAAGATCGTGCGCGAGATCCTGTTCGTGCCGCCGTCGTCGCGGGTAATCGATCTCCTGGCGCGCATGCAGGCGACGCGCATTCATCTGGCGCTGGTGGTCGACGAATATGGCGGCAGCGACGGCCTGGTTTCGATCGAGGATATCGTCGAGCAGATCGTCGGCGAGATCGCCGACGAGCACGACGAGGACGAGACGCCGCACGTGGTGCGTCAAAGCGACGATTGCTTCATCGCCGATGCGCGCGCCCATCTTGAGGACGTGGCGGCGACCATCGGCAACGATTTCGATCCCGGCGATGTGGTCGAGGAAGTCGACACGCTCGGCGGCTACCTGGTGACGCGCGCCGGCCGCCTGCCGGTACGCGGCGAATTGATCCCCGGACCGGGGCCGTTCGAATTCGAGGTCCTCGACGCCGATCCGCGCCGCATCAAACGTGTGCGCATCACTCGGCTGAAGGAAACGCGCGAACGCGGGCGCACCGAGCGCAAGCGCGGCGAACCGGATGCGGTGCTGGCCGGCACCACGCCGCCGGTCTTGAGCATCGACGATACGCACGCGCAAACCGATAGCGGATCATCCGCCGCCGGTTCTTCCGCCGGCACGTCCCGCCCGTGATGATCACCCGCCTCGCCTATGCCGTCGTCCTCGCCTTCGGCTGGCGGCGCGCACTTATCGCCTTTGTCGCTGGCCTGGCGTCGGCTTTGGCGCTGGCCCCGATCAATGCCTGGCCGATCCTGTTCCTCACCTTCCCGGTGCTGATCTGGCTGGTGGACGGCTCCGCCGCCGGACGCTGGAGCGGCACCATGACCGCGGCGGCCGCCGGCTGGTGCTTCGGCTTCGGCTATTTCATCGCCGGACTCTATTGGGTCGGGTACGCCTTCCTGGTCGATGCCAAGACCTTCGGCTGGCTGCTGCCGGTCGCGGTCGCCGGCCTGCCGGCTTATCTCGCGCTTTACACCGGATTGGGGCTGGCCGCCGCGCGGCTGATCTGGGTGCGCGGGCCGGTGCGCGTCTTGGCGCTCGCCGCCATGCTCACCAGTGCCGAATGGCTGCGCGGCCATCTGCTCAGCGGATTCCCCTGGAACACTTTCGGCTACGCGCTCACCGAGCCGCTGGCGCTGGCGCAAAGCGTCTCGCTCACCGGCATCTGGGGCCTCACTTTCCTCTGCATCGCGATCTGCGCCAGCCCGGCCGTGCTGGCGGACGATGTGGCGGATACGCCGCATCCGCGGCGCGCGCCGCTGTTCGGTGTTCTGATCCTGGTGGCGCTCGCGAGCTATGGCAGCGTGCGGCTCTGGCAGCATCCGACCGCCTATGTGAGCGGCGTGAAGCTGCGCATCATGCAGCCCAATCTGCAGCAGGACGAGAAGTTCAATTATTCCACCAAGGCGCAGGTCATGGAGCGTTATTTGCGTCTGTCCGACCGCTCCACCGGGCCAAATTCGAAAGGCGTGCACGACGCCACGATTTTGATCTGGCCGGAATCGGCGTTCCCGTTTTTCCTGACGCGCGAGCCGGATGCGCTGGCGCAGATCATCGGCTTGCTGAAACCGTCGACGGAATTGATCACCGGCGCGGTGCGGCCCGCGCCGTCCGCCGACGGCGCGCCGCACGCCTACAATTCAGTCTATGTCATTGACCCGGACGGCTCGATCCGCGGCATTTACGACAAGGTACATCTGGTGCCGTTCGGCGAATACTTGCCGTTCCAACGATTGCTTGAACGGCTCGGCCTGCGGCAACTCACCAAGCAGGTAGGCGGGTTCCTGTCGGGCGACCGCCGGCGCACTTTGGACGTGCCGGGCGCGCCGAAAGTGTTGCCGCTGATCTGCTACGAGGCGATCTTCCCCGGCGCCGCTGTGCCGCGCGACGAGCGGCCGGGTTGGCTGGTCAATGTGACGAATGACGGCTGGTTCGGCATCAGCACAGGCCCCTACCAGCATTTCCAGCAAGCGCGCGTGTTGGCGATCGCCGAAGGCCTGCCGCTGGTGCGCGCGGCCAACACCGGAATTTCCGCGGTGGTCGATCCAGTCGGCCGCGTCGTCAAGGCATTGCCGCTCGGCTCCGAAGGCATACTCGATGCGCCGCTGCCGAGCGCCATCGCGCCGACGCCCTACGTGCGCTTTGGCGACGACGCCTTGATTCTCTTCCTGGTGGTTAGCCTGATCATGGTCGTGCGGCGGCGAATGCACGCGTAGATTGCGCTGGACTCAGCTTTGGATTGTGAAAATATTCGACGCCCGGTCGAAGTTGTTCGGTAAATTTGCGGGGCTGCTATTAAAGAAAACACGGCCAGATTTCGACTATGGGAAAACATTTGAAAAATATAGAGAATTTTTCTTCTTTCCGGCGCTGAACAGCCCTCTGTGGTAGATCTCGAGTTGCACTGAAGCTATCTTCTATGACATTACGCTGAACTATAGTCGCATAGGAGACCTTTATGGCCAAGAAGACCCCCAATCCGATCGACAAGCACGTGGGTTCCCGCGTGCGTATGCGCCGGATGATGCTGAGCATGAGCCAGGAAAAGCTCGGGGATGCCCTCGGCCTTACTTTTCAGCAAGTGCAGAAATACGAGAAAGGCACCAATCGCATCGGCGCCAGCCGGTTGCAGGCGATCTCCAATATCCTGCAAGTGCCGGTGTCGTTTTTCTTCGAAGGCGCGCCGAATATGCCGGGGCATACCGGCATGGGCGAAGCGCCGTCGCCGGCCTATGTGTCGGATTTCCTCGCCACCTCCGACGGCCTTTCGCTGACCAAGTCGTTCATGCGCATCAAAAGCGGCAAATTACGCCGGCGCATCGTCGATCTGGTCGAGCAGATCGCCGGCGACGAATAGCGTCAGCCCCGGTCCCATCGGCACCGGAATACTGCCCACCGTTGCCCGCATCTTGACGTTATCGACCGCCACTGCAAGAACCACCCGCGCTTAACGCGGCCGTGACGCCGCGCCACGGGAGGAGTTTCAGCGGTGGCTCATACCAATTTCTTGTTTACCAGCGAGTCGGTTTCCGAAGGGCACCCTGACAAGGTTTGCGATCAGATTTCCGACGCGGTGCTCGACGCGTTTCTGGAAAACGACATCAAGCTCGGCATTTCCGACGACAGCTTGGTGAACACCCGGCTTGGCTGCGAGACGCTGGCCACCACCAACAAGATCGTCATCGCCGGCGAAGGCCGCGGCCAGGCGCCGTTCTTCCACAAACACGGCGACAAGACGGTCGTCGATCGCGAGTTGATCGCGCAGATCGCGCGCGATGTGGTCAAAGACATCGGCTACGACCAGGACGGCTTTTCCTATTACGGCGCCGACGTCGAGGTGCTGCTGCACGGCCAGTCGCCCGATATCGCCATGGGCGTGAACGCCAAGAAGAAAAAGGGCGGCGAGGAAGAGGGCGCCGGCGACCAGGGCATGATGTTCGGCTTCGCCTGCACCGAGAGCGAAGTCTACGAGAAGAACTCGTTCATGCCGGCCCCGATCTATTTCGCGCACAAGATCCTGAAGGTGCTTTCCGACAAACGGCGCGCCGGCCAATTGTTCGATCTGCAGCCCGACGCCAAGAGCCAGGTCACCGTGCGCTATGTCGACGGCAAGCCGGTCGGCTGCACCAAGGTCGTGGTCTCGACCCAGCACAATGAGAAAAGCCGCAACGGCAAAAAATATACGCCCGGCCTGATCAAGGAGATGATCGGCGACGCGGTCGAGTCCGCGCTGCCGAAGGGCTGGATGCCGCAGCGGCCGTCCGACTTCCTGGTCAACCCGACCGGTAATTTCGTGGTCGGCGGCCCCGACGGCGACTGCGGCCTCACCGGCCGCAAGATCATCGTCGACACTTACGGCGGCTACGCGCCGCATGGCGGCGGCGCCTTCTCCGGCAAGGACCCGACCAAGGTCGACCGCTCGGCCGCTTACGCCGCGCGCTATCTGGCCAAGAACGTGGTGGCCGCCGGCATCGCCGAGCGCTGCACCATTCAGGTCGCCTACGCGATCGGCGTGGCCGATCCGATGTCGGTGCTGGTGGATACGCATGGCACCGGCAAGGTCGAGGAAAAGAAGCTGGAAAAGGTTCTGCCGCAGCTTTTCCGCCTCACCCCGACGAATATCCGCCGCACCCTCAAGCTCAACCGCCCGATTTACCGGCGCACCGCGGCTTACGGCCATTTCGGCCGCGCGCCCGAAAAAGACGGCGGCTTCTCCTGGGAAAAGACCGACCTTGCCGCGGCGATCAAGAGCGCGGTGAAATAAGGCGGATTAGGTCGCTGTCCCGGCTGCGGCTATTCATATATCCGTCCGTCCCCGCGAAAGCGGGGACCCAGGGCCGCACGGTGTAACTTTGCGATCGCAGCCCCTGGATTCCCGCTTGCGCGGGAATGAGCGGAATTTGGCTCGCGTACATGGGATTTTCCTCGGACTCATCGGCAACGCAACGCGCCTTCTTCGGCCGGCGCAAAGGGCATCCGCTCAAGCCGCGGCAGGCCGCGTTATTCGACACGCTGCTGCCGCGCGTCGCGCTCGATCTGAGCCAGCCGGCGCCCGCCGATCTGCGCACATTGTTCGGCAACGTCGACAATGTGCGTCTTGAAATCGGCTTCGGCGGCGCTGAACATCTGGTCGATCAGGCCAAGACCAACCCGCAAAGCGGCTTCATCGGCAGCGACGCCTTCGTCAACGCCATCGCCAAGGCGCTTGCCGCCATCGACGAAAACAAGCTCGGCAATATCCGTGTGCATTTCGGCGACGCCAGTGAATTGCTCGACTGGCTGCCGGCGGGGGCACTCACGCGCGTCGACCTGCTCTATCCGGACCCGTGGCCGAAGCGGCGGCATTGGAAGCGGCGCTTCATCCAGGACGGCAACCTCAAGCGGCTGGCGCGCATCCTAAAGCCGGGCGGCGAATTGCGCTTTGCGACGGACATTGCCGATTACGGCGCTCACGCGCTGGCGCGCGTGCTGCGCTCACCGGATTTCATCTGGACGGCCGAGTGTGCCGACGATTGGCGCAAAGCCTGGCCGGGCTTTTGCGGCACGCGTTACGAAGCCAAGGCCAAGCGCGAAGGGCGCGCGCCGGCTTATTTTATTTTCCGGAAAATCTAGCTATTCGCCGCTGCCCTGGCGCACTTGCCAGAAGCGCACCACGCGCTGGGCGGTGACCGTAGTCAGCCGTTCGAAATTCTCGCGCGCGGAATCAAGGATCTGGCTCGTCGACTTGGGGCCGGGCCGCGCACTCATGATCTCCCGCACCGTCCGCCAGCCGAAGCCGGCGGCGCGCGCCAGGATCAGCACAGGATCGGCCCGCTCGCCGCTCATCAGCCGGTCGACCACCTCGATCGGCACCTCGCTTATGGTCGCCAGCGCGGCGATGGTCTCCTCGTATTTGCGGCTCTTGGCGAAGTCGGCGACGTCGGCCTCGGTGATTTTGCGCTCCTTGTTGAGCGCCTGCACCGTCGCCAGCGCCGCCGTGTAATTGCGCGGCGCAGCCTTGGCGGCGACCTCGCTGGTCACTTTCGCCAGCACACGCTGGATTTCGGCCTGGGTGTCCGGCTTCGCCTGCGCCAGCAGGCGCTGCTGCACGACGGCGCTCGCCTGCATCAGCAACTGCCGGAATAGACGCGGCGGGATATCGGTGCGCAGGCCGACTTTCTCGGCCAGCACGCCGTCGCGTTCGGCGCGCTTGACCAAAGTTGTGAACGCATCGTCCGACAAGCGCGCCTTTTTATTGGTGGCGACGCTGCGCACCACCGCGCCGTCGCCGCGCTGCACCAGCACGTCCGACAGCATCTCACTGATTCCGTTGCGGGCCGCCAGCACCAGCAAATGCGCCTGGCTCTTGGTCTCGGCGATATATTTGAGATCCGGATCGTCGATGCGCGCCTGCTTGAGCACCGGGCCGGCGACGATGATGTTGTCGTTCTTGGCCAGCGTCGTCACCACGCCCTGCGGCGCATTCGGCACCGGCGCGAGCCGGCGCGCGAGTTCCGCCAGCGCCTTGACCTCGATTTCCTCGATCAAGTAGCCCATGACGTCGTCGAACAGCGCGACGTGCTCGTCGTTGAAGTTCACGGCGCCGTCGAGAAACAGGTTGGTGACCCGGCGCAGCGTCTCGGCCCGCTTTTCGGGCGAGCCGTGCTGGACGACCTCTTCCAACTCTGGAAGCAGTGAGGCGGGAACGCTCATTGCAAAAACCTGCCAAACGGCCCGTAGGCGTCGTGTGACGCGAAATTTTACCCATATTTAAGGGTAGATTCTGAAGGAAGGGTTAGCCGCCGAAACGCCTTCACCCTTGCATGAAGCCCGGAAATCGCTATATTTCCGTCAGTTAAGACACCCTCATAACCGAACGGGTTTTGAGAGTGGGTCCCCCGGGACCCGCTCTTTTTTATTACTAAAATGGCCACAAGCGAGGCGCGACAGGCGGTTGAAACCGCCACCCAGAGCGGCACGGAACCACGGCTGATCGTCGAGCCGGGGCTGTCTGCCCGTGTCGCGAGCATCGCCGAGCCGGTGATCGAACAGCTCGGCTACCGGCTGGTGCGGGTCAAGGTGTCGGGCTCCGAGGGCTGCACCGTCCAAATCATGGCGGAACGTCCGGACGGGACCATGGCGGTCGAGGACTGCGAGACAATATCGCGCGCTTTGTCGCCGGTGCTCGATCTGGCCGATCCGATCGAGCGCGCCTACCGGCTGGAGATTTCCTCGCCCGGCATCGACCGGCCGCTGGTGCGCAAATCCGATTTCGATCGCTATGCCGGCCATCTGGTCAAGATCGAAACCGAAATCCCGGTCAACGGTCGCAAGCGTTTTCGCGGCCAGTTGCTCGGCACCGAGGGCGAGGCGGCGCGCATTCACGCCGACGACGTGAAAGACGAACCGGAAATTCTGCTCCCGATCGGAGAGATGAGCGACGCCAAGCTGGTGCTCACCGACGAACTGGTGACGCAAGCCTTGCGGCGCGAGAAAGCCGCCAAGCGCGAAACGCGCGCGGCGAAACGTGAACAACGGCTTCGCAGGCATAAGCCCGGCCAGGCCGGGAATGCCGACAGCGCATGATCTCGAAAAGTGGGAACCGGTTTTCGGAAACGATCATGCGCAAAACTCTAAGAGAAGGAGACTGAGCTATGGCAGTCAGCGCCAACCGGCTCGAACTATTGCAGATCGCCGACGCGGTAGCCCGCGAGAAGGCGATCGACCGCGGCATCGTCATCGCCGCCATGGAAGACGCCATCGCCAAGGCGGCGCGCTCGCGCTACGGCGCGGAAACCGACGTGCATGCCGAGATCGAGCCGAAGACCGGCGATCTGCGTCTCACCCGCCACATGCTGGTGGTCGAAGCGGTCGACAACCCGTCCAATCAGATCACGCTGGAAGGCGCGCGCAAGCATCATCCGGCAGCCCAAGTGGGCGACACCATTGCCGATCCGCTGCCGCCTTTGGAATACGGCCGCATCGCCGCGCAATCGGCCAAACAGGTGATCGTGCAGAAAGTGCGCGAGGCCGAACGCGACCGGCAATATGCCGAGTACAAGGACCGCATCGGCGAAATCGTCAACGGCGTCGTCAAGCGCGTCGAATACGGCAACGTGGTGGTCGATCTCGGCCGCGGCGAGGCGATCGTGCGGCGCGACGAGATGCTGCCACGCGAGGTGTTCCGCAACGGCGACCGCATCCGCGCCTATATCTACGACGTGCGGCGCGAGCCGCGCGGCCCGCAGATTTTCCTCTCGCGCACCCATCCGCAATTCACCGCCAAGCTGTTCGCGCAGGAAGTGCCGGAAATCTATGACGGCATCGTCGAGGTGAAGGCGGTCGCCCGCGACCCCGGCTCGCGCGCCAAGATCGCCGTGATTTCGCGCGATTCCAGCGTCGACCCGGTCGGCGCCTGCGTCGGCATGCGCGGCTCGCGCGTGCAGGCCGTGGTGAACGAATTGCAGGGCGAGAAGATCGACATCATTCCGTGGTCGCCCGACATCGCCACATTCGTGGTCAACGCGCTGGCGCCGGCGGAAGTCGCCAAGGTCGTGCTCGACGAAGACAAGGAACGCATCGAGGTGGTGGTGCCCGATCAGCAGTTGTCCTTGGCCATCGGCCGGCGCGGGCAGAACGTGCGGCTGGCCTCTCAGCTCACCGGTTGGGACATCGACATCCTGACCGAGCAGGAAGAGTCCGAGCGCCGTCACGCCGAGTTCGAGAGCCGCACCAAGATTTTCGTCGAGGCGCTCAATCTCGACGAAGTGGTGGGACAATTGCTCGCGTCCGAAGGCTTCGGCTCGATCGAGGAACTCGCGATGGTGGACGAAAAGGAAATTGCCGGCATCGAGGGCTTCGACGAAGAGACCGCCAAAGAACTCCAGGACCGCGCCAAGGAATACATCGACAAGCTGGAATCCGAACTCGACGCCAAGCGTGTCGAGCTGGGTGTTGCCGACGAACTCAAGGAAGTCCCCGGCGTCACCACCAAGATGCTGGTCGCGCTCGGCGAGAACGGCGTGAAGACGGTGGAAGATCTCGCCGGCTGCGCCACCGACGATCTGACCGGCTGGACCGAGCGCAAGGACGGCGAGAGCAAGCACGAGCCCGGTTATTTCGACGGCCTCGACGTATCGCGCGAGGACGCCGAAGCCCTGATCATGCAGGCCCGCGTCAAGGCCGGCTGGGTGACGGAAGCGGAACTCGCGCCGCCGCCCGCGCCGGAACCCGAGGCGGTGCCGGCCGACGCGGCGGAACCGCAAGCGTAAGGAACAAAAACAGCAAGCATGCTGACGATCGCGCAAGACAATGAACTCGACTCCGGAGCGACCCGTATCGCCCCGGGGATGCAGCGTCATTGCGCGCTCACGCGCACGCTCAAGCCGGTGGACGAAATGGTCCGCTTCGTCATCGGGCCCGGCAGCCATACCGTGCCCGACATCAAGCGGAAGCTGCCCGGCCGCGGCCTCTGGATCACCGGCACGCGCGCCGCGATCAACGCGGCGATCAAGGACAACGTGTTCGCCCGCTCCTTCAAGCAGAAGGTGCGGGTCGCCGCCGATTTGGCGGCAACCACCGAGCAGCTCATGGAGCGCAGCGCGCTCGATGCGCTGGCGATCGCCGGCAAAGCGGGCCAGGTGATCGCCGGTTTTGCCAAGGTGGAAGCGGCCATCGGCCGCGACGATCTGCTGGCCCTAATCCATGCCGCCGACGCCGCAGCCGACGGAAAGCGCAAGCTGGACGCGGCCCTGCAGCGCAAAAGCCCTGAAAAACAGCAGGAAATCGCGATCATTGGGGAATTAACCGGCGCGCAATTGGATTTGGCATTGAACCGCCCAAATGTGGTACATGCAGCCCTGCTTGCCGGCCCCGTGAGCGATACTTTTCTCGCCCGCGCCAAGCGCTTGGAGCGCTTTCGGACCGGACAATCGCCCGAATTGGTTAGCGCGCATGCGCCGACGGATGGCGCACGAGGACAGAATACGTAATGAGCGAAACGAAGGATCCCGGCGAAAAGAAACTTAGTGTTGGCAAGCTAACGCTTAAGCCACGCACTGAGACGGGCGTGGTGCGCCAGAGTTTCAGCCACGGCCGCAGCAAGCAGGTCGTCGTCGAGAAGGTCAAACGCCGCAGCATCGGTGCAGCGCCCGAGGCCAAGGCCGAGCCAGCCCCGGTTGAGGTGGCCCGCAAGCCGGCGGCCGCCGGCAAGCCCGCGCCGGCGCCCGTATCCGCCGAGGCGCCCAAGACGTCGGGCGTCGTGCTGCGTACCTTGACCGAAGAGGAGCGCGTCGCGCGCGCGCATGCGCTGGCGGATTCGCGCGTACGCGAAGCCGAAGAGCGCAAGATCGCCGAGGAAGAGGCGCGCCGCCGGCAAAGCCGCGAAGTGGTCGACAAGACCGAGCGCGAAGCCGCCGAAGCGCGCAAGCGCGAGGAAGACGAGCGCCACAAACGCGAAGAGGAAACCAAAAAGAAGGCCGGCGAAGTCGCCAAGAAGCGTCTTGGCGAGGAAGAAGTGAAAAAGCCCGCGCCCGGCCGCATGACGCTGGAAGCCGAAGAAGACGAGGGGCCGCCTAAGTCGCGTCGTCCCGGAGCCGCGCGTCCAGCTGCGGCACGTCCCGCCGCGCCGCGTGGCGCGCCGGCGAAAGAACGCGGCCGTCTTACCCTGGTCACTGCGTTGCGCGCCGACGAAGTGCGCGAACGTTCCGTCGCTTCATTCCGCCGCCGCACGCAACGGCTTAAGGGCCATGCTTCCGCCGAGCCGAAGGAAAAGCTTGTGCGCGAAGTCACCATCCCCGATGCCATCACGATTTCCGACCTCGCCAACCGCATGTCCGAGCGCGCGGTCGATGTGATCCGCCTGCTGATGCAGCAGGGACAGATGTTGAAGATCAACGACGTAATCGACGCCGACACCGCGCAGCTGATCGCCGAAGAAATGGGCCACAGCGTTCGCCGCGTGTCGGAAGCCGACGTGGAAGAAGGCCTGTTCGACGTGGCCGACGACGCGGCCCATATGACGCCGCGCGCGCCGGTGGTCACCGTCATGGGCCATGTCGACCACGGCAAGACGTCGCTGCTCGACTCCATCCGCTCGACCAATGTGACGGCCGGCGAAGCCGGCGGCATCACCCAGCACATCGGCGCCTATCAGGTCATCGCGCCGTCCGGCGCCAAGATCACCTTCATCGACACGCCCGGCCACGCCGCCTTCACCGCCATGCGCGCGCGCGGCGCCAAGGTCACCGACATCGTCGTGCTGGTGGTCGCCGCCGACGACGGCGTGATGCCGCAGACGGTGGAAGCGATCCATCACGCCAAGGCGGCGAAGGTGCCGATCATCGTCGCCATCAACAAGATCGACAAACCCGATTCCAAGCCCGAGCGCGTGCGCAACGAACTGCTGCAGCATGAGATCCAGGTCGAATCCCTGGGCGGCGAAGTGGTGGACGTGGAAGTCTCCGCCACCAAGAAGATCAATATCGACAAGCTTTTGGAAATGATCGGCCTGCAGGCCGAAATCCTCGATCTCAAGGCCAATCCAGACCGCCCGGCCGAAGGCACCGTGATCGAAGCCAAGCTCGACCGCGGCCGCGGACCGGTGGCGACAGTGCTGGTGCAGCGCGGCACGCTGCGCGTCGGCGATCTGGTGGTGGCTGGCGCCGAATGGGGCCGCGTGCGCGCGCTGGTGTCCGATACCGGCGAGCCGATCGAGACCGCCGGTCCGTCGACGCCGGTCGAGGTGCTCGGTTTCTCCGGCACCCCCGATGCCGGCGACCGCCTGGCGGTGGTCGAAAACGAAGGCCGCGCGCGCGAAGTCACCGATTACCGCGCCCGTCAGAAGCGCGAGAAGACGGCGGCGCGCGCCACCGGCATGCGCGGCTCGCTCGAGCAGATGATGGCGCAGGCCAAGACCTCGGGCCGCAAGGAATTCCCGCTGGTGATCAAGGCCGACGTGCAGGGTTCGCTGGAAGCGGTCATCGGCTCGCTCGACAAGCTCGGCACCGACGAGGTGGCGGCGCGCGTGCTGCACGCCGGCGTCGGCGGCATTTCCGAGTCCGACGTGACGCTGGCCGAAGCGTCCGGCGTTCCGATCATCGCCTTCAACGTACGCGCCAACAAGGAAGCGCGCGAGGCGGCCGAGCGCGCCGGCATCGAAATCCGCTACTACAACATCATCTATGACCTCGTCGACGACGTGAAGAAGGCGATGTCCGGCCTGCTGGCGCCGACGCTGCGCGAGACCATGCTGGGCAATGCGCAGATCCTGGAGATTTTCAAAGTCTCCAAGGTCGGCAACATCGCCGGCTGCCGCGTCACCGACGGCACCGTGGAGCGCGGCGCCAATGTCCGCCTGATCCGCGACAACGTGGTGATCCACGAAGGCAAGCTCAGCCAACTCAAACGTTTCAAGGACGACGCCAAGGAAGTCAGCGCCGGCATGGAATGCGGCATGGCTTTCGAGAACTATCAGGATATGCGGCAAGGCGACGTGATCGAATGCTACCGGGTGGAGACGATTCAACGCAGCCTCTAAGTCCAATACTTGGGTCTGCGCGCAGATAATCGCTCCGCCATTTCCACCGTCATGCCCGGCCTTGTGCCGGGCATCCACGCCTTTCTCCATTGAGAAGGAAGCAAGACGTGGCTGGCCGGGACAAGCCCGGCCATGGCGAATTGAAAGCTCTAAATTGATGACACGCAAGAAATCACACCGCGACAACATCACGCCCGGCGGATCGCAGCGCCAGTTGCGCGTCGGCGAACTGGTGCGTCACGCCATGGCCGAAATGCTCACGCGCGGCGACGTGCACGATCCCGTCATCGAGGGCCACCTCATCACCGTGCCGGAAGTGCGCATGACCGCCGATCTGCGGCTGGCGACGATCTACGTCATGCCGCTGGCCGGCCGCGACGCGGAAGAAGTGGTGGCGGCATTGGAGCGCAACAAGAAATTCCTGCGCGGCGAAATCGCCCATCGCGTCAATCTGAAATTCGCGCCCGATATCCGCTTCCGCGTCGACGAGCGTTTCGCGGAAGCCGAGCGCATCGACAAGCTGCTGCGCTCGCCCGCGGTCAAGCGCGATCTCCAACATGAGGACGACGAGTGAACGAAGAAGATTTGAAGAATCTCGATCTGCCTCTGGCCGAGGAGCCGCCGGCAGCGGCCCCTGCGCCCCGCGGCGAGGGCGGCGAACGGCGCCGCGACAAGCAATTCAAGCGCGACAAACGCGACGTGCATGGCTGGCTGGTGCTCGACAAGCCGGTCGGCATGACCTCGACCCACGCGGTCAGCGTGGTGAAGCGCCTGTTCTCGGCCAAACGCGCCGGG
This sequence comes from uncultured Alphaproteobacteria bacterium, assembly GCA_963786025.1. GTDB lineage: Bacteria > Pseudomonadota > Alphaproteobacteria > Rhizobiales > Xanthobacteraceae > Pseudolabrys. Next base: position 67,135 of record CAWAXK010000033.1, read on the forward strand.
CACGCCGGCACGCTCGATCCGCTCGCCTCCGGGGCGCTGCCGATCGCGATGGGCGAAGCGACCAAGACCGTTCCCTTCGTGATGGATGGCCGCAAGCTTTACCAATTTACCATCCGCTGGGGCGAGGAGCGCGACACCGACGACGCCGAAGGCCGTGTCATCGCCTCGAGCGATCAACGCCCCACGGCCGACGCCATCCGCGCCTTGCTGCCGTCCTATATCGGCACAATCCAGCAGGTGCCGCCGCGCTATTCGGCCATCAAGATCGAGGGCGAGCGCGCCTATGACCTCGCCCGCGACGGCGAAACGGTCGAACTGGCCGCCCGCCCGGTCGAGATCACCCGGCTGGAGCTGATCGAGACCCCGGACGCCGACCACGCCGTCCTGCACGCCGAATGCGGCAAGGGAACCTATGTCCGGTCGCTGGCCAGGGATATGGGCCGTGCTTTGGGCTGTTTCGGCCATGTCAGCGCGCTGCGCCGGGTCGCGGTCGGCCCGTTTAGCGAAGAAACCATGATTTTACTGGAACAATTGGAGGCCGTGTGCCATAGAGCCGCGGCCGGCGAGGCTAGCCTCGCCGACGTTCTCATGCCCGTTGAGACCGCGCTGGACGACATCCCGGCGCTGGCCATCAGTCGGGCGGATGCGGCGAGGCTCGCAAGAGGCCAAGCCGTTTTGTTGCGCGGACGGGACGCTCCCAATTTCCGTGGACCAGTTTATGCGACGGTTTCGGGCCAACTCGTGGCCCTTGCGGATCTGGACCACGGCGAAATCGTCCCCAAGCGCGTTTTTAACCTGGCCGGGCTGATTGGCAGCGCCGTGCCTAAGAAAGGATGACCGATGTCGGTAACCACCGGCCGCAAGGCCGAAGTAATCAGTGCATTCGCCAACAAGCCCGGCGATACCGGATCGCCCGAAGTGCAGGTGGCGATCCTGTCCGAGCGCATCAATAATCTCACCGAGCATTTCAAGACCCACGTCAAGGACAATCATTCCCGGCGTGGCCTGCTCAAGATGGTGAGCCAGCGCCGCACGCTGCTCGATTATCTGCGGCGTACCAACGAAGCTAGCTACAAGACTTTGATCGAGAAGCTCGGCATCCGCCGATAATTTTGTACCCGCGTGAGGCGCATGCGCGCCGCGCGCGATTAACGTGAAGCGAATGCGTGTGACGCATTCGCTGTATTGATCCGGCGGCGATGGCGCTGCCGGCGACAAGCGAGAGCCGATAGTGATCGCCTCTTGCGACAAGGCAAGGTTCGAAACGCCATGGCAGGATCGCCAGACGCTGTCCGCTTCCCGCATTTGACGGTGATGCGCGGCAGTTTCTCGCCGTCTTGCTCATGGCTTTCGGGGCTTGACCAGAAAACCATGAGAGAAAAACGCAATGTTCGATATGCATCGAGTTGAACTCGATTGGGGCGGGCGCAAGCTCGTCCTCGAGACCGGCCGGGTAGCGCGTCAAGCCGACGGCGCCGTGCTCGCCACCTACGGCGAGACCACCGTGCTCGCCACTGCCGTCGCGGCCAAGCAGCCGCGCGAAGGCGTCGACTTCCTGCCGCTCACCGTCGACTACCAGGAAAAGTATTACGCCGCGGGCCGCATTCCCGGCGGCTATTTCAAGCGCGAGGGCCGTCCGACCGAAAAGGAAACGCTGGTTTCCCGCCTGATCGACCGCCCGATCCGTCCGCTGTTCGCCGATGGCTGGCGTTGTGAAACGCAAGTCATCGTCACCACGCTGTCGCACGACCTGGAAAACGATCCCGACATCCTGGCGCTGGTGGCCTCCTCGGCGGCGCTGACGCTGTCGGGCGCCCCCTTCATGGGCCCGATCGGCGCCGCTCGCGTCGGCTTCATCAACAATGAGTATGTGCTCAACCCGCAGATCGACGAGATGGCCGAGAGCCAGCTCGATCTGGTCGTGGCCGGCACCGCCGACGCGGTGCTGATGGTGGAATCGGAAGCCAAGGAGCTTTCCGAGGACATCATGCTGGGCGCGGTGATGTTCGGCCACCGGCATTTTCAGCCGGTGATCGACGCCATCATCAAACTCGCGGAAAAGGCGGCGAAAGAGCCGCGCGATCTCGTGACGGTGGACAACGCCGAGCTCGAGAAGAAGATCCTCGGCCTGGCCGAGAAGGACCTGCGCGCGGCCTATTCGATCGCCGCCAAGCAGGAACGCCAGAATGCCGTGGCCGACGTCAAGGCCAAGGTCATGGCGCATTACTTCCCGGAAGGCGCCGAGCCGCAATACGACAAGCTGCGCGTCGCCGGCGTGTTCAAGGAACTCGAAGCCAAGATCGTGCGCTGGAATATTCTCGACACCGGCAAGCGCATCGACGGCCGCGATCTCAAGACCGTACGCAACATCGTCACCGAAGTCGGCTTGTTGCCGCGCACCCATGGATCGGCGCTGTTCACCCGCGGCGAAACCCAGGCGCTGGTGGTGGCCACGCTCGGCACCGGCGAGGACGAGCAGTGGATCGATGCACTGCAGGGCAGCTACAAGGAAAGCTTCCTGCTGCACTATAACTTCCCGCCCTATTCGGTCGGCGAGACCGGCCGCATGGGCGGCACCAAGCGCCGCGAAATCGGCCACGGCAAACTGGCCTGGCGCGCGCTGCATCCCCTGCTGCCGAAGGCGGAGGAGTTCCCCTACACCATCCGTCTGGTCTCCGAGATCACCGAATCGAACGGTTCGTCCTCGATGGCCTCGGTGTGCGGCGGCTCGCTCGCGCTCATGGATGCCGGCGTGCCGATCAAGCGGCCGGCCGCGGGCATCGCCATGGGCCTCATCCTCGAGGACAAGCGCTTCGCCGTATTGTCCGACATCCTCGGCGACGAGGATCACCTCGGCGACATGGACTTCAAGGTGGCCGGCACCGATCAGGGCGTCACATCGCTGCAGATGGACATCAAGATCGCCGGCATCACCGAGGAGATCATGAAGGTCGCGCTCGGCCAGGCCAAGGACGGCCGCATGCACATCCTCGGCGAAATGGCCAAGGCGCTCACCAGCGCCCGCGCCGAGCTGGGCGAATACGCCCCGCGCATCGAGATGTTCAAGATCCCGACCGACAAGATCCGTGAAGTGATCGGAACCGGCGGCAAGGTGATCCGCGAGATCGTCGAGAAGACCGGCGCCAAGATCAACATCGAGGACGACGGTTCGGTGAAGGTGGCTTCCGCCGACGGCGAGTCGATCAAGGCGGCGATCAACTGGATCAAGTCGATCGCTTCCGACCCCGAGCCCGGCAAGATCTACGAGGGCACCGTGGTCAAGGTGATGGACTTCGGCGCTTTCGTGAACTTCTTCGGCGCCAAAGACGGCCTCGTGCACATCAGCCAGCTCGCCCAGAGCCGGGTGAACAAGGTCTCCGATGTGGTCAAGGAAGGCGACAAGGTGAAGGTCAAGCTGCTCGGCATGGACGAGCGCGGCAAGGTGCGGCTGTCGATGAAGGCGGTCGACCAGACCACCGGCGAGGACCTCGAGAACAAGGGCAGCGCGCCGCAGCAGGCGGCCGGCGGCGCGGCTGAATAAGCGCCCCGCAACGAATACAAACGAAAGGGCGGCCTTCGGGCCGCCCTTTTCATTTCGGGGGGCGCGTTTTCGACACGGCCAGCGCGTCGACAATAACTTTACCCAGTGCCGCGAAGTCCTTGCGGCGCGGCGAGGTGCGCCGAAAGGCAAGCCCGATGCTGCGCGTGGGCTCCGGTGCGCTGAACCGCAAAAGCTTCACCCGCGCATCGCGCCCTTCCGTTTCCGCCGCGACCTCCGGCAGCAGCGTCACGCCGTAGCCGTTCGCCACCATCTGCATCACGGTGGCGAGCGAGGTGGCGCCAAGCCCTGCCGGCGCATCGCGACTTGACGCGGCAAGTTTTGGCGCCGCGCAGAAGGCCAGCGCCTGGTCGCGCAGGCAGTGGCCTTCCTCCAGCAAAATGAGGCGGCGCTGATCGACGTCCTCGATGCCGACGCGGGCGCGCGCCGGCAGCGCATCCGAGGCCGGCACCGCCAGCAGGAACGGATCGTCAAATAGCGGCAGCGTCTCGACGTCGGCGCCCTCCACCGGCAGCGCCAGCAGCGCGACGTCGAGTTCGCCGCGGTTGAGCTCCTCGAGCAGCAGCTTGGTCTGCGTCTCGCGCACTTCGAGCCGCAATTGCGGATATTTCGCCACGAGCCGCGGCAGCACGCGCGGCAGGACGTAAGGCGCCAGCGTCGGAATGATGCCGAGCTTGAGCCGCCCCGTGAGCAGGCCGCGATGGCGCGCGAAATCGACCAGGTCGCGGGTGGCGGCGAGGATCTGCTCGGCGCGTTCGGCCACGTCGAGGCCGGTGTCGGTGAGTGCGATTTCGCCCGGCCGCCGCTCCACCAGTTCGGCGCCGATTTCACGTTCCAGCTCGCGCACCTGCATGGACAGCGCCGGCTGGGTCACCGCGCAGTCGGCCGCCGCCCGGCCGAAATGCCGGTGACGGGCGAGCGAGGAGAGATAGCGCAACTGGCGCAAGGTGATCATATCGATAAGATATATTTATCGATACTACCAATCAATACGATTAGACCTGATGGCGCGGCCACGCCTAAACATCCGCAGGCATCGCGCCTAGATACCGGAAAAGACCCGCCGCACCCGCCAGGGACGAACAGCCGTGGCCAAGAGCACGATCGGAGAGAAACATGGACGCAAAGACTGAAAAGAGCGCCGGCAATTGTCCCTTCATGCACCACACGACCGTTGGAGTCAGATCCAACCGCGACTGGTGGCCGAACCAGCTGAACCTCAAGATGCTGCACCGGAACTCTCCCCTGTCCGATCCCATGGGCAAGGCGTTCAATTACGCGGAGGCCTTCAAGAAGCTCGACCTCAAGGCGCTGAAGAGCGACCTCACCGCGCTGATGACGGACTCGCAGGAATGGTGGCCGGCGGATTTCGGCCACTACGGGCCGCTGTTCATCCGGATGGCATGGCACAGCGCGGGCACCTACCGCATCGGCGACGGGCGCGGCGGCGGCGGCGCCGGCCAGCAGCGCTTCGCGCCGCTCAACAGTTGGCCGGACAACGTGAACCTCGACAAGGCGCGCCGGCTGGTCTGGCCGATCAAGCAGAAATACGGCGACAAGATTTCCTGGGCCGACTTGATGATCCTCGCCGGCAACGTCGCGCTTGAGTCGATGGGCTTCAAGACATTCGGCTTTGCCGGCGGGCGCGCCGATGTCTGGGAGCCTGACGAAGACACCTACTGGGGCGCCGAGGACACCTGGCTTGGCGACAAGCGCTACGCGGGTGAGCGGAATCTCGAAAATCCCCTCGCCGCCGTGCAGATGGGTCTGATCTACGTGAACCCGGAAGGTCCGAACGGCAATCCGGACCCGCTCGCTGCCGCCAAGGATATCCGCGAGACCTTTGCCCGCATGGCCATGAATGACGAGGAAACCGTCGCGCTTATCGCCGGCGGGCATACCTTCGGCAAAGCCCATGGCGCCGGCGATGCGGCGCTTCTAGGCCCTGAACCCGAGGCCGCCGGCCTTGAACTGCAAGGCCTCGGCTGGAAGAGCAGCTTCGGCAGCGGCAAAGGCGATGACACGATGGGCGGCGGCCCGGAAGTCACCTGGACCACGACGCCGACCAAGTGGAGCAACAACTTCTTCGAGAACCTGTTCGGCTACGAATGGGAGCTGACCAAGAGCCCGGCCGGCGCAAAGCAGTGGGTGGCGAAGGATGCACCGGAGTCGATTCCGTATGCGCAGGACAAGTCCAAGCATCGCCGGCCAACCATGCTGACCACGGACCTCTCCTTGCGCTTCGATCCCGTCTACGAAAAGATTTCGCGGCGCTTCTACGAGAACCCGGATCAGTTTGCCGACGCGTTTGCCCGCGCCTGGTTCAAGCTGGTCCACCGCGACATGGGCCCACGCTCGCGCTATCTCGGCCCGGAGGTTCCGGCGGAAGAACTGCTGTGGCAGGACCCTGTCCCCGCCGTCGATCACAAGCTGATCGATGCGAAGGACATCGCGGCGCTCAAGGCCAAGATCCTCGCATCGGGACTTTCCATCGCCCAACTGGTCTCGACCGCTTGGGCCTCGGCGGCAACCTTCCGCGGCTCCGATAAACGCGGCGGCGCGAACGGGGCGCGCATCCGCCTCAGCCCGCAGAAGGATTGGGAGGTCAACCAGCCGGCCCAACTGGCGAAAGTGCTCGGCGCCCTCGCCGGCATCCAGAAGGAGTTCAACGCCGGTGCGTCCGGCGGCAAGAAGGTGTCGCTCGCTGACCTGATCGTGCTCGGTGGCTGCGCGGCGATCGAGCAGGCGGCGAAGAAGGCCGGACAAAACGTTGAGGTTCCCTTCGCACCGGGGCGCACGGACGCGACGCAGGAGCAGACCGATGTCGACTCCTTCGCCGTGCTCGAGCCGTTCGCCGACGGCTTCCGCAACTATCTCAAGGCCAAGTACGCCGTTTCGGCGGAGGAACTGCTGATCGACAAGGCGCAATTGCTGACGCTGACTGCGCCGGAGATGACGGTTCTTATCGGCGGCATGCGCGTCTTGGGTGCGAACCACGGTCAAACCCAGCATGGCGTCTTCACCAAGCGGCCCGAGACGCTGACGAATGACTTCTTCGTCAACCTGCTCGACATGGCCACGATGTGGAAGGCGACTTCGGCCGACGCGGATGTGTTCGAAGGGCACGACCGCAAAACGGGGACACTGAAGTGGACCGGCACCCGCGTCGATCTCATTTTCGGTTCGAATTCGCAGCTGCGGGCGCTCGCCGAGGTCTATGGCTCCGGCGACGCGCAGCAGAAGTTCGTGGCCGACTTCGTGGCGGCTTGGACCAAGGTGATGAACGCCGATCGCTTCGACCTTGCCTGAGCTTTGCTGAACGGCCTTCCTCCGAAGGCGTTCTAGAAAAGCGGCGAAATAAAAGGAAGTCAGGGAGAAAAAGACGGCCGGGGATTTCCCCGGCCGTTTATATATTTGCAGCCGCGCAACAAACTCCGCTCATTCCCGCGAAAGCGGGAATCCAGGGCTGCGTGCGATGCTCCAAAGAACTGGATGCCCGCTTCCGCGGGCATGAGCGGAAAACTACGCTCCGCCGTTCTTCCCATCGACTTCGCCATGGGCGGACTTGAGCGCATCCGGCATCGGCATGGCGATGACGTTGTAGCCACTGTCGACGAAGTGCACTTCGCCGGTGACGCCGGTCGACAGATCGGACAGCAGGTAGAGGCCCGCGCCGCCCAATTCCTCCAGCGTCACGCCGCGGCCGAGCGGCGAATATTTCTGCTGAAACGCGAACATATAGCGCGCATCGGTGATGCCGGCGCCGGCGAGCGTGCGGATCGGTCCCGCCGAGATGGCGTTGACGCGGATTTTCTGCGGGCCGAGATCGACCGCAAGATAACGCACCGAAGCCTCGAGCCCGGCCTTGGCCACGCCCATGACGTTGTAGTTCGGCATGGCGCGCTCGCCGCCGTTATAGGTCAGCGTCACCATCGAACCGCCGTTCGGCATCAGCTCGGCCGCGCGCTTGGCGGCCTCGGTGAAGGCGTAGCAGGAGATCACCATGGTGCGGATGAAATTCTCGCGCGTGGAATCCGCGTAGCGGCCCTTGAGTTCCTCTTTGTTCGAATAGGCGACCGCGTGCACCAGGAAATCGAGCGTGCCCCATTGTTTCTTGATCTCCGCAAACACCGCGTCGACCGAGGCGATGTCCTCGACGTCGCATGGCATCACGAAGGATGAGCCAGCCTGCTCGGCGAGCGGCTTCACGCGTTTTGCCAGCGCGTCGCCCTGATAGGTGAAAGCGAGCTTGGCGCCGTGCTGGCTCAGCATCTTGGCGATGCCCCAGGCGATCGAGTGGTCGTTGGCGACCCCCATCACCAGCCCGCGTTTTCCGTCCATCAATCCCGGCATCTTATCCATCCTACGTCGGCGTCATTCCGGGGCGCGAGCGGAGCGAGCGAACCCGGAATCCAGATCCCAGCAAATGGCTCTGGATTCCGGGTCCGGCGCTATAGCGCCGTCCCGGAATGACAGGAAAAATTATGCATCTAGCCGCTTGAACACGACCGACGCATTGGTGCCGCCGAAACCGAACGAGTTCGACAGCACGGCGCCGAGCGTCACGTTGTCCTTACGCGCGCGCGCGATCGGCATGTCGGCGAAGGCGGGATCGAGATTCTGGATATTGGCGCTTTCGCAGATGAAGCCATTGTTCATCATCAGCAGCGAATAGATCGCTTCCTGCGCGCCGGCGGCGCCGAGCGAATGGCCGGTCAGCGACTTGGTGGCGGAAATCGGCGGGCACTTGGCGCCGAACACTTCGCGGATCGCCTCGATCTCCTTGAGGTCGCCGATCGGCGTCGCCGTGGCGTGCGGATTGATGTAGTCGATCGGCGCCTGCACGGTCTCCAGCGCCATCTTCATGCAGCGCTGAGCGCCCTCGCCCGAAGGCGCCACCATGTCGTAACCGTCGGAGGTCGCCCCGTAGCCGGCGACCTCGGCGTAAATCTTGGCGCCGCGCGCCTTGGCGTGTTCGAGCTCTTCCAGCACCAGCACGCCGGCGCCGCCGGCGATGACGAAGCCGTCGCGGTCGACGTCATAAGCGCGCGAGGCCGTCGCCGGCGTGGCGTTGTACTTGGACGACATGGCGCCCATGGCGTCGAACAGGTTCGACATGGTCCAGCTCAGCTCTTCCGAGCCGCCGGCGAAAACCATGTCCTGCTTGCCCCATTGGATCAGCTCGGTGCCGTTGCCGATGCAGTGATTGGACGTGGCGCAGGCCGAGGAGATCGAATAGTTGACGCCCTTGATCTTGAACCAGGTGGCGAGCGTCGCCGACGCCGTCGACGACATCGCCTTCGGCACGGCGAAGGGCCCGATGCGCTTGGGCGAACCTTTTTCGCGCGTGATATCGGCCGCCTCGACGATCGTTAAGGTCGAAGGGCCGCCCGATCCCATGACGATGCCGGTGCGCGGATTGGAAATGTCTTTTTCCTCGACGCCGGAATCGCGGATCGCCTGCTCCATGGCGACGTGATTCCACGCCGCGCCTTGACCGAGGAAGCGCATGGCGCGCCGGTCCACCGATCCAGCCGGATCGAGCGTCGGCATGCCCTGTACCTGACAGCGGAAACCGCGCTTGGCGAATTCCTCGGCGTGCGTGATGCCGGACTTCGCCTCGCGCAGGCTGGCGAGAACTTCCTGGGTGTTGTTGCCGATAGATGAGACGATGCCCATCCCGGTGACGACGACTCGTCTCATGACCGCTTACCCTTAACTGCGCCGCGGAATGCCGATGACTGGTTCATGTGTGGTTGCTTACAGTTGGTCCGCCCCAGGCAACCGCGCAAGACCGTGGATCTGCTCAAGCGCCGCTCGGTTGCAGCGCCTCGTCCTGCTTGAACAGGCCGACTTTGAGGTCAAAGGCCCGGTAGATCACGTTGCCGTCGGCCGACAGCCAGCCGTCGGCGATGCCGAGCACCAGCTTCGAACGCATCACCCGCTTGAAGTCGACGCCGTAAACGACCTTCTTCACGGTCGGCAACACTTGTCCGGAAAACTTGAGCTCGCCCAGACCGAGCGCGCGGCCCTTGCCCGGCGAACCCAGCCAGCCGAGGAAAAAGCCGACCATTTGCCAAAGTGCATCGAGGCCGAGGCAGCCCGGCATCACCGGGTCGCCCTTGAAGTGGCAGAGGAAGAACCAGAGGTCCGGCGTCACGTCGAGCTCGGCGCGGATCATGCCCTTGCCGTGCTCGCCGCCCTGCTCGGTGATTTCTGAAATGCGGTCGAACATCAGCATCGGCGGCAGCGGCAACTGCGCGTTGCCGGGCCCGAATAATTCGCCGCGGCCACAAGCAAGAAGATCTTCGTATTCGAAGCTGTGACGCTTGGTGTCCATTAGCGCGATATCCCCGCTGGGCGGGCCTGCTGTCTGAATTCCCATGCGCGGATTCGTAACACACCGACGCTAGCGGGCAAAGATGGCGGAACCGCGCGCCCACGGACATCTTCTGCCCGGAACAGCGCGCTAGAACGGCCATAGCGCTAATTGCGAAAGAGTTGCATCTAGGCCTGCCAGTGCGTATATCTTGAAACTAATATAGTTTTTTCGTCTGCCCCGCCGGGGTCGGCGATGGCACTCAAACCACGAGCCAAGTGCGTATCATGGTGTTCCCGTCCGCCAAGCCAAACATGGCCCCGCCGCCGGCAACCGATCGGTCGGAACTCACCGGCTGCCCGTGGCATGACGTGAAGGCGATGCTGCGCCAGGTCGGCTTGCGGCCGACGCGCCAGCGCATGGCGCTCGGCTGGCTGCTGTTCGGCAAGGGCGACCGCCATCTCACCGCCGAAATGCTCTACGAAGAGGCAACCCGCGCCAAGGTGCCGGTGTCGCTCGCCACCATCTACAACACGCTGCACCAGTTCACCGAGGTCGGCCTGCTGCGCCCGGTGGCGGCCGACGGCTCGAAGGCGTATTTCGATACCAACACCTCCAGCCATCACCACTTTTTCGTCGAGGAATCGGACGAGTTGCTCGACATACCCGGCGCCGAAGTGGTGGTCGGCAAGACCCCGGTCCCGCCGGAAGGCTTCGAGATCGCCCGCGTCGACGTGGTCGTGCGGTTGCGGCGGAAGCGCTGAGTAGCTCTACAAGCTCCAAAAATTGATCCGTCATCCTGAGGTGCGAGCGCGCTCTTGCGCGCGAGCCTCGAAGGATGATCGGCCACAGGTACACGGGCCGTCGCCCTTCGAGGCCGTCGCTGCGCGACGGCACCTCAGGGTGACGGAGGTGGGCTACTCCACCTTCTCGTTCGGATAGGCGCCCCACAGCCGTTCCTGGCGAATCCAGCCCTCGAAATTCTTGCCGGCGAACTGGCACCAGGTGCCGTTGCAGGATTTCAGCACGCCAAGCACGCCGGATTGCAGGCGGGCGGTTTCGGGCGATTTGGCGTCGGGGCTCTCGTAAAGCGGCACCAGGTCGTTCTTCAAGGTCGGCACCACCACCGCGGTGCGCTTGCCGGACAACAGCGAGTGGTAGACCCAGCCTTCCGCCCCCTCCCAGTCGCGGATGCGCCGCCAGTTCTCGAACTCGGCGGTAATCTCCACCGGCATGCCGGCGCGGGTATAGACCCAGCGTACGTCCTGGTCCTTGGTGGGGCCGGCGCGCACATTAACCCGATCCGACTTTAGGCTGACGAAACGCGGGACCGGCAGGCCGCTCACCGAGCCGGTGGCGATGGCAATATCGCTGCCGGCCAGGGCCCGCGGCGCCATGCCGGTCGGGTCCACCACCGTCAATGCGGCGGCAGCCAATGCCGCCCAGCCCAGCCGGCGGAGCACGGCTCCAAAGCTTTGTGTTGTCACTGCCATCTGGTAGGAAAAAGAACGGATTTGGACCCCACGCACGCGAGCCGCGAGTGTGGGCCAAGCACGGTTAAAGAGGGCTGAACGGCGCCCAAACGGCAGCAGCAAAGGCCGCCGGACGCCCCGGTAAACAGGACATGTCGAAGACCAAGAAACCGCTGGTCGTCGTCACCCGCAAGCTGCCCGACAATGTCGAGCTGCGCATGCGGGAACTTTTCGACGCCAGGTTCAATCCCGACGATACGCCGATGACGCAGGCCCAGCTCGCCGAGGCGGTGAAAACCGCCGACGTGCTGGTGCCGACCGTCACCGACCGCATCGACGCCGCGGTGCTTTCGAAATCGGGCGAACAGCTCAAGCTGATCGCCAATTTCGGCAACGGCGTCGACAATATCGACGTCGCTACCGCCGTGCAGCGCGGGATCACCGTCACCAACACGCCCGGCGTACTCACCGAGGACACCGCCGACATGACCATGGCGCTGGTGCTGGCGGTGCCGCGGCGGCTGGTGGAAGGCGCCGCCGTGCTGACCTCCGACAAGGACTGGACCGGCTGGTCGCCGACCTGGATGCTGGGCAAGCGCATCTGGGGCAAGCGCTTGGGCATCATCGGCATGGGCCGCATCGGCCAGGCGGTGGCGCGGCGCGCGCGCGCCTTCGGCCTGCAGATCCATTACAACAATCGCCGCCGGGTGGCGCCCAAGATCGAGGAAGAGCTCGACGCCACCTATTGGGAGAGCCTCGACCAGATGCTCGCCCGCATGGATATCGTGTCGGTAAACTGCCCGCACACGCCGGCGACCTATCACCTCTTGTCGGCGCGCCGGCTCAAGCTGCTGCGGCCGGAAGCCTATATCGTCAACACTTCGCGCGGTGAAGTGATCGACGAGAACGCGCTCGCGCGCCTGATCGAGTCCGGCGACATTGCCGGCGCCGGCCTCGATGTGTTCGAGCACGAGCCGGCGGTGAACCCGAAGCTGGTCAAGCTCGCGCGCGAGGGCAAGGTCGTTCTGCTGCCGCATATGGGCTCGGCCACGCTCGAAGGCCGCATCGACATGGGCGAGAAGGTCATCATCAACATCAAGACCTTCATGGACGGCCACCGGCCGCCGGATCGCGTGCTGCCGTCGATGCTGTAGCGGCCACTTGTCCCGAATGCGGTGCAACGCGTAGCGAAGCGCAGCGGTGCACCGCTGATCCGGGATCCAGCTCGCTTCTTATTTCAACCAGGGTCCCGGGTCTGCAGCGCACCGCTTCGCGCTGCGCCCGGGACACGCGTCAATATTTTCCCGACAGATCCCGGATCGTCGCCTGCTCGCCGGAGAGCGGGTTGCCCGGGTCCCATGCGTAGCTCAGCGTCTCGAAGCGCATCGAGCGCGCGTCGACCATCAACAGCCGGCCGACCAGTCCTTCGCCGAAGCCGACGATCTCGCGGATAACCTCCATTGCCATCATCGAACCGAGCACGCCCGGCAGCGCGCCGAGAATGCCGGCTTCCGCGCAGGCCGGCACGGCGCCGGGTGGCGGCGGCTCGGGAAAGAGACACCGGTAGGTCGGATTGCGCGTGCCGTCGGCGCGCCGCTCATGCGCGCGCAGCGTGGTCAGCGAGCCGTCGAAGGTGCCGACCGCGGCCGTGACCAGCGGCTTCTTGGCGAAATAGCAGGCGTCGGAGACGAGATAGCGCGTGGCGAAATTATCCGAGCCGTCGGCGACGATGTCGTATTGCCCGATCAGGTCGAGCGCGTTGCTGGCATCGAGCCGCGTCATGTGCGTTTCGATTTGCACATGCGGATTGAGCCGCGCGATCGCCGCCTCGGCGCCGTCCACCTTGCGGATGCCAATATCGTCGGTTGAAAAGATCACCTGCCGCTGCAAATTCGACAGCGACACCGTGTCGTCATCGACCACGCCGATCGCGCCGCAGCCGGCGGCGGCGAGATAAAGCAGCACCGGCGCGCCTAAGCCGCCGGCGCCGATCACCAGCACGCGCGCGGCTTTGAGCTTGGCCTGGCCGGGGCCGCCGACCTCGCGCAACACGATGTGGCGCGCATAACGTTCGAGTTCTTTTGCGTCGAGCATTCAGCAAACCTATGGCCTCGCACGGCTTTCGGCCAGCCTCTTGATGCCTTGCGCGCTCGCCTCGATGGGCTAAGGTGCCGCAAAATGGTGCATGGGTGGCGTTAAAAACGATGCGTTACGGTTCGTTCCTGGTGATGCTCGCGTTGCTCGTCGGCGCCACGCCGGCGCTGGCGCAGGATTCGCCGGGCATCATCCCCGGCCCCAAGCCGGCCGAAGCCAAACCGGCGCAAAAGCACGTCAGGCATAAGGCGGCGGCCAAGGCCAAACCCGCCGAAGCCAAAGCGGCCGAAACCAAAGCGGTCAAACACAAGCCGGCCAAAACGAAGACTGAGGCGGCCAAGCCTGCCGCGCCGAAGCCCGCTGCGCCGAAGGCCGCCACCGTAAAGCCGGCCGCGCCAAAACCGGCAACCGAGAAGGCCGTCGCGGCCAAACCTGCTGAGCCGAAAACACCCGCCGCCGAGCCCTCGCCCGACGCATTGTCGGCAGCCCCGCCCGGCGAGCGCCAGAAAATCCAGGCCGCGCTGCTGTGGTCGGGCGATTACATCGGCGGCGACGATCCGATGGCCACAGCGATTAAGAATTTCCAGAAGCGCCATAAGGCCAAGGTCACCGGCGTGCTCACGCCGTCCGAGCGCGCGGACCTGATCGCCGCCGCCAAGCGCTATGAAGATGAATTCGGCTGGAGCGTGGTGGTCGACCCGGCCACCGGCATCCGCATCGGCCTGCCGACCAAGCTGGTGCCGCACGCGCGCGACGCCGCCCACGGTACGCGCTGGTCCTCGACCCATGGCGAAGTGCAGGTCGAGACCTTCCGCATCAAGGAGCCGGGGCTCACCCTTGCCGCACTTTTCGAGCGCGAGAAAAAACAGCCGGCCACGCGCAAGGTCGAGAGCAGCGCGCTGCATGACGACACTTTCGTCATCACCGGCATGCAGGGCCTCAAAATGTTTTCGGTGCGCGCCAAGATGCGCGACGGCGAAGCGCGCGGCTTCACCATAATGTACGACCAGATGATGGAGACCATCGTCGCGCCGGCGACGGCGGCGATGGTGAGCGCGTTCTCGCCGTTTCCCGAGCGCAGCGCGCCTTATGCCGCGCTGGCGCGCTCGGTGGAATACGGCAATGGGCTGGTGGTGAGCGCGCAGGGTCATATCGTCACCGACCTGAAGCTCACGCAGGGCTGCCAGGTGATCGTCGCCTCGGGCTTTGGCGACGCCGACCGCGTCGCCGCCGACCCGGACAACGGGCTCGCGCTGCTGCGCGTTTACGGACAGCGCAAGATTTCGCCGCTCTCGCTGGCGCACGACGCGCCGAAATCCGACAAGCCGCACGACCTGACGCTCATCGGCATTCCCGATCCGAAGGAGCAGGACGGCAGCCGCAAGCTCACCGAGGTGAAGGCTCGGCTGTCCGACGGCACGGCGATCGAACTGCGCCAGCCGGTGCCGATGGCCGGATTTTCCGGCGCTGCCGCGCTCGACGCGCAGGGTCAAGTCCTCGGCATGATGGAAATGGGCAACGCGGTGCTCGCCAGCGTCGCGGCAACCGCGCCGCCGGTGCGGCTCATCAGCGCCGAGACCATCCGCAGTTTCCTTGAGCGCAACCACGTCGCCGCGGCGACCGCGCCCACCGCCGACGCCAAGGCGTCGGTGGTGCGCATTATTTGCGTGAGGAAGTAGTTACTGTCGTCCCCGCGAAGGCGGGGACCCAGTACACACCGACGTGTCCGTGATTACTGGATGCCCGCTTGCGCGGGCATGACAGCCATAATTTCCGAACGCCTACTTATTCTTCCACTGCGGTTTGCGCTTCTCGACGAAGGCTTTCATGCCTTCCTTCTGATCCTCGGTCGCGAACAGCGAGTGGAACACCCGCCGCTCGAACACCACGCCTTCCGCCAGGGCGCCTTCGAAAGCGCGGTTGATCGCCTCCTTGCCAGCCAGCACCGAGGGCAGCGACATGTTGGCAATGGTGTCGGCCACCTTCATCGCCTCTTCCATCAGGCTCGCCGGCGGCACCACGCGCGCCACCAGCCCGGAGCGCTCGGCTTCGGCGGCGTCCATCATGCGCCCGGTCAGGATCAGGTCCATGGCCTTGGCCTTGCCGACCGCGCGCGTCAGCCGCTGCGTGCCGCCGATGCCGGGAATGACGCCGAGTTTGATCTCGGGCTGGCCGAATTTGGCGTTGTCGGCCGCGACGATGATGTCGCAATGCATGGCAAGTTCGCAGCCGCCGCCGAGCGCGAAGCCGGCGACCGCAGCGACGATCGGCTTGCGCGCCTGCGCGGCGCGGTCCCAGGTGCCGGCGAAATTGCCGAGAAACACATCGATGAAGCTCTTGTCGGCCATCTCCTTGATGTCGGCGCCGGCCGCGAAAGCCTTGTCGCCGCCGGTTATCAGCAGGCAGCCGATGGCATCGTCGGCTTCGTATGCGTCGATCGCCTGGCCAAGTTCGATCATGAGCGCCCGGTTGAGCGCGTTGAGCGCCTGCGGACGGTTGAGCCGGATGATGCCGACGCGGCCTTTGCCTTCGACAATGATGTTCTCGTAACTCATGGCTTGCCCTTGGGGTTTGATTTCAAAACTTGATGCCGGCGCGCTTGATAACGTCGCCCCATTTGGCGGAATCCGCTTGGATCGTCGCGGCGAAATCTTCCGGCGTGCCGCCGCCCGGCTCGTCGCCGATCTTGGCGAACTTCTCCTTGAAGGCTTCCGACTTGATCGCCTGGTTAATCGCGGCATTGAGCTTGTCCACGATCGGGCGCGGCACGCCGGCCGGCGCGATCACGCCGGTCCAGGTCGGCGCCAGATAGCCGGGCACCGCCTCGCCGATGGTCGGCAGATCCGGGAACGCCGGCGAGCGCGTGGCGCCGCTGACGCCGAGCGGCCGCACCAAGCCAGCGCGCGCGGAAGGCGCTATCGATTGCAGGCTCTCGAACATGATGTCGACGCGCCCGGCCATCAGGTCCTGGATCGCCAACGCGCCGCCGCGATAGGGCACGTGGACGATCTTGGTGCCGGTCATGAATTTGAACAATTCGCCGCCGACATGGCCGGGCGAGCCGTTGCTCGACGAGGCGTTGGTCAGCTTGCCGGGATTGGCCTTGGCATAGGCGATCAGCTCCTGGATCGACTTGACCGGCAGCTTGGGCGAGACCGCGAGCATAAGATGGCCGCGCGTGGTCAGCGCGATCGGCTGGAAGTCGCGCTCGATGTCGTAGGGCAGCTTCTTGACGATGTGGCGTGTGATGGCGAGCGCGCCGATCGGCCCCATGCCGAGCGTGTAGCCGTCGAGCGCCGATTTCGCGACCAGGTCGAGCCCGAGCGTGAGCGCGCCGCCCGGCCGGTCGTCCACGATCACGAGCTGGCCGAGTTCCTTGGTCAACTCGGCCGCCAGAATGCGCGCGGTATTATCGGTGGCGCTGCCGGCCGCCTGCGGCACGATCAGCCGGATCGGATGATCGGGATAGCCGGCGGCGGACGCTGTAGTCAGCGAGCCGATCAGAATGAGAGGGATGAGGGCAAGTTTGTGCATGATGTTCTCCCGACATCACATCCTACTTTGTCATGGCGGGGCTTGTCCCGGCCATCTCGCTTAGGGACGCACTGTGTCCTCCTAAGCGGGATCGCGTCGGAAGTCAGGCTTGCCCGACTTCCGCATTTTTTATGTATCGCAAGTCGGGTAAACCCGACTTGCGATGACAAGCTCGGCGATGACAAAAATCATTTCTGACAGCTCGGACAATAGAAGGTCGAGCGGCCGCTCTGCACGATGCGTTTGATTTTGCCCTTGCAGTTCGAGCAGGGCTCGCCTTCGCGGTCATAGACGCTGAAATTATGCTGAAAATCGCCGAGCGCGCCGTCGGTACGGCGGTGGTCGCGCAGCGAGGAGCCGCCGGCCGCGATGGCGTCCTGGAGTACCGCTTTGATGGCCTCGACCAACGCGCCTGCGCGCGCATTCGGCTTGCCGTTGCGGTCGGCAATCGTCGAGGCCTGCCGTTTCGGCGATAGCTTGGCGCGGAACAGCGCCTCGCAGACATAGATGTTGCCGAGGCCCGCGACGACGCGTTGGTCGAGCAGCGCCGCCTTCAGCGAAGTCTTCTTGCCGGCGCAGGCTTGCGCCAACATGGCGGCATCGAATTCATTGCCCAAGGGCTCCGGCCCGAGCCCGCGCAGCAGCGGCTCCTGGTCCAACTTGGCGCGCGCCACCAGCTTCATCGAGCCGAAGCGGCGCGGATCGTTGAACGTCACTGTCGCGCCGTTCGACATGTGAAACACCACGTGGTCGTGCGCCGTGCTCTTGGATTTCTCGTGGTAATAGACGCCCGGCTTGGCGTCCTTGCCGACGCGGAACGAGCCCGACATGCCGAGATGCATGATTAGCACCTCGCCGGACGACAGATCGGCCAGCAAATATTTCGCCCGCCGGCCGAGGCCCTCGACCGTCTGCCCGGTCAACCGCTTTTCGAAGTCGTTGGCAATGGGCCAGCGCAGACGGCGGTCGCGCACCTCGACCTTGGCCAGGCTCGCGCCTTCCATGGCGGGCGCCAGGCCGCGGCGCACGGTTTCGACTTCGGGAAGTTCGGGCATGGTTAATCTCAGGTCGTGTCCCGGATGCGGCGCAGCACGGCGCGAAGCGAAGTGTTGCGCCGCTGATCCGGGACCGATCCGCGCTCGGCGGTCGGAAAGGTCCCGGGTCTGCAGCGCAGCACTGCGTGCCGCGCTGCGCTCGGGACAAGCCACTCACACATAGCGCCCCCCGGCCTGCCGCGCTATGGTCCTGCCCGCAAAGGACTATTCCGATGGCCGCGAGGCGCGAAGACACCCATTTCGGCGAGAAAACCGTGCCGCTGGCCGAAAAGCAGGGGCTGGTGGACGACGTGTTCCATTCGGTGGCGCGCCGCTACGACCTGATGAACGACCTGATGTCGGGCGGCCTGCACCGGGCCTGGAAGGACGCGCTGGTGAGCGCGGTGCATCCACCCAAGTCGGACCGCGATTTCGCGCTGCTCGATCTCGCCGGCGGCACCGGCGACGTCGCCTTCCGCGTGGTGGAGGCCGGCGGCACGAACGTGCGCGTCACCGTCTGCGACATCAATGCCGACATGCTGGCGGTAGGGCGCGAGCGCGCCGTTGAGCGCGGACACGACCAGGCGGTCACTTTCGAGCAGGGCAACGCCGAGGAGCTACCCTATCCCGACCGCAGCTTCGATTGCGTCACCATCGCCTTCGGCATCCGCAACGTGCCGCGCATCGAGCGCGCGCTGGCCGAGGCCTATCGCGTGCTCAAGATCGGCGGGCGCTTCCTCTGCCTGGAATTTTCCGCCGTCAACGTGCCCGGCATCGACGCGCTGTACGAGCTTTATTCCTTCAACGTGATCCCGCGCATCGGCGCGGCGGTGACCGGCGACCGCGAGGCCTATCAGTATCTGGTGGAATCGATCCGCAAGTTTCCCAAGCCGCCGGTATTCGCCCGCATGATCGAGACCGCCGGCTTCCGCCGCGTTTCGGTGACGACCATGACCGCCGGCGTGGTGGCGCTGCATTCGGGTTGGAAATTGTGATCGCCGCCCTCTCGCATCTCACCCGCCTGGCGCACACCGGTTTTGTGTTCGCGCGCGAAGGCGTGTTCGCGCTGGTCGATACGCGGACGCTGCCGCTGCCGGCCAAGACCGCCATCGCGCTCGCGCGCCTGATCGAGCGGCCGAGCGCCAAGGACGGCTCCAGCCGGCTTGCCGCCGCGCTCACCAAGCTCGGGCCGACTTACGTCAAGCTCGGCCAGTTCATGGCCACCCGCCCCGACGTGGTCGGCACCGCGATCGCGCGCGATCTCGAAAGCCTGCAGGACAAGATGGCGCCGTTCCCGCAAAGCGAGGCGGAATCCGTCGTCGCCGCCGCTTTCGGCAAGCCGCTGGAAGACGTCTATGCGAGCTTCGGGCCCGCCGTCGCCGCCGCCTCGATCGCGCAAGTTCATCGAGCAGAAGTGCACCGCGCCGAGATCGACGCGGACGGCGCGCGCAAACCGGTGGCGGTGAAAATCTTGCGGCCCGGCGTCGAGCGCCGCTTCAAGGCCGATCTCGACGCTTTCTTCTACGTGGCGCGCAAGGCGGAAAGCCTGTCGCTGGAGGCGCAGCGGCTGCGCCCGGTCGAAGCAGTGGCGACGCTTGCCCGCTCGGTGACCATGGAAATGGATTTCCGGCTGGAGGCGGCCGCGCTCTCCGAGATGGCGGAGAACACGCGCGACGATAAGGACTTCCGCGTGCCCTCGGTGGACTGGGACCGCACCGCGCGCGAGGTGCTCACCCTGGAATGGATCGACGGCACGCCGCTCAACGACCGCGCCGCACTCGAGGCGCGCGGCCTCGACCTGCCGGCACTCGGCCACAACGTAATCCAGAGTTTCCTGCGCCATGCCTTGCGCGACGGCTTCTTCCACGCCGACATGCATCCCGGCAATCTGTTCGTCGACGCCGACGGCAAGCTGGTCGCGGTCGACTTCGGCATCATGGGCCGGCTCGGGCCGAAGGAGCGGCGCTTCCTCGCCGAAATTCTGTTCGGCTTCATCACCCGCGACTATCACCACACCGCGCAGATCCATTTCGACGCCGGCTACGTGCCGCGCACCCATTCGGTGGAGAGCTTCGCGCAGGCGATCCGCGCTATCGGCGAGCCGATCCATAACCGCACCGCCGAAGACATCTCGATGGCCAAGCTGTTGATGCTGCTGTTCGAGGTCACCGGCCTGTTCGACATGCGCACGCGGCCGGAATTGCTGCTGTTGCAGAAGACCATGGTGGTGGTGGAAGGCGTCGCGCGCACGCTCGATCCCAAGCTCGACATGTGGACCGTGGCCGATCCCGTCGTGCGCGAATGGATCGAGCGCAATCTCGGGCCCGCCGGCCGGCTGGAGGACGTCGCGCAAGGCGCCGGCGAGATCGGCCGTTTCGCGGCGCAGGTGCCCTCGCTGCTCACCCGCGCCGCCACATTGATCGATCAGCTCGACGACATCACGCGCGACGGCCTGGTGCTGTCGCCGGAGACGGTGGAGGCGATCGGCCGGGCCGAGCAGCGCCGCAGCCGCTGGACCGCGGTCGCGCTATGGGCGATCGTCGCGCTGTTGGCCGTGGTGGCGTGGCGGCTGTTCTGAGTCTAAGCCAACCGGCGCGTGGATTTTCTCCGTTCGTCCCCGCGAAAGCGGGGACCCAGAGCCACGTAGGAGGAAGAACTGGATCCCCGCTTGCGCGGGGATGAGCGGAATTACTTAGCCAAAAGCTCGCCCAGCTTGTCGATGCTCTGCGTCCAGCCGGCCTCCATGCCGGCGAGCATCTGCGGCGCGAACGGCACCAGCCCGACCATGTGTGACTTCACCGTCAGCGTGGTCTTGTCGTCCTGTTCGCTCAGCGTGACGATGGTCTCACCTTCCATCAGATGGTTGCCGTCTTTGTCGACGGGAATATTGCTGAACACCAGCCGCTCCGGCTTAACCACCTCGCGGAACACGCCCTTCATCGGATAGTCGTTGCCGTCCGGTCCGTGCATGACGATGCGCAAGGCGCCACCGACGCGCAGGTCCCATTCCGGCACCGTGCTGGTGAAGCCGCGCGGGCCGAACCACTGCGCCAGCATTTTTGGATCGGTCCAGGCCTGCCACACCAGGTCGCGCGGCGCGTCGAACACGCGGGTGATGACGACCGTGCCTTCGGGCCGCGTCGGTTTTGCTGCGCTCATCGTCATGACAGTTTCCCTCACTTTTCAGCGATCGTTTTCAGCTTGGCGAGGCCCACCTCGAAGTCGCCGCCGACCATTTTGTCCATGTTGAAGAACACGTGCATGATCTTGGCGACGTAGGACGCGCCGCCGGACATGGCCCAGGTCACCTTGGTGCTATCGCCCTGCGGCTCGAGCGAGAACACCACATTGTTGTGCGCGTTGATCGGCCGCTGCATGTCGAGATCGATCATCACTTTGGACGGCGGCGCGGTGTCCATGATGGTGATGCGGCCGCTGCCGACCGCGCTATTGCCGTCCCACTCATAGACCGCGCCCTTGCCGGCGGAAGTGGCGCCGAAAGTGCGCTTCATGGCGGGGTCTTTCTGCTCGTAAGGCGACCAGGCGCTCCAGCGGTGGAAGTCGTCGATCAGCGGGAAAATCTTGTCCGGTGGCGCCTTGATGCTGGCCGAGCGCTGCACGCTGAACTTGTCAGGCTTGGTCGCCGCCAGGACGAGTACGCCGACAATGAGAACGCCGACGCAGCCGGCGAGGATCAGCACAACTTTCAACACGGACCTCTCCCTTGGTCGCGGGCGCGTTCACCCGCACGGGCAGCCGCTTAAGTGGCCTGCCTCGCATAGGCTTGCTCCAGCGTGGCGATATCGAGCTTCTTCATTTTCATGAACGCATTCATGACGCGCGCGGATTTCCTGGCGTCGGGGTCGGTCATCATCTTCGGGATGACCGACGGCACCACCTGCCAGGACAGGCCGAATTTGTCCTTGAGCCAGCCGCAGGGCCCTTCTTGGCCGCCCGCGGTCAGCGCATTCCAGTCTTCATCGACCTCAGCTTGGCTGTCGCACATGACCTGGAACGAGACCGCCTCGTCGAATTTGAACTGTGGCCCGCCGTTGAGCGCGGTGAAGGGTTGCCCGTCGAGCTCGAAGGCCACGACCATCACCGATCCCGCCGGCTTGTGGTGGACGTCCTGCCCGGCGTCCGGGAAAACGGCTGATCGATGTGATCTTGGAATTCTTGAACACCGAGACGTAGAAGTTGGCCGCTTCCTCCGCTTGCGTGTCGAACCACAGGCAGGGCGTGAACTTTGCTTCCGATTGGCATGTCTTAACTCCCTATTTCGCGCTCACCAGATAGGCGGCGAGCTGATCCATGGTGCCGCCCCAGCCTTGCGTCATGCTGTCGTGCATGGTGTCGAAGGTCTTCTGCTCTTCTTCCGTTGCGTCGAGCGTGCGCCACGTCACGGTGAATTTGGTCTTGGCGCCGGGCGCGTCCTCGAAGGTGAAGGTCGAGAGCATATAAAGCGGCCAGGTGGCGCTGCCGGGATGGCGGGTGATGCCGCCGGCCTCGTCGGAGAACGCATTGACGAAGACCAGTTTCTCCTGCAGCACGATCTCGCGATATTTGAACAGGCCCCACATGGCCGCGCCGTTCGGCGCCTTCATGCCGTAGTGGTAGGAGCCGCCGACGCGCAGATCCATTTTGGAGGACAGCACGGTGAAGCCCTTCGGGCCCCACCAATGCTTCATGCGTTCCGGATCGGTAAAGCACTGCCACAGCAGCGCGCGCGGGGCGTCGAACACGCGCGACATGACGAACTCGGTCCCGGCCATCACGCATCTCCCTGTTTTGTTGGTCACGCTCACTTCGGCTTGATCACCATCCAGTGCACGCCGAAGCGGTCGCGCACCATGCCGAAGCTCGAGGCGAAGAAGGTCGGGCCCACCGGCATGACGACCTGCCCGCCGTCGGACAGAGCATCGAACATTGTCTTGGCTTCGGCGTCGCTCTTGGCGTCGACGGACAGCGCAAAACCGTCGAAGTTGGGCTTGCCGCTATTGCGGCCGTCGGAAGCCATCACGGACGTGTCGCCGATCTTCATGCAGGAGTGCATCACCTTGTTCTCGTTTCCCGGCGAGCACATCGACTTGTCGGGCGCGTCCTTCCAGCGCATCAGCATCTCGACTTGGGCGCCGAGCGTCTTCTTGTAGAACTCGATCGCCTCATCGGCGCGGCCTTCGAAGAACAAATAGGGCTGAACTTGCATGGGTCTTCTCCACAGATTGAACTTGACAAATACGTTGATATCAACATACTTGACTTATGTCAACCCATCGCGAATTGCCGCAAGGCTCGCCCCGCGAACTTTCGCGCGAAGCCACCCATCACGTGCGCGACACCTGCCTGTGTCTGCACGTGCAGCGGGCGGCGCGCGCGCTGGCGCGGCGCTTCGACGAGGCGCTGCGGCCGCTCGATCTGACGCAAGGGCAGTTCTCGCTGCTCACCTCGCTCAACCGGCCAGAGCCGCCAAGCATCGGCAGCGTCGCCGCGCTGCTCGCCATGGACCGCACCACGCTCACCGCCAATCTCAAGCCGCTGGAGCGGCGCGGTTTGGTGAAGATCGCGGTCGACAAGGAGGACAAACGCGGCCGGCGTTTGATCATCACCGGCGCCGGCCGCGCGCTGCTGCGCAAGGCGTTTCCGATTTGGCAAAAGACACACGCGGAAACCGAGAGGTCGCTCACCGGCATTTCCGCCGACGCCTTGCGCGCCGCGCTGCGCGCGCTTTCCTAGCTTCGTTCGTCCCCGCGCAAGCGGGGACCCAGGGGCGACACTCTCGGACGCCGCGAATGAAGCCCTAGATTCCCGCTTGCGCGGGAATGAGCGGAATGTGGGTTCGCCGACACACAACATGACTATTTCCGCTGCGTCGCCACGAACTCAGCCAGCCGCGCCATGGTCTGGGCCAGGCCCTTGTCGGCGCCGTATTCTTTGATGACGCGGGCGCGTTCTTCGGCCGACGGGAACACGCCGTGCCAAGTGAGCCGGGTTTTGCCGCCAAGATCCTCGAATGTGAGCGTCTGCTTGAACTGCACCGGCTCGACGTCGTCGCCACCGGCATGGCGGTAGGCGATGCGCGCCGGCGGCTCGATCTCGTCGAAGGTGATGCGGTTCTGATAATCGCGCCCGTCCGGCCCATGCATGACGAAGCGCCAGACGCCCCCGGGCTTGAATTCGAAGGCCGAGGTCGTCGTGGTGAAGCCGTCCGGGCCCCACCATTGCGTCAAATGCTGCGGATCGCTGAAAGCCGAAAACACCAGTTCGCGCGGCGCCTCGAACACGCGCGTGCCGACAATGGAACGCGGATCGCGCTCGAGGTCGATGCTATTTGTCACGCTCACGCTTCTCTCCCTTCGTTTGCAGCACCTTCAGGTAATCGTCGAGGCGATCGAGCCGCTCTTCCCAGAGCCGGCGATATTCGGAGAGCCAGTCGTCGACCGGCTTGAGCGCCGCCGCCTCGAGCTTGCAGGGACGCCACTGCGCCTCACGCGAACGCGCGATCAGCCCGGCGTGTTCCAGCACCTTGAGATGCTTGGAGACGGCGGGCCCGCTCATCTTGAACGGCTTGGCGAGTTCGCTCACCGTGGTCTCGCCCAGTGCGAGCCGGGCCAGAATGGCGCGCCGCGTCGGATCGGCGAGTGCGGAGAAGGTGGCGCTGAGGCGGTCGGTGGTCATGGGCGTATTGAACCATTCGGTTAAATAACTTTCGGGTTAAATACACAAGAGATTATTCCCGGTCAAGCGTCTCGTTGAAAGGCGCTTTTGATTGCACTGATTGCAGTGCAATCAAAATTATGCTAAGCGCCCCCCACCTAAAGCGGGTTTTCCCATGGCGTCCCTCACCGTCCGGCAGCTCGACGAGCGGTTGAAGAAGCTCTTGCGTTTGCGCGCCGCCAGGAGCGGCCGCTCGGTCGAAGACGAGGTGCGCACCATTCTGCGCGCCGCGGCCGAGGAAACCGGCACCGAAGTGCTGGAGAGTTTCACGCCGCCCTCAGAATCGCCGCGCCGCACCGTGAGCGCGTCCGCCACCAAGCGCGCGCTGCTGATCATCGGCGGCGGCATCGCCGCCTACAAATCGCTCGATCTCATTCGCCGCCTGAAGGAGCGCGGCATCGCCGTGCGCTGCATCTTGACCAAAGCCGCCGAGCATTTCGTCACGCCGCTGTCGGCCGGCGCCATCGTCGGCGAGCGCGTCTTCACCGATCTGTTCGACGCATCGAGCGAATTCGACGTCGGCCACATCCGGCTCGCGCGCGACACCGATCTCGTCATCGTCGCACCGGCCACCGCCGACCTGATGGCGAAAATGGCCGGCGGTCACGCTGACGACCTCGCCACCGCGGTGTTGCTGGCGACCGGCGTGAAGATTCTGCTCGCGCCGGCGATGAACCCGCATATGTGGGCGAACCAGGCGACGCAGCGCAATCTCGCCCAGCTCGCCGCCGACGGCTGCGTGCTGGTCGGCCCCAACGAAGGCGAGATGGCGGAGAAGGGCGAACGCGGGCTTGGCCGCATGGCCGAGCCGCTGGAGATCGCCGCCGCGGCGGAGAAATTGCTCGCCGCGCAAGGCGCGCAGCCGCTTGCCGGCAAGCGCCTGCTGGTGACGTCCGGCCCGACGCACGAGCCGATCGATCCGGTGCGCTATATCGCCAACCGTTCGTCCGGCAAGCAGGGTCACGCCATCGCCGCGGCGGCTGCCGCCGCCGGTGCCGAAGTGATGCTGGTCAGCGGCCCGGTCAATCTGCCCGATCCGCCCGGCGTGACCGTGCTGCATGTCGAATCCGCGCGCGACATGCTGCACGCCGTCGAAAATGCGCTGCCGGCCGATGTCGCGATTTTCGCCGCCGCGGTCGCCGATTGGCGCATCGCCAATGCCGGCGAGCAGAAAATCAAAAAGAAAGCCGGCGCAGCCACGCCGAAATTGGCGCTGGTGGAAAATCCCGACATTCTCTCGACCATCGCCCACCGCAAATCGCAGCGGCCGCAATTGGTGATCGGCTTTGCCGCCGAAACCGAGAACGTCGCCGCCAATGCCAAGGCTAAACTTGCGCGCAAAGGCTGCGACTGGATTCTCGCCAACGACGTCTCGCCGGCGACCGGCATCATGGGCGGCGACCGCAACACCATCGAGCTCGTCACCGCGCAGGGCATCGAGCCCTGGCCGCCGCAATCGAAAGAAGACGTGGCCGCGATGCTGATCGCACGCATCGCGCAGGAGCTCGAGAAAAAATGAGCGGAAATTTGTTACCTCAGTCATTCCGGGACACCGCGAGGCGGTGGCACCGGAATCCAGGTACAAATTCCGTGCAAGCTTCTGGATTCCGACTTCGCGTGTTACGCACGCCCCCCGCACCGACGGATCGAGGTAAGCGCGCATGGAAGTAATCGACGTCACCGTCACCCGCCTGCCGCACGGCATGGATCTGCCGCTGCCGTCCTACCAGAGCGCGCTCGCCGCCGGCCTTGATCTGATCGCGGCGGTGCCGCTCGATGCGCCGCTGACGCTTGCGCCCGGCGGACGTGCGCTGGTGCCGACCGGCATCGCCATCGCGCTGCCGCCCGGCCACGAGGCGCAGGTGCGTCCGCGCTCAGGCCTTGCCGTCAAATATGGTCTGACCGTGCTCAACGCGCCCGGCACCATCGACGCCGATTACCGCGGGGAAGTACAGGTGCTGCTGGCGAATCTCGGCGGCGAAGCGGTCGCAATTCCGCGCGGCATGCGGATCGCCCAGTTGGTGGTCGCAACCGTGGCGCGCGCGCAGCTGCGCGAGATTTCCTCGCTCGGCGAGACCGTGCGCGGAACCGGCGGTTTCGGCTCTACCGGCGGTTGAAATTCTCAGAATGCGTTTTCGGCTAGACGGATGGCGACCTGTAGCCTATTACCGCTCGACCTGCTCATGACTGGTGCCATTCATGCCGCTAGTGTCCCGCAAGGGCATTCTTGCCATTGCTGCCGTGATCGACATAGCGATCAACGCCCACAGCCGGCCGGTTTCGGCCAAGGCGCTGGCGGAGCGCCATAAGCTTCCGCCACGTCATCTCGAACCGGTTCTGCAGGCGCTCGTGCGCGACGGCATCCTGCGCGGCGTGCGCGGGCCGCACGGCGGCTACGAACTTGCGCGCGACCACGGCCGCATCAGCGCCGAGGACATCCTGCGCGCCGCCGACGCGGTCGAGGATGGCGACGATCCGATGCTGCCCCACTCGCCACTGGCCAATCACGTGGTGAAGCCGGCGCTGGTCGAAGCCGAGCGTACGTTTGCGTCGGCGCTCGCCGCCATCAGCGTCGAGTCCATGGCGAAGCGGGCCGACGCGTTGAAATAACGCAACTGCGCGGCCAATCCGACTCCCGTTCACGATCTGGACTCTTACGGCATGACTCCCCGCGGGGGTAAAGTCCGGCGATTCGCGCGCGGCGCGGCGGCCGCCGCTCGCTTTCCTGGGGCAGGTCTGAATGCCGGAGACAATCCGGACGGCGAACGAGAGGCTGCGTTCTCGTCCGCGACGGGGCGGATTCCTCGTCGCCTCCGCTTTTGCGGCGCTTTGCAGCACGCCGGCGCAGGCCGGCGTGGACGCCTCCTTTAGCCTCGCCGACGGCCTTGTCCGCGCAGTCACCGAGGTAAGGCACGAGCAGGTCGCCGCCCTCACGCTGACGCTTACCTTGGTCTGCTTCGCGGTGCTCGCCACCATCGTGCTGTTGCGCACGCGCAAAGCCGCGGCCGTCAATGAAAGCGCGGCGCACGACGAGAACCTGGCGCTGCGCGCAGAAATCGACCGGCTCAAGACGCTGCTGCTGTCGCAGCCGCAAGTCTTGGCGGCCTGGGCGGCGGGCGCCGACGAGCCGGAAATTTTCGGCGACACCAGCATCGTCGTGCCCGGTTCGGTGCCCGAGCGCGTGCTCGCCTTCGGCAGCTGGCTGGAGCCGGCGGCCGCGCAACGCATGCAGCACGCCGTCGACCGGCTGCGCAACGACGGCAGCGGCTTCGTCATGACGCTCACCACCACCGCCGGCCATCCGCTCGAGGCGGAAGGGCGCGCGGTGGCGGGGCGCGCCGTGCTCCGCCTGCGCGACGTCAGCGGCATCGAGAGCGAACTCATGGATCTCGCCGCCCGCCACGACCGGGTGATGGGCGACGTCGAGAGCATGAAGTCGCTGCTCAGTGCGCTGCCCGCCCCGGTATGGGCGCGCGACCGGAATGGCCGGCTAAGCTTCGTGAATGCGGCCTACGCCAAGGCGGTGGAAGCCGAGGATGCGGGCGACGCGGTCACGCGCGCGCTTGAACTGCTCGACCGCCCGGCACGCGAGAGCCTCGCCCGCGCGCGCGCAGAAGGCGCGCCCGGATCCAAACGGCTGCCGGCCATCGTCGCCGGAGAGCGCCGCATCTTCGACGTGGTGGACGCGCCGAGCGGCGCCGGCTCCGCCGGCATGGCCATCGACGCCACCGAGGTCGAGGCCATGCGCGCTGATCTCGCGCGCATGATCGAGGCGCACCGCCGCGTACTCGATCAACTCGCCACCGGCGTGGCGATCTTCAACGTCGACCGCAAGCTGATCTTCTACAACGCCGCGTTCCGCTCGCTGTTCGAACTCGACGCCGCCATGCTCGACCAGATGCCGACCGACGGCTCCGTGCTCGACACGCTGCGCGCCAACCGCAAGCTGCCCGAGGAGCAGGATTACCGGGCTTGGAAGCAGCAGCTTTACGAGGCCTATCGCGCGGTCGAGCCGCGCGAGCATATGTGGCACCTGCCGGACGGCCGCGCGCTACGCGTCGTCACCGCGCCCAATCCGGAGGGCGGCGTCACGTATCTGTACGACGACGTCACCGAACGCCTCGCCATGCACCGCCGCTACGACGCGCTGATCAAGGTGCAAAGCGAGACGCTCGATCACCTCGCCGAAGCGGTCGCGGTGTTCGGCTCGGACGGCCGCGTGCGGCTGCACAATCCGGCATTCCAGCGCATGTGGAAGCTCGCGCCCGAGGCGCTCGATCAGCATCCGCACGTCGAAGCGGTGACCGCCTGGGCGCAGGCGATGCACGACGACAACACCGTATGGCGAAACTTACGCGCCGCGGTGACGGCGATCGACAATCGCGAGCCGATCGTGGCGCGCATCGAACGGCGCGACCGCGTCATGATCGACATGACCACCATGCCGCTGCCGGACGGCGCCACGCTGGTCACCTTCCAGGACGTCACCGACACGGTGAACGTCGAACGCGCGCTGATCGAGAAGAACGAGGCGCTGGAAGCCGCCGACGCTATCAAGATCGATTTCGTGCACCACGTCTCTTACGAATTGCGCTCGCCGCTCACCAACATCATCGGTTTCGCGCATTTCCTCAGCGATCCGACTTTCGGGCCGCTCACCGACAAGCAGCGCGAATATCTCGGCTACATCACCGCCTCGACCAATGCGCTGCTCGCGCTCATCAATAACATCCTCGACCTCGCCACCATCGACGCCGGCGCCATGGCTCTCAACCTCTCGCAGGTCGACATCCGCGCCACCATGGAGGAAGCGGCCGAAGGCGTGCAGGACCGGCTCAAGAAGGACGGCATCACGCTCGCCATTCAGGCCGCGCCTAGCATCGGCAGCTTCAGCGCCGACGAGCGGCGCCTGCGTCAGGTTCTGTTCGACCTGTTGTCCAATGCCGTCGGTTTCTCGCCGCCGAGCGAGACCGTCACGCTCGCCGCCGAGCGGCGGCCGGATGCGGTGGTGTTCACGGTCACCGACCACGGCCCCGGCATTCCGCCCGAGTCGATGGACAAGGTGTTCGACTGGTTCGAGACCGACTCGATGGGTTCGCAGCACCGCGGCACCGGCCTTGGGCTTTCGCTGGTGCGCTCCTTCGTCGAGCTGCATGGCGGCACGGTGACGATTGATTCCACCCTCGGCAAAGGCACCACGGTCACCTGCCTGTTCCCGACCGTGCAGAAAGCCGAGCGGACCGCGGCATAAAAAACCCGCCTGGCTCAACGCCAGGCGGGCCATTCGCCGTCGCCGCTATTGCGCGCTGATGCGCGCGGAGGCCGGATGGCCCGGCACCTTGAAGCGCTTGCCGGTGTCGATGACCGTCGTCCCGCGCACCCGCAGGATCGAGAAATCCTTGTCCATGTAATTGCCGACATAGATATAGCGGCCGTCGGGCGTGATGCCGACGGCTTCCGGCAAGCCGCCGACCTCGATGTCTTTCAGCTTCGTCACCTTCTTGCCCTGCACGCGCAGGATCGTCGCCGCGCCATGCGGATGATAGAAGAATTCCTTGTTGTTCTTGTTGGAGCCGAGCGCGACGATGGTGGCGGCGATATTGCCCTTCGGGCTGATCACCAGCCCTTCGGGACTGTCCGGCACCACGATGTGATCGATGACGCGCGGCGGCTTCGCCGTCAGGTCGACGACGCTCACCGTATCGACATTGCCGTCGGACGAGCCGGAATTGCCGTTGTCCGCCGTCAAGGCGATGCTGCCGTTGGCAGCCACGACGACGTTGTAAGGATAAATCCCGACCGGCAGGTCAACCTTGCTGTAGGTTACTTTGTCGCCGGCGACGTCGAGCAGCGCGATCTTGTTGTTCGCACTCTTGGTCGCCAGAGCGCGCTTGCCGTCCGGGGTAAAGACCACATGCGTGACCTCCTCGCCCATCGGGATGGTATCGATCGCCTTCACGTCCGTGCCCTTGATGGACAAGACCGAGATGGATTTGTCGCCGCGGTTGGCGACGAGCGCCAGCGTTCCCGCCGGATTGATGCTCAGACCGGACGGCTGCTTGCCGGCGGTGATGGTCGCGGCAAGTTTGGGCGGTTTTACCTTGAGATCGATAACGTAGATCTTGTCATCCGGCACGGATTTCATTTTGTCGCTGTCCTTGACGACATTCATCGAGTTGGCAACCAGCGCGATCGAGCCGTTCGGCGCGATGTCGAGATTGACCGGCGGCCCGACGATCGAATTCTTGAGCGGCAGCGTGGCGACGATCTTCGGGCTTAACGGATTGGCCAGATCGACGATCAAGACCGAATCCTTGCCCGGCAGCGACAGCACCGGTTTGCCGTTATCGAACGCTATCTTCTCGTCATTGCCGACAATCATGAATGGCGCCGCTTGCGCGCTCATCGCGCTGAAAGCGAAACCCGCCGCCGCAACGCATAGGCTTATTGCACCGCGTGAGATCATGGCTTCCTCCCGACATGTTTTGCCGCCGGTTGGCCCGGCGATTTGTTGCTGAAGGCAGCAAGTCTAGCCAATGCGGGCCGCTCCGTCCCGCCATTGTGGCGATCGTCTACCGGCCCCAAATCTCGTCGGCCAATTCGGTCACCAAACGCAGCTTCGCCCATTGTTCGTCTTCGGCGAGCACGTTGCCTTCCTCGGTCGAAGCGAAGCCGCATTGCGGCGACAGGCAAAGCTGTTCCAGCGCGGCGTATTTCGACGCTTCCTCGATGCGGCGCTTGACGAAATCCTTGTCCTCGATCCTTCCGGTCTTAGACGTGATCAGGCCGAGCACGACGGTCTTGCCTTTGGGCAAGAAGCGCAGCGGCTCGAAGCCGCCGGCGCGGTCGCTGTCCCATTCCAGAAAATAACCGTCGACATGGACCTTGTTGAACAAGAGATCGGCAATCGGCTCGTAGCCGCCCGAGGCGATGAAGGTCGAACGGAAATTGCCGCGGCACACATGCGTAGTGACGACGAGGTCGCGCGGGCGTCCTTCCAGCGCGGCATTGATCATGCCGATATAAATCTCGGCCTGCTGGTCGGGATCGTCGCCGCGCTGGGCCAGCATCGCGCGCTGGGCCGGGTCGCACAGGTACGCAAAGCTGCAATCGTCGAGCTGAAGATAGCGGCAGCCGGCCGCGTAGAAGCCCTGGATCGCCTGTTTGTAGGCCTGGCCGAGATCGCCATAGAACGCGTGCATGCTCGGATAGACGGCGCGATCGATCATTTTTCGCCCGCCGCGATAATGCAGCATCGACGGGCTGGGGATCGTCATCTTGGGCGTGCGTTTGGTGTTCGCCTTGAGAAACTCGAAATGCGCGATCTGCGGATGGTGGCGCGAGCCGAGCTTGCCCTTCACGTGCGGCGCCTCGGCCTTAGACGTCACGCCCGCGAACTTGATCCCCTCCGCCTCGGCCATTTCCACGCCGTCGAGCCCGGCGAGGAAATCGAAATGCCAATAGGCCCGCCGCAATTCGCCGTCGGTGATCGAACGAAGTCCGATCGCCTCCTGCCTGGCGATGATCTTTTTGATCTCGGCGTCTTCGATTGCGGTGAGTTCGGCCGCGGATAACTGTCCGGCCGCAAGTTTCCCGCGCGCTTGTTTGAGCGGAAGCGGCCGCAACAGCGAACCGACGTGATCGGCACGAAAGGGCGGCAAATCGCGCTGCATTTCATTCAATCCGAGAGCTAGTTCTTGACCTTGGACGGATCCTTGAAATTGGGGATGGTCTCGAACTCGACATTGTACAGTTCGCCGTTCACCCGCTCGACCTTGCGGATATAGATGTTCTGGATCACTTCGCGCGTCGCCGGATCGATAGTGATCGGCCCGCGCGGACTGATCCAGCTCATGCCCTTCATCGCGGCGACAATCGCGGCGCCGTCGGTCGATCCTTTGGTCTTCTTCAAGGCTTCGTAGATCAGATGCATCCCGTCGTAGCTCTGCATCGCCATCAAGTTTGGCCGCATTCCGCCATTGGCTTTCTTGAAGGCGGCCACAAAGCTCTTGTTCTCCGGACTGTCGTGCGCGGCCGAGTAATGCTGCGACGTGATGATGCCGAGCGCCGCATCGCCGATCTGGTTGACGATGTCGTCTTCGGTCAAGCTGCCCTCGGCGATGAATTTCATGCCCGATTTGTTGAGCCCGCGCTCGACGAATTGGCGGATGAAGATCGGGCCGACGCCGGCCGGGACAAACCCCATAAGGGCGTCGGGTTTTGCATCGGCAACGTGCTGCAGCGCCGGCGCGAAATCGTTGCTGGACAACGGCACGCGCAGGGATTCGATCACCTTGCCGCCAGCGGCCTCGAAGCGGAGCTTGAACGCGGTTTCCACGTCGATCCCGGGCGCGTAGTCCGAGACCACCGTGACGACGGTCTTGATCCCATTCTTCGCCGCCCAATCGGCAAGCGGAACCGTCGTCTGCGGCACCGAGAAGCTGGTGCGGACGATGTAGGGCGAACGCTCGGTGATGACCGAGGTCGCCGCCATCATCACGATTTCCGGAATTTTGGCCTCGGTGGCGATGGGCGCAGTCGCCAGCGCTCCGGGGGTTAATCCAAATCCGGCGAGGATAGCGACCTTGTCATTCACCACCAGCTCTTGCGCCAGCCGCTTGGTCATGTCGGCATTGCCGGTGTCGTCCCTGACGATCAGTTCGATCTTCTTGCCGGCGACCGTGTCGCCATTTTGCTGCATGTAGAGCCGAACGCCGGCGGTGATCTGTTTGCCGGTCGGGGTGAATGGCCCG
The DNA here is from genome assembly GCA_963786025.1 of uncultured Alphaproteobacteria bacterium. GTDB lineage: Bacteria > Pseudomonadota > Alphaproteobacteria > Rhizobiales > Xanthobacteraceae > Pseudolabrys. The sequence goes on from CAWAXK010000033.1 coordinate 100,614, forward strand.
GTCAAAGGCACGAGCAGACCGATCTTCACGGTCTGTTGGGCGAAGCAGGGCGTTGCGAGCAGAGTTGCGATCAGCCCGGCAGCGAAATGGCGCGCGATGTTCATGGCGTTTCCCCGGTAGCGTTTCTGCCTCGGCAGCAGATTACACCCAAAGCTACAGGTCAACGGGGGCTAGAGGAAAATGAAGCCGGCATCTCCCCCTATGGGACATGGCGGCAATTCCGCGCGCTATCGGCTTAATCGCCGACGATGGTCAATGCGCGCGCGGTAGCGCGGTACGGCCCATTGCGAGACAAAATGGGCAACGCGCGCCGTCAGCTCGCCCCGTAATAGGGGACGTCGTAGGGACCTTCCGGGATGATGGCGACGGCGCGGTCGCCATGCCGGGCGATACTTGCGGCAATAGCCTCGTCGACCGAGTCGATCATGTCGACCGCCGTCAGCCTGCGGTCTTCGTCGTCAAGGCCCTTGGTGTAGAGTTGAATGCGGCCCACCCGCATCGGCTTCAGCTGCATCTCGGTCTGCCACTCGTCGATATCGGCGAAAGACTTGGCTGTGAGCGTGGCGAGAAATTTTTCCGGTCCCATTTCGACAAGCCGCTTCTGCGCTTCGCGGAAAGGCTTTGAACCGAACCCTTCCGAACACGCCGAGACGACAATCAATGTCCCGCCGTGGTCGAGAATGTCGATCGGCGTCACCATGCCCTTGACCGTCTGATAGTAGGTCTTGTCGAGCGGATAGCCGGCCGAGGAGGTGACGACGGTCTTGAAACGGCGCGGCAGCGGAATGCGCGTGACCCGTGCAACGAACTCCACGGCGGCGAGATGGCTCGCGATGATGTCGCCGAACGACACAAAGACCAGGTCGCGGTCCTCGTCGACCACGGTATTGAGCGCGTAGACCTCGCCGACCATGCGAACGATTTGCAGCTGTTCCTCATGCAGTGGATTGCCGGCGAGATTGCATTGAATGGCCAGCGGATCTTCCATGAAGCGCGCCGAATGGAAGGTGCGGATCGTCTTGTGGCCGGTGCCGCCGGGCGCGACGACTTTGCGGCCGCCGGACCAGCCCGCCATGAAATGCGGTTCCACCAGACCGGTGGCGATCCGCAAATCGGCGTCAAGAAAACGGCGGTCGATCGAGACCGGGGTGCCCCGCGTCGACGTCTTGCCCAAATCGACGTGGTCTTCGTCGCGTTCCGCGAAATGGTTGGCGATGCGGACGTTGGCAAGAACCCATGGATCGCCGATCAGTTCTGCCAGTTCGTCGCCCTCGTTCGGGCGGTGCAGACCGGTCGCGACCAAAATGTTTATTTGGTCGAGCGGGATGCCGGCGCCTGCGAGGATCTCGATCATCGGCCGCAGGAATAGTTTGTTCGGCACCGGTCGCGTGATGTCGCAGACCAGAATGCAGACGCTGCGGCGTCCGCGCGCAAGTTCGGCGAGCGGCGGCGCATTGATCGGCTTGCTGAAAGCGTCATGGATGGCGCCGGCCGCATCCGGCAGTTTCGGCAGCGTCGCCTTGCGGATGACGGTTGGCTCCGCCTCCGGCGGCAAAACAAGCGGCAGATGGCCACGGCCATAGGCGACGGAATAACACCCGGATTCCGGCATAGCTTGGCTCCCAAGGCCAACCGGCCGCGCTAACCACCTGCGCGCAAATCGCCAGCCTTTGTCATTATCACGAACAGTACCACAAAAAATGGATTGCCGCGCCGGCCGCGGCGCGGACTTGCGGCAAACCGAAAGCTGTCAGGCGTGTTTGGCGCCGGCGGGGCCGCTCGACCGCAACGCGCTCGGATTGAGCCGCGGTTCAGCGCCGATCCAGAACAGGACGTTGGCGAGGATGCAGAGGCCTGTCGCCGCGAACCACACCATGGCGGCGCCGACGAAGCCGGTGAACAGGCCCCACCACGGGCTGTGCAGCAGGAACAGGATCGAGCCGAGCGTGATGTTGACGCCGACCGTGACGTAGATGCGCCGCTCGAGATACCAGCTGTCGGTCTGCAGGAAATAAAGCTTGGTGTTCGGCACGCCCAGCGCCGCCTTGAAGCCGAGTAGCTTGAGCGCATTGCCGATCGGGCAGAACCCGGTCAGCGCCACATTGATCGAGACCAGCCCGGTGGCGATGACGCCGAATATCCACAGTGGATTGACCAGCACCGCCAGGAGCGTGCTCGCCAGCAGCACGACGCCGGCGATCAGCCAGACCGTCCGCTCGATATACCAGCGGTCGGTCGGAACGACGTAAATCCCTTTGCGCGTTGTCATGATGCAAATCTACTCCGCTGGCGGACCGGCGCAAGTTTGAACCGAAACCATAGATAAACTCTTCGCGATTGCATTGATCTACATCAGCACCAATCCGATGCTCAGCAACAGGCTGAACAATAATTGGATTTGCACGGTCCACACCATGATCCGGGTGAGGCCGCGCCCGGGCGGCTCCTGCATGAAGCGGTAAATCAGCGCCAGCGTCAGCGGGAATGTGATGAGCGCAGGCCAGGCATGACCGTGCGGCAATGCGCGCCCGATCACCGGCAACAGCATGTAAGGCAGCAGCAGCAGCGCGGCGAAAATCACGCCGGTTCCCTGCGGCCCCGCCACGATGGCGAGCGTGCGCCGTCCCACCCGTCTGTCTGCTTCCACGTCGCGGAAATTATTGACCAGCAGCACCGCCCCGGTCATCAGGCCGAGCGCCAGACCGGCGGCGAGCGCCGGCGCGCCGAAGGTGGCGGTGCACAGCCAAAAAGTTCCGCCCACCGCGCCGACGCCGAAGAAGGCAATCACGAACAATTCGCCGAGCGGCGTATAGGCGATCGGCCACGGGCCGCCAGTATAAGTCCAGCCCGACGCGATCGACGCCAGGCCGAGCAGCAGGATCGGCCAGCCGCCGACGGCGATCAGATAAAGCCCCATCAGCGCCGCCACCGCGAAGCAGGTGCAGGCGCCGTGCTTGACGCGGCGTCCGCTCAGCAATCCCATGGCGGTGACGCGCGGCGGCCCGATGCGGTCGGGCCCGTCGCCGCCGCGTTCCGAGTTGACCGCGTCGTTGTGCAAATTGGTGCCGAGTTGGATGAACATGCTGGCGATCAACGCCGCCAGCACTGCCGGCCAATGAATTTTGCCGGCCGCGGCCCACGCCAAGGCCGCGCCGACCGCCACCGGCGTGATCGACAGACTGAGCGTGCGCGGCCGTGCCGCCATGAGCCAAGACGACAGATTCATAACTTTCTAATGAAACTCTGAGTAGAGTCCTATGCGCCTGGATTCAGGAACAAATTTCGGCGCTCGGGGGTTGACAATGAGGCCCCAGATTGGAGTGTTGCGTCATGCTTAGACTGTGCGCGCTCGCTTCATTCATCATGATCATAGCGCCGCTCCCGGCCAGCGCCTACACGCAAGCCGATGCGGACGCTTGCACGCCGGACGCCTTCCGGCTTTGCCAGGACGCCATTCCCGACGCTACGCGGGTGCAGCAATGCCTGACCGAGAAAAAGCAGCAGCTCAGCCCGGCCTGCAAGGTCGTGTTCAACCGGCCAGAGAGCACATCGGATACGCCTGACTGGGACATGCCGGCCGCCGCGCGCCCAGCCTATCATCAAACGAACGATTGAACGCGCGCGCTTTGGAACTGCGGCGCCGTCTTCCGGCGCACGAACCCCCGTGCCATAAGTTTTCAAGTTTCGTTATAGTGCGCGGCGTCGCGCAGCCGCGCCTAGCGGGCGGCCGAAAATGAAACAGGCGCGCGCATCACGTGGGGGAAACCAAAATGAAAATTCTGAAGGCGTTGATTTGCGGTGCGGCGATGTTGCTCACCGTGCCGGCCATGGCCGAGACCACCAAGATCGTGGTGCCGTTCGCGGCCGGCGGTCCGGTCGATCAATGGGCGCGCGTGCTCGCGCATGGGCTCGGCCCGCTGCTCGGCGGCGACGTCATCGTCGAGGACAAAGGCGGCGCCGGCGGCGCCATCGGTTCGGAAACCGTGGCGCGCGCGACCCCGGACGGCCACACGATTTTGCTCGCCAGCCTCGGCTCGCAGGTGATCAGCCCGGCGCTGCGGCCGCCGCACGGCTACGATCCGGTGAAAAGCTTCGAGCCGGTGATGCTGGTCGGCGCGGTGCCGACGCTGCTGGTGATCGGGCCGAGATCCGGCGCCTCGACGCTGAAAGAGCTGATCGCCAAGGCGAAGGGCGGCCAGGCCATGGCCTACGGCTCGGCCGGCCCCGGCACCACCATGAACATCGCCGGCGAATTGCTCAACTCGGCCGCCGGCCTGAAGGTCGCGCACGTGCCCTATCGCGGCGCCGCGCCCGCCATCAGCGATCTGATGGGCGGCCAGATCGACATGCTCAATGCCGACTTCCCCGTGCTGCTGCCGTTGGTCAAAGCCGGCAAGGTCAAGGCGCTTGCGCTTTACAGCACCGAGCGGTCGCCGCTCCTGCCCGACGTGCCGACCACCGCCGAGCTCGGCCTGCCCGACGTGGTGATGGAGAATTGGTACGGCGTGTTCCTGCCCGCCGGCACGCCCGCGGCCGTGCGCGACAAATTGGAGAAGGCATTGTTCGAAGTCGTGGCGCAGCCGGCGGTCAAAGAACGCTTCGCCACGCAAGGGATGCACGGCACGCTCGGCAGCGCCGGCTTCGCCGCCCGCCTCGCCAAGGAATTCCCGCATTGGCAGGCGATGATCCAGAAGCTCGGCATCAAGGCGGAGTGAAACACCAGCGTCATGCCCGGCTTAAGGCCGGGCATGACGCCTTTCTTTTCGGAAGCAAGGCGTGGATTCTCTAGGGGAATTTTCGGTTAAGACTGCAATTTCAAACCGCCGCAATGCGGAAACGAACAATTGACGGCTCTCCGCCAAGAAGAAGGCTCGCGATCACCATGCCGTAAGCCGGCATCACAAGGCGAGGACCATGCGCGAGCTGATCGGCCAAATGGCGACGAGCGAACCCGGCGTGACCAGAAGCGTCTATCGTTCGGAGATGATCCGGTGCGGCGAATGCCAGAAGATGGCGCCCATCGGGATCGAGGTGATTACGGCGAGAAAAGACGGCGATTCGCGGAAGGTCCTGGAGCACCGCTACTACTGCCGCAGCCATGGCCTCGACTACGAATCGAGGAGCGAAAGCCAACCGCTCCGCCGCGACACAGCGAAAAGCAAGACGGACAACGACGCTTACTTGCGCAATTATTCTAAACGCCGTTGAGCTGCGCCGAACCTTGCAGGTCCCTTAGCGCTTACTTCCTTCCCGGCAGCAAATCCTTCACCGGCACACCGGCCTCGATCTTGGCGGTGCGGATGACTTCGTTCTTGGCGATCTGCTGCACGCGCGCCAGCACTTCCGCCGCGCGCGCACGCGGGATGAAGCAGACGCCGGTCTCATCCGCCAGAACCAAATCGCCGGGATTGACCGCAATGCCGCAGACGGTGACCGGCTTGTTGACCGCCACCGTCTTGAGCCGCCACTTGCCGGTAAGCGGGCTGACGCTGCGCGACCAGATGGCGTAGCCGATGTCGCGCCCGTGATCGATGTCGCGCACCGCGCCGTCGACGATGGCGCCGATCTGCCCTTGCCGGTGGCCGATCGAGGCCGACATGCCGCCCATGTTCGACACCTGATCGAGGCCCTGCACCACCAGCACGTCGCCGGGTTCCGCCAGATTATGCGCCTCGATCTCCGCCATGCCGGAGACGCCGGTGGCGACATTGTCCGGCACGCTTGCCGTCGCCGGCACGTTCATCAGCGTCAGCGCGCGGCCGACCAGCCGCGCCTTGGCGTTGGTCGGCTTGAGCACGCTCGAGGGAATGCCGCCGACAATGCCGAGTTCGTCCATGGCGTCCGACGCCATGCCGGTGAGATCGCCCAGCGCGCGAAAGCCTTCAATGATCCCGTCCGGCATCGCCGGCAGGTCGAGCATGCCGAAGGCGTCGGCGGGCAGTTTCCCGAGGGTTTGTTTGGTCATGGGGCGCAAGCTAGCTGGCAAATTGAGGGATTCCCAGCCTGTCATTGCCGGGCTTGACCCGGCAATCCATGCGGCGCCGAGGCAGTAGAAATCTTACGTAACGTTTCGTCTCGGGGCGCTCATCATGGATGCCCGGGTCAAGCCCGGACATGACACCGAATTTTATAATGCGCGCCGCTTTGCTGCTCCCTGCCCTCGCCGTCTATAACGTTCCCGCACAAGACGGATGATTCGATGCCCCCCAACCCTTCCGGCGGCTACACTTTCACGGTCGAGCTCGCCGACGAAGAGGCCACGCGCCGGCTGATGGTGGACATCGCCGCCGCGCTCGCGCCCGGCGACATGATCACGCTGTCCGGCGACCTCGGCGCCGGCAAGACCACCTTCGCCCGCGCCCTCATCCGCCATCTCGCCGGCGACCCGGACGTCGAGGTGCCGAGCCCGACCTTCACGCTGATGCAGGCCTACGAGCTGCCGCGCTTTAATCTGGTGCACGCCGATCTCTACCGGCTGAGGGGCCCTGGCGAACTCGCCGAACTCGGCTTCGAGGACATCGCGCCCGGCGCGGTGACGCTGCTGGAGTGGCCGGATCGCGTGCCCGCTTTCCTGCCCGCCGATCGGCTCGACGTCGCCTTCACGCTGTCGCCGCCGCGCGGGCCGACCTTCCGCAACGCGCGCGTCACCGGCCATGGCGCCTGCGCCGCGCGCGCCGAGCGCATCGCCGACATCCGCGCCTTCCTCGCCCGCTCCGGCTTCGCCGCGGCCGAGCGGCAATACATGCAGGGCGATGCCTCGCCGCGCGCCTACGAGCGGCTGACGCTGGACGGCGCGCACTACATTTTGATGAATTCGCCGAAGCGGCCGGACGGGCCGCCGGTGCAGGACGGCAAGCCCTACAGCGCGATCGCGCATCTCGCCGAAAGCGTCACGCCGTTCATCGCCATGGCGCAAGCCTTGCGCGTGCGCGGCTTCTCCGCGCCGGCGATTTTCGCCGCCGACCGCGAGGCCGGCTTGCTGGTGCTCGAGGACCTCGGCAGCGAACTGGTCGTCGGCGGCGAACCGCCGGCGCCAATCGAGCCGCGCTACGAGGTGGCGGCCGATCTATTGGCGGCGCTGCATCGCGCGCCGCTGCCCGATGTGCTGCCGGTCGAACCTGGCGTCACTTACGCGCTGCCGCATTACGACCTCGAGGCCTTCCTGATCGAGGCCGAACTTCTGGTCGACTGGTATCTGCCGTTTCTCAACGCCAAAGTGTCCGACGCCAAGCGCGACACCTTTGTCGAGCTCTGGCGCGAGGCGCTCACGCCGGTGTTCGCGGCGCCCATGACCTGGGTGCTGCGCGATTTTCATTCGCCCAATCTGCTGTGGCTGGCGGAACGCGACGGCGTGGCGCGCATCGGCCTGCTCGATTTCCAGGACGCGGTGATGGGCTCGCCCGCCTACGACCTCGCCTCGCTGGCGCAGGACGCGCGCGTCGACGTGCCGGAGATGATGGAGATCGCGCTGTTGTCGCGCTACACCCGCGCGCGGCGCGCCGCCGACCCGGCTTTCGACGCGCCCGCTTTCGCCAGGGCCTACGCGACACTCGCGGCGCAGCGCGCCTCTAAGATCCTCGGCATCTTCGCCCGCCTCGACCGCCGCGACGGCAAGCCGCAATATTTGCGTCATATGCCGCGTGTATGGGCCTATTTGCACCGTTCGCTGGCGCATCCCGCGCTGGCGCCGCTCGCCGCCTGGTATCGCGTCAACGTGCCGGCTCTGAGGACAATTTAGTGCATGATCCCGAAAAGTGGGAACCGGTTTTCGGATAAGATCATGCACATGCAAAATGACATGAACCCCTCGCCGGCGAAATCGCCCAAATCCGCCATGGTGCTGTCGGCCGGCCTGGGCACGCGCATGCGCCCGCTCACCGAGCGCATGCCGAAGCCGCTGGTCGAAGTCGGCGGCAAGCCGCTGATCGATCACGTGCTCGACCGCCTGGCCGAGGCCGGCGTCGAACGCGCGGTGGTCAATGTGCATCACTTCGCCGAACAGCTCGAACGGCACCTGGCGTCACGCAAGACGCCGCAGATCGTCATTTCCGACGAGCGCGGCCTGCTGCTCGGCACCGGCGGCGCGGTGGTGAAGGCGCTGCCGCAACTGGGCAATGCCCCGTTCTTCCACATCAATTCCGACACCATCTGGATCGATGGCGTGAGGCCCAATCTGGCGCGGCTCGCCGAAACCTTCGACCCCGCCGTGATGGACGCGTTGCTCTTGCTTGCGCCCACCACCGGCAGCATCGGCTATGCCGGGCGCGGCGATTTCGCCTTTGCCCCGGATGGCCGCCTGACGCGCCGGGCTGAGCGCGCGGTAGCGCCCTTCGTCTTCGCCGGCGCGGCAATCCTGTCGCCCGCGCTGTTTGCCGGCGCGCCGGCGGGCGAATTCTCGCTTCCCTTACTGTTCGATCGCGCCGCGGAACAGGGCCGGCTGTTCGGCCTGCGGCTGGAGGGCCTGTGGATGCATGTCGGCAGCCCCGACGCCATCGCGCTGGCGGAAAACGCCATAAGGGCCAGTACGGCTTGATCGGCGGCACGCGGAAGCGTGTATGATTCCCGCGATGCCGGCCGCCAAACCCCAAAGAACGCCCAACGTCTTCAATATCCCCGCGTCGGCGAAATTCCTGCCGGTGCTGATCGATGCGCTGCGCGGCGGTAAATTGGTGCCCGGCTTTCCGGCCAGCCAAGACCCGCTCGAACTCGCGCGCGCGACGATTTTCCTGCCGACGCGGCGCGCCTGCCGCCTCGCCCGCGAGGTATTCCTCGAGGAACTCAAAACCGACGCCGCCATCCTGCCGCGCATCGTCGCGCTCGGCGATTTGGACGAGGACGAGATCGCCTTTGCCCAAGCCGCAACCGGCGAACTGGCCGAAGAGGCGCTGGCGCTGCCGGAAGCCTTCGGCGCGCTCGACCGGCGGCTGACGCTGGCCGAGCTGATCGCCAAATGGGCCGCCGCCATCGGGCCGGAAGAAGGCGCCCCGCTGATCGCCAATACGCCGGCCGCCGCCATCGCGCTCGCCGACGATCTCGCCCGCCTGATGGACGACATGATCACGCGCCAGGTGCCGTGGCGAAACCTCGACAAATTGGTGCCCGGTGAGCTCGACGAATATTGGCAGCAGTCGCTGAAATTCCTGCAGTTCGTCCACCCGCGTTGGCAGGATATCCTGCGCGAGCAGAACGCCGTCGAATCCGCCGAGCGGCGCGACCTCTTGATCGCAGCGGAGGCCAAGCGCCTCGCGCACAGCGACGCCCCGGTGATCGCCGCCGGCTCCACCGGCTCGATGCCGGCCACCGCCAAGCTGCTTGCCACCATCGCCAAGCTGCCGCACGGCGCGCTGGTGCTGCCCGGCCTCGACATGGAACTCGACGACGCCAGTTGGGCGCTGATCGCCGGCGACGCCGACGACAAGACGCATGACGGCGCGCCCGCCGCCGGCCACGCGCAATTCGCCATGCACGCGCTGCTCGACCGCATCGGCATCCGGCGTAGCGAAGTCATGCAGCTCGCGCCGCCGGCAAAGCATGGCCGCGAAGTTCTGGTGTCGGAAGCTTTGCGCCCGGCCGCCACCACCGAACGCTGGCAGGCGCGCACCGGCAGCAAGGCCTTCGCCGCCGCCGCCGACAGCGCGCTGACGTCGCTCGGCATGATCGAGGCAGCGAATGCCGAGGAAGAAGCGCTCGCCATCGCGGTCGTTTTGCGCGAGGCGGTCGAGAGCCAAGACAAGACCGTCGCGCTGGTGACGCCCGACCGCGCGCTGGCCCGCCGCGTCGTCGCCGCGCTCGAACGCTGGCAAGTCGCGGTCGACGATTCCGGCGGCGATGCGCTTAGCCAGACCGAGGCCGGCGTGTTCGCGCGGCTGGCCGCCGAAGCCGCGCTCGGCGGCCTCGAGCCGGTGACGCTCTTGGCGCTGCTCAAGCATCCGCTGCTGCGGCTTAGTGCTAAAGAGGGCGCGCACAACGTCGCCATCGCGACCCTGGAACGCAGCATTCTGCGTGGCCCGCGCCCAAGCCCCGGTAGCGACGCGTTATCGCGCGCAATCTCCACCTTCCGCGCCAACCGCGACGAGCTGCACCGCAGCGATCCACGCTGGCTGATCGCCGACGATGAGTTCGACGTGGCCGCTGAATTGATCGCGCGTCTCGGCGCCGCGCTGGCGCCGCTGGAGAGGCTGAAGCGCGGCAACCATCCGCTCGCCGCGCTGGCCACCTGCCATAGCGCCGTCATTTCCGGGCTCGGGCGCGACGCCAAAGGCGAGGTCGCGGCCTTTGCCGGCCACGACGGTACCGCGCTCGCCCGCGCCTTCGAGGAACTTGCCGAGAGCCCGGCCGCCACTGGGCTTGCCGCCGCCAAAACCGACTATGCCGAACTGTTCCACGCCACAATCGCCGACCGCGTGGTGCGCCGTCCGGAAATCCACGACGTGCGCGTGCATATTTACGGGCCGCTGGAAGCGCGCTTGCAGACCATCGACCGGGTGGTGCTGGGCGGCCTCAACGAGGGCACCTGGCCGCCCGAGACGCGCAACGATCCCTGGCTGAGCCGCCCGATGCGCCGCGATCTCGGTCTCGATCCGCCAGAGCGCCGCATCGGCCTTTCCGCGCACGATTTCGCCCAAGGCCTGGGCGCCGCGGAAGTCATCCTCAGCCGCGCCGCCAAGGTCGCCGGCAGCCCGACCGTGACCTCGCGCTTCGTGCAGCGCATCGCGGCCCTCGCCGGCGCGCGCTGGAACGGCGCGCTCGCGCGCGGCCACACTTATCTCGAGCTCGCCCGCGCGCTCGATCATCCGGCCGAGGTGAAATCGGCCGAGCGCCCGGCGCCGAAACCGAAACTCGCGGCACGGCCGCCGCGCCTGTCGGTCACAGCCATCGAGGACTGGCTGCGCGATCCCTATACGATTTACGCGCGCCATATTCTCCGCCTGCAGCCGCTCGACGCGGTCGACACGCCGCCCGGCGCGCGCGACCGCGGCACCATCATCCATGGCGCCATCGGCGACTACACCGAGAAGTTCGCCGCAGCGGCACCGGCCGATCCGATGAAGGAACTGCTCAAGCTCGGCGAAAAACATTTCGCGCCGCTCGCCGATTTTCCCGAGGCGCGCGCCTTCTGGTGGCCGCGCTACTTGCGCATCGCGCAGTGGTTCGCGGGTTGGGACCAAGCGCGCCGCGCCGGACTTACGACGCTGCATGCGGAAATTCGCGGCGAGCTGAAATTCCCGATGGGAAAACGCGAATTCACTCTGTCGGCCATCGCCGACCGCATCGAGCGGCGCCAAGACGGAAGCTTCGCCATCATCGATTACAAGACCGGCGCAGCGCGCACCGAAAAGCAGGTGCGCACTGGCTTAGCCCCGCAATTGACGCTGGAAGCCGCCATTCTGCGTGCCGGCAAATTCGAAAACCTCGCCGCCGGTCCGGTTTCAGAAATCGCCTATGTCACGCTCAAGGGCGGCGAGCCCGCCGGCAAACAGGCCGAGATTTCCTTCAAGGAAGGCGACGCCAACAGCCAGGCCGAGCACGCGCTGGCGCGGCTGAAAGATCTCACGGCGAAATTCGAGGACGAAGCCACACCCTATCTCTCGCTGGTGCATCCGATGTGGAAGACGCACTACGGCGACTACGATCACCTCGCCCGTGTGAAGGAATGGTCGCTCAGCGGCGGGGGGGACGAGTCGTGAGTGCGACGCGCGGCACAGCTGCTTGTCCCGGGCGTAGCCCAGCGCGTTTTCGCGGTGGGTTGCAGAACCGGGACCGTTACAAAGATCGGCGCCTGGAACGGTCCCGGATAAGCGGCGCATCACACACGCAATCAAGCTTGCGCAGATTGCGTAAACTTATCTGCGCGTGTGTTGCACCGCGTCCGGGACAAGGAACGGTGCCATGACCGCCACCCGTACCATTCCCCCCGACGTGCGCGACGTCCAGGTCAAGGCCGCCGACCCGGAGGTTTCCGCCTTCGTCTCCGCCAATGCCGGCTCGGGCAAGACCTATGTGCTGGCGCAGCGCGTGATCAATCTGCTGTTGCGCGGCGTCGATCCGGCCAAGATCCTCTGCATCACCTTCACCAAGACCGCCGCCGCCAATATGGCGAACGAGGTGTTCAAGCGGCTGGCCGGCTGGACCGCGCTTGCCGACGCCGCGCTCGACGAACAGATCGAACTCTCCACCGGCCGCAAGCCCAGCATTGGCGAGCGCGCGCGGGCGCGCCGGCTGTTCGCCTCCGCGCTGGAGACGCCGGGCGGCCTGAAGGTGCAGACTATCCACGCCTTCTGCACGCGGCTGCTGCACCAGTTCCCGTTCGAGGCCAATGTGGCGGCGCGTTTCACCGTGCTGGACGAAGCGTCGACCACGCAATTGCTCGACCGGCTGACCTTAGACGTGTTGCTACAAGCCTCGGCCCAGCCGGACAGCGCGCTCGGCCAGGCGCTGGCGGCGGCCATCGTGATCGCCGCCGATCAGACCTTCAAGGACGTGATCGGCGACGCCATCCGCGAGCGCGACGCCATCGCGGCCTGGATCGAACGCGCCGCCAGTCTCGACAAGGCGCTGGCGCAGCTGTCGCAGACGCTCGGCGTCGGCCCCGATGAGACGCAAGATTCGCTGCAGCAGGAATTTTTCTCGCAGTCGTTGATCCCGGCGGCCGAATGGCCGGCGCTGATCGAGATCCTTGAAAGCGGCTCAAAATCCGATGGCAATCACATTGCCGCGCTCAAGGCCGCGCAAGCCTCCGTTGGGCGCGCACGCATCGACAATTATCTCAAGGTATTTTGCACCACCGAGCTCGCGCCGCGCAAAACCATCGTCACCAAGAAAATAGCCGACAAACATCCCGGCTGGCTCGCGCGCCTCGCCGCCGAACAGGAGCGCGTGTGCAAGCTGCTCGCGCGTGAGCGCGCGCTGGCCGCCCGCGACCGCACCAAGGCGCTGGTCACCATCGCGGCGGAAGTGATCGCGCGCTACGGCCGCGAGAAAGAGCGCCGTGCGCTGCTCGATTACGACGACCTGATCGACAAGACGCTGGCCCTGTTTGCGCGCTCTTCCGCCGCCTGGGTGCTCTACAAGCTCGATCTCGGTATCGACCACGTGCTGATCGACGAGGCGCAGGACACGAGCCCGAAGCAATGGAGCATCGTGCGCACCATCGTCTCGGAATTCACCCCCGGCGGCGCGCGGCCGAACGTGCGGCGCACGGTGTTCGCGGTCGGCGACGAGAAGCAATCGATTTTCTCGTTCCAGGGCGCGGCGCCGCGCGCTTTCGACGAAATGCGGCGCGAATTCGCCGGCCAGTTCGACACGCCGGAGCAGGGCTGGCGTTTCCTGCGCTTCCATCACTCGTTCCGCTCGGGCGAGGCCGTGCTCGGCGGCGTCGACCGGGTGTTCGCCACGCGCGAGGTCTATGCCAGCGTCACCACCGACGAAGGCGGCGTGCCGCCGCATATGTCACTACCCGACGCCGCGCCCGGGCTGGTCGAACTGTGGCCGCTGATCGCGCCGGCGGAGCGGCGCGAGATCGAAGGCTGGGATGCGCCGTTCGACACCGAGAGCGAGGAAAGCCCGCGCGTGCTGCTGGCGCGCCGCATCGCCGCGCATGTGAAGAAGTGGACCGCGAACGGCTTGAAACCCGGCGACGTGCTGGTGCTGGTGCGCCAGCGCGGGCCGCTGTTCGAAGCCATCATCCGCGCGCTGAAGAATGCCGGCATTCCGGTCGCCGGCGCCGACCGGCTGGTGCTCACCGAACATATTGCGGTGATGGACCTGATGGCGCTCGCCGACTGCCTGCTGCTGCCGGACGACGATCTGGCCTTGGCGAGCGTGCTTAAGAGCCCGCTGTTCGGCCTGAGCGAGGAGCAATTGTTCGAGCTGGCCTGGGACCGCGAGGGCTCGCTGCGCGCGAGCCTGCGCGGCAATCCGGCCTTCGCGGAAACCGAACGCGCGCTCGACGATTTCGCGCGCGCCGCGCGCGAACGCACGCCGTTTGATCTTTTCGCCCATGTGCTGGGCGCGGCGCGGGGCCGCGCCAAGTTTCTCGCCCGCCTCGGGCCGGAGGCGAACGACGCGCTCGACGAATTTCTCAATCTGGCGCTCGACTACGAAACGCGCGCGACGCCGTCGCTGCAAGGCTTCCTCGCCTGGCTGCGCGCGGCGCAAAGCGAAGTGAAGCGCGACATGGAAATGGTGCGCGACGAAGTGCGGGTGATGACCGTGCACGGCGCCAAGGGTCTGGAAGCCGGCACCGTCATCCTCGCCGACACAACGACCAAGCCGACCGGTCCGAAAGATCCGCGGCTGCTGCCGCTCACGCAAGGTGAGCTGGTCTGGGCGACGGCGCAGGCGGAAGACGTCGGCGCCATGAGCGACGCGCGCAACGCCGCGCAAAAGGAAGCGCGCGACGAATACCGCCGGCTACTGTACGTCGCCATGACGCGCGCCAAGGAGCGGCTGGTGATCGCCGGCACGCAAGGCCGCAACAAGATTCCGGACGGCTGCTGGTATCAGTTGGTCGAGGGCACCTTGCAGCCCGATTGCGTCGCCGAGCCGGCTGACGACGGCGCCGGCGAAGTGTGGCGCTACCGCAAAAGAACGGCGCCGGCGGAGAAGACCGGAACAGCAGCTTCATCTGGCGAGACCAAGCCAACATCTGTGCCGGAATGGCTGAGATCGAACGCCAGTTCTGAAATCTCCGGCGTGCGCACCGTCACGCCGTCGCAGGCCGAAGATGACGCCGCCCGCGCGCCCGCCGGCGGCGGCCGCGCCGCGGCGCTCTTGCGCGGCGTCCTGGTGCACCGGCTGCTGCAGTCGCTGCCGGATATCCCGGCCGAACGGCGGCGGAAGGCGGCCGAGGACTATCTTGTCCGAGCCGGCAAAGAACTGGAGCAAGAACAGCGCAAGAAGATCGCGGAAGAAGTCATTGCTCTGCTCGGCCATGAGACTTTCTCCGAACTGTTCGCGCCCGGCAGCCGCGCCGAAGTTCCCATCGTCGGCAGGCTTATCCTCGCCGGAAAAACCGTGCGCGTGTCCGGCCAGATCGACCGCATGGCGGTTACGCAAACCACGGTGCTGATTGGTGATTTCAAGACCAACCGGCCGGCGCCGCGCCGAAACGAGGACGTTCCGCCGAATTACCTCAGCCAACTCGCGCTCTACCGCGCCGTGCTGACAAAGTTGTACCCGGAAAAATCCGTGCGCGCCGCCGTGATCTGGACCGAAGTATCTGATCTCATGGAGCTTTCCACGGAGGTGCTGGACGCTGGCTTAGCGCGCATCACCTTCCCGCGATAGCGCCTTGACGCTGCCGGATGGCGTTCATAGGTTCCAGCCCTCACAATTTTCGGACCGCGATTCTTCGCCCACAATCCACAAGAGGTAATCCCCATGGCCGTCGGCAAAACGTCGGACGCAAGCTTCGAATCGGACGTGCTGAAATCAGCCGAACCCGTGGTCGTCGATTTCTGGGCGGAATGGTGCGGCCCCTGCCGCATGATCGCGCCGGCTCTGGAAGAGATCGCCGGACAACTCGGCGACAAGGTCAAGATCGTCAAGTTGAACGTCGATGAGAACCCGAACACCGCGGCCAAATACGGCATCATGTCGATCCCGACGCTGATGCTGTTCAAGAACGGCGAGATCGCCTCGCGCCAGGTCGGTGCGGCGCCGAAGCAGAAGCTCGCGCAGTGGATTAGCGGCGCGGTCTGAGCGCGGATTAAGTTTGCGGGATAAACGGCCGGCCATAGCGCCGGCCGTTTTCTTATTCACGCCGGCAGCGTGCCGTTCTCGCGCAGAACTTCGCCGGCAAGGTAGAGCGAGCCGGTGATCAGGATCCTCGGCGCCGGATCAAGATCGAGCTTGCGCACCGCCTCCAAGGCATCGGGCAGCGTATAGCGGCCGCTCGCCGGCACGCCGATGATGCGCGCGACATCGACGATCACTTCCGGGGCGAGGCCTTTTTCGGCGCCCGGCACCGGCACCGCGATCATGCGGCGCGCCAGGCCGGCGAAATTGCCCAAGAACCCCGCGCAATCCTTTGTCGCCAACATGCCGACGATCAACACCAACGGCCGCGAGACGCGCTCTTCCAGATCGGCGAGCGCCGCCGCGACGGCGCGGCCGCCATCCGGGTTATGCCCGCCATCGAGCCATAATTCGCTGCCGACCGGGATCAGGTCGACCAGCCGCCCTGCCGCCAGCCGCTGCAGCCGCGCCGGCCAGTCGGCCTTGACCATGCCGGCCTCGTAGGCGGCCGGCGCAATCTTGAGCGGCTTGATCGCGCGCAGCGCTGCGATGGCGAGCCCCGCATTCTCGAACTGATGGCGGCCGTAAAGCTTCGGCGCCGGCAGATCGAGCAGGCCGGCCTCGTCCTGATAGACCAGCCGCCCGCGTTCCTCGGTGGCGGTCCAATCCTCGCCGGCGATCTTCAGCGGCGCTTTGAGCCGCGCCGCCTGCCGTTCGATCGCGGCCAGCGCATCGCGCGCTTGCGCGGCGACGATTGCCGGCGTGCCGCGCTTGAGGATGCCGGCCTTTTCATTCGCTATCTTCTCGAGCGTGTCGCCGAGAAAATCGGTGTGGTCGATGGCAATGCGGGTAATGACGGTGGCGAGCGGATGGTCCACGACATTGGTCGCGTCCAGGCGGCCGCCAAGCCCGACTTCCAGCAACAGCACGTCGGCCGGATGGCGCGCGAACAATACAAGACCAACAGCAGTAGTGATCTCGAACACCGTAATGGGAGCGCCGGCATTGGCGCGCTCGCACTCCTCCAGAGTCGCGCTCAATTCCTCGTCGCTGACCAGCACGCCTTCACCCGCCGCGCCCAGCCGGAAGCGCTCGTTGAAGCGCACCAGATGCGGCGACGTGTAGGTGTGCACGCGCTTGCCCGCCGCTTCCAGGATCGCGCGCAGGAAGGCGATGGTGGAGCCCTTGCCGTTGGTGCCGGCGACATGGATCACCGGCGGCAGCTTGCGCTCGGGATGGTCGAGCGCGGCCAACAGCCGCTCGATGCGTTCGAGCGACAAATCGATGCGTTTGGGATGCAACGCGGCAAGCCGCGCGACGATCGCGTCAACCGGCGGCGTCATGACGGCGCACTCACGCGTGCGCCGGAACCGGCAATTGCGACGATGCGCCAATTCCGGGCGTTTGCGCCGGCGCTTTGGTCAACAGCCGGCACAATTCGCCGAGCGTCGCGCGCAATTTGTGCCGATGCACCACCATGTCCACCATGCCGTGCTCGGTGAGGTATTCGGCGCGCTGGAAGCCTTCCGGCAATTTCTCGCGAATGGTCTGTTCGATCACGCGCGGGCCGGCAAATCCGATCAATGCGCCCGGTTCGGCGATATGCACGTCGCCGAGCATCGCATAGGAGGCGGTGACACCGCCGGTGGTGGGATTGGTGAGCACGACGATATAGGGCTTCTTCGCTTCGCGCAGCATCTGCACCGCGGCGGTGGTGCGCGGCAACTGCATAAGCGAGAGAATGCCTTCCTGCATGCGCGCGCCGCCGGAGGCCGCGAACATGATGAACGGCGTCTGCCGGTGCACCGCGGTTTCTAGCCCCACGATCACCGCCTCGCCGGCCGCCATGCCGAGCGAGCCGCCCATGAAATCGAAATCCTGCACGCCGATGGTCACCATCAGACCGTCCAGGCGGCCGATACCGGCCTTCACGGCGTCCTGCAGCCCGGTCTTGGCGCGCGCGTCCTTCAGGCGATCGGCATAACGGCGCTCGTCACGGAACTTGAGCGGATCGAGCGGCACTTCCGGCATGGCGATGTCTTCGTATTCGCCGTTGTCGAACATCGCTTTCAGCCGCGCCGGTGCGCTGATGCGCATGTGATAGTTGGAGCTCGGAATGACGAACTGATTGGACTCGACGTCTTTGAAGAAGACGAGCTGCCCGGTTTCCGGACATTTAATCCAAAGATTTTCCGGCGTCTCGCGGCGCAAAAAGCTGCGAATCTTCGGGCGGACGACGTTGGAGATCCAGTTCATGGCTCGCCTATATAGGCTCGATTCGTCAGAATTATAACTGCCGTTATTCCGCCGCCACGCGGCGGGCGGAGCGGACGCCACCGGCTAGCGCCGACACCAGTGAAGTTACTGCCTGCACCGTGCCCGCGCCGGCTTTGCCGTTGTTATCGAGGCTTTGACGCAGCGCGTCCACAAGGGCGGAACCAACCACCACCCCGTCGGCATTTTCAGCGATCGCGCGCGCTTGTTCGGCCGTCCGCACGCCGAAACCGACGGCGACCGGCAATTTGGTGTGCCGTTTGATACGTGCAACCGCCGCGCTGACTTTGCCGGCGTCGGGCGCGGCCGCGCCGGTGATGCCGGTGATCGAGACGTAGTAGACGAAGCCCGACGTGTTATTGAGCACGGCCGGCAGGCGCTTGTCGTCGGTGGTCGGCGTGGCCAGGCGAATGAAATTGAGGCCGGCCTTCAATGTCGGCAGGCAAAGTTCGTCGTCTTCCTCCGGCGGCAGATCGACGACGATCAAGCCGTCGACGCCGGCCGCCTTGGCATCCATCAGAAAGCGATCGACGCCGTAGATATAGATCGGGTTGTAGTAACCCATCAGCACGATCGGCGTTGCGTCGTCGGTTTTGCGGAACTCGCGTACCAATTCCAGCGTCTTGGTCATGCGCTGGCCGCTTTTAAGCGCGCGCACGCCGGCGGCCTGGATCGCCGGACCGTCGGCCATCGGATCGGTGAAGGGCATGCCCAATTCGATTACGTCGGCGCCGGCTTTCGGCAGCGCCTTGGCGATGGCGAGCGAGGTCTCGTAATCGGGATCGCCAGCCATGGTGAAGGTCACCAGGGCGGCGCGGCCTTCCTGTTTCAGCGCGACGAAGCGGCGATCGATGCGGGTGCTCATCGGCGCTTGCTTTCCAGAAAGGCGGCAACCGAATCCAAATCCTTGTCGCCGCGGCCGGAGAGATTGACCACCATCAAATGGTCTTTCGGCTTTTGCGGCGCCAAGTCGAACACGCGCGCGAGCGCATGCGCCGGCTCCAATGCCGGAATGATGCCTTCGAGCTTGCTGCAAAGCTGGAACGCCGCCACCGCTTCGTCGTCGGTGGCCGACAGGAATTTCACGCGGCCCATGTCATTGAGCCAGGCATGCTCCGGACCGATACCAGGATAGTCGAGGCCGGCACTGATCGAATGCGCTTCCTCGATCTGGCCGTCGTCGTCCATCAGCAGATATGTGCGGTTGCCGTGCAGCACGCCGGGGCGGCCGCCGGCGATAGAAGCCGCGTGCTGGCCGCTCGGAATGCCGTGGCCGGCTGCCTCCACGCCGTAGATTTCGATTGAGCGTTCGTCGAGGAAGGGATGGAACAGGCCCATGGCGTTGGAGCCGCCGCCGATACAAGCGATCAGCGAATCCGGCAGGCGCCCCTCGCAAGCCATTAATTGCTCACGGGTTTCGCGGCCGATAATGCATTGGAAATCGCGCACCATGGCGGGATAAGGATGCGGGCCGGCGACCGTGCCGATGCAATAAAACGTGTCGCTGACGTTGGTGACCCAGTCGCGCAGCGCCTCGTTCATGGCGTCCTTTAGCGTCCTAGAACCCGACTCGACGGCCCTAACCTCGGCCCCGAGCATCCGCATCCTCAGCACGTTCGGTTTCTGCCGCTCGACGTCGACCGCGCCCATATAGACGATGCAGGGCAGACCGAACTTGGCGCACAGCGTGGCGGTGGCCACGCCATGCATGCCGGCGCCGGTCTCGGCGATGATGCGGGTCTTGCCCATGCGCTTGGCCAACATGATCTGGCCGAGCACGTTGTTCACTTTGTGCGCGCCGGTGTGATTGAGCTCCTCGCGCTTGAAATAGATCTTGGCGCCGCCGAATTTCTGCGTGAGCCGCTCGGCGAAATACAAAGGCGACGGCCGCCCGACATAATTCGTGAGATGACCGTCCATTTCTTTTTGAAATTTCGGATCGGCCTTGGCCGCCGCATAGGCCTTTTCGAGGTCGAGGATCAATGGCATCAGCGTCTCGGCGACAAAGCGGCCGCCATAGATGCCGAAGTGGCCGCGCTCATCGGGGCCGGTGCGGAAGGAGTTGGGTTGCTGCACGGTCATGCGGTCATCGCCTTGGCGGTCGAGAGTTCGGCGTCCGCCTTGCGCGCGGCGCGGATGAAGGCGCGGATCTTGTCGGGGTCCTTTTCGCCGGGTGCGCGTTCGACGCCCGAGGAAACATCGACGCCCGGCGCGCGCGTGATGCGTAAGGCTTCGGCGACATTGCCGGCGTCGAGCCCGCCCGACAGCATGAACGGAATTCCCGGATCGATGCCCTTGAGCAGCGTCCAGTCGAACGGCGTGCCGAGCCCGCCCGGCCTTGTCGCGTCCTGCGGCGCGCGCGCGTCGAAGATCAGGCGGTCGGCCACTTTCTTGTAAAGCTCGATGCGCGCGAGGTCCTTGCGCTCGGCGATCGGCACCGCCTTCATCACCGGCAGGCCGAAGCGCGCGCGCAGCGCGGTGATCCGCTCGGGCGTCTCGACGCCGTGCAACTGCAAGAGGTCCGGCTTGAGCGCCTCGACGACACCGGCCAGCGTCGCATCGTCGGCATCGACGGTGAGCGCAACCTTGCCGGCGCGGCCTTGGACGCGCTCGCCCAAAGCCCGCGCGGCCGCCAGCGCGAGGTGGCGCGGGCTCGGCGGGAAGAACACGAAGCCGACCATGTCGGCGCCGGATTCCAGCGCCACATCAAGTGCTTCCGGGTGTCTTCAGGCCGCAGATTTTGACCATCAGGCTCATAGTGGGCGGGTTCTACCGCCTTATCCGCGCCGTCGCAAAGCGGAACCGAGGCTGACGTTAAGGCAAAGGCGGCGGGATGACCGCCAGCGGGGTGTCCTGCGGGGAGACCGGCTTCTCGGACGTGCCAAAGCGGCGGCGGACGGCGTCCATCTCCTGGTGCAGGGCGCGCACCTCGCCATCGAGCCTGCGCGCGGCGCGCCGCCACTTGCCCTGGCGAATCCAGGAGGCGCTGCCGCCGACCAGCACGCCCAGGATCAGCACCACGAAAAGCACCACGAACAGCGGCAGCGTCGCCGCATAGGCCGGGCTCGCCGACGAGAACGGATCGAACGACACCGTCACCGTCTGCCGGTTGGCCACCGCGAAGGCCACGATGACCGCGGCGATCGGGACAACGATGATGGCGGTGACGATTTTGCGGAACATGGGCATGCCCTATTTCGTCATGGCCGGGGATAGCCGTTCGAAGAACGGCGTCGCTTCGCTCGCCTATGTCCCGGCCATCCACGTCTTACGCTCGGCGGTAGTTTCCAAGACGTGGACGCCCGGCACAAGGCTTGGCATGACGGATAATGGAGCGCCTGCGTCGTAACGACCCCTTACGGGTTGGGCTTGTTCAGCCGCTCGCGCATTTCCTTGCCGGTCTTGAAGAACGGCACCGATTTCTGCTCGACCGAGACATGGGCGCCGGTGCGCGGATTGCGTCCGGTGCGGGCCGGCCGGTGTTTGACCGAGAAGGCGCCGAAGCCGCGCAGCTCGACGCGGTCGCCTTGCGCCATGGCATTGGTCACTTCGCCGAGGATCGCGTTAACGATGTTCTCGACGTCGCGCTGATAGAGGTGAGGATTCTGGGCGGCGATACGTTGCACAAGTTCGGACTTGATCATTGCGGCCGCCTTACTCAATGCGTGGTCAGTTGGCAGATGGAGGGTGCCAAAGCGCCAAGAGACCGTCAAGATTGAGTCGCTCGACTGCTTGCACGCCACCCCAGGCCTCGATCTGGTGCGCCACGGCGCTCAGACCCACCGCCTCGAAGGTCCAGGCGGCGACATGGAGGAAGGAAAGCTCGCTGAATCGCGGCTCCAGCGAATAATCGCGCACCGGCGTCGAGGCCGGAATCTTCTTTTCCTTCTCCAGCCAGGCCAGCGCGGTCTTTTCGTTGCCAAGACCATCGATCAGCTTCAGCCCGACGCCCTGGCGCCCAGTGAAGACGCGCCCGTCGTCCACCGCGGCGAGCTGCGCGTCGTCCATCTTGCGGCGGTCCTTCACCAAGCCCTTAAACCAGGCATAGGAATCGACCACGATGGCGTTGATGGCCGCGCGCGCCTCCGGGCTGGTGGGCTCGAAGCCGTTCGGCGCCGCTTTCAGCGGCGACGATTTGATCTCCTCCATCTGAATACCGATGGTTTTGAGCACTTGCGTGAAGTTCGGATACTGGAACAGCACGCCGATCGAGCCGACCAGCGAGGTATCTTGGGCGATGATGTGGTCGGCCGAGATCGCCGCGATATAGGCGCCGGAGGCGGCCAGACCGTCGACTACCACGACCATCGGCTTCTTCGCCTGCAAGGCGCGCAGCGCATCGTAAAGCTGTTCGGAGCCGGCGGTGGTGCCGCCGGGCGAATCGATATGCACGATCACGGCGCGGGCGCGCGACTTGGCCAGGCGTTCGAGCGCCTCGACCCGACCCTGGTTGCCGCGGATCAGGCCCTGCACCTTGACGCGGGCAATGTAGTTGCCGGGCGCCATCAGGCGGGCGCCGGGCACCAGCGCAACGGCCAGTCCGACCAGTGCGAGGAGCGCGATCAGCAGCGCACCGGTGCGCCAGAAGGTGAGCTTACGCCGCATGCGGCGGCGATCGACGATGGCATCGGCATCGAGCGACATGGGTCGGCGCTCCTGAAAAGAATCGTGGGCAGTATAACCCGATCGTCATTCCCGGGCGCGGGCAAAGCGCGCTCCCGGAACGGCGAAACTTTGTATCGAACCGGCATTGGGCATGATCAAGGCGCAAACAAAAACCCCCGGGGTGGGCCCCGGGGGTCGTTTGCGTTGAGCCAAGATCAGGCTTCTCGACCTTAATCCTCGGCCTTTTCGGTCTCGGCCTTGTCTTCGGCCTTGTCGTCGCGCTGCTTGAGCGCGGCGCCCAGGATGTCGCCGAGCGAAGCGCCGCTGTCGGCGGAGCCGTACTGCGCCAGCGCCTCCTTTTCCTCGGCCACTTCGAGCGCCTTGATCGAGACGGCGACCTTGTGGGTCTTGCGGTCGAACTGGGTGACGCGGGCGTCCACCTTCTGACCGACCGCGAAGCGCTCCGGCCGCTGCTCGCCGCGATCGCGCGCGAGATCGGCGCGGCGGATGAAGGCGGTGAGATCGGTGCCGACGATCTTGACCTCGAGGCCGGCCTCCTTCACCTCAATCACCTCGCAGGTGACCACCGAGTTCTTCTTCATCTCACCGGCGGATTCCATCGGATCGCCCGCGAGCTGCTTGATGCCGAGCGAAATGCGCTCCTTCTCGACGTCGACGTCGAGCACTTGCGCCTTGACCATATCGCCCTTCTTGTATTCCTCGATCACCTGCTCGCCCGGACGCTTCCAGTCGAGATCGGAGAGGTGGACCATGCCGTCCACGTCGCCGTCGAGGCCGAGGAACAGACCGAATTCGGTCTTGTTCTTGACTTCGCCTTCGACCGTCGAACCCGGCGGATGCTTCTCGACGAACACTTCCCACGGATTGCGCATGGTCTGCTTGAGGCCGAGCGAAATGCGGCGCTTGACCGGATCGACTTCGAGGATCTGCACCTCGACCTCTTGCGACGTCGAGACGATCTTGCCGGGATGAACGTTCTTCTTGGTCCACGACATTTCCGAAACGTGGATCAGGCCCTCGATGCCCGGCTCCAATTCGACGAAAGCGCCGTAGTCGGTGATGTTGGTGACGCGGCCCTTGAACTTGGCGCTGACCGGGAACTTGGCCTCGATGCCCTGCCACGGATCGTCGAGCAGTTGCTTCATGCCGAGCGAGATGCGGTGGGTCTCGTGGTTGATCTTGATGATCTTGACCTTTACCTGCTGGCCGATATTGAGCACCTCGGTCGGATGATTGACGCGGCGCCAGGCGATGTCGGTGACGTGCAGCAAGCCGTCGATGCCGCCGAGGTCCACGAACGCGCCGTAATCGGTGATGTTCTTGACCACGCCGTCGATGACCTGACCCTCTTCGAGGTTCTGCACCAGTTCCTGGCGCTGCTCGGCGCGCGTCTCTTCCAGCACGGTGCGGCGCGACACCACGATGTTGCCGCGGCGGCGATCCATTTTCAGAATCTGGAACGGCTGGTTGACGTTCATCAGCGGGGTGACGTCGCGGATCGGCCGGATGTCGACCTGGCTGCGCGGCAGGAAGGCCACGGCGCCGTCGAGATCGACAGTGAAGCCGCCCTTGACCTGGTTGAAGATGACGCCGGTGACCTTTTCGTTGTTCTTGAACGCCGTCTCCAGTTTGCCCCAGCTTTCTTCGCGCCGCGCCTTGTCGCGTGACAGCACCGCTTCGCCGAGCGCGTTCTCGACGCGCTCCAGATAGACTTCGACCTCGTCGCCGATCTTCAACTCGGCTTGCCGGCCCGGCCCCGCGAATTCGCGCACCGCGACGCGGCCTTCGGTCTTCAGGCCGACGTCGATGACGGCCATGTCCTTTTCGATGCCGACAACCTTGCCCTTGATGACCGCACCTTCTTGCAGGTTTCCGGTACCAAATGACTCGTCGAGCATCTTGGCGAAATCGTCACGCGTAGGTTCAGCAGCGGTGGCCATGTAATCTCCATGTTTGCTTTGAGCATGATCTTTACCGGAAACCGGTTCCCACTTTTCGGGATCACGCTCTAAGCGGTGCGCCGGCGGGTTTGAATGGCGTTCGAAAGCGCGGGCCGATGATCTTGGCAAGACCAACGGCGACCCCCGGAATCCCGGATGGCCGGCGCTAAAACCGTGCTTTCGGAACGATTGGTTCGATCAGGCGCCTAACGCAGAGACTCGAGCGGGGCTTTGTCCTCCAACAGCGAGGGGCGTTAATCGCGCCCTCGGCCCGCTCGGGTAGCCTCGACGATATCGATGGCAGCCCGGATGGCCGCGTCTATATCTAAATGCGTGGTATCGAGCAAGTGCGCGTCCGGGGCCTGTTTCAGGGGGGCCGCGGCGCGCTGGCTGTCGCGTTCGTCGCGTTTGATGATGTCTGCCAACACGGCGGCTTCGGCGATTTCCCGCCCCTGGGCGCGGTATTCGGCGGCGCGGCGGCGGGCACGCACTTCCGGGGCCGCGGTTACGTAGATCTTAACGTCGGCGTCCGGGCAGATGACGGTGCCGATATCGCGGCCGTCGAGCACGGCGCCAGGCGGCTTGGCGGCGAAAGCGCGCTGGAAGGCAAGCAGCGCAGCACGCACCTCGGGGATAGCGGAGACTACCGAGGCCGCCTCGCCTACTTTGTGGGTTTTGAGCGCGGGCTCGTCGAAACCCGCCGGATCGAGCGCCTGGGCGGCGGCAATGGCGGCGGCCTTGTCGTCCGGGCCGCGGCCGGCATCGAGCACCGACTTGGCCACCGCGCGGTAGATCAGCCCGGTGTCGAGATGGCGAAAGCCGTAATGTGCCGCGAGCTTCTTGCCGAGCGTACCTTTGCCCGAAGCCGCCGGCCCATCGATGGCGATAATCATGACAAATCCGCGCCGAGCGAACGCATCAGTTCGACGAAGCCCGGGAAGCTGGTGGCGATGAAGGCCGAGTCGTCGATGCGCACCGGATTGTCGGAGGCCAGCCCCATCACCAGCGCCGACATGGCGATGCGGTGATCCATGTGGGTGGCGACTTCGCCTCCCCCTGCGACGGCCGGCTTGCCGTGCACGATCAGATCGTCGCCTTCGATCTCCACCGTCACGCCATTGGCGCGCAGCATGGCGGCGGTGGCTTCCAGCCGGTCGGATTCCTTGACGCGCAATTCCTTCAAACCGCGCATGCGGGTGACGCCTTCCGCGAACGAGGCGGCCACCGCCAGGATCGGATATTCGTCGATCATTGAAGGCGCGCGCTCGGCCGGCACGTCGACGCCCTTCAGCTTCGAGGCGGTGATGCGCAGATCGGCGACCTCCTCGCCGCCGTCGTCGCGCTTCGCTATCGCCTCGATATTGGCGCCCATCTCGCGCAGCGTGGTCAGCAGGCCGGTGCGCAGCGGATTGGTCATCACCGCGTCGAGAATGAGATCGGAGCCCGGCACCAGCAAAGCCGCGACCAGCGGAAACGCCGCCGAGGACGGATCGGCCGGCACCACCACATTGGCCGGCTCGAGCTCCGGCTGGCCCTGCAAGGTGATGCGGCGGCCGTGCTCACCATGCGGCTTGCTGGTCAGCTTGGCGCCGAAATGTTTCAGCAGCCGTTCGGTATGGTCGCGGGTGGCCTCCGCCTCGATCACCGTGGTTTCGCCCGGCGCGGCCAAGCCCGCCAGCAATACCGCCGACTTGAGTTGCGCCGACGGCACCGGCGATTCGTAGGTGATCGGAATGGCGTCGACGGCGCCTTGCAGCGTCAGCGGCAGCCGGCCGCCTTCGGCCTGGTCGAGCACGCGCGCGCCCATATTTTCCAGCGGATCGAGAATACGGCGCATGGGGCGCTTGCGCAGGGAGGCGTCACCGTCAAAGACCGCCGTGATCGGGCTACCGGCCACGGCGCCTAACATCAGCCGGCAGCCGGTGCCGGAATTGCCGAAATCGAGCGGTCCGGCGGGCTGCGCGAAGCCGGCGACGCCGACGCCATGAATCCGCCACAGGCCCTCGGGGGTCCGCTCCAGCCGCGCGCCCAGCGCGCGCATCGCCTCGGCGGTATGCAACACGTCCTCGCCTTCCAAAAGGCCTGCAACCGTGCTCTCGCCGACCGTCATGGCGCCTAGAATCAGGGCCCGGTGCGAGATCGATTTGTCCCCCGGCACCCGGGTACGGCCCTGTAAGGGGCCACCGCGGCGGGCGGTCAGCGGTGTCGAAGCGGCAAAGTTCACGGGGCGCATCCTTAATTAGGCGCGCCGTCCTACCATGCGTCCGCGCGGCGCGTCATCCTGCGGGCTTTAACCTTTTCAAGGCACGCCTGCGCTATTGACAGCGGCGTTGCAACTAGCCAAGTGAAACACCGATTTACCGACTATTCTGAGGAACCTGACCGTGGCGAAAGCTGAACTCGGCACCAAGCGCATCTGTCCGGAAACGGGCCGCAAGTTCTACGATCTCGGCAAGACGCCGGTGATCTCTCCCTATACGGGCAAGGTCGTACCGATCGTCGTTCCGGCGCCTTCGCGTTCACGGCCGGAAGCGGCCACGCCGGCGGCTGCCGCGCGCCCCGCGCCGACGCCCGAGCCCGAAGTGATCGCGCCCGAGACGGCGGATGCCGAATTCGTCTCGCTCGAGGACGCCGAGGCCGAACAGCAGGGCAAGAAGACGGCGGCGGAAGGCGCGGCCGCGGCAGGAGACGCCGAAGACGTCGAGATCGACGAGAGTCTCGACGATGCCGCTTTCATCGAGGAAGAGGAAGAAGGCGACCCCGATGTGACCGATATCATCGGCGAGACCATCGAAAAGGAAGAGGAGACCTGACGCTTCGCGCACGCATTTCCCAAAAATGCGGTAAGAAGATTTGCGAATTGGGGCCATAGCTCAGATGGGAGAGCGCGTGAATGGCATTCACGAGGTCGGCGGTTCGATCCCGCCTGGCTCCACCAGCCTTCGCTCGCTTCGCGAGCTACGGCTCGGCAAGCCGCCCACCGGGGCGGCTTTTTTATTTCAGCGTAGCGCTGCTGACAGCCGCCACCGCGCCATTGCATGATGCCGGAAAAGCCACGGGGAGAGACACGCAATGCAAGGCAAGATCGCGCTCGAGGAACACGTCGCCATCGAACCGACGCTCGGCGATTCGCAGGTGTTCGGTGCGCATGTGTGGAACGATCTCGGTCCGCGCCTGCTCGACGTGCAGGACATGCGCCTGCGCGAAATGGACAGACACGGCGTCGAGATGATGATCCTGTCGCTGAACGCGCCGGCGGTGCAGGCGATCCACGACGTCAAGCGGGCGATCGCGGTGGCGAAACAAGCAAATGACGCGCTGGCCGAAGAATGCCGCAAACGGCCCGATCGCTTTGCCGCCTTTGCCGCGCTGCCAATGCAGGACCCGGAAGCCGCCTCTGCCGAGCTCACCCGCTGCGTCAAGGAGCTTGGCTTTGTCGGCGCGCTGGTCAACGGCTTCTCGCAAATCGCGACGCCGGACAACGTGACCTATTACGACTTGCCGCAGTACCGGCCGTTCTGGCGTACGGTCGAGGCGCTCGACGTGCCGTTCTATCTGCATCCGCGCAATCCGTTGCCGAGTTGGAACAGGCAATACGAAGGTCATTCCTGGCTGCTCGGGCCGAACTGGGCGTTCTCGGCGGAGACCGCGGTGCATGCGCTGCGCCTGATCGGCAGCGGACTGTTCGACGAGCACCCGAGCCTGAAAATGGTGCTCGGTCATCTCGGCGAGGGCATCCCGGTACAGCTCTGGCGCATCGACGGCCGCAACGGCTGGATGAAGGCGCCGCACAAATACGCGGCCAAGCACGGCGTCGGCCATTATTTCCGCAAGCACTTCCATCTCACAACCTCGGGCAACTTCCACACCCCGTCGCTGATCAACGCCATGACCGAGATGGGCGCCGAGCGCGTGATGTTCTCGGTCGATTGGCCGTTCGAGGACGTGGGCGAAGGCTGCCAGTGGTTCGACAAGGCGGAGATCAGCGAGGCCGACCGCGCCAAGATCGGGCGCGGCAACGCGATCAAATTGTTCAAGCTGAAGATTTAGATTGCCAACATTCGCTCGTCCCCGCGCAAGCAGGGACCCAGCGCAAAACAGCCGGATCGTGATTGTGGCTCTGGATTCCCGCGTTCGCGGGAATGAACGGAGTGTAGCCCGGGCGCTTAGCGCATGCGGTAATGCTCGACCGCGTCCGCGTTCCACACCATGCCATGGCCTGGACGCTCGGGGACGATCGCCTGGCCATCGATGATCTTAAGCGGCTCCTGCACCAGCACGTTCGCCCAGTCGACATATTCTAGGTAATGGCCGGTCGGCGTGGCGGCGAGCAGATGCGCGCTCACTTCCGGAAACAGATGCGACGACATCTTGATGCGGTCAGCGGTGGCCAGCTCCGCCGCCTGCCGCCAGCCGGTGACGCCGCCGATGCGTTCGAGATCGGGCATCACATAATCAGGCTTGGCCTGCTTAAGCGCGGCCGCCATGCCAGCCGACAGCGAAAAATTCTCGCCGATCTGGATCGGCGTTTTGAGCTCGCGCGCGAGCCGCGCGGCGCCGGCATAGTCGTCGTGGCGGATCGGCTCCTCCAGCCAATAAATATCTTCCGCGTCGAGCGCGCGGCCGCGTACCAGCGCCTCGTCGACCGAGAGCGCCTGATTATAATCGACCATCAGTTGCACATCGCCGCCGATGCGTTTGCGCACCGCGTGCACCGCGGCGATATCCTGTTCCAGCGTCGCATAGCCAAGGCGCAGCTTGACCGCGCGAAAACTGCCGACCGCGAGCAGCTTCTCGGCCTCGGCGGCGAGCGCGCCGGGATCGTCCATCGGGCCGAGGCCGCAACTGTTATAGGCGGGGATCGGCTTCGGCGCGGCGCCGAGCATGCGCGCGAGCGGCAGACGGGCGGCAATCGCGGCCGCGTCCCAGCAGGCGACGTCGAAGCCGGCCATCGCCATGCGCACGATACCCTGCACGCCGATCAGAGCGAAGCGGCCCGCCAGCTTGCTCCACAGCGCGGCCGGATCGACCTTGTCGCCTTTGGTCACCGCCTCTACTTCGCCCAGCAGGCTCATGATCGCCGGCGCCGCCGCGCGCAGATAGCAGAACAGATAGGAGCGGCCAGTGACCCCCTCCTCGGTCGTAAGTTCGATCAGCAGCAGCGGCACCTGGCGGAAGGCGCCGCGGCTGGTACCGAGAATGAATTTGGGCGGGACCTCGACCGGCGTGGCCCGGATGGCCCGCACCGTGAGGGCTGGCATAAAAGGCTGATCTGGCATGGCGGCCCCTTTTAGGGGCGAAATATAGCGGAAAAACCCAAATTCTCCTTGTTCTTGAACCTTTAACCCAGCCCGCCCATATTAGGGGCGACCGGACGGCAGTTGCCGCCCGGTCGGGGTGCCCGCGAGGGGCCCCGTCAAAGTCGCTTCATGCGAGGGCTTTGAGACCATGTCACGAGTTCCGTCACTATCCAGCCCGTTTCTGTTGGGCTTCGACGAGATCGAGCGCGTGCTCGACCGCGTCGCCAAGGGGGCCGACGGCTACCCGCCCTACAACATCGAACGGCTGGCGCGCGATGGGCAATGCCCGGAGCGGCTGCGCATCACGCTTGCCGTCGCCGGCTTCACCCGCGACCAACTCGACGTCTGCGTCGAGGAAAGTCAGCTGGTGATCCGCGGGCGGCAGCAGGATGACAAAAGCCGCCAATATCTCCATCGCGGCATCGCCGCGCGTCAATTCCAGCGCACCTTCGTGCTGGCGGACGGCATGGAGGTGTTGGGCGCCGACCTGAAGAACGGGCTGTTGTCGATCGATCTGGTGCGGCCGCAAGCCGAGCGGATTGTGAAGACGATACTCATCCACGAGCAGGAATGACGCATTCGTGAAAACAGGACTCGACCGCGTCGAGCGTTCAATCAAAGGAGTCGAGGGCCATGAACAAGATGACTGAAACGAACACCATCAACCCGGCAATCACGCAGGAAGCGTTGGCGCATCTCGGCGACGGCCGCCTGGCTTACGTCAGGGCGATCAATTCCGAGGACGTCGCCAACCTGTTCCCGCAGGCGCCGAAGATCGAGCCCGGCATCAAGCTGTTCACCTTGCACAGCGCGGACGGCACGCCGATCATGCTGACCGACACGCGCGAAGCCGCGCTCGCCAATGCCTGGAGCCAGGAGCTCGAGGCGGTCAGCGTGCACTGAATGATTGCTGTCATGCCCGCGCAAGCGGGCATCCAGTAATCGCTGGCGCTGATTTAATTCCGAAAGACTGTGAATACTGAGTCCCCGCCTTCGCGGGGATGACAGCTTCGGTTACGCCGCGCTGCTTGCCGCCGGCATCGCCAGTACGGCATAGAGCGCGTCGGCATCGCCCGAGTCGCGCAGCTTGCGTGCGATCTCGGGGTCGCGCAGCATGCGCGCGACGCGGGCGAGCGCCTTGAGATGATCGGCACCGGCGGCTTCCGGCGCCAACAGCAGAAAAATCAGATCGACCGGCTGGCCGTCGAGCGCTTCGAAATCGATCGGCCGCTCCAGCCGCGCGAATAATCCGAACAGGCGGCCGAGCTTGGGCAGCTTGCCATGCGGAATGGCGATGCCGTTGCCGACCGCGGTTGATCCGAGCTTCTCGCGCTGCAGCAGAATTTCCAGAATCGCACGCTCGCTCTGACCCGTGAGCTCGGCCGCGCGGGCGGCGAGTTCCTGGATCGCTTGCTTCTTGTTGTTGACCTTGAGCGCCGGAACAATCGCATTGGGCGCGACGAGATCGGTGAGCGTCATGGACATGGCCAATGATCGGTACAGGCAGCGCGAAATTGCAAGGGGTGTTGAAGGCGGCGGACCATAAGGAGGGTCCGTGGCGGCGTCAATGCCCGGGCCCGGGCACCGCTTGCCCCTTTTTCTTGCATCTTTTCCGTATTTTCAGCTGCTGCGTTGGGTACGGCGGCGCTTATAGCGCCGCAGCCGCTTTTCGATGTGGATCGCGGCCTGATCGGCGCTTTCATAGGCGTCGGCCGCCATTCCCTCGGCTTCCAGCAGCGTGCCGGAATCCAGATGCAACACGCATTCTGTGTGAAATCCGAAGCCGTCTTTGCCGACGGTGGCGTGTCCGGAATAGCCGCCCGGGAAATATTTCGACATCGCCTCTTCGACACGGTCGACGATTCGCTGCCGCAGCGCCACGCCGATGTTGATGTTCTTGCCGGAAACCCGCAAAGGCATTGGTTTGGCTCCAATTTTCCGTTCGGCTCGTTATTTCAGCTAGGGAATGTCCCACTAAAGGTCAATGCGCCGCCAGGCAGTTACAGCGCCGCCGCCAGCTTTTCGCGCCGGCGCTGCACTGACGACGGAATGCGCATCGCTTCGCGGTACTTGGCGACCGTGCGGCGCGCGATGTCGATACCGGCCTCGCGCAGTCTGTCGACGATCGTATCGTCCGACAGCACCTCGGCGGGCGTCTCGGCATCGATCAAATGGCGGATGCGATCGCGCACGGCTTCGGCCGAATGCGCCTCGCCGCCGTCGGCGGATGCGATCGACGACGTGAAGAAATATTTCAGCTCGAAGATGCCGCGCGTGGTCGCCATGTATTTGTTGGCGGTCACGCGCGAGACGGTCGACTCGTGCATGCTGATGGCGTCGGCGACGGTCTTGAGATTGAGCGGCCGCAAGTGCTGCACACCCTTGGCGAAGAACGCGTCCTGCTGGCGCACGATCTCGCTCGACACTTTGAGAATGGTCTTGGCGCGCTGGTCGAGCGCACGCACCAGCCAGGTCGCGGTCTGCAGACAATCGGCCATATAGGTCTTGTCTTTTTCGTTGCGCACGGTCTTCGACACTTGCGCGTAATATCTTTGGCTGATGAGGACTTTCGGCAGCGTGTCGGAATTGAGCTCGACCTGCCAGGAGCCGTCGGATGCCGCCCGCACATACACATCCGGCACGATCGGCTGCACCATGGTCGAGCCGAAAGCGAGACCGGGCTTGGGATTGAGATTGCGGATCTCGGCGATCATGTCGGTGAGATCCTCCTCGTTGACGCCGCACAAGCGGCGCAAGGCGGCGAGGTCGCGCTTGGCCAAGAGATCGAGATGCTCGACCAGTGTGCGCATCGCCGGATCGAAGCGGTCGCGGTCCTTGAGCTGGAGGGCAAGGCATTCGGTGAGGTTGCGCGCACAGACGCCGGGCGGATCGAGCGTCTGCAGGATGGCGAGGACGGCCTCGACCTCCGCGCGCGGCGCGCCGAGCTTCTCGGCGACGGCGTCGAGATCGCCGCCGAGGTAGCCGGCTTCGTCCACCATATCGATCAGGTATTGCCCGATCATGCGGCCGGCTGGATCGGAAATCGCCAGCGCCATTTGTTCGGCAAGATGAGCGGCCAGCGTGATTTCGGCGGTGACAAAGGCTTCCAAATTGTAGTCGCCCTCCGCGCCGCTTTGGCTGCCTGCGCCCGACCATTCCGAATAGGCCGGCGGCGGGGTTTCCGGCGCCGCGCGCTTTTCGCCGCCGTCGTCCGGGAAAACATTCTCGAGTTCGGTGCCAAGCCCCTCTTCCATGGAGGTACGGCTGGTTTCCATGTCCTCGCCGATCCAGTCGGGGGTGGGCGCGGCGTCCTCGCCGCCCTCTGCGCTTTCGGACGCGGAGCCTTCCGGCTCGGCCGCCTCGGCCGGCGCGTCGTCGCCGTCGCTGGCGCGCTCCAGCAGCGGGTTCTTTTCCAGCTCGGCGTCGACGTAAGCCGCAAGGTCAAGGCTGGAGAGTTGCAGCAGCTTGATGGCCTGCATCAGCTGCGGCGTCATCACCAGGGCTTGGGTCTGGCGGAACTCGAGTCGTTGTGACAACGCCATAGAGGTTTCCCGGCGGAAACTGGTCCGATTCTTGCTTGTTTTTACTTATAGCAGGTCTTTCCCGCCAGCGGTATGCGATTCCGCACTGCGGCAATGCACAAATTTTGTGCGGGAAAACCGGGCTAGAGCTTGAATTCCTCGCCCAGATAGAGCCGCCGCACGTCGGGGTTGTTGACGATGTCCTCGGCGCGCCCCTCCATCAACACGGAACCGGAATAGATGATGTAGGCGCGGTCGGTCAGACCCAACGTCTCACGCACATTGTGATCGGTGATCAGAACGCCGATGCCGCGATTGGTGAGGTGGCGCACCAGCGCCTGGATGTCGCCGACCGCGATCGGGTCGATGCCGGCGAACGGCTCGTCCAGCAGCATGTAGCTCGGCCGCGTCGCCAGCGCGCGCGCGATCTCAACGCGGCGGCGTTCGCCGCCGGACAGCGCGATGGTCGGCGTCTTGCGCAAGCGTGCGATATTGAATTCTTCCAATAGCGCATTGAGGTCGGCTTCGCGCCGGCGCCGGTTCGGCTCCACCATTTCGAGCACGGCGCGGATATTTTCCTCGACATTGAGGCCGCGAAAGATCGAGGCCTCCTGCGGCAAGTAGCCGATGCCGAGGCGCGCGCGCTGGTACATCGGGAGCAAAGTGACGTCATAGCCGTCGAGCTCGATGCGGCCGCGGTCGGCATTGATCAGGCCGGTGATCATGTAGAACACCGTTGTCTTGCCGGCGCCGTTCGGCCCGAGCAGGCCGACGGCTTCGCCCCGCCGTACATAGAGCGTAACGCCCCTGACCACCATGCGGCCGCCGAAGCTTTTCTCCACGCCGTGCACGGCAAGATAAGCGGGGCGGCTAGCCTGCTGCTGTTGAGCATCCGCGGCGCGGCGCTCGCCATTGGCCGCCGGTTGCGCATCGCCGTTGCCTTGGCGCGCAGCCGGCGCACTCGCCGCCGCCGGGGTGACCTGCCGGATCACCGGCCCGGCCGGTCGCCGGACCTTGCGGCGGGCGGGTTTTGGCCGGCGTCGAAACAACGAGAGGATATCCACCGGGCTACCTCGCCGCGCAGGTAATTGTTTGCTTGAGCATTATTTTTTCAAAACCCGGTACCCACGTTGGGCTTCATGCTCCCGGCCAATCATCCGCCCGCGTTGGGCAAGCTACATTAGCTGATTCCTCGCAGCTGCGGGCAGCCGGCCTTGCTGGGCGGGCGCTTGCGGTCAATGCGGCTGCCGCGCCGGCCGCGGCGCCGGGCCGCCGGGCTGACCCGCGGTCGGCCCGCTGGCGGGCAGGAACAGGCCCTGCACCCGGCCGTCGCCATTCTTGCCGGATTCGACCCGCGAAACGCCGCTGGTCAAATTGACCACCAGACGGTCGCCGCTCAGCACGTTCTTGCCCTGCGTCATCACCACTTTGCCGGTAAGCGTGACGGTGTTGGCCTTCATGTCGAATATGCCGGTCTCGCCGGTGGCGGTTTGATCCTTCTGCGTCACCACCACATCGCCATGCGCTTCCAGCCGCTTAATCCTCTGCTGGCCGCCGGGGCCGGGGCTATCCGTCTTCAGGCTCTTGCTCTTGTCGGCCGGGGCGCCTTCCTGTTCGTAGAACACCACGAGCTTCTTGCAGCGCAGATTGGTGTCGCCCTGGATTACATGCACATCGCCGCTGAATGTCGCCACCTTGTCCTTGTCGTGCACTTCCAGCGTCGCCGCGTCGATATGCACCGGCTGATCGCGATTCTGCGAAAAGCCCTGCAACGCGTTCGGCGGTCCTTTCGATGGCTGCGCGTTGAGCGGCGCAGCGGCCAAACTCAACAGTGCGGTCAGCAACGCAGCGGCGATAAGGGTAGGATGACGGGCCACGATCATTGGGCTCCGGTCTTGGCCGGCGCCGCCACGGCATTGTCGAGCATCACGTCCATTTTCACGCCGCCGGAGAACCGCATTACCTCGCCGGAATTGAAAATCTCCAGCCGGTTGGCATTGAGCGTGCCTTGCAGCATCTCGACCACAACCGGCTTCGGGGAAAGCACGTGGCCCTTGGAGATATCGATCGTCGCTTCGCTCAGCCGGCTGCTATAGCCGGTGGACGATTTGAGCAGGATGTTCTGCACAAGTTTAAGGGTCTCGGCCTTGCTGTTATAGATGCCGGTGTTGGCCGAAATCTCCATCATGCTCTTGTCCTGCATCTGCACCTTGGCGAGGATATTGCTCATTTCGAGCAAGTCCGGATGAGTCAAGTCCTGCTTGGCCGCGTCGGCGGAAAGCGCGTAGGAGCGCGCGTCGCTGGTGAAGCCGGACAGATGCGGCTTCTCCATGGTGACCTTGGTGCCGCTCACCACCAGATTGCCGACGTCGACCGGCAGCTTGGCGAGCATGCGCAATGGATTGAAATAGGCGGCCAGAAACACACCGGTGAGGCCCACCACCACTACGACTGGAATAGCGACGCGCATGATGCGAACCACGCGACTGTGCCGGCGCGCGGCGCGAAAAGCGCGGTCGCCGTCGCCGCGGCTCATGGTCCAATACGCGTGGCCGTTCTGTGGGTCGGTTTGGGCTGTGGTCACGCGGTCTATGCCAAGATCGGCATTTTGCTCCATTTGATTGCGATTTCGGAAATCACCTTACGCCCGTTACGCAATTTAGCGCGCGAATATGGCCCCTGCGCGGCAGCCGACCGTCGACGAATACAGTCTTAAATACAATAGTTTACGCGGAGTGCGAAAAAATATCCTCAGCCGCCCAGCCGGCCAGATCGAGCCGCACACGGTCGGGCAGGAAGCGGAAGCAGGCAGCCGCTAGCTCAGCGCGGCTCTCGCGCGCCAGCATCGCGTCCAGCTTTTCCTTGAGCGCGTGCAAGTGCAGGACGTCGGTCGCGGCATAGGCGACCTGCGCGTCGGTCAGCGCGTCGGCGCCCCAGTCGGATGATTGCTGCTGCTTCGACAGATCGACGCCGAGCACCTCGCGCGTCAGGTCCTTGAGGCCGTGCTTGTCGGTATAGGTGCGCACCAGCCGCGAGGCGATCTTGGTGCAGTAGACCGGCTCAGCCATCACGCCGAAAGCCTTGGCCATCATGCCGAGATCGAAGCGCGCGTAATGGAAGATTTTCAGAATCGACTTGTCGGCGAGCAGCTTCTCGATATTGGGCGCCTTGCTCTGGCCGGGCGCGATCTGCACGACGTCGGCATCGCCATTGCCGGGCGAAAGCTGCACCACGCAGAGCCGGTCGCGGTTGGGATCGAGACCCATGGTCTCGGTGTCGATCGCCACCGCCCCCTTGTAGGCGGAGAGGTTGGGCAGGTCGCCGCGATGCAGGCGGATGGTCATTGCGTTACCGGCTCGGAAATCTGGTGCCCAGGAGAGGACTCGAACCTCCACGCCTCGCGGCGCTAGTACCTGAAACTAGTGCGTCTACCAATTCCGCCACCTGGGCAAGGCTTTAGAACTCGCCGGGACTAGGTACGGAGCCGCTTTCAGCTTGTCAATTGAAGCGGTTTTCGAGGCCGGCACTACCCCCGTCCGGGTCTGTACAGCCTGCTCCCGATCCTGTATCCCCGCAACCGTTCACCCCCTTTGCCATGAGCGCGGAAATGACCGCCAAAAGCAATTCTGAAACCCTCGTCACCATCTATGGCGGCTCAGGTTTTCTCGGCCGCCACGTCGTGCGCGCCTTGGCCAAGCGGAACTACCTCATCCGGGTAGCGGTGCGCCGCCCCGATCTTGCCGGCCATTTGCAGCCGCTCGGCCGCGTCGGCCAAATCCATGCGGTACAGACCAATCTCCGCTACGGGCCGTCGGTAGAAGCGGCAGCGCGCGACGCCGATGTGCTGATCAATCTGGTCGGCCTCTTGTACGAGCGCAGCAAGCAGCGATTCGACACCGTCCACGCCTATGGCGCCGAGCAGGTGGCGCTGGCGGCGAGCGCCCATGGCGCGCGTATGGTGCATGTCTCGGCGATCGGCGCCGACCCGAATTCGCCGAGCGCCTATGCGCGCTCCAAGGCCGAGGCCGAACGCCTGGTACTGTCCGCGGTGCCGCAGGCCGTCATCATGCGGCCGTCGATTATCTTCGGGCCGGAGGACGATTTCTTCAACCGCTTCGCCGCGCTGGCTTGCATCTCGCCGGTGTTGCCGCTGATCGGCGGCGGCGGTACTCGTTTTCAGCCGGTCTTCGTCGGCGATGTCGCCGCGGCGATCGCCAACGCCGTCGATGGCAACGCCAAAGGCGGCACCATCTACGAATTGGGCGGCCCGGAAGTGCAGACGTTCGAACAGCTGTTGCGCTACGTGCTGGCGACGATCGAACGCAAACGGCTGCTGGTGCCGGTGCCCTTCTTCGCCGCCAAGATCAAAGCGGCGCTGCTGCAATACTGGCCGAAGCCGCCGCTCACGCCCGATCAGGTCGAGCTGCTGCGGACCGACAATGTGGTCTCTGAAGCCGCCAAGGCCGAAGGCCGCACGCTGCAAGGATTGGGCATCGAGCCGGAGCCGCTCGAGGCGATCGCGCCGGCCTATCTCTGGCGCTTCCGCAAGACCGGCCAGTTCAAAAGCCGCGTCGCTTAGGCAATGTCACTTCCGGGCTCGCGGCCGGCGGCCGCGTCCCGGAATGACAACTACCAAAAATAAATCGCCAGCAGACCGACGGCGCCGATCACGATTCGCCACCAGGCGAATAGCGAGAACGTGTGGTGCTGTACGTAGCCCAAAAACGTCTTCACCACGATCCAGCCGAAGATGAACGAGCAGATGAAGCCAACGGCGATCAAGGTGATGTTGGCATGCGCTAGCTCGGCGCGATCCTTGAAAGCCTCGTAAGCGAACGCGCCGACCATGGTCGGCATCGCCAGCCAGAACGAGAACTCCGCCGCCGAGCGGCGGTCGGCGCCGAACAACATGGCGCTGACGATGGTCGCGCCCGCGCGCGACACGCCGGGAATCATGGAGAAGCATTGGCAAATGCCGATGCCGAAATACATCGGCAGCGTGAAGCCGGTCGCTTCGTGATAGCGCGGCTTGAGGTCGAGCCGGTCGACCCAGAGCAATATGAACCCGCCGACGATGAGCGAAACGCAGACAACGCGAACGTCGAACAGATAGGCCTTGATGATTGGGTAGGCGAGCGCGCCAACCACTGCGGCCGGCAGGAACGCCAGCAGCACGCCGATGACGAAGCGCGCCGCCGCCCAGTCAGTGAACATGTTGCGCGCCAGATTCCACAGCCGGCCAAAATAAATAGTGAGCAGCGCCAGGATGGCGCCGAGCTGGATCAAAATGGCGAACGACTTGCCGAAGGCATTGTCACCCCAGCCGAGGATGCGCTCCATCAGCAGCAGGTGGCCGGTCGAGGAGACCGGCAGGTATTCGGTCAGACCCTCGACGAAGCCGAGCACGGCCGCTTTGACCAGGTCGATATTCGACGAAATCAGACCGGCCGCTTGAATGGCGTGAAGGGTCATGGGGCCTGCTCCGGTAGGGTCGGCGCGTTTATACTGAGGCGGGAATCGCTAAGGCCTGCGCTTTTGGCGCAATGCCATCATGGGGGCAACGAAAAAAGTTGTAACCGCCATTAATTTGCTCCGCTTTCATTGCTCCAACGGTTCAGATTTCTATAGTGCATCGACCGATTCCCGCCGCGGCCTCAGCTGCCTAACCGGAAACCCATGCGCACACTGTTCCATCAACCGCTTTGCCCGCATTCGCGTTACGTGCGCCTGATCCTCGGCGAATACGGCATCCCAACGCGCCTGCTGGAGGAACGGTTCTGGGAACGGCGCGAGGAGTTCCTGCTGCTCAATCCGGCCGGGACCATCCCCGTGCTGGTGGAAGACGGCCAGCCAGCGATCCCGGGC
Organism: uncultured Alphaproteobacteria bacterium; assembly: GCA_963786025.1. Lineage (GTDB taxonomy): Bacteria > Pseudomonadota > Alphaproteobacteria > Rhizobiales > Xanthobacteraceae > Pseudolabrys. Next base: position 139,878 of record CAWAXK010000033.1, read on the forward strand.
GCGACTATCATCGCGGAATATATCGAGGAGACGCTGCCGCCGGAGCGCAGCGAGGACCGCCTGCTGCCGGCGACGGCCGGCGAACGGGTCGAGGTACGGCGCCTGGCGAGCTGGTTCAACGACAAATTCCATGTCGAGGCCAGCGGCCCGCTGGTGAACGAGCGCGTGTTCAAACGGCATATGACGCTGGATCAAGGCGGCGGGCCACCGGACACCGACGCGATGCGCGCCGCCCGCCATAATATCCGCTATCATCTAGCCTATATCGGCTGGCTGGTGCGCACGCGCGATTGGCTTGCCGGCGACCGGCTGAGCTTGGCCGACCTTGCCGCGGCGGCGCATCTGTCCGCCGCCGATTACCTGGGCGATGTGCCGTGGAACGCAGACGAAGCCGCCAAGAACTGGTACGCGCGGGTGAAGTCGCGGCCGTCGTTCCGCGCGATTCTGGCCGACACGCTGGCCGGACTGCCGCCGGCCGACAGCTACGCCAACCTCGACTTCTGACCGACCCCGATAAGATCAAGGAAGCTCTCGTCGCGCAGGCGCGTGCGTGCGGCTTCGATGGCGCCGGCGTCACACGTCCCGATGCGGTGCCAGAAGCCAAAGCGCGGCTCGAGCGTTTTCTCGCCGACGGCGCGCATGGCGATATGGTCTGGATGGCAAGCACCGCCGAGCGGCGCGCCTCGCCCTTGGCATTGTGGCCGGACGTGCGCTCGGTGATCATGCTGGGGCTGAATTACGGGCCGGATGAAGATCCGCTGGCGATCCTCAAGCGCGAGGACCGCGCCGCGATTTCAACCTACGCCAAGGGCGACGACTATCACGAGTTGATCAAGTCACGGCTGAAAGACGTCGCGCACTGGCTGGTCGCGAATGCCGGCGGCGAGGTGAAAGTGTTCGTCGATACGGCGGCGGTGATGGAAAAGCCGCTCGCCGCCAAAGCCGGTCTCGGCTGGCAAGGCAAACACACCAATCTGGTGTCGCGCCAATTCGGCTCGTGGCTTTTTCTCGGTTCGATTTTCACCACGCTCGAGCTGCCGGCCGACGCGGCCGAGCCGGACAATTGCGGCAGCTGCCACGCCTGCCTCGACATTTGTCCGACCGCGGCGTTCCCGGAACCCTACCGGCTCGATGCGCGGCGCTGCATTTCGTATCTGACCATCGAGCACAAGGGACCGATCCCGCGCGATTTGCGTCCGCTGATGGGCAACCACATTTACGGCTGCGACGATTGCCTCGCAGTCTGCCCGTGGAACAAATTCGCGGTGCAAGGGCGCGAAGCCAAGCTCGCCGCGCGCGAGAGTTTGCGCGCTCCCGCGCTAGCGGAATTGGCGCGTCTCGACGACACACAATTCCGGTCGCTGTTTGCCAAGACCTCGATCAAGCGCACCGGCCGCGACCGCTTTGTGCGCAACGTGCTCATCGCCATCGGCAATTCGGGCGACGCTGCGCTTGGCGTCGAAGCCGAGCGTCTGCTCGATGACGTCTCGCCTTTGGTGCGCGGCGCCGCGGTGTGGGCGCTGGGAAAATTACTTCCGCGCGAGAAACTTTTGGCGCTAAGAAAATTCGATGCGGATGACGCCGTGAACGACGAGTGGGCCGCGGCAATGGTTTAGTTGTCATGGCCGGGCTTGTCCCGGCCATCCCGCTTAGGGAGGCACCGTGCTCTCCAAAGCGGGAGCACCGGGACAAGCCCGGTGACGACAAAAACTAAAATTCCTTCACCGCCGCGAGCAACCGCTCGATGTCCTCCGGCCGCGACAGCCGGTGGTCGCCGTCCTTGATCAGCGTGAGCACGACGTCGTCGCGCGCAAAGCGCGACACCAGCTCGACCGCGTGCCGCCACGGCACGTCGGGGTCCTGCACGCCTTGCAGGATATGCACCGGGCAGCCGGTCTCGATCAGGCCGCCGAGCAGCAGATGCTTGCGGCCATCCTCGATCAGGCCACGGGTGATTGGATAAGGTCCTTCCGAATATTGCGATGGTCGCAGCCAGACGCCTTTCTCCTCGATTTCGCGCTTGATCGCGTCGGTGAAGTTTTTCCACATCAGCGCCTCGGTGAAATCCACCGCCGGCGCGATCAGCACCATGCCGGCGATCGGTGGTGCGCCGTCGCGGTTTTTCAATTCGCGCGCCAGCAGCAGCCCCAGCCAGCCGCCCATGGACGAGCCCACGATTACCTGCGGGCCTTGCGCGAATTTGGCGTAGACCGCGATGCTTTCTTCCAGCCAGTGGCCGATCGTGCCCTCACTGAAGGCGCCGCCCGATTCGCCGTGGCCGGAATAGTCGAAGCGCAGGCAGGCGCGGCCTTGCGCCTCGGCCCAGCTATCGAGCGCCTGCGCCTTGGTGCCCTTCATGTCGGACATGAAGCCGCCCAGCCAGAACAGGCCCGGGCTCTTAATCTCACTCTTGCCCTCGCGCACGCGGACGGCGATGGTCCGCGCCGGCGGCGGCGATTCGATTTCCAGGGAAGTCAGGCGCGCTTCGCTCATGGGTTTGGGCCGGATTTTGCTATGCAATGACCGCGATGTCGGTTCCGACACCTTCTCGCCGCAAGCCGGGCCGATATGCAAGGGGTCCCGGCGTTGCTGAAGCCATTTGCGGCGTTTATACCTCGCTGCAGGCTCGCGACGTCTGACGCCGGTGTTTTCGAGGTCGTAAAACGGAATGTCGAGTTTGTCTGCGCCCGAAAGGCCGGCCGTCGAGGACCGCCCCTCCGTGGTTGCGCGCGGCGATACAGCCGAACCCGCCACCGACAAGACGCGCACCCAGCCGGCGCGCGACCCGATCAGCGTGCTCATCGTCGTGCCAACCCTCGATGTCGGCGCGGCCGATGTCGGCGCGCTCGGACTGGTGCGCATCCTTGAGCAAGCAGGCCACCGCGCCGTCGTGGCGTCGCAGGCCGGACGGCTGGTCGCCGACGCGACCGCGGCTGGTGGCGAATTCATCGCGCTTGATCTCGCCAGCAACAATCCGTTCCGCATGCTGCGCAACGCCATCGCGCTGAACCGGATCGCGCGCGAGCGCAAGTGCGGCGCGATCCATGCGCTCGGCCGCTCGGCGGCCTGGAGCGCCTTGCTCGCCGCACGCCTGCGCGGCATTCCGTTCATGACGAGCTGGTACAAGGGCTTTCGCGACCAGAACATCTTCAAGCATCTGTACAACGGCGTCATGGCGCGCGGCGATCGCGTGGTGGCGGTGAGCGAGCAGATCGCGCAATTGATCAACGACCGCTACGGCACACCATGGGAGCGCATCGCGATCGTGCCGTCGAGCATCGACGTCGAGCGCTTCGACCCGGCCGAGGTCGCGCACGAGCGTATCGAGGCGACGCGTCATGCCTGGGGCGTCAAGCGCGACACCAAGGTGATCCTGATCGCCGGCCGCATCGTACGCCGCAAGGGCCATCATGTGGTGGTGAAGGCGGCGAAGCGGCTGAAGGAAATGGGCTTCAAGGATTTCTTGTGCGTGTTCGTCGGCGAGGACCGCGGCCGCACCCATTACACCGGCGAGCTGTGGGACCTGGTACTGGCCACCGGCACCATGGACGTGGTCCGCATGGCGGCGCCGGTCGCCGACATGCCGGCCGCCTACGCCGCCGCCGCGGTCGTGGTGTCGGCAGCGGTGCAGCCGGAAGGGCTGCAACGGGCGATCCTGGAGGCGCAGGCGATGGCGCGGCCGGTGGTCGTGTCTGACCTCGGCGCCGGGCCGGATGTCGTGCTCACGCCGCCGGCGGTGCCGGAGAGCCGCATTACCGGCTTGCGCTTCCATGCCGGCGACGACGCGGCGCTGGCGGCGACTTTGCTGCGGTTGTTCGCCCTGCCGGAGCCGGCCCGCCGCGCCATGGGCGCGCGCGGCCGCGACTGGGTGCTCGACCATTTCAATGCGGGCGCGGTCGCCGAGCAGACGCTGCGGCTTTATGGCGAGATCACAGGCCGCGACAAAGCGCCCGCCCCGACTACCGTATTGCGACAAAATTAGAGGTATTTGAATGATTTGACTGCGAATTCGGTCATTTCTATTGGCACTATCGGCGGAACCACGTTGACTTATTCGCCGTTTCTACCAATCTTTCATTTACCGAGGCGCTTATGGGCGTCTTGGCCGCGCATGATCCCGAAAAGCCTCCCCGCGACTTGAACGGGGGTGGAAACCGGTTTTCGGAAATGATCATGCGCAAAAATAACGTCGCAACAGCTTGAGGAGAAAAAAGCCATTCGTCGTCCGATGAAGTCCGCGCTGCCCGCCCAAAAGGACGGCCCGCGCATTAACGAGGAGATCCGCGTCCGCGAGGTACAGCTGATCGATGCCACTGGCCACAATCACGGCCCTACACCAATTCAAACCGCGCTAGAAATGGCGCAGGCCGCGGGGCTTGATCTGGTTGAGATCGCCCCGAACTCCACGCCGCCCGTCTGCAAGGTCCTGGATTACGGCAAGTACAAATTCCAGGCGCAGAAAAAAGCCGCCGAAGCCCGCAAAAAACAAAAAGTCGTCGAGATCAAGGAGATCAAGCTCCGGCCGATGATCGACGACCACGACTACGACGTGAAGATGCGTTCGATGAAGCGCTTCTTCGAAGAGGGCGACAAGGTCAAGATCACCTTGCGCTTCCGTGGCCGCGAAATGGCGCACCAGGAACTCGGCTACAAACTGCTCAATCGCGTGAAGGAAGACACCGCGCCGATCGCCAAGATCGAATCGGAGCCGCGGTTTGAAGGCCGGCAGATGGTCATGCTGCTGGCGCCGCGCTGAATTCTCACATGTCATTCCGGGGCGCGGGCGTGAGCCCGCGAACCCGGAATCCATAATCACGCACCGGGGTTATGGATTCCGGCTCTCGCCGCTCGCGCGGCTCGGCCGGAATGACAAATTGGAATGAGCGCCGCTCGCTGCACGCGGGCGGCGTTTTGCGTTACTCGAGCTCCGCTTCCCAGCGGCCGGCGCAGCTGCCGTAGGCGCCGACCCCGCGCCAAACGCCGGCGCCGGTGCGGCCGGACAGATGGCCGGTGCCGCTGGCGCCCTTGTCGCCGACCTTGACGCTGACTTTGGTCGCGCCATCGGGCGCGACGCTGCCGGCGAGGTCGATGCCAGAGTCGCCGCGATAGCTGACCCGGCCATTCGCGACCTTCACTTCATAACGGTAGCCGCGGTCGCATTCGCCCTTTTCGGTGATGATCAGGACGCTCCAGTTGCCGTCCCGGACGGCGGCATAAGCGGCGGGCGACGGGCCCAGCAAGGCCGTGCCGGCCAGAAACGCCGAAAAGATCACCGAATTCATCACGCGGCGCATGACCACGACCTCTCTATGGGGCTGATTCAGGAGCCTGATACCAAAGGGCCCTGAAACAAGAGGTTAACGGCCGTGCCGAAGGTTCGGTTGCAAGCGCGGGCCGCCTCTGCCATAACGCCGCCCTCTCGCCGCCCGGCTGGTTAGGGCTGCCGTGGCGGCGACCAAAAGCTCAATTCCGAGCACCCGCTCAAGGACTTAGGTCTGCAAGAGCACATCTCGGCCAAGTGGGGCCTCGCGCCCCATGTCGCGCCGTTGAGGAGAGCAAAATGCCCAAGTTGAAGACCAAATCGGGCGCTAAAAAGCGCTTCAAGATCACCGCGACCGGCAAGGTGAAATTCCAGCAGTCCGGCAAGCGCCACGGCATGATCAAGCGGACCACCAAGCAGATCCGCGAACATCGCGGCACGAAGGTGCTGTTCAAGACCGACGGCGACAACATCAAGAAATACTTTCTGCCTAACGGCTGATCGGTATTTCCGGCCGACACGCGGCCGCATGTTCCCGTCGAGAATTCGCACCAACTGCAAGGAGATTTCCCATGGCCCGCGTCAAACGTGGCGTCACCGCACACGCCAAGCACAAGAAAGTTTTCAAGGCCGCCAAGGGCTATTACGGCCGCCGCAAGAACACTATCCGCATCGCCAAGCAGGCGGTCGAGAAGGCCGGCCAATACGCCTTCCGCGACCGCAAGCGGCGCAAGCGCACCTTCCGCGCGCTGTGGATCCAGCGCCTGAACGCCGCGGTGCGGCCGTTCGGCCTCAACTACAGCCGCTTCATCGCCGGCCTGGCGAAATCCGGCATTACCGTCGACCGCAAGGTGCTGTCCGATCTCGCCATCAGCGAGCCGGCGGCGTTCCAGGCGATCGTGGAAAAGGCCAAGGCCGCTTTACCAGCGTAAAACCTATCCATTGTCATGGCCGGGCTTGTCCCGGCCATCCCGATCAGGCAGGCACTGTGCCAACCTAAGCGGGATGCGCGGGTCAAGCCCGCGCATGACGCCGAGACTGGTGTCACGCCATGACCGACATCGCGCATCTGGAAAACGAACTGCTCGCGGCAATCGCTTCGGCCAAGGACGAGGCGATGCTGGAGACGTTGCGCGTCGCGGCGCTGGGCAAAAGCGGCTCGGTGTCGGCGCTGCTCAAGACGCTCGGCGCGATGACGCCGGACGAGCGCAAGATGCAGGGCCCGGCGATCAACGGCTTGAAGGAACGCGTCAGCGCGGCCATCGCCACCGCCAAGGACGCACTCGCTGCCAGCGCGCTCGATGCCAGGCTCAACACCGAAACGGTGGACGTTACTTTGCCGGTGCGCGATGCGCCCGCCGAAAGCGGCCGCGTGCATCCAATCAGCCAGGTGACCGACGAGCTCACCGCCATCTTCGCCGACATGGGTTTCGCGGTGGCGGAAGGTCCCGACATCGAGACCGACGACTACAACTTCACCAAGCTGAATTTTCCCGAGGGCCATCCGGCCCGCGAGATGCACGACACCTTCTATTTCCCGCCAAAGCCCGACGGCTCGCGGCTCTTGCTGCGCACGCATACGTCGCCGGTGCAGGTGCGCACCATGTTGACGCAGAAGCCGCCGATCCGCGTCATCTGCCCGGGCCGCACCTATCGCAGCGACAGCGACCAGACCCACACGCCGATGTTCCATCAGGTCGAAGGCCTGGTGATCGACAAGGGTTCGCATCTCGGCCACCTGAAATGGATCCTGGAAGAATTCTGCAAGGCGTTCTTCGAGGTCGACAGCGTGAAGATGCGCTTCCGCCCGTCGTTCTTCCCGTTCACCGAGCCGTCGCTGGAAGTCGACATCCAGTGCAAGCGCGACAAGGGTGAAATCCGTTTCGGCGAAGGCGAGGACTGGCTGGAGATTCTCGGCTGCGGCATGGTGCACCCGAACGTGCTGAAGAATTGCGGGCTCGACCCGGCGGAGTATCAGGGCTTTGCCTGGGGCATGGGGATCGACCGCATCGCCATGCTGAAATACGGCATGCACGACCTGCGCGCCTTCTTCGAGGCCGACGTGCGCTGGCTGGCGCATTACGGCTTCCGGCCGCTCGATTTCCCGACGCTGGCGGGGGGGCTATCGAGTTAGCTCTTCGCAAGCATGGCAGAAATAACATTGTTATCAATTTTAATTCCCGCAGCTAGCGGCCTACTAGGCGCGGTGATCGGCAGCGCAACCACGCATTTATTTACGAGACGAAGGGGGCGAGCCCAGAAACGTCAAGAATTCTCACTAAAGTATCTCATCGAAGCTTGGCAAAATCTTGAAGAGGGAAGTCGAGTCGGGACCAGCATAGAGCGAAAATCGCAAGGCCTCGAGAAGGCAATAGTTGACATTCAACTATTCGGCAGCCCGTCGCAAATCAAACTAGCAAAGACTTTTACTGATGAGATGGTGTCCAAAAACTCTAGCGATACAACTGTTCTGTTGAGAGACTTTCAGATCGAATTGCGCAAAGAGTTAGGTCTTCAGAGATCACCTGTCCAACTTTTCTTCTTCCGATTGACTCCTATTAAGAAATCTCAGGAAGGGAAATCGGAGCAGAGCCAACAATGAAGTTCACCCTGCCCTGGCTGAAAGAGCACCTCGACACCGACGAGGCGCTTAACGCCGTCGTTGACAAGCTCACCATGATCGGGCTCGAGGTCGAAGCCGTCGAGGACAAGGCGGCGCTGCTCAAGCCCTTCGTCATCGCCAATGTCATCTCCGCCGAGAAACACCCGAACGCCGATCGCCTGCGCGTCTGCATGGTCGATATCGGCGACGGTAAGCCGATCCAGGTCGTGTGCGGCGCGCCCAATGCGCGCGGCGGCATGAAGGGCGTGTTCGCGGCGCCTGGCACCTTCATCCCGGGTAAGAACATCACGCTGACGGTCGGCACCATCCGCGGCGTCGAAAGCCGCGGCATGCTGTGCTCGGCGGCCGAGTTGATGATTTCCGACGATCACGACGGCATCATCGAACTGCCCGCCGACGCGCCGGTCGGCAAATCCTATGTCGAATGGGCCGGCATCAGCGAGCCGGTGATCGATATCAATCTCACGCCCAACCGCCCCGACTGCAACGGCGTCAACGGTATCGCGCGCGACCTCGGCGCCACCTCCATCGGCGCCTTCAAGGACCGCCCGCCCAAGCCGGTGAAGGGCACCTTCCCCTGCCCGGTCAAGGTCACGCTCGATTTTGGGGCGACCCCCTCGCTCTGCCCGGCCTTCGGCCTGCGCCTGGTCAAAGGCGTCAAGAACGGTCCCTCGCCCGACTGGCTGCAAAAGCGCCTTACGGCGATCGGCCTGCGGCCGATCAACGCGCTGGTCGACATCACCAATTTCATCACCTTTGACCGCGGCCGCCCGCTGCATGTGTTCGACGCCGCCAAGGTGCATGGCAATCTCACCGTGCGGCGCGCGCAGAACGGCGAGACGCTGCTCGCGCTCGACGGCAAGACCTACACGCTCGACCAGGCCACCTGCGTGATCGCCGACGAAAAGGGCGTCGAATCGCTCGCCGGCATCATGGGCGGCGAGGCCACCGGGTGCTCGGAGACGACCACCGACGTACTGATCGAATCGGCGCTGTGGGACGCGTTCAACATCGCGCAGACCGGCCGCAAGCTCGGCATCAATTCCGACGCGCGCTATCGCTTCGAGCGCGGCGTCGATCCGAATTTCATGCTGCCGGGCCTCGAGCTCGCCACGCAAATGGTGGTCGATCTGTGCGGCGGCGAAGCTTCCGAGATCGTGGTGGCCGGCGATCCGACGCCGAAGGAAACGATCATCGATTTTCCCTTGAGCGAATTGCCGCGGCTCGCCGGCATCAAGCTGCCGCTTACCGAGGTGCGCCGCGTGCTGGAGAAGCTCGGCTTCTTCGCCGCCGGCCAGGCCGACAAGGTCAAGGTCGCGGTGCCGTCCTGGCGGCCGGACGTGCATGGCCGCGCCGACATCGTCGAGGAGCTGGTGCGCATCGTCGGCGTCGACCAGGTCCCGTCGACGCCATTCCCGCGCGGCGGACATGCGCGCAAACCCGTGCTCACGCCGATCCAGAACCGCACCCGCAAGGCAAAGCGCGCGCTCGCCGCGCGCGCCATGGTGGAGGCCGTCACCTGGTCGTTCGTGTCGAAGCGCGAGGCCGAGCTGTTCGGCGGCGGCGGCGCGGCTTTGGCGCTGGCCAATCCGATCGCGGCCGAGCTTTCCGACATGCGGCCGAGCCTCATTCCCGGCCTGGTGATGGCGGCGCAACGCAATGCCGACCGCGGCAGCGCCGACGCGGCGCTGTTCGAGGTCGGACAAATCTTCAAGGGCGACCAGCCACAGGACCAGCTCACCGCCGCCGGTGGCCTGCGCCACGGGCTTGCTAAAGCCTCCGGCATCGGCCGCCACTGGTCGAGCAAGGCCGAACCGGTCGACGTGTTCGACGCCAAGGCCGACGCCTTCGCGGTGCTGGCCGCTGCCGGCGCGCCGATGCAGGCGCTGCAGGTGGTTCCCGGCGGGCCGGCCTGGTTTCATCCGGGCCGCTCCGGCACCATCCAGATCGGCCCGCAGAACGTGCTCGGCTATTTCGGCGAACTGCATCCGCGCGCGCTGGCCGCGCTCAAGGCCGATGGGCCGCTGGTGGCGTTCGAAGTTATTCTGGAAAAAATCCCCGAACCGAAGGCCAAGGCCACGCGCGCTAAGCCCATGCTCGAACTATCGCCGTTCCAGCCGGTCGAGCGCGATTTCGCCTTTGTGGTGGAGAACAGCGTGAAGGCCGCCGACATCGTGCGCGCCGCGCAGGGCGTCGACAAGAAGCTGATCGTGGGCGTCACCGTGTTCGACCTCTACGAAGGCAAGGGCATCGATCCTGGCAAGAAATCGATCGCCATTTCGGTCACCATGCAGCCGCGCGAAAAGACCATGACCGACGCCGAGATCGACGCGCTCGGGCAGAAAATCGTCGCCGAGGTCGCCAGGAAAACCGGCGGGGTACTACGGGGGTAGTTTCTTTTTTGTCATGGCCGGGCTTGTCCCGGCCATCCCGATAAGGGGCGTAAATACTTTGCCATCCTAAGCGGGGTCACCGGGACAAGCCCGGTGACGACAAGATGGTTCACGCCGGCAGCAGGTCCGCAAAGGCAAAACCGTCGCGCTCGACGGTCTCGCCGACCGTGACCGGAATTTTGCGCGCCAGCATCGGCCCGGCCGACACGAAAGTGTGGAATTCGCCGTTCTCGCCGCAAGGGTCGCTGCCGGCGGGCAGCGCGCCGAGCAATCCGGCATCGAACCGGCGGCCGGCGAATGCGGCCGGCAATTTCGTCATGTCCACCACCGCGAGATGCGCCTCCACGCCGCCGTCTATCATGTCGCGCGCCAGCGCATCGGTCGGCTTCAGCCAGAGCGGAAACACCGGCGTGATGCCGGTGCCGGCGAGATTCTTCTCGCGATAGGCGCGGATATCCTCCAGATAGAGATCGCCGAAAATAATATGCGTTACACCGCGCGCCTTGGCGTCGGCGACGACCTTCGCCATCTCGCGCTCGTAGATATCGTTCGGACACGGATATGGGATCCGTACGACAATCGCCGGCAGGCCGGCGGCGTCGAGTTGCGCCATCAGCAGCTCCTCGCGCACGCCATGCATGCTCACGCGCGCAAAGCTGTCGGTGACAGTCGTCAAAGCGCCGACGATGTCGAATTCGTTGGTGCGGCGCGCCTCGTGCAGCGCCCAGGCGCTGTCCTTGCCGCTCGACCAGGCGATCAGGGCCTTTGGCAGGGCGGCCATCAGCAAGCCTTTCGGTGTGCGATGAACGGGCGGCTAAGCATCGATATGGTATCCGAATTCTTGCTGCGCGGGGCATTCAGACTGCACGAACCCGCGTCACACCGCAAATTTCATGGCTAACGCTTGGTAACTCCGGTGCGTGGCGGATGAACCAAATTGCAATGAGTTCTCATTAAGTTCGAGCGCAACAAGATATGTGGGTGGAACGAAATTTCGAATTGCGGCGTCAAGAACTGGCGTCAGGGGCTGGGCGTAATGAGCTGGATGGTCGACGGGGTTGGGCGCCTTCTTGCCCATTATCTGGAAAAGCCGGCGCAGGGCTATGAGCCCTTCACGCCGAGCGACGCCGATGCATTGCGCGCCACGCTCAAGCCCGGCGACGTGCTGCTGGTCGAAGGCAACAATCACATTTCCGGCGTCATCAAGTATCTCACGCAGTCGACCTGGTCGCATGCGGCGCTCTATGTCGGCGCGATCGGCGATCGCGAGACCGCCGACGGCGAGCCGCTGGTGCTGGTGGAAGCCAATATCGGCCAGGGCGTGGTGGCCGCGCCGCTGTCGAAATATATCCGCTGCCACACCCGCATCTGCCGGCCGACCAAACTCACTGACGACGATTGCGCGCGCGTGTGCGCCTATGCCGCCGAGCGCATCGGCTTCGATTACGATCTCAAAAACATCATCGACCTCATGCGCTATTTGTTTCCGCTGCCGATGCCGCAACGCTGGCGCCGGCGCATGATGGCGCTCGGCTCCGGTCACCCGACCCGCATCATCTGTTCGGCGCTGATCGCACAAGCCTTCGAAAACGTGCGCTATCCAATCCTGCCCAAGGTGGCGCGCGCGGCGAGCGAACAGGCTTGGCAGGACATCCTGGAAATCCGCCATTCCTCGCTCTATGCCCCGCGCGATTTCGACATCTCGCCCTATTTCGAGGTGGTCAAGCCGACTTTGGTGCGGGGCTTCGACTACAAGACCATGGCCTGGGCCGACCTGCCGATCGCCGACGACCGCGAGCTGTTGTCGCTGGTGCCGGCCGAGAGCGAAACGCTCGAAACCGACACGCTGTCGCCGGCCGAGTGATTTTTCTTAGTCATGGCCGGGCTTGTCCCGGCCATCCCGCTTAGAATGGCAGTGCGCACCTAAGCGGGATCACCGGGCCAAGCCCGGTGATGACAAGGCAGCAATCGCCGCCCGCCCTTGCTCTCTCGCCTCCACCCCCTTACCTCTGTCCGCATGCTTGACGCGGCCATCAAAGCTCTTTCGCAACTGTTCACGCCGCCGCTGCGCGCGGTGCTGATGAAGGCCGTGGGCCTGGCCCTGCTGCTGATCGTCATCATCGGCATCGTGCTCAACCGCATCTTCAGCGCATTGGCGGCCAGCGGCGCGACCTGGGCCGAACAGGCCTCGGGCGTCGCACCGCACGCGGCCTGGGCGACGCTCGCCTGGGTGCTGTCGATCATGGCGAGCCTCGGCATCATCACTGGCGCGCTGTTCCTGATGCCGGCGGTGACCGCGTTCGTCGGCAGCTTTTTCGTCGACGAGGTGGCCGACGCCGTCGAGCGCGACATTTACCCGGCCGAGCCGCCGGGCAAGGCGCTGCCGATCTTGCGCGCTACGATCGAGGGCGTGAAATTCTCGCTTCTGGCGCTCGTGATCTATCTCTGCGCGCTGCCGTTTATCTTCTTCGCCGGGGTCGGCGTGATCGTGCTGTTTCTGGCGAACGCCTATCTGCTCGGCCGGCAGTATTTCGAGTTCGCCGCCATGCGCTTTCGTTCGGTGCATGAGGCCAAAGCGCTGCGCAAGGCCAACGCGCCCTACATCTTTCTCGCCGGCATGGTGATCGCAGTGTTCGTATCGATCCCGCTGGTCAATCTGGCCACGCCGATTTTCGCCATGGCCTATATGGTGCACATCCACAAGCGCATGTCGGGCCCGCGGCTGGAGCTGATCGAGCCGCGGCGGTGAAGCCGCTTTGTCATTCCGGGGCACGCGCGGAGCGCGTGAACCCGGAATCCAGAGCAACAGATGAGGCGCTGTTTACTTGGCCCCTGGATTCCGGGCTTGCGGCCTAAAGGCCGCGCCCCGGAATGACATAAGGTCAAATCTTCCGTTGCGCGGCGTTCCAGTGCTGTTCCAGGTTCGCGATCAGCGCCGGTGAGAAATGGCAATAAGCCTGCTCGCGGCAATAGACCGCCATGTAGCGGCGGAAGGTGTCGAGCGGCTCCTCGCCGACACGAAAGGCGCGGCGGTTGCTCGACGCGCTGACCACGCCGGAACCGGTGAGTTCCTCGACCATGCGCTCGACGGTCGAGTCCACCTCATCTGGCGGCACAACCTTGTCGCAAATCATGCGGCCTTCCGGCGAATCGCAGTCAAGCCTGCGGCCGGCGAGGATCGCCTGCCGCGCGATGCGCGCGCCGACGAAGCGCGGCAGTCTTAAGTTGGCGGCGCCCGGAATGATGCCCTCCTTGCGCGCGGGCAGCGTCATATAGGCATCCGAGCCGGCCACCACGTAATCCATCGCCAACAGGTACTGGCAGCCGCCGCCGATGGCGAAGACGTCGAGCCCGGCGATCCAGGGCTTCTCGCGCGTGCCGCCATAAACTTCGTCGGGGCTGGCGCCGCCCATCGCCACGCCGCGCAGCATCTTGTTCACCACACCCATGTCGCGGCGGATGTACCAAAGGTAAGGAATCTTGCCGCGATAGAGATGGGTCAAGTTGATGCCGGCGGAGAAGACCTTGCGGCCCTGGTATTTCGGGTGCTCGACCACGCCGCCGCGCAGCACGCAGATCTCGCTCAGCGGATCGAGAATGGCGATATCGGCCGCGGTTTCGGTGTCGGCGAGCGTCTCGTCGTCCTCGGCATTGAGAAAGCGCGGATTTTTCACCGTTATAACGGCGGCCTTGCCATGGCGCTCGATTTTGGCGGGGCCGAAGTCGATCACGCCGTTTTTGATGAACTCGCGCGTCCGCTCGATTGATTCCATCTTCGGCCGCAGCATGGCGTGACAGAGGTGCATGCCCACGTCAGGGACCGCGAGCACTTGCGCCAGGAAAATGCCCTGATCGATTTCGATGCCGTCTTTTTCCGACTGCATCAGGTGGTTTTCGGCGTTGACCTGCCGTTGCGTCGGCGTGAGGCCGGGCACCAGTTTGGCCGCTTCGTCGACCAGTTCGTCGACGCGCAAGAATTTTTCATGACTGTTGGTCAGCTTGCGATAGACGCCTGCCGCGTGCGCGGCCATAAAGCGCTCGCGCGCATCGCGGCATTGCAAAAGAATGATATCCGCCGCGCACTGTTGCTCCGGCGTTCGCAGTGGTTTCTTCGGCAGCTTGGCCAAAAGATTCGTGCCGCCACGCCAGAAGCGCGTGCCGGCCATAGCGTCGCGTTTGAATTTGTCGCGGAACTGCGGCTTGGCATTGAGCCACAGCAGCACAGCGCGATGCGGCAGGCCGGCATGTTCCAGAATGACGCGCGCATCGACGCGATCGACGGGCTTACCGCCGGCTGAGCCTTCCATCGGCACTCTCCCTGACGCCGCTTTACGCGGTCGTTTTCTCCGGCCATTGGCACAGGTCCGCGATCAGGCAACTCTCGCACCGCGGCTTGCGCGCCAGACAAGTGTAGCGCCCGTGCAAAATAAGCCAATGGTGGGCGTGGCTCTTGTATTGCGCCGGCACCACCTGCTCGAGCTTCTGCTCGACCTCGAGCGGATTTTTGCCCGGCGCCATGCCCGTGCGGTTGCCGACGCGGAAGATGTGGGTGTCGACCGCAATGGTCGGTTCGCCGAAGGCGACATTGAGCACGACGTTCGCGGTCTTGCGCCCGACCCCGGGCAGCGCCTCCAACGCCTCGCGCGAGCGCGGCACCTGCCCGCCGTGGTTAGCTACCAGCCGGCGCGACAGCTCAACCACGTTCTTCGCCTTGGTGCGGAACAGCCCGATGGTCTTGATCAGCTCGCGCACGCGATCCTCGCCGAGCGCCGCCATTTTCTCCGGCGTGTCGGCGGCCGCGAACAGCGCCGGCGTCGCCTTGTTGACGCCAGCGTCGGTCGCCTGCGCCGACAAAACTACAGCCACCAGCAGCGTAAACGGATTGATGTGTTGCAGCTCTGTCTTGGGTTCCGGGCTGGCCGCCTGGAAACGGCGGAACGCTTCCGTGACCTGCGCATTGGTCCAAGGCCTTACGACCAATGGCTTGATGACCAATGGCCTGGACGCCGCAGACTTCGCCCGCTTGAGCGTCTTGCCGTTGCCGACTTTGGTCGAAGTTTTTCGCGCCGACTTTTTCGCCATTGCTCCGGTATACTCAGCGCTATGACCGCCGACAATACTAGTGCCCCGCTTCCGAAGTTCGTGATAAATTGCAGCACCCTCTGACACGAACTTCGGAAGCAAAAGGGGCACTAGCAAGTTTATGATTCTAGCGCCGCTTTCGATTTGAAGTTCCTGAATGGGCTTGTTGCAAATGGTGCAGGAACTTCAAATCGGCGGCACTAGCGAACTCGAACCGACGATCTTTTCGGCCGTGCTCACGCCGCACCGCTCGCTCGGCAATATCGGTTTTCTGGTGCTGATGATCGTATTCGGCAGCGTCAGCTTCATTTCCGGCATGGCGTTCCTGTTGATGGGCGCCTGGCCGGTGTTCGGTTATTTCGGCCTCGACGTGCTGCTGCTGTACTTGGCGTTCCGGCTCAACTACCGACAAGCCGCCGCCTACGAGCAGGTGACGGTGACCGCGACCGCGCTCAAGGTGCGCAAAGTGAGCCCGGGCGGGACATCGCGCGAATGGGTGCTTAATCCGCTCTGGGTCAAGCTCGACAGCGTGGTGCACGAGGAATACGGCGTCGAGCGGCTGCTTCTGGTGTCGCGCGGCAAGCAGCTGGCGATCGGGAATTTCTTAGGTCCCGACGAGAAGGCCAGTTTCGCACAGGCGCTCGGCAACGCGCTGAGCGAAGCCAAACGCGGGGTGACAAGGACGGTGCTTCCTTAATCCCTCCCCGGTTGCGGGGGGATAAGAAAGCAAGTCAGGAATCGGGTGGTTGCGTCCCGCCGCCCAGCCTAGATACTGGTCATGACCATGACCCTTGCAAAACCGGCTATCGCCGACCGCTTGCCCGGCTTCGCCCCACTGCCGACGGCAGCGGCGGATTACGACATCGTGCGCCGCGCCATCGCCCATATCCGCGGCAACTGGCGGGCGCAGCCCGAGATCGACACCATCGCCGACGCCGCCGGCGTTTCCGCCACCGATCTGCATCATTTGTTCCGCCGCTGGTGCGGGCTCACCCCGAAAGCCTTCCTGCAGGCCCTCACGCTCAGCCACGCGCGCGATCTCTTACGCTCGTCCGCGAGCGTGCTCGACACCGCCTACGAAGTCGGCCTGTCCGGACCGGGCCGGCTGCACGATCTGTTCGTCACGCACGAGGCGATGTCGCCGGGCGAATGGAAGGCGGGCGGCGAAGGCCTCACCATTTCCTACGGTTTCCATCCCTGCCCGTTCGGCACGGCGCTGGTGATGAACACGCCGCGCGGGCTCGCCGGCCTGGCGCTGGCCGACGCCGGCAAGGAGCGCGCGGCGCTGCGTGACATGCGTTCGCGCTGGCCGAAAGCGCGTTACGTCGAGGATTTCGCGGCCACCGCGCCGACCGCGCGGCGCATCTTCGATCCCGCGCTGTGGCGCGCGGACCAACCGCTGCGCGTGGTGCTGATCGGAACGGATTTCGAAGTGCGCGTATGGGAGAAACTGCTGACGATTCCGATGGGCAAGCTCGTCACCTATTCCGGCGTCGCCGCCAAAGTGGGCGAGCCGAAGGCCGCGCGCGCGGTCGGCGCCGCGGTCGGCAAGAACCCGATCTGCTTCGTGGTGCCGTGCCACCGCGTGGTCGGCAAGAACGGCGACATCACCGGCTACCACTGGGGCCTCACCCGCAAGCGCGCGATGCTGGGCTGGGAAGCCGGCATGGCGGCGGCGTAACCATTCCCCGGCCAGCCGTTGACGCTGGCGCCGCGATCCCTCACAACCGTCGCGCTTTTGACCCGGCCGCATGATCCCGAAAAGTGGGAACCGGTTTTCGGATAAGATCATGCGCAAACACGCGTATGTGAGGATCGTAGCGATGCAGAAGCGTCGTCCGGTGATGCTGGTCGTGTTGGATGGCTGGGGTTGGCGCGAAGAGATCGCCGACAACGCCGTGCGGCAGGCGAAGACGCCGACCTTCAACCGTCTCTGGGCCACCGACCCGCACGGATTCTTACGCACCTCGGGGCTCGACGTCGGTCTGCCGCCCGGGCAAATGGGAAATTCTGAGGTCGGCCACCTCAATATCGGCGCCGGCCGCGTCGTCATGCAGGACTTGCCGCGTATCAGCGAGGCGGTAGCCAGTGGCGAGATCGCGCGCGCGCCGGCACTGGTGGGCTTGATCGGCAAGCTCAAGCAAAGCGGCGGCACCTGCCATCTGCTCGGCCTTGTGTCGCCGGGCGGCGTGCATTCGCACCAGGATCATGCCATCGCTCTCGCCAAGATTCTCAGCGATGCCGGCGTGCCGGCGGTGGTGCATGCGCTCACCGACGGCCGCGACACGCCGCCGCAATCGGCGGCGGACTATCTCGCCAAGTTCACCGCCGCGCTGCCGCGCTCGGTTCCGGTCGTCACCGTGGTCGGGCGCTATTACGCCATGGATCGCGACAAGCGATGGGAGCGCGTGGTCAAGGCCTATGACGCGATCGTCGCAGCCGAAGGGCCGCACTTCGCCGATGCGCAAGCGGCCATCGCCGATGCCTATGCGCACAAGGTCTACGATGAATTCATCATGCCGGCGGTGATCGGCGATTACCGCGGCATGAAGGATGGCGACGGCGTGCTGTGCTTCAATTTCCGCGCCGACCGGGTGCGCGAGATTCTCGGCGCCATGCTCGATCCGGCGTTTTCCGGCTTTGCGCGCAAGCGCATCGTGCGCTTCGCCGCGGCGGTCGGCATGGCGCAGTACAGCGATGCGCTCGACAAATTTATGGAGACGATCTTCCCGCCGCAGACTTTTCCGAACATTCTCGGCGAAGTCGTCGCGAACGCCCAACGCACGCAGTTGCGCATGGCGGAAACCGAAAAATATCCGCACGTCACCTACTTCCTCAACGGCGGCCGCGAAGAGCCGTTCGTCGGCGAGGACCGCATCATGGTGCCGTCACCCAAGGTGGCGACTTACGACTTGCAACCCGAAATGTCGGCGCCGGAACTGACGGCGAAGGCGGTGGAGGCGATCGAGTCCCGCAAATACGACCTGATCGTGCTCAACTTCGCCAATGCCGACATGGTTGGCCATACCGGCAGCCTGCCGGCGGCGATCAAGGCAGTGGAGACCGTCGACACCGGCCTCGGCAAGATCGCCGATGCGATCAGGAAAGTGGGCGGCGCGCTGCTGATCACCGCCGATCACGGCAATTGCGAAATGATGCGCGATCCGGAGACGGGCGGCCCGCACACGGCGCACACCACCAACTTGGTGCCGCTCATCCTGACAGGCGCCGGCAATCGCCTGCTGCTGGCGGAGGGACGGCTGGCGGATATCGCGCCGACCTTGCTCGAGTTGATGGGTCTGCCTAAGCCGGCGGAAATGACCGGCACGTCGCTGCTGCGCTCGTAAGCGGCATCGCGCCGTCCGGCAAAGCGGATTTTCAAGTTTCAGCCGCTTTTGCCGTGACGCACGAGGACGAGAAGACGATCGGTCATTTTGCAGCGGTGTCCTTTTGCATCTTTTTCGCCATTCTACCCGCGATGACGAAGCAAATTAGGCCCGCGACCACGAAGATGACCGATGCGATCGACGACGTTACGTCTGACGAGCTGAACTGGTAGGCGCCGACAAACGCCGCGATGCCGACCCCGACAAGGACGAATGCGCGCGCCTTTTTTGCTGCGATCTCTTGCTCCGTCATATTGGCCCCGTTTTTTCAAAAATTCCCGAGGCCGAGCACGTCGGCCATCGAATAGAGGCCCGGCTTCTGGTCGCGCGCCCACAGCGCCGCGTGCAGCGCGCCGCGCGCGAAGATCATGCGGTCTTCCGCCTTGTGCACCAGTTCGATGCGCTCAGCTTGCCCTGCGAAAATCACCGTGTGCTCGCCGACCACAGTGCCGCCGCGCAAATTCGCAAAACCGATATCACCGGCATGGCGCGCGCCGGTGTTACCGTCGCGGCTGCGCACCGAATTTCTGTCGAGATCGATGCCGCGGCCTTCCGCCGCCGCGCGGCCGAGCATCAGCGCGGTGCCGGACGGCGCATCGACTTTCTGGTTGTGGTGCATTTCTAGGATTTCGATGTCGAAGGAATTATCCAGCGTCTTGGCGACGCGCCTAGTGAGCGCCGCCAGCAGGTTGACGCCGAGGCTCATATTGCCGGACTTCACGATCACCGCGCTCTTGGCGGCGTCCTTGATCTTGGCCTCATCGGCCGGCACTCAAGCCGGTGGTGCCGATGATGTGGACCTTGCGGCCCTTGGCAGCCAGCGCCGCGAATGATGTGGTGGCAACCGGTATCGTGAAGTCGATGATGCCGTCGGCCTGCTCCATCAGCGGGCCGACGTCGCCGGTGAGCTTGATGTTGTTCTCGCCGAGGCCCGCGAGCGTCCCGGCGTCCCAGCCGATCAGCGGCGAGCGCGCGTCTTCGAGGGCGCCCGCGAGCGCAAACTGCTTGTTGTCGGCGATCGCCTTGACCAGCGTGCGGCCCATCCGCCCGCCGGCACCGGCGACCACCAGCCGCATCTCGGCCATCGGTCAAACTCCCAAAAGCTTTAGTGGGGTATAGCGGGCGGATGGCGGCCCTGTCACCTAGGGCTGCGGGCCGTCGTAGCCCTCAATCACGATCAGGTCGGCCTCGGCAGCGGCCTGGCGCAGTGCGATGGCCTTGCCGTATTCGGGCGATCGATAGCACGCCAGCGCCGCCTCAAAGCTGGGAAATTCGATGATAACGACGCGGCTGCGGCTCTTGCCTTCCACCACCTCCATCTTGCCGCCGCGCGTGGTGTAGCGCCCGCCGTATTTGCGGAAAATGTCCGGCAGCGCGGCGACGTATTCCTTGTACCCGTCCGGATTGCGCACATCGACATTGGCGATCCAATAACCCTTGGCCATTTCAGCTCCCCTTATTTTCCTGTTCCTTGTTCGATTTCAGCGACGATGGCGTCGGCTGCCGCTTTCGGATCGCGCGCCTCCACCACCGGCCGCCCGACCACCAGATAATTGGAACCGGCCTCGATCGCGCGTGCCGGCGTCATGATGCGCTTCTGATCGCCGGTGGCGCTGCCTGCGGGCCGAATTCCCGGCGTCACCAGCACCATGCCCGGACCGACGATGCCGCGCAGGTTAGTTACCTCTTCGGCCGAACACACCAGGCCGTCGACGCCAGTGTCGCGCGCCTGTGCCGCGCGCGCGGCGGCCAGTTCGCCGACGCTCATATCGTAGCCGGCGGCGGCGAGATCGGCGTCGTCATAGGAAGTGAGCACGGTCACCGCCAGAATGCGCAGCGTCGAACCGCGTTTGCCTTCCACCGCCGCTTTCATGGTCTGCGGAAAACCGTGCACGGTGAGAAAAGTCGCGCCGAGCTGTGCCACGCTCTCAACACCTTTTTGAACCGTGTGGCCGATGTCGTGCAGCTTGAGATCAAGGAACACCTGCTTGCCGGCGGCGATGAGGCCTGCCGCGAACGGCAGCCCGCCGGCGAAAGCGAGCTGATAGCCGATCTTATAAAAGCAGACGGAGTCGCCCAGCTTCGACACCATGCTCTCGGCAGCCTGCACCGAGGGCAGGTCGAGGGCGACGATCAGACGTTCGCGTGCATCCAAAGACAATTCCATACTCCCCGGTTCACATCATCATACGCGCCATGTCCACCAGCCGTGCGAGCTGCGCGCGCAACAGATTGGCGGTGCCAGTGTCGGCGATATTGCCCAGTTCATCGAAGGCATGATCGGCCTGCGGGATCGCCACCTGCTCGGGGATCACCAGCGCGCCGCAGCCGAGTTCGAGAATTTGCCGCAGCGCCATCAGCGCGCGCAAACCGCCGGCCCGGCCGGGCGACGCCGATGAAATCGCGAACACGCGGCCCTTGAAGGCGGCATAAGTCGGATCGCCGCGTTCGCGCACGCGTGAGACCCAGTCGATGGCGTTCTTGAGCATCGGCGTCACCGACGCGCTGTATTCCGGGCTCGCGATGAACACGCCGTGATGCGCCATGATCATTTGCTTGAGCTTGACCGCATTGGCGGGCGGGCCGGCATTGGCCTCAAGATCGCCCTCATAGAGCGGCAGCGCATAATCCTCGAGCGAGATGCGGGTGACGTCGATGTCGATCAGAGCCAGTTCTTTTACCGCCAGCGCCGCCAGCTTAACGTTGTGCGAGCCGGTGCGGGTCGAGCCGGGCAGGACGAGAATTTTCGGCGTGGCCATCGGCGGCTTCTCACTCATCGTCATGGCCGGGCATAGCCGTCCGAAGGACGGCGTCGCTTCGCTCGCCTATGTCCCGGCCATCCACGTCTTCGTGCGTGGTCATACCCTAAAGACGTGGATGCCCGGCACAAGGCCGGGCATGACGATGGCACGATGCGCTGGCCTCAGCGCCCGCGATAAACCCACACGCGCGCCGGCGGCAGGTTCAGCCAGATCAGCTCGGAGGGCTCGGCCTTGATCCCGGATAGCGTCTTCGGAATCGGCGGCACCATCGCATAAGTGAACTGAATGAAGGGCGCGCCCTTCGCCAGCAAGCCCATGGCGTCTGAAATCAGGCGCAGGCGCGTGCGCAGCGGCTTGGTGACCAGCGGCAGTCCCGACACGACTGCGGCGGCCGGCTCGCGCACGAAGGTCTCCAGCAGACGGCGCAGCCGATAGGCATCGCCCTGCACGACGGTCGCCGCCGGATAGCGCGTGCGCAGCAGCCGGCAGAAATCGGGATCGAACTCGACCAGAATGAGCCGCGCCGGATCGACGCCACGTTGCACCAGCGCCTCGGTCACGGGACCGGTGCCGGGTCCAAGCTCGATCACCGGACCGGCCGCCTGCGGATCGACGTAGCGTGCCATGGTGCGCGCGAGCGCCTTGCTCGAAGGCATCACCGCGCCGGTGGAAATCGGTTTTTCGATCCAGGTACGGATGAACTGCATCTCATCATCGAGACGCAGACCCTTTTTGGCAACGCGGGCTACTGTATGTGTGGGCATCGTTGTGGGATCACGCGTGCCGCTGGCTGGAATTAGCCTAAGAACTTCACGGGTATAGCGCCCATGGCGGGGGGGTCAAGATGGCTAGTCCGTATGGCTGCCCCTATTTGCCAACCCATCGAGGAAATCCTTCACCCGGGTGAAGAAACCGGCCGATTCCGGCTGAGTCGCCTCAGAAGACAGCTTTTCGAACTCCGCCAGCAGTTCGCGCTGGCGTTTGGTCAGGTTTTGCGGCGTTTCGACCGATACTTGAACGTACATATCGCCGGTTTGTTTCGACCGCAGCACCGGCATTCCCTTGCCGGACAGGCGGAACCGACGGCCGGTCTGGGTGCCGGCGGGCACCTTGACCTTGGCCTGGCTGCCGTCGATGGCCGGCACCTCGAAATCGCCGCCGATCGCCGCGGTGACCATGGAGATCGGCACCCGGCAGTGCAGGTCGGCGCCATCGCGCTGGAAGAACTCGTGCGGCGTGAGCGACAGAAAAATATAGAGGTCGCCGGCAGGTCCCCCGCGCAGACCCGCTTCGCCTTCACCGGCGAGCCGGATACGGGTGCCGTCCTCGACCCCGGCCGGGATATTGACCGACAGATTGCGCTCGCGCGTGACGCGCCCTGAACCGGTGCAAGACGGACAGGGATTTTCGATCACCTGGCCGCGGCCCTGACAGGCCGGACAAGTGCGTTCGAGCGTGAAGAAGCCTTGCGCATGCCTGATCTTGCCGGCGCCGCCGCAGGTCGCGCACGGCTTCGGCTTGCTGCCGGCCTTGGCGCCGGTGCCGGAGCAGGCTTCGCAGATTACAGAGGTCGGAATGCGGATTTGCGCGGTCTTGCCGGCAAAGGCCTCTTCCAGGCCGATCTCCATGTTGTAGCGCAGGTCCGAGCCGCGCTCGCGGCCCTGCCCACGTCCGCCGCCGCGGCGGCCGCCGCCCATGCCGAACAGATCTTCGAAGATATCGGAAAAGGTGGTCGCAAAATCGGCGCCGAAGCCGTGCGCCGCCCCACCCATGCCACCTTGCTCGAAAGCGGCGTGGCCGAAGCGGTCGTAAGCCGCGCGCTTGTCGCCGTCCTTGAGGACGTCATAGGCCTCGTTGAGTTCTTTGAATTTGTGCTCGCATTCGCTATCGCCCGGATTGCGGTCCGGATGATGCTGCATCGCGAGTTTGCGGAACGCAGTCTTGAGCTCGGCGTCGCTGCAGGTGCGCGATACGCCCAGGACCTCGTAATAGTCGCGCTTGGACATGCCGGTCCTGCCGTTAGATCAAAACGCCGTTATAGCCGTACTTGATTCGTCCGTCCGCCGCGCTCCGGAAAGCTGCACCCCGGGAACTTAGCCCCGGGGTGACACATTTCGAATTCGCGGTTGACCGCACGGCTGGCGCCTTAAGCTCAGGCGGACTTCTTGTCGTTCTTGTCGTCGACCTCGGTAAACTCCGCGTCGACAACATCTTCCTTTTTACCGTCGGCGCCGGTCGCGCTCTCGCTGGTGTCAGCGGGCTGAGCGCCTTCCGCCTGCTTGTACATGGCTTCGCCGAGCTTCATGGAAGCCTGCGCCAGCGCATTGGTCTTGGCCTGGATCGCGGCCGAGTCGTCGCCCTTGAGCGCTTCTTTCAAGTCCGCCATGGCGTTCTCGATCGCGGTCCGTTCGGCTTCGGCGACCTTCGAACCATGCTCGGCCAGCGCCTTCTCGGTGGAATGCACCAGCGCCTCGCCGTGGTTCTTGGCTTCGACCGCCGCCCTTCGCTTCTTGTCCTCTTCGGCGTGCGCTTCCGCGTCCTTGACCATCTTCTCGATGTCGCCTTCGGACAGGCCGCCCGACGCCTGGATGCGTATCTGCTGCTCTTTGCTCGTCGCCTTGTCCTTGGCGGACACGTTGACGATGCCGTTGGCGTCGATGTCGAAGGTGACCTCGACCTGCGGTACGCCGCGCGGCGCCGGCGGAATGCCGACCAGATCGAATTGGCCGAGGATCTTGTTGTCGGCCGCCATCTCGCGCTCGCCCTGGAACACGCGGATGGTAACCGCGTTCTGATTGTCCTCGGCGGTGGAGAACACCTGGCTCTTCTTGGTCGGGATGGTGGTGTTGCGGTCGATGATGCGGGTGAACACGCCGCCCAGCGTTTCGATGCCGAGCGAGAGCGGGGTCACGTCGAGCAGCAGCACGTCCTTGACGTCGCCTTGCAAGACGCCGGCCTGAATGGCGGCGCCGATGGCGACCACTTCGTCAGGATTGACGCCCTTATGCGGCTCCTTGCCGAAGAACTGCTTCACGACTTCCTGCACCTTCGGCATGCGCGTCATGCCGCCGACCAGGACCACTTCGTTGATCTCGGCCGCCGAAATGCCGGCGTCCTTGATCGCCTTGCGGCAGGGCTCGACGGTCTTCTGAATGAGATCGTCGACCAGCGCCTCGAACTTGGCGCGGGTGAGCTTCATGGTGAGATGCTTCGGGCCGGAGGCGTCCGCCGTGATGAACGGCAGATTGATCTCGGTCTGCGTGGTGGACGACAACTCGATCTTGGCCTTCTCGGCGGATTCCTTGAGGCGCTGCAGCGCCAGCTTGTCGCGGCGCAGGTCGATGCCCTGCTCCTTCTGGAACTCGTCGGCGAGATAGTTGACCAGGCGCATATCGAAGTCTTCGCCGCCCAGGAAGGTGTCGCCGTTGGTGGACTTCACCTCGAACACGCCGTCGCCGATTTCCAGAATCGAAATATCGAAGGTGCCGCCGCCGAGGTCATAGACCGCGATGGTACCGGTCTTTTCCTTGTCGAGGCCATAGGCCAGCGCGCCCGCGGTCGGCTCGTTGATGATGCGCAGCACTTCGAGGCCGGCGATCTTGCCGCCGTCCTTGGTGGCCTGGCGCTGAGCGTCGTTGAAATAGGCGGGAACGGTAATGACGGCCTGGTCGACCTTCTGCCCGAGATAGGCCTCCGCCGTTTCCTTCATCTTCTGCAGGATGAAGCCGGAGATCTGCGAGGGCGAATAGCTCTTGCCGTCGATCTCGACCCAAGCGTCGCCGTTGCCGGCTTTGCTGATCTTGTAGGGGACGAGCTTCTTGTCCTTCTCCACCATCGGGTCGTCGTATCGGCGGCCGATAAGCCGCTTGACCGCGAAGATGGTGCGTTCCGGATTGGTGACCGCCTGGCGTTTGGCCGGCTGGCCGACGAGACGTTCGCCGTCGTCGCTGAAGGCGACGATCGAAGGCGTGGTGCGCATGCCTTCGGCGTTCTCGATGACTTTCGGCGTCTTGCCTTCCATGATGGCGACGCACGAGTTGGTGGTGCCGAGGTCGATACCGATGACCTTGCCCATGGTTATTCCTCTCAAAATTGCGGCAGGCCGGCGGGCCAATTGGCGCCCGAGCGGGTGTCCACGGCCCATCCGCAGACCCCTTATCCAGCCCCCTGGATACGCTTTTTACCGCATTTCTGCGGCTCAGTGGCTCATATAGGAGGGCAGCCCCCGCCCGCAAGCCAGACCGCCACGAAATCGCGAACCGGCGGGTTAAACCCTGCCTAACCGTTAATCCAGCCGTTGCCGTACCGAGCGAGGCCGGTTAGGCAGTCCTGCCGGGCCCTGCAATCGTGAAGAGCCTGGCGTGGCTCCCGCAAAAGGTGTGTCTGAAATGCTGCGCCGGCTGATCATCGTCCTGCTGGCGGTCTGCGCGGTTGCAGCCGCGCGGCCGGCCAATGCCGAGCCTGTTTTTCCGCCCGGCTTACGCATCGGGCTTGAGCCGCCGGGCGATCTCAAGCCGAGCATCGCGTTTTTCGGGCTTTGAAGATTTCGACCGCAAAGTCGCCTTCAACGTTCTCGATCTGCCGGCGAGCGCCTATGCCGAACTCGCGCGCGGGGCGAATGCCGCCCCGCAGCAAGGGTCTCGCCGGCATAAATCGCGAGAATTTTTCGTTCCGCAGCGGTAGCGGACTGCTGATCACCGGCCAGGTCCAGGTCAATGGCGTCACACTGCACAAATGGATTCTGCTGGCGGCCACTCCCGCCGACAAGGACCTCACAGCGCTGATCAATGTGGAAGTGCCGGAGCCCGCGCTTACGGTCTATTCCGACGCGGTGGTGCGCAAGGCGCTGGCGAGCGTCACGTTCCGGCCGGCTCCGATCCAGGAGCAACTCGGCTTGTTGCCGTTCAAGCTCGCGCAGCTGGCCGGCTTGCGGGTGATGAAGGTGCTGCCGACCGGCGTGATCCTGATCGATGGGCCGACCGACGACCTCAGCATGCACCCGCAAATGATTGTCACGATCGGAAACCGCGCGCCCGAGCAACCCGACGACCGCGCCAGATTTGCGCGCGACCTGCTGTCGGCGGCGCCGCTGCGCGATCTCAGAATGCAATCGGCGGACGCCATGCGGATCGGCGGCCAAGCCGGCTATGAGATCAGGGCCGAGGCCGTAGGCCGCAACGGCGAGCCCATCATGGTGGCGCAATGGTTGCGTTTCAACGGCGGCAACTTTTTGCGCATCGTCGGCATCGGCCCCAAGAGCGAGTGGGACGCGCTGTTCACCCGCTTCCGCGCGGTGCGCGACGGGATCGAAGTACGCTAGGCGTTACTTCGCGCCGCCAGGCTGCGGATTGTCGTTGGCGGAGGATGCCGGCGCTTTCGGCGCGGCTTTGACCACCGCCACCAGCGCTGGGCGCAGCACGCGGTCGCCCAGCATGTAACCGGACTGTATGACCTGCGCCACGTGGCCCGGCGGCTGTTCGCGGTTCTCCACCTCGTACATCGCCTGATGCACGTTGGGATCGAACTTCTCGCCGAGCGGCGTGAATTTCTTCACGCCATGCTTCTCCAGAACCTTGTGCAGTTCGCGCTCGGTGAGCTCGACGCCCTCGATCAGCGCCTTCATTTTGCTATCGGTCTGCGCCTGTAGTTCCTCGTCGATCGTCGCCAGCGCGCGGTGCATGTTGTCGGCCACCGCCAGAACGTCGCGCGCGAAACCGGTATTGCCGTAGAGGCGCGCCTCGGCGACCTCGCGCTCGGTCCGTTTGCGCAGGTTTTCCATCTCGGCGAGCGTGCGCAGCAGCCTGTCCTTGAAGTCGGCAGCCGCTTCCAAGCGCGGCGGAGACTTGCTCGGCCGGCACCAATTCCGGTGCCCCGGTAGCGGACGCTTCGCTCTCGGGCTGGGCAGCCATGTCGGCTGCGGCGGGCCTGTCCGTCATGATGGGTCGATCCTCAAAACTGTTCGGATGCCGGGGATATCAGGGTTCGGGAGCAAAAAATCAAGTTTAACCGGATAAAAGCTGACTCACGATCCGCGCGGTGTAATCGACCATCGGGATGACGCGGGCATAATTGAGGCGGGTCGGCCCGATCACCCCGATCACCCCCAGAATGCTGCCTTTGCTGTCGCGATAGGGCGCCACGATGGTCGAGGAACCGGACAGCGAAAACAGCTTGTTCTCAGAGCCGATGAAGATGCGCACGCCGTCGCCGCGCTCGGCGCGGCCGAGCAGATCGATCACCCCGCGTTTGGTCTCCAGCGCGTCGAACAGCGAGCGCACCCGCTCAAGGTCGTCGAGCGCGTGCAGGTCCTCCAGCAGATTGGCGTGGCCGCGCACGATCAGCTTGCGCTCCTCGCTCTCTCCGCCCGACCAGCTCGCTAGTCCCGCCGAGATGATCTTCTGGGTCAGTTGATCGAGCTCGGCCTTGCCCGCCTCCATCGCTCCTTCGATCTCGACGCGCAATTCGGCCAGCGTCTTACCGCGGATTCGGGAGTTGAGGAAATTGCCCGCCTCGACCAAGGCCGAGGTCGGCACGCCGGCCGGCACATTGAGCACGCGATTTTCCACCTGGCCGTCTTCGGCCACCAGCACGGCGAGCGCGCGCTCCGGCTCCAGCCGCACGAATTCGATATGCTTGAGCCGCACATTGGCTTGCGCGGTGAGCACCACGCCGGCCGAACGCGTCAAGCCGGATAAGGTCTGCGAGGCTTCACCAAGCACCGTTTCCAGCGACTTGCCGCTGCCGGTGGCGGCCACCTGCGCCTCGATCGAGCGGCGGTCGCTCTCGGTCACATCGCCCATCTCCATCAGCGCGTCGACGAAGAAGCGCAAGCCGAGTTCGGTCGGCAGCCGGCCAGCCGAGGTATGCGGCGCGAAAATCAGGCCGAGCTGCTCGAGGTCCGACATCACGTTGCGCACCGAGGCCGGCGACAGCGTGATCGGCAGCAGCCGCGCCAGGTTGCGCGAGCCGACCGGTTCGCCGGTGGTCAGATAGCTTTCGACGATGTTGCGGAATATCTCGCGCGAGCGCTCGTTGAGCGCCGCCAGGCTCACTTGGTTCGCGCCGATCGGGACGTCGTGGGAAGCCACGGGCCAACTCCTTAGATCCAGCCAACAATGACCATTGAGCCGGACTTGTTCAAGCCGGACATATGGTTATGGTGTGCGCCTAAACCCAGCGCACGATCCAGAAAAGTGGGCACCGGTTCTCGCCAAAGATCATGCGCCATACGTAAAGAGGATAACGCCCGATGCGGCCAAGCCGCCGACAAGTCGATGAATTGCGCGCCGTCTCGCTCGAGCGCAGCGTGGTGAAATACGCCGAAGGCTCCTGTTTCGTGAAATTCGGCGATACCCACGTGTTGGTGACCGCGAGCCTGGAGGAGCGGCTGCCGCCCTGGCTCAAGGGGCAAGGGCGCGGCTGGGTCACCGCGGAATACGGCATGCTGCCACGCGCGACCTCCGAGCGCACCCGGCGCGAGGCCTCGGCCGGCAAGCAGGGCGGCCGCACCGTCGAGATCCAGCGCTTGATCGGCCGGTCGTTGCGGTCGATCGTCGACCTGCAGGCGCTCGGCGAGCGGCAGATCACCATCGACTGCGACGTGATCCAGGCCGACGGCGGCACGCGCACCGCGTCGATCACCGGCGCCTGGGTGGCGCTGTCGGATTGCCTTTCCTGGATGAAGACGCGCGACATGTTCAAGGGCCAGAATTCCGATCGCGTGCTGCGCGATCACATCGCCGCCGTCTCCTGCGGCGTCTGCAAGGGAACGGCGGTGCTCGACCTCGACTACGCCGAGGATTCGGAAGCCGACACCGATGCCAATTTCGTTATGACCGGCTCCGGCAATATCGTCGAAATCCAGGCCACCGCGGAAAAGGTGCCGTTCAGCGAGGACCAGTTCCAGGCGCTGCTGGCGCTGGCGCGCAAGGGCATCGGCAAGCTGGTGGACCTGCAAAAGCTGGCGGTGGCGTGAGCCGAAAACTCACCGGCCCCGTCGTTATCGCCACGCACAATCCCGGCAAGCTCGCCGAAATGCGCGAGCTGCTCGCGCCCTACGGCATCGCGGCGCAATCGGCCGGCGAGCTCGGCCTCGCCGAGCCGGCGGAGACTGGAAAAACTTTCGCCGAGAACGCGCGCATCAAGGCGATGGCCGCGGCGCGCGCAACCGGCAAGGCGGCCTTCGCCGACGATTCCGGACTGGTGATCGATGCGCTCGGCGGCGAACCCGGCATCCACTCGGCGCGCTGGGCCGGGCCGGACAAGGACTTCCGCTTCGCCATGAACAAGATCCAGACGCTGCTGATCGAGCGCGGCGCCAAGACACCCGCGCAGCGGCGCTGCCATTTCATCGCCGCGTTGTGTCTTGCCTGGCCGGACGGCCACACCGAAGAATTCGAAGGCCGCGTCGACGGCGTCGCGGTTTGGCCGCCGCGCGGCGACGCCGGCTTCGGCTACGATCCGTTGTTCCTGCCGGATGGCTTCAACCGCACCTTCGGCCAGATGAATGCCGACGAGAAGCACGGCTTGCCGCCGAAAGGCCAAGGCCTGTCGCATCGCGCGCGCGCCTTTGTGAAACTCGCGGATGCTTGCTTGCGCAGGACTTGAACGGTTCCCGATCGTTACAATTTTAATCAACTGTCGCCGCACGCACGCATTGGCGCTGGCTGCCATGAGCGGCGCGGCCTATGATGCTTAACATGACATTAACGACACCTGCGCCGTTCGCCGTCTATGTGCACTGGCCGTTCTGCCTGTCGAAGTGCCCCTATTGCGATTTCAATAGTCACGTTCGCCACGGCGGCATCGACGAGACGCGCTTCCTGCGCGCCTTCGAAGCCGAGATCGCCGCCAGCGCCGCGCGCGTTCCCGGCCGCACGGTGTCGACGATTTTCTTCGGCGGCGGCACGCCGTCGCTGATGCAGCCTGCCACCGTGCAGGCGATCCTCGATTGCATCGGCAAGCACTGGACCATCGCCAGCGACGCCGAAGTCACACTCGAAGCCAATCCGACCAGCGTCGAAGCCACGCGCTTCCGCGGCTATCGCGCAGCCGGCGTCAACCGCGTTTCGCTCGGCGTGCAGGCGCTCAACGATAGCGCGCTGAAAGAACTCGGCCGGCTGCATACCACGCAGGAAGCGCTTGACGCGGTCGCGGTGGCACGCGCGAATTTCGAGCGTTACTCGTTCGATCTCATCTACGCGCGGCCGCGCCAAACGCCGGCCGAATGGTCCGCCGAACTCAAGCGCGCGATTTCAGAAGCGGCCGAGCATCTCTCGCTCTACCAGCTGACCATCGAGCATGGCACGCCGTTCTTCGGATTGCACAAGGCCGGCAAGCTCATCGTTCCCGATGACGACACCGCGCGCGATCTCTACGATCTCACGCAGGCGACCTGCGCCGAGGCCGGCCTGCCGGCCTATGAAGTCTCTAACCACGCGCGGCCGGGCGCCGAGTGCCGGCACAATTTGGTCTATTGGCGCGGCCACGAATATGCCGGTATTGGTCCCGGCGCGCATGGCCGGCTCAATATCGACGGCCGCCGCTACGCGACCGAAACCGAGAAGCGCCCGGAAGCCTGGCTGATGCGGGTCGAGGCGGCCGGCAACGGCCTCATCGTCGACGAGAAACTCACTTCGGGCGAGACCGCAGACGAATTCCTGCTGATGGGGCTGCGGCTGGTCGAGGGCATCGATCCCGAACGCTTCACGGCGCTTTCCGGCCGCACGCTCGATCCCAAGCGCGTGTCCATCCTGCGCGACGAAGGCGCGGTGGAGACCACCAGCGAGGGCCGCCTGCGCGTGACGCCGAGCGGATTTCCCGTGCTCGATGCGGTGGTGGCGGATTTGGCGGCTTAATTCACTCGTCATTCCGACCGAGCGGCAAAGCCGCGAGAGCCGGAATCCGAATACAATCACAGAGTTCGGTTCTGCAATCCGGGTTCGTTCGCCGCGCGAGCGCCCCTGAATGACGAGAGACTACGTCCCCGGCGCGAAGGATTTCGGCGCCGGGCTCACCACCTGTCCGCCGCTCGGCGTGACGCGCAGCACCGCGAGCCCGCGCTCGTTGGTGCCATCGGCGTGGAAGCGGAACACGCCGTCGATGCCGGCGAAGCCCGAGGAGTTGGTCAGCACCTGCTCGCTGAAGCGCTGCGCGCCTTGCGTCTTCACCAGCGCGGCGACCAGCGCTACCGCGTCATAGGCGAGCGTCGCCGTGCGTACCGGATCGGAGCCGAAGCGCGCGCGATAGCGGCCTGAGAAATTGCGGAAGCCGGCCGATTCAGGCGCCGCGTACCAGCCGCCGTCGAGCGTCTTGTCGGAGAAGACGCCCGGATCGTCCCACAGGCCGGTGCCGAGCAGCTGCACGCGCTTCATGTTGACGCCGGCCGCGCCGAGCGCCTGCACGACTTGCGGCACCGCGTCGGCGCCATCGGGAATGAAAATCGAGTCGACATGGGTAGCCGCCTGCGCCACGCGCCGCGCCGGCTCGGCCATCCTGCCCGCATCGTGCGGATATTTTTCCAGCGCCAGAATGCGGCCGCCGCGGCGCGCCACCTCCTGCTGGAAGGCGGCTTCGACCACCGCGCCATAGGCGCTGTCCGGCAGCATCGCAGCGAAAGAACGCTTTCCGCGCGACACGGCGTAATCGACGATGCGCTTGACGTCGGTCTCGGGCAGGAAGCTCAACAGGTAGATGCCGTGCGAGGCGACGCTGACGTCGGTCGAGAACGCGATCACCGGAATGCCGCGCTGGCGCGCGGCCGCGCCCGCGGCGCGCACGGCTTCCGCGAACAGCGGGCCGATGATGATCTCGGCGCCTTCGCTGATCGCCTGCTGGGCGGCGGCCTGCGCGCCCTGCGGCGTACCGCCGTCGTCCTTCACCAGCAATTGGATGTTCGGATTCTTGAATTCGGCCAGCGCCAGATCGGCGGCGTTCTTCATCGAGGTCGCGGCGACGCCGGCATTGCCCTGCGCCGACAGCGGCAGGATCAAGCCGACGCGAACCTGGCCTTGGCCGAGGGTCGCGGCCGGCGCCGGCGTGGCCGTTTCGGGCGGCGGGGTGTTGCTGAAAAACTCGGAGTTGCCACCGGCGCAGGCGGTCAATACGGCAGCCGCAGCCGCGACAGCCAGCCCGACGCACAGGCGACGTCGCCCGCGCGACGGTGCCCCCTCCTCAGCTTGCCACTTCCCCGACATGGTGGCTCCCCACACGACAATTCTATGTCAGTCCTACCGATTATCGGCGATTTTGTCCCGCAAAAGTTAAAGCCGTGAAAAAGAAAGGGAATTTGCCACGATGACGCGCCCAAGGCCGCCGTCTAAAGTAGCAGGCATGGCCAGGTCCAACGAAAAGGACAGCAAAATCGCGGACGCCGGCCGGACGCGCCGCTATGCGCTGGCCGGCGAGAGCATCGACGCCCCGCGCCTTGCGGCAGGCCTCTATCTGGTCGCAACGCCGATCGGGAACCTGCGCGACATCAGCCTGCGCGCGCTGGAGACGCTGGCCGCCGCCGACGTAATCGCCTGCGAGGACAGCCGCGTCACCCGCAAGCTGACGGAACATTACGGCATCGCCACGCCGCTCACGCCCTATCACGAGCACAACGCAGCCGAAGCGCGGCCGAAGCTGCTCGCGCGCCTTGCCGGCGGCCAGGCGGTCGCGCTGGTATCGGACGCCGGCACGCCGCTGATATCCGATCCCGGCTACAAGCTCGTGCGCGCAGCGAGTGAAGCCGGTCACGCCGTGGTGGCGGTGCCGGGCGCATCCGCCGTGCTGACCGCGCTCGGCGCCGCCGGTCTGCCGACCGACCGTTTCTTCTTCGAGGGTTTCTTGCCGCCCAAGCAAGCCGGCCGGCAAAAACGCATCGCGGCGCTGGCCGCCATTCCAGCCACTTTGGTGCTGTTCGAAAGCGGGCCGCGTTTGCCGGCGGCGCTCGCCGATCTCGCCGCCGGCTTAGGTCCGCGCGCCGCCGCGATCTGCCGCGAGCTGACCAAGTTGCACGAGGAGATCCGCCGTGGTGATCTTGCAGATCTGGCGCATCACTATGCCGGCGACGCCGAGACGCGCGGCGAGATCGTCATCGTGGTGGCGCCGCCTACCGGCGACAGCGAGGCGGCGGTCGATGTCGACGATCTGCTGCGCCGCGCGCTCAAGCGCGTTTCGGTCAAGGACGCGGTCGGCGAAGTCGCGCTTGCCACCGGCCGGCCGCGCCGCGAGGTCTATCAGCGCGCGCTCGCGCTCTCCGATGCGGCCGGCGAACAGGACGATGGCGATGGCGCGCCGTAACGACAGCGCGCGGCCGCCCAAGCCGCAGCCGCTAAAGCCAATAGCGCGACCGGAAAAAGTCGCCGCCTTCGGTCTCGGCATCTCGGCTGAGAGCCGCGCTGCCGCCTGGCTGATCGCGCACGGCTACCGCATCCTGGCGCGGCGCTGGAAAAGCCCGCTCGGCGAGATCGACATCATCGCGGCGCGCCGCTACACGCTGATCTTTGTCGAGGTGAAGGCGCGCGCGACGCTCGATGCCGCGGCGGAATCGGTCACTGAACGGCAAAAGCACCGGATCGCGGCGGCGGCGGAAATCTGGCTTGCCGCCAATCCGTTGCCGGCGATCCGCGATATCCGCTTCGACGCAATCCTGGTGGCGCCCGGCAAACTGCCGCGGCACATCCCGGCGGCGTTTGAAACGTAATTTCTGTCGTCCCCGGCGAGCGAAGCGAGGCCCGGGACCCATACTCCGTATCCTATCGAGAAACCGCGGCGTATGGGTCCCCGCCTTCGCGGGGACGACAAAGAGGGATTAAGCGCTCAGCCTTTGGAAAAACGTGTCGACCTGGCCGCGGATGCGGCCGGCGACGCTGCCGAGATCGTCGGCCACCTTCTTCACCTCGCCCGCGCTCGAGCGCGTGTCCTCGGTGGCGGTGCCGACCAGATTGACTTCGTCGGCGGTCTCGACCGTGCGCTTGGCGGCGATCTCGACGCTGCGCGCGATTTCCGCCGTGGCGGCGCCCTGCTCCGTGACGGCGGCGGCGATGGCGCCGCTGATGTCGCCGATCTCGCGGATGATGTGCTCGATCGCGGTGATCGCCTCGATCGAACGCACCGTGGCGCGCTGCATGCCGGCGATCTGCGACGATATTTCCTCGGTGGCGCGGCTGGTCTGGCCGGCCAGCGCCTTCACCTCGCCGGCCACCACGGCAAAACCGCGGCCGGCTTCCCCCGCGCGCGCCGCCTCGATAGTGGCGTTGAGCGCCAAGAGATTGGTCTGCTCGGCGATATCGGTGATCAGCTTAACCACATCGCCGATGCGGCCGGCCGCTTCGTCCAGTTCCTTGACCGCGATATTGGTTCGCCCCGCCTCGTTCACCGCTTTGGTGGCGATGGCGTTCGACTGCGCCACCTGGCGGTCGATCTCGTTCACCGAAGCCGACAGTTCGTCGGCCGCGGAGGCGATGTCGCGCACATTCGAAGACGCCTCCGACGACGCGGCGGCGGCGCTGGCGGTCTTGGTCGAGGCCGCGTCGGCCGCGCCGGCGAGCTGGCTCGACGCCGCCAGCATCTGATCGGAGATGCGCCCAAGTTCAGCGAGGGTCGCTTCCATGTCGGCCGAGAAATGCGAGATCTGGCTCGACATCTGCTCCTGGCGCTGCGCGCGCGTCTCGGCGTCGCTGCGCACCGTGCGATTGAGCTCTTCATTGTTGCGCATGGCGCGCTGAAACACCGCGATTGAGCGGGCGAGCGCGCCGAGTTCGTCGTTGCGCTCGCCGAACGGCACAGCGATCGACGCATCGCCGGCGGCGACCGCCTCGGTGACGCGCGTGATTTCGGCGATCGGCCTGGCCACGCTGCGCGAAATCACCGATGCCCCCGCGCCCGCAAGTATGACCGCAAAGCCGGCAAGCAGAGTCAGCCACATGGCGGCCTGGTCGATGCCTTTGTCCATTTCGGAAAAAATGCGCGTCGCACGCTTGGCATAAAGCGCGGCAAGCCGTTCCAGATCCTTGTTGAGCGCCTTGCGCACCGAACGGTTGGCATCGTTGTCGCCCCAGACGCGGCCGGCGGCGGGGCTGACCTCGGTGCCCAGCCGCGCCAGTTCGTTACGGAAATCGATGAACTGGGCGATGCGCCCGGAAAACTTGGCGAACAATTCGGCATCGTCGCCGCGAACGGACTTCTTCCAGTCGTCCACCACCTGAGCGATCTGCTTGTTGAATTTGAGAATGCCGTCGGCGTAGATCTTCGACGTCGCCATATCGGACGACATGTAGACGCCGCGCGATTCCATCACCACCGCGTAAATCAGCCCGTTCACCCGTTCGACGTTCAAGGTGCCGGTATTGGCCGATACGTATTCCTGGTTCAGCGCCGCGTGATGGCGCGCCGCCGTCACCGCGACCGCCGACAGCGCGATGGTCGTGGTGGCCATCAACGCGAAGATCGCATAGAGCTTGGCGGCGATTGAAAGCTTCGGCAAAGTCACCAGCGGCCCCTGTCCTTGCCCCGCAGGGCCATCGGGCCGCTATACTGGCGGCAAAGTGTTAACGGTCTGTTTTCCTTAAGTTTCTCGTTCCCCGAAAGTTCTCCTATAAGGGTTGCCATGAGCCTTAAAGTCGCGGTGCAGATGGATCCGATCCAGCGGATCAACATCAAGGGCGATTCAACCTTCGCCATGCTGCTGGAGGCGCAAAAGCGCGGTCACGCCCTTTCCTATTACACGCCTGACCGGTTGGCGCTGCTCAACGGCCACCTGTTCGCCACGGTCGAAGGTTTGAGCGTGCGCGATCAGGCCGGCGATCATTTCACCTTGGGCGAGCCGAAGCGCGTGGAGCTCGCCCAGTTCGACGTGATCCTGCTGCGGCAGGACCCGCCCTTCGACCTCGCTTATGTGACCACCACCCATCTGCTCGAGCGCATCCACCCCAAGACACTGGTGGTCAACGACCCGGCGCATGTGCGCAACGCGCCGGAAAAAATGCTGGTCACCGAATTTCCCGACCTGATGCCGCCGACTTTGCTCACCCGCGACCTCGCCGAGATCAAGGCGTTCCGCACCGAGCACGCCGACATCGTGATGAAACCGCTCTACGGCCACGGCGGCGGCGCGGTGTTCCGCATTACTCGCGACGACCTCAATTTCGGCTCGCTCTACGACATGTTCTCGGTCACCTTCCGCGAGCAATGGGTGGTGCAGAAATTTTTGCCCGACGTGAAGAAGGGCGACAAGCGCATCCTGCTGGTGGACGGCGAGTTCGCCGGCGCGGTCAACCGCATCCCGGCCGCCGACGATCTGCGCTCCAACATGGTGCGCGGCGGCGCGCCGGCGGCGACCGATCTGACGCCGCGCGAGCAGGAAATCATCAAGCGCCTCGGCCCGGCGCTGCGCGAACGTGGGCTCTTGTTCGCCGGTATCGACGTGATCGGCGACTGGCTGACCGAGATCAACGTCACCTCGCCCACCGGCATCCGCGCGGTGAAAAATCTCGGCGGCCCGGACGCCGCGGCGCTGATCTGGGACAAGATCGAGGCCAAGCGCAAAGCGTAGCGCATGATCCCGAAAAGTGGGAACCGGTTTTCGGACAAGATCATGCGCAGGAAAAAGTCATGAGCCTTCCGCTCACCATCGCCACCACCGACTACGACCACTTCCGTGATTTCCGTCTCGGCCTGGTGCGCGCCGAAGGCATCGAGGCGAACTGGCTCACGCTCGGCCATCACGAAATCTTCTCGCGCTTCACCTTCAACCGCGAATGGGACGTCTCGGAACTGTCCTTCGCCAAATTCACCGCACAGGTGACGCGCGAGAATTCCGACATTATCGGCCTGCCGGTCTATGCCTCGCGGCTGTTCCGCTTCGCGTCGTTCTACGTCAATAAAAACAAGGGCATCAAAACGCCCGCGGATCTGCGCGGAAAACGCATCGGCGTGCCGGAATGGGCGCATACCGCGGCGGTCTACATGCGCGGCTGGCTGATGCATGAAGGCGGCGTGCCGCTCGCCGAGATCGACTGGGTGCAGGCCGGCACCAACGAGGCGGGCCGCATCGAAAAGGTCGAATTGACACTGCCCAAAGGCGTCACGCTGACGGCGATGCCGGACAAGACGCTCAGCGCCATGATCGCCTCGGGCGAACTCGATTGCGTCATTATCGCGCGGCCGCCCAACTCGTTCCGCGAAAAGCATCCCGACGTGTTGCGGCTGTTCCCTGACTTCGAGGCAATAGAACAGCGCTATTACGAGGACACCAAAGTTTATCCGATCATGCATGTGATCGCGCTGCGCAAGGCGATCCTCGACGGCAACCCGTGGGTGGCGCGCAATCTCTACAACGCGTTCGAAGAATCCAAACGCCGCAGCCTGGAACGCATCCTCGATCCGGCGGTATCGCGCTATCCGGTGCCGTGGATGACCAATCACGCCAACCGCATGCGGCAGATGTTCGGCGAACTGTTTCCCTACGGTATCGAGGCCAATCGGCCGACGCTCGAATTATTTTTGCGCTATTGCCACGAGCAAGGCATCGCGCACCGGCTCGCCAAGCCGGAGGAGATTTTTCCCGCCGGCATCATGGCCTCGGTGAAAATCTAGATTATTTTCCGGCCAATTTCGCCGCCGCCTCGCGGATATCGGGTGCGGTAATCTTGGCCAGATCGATCGGCGCCTTCAGATTGCCGGCCTTGAGCAATTCGGTCTGCATCCAGTTCAATTTATCGAGCGGCAAAGCGACCGTCGGATCGATGGCGTGGCGGCGCAGCGTGTCGTCATAGGCGTAGGCCGGGCGCGGGTCGTCGGGTTTGGCGTGGATGGCCTCGCGCGTGAGCGCGATAGTCTCGTCGCGGTGCGTCATCGCGAAATGCAGCGCGTCCATTTCCGCCGCCACGAAATTGGTCGCGTCCGCGCGCCGGCTCGCCAAGGTCTTGCCGGTCGCGGTCAGGCAGAGCCGCACGTAATTCGGCAGCACGTCGTGACCCTCGACCAGCATCTTCAGGTCTTTCGGTGCCACCGCCATGAATTCGGCCGCCACGATGCCGGCGTCGGCGACGCCTGCCAGCACCGCCTTGTAGCGGTCGAGGTCGCCGCCGAGATTGGCGAAGCGCACCGCCGAGGCGGGAACCTTGTATTTCTCCAGGATCGCGTTGGTCAGCAGGTTGGGCAGCGAGCCGGGAGCGGCCACCGCGATGGTCTTGCCCTTCAGGTCCGCGACCGTGGCGATCGTCGAGCGCACCATCAGCACGTGCGGCACGCCCGGCCAGTCGCAGCCGATGATCTTGATATCGGCGCCATGCGCGCCGGCGAGGATGGCGGCGCCCGGGCTCGATTCGATGCTGTCGAGTTCGCCCGACAACAGCGCTTTGTGCGCGGTGGCGCCGTTCTTCAGTGGCACAATCTCGAGCTTGAGGCCGCGCTTTTCGGCAAAGCCGCGGGTGCCGACCA
This sequence comes from uncultured Alphaproteobacteria bacterium, assembly GCA_963786025.1. Lineage (GTDB taxonomy): Bacteria > Pseudomonadota > Alphaproteobacteria > Rhizobiales > Xanthobacteraceae > Pseudolabrys. The sequence continues at coordinate 178,811 of CAWAXK010000033.1, forward strand.
TTAGCGTGAAGCCAGCGTCGCCTTTGGGCTCGATCACACCGAGCTTCCAGGGCTTGAGTTCTTGCGCCGAGACGGGTCCAAGCGTGGCGAGCAGCAACGCTGCGAACGCAGCCCCGGACTTGCCGGTCATGGCGATCCTCCCTGGTTTTCTCGTTGCCGCATGATCGGCGGACAAACGCACAAGATCAACAGGGTTCGCGCAGGGAAGAATCGCGGCGCCTCGCAGCGCTGCCGATCAGGGGCAGGATCGCGAAGAAGTGGGCGGCCTAATGCACCACCGCGCCGGCAGAGTCGCGATCGACGTCGAAACCTTCGATCGAGAACACCAGACGCTGGCGGCCGAGCTGCACGTGCTGCACCTGCCAGATCAGTTGCTCGACCTCCGCGCCGGCGGCCTCCGCCTCGATACGGGCCAGCCGCGCCTGCTGCAGGTCGTTTTCCATCGCTTTGCGGTCGATCATGGCGGCATCCTCCCTCAGGCTACCGCTTATCCTAGCCGAGTCGTTTTGTTCTGCAAATGTTCTTGTGCGTTTATCCCCCATCCGCTACTCTGACGGGTAATCGGGTGGTGGGCATCCTCATGGTCCAGCGCGTCTCGACAGTCGCCTTCGAGGGCATCGATGCCCGCGCCGTCGACGTGCAGGTGCAGGTCGCGCCCGGCCTGCCCGCCTTCAACATCGTCGGCCTGCCCGACAAGGCGGTATCCGAAGCCAAGGAACGCGTGCGCGCGGCCCTGGTCGCCTCGGGCCTGGCGCCGCCGGCGCGCCGCATCACCATCAATCTCGCGCCCGCCGATCTGCCGAAGGAAGGCAGCCACTATGATCTGCCGATCGCGCTCGGGCTGATGGCCGCCATCGGCGCCATTCCGCAGGACGCGATCTCCGGTTTCACCGTGCTGGGCGAGCTCGGGCTCGACGGCGGCATCGCGCCCGTCGCCGGCGTGCTGCCGGCTGCGATCGGCGCCAATGCGCGCTGGCAAGGCATGATCTGTCCGGCGGCCTGCGGGCCCGAAGCTGCCTGGGCGTCGCCCGAAATCGAAATCGTCGCGGCGCAGTCGCTCATCCAACTCGCCAATCATTTCAAGGGCACGCAGGTGCTCACGCGGCCGCAGCCCAAGATCCGCGAAGTCGACGGCGTGCCGCTCGACCTTTCCGACATCAAGGGCCAGGAGAGCGCCAAGCGCGCGCTCGAAGTCGCCGCCGCCGGCGGCCATAACCTCTTGATGATCGGCCCGCCCGGCGCCGGCAAGTCGATGCTGGCGGCGCGGCTGCCCTCGATCCTGCCGCCGCTGCTGCCGGCCGAACTGCTCGAAGTGTCGATGATCGCCTCCGTCGCCGGCGAGATCGAAGGCGGCGCGCTCACCAACCGGCGGCGGTTCCGTTCGCCGCATCACTCGGCGTCGATGCCGGCGCCGGTCGGCGGCGGCTTGCGCGCGCGGCCGGGCGAGATTTCGCTGGCGCATAATGGCGTCTTGTTCCTCGACGAGATGCCGGAGTTCTCCGCGCAGGTTTTGGATTCGCTGCGCCAGCCGCTGGAAACCGGCGACGTCGCCATCGCGCGCGTCAATCACCGCATCACCTATCCGGCGCGCTTCATGCTGGTCGCCGCCATGAATCCGTGCCGCTGCGGCCGCGCCAACGATCCCGGTTTTGCCTGCAAACGCGGGCCGAATGTGCGCTGCGTGGCGGACTATCAGAGCCGATTGTCCGGCCCGCTGCTCGACCGCATCCACCTGCATATCGAAGTGCCGGCGGTAACCGCCGCCGATCTTATTTTGCCGCCGCCGTCGGAAGGCAGCCGCGAGGTCGCCGCCCGCGTGGCGCGCGCGACATCCAGCTCGAACGTTACGCCGCGCTCGGCTTGGAGAACGTGCGCACCAATGCGCAGGCGCAAGGCCCGGTGCTGGAAGAGGTCGCGCGCGCCGACGCGACCGGGCTCGCTTTGCTGCGCGACGCCGCCGACTCGATGCATCTCTCAGCTCGCGGCTATCACCGCGTGCTGCGCGTCGCCCGCACGCTGGCCGATCTCGACGGCGCCGAAAAAGTCGGCCGCGTGCATTTCGCCGAAGCGCTGTCCTACCGTGCGCTCGCCGACGAAATACGGCGGGCGGCGTAAATTAGCCACTTAACCAAGAAGTAAGCGCGCTGCTTTAACGTTCGCGCCGCGCGGCTGTTCGTCCGCGCCGCCCAGGAGGGGCCGATGACGCGTACGCATGTCGCCGCGCTGCTGGTTTTGGCCGCAGCCATCCCCGCCGCCACCGCCGCTTCGTTCTTCGCGTCGAGCGGCACGCCCTGCATCATCGCCGGCGCCTCCGGCTACCGCATCACCGACAGCGCCACCGCCAACTTCACGGTCCGCATCAACAATATGGCGGCCAAGCCCGACCTTCGCCTGCAACTGGTCGACGAATTCCGCCGCCGCCGATTTCGTGCTGATCGACGACAGCGACTCCGTCAACGCCTGCGCGCGCGCCAGCGCCGTGCAAAGCATCCGCCTCGATCCGCAAGCCGCCCATGCCGATCTCACGGTGGCGCTGTCGCGCGCGCCCGCCGCTTACAAGATCTACGCGCGCTCGGCCAATTTTTCGCAGCAGGACGCCGCCGCGCTGTTCGCGGTGATCTGGAAAACCGCCGGCAAGATCGCCGGTTCCGGGCGCGAATTCGCCGCGCGCGACTGACCGGTTTTGCCTGCCGCATGATCTATTGCGAAAACCGGTTCCGCTCACCGATCTAGTCGAGGACGAGCTTTTCGGGATCATGCGGTTACCTCCGCTTAACGCTCCCTTCACCACGTCGGCCACCCGCCCGGCACCGGGAATAAAATTGCAACGTTAAAGGTGCCAGATAATCCGATCATCTGCGGGGATCGGGCACCGGACGATGGGATCGGGGTCACAAAATTCAGCCACGCAACGCGCAAACACCCGCGGCCGCAACACGGCGGCGCTGGTGCTGTTCGGCCGTTCCGCCGTCGGCACTTTGGCCGTGGTCTCCGGCTGGCTCGGCTTTCTGACCGGCATTCGCCTGCAGAGTTCGACTTACGACCCTTACGCCTACGGTACCGGCGTCAGCGCGTTGTTCTCCGCCGCCTGCGCCTTCATCGCCTACATGTTGATGCGCCAACGCAACCATAAGGAAAAGCTGCGCGCGTTGGAAATGCGCATCGAGGAATTGTCTGACAACAATTGGGAGCTGCACGACATCGAGGTGAGCGTGCTGGCCAAGGCGCGCGACCAGGCGGAAACCGCCAACCGCGCCAAGTCGCGCTTCCTCGCCACCGTGAGCCACGAAATCCGCACGCCGCTCAACGGCATCCTCGGCATGGCCGATCTTTTGCTCGACACCCCGCTGACGCCCGAGCAGCTCACTTACGCTAAGGCGGCGAAGGCATCGGGCGAAACGCTGCTGTCGCTGATCGAGGAAATTCTCGATTTCTCCAAAATTGAAGCCGGCCGGCTGGAGCTGGAAGCACGGCCCTTCGCGCTGTCCGCACTGGTCGAGGAAACCGCCGAGCTATTGGCGCCGCGCGCGCAGGCCAAGAACATCGAAATCGCATCCTTCGTCGACGAGCGGCTGCCGGAGAGGATCGTGGGTGATGCAGCACGTCTGCGTCAGGTGCTGCTCAATCTCGCCGGCAACGCCATCAAGTTCACCGAACACGGCGGCGTCGCGGTGATCGTCGAGCCGGGCGAGCGCGAAAACGATATCCGATTCCTGGTGCGCGATACCGGCATCGGCCTCGCGCCGCAGGATCAGCAACGCATCTTCCGCGATTTCGAGCAGGCCGACGGATCCTCCACCCGCAAATTCGGCGGCACCGGCCTGGGGCTCGCCATCTCCAAGCGCATCGTCGAGCGCATGAACGGCACCATCGCGGTCGACAGCGAAGCAGGCCGGGGCGCCACTTTCAGCTTTACCGTGCCCTTGCCGCGGGCGGACGGCGTCGCGCAAGGATTTGCCGCGCCCGATCTTACCGGCAAGGCCGTGCTGATCATGGCCGCGGCGGACATTTTTTCTTCGCTGCTGGCGCGCCGCCTCGGCGGCTGGGGCGCCGGAACCGTGGTCGCGGCCGCGGCCGACGGCGCCGCTGCGCTGCCCGCGGGGCAGCCCTGGGACGCGTTACTCGTCGATTATCCGTTGGCGCAGAGCCTGATCGCGTCCGGCGATTTCGCGCGTCTCAACGCGGCGCGCCGCATCGTGCTGATCCGCCCCTCCGAGCGGCATGAACTGCCCGCGCTCAAAGCGACGGGCTTCACCGGCTATCTGGTCAAGCCGGTGCGCATGGCGTCGCTCGCCGCGCGGCTTAGCGCCGAATCTGTATTCGAAGACATGCCGGCGGAAATCGCCGCCGATGCTGCCGCCGCCGAAGACGGCAAAGCGAAGGGCCTGTCGATTCTGGTCGCCGAAGACAACGAGATCAACGCGCTGCTGGCACGCGCGCTGCTGACAAGGCTCGGACATCGCCCGGTGCTCGCCGGCGACGGCGCGGCGGCGGTTGAATCGTGGACCGCCGCGCGCAACGCGGGTCAGCCCTATGCCCTCGTGCTGATGGACGTGCAGATGCCGGGCATGGACGGGCTGGAAGCGGCCCGCCGCATCCGTGCCGCCGAAACGCGAGCCGGCGACCGGCCGGTACGCATGCTGGCGCTCACTGCCAATGCCCAGTGCGACGACCGTGCCGCCTGCCTCGCCGCCGGTATGGACGGCTTGCTGGTCAAACCGCTTGATCGCGAACGGCTGCGCGAGGCGCTTGAGGCGGTAGCCGCCCGGCTTGCGGCCTGACCCAGTTTTCCTACAATGTCATAAATCCGTGTCCGGCCCGTGCTGTGTAGGAGGTAGCAGCAGCCGTTCGCTGATTCGCTTGCTTTAAGTCCCAGCCAGTCAATCGCTTTTCGCGCTGAAATGGAGCCGTATTTCCCATGGCACGCCGCGACAGCCTCAATCCGCATCGCAGCCTTTTGGAGCGTTTGCGGCCGGCGCCCGCCGCTCCCGGTCTGATTTCAGCGCTGCAAGCCTATGGCGGCCTGCAGGCTTGGGCGGCGCGCGCCCATCGCCAGAGCCTGGGCCGGCTCGGCCCGCTGGAGGTCCGCCTGGCGCAGACCGCCGCCGAGGTGCGCCAAGCGCAGAAGCTGCGCTACCGCGTTTTCTACCAAGAGGGTTCGGCCCTCGCCAATCCGGGCCGCCTGTTCGCGCGCCGCGACGTCGACGCCTATGACGCGTTCTGCGACCACCTTTTGGTGCTCGATCATGCCGCGCGCGACAGCCATAACCCCAGCCGGCCGGCGGTGGTCGGCACCTACCGGCTGCTGCGGCAACCGCTGGCGGAGGAATATGGCGGCTTTTACACTGCCGGCGAATTCGACATCGGCGGGCTGATCGCGTGTCACGCCAATCTGCAATTCCTCGAGCTCGGCCGTTCCTGCGTGCTGCCGCCCTACCGCAACAAGCGCACGGTCGAACTGCTGTGGCACGGCATTTCCGCCTATCTGCGGCAGAACCGCACCGACGTCATGTTCGGCTGCGCCAGTCTCGACGGCACCGATCCCAGGCAACTGGCGATGCCGCTGTCGTTCCTGCATCATTATGCGCGGGCGCCGGAAGAGTGGCGGGCGCGCGCGCTGCCCAAACGCTATGTCGAGATGAACCGTATATCGAAAGAAGCGATTGATCCGAAGGAAGCGCTGCGCGTGCTGCCGCCCCTGATCAAGGGCTATCTGCGGCTCGGCGCCTATATCGGCGACGGCGCCGTGGTCGACCATGAGTTCGGCACCACCGACGTGCTGATCGTGCTGCCGGTGTCGGCGATCAAGCAGCGCTATATCGAGCACTTCGCCGTCGGCCGCCGCGCGGCGTAGGCGTGGCTGTCATCGTCCGCGAAGGCGGACGATCCAGTAATCGCGAACTCATCGACTAAATTGAAAGGCCTGTGTTTACTGGGTCCCCGCTTGCGCGGGGACGACCGGAAAACTGCTCACAGCCTTCTCAGCGACACTTCCTGCACCTGGTGGCTCGCGACCTTCTTCAGAATGAGGTCGGAGCGCTGGCGCGTCGGAATGATGTTCTCGTGCAGGTTGACCAGGTTGATGCGCTCCCAGATCGACGACGCGGTGTCGACCGCTTCCGTGTCGGATAAATTCGAATAGCGGTGGAAGTAGGATTTCGGATCGCGGAACGCGGTGCTGCGCAAGGTCAAAAACCGGTCGACGTACCAGGCTTTGAGCACGTCCTCGTCGGCGTCGAGATAAACCGAGAAATCGAAAAAGTCGGACACGAACGGGATCGCCTTGCCGTCCTTCGGCAGGCGGCCAGTCTGCAGCACGTTCAAGCCTTCGACGATGAGGATATCCGGCCGGTCTACTTCTACCCATTGGTTCGGCGTCACGTCGTAGATCAAGTGCGAATAGACCGGCGCGCGCGCCGGCCGGCGGCCGGCTTTCACGTCGGTGAGAAAGCGCAGCAGCGCCGGCAGGTCGTAGCTCTCCGGAAAGCCCTTCTTCTCCATCAGGCCTTCGCGCTCGAGGATCGAATTCGGATAAAGAAATCCGTCGGTGGTGATGAGGTCGACCTTGGGCACGTGCGGCCAGCGCGCCAGCAAGGCTTGCAGCACGCGCGCGGTGGTGGATTTCCCGACCGCGACCGAGCCGGCGACGCCGATGATGAACGGCATCTTCACATCCTCGGTGCCGAGGAAACGTTCTTGCGCGCGGAATAGCCGCTGCGTCGCCGCCACGTAGAGCGAGAGCAGCCGCGACAGCGACAGGTAAATCTCCTCGACTTCGCTGAGGTCGAGCCGGTCGTGCAGCGAGCGCAGGCGCGTGACTTCCTCCGAACTCAGCGTCATCGGCGTGTCGTCGCGCAACGCCGCCCATTCCGCGCGCGAGAACGTGCGGTAGGGCGAAAGGGTTTCTTCGGTGCGCTGTTCCATCCGCGAACCTTTGCTCAGCCGCGCGCGGCTTTTTCCGCATGGCCGGATTGCGCGGTACGCTTTTCCAGCTCCGCTTCGACCTCGGCCAGGGTGACGCCGCGCGCTTCCAGCACGACCATCAGATGATAGAGAAGGTCGGCGGCCTCCGCGATCAGGCGGGTGCGATCTTCCTGCACAGCAGCCATCGCGGTTTCAAAGGCCTCTTCGCCTAGTTTTTTGGCGCATTGGGCGATGCCCTTGTCGAGGAGTGCGCGGGTATAGGATTCCTGAGCGCTCGCTTGGGCGCGCTCGTGTACCCGTTTTTCCAGATCGGCCAGCGTGAACTTGCTCATGCGCGGGTCCATAGCATCTCTGGATTTATGAGTCATTCCGGGGCGCGAGCGAAGCTCGCGAACCCGGAATCCATAACCCCAGCGCTGCGGAGTATGGATTCCGGGCCCGGCGCTACGCGCCGTCCCGGAATGACGCGAAATTACGCATCCAGCCGCATCGGCAGGCCGGCTTTCGCCATGTAAAGCTTGGCTTCCCGCACGCTGTGCTCGCCAAAGTGGAAGATCGAGGCGGCCAGCACCGCCGTGGCATGGCCGTCGCGGATGCCCGCCACCAGGTGATCGAGGGTGCCGACCCCGCCGGAGGCGATCACCGGCACCGGCACCGCGTCCGCCACCGCGCTGGTGAGCGCGATGTCGAAGCCGCGCCGGGTGCCGTCGCGGTCCATCGAGGTGAGCAGGATCTCGCCGGCGCCGAGCGAGACGACCTCCTTGGCGTATTCGACCGCGTCGATGCCGGTCGGCTTGCGGCCGCCGACGGTGAAGATTTCCCAGCGCGCTTTTTCGCCTGGGTTCGACACGATCTTGGCGTCGATGGCGACGACGATGCATTGGTCGCCGAATTTCTCCGCCGCCTCCTTCACGAACTCGCGCCGGTTCACCGCCGCGGTGTTGATCGAGACCTTGTCGGCGCCGCAGGTGAGCAGCTTGCGGATGTCGTCCACCGTGCGCACGCCGCCGCCGACCGTGAGCGGCATGAAGCAGGCTTCTGCAGTTCTGGTCACCACGTCGTAGATGGTGTCGCGGTTCTCATGGCTTGCCGTGATGTCGAGGAAGCAAAGTTCGTCGGCGCCGGCGGCGTCATAGGCGATGGCCGCTTCCACCGGGTCGCCGGCGTCGCGCAGGTTGACGAAATTGACGCCCTTGACCACACGGCCGTCTTTGACGTCGAGGCAGGGAATGACGCGAACTTTGAACATGGTTTAGGCCGCCGCCCGCGCATCGCGAATGAGCTTGAGCGCCTCCGCCGCATCGAGCCGCCCATCGTAAAGCGCGCGGCCGGCGATGGCGCCTTGCAGCTTCTTCGCGCGCGGCTCAAGCAGCGCCTTGATGTCGTCGATCGAGGCCAGGCCGCCCGACGCGATCACCGGGATCGACACGGCATCGGCCAAGGCGATCGTGGCGTCGAGATTGAGGCCCTTCAGCATGCCGTCGCGCGCCACGTCGGTATAGACGATGGCGGCGACGCCGGCGTCCTCGAAGCGGCGGGCGATGTCGAGCGCCGACAGTTCGGACGTTTCCGCCCAGCCCTGCACCGCCACCTTGCCGTCGCGCGCGTCGAGCCCGACCGCGATCTTGCCGGGAAATTTTTTCGCCGCGTCCTTGACCAGCGCCGGATTGCGCACCGCCGCGGTGCCGATGATCACGCGGTTGACGCCCTTGCCGAGCCAGGCCTCGACCGTCGCCATGTCGCGGATGCCGCCGCCGAGCTGCACGCACAGCCCGACGCTCTCCAGAATGCGCTCGACCGCGGTGACGTTCATCGGCTTACCGGCAAAGGCGCCGTCGAGATCGACGACGTGCAGATGCTTGAAGCCTTGCGTCTCGAACACCTGCGCCTGCGCCGCCGGATCGCGATGGAAAACGGTGGCGCGCGCCATGTCGCCCTGCTGCAGCCGCACGGCGAGGCCTTCCTTCAGGTCGATGGCGGGGAACAGGATCATGATTTTATCTCGTCATTCCGGGGGCCGAGCGAAGCGAGGCAGCCCGGAATCCAGAGCCACCCGCTCAGCGCCTGCCGCTCTGGATTCCGGGTTCGCGAGCTACGCTCGCGCCCCGGAATGACAACCGGATTCATCATGGCGCCCACTTCAAAAAATTCGCGATCAGCTTGAGCCCGAGCCGCTGGCTCTTCTCGGGATGGAATTGCGTGCCGACCATGTTGTCGCGCCCGACGATGGCCGTGAGCGGACCGCCATAGTCGGCCTGCGCCACCAGATCGCCGCGCTGCGCCGCCTTGAGCTCGTAGGAATGCACGAAATAGGCATGCAGGCCGTCGCTGCCAAGCGGGATATCCGCCAGCAGCGGGTGCGGTTTGAGCATATTGAGCGTGTTCCAGCCCATGTGCGGAATCTTCAAACTAGCGTCGTTCGGCGCGATGCGGTCGACCTCGCCGGCGATCCAGCCGAGGCCGGGCGTGACCTGATATTCGCGGCCGCGCTCGGCCATCAACTGCATGCCGACGCAGATGCCGAAGAATGGCCGGCCCTGCTTTCGGACGCTCTCATTCAATGCATCAATCATGCCGGGAATGGCGTCGAGGCCGCGCCGGCAATCGGCAAAGGCGCCGACGCCGGGCAGCACCACGCGGTCCGCGCGCGCGATCTGCGCCGGGTCGCTGGTGACCACGATCGGCTGATCGTGCCCGCTCTCGCGCGCGGCGCGTTCGAAGGCCTTCGCCGCCGAATGCAGATTGCCGGAACCGTAGTCGACGATGGCGACGCTCATCGCCCGCCCTCCGGCTCCGGGAACAGGCCGATGATGTCGGGCGGCGTGGCGCGCCGCACCGGCGCGAAGTAGCGCGACTCCGGCGCGGGCGGCAGCGGCGCTGCGCCCGGACGCGTATTTTCTTCCTTGGCCCAGGCGCCAAAGAACCGCCGCTCCGCCATTTCGAGATCTTCGCCGATCACGAAGCCGAGCATCTTCCAGCCGCCCCTGGTCAGTTTCCAGCGCCGCAGCGTTCCCGCCTCGAAACCGATCAGCAGCGCGACCAGCAGCCCGGCGAAAAACTGCACCGTCGAGCCGGCGCCGACCAAGGCAAGCGCGATGCTGAGCAGGACGCTGACCGCGAGATAGAGCACGAAGGCGAGCCACAGCCGGTAGCGCAGCAGCCAGAACGGCGTCAGCACGAAGGCCCAGAAATGGAATCCGTCGCGCAGGAATAAGAAACGTTCCGGAGCGCTTGCGACTTCGCCCTTGCGCAGCGGCGGCTGGTGCACGGTGTAAGTGGGCATTGGTGTTCACTCTACTAACGTCATCCGTCGAGGCTCGGGCTTCGCCCTCGCACCTCAGGATGACGGCTCTATGCCTGCTTCTATCCGTCACCCTGAGGTGGCCGCCGAAGGCGGCCCTCGAAGGGCGACGGCCACGTTATCACCCGCCCAGCGAGCCCTTGGTGGACGGCACCTCGTCCTTGGCACGTGGATCGATCGCCACTGCCGCGCGCAGCGCGCGCGCCAATCCCTTGAAACAGGACTCGGCAATATGGTGATCGTTCGTGCCATATAAAGTCTCGGCGTGCAGCGTGATGCCGGCGTTCATGGCGAAAGCCTGGAACCATTCCTGCACCAATTCGGTGTCGAAGGTGCCGACCTTGTCGCGCACAAATTCGGCCTTAAACACCAGAAACGGCCGCCCGGAAATATCGATCGCCACCCGCGTCAGCGCCTCGTCCATCGGCACGTGCACGTCGGCATAGCGCGTGATGCCCTTCATGTCGCCGAGCGCCTGCTTCACCGCGGCGCCAAGCGCGATGCCGACGTCCTCGGTGGTGTGGTGGTGATCGATGTGCAGGTCGCCATTGGCCTTGACCGTAATGTCGATGCGCGAGTGCCGCGCCAGCAGGTCGAGCATGTGGTCGAGGAAGCCGATACCGGTCGAAACCTGCGAACGGCCGGCCCCGTCGAGGTCGATCTCGACCTCCACGTCGGTTTCCTTGGTCTTGCGCTTCACGGCGGCTTTGCGCATGGCGTCATCCTTGAGACGCGCGCCTTTTATCAGGGGTTTGCCGGATTCGCCACAGGCGCGCCGCCCCCCGTTTGCATAACGGTTGCGCGTGCCTAGATCACGGCCTTCAAGAGGTAAACGCGCATGGCATCCTCCGAAATCCCCTCCTGGCACGGCACCACCATCCTGACCGTCCGCAAGGGCGGTACCGTGGTCATAGGCGGCGATGGCCAGGTCACGGTCGGGCAAACCATCATCAAATCCAATGCCAAAAAAGTGCGCAAACTCGGCAAAGGCGACGTGATCGGCGGCTTCGCCGGCGCCACCGCCGACGCCTTCACGCTGTTCGAGCGGCTGGAATCCAAGCTCGAGCAGTATCCCGGCCAGTTGCTGCGCGCCGCGGTCGAACTCGCCAAGGACTGGCGCACCGACCGCTATTTGCGCCGGCTCGAGGCCATGATGATCGTCGCCGACAAGCAGGTTTCGCTGGTCCTGACCGGCACCGGCGACGTGCTGGAGCCTGAAGCCGGCGTCGCCGGCATCGGCTCGGGCGGCAACTACGCGCTGGCCTCGGCCCGCGCGCTGCTCGACGGGCCGCTCGACGCCGAGGCGATCGTGCGCAAGTCGCTCGATATCGCCGCCGACATCTGCGTCTACACCAACCGCAATGTGACCATCGAGTCGCTGAAAACGTGACCGGCGCCGCAAGCTCTCAACTGCGGACCGGCGCGCTCATCGCCGTCGGCGTGCTCGCGCTTCAGGCGGCGGTGCTGCTGGCGATGGGGCGCGTGCCGATCTGCACCTGCGGCACCGTCAAGCTGTGGTGGGGCGTGGTGCAGAGTTCGGAGAATTCGCAGCACATCTTCGACTGGTATTCGTTCTCCCACATCATCCACGGCTTCATCTTCTATTTTCTGACCTGGCTGGTGCTGCCGCGCGCGCCGCTGGTGCTGCGCTTTGCGATTGCCATGGGCATCGAGGCGTCGTGGGAGATGGTCGAGAATTCGCCGTTCATCATCGAGCGCTACCGCGCCGGCGACGATTTCGCTGCAATACTACGGCGACAGCGTGATCAATTCGCTCTCCGACACGTTCTGCATGATCGCGGGCTTTGTGCTGGCGCGCCGGCTTCCTATATCGGCGGTGATCGCCGCCGCCGTCGCCATGGAACTGATTGTAGGCTATGTGATCCGGGATAATCTGATATTGAACATCCTCATGCTGCTGCATCCGGTCGACGCCATCCGCGCGTGGCAGGCCGGCGGCTAAAGAAGCGTAACCCCATGACCGACTTCTCCCCCCGCGAAATCGTTTCCGAACTCGACCGCTTCATCGTCGGCCAGAACGACGCCAAGCGCGCGGTTGCCATCGCGTTGCGCAACCGCTGGCGCCGTCTGCAACTCGACGAAAAGCTGCGCGAGGAAGTGCTGCCCAAGAACATCCTGATGATCGGCCCGACCGGGGTCGGCAAGACCGAGATTTCGCGCCGCCTGGCGCGGCTCGCCGGTGCGCCGTTCCTCAAAGTCGAAGCCACCAAGTTCACCGAGGTCGGCTATGTCGGCCGCGACGTCGAGCAGATCGTGCGCGACCTGGTCGAGATTTCCATCGCGCTCACCCGCGAGAGAAAACGCAAAGACGTGCAGGCGCGCGCCGAGCTCGCGGCGGAAGAGCGCGTGCTCGACGCTTTGGTCGGGCCGGGCTCAGGCCCCAGCACCCGCGAAAGCTTCCGCAAGAAGTTGCGCGCCGGTGAAATCAACGACAAGGAAATCGAGATCGAAGTGCAGTCCGGCGGCGGCGGCGGCATGCCGATGTTCGAGATTCCCGGCATGCCGGGCGCGCAGATGGGCGCCATCAATATCGGCGATATTTTCGGCAAGCTTGGCGGCGGCAAGACCAAGACGCGGCGCGTCACCGTGCTGGATTCGCACGACATCCTGGTCAACGAGGAATCCGACAAGCTGCTCGACAGCGAGCAACTCATTCAGGAATCGATCAAGGCGGTTGAGCAAAATGGCATCGTGTTCCTCGACGAGATCGACAAGATAGCCGGGCGCGAGGGCCGCATGGGCGCCGACGTGTCGCGCGAAGGCGTGCAGCGCGACCTCTTGCCGCTGATCGAAGGCACCACCGTCAACACCAAGCACGGGCCGGTGAAGACCGACCACGTGCTGTTCATCGCCTCCGGCGCGTTCCACATCTCCAAGCCGTCCGACCTGTTACCCGAACTGCAAGGCCGGCTGCCGATCCGCGTCGAGCTGAGCGCGCTGTCGCGCGACGACATGCGACGCATTCTGACCGAGCCGGAAGCCTCGCTGATCAAGCAATACGTCGCGCTGTTGAACACCGAAGGCGTGACGCTCGATTTTTCCGAAGACGCCATCGACGCCATTGCCGACATCGCCGTGGCGGTGAATTCCACGATCGAGAATATCGGCGCACGCCGCCTGCAAACGGTAATGGAGCGCGTGCTCGACGAAATTTCCTTCGCCGCCACCGACCGCTCCGGCGAGACCGTCAAGATCGACGCCGCTTATGTTGAGAAGCACATCGGCGATTTGGCCAAGAACGCGGATCTGAGCCGGTTCATCCTGTGAGTGTTACGCGGGCGCCGATGCCGTGGCTCCTGGCCATCGTTGCGGCGCTGACGGTGTTTTCCGTCCACGCGTCGGACCGCGGCGTTTCGAATGCCGCGCTGGCGCGGGCCGCACGCGAGGCGCGGCTCAATCAGATCGACGACTTCCGCAACCATTGCCACGACAGCCGCCGGGTCGAGGACTGGCTGAAGGACGTCGTCGGCGGCACGGCCAAATCAGTCCTCTGGTCGGGTGGCCGCTGCCAGCTCGTCAACAAGCTCAACCCGCTCGACGGCGGCACCGATTGGTGCGGCCAAGCCGTCATCGCGCCGAAACACGGCAAGGTTGCCACCATCGAGGTGTTCTTTGAAAAGCCAACGCACGGCAGGCCGGGCGTGCCCTTCGCCTTCCGCGCCGTCGCCGACACCAAAGACGGCCCGGACTATATGCGCGAAACCTACGCCTTCGAGGTCAACTGGAAACAAATGTACGTCCCCGGCTACGCGCCGCCGGTCAATCAGGATTGCGACTAGCCGACGGGCTATCTCACCTTCGCCGTCATGCAACGCATGACGAATTTCGAACGCTCGTCCATCTTGATGTTCTGATCCGCCGCCTGCTTCTCGCAGGCGTGCATTTTCTTGGCTTCGGCCGACGACATCATTTTCTGCGGCGCGGTTGGCTTCATGGGCTGCGCGGCGGCGGCCGCGACGCCCAAGCCCAGCCCCAAGCCCACTATTGCCGCCGCCAGCAGCGCGATCGGACGCGGCATGACGGGTCCTCCTCAAGCCACGAGGCAGTTTATTTCTTCTTGCCGTCCCTGTCGTGATGCGGCGCCGGTTCCGTCACAGCGACCGGATCGGATGCCGGAAACGTCTCTTCCAGCCCTTCCTCGAGTTCGCGCTCGAGCACCTTTTTGTCGGGCTCGTAGCCTTTTCCGGGCGAATTCACTTTGTTGGACATGAACCGGTCCTCCTTGCAACGACGCTCACGCGCCCCGCATTCGGCGCACCCGCACATAAAGCGCGCCTTCGCCGCCATGGGCGATATGCGCATCCTCGAAGCCGACCACAAAGGAACGGAATTCCGGCAGGCCCAGCCACTGCGGCACCTGGCGGCGCAGCACTCCAGGCTCGGAGCCGCGGCCTTTTCCGGTGATCACCAGCACCAGCCTGGCGTCGCGCGCATGCGCGTTGTGCAGGAAACGCAGCAGCGCGGAATGCGCTTGCGCTTGCGTAAGCCCATGCAGATCGAGGCGGGCGTCGATCGCCTCCTTGCCGCGTGCGACGCGCTGCTTCATGCGGCGGCCAAGGGGAGCCAGCGGCGGGGCCGGCGGCGGCGCCGCCCGCTTTGCCGGCGCGGGCGCATGAATGCGCTGCGGGCGAACCGCCGGCGCCGCAGCGGCGATGGCCGGCGCGGCCGCCTCATCCCCGGTATCGAAATGCGCGCTCGCGTGCAGCGGTTCGATCGCCTTGGTGACGGTCGTCCACAGCACGCGTTCTTCGTAAGTAAGGACGCGGCGCCGCGAGCTCATGGCTTGGGCTTGGGCAGCGCCGCCGTGCGCGCCGGCCTATTGTCGGCGATGATGTCCTTCGGCCGCGGCCGTGGCATCGGAACGTTGACCTTCTCCGGCGCGCTGCCGCTCACCGACACGTCCTTCGGCACCAGCATGACGAATTTGCCGAACTGCTTGATGCGGCCGGCGATGTGCGGGATGTCCTCGCCGTGACCGAAATATATGTCGGCGCGCGCCGCGCCGCGAATGGCGGAACCGGTATCCTGCGCCACCATCAGATGCTGAAAGGTGTCCCGCGGCAGGTCGCTGGTGATCGGCAATTTGGCGTCGATCCAGATCGGCGTGCCGTAGACGTGGACCTTGGGATCGACCGCCAGCGAACGCCACGCCGTCAGCGGAATGCCCTGCGCGCCGACGCATTCGTCGCTCGGCCCGAGCTGCGTCGCGGAAAAGAACACGAAGGAACGGTTCTTTTCGCGCAGCGCTTTGCCCTCTTCCGGATGGGCTTCCATGTATTCCCGGATCTTATCCATCGACATTTCTTCGGGCGTGTACTTGCCCTCGTCGATCAGCAGCCGGCCGACCGGCGTATAGGGCTTGCCGTTGCTGGCGATGTAATTGAGCCGCAGCAATTTGCCGTCATCGAGTTTGACGCGTGTGGAGCCCTGGATCTGCGCAAAGAATGCATCGACCGGATTTCGGATCCAGCAAATCTCTAAACCTCTGCCGGCCAGCGCACCCTTATCGATTGCGCTGCGGTCGTATTGCGCGAACACCCTGGTCTTCTTGCCCGCGAGTTTGGCCGGCACGCCGTAGATCGGCACGTCGTAGTCCGCGGTCTTGACGCGGGAGCCCGTGACTTCGGCCTCGTAGTAACCGGTGAAAAAGCCGTCGGCGCCGGTGTAGTAGCCGTAGGTGTGGACGGCCGGCAAAATGCGCACCGGCTTGAAATTTTCCTCGAAGAACTTGCGCGCATGCGCGCGATCGACCGCGCCACCGGCGGCGAGCTTGGCCGCTTTCTCGCAGGCATTGTACAGGCCGGCATAGACCGGCCGCGCCTTGCGCATCGCACGGGTGCCTTGCAGGATCGCGTTGCAGCTTTTGATGTAGGCGCCGAAGGCGGCGGCGTGGTCGTCGTTCTTCCAGCCGTCGAGCTTGGCGAAGCTGACCGGCTCGACCTGCGCGTTGCGGAATTTCATGCCGTTCGCCGACGCCTGGCCGCCCGCCGCGATCAGGCAAAATGCCAGGCCGCTTGAAAATATGCCTGCGCCGATGCGTGAGCGGGGTGGTAACGCCGCCATGCGGTCATTGCCCGGCTTCGGTTGCGACCAATTTCCAGTTCGGATCACGCGACGACAGATCACGGGCGAATGTCCAGACGTCGGTGACGTCGGTCACCTTCTCGGCATTGCCGTCGATCACGTTGCCGTCCTTGTCACGCGTGGCCGACACCAGTTTGCAGTGGAAGCGCACGGTCAACTGCGCGGTGCGTCCGCGCATTTCGGCGGCGGTGATCTCGGCATTGTCGACGGAGACGAAATGGCTCTCCATCGTCTCGCTGCGCTTCTCGCGCTCGCTGATGGCGGTTTCGAAACCTTCATAGACTTCGCGCGACAGCAAATTCTTCAGCGTGCGGCGATCGCCTTCGGCGAAGGCGGTGACGATCATCTCATAGGCCGCGCGAGCGCCGGTGAGGAAATGCTTGTGATCGAAATTGGCGTCGGCGCCGACGATCGCATCGAGCCCGGCGGCGAGCGGAGTGCCGGCCTCGGCAACACCCTTCCAGCGTTCGCCCGGAATGACCGGCTCAATCGGCTCGGCCGGTTTCGCCGCGGCTGCTTCCGGCGCGCGGTTCGGCAGCGCGACGACTTTTTCCGTCGCCGGCCGCGCCGGCTCGCGCGCAGCATAGGGATCATAAGGCGGCCGCTCGCGGCCCGTCCGTTGACCGAGCACGCTGCGCAAGCGGAGGAAAATGAAAACCGCCAGCGCCAGGAAGATGATGGTGTAAATATCGAACACGTCTGACATGCTTTCGGTAACCGTAACGGCAGATCGGCCAGCATCCCGTCGCCGGATCGACGCTGTGGCAGCCAGGCTCACCGTACTTATCTATGCCGGTGTCCGCGCCAATCCATAGGCCCAGCGCAGTTATTTCGGCGCAATTGTGCTTCGCGAACAAAGCTTAAACGATCGGGACGCCAACGCCAACCTCGACAGCCGGCGCAAGATCACGAAAGCATGACCACAATTCAGCCGGGATGGACGCCGGTTTTTGGATAAGATCGTGCTCCCAAGGTGGAAACGTTGATGAATATGGCAAAATACCTGCTGTTGGCCGTGCTGGCGCTGCCGTTCATGGAACTGGCGGTATTCATTGCGGTGGCGGGATCGATCGGCTTTTTGTGGGCGCTGTTCTTGGTGGTGGCGACCTCGATGGCCGGCGCCATGGTGCTGCGCCATGCCGGCGGCAACCACATCGCCCGCGTGCGCGTGGCGATGGGCGACGGCGGCTTTTCCGCCCTGCAAGCCGACAGCGCCGGCGCCGCCACTCTTTTTGCCGGGATTCTGCTGCTAATTCCGGGGTTTATAACGGACGTCCTGGGTCTTTTGCTGCTTTTTGCGCCGCTGCGCCGGGCGCTCGGCGCGCTGTTCGGCGTAAAATCTTCGCCCGCGCGCGCCGACGGCGTGGTCGATCTCGAGCCCGAGCAGTGGCACCAGGTGCCGGACGCCGCACTCTCCGATCGGCGCGACCGCGACCGCGAGTAGCCGCGTATCCTTGTTCCTGCAAAGACCGTGTGTTAGCCAACCGCCGCGTTAATTCGTTGCGGTAAGGAGTTCACATGTCCACGACCAATGGCGGCCCGGCGCCGGCCGCGAATCAGCAGCCGCAACTCAATGTGGTGGCGCAATACATCAAGGATTTCTCGTTCGAGAACCCGAATGCGCCGCAGTCGCTGGCGGGCGGCACGATCTCGCCGCAGATCGCCATTCAGATCAACGTCGAGGCGAGGCCGCTGTCGGAAACCGACATCGAGGTGACGCTCAAGCTCGACGGTAAGGCGGAAAATGAAGCCAAGCTGATGTTCCGCTTCGAGCTGGAATTTGCCGGCATCTTCCGCATCCAGAACGTACCGCAAGAGAGCATGAACGCGATGGTGCTGATCGAATGTCCGCGCCTTCTGTTCCCGTTCGCGCGCGAGATCATCGCCACCACCGTGCGCAATGGCGGTTTCCCGCCGCTGCTGCTCGATCCGGTGGATTTCGTCGGCCTCTATCGCCAGAAGATGAACGAACTGCAGGCTGCCGGCGCGCCGGCGCAGGGCTAAGCCGTCAGGCGTTGTCCGCCAGATAATCCCGCCACAGCGGTTTCTCGCCCAGCGTCGTCACGAATTCGCGGTGCGCCGCGCGTTCGGCATCGGTGATGCGTGGCGCAAGCGCCACCTCGCGCTCGCGCCGCGCCGCGACGCCGTCGCGGCCTGAACCGCGGCGGGCGCCGCTTTCGGCCAGACCAAGCTGCGCCTGGCGCGCGCCGATCAGCTCGAGATAGACCTCGGCCAGGATCTCGGCATCGAGCAGCGCGCCGTGCTTGGTGCGGCGCGAATTGTCGATGCCGTAGCGCGCGCACAGATCGTCGAGCCGGTTCGGGCCCGCCGGATGCTTGCGGCGCGCCAGCAGCAGCGTATCGACCAGCCGCTCGCGCGTGATCAGCGGCCGTGCGACGCGCTTGAGCTCGGCAATGAGAAAGCCGTGGTCGAAGCCGGCATTGTGGATCACCAGCGGCGCGTCACCGATGAACTCCAGGAATTCGTCGGCGATATCCGCAAACAGCGGCTTGTCCTTGAGGAACTCGGTCGCCAGGCCGTGGATGGCGAAGGCCTCGGCCGGCATATCGCGTTCCGGATTGAGATAGCGATGGAACGTCGCGCCGGTCGGAATGCGGTTGAGCAGCTCGATGCAGCCGACCTCGACCAGGCGATGACCCTGGCTGGGGTCGAGGCCGGTGGTTTCGGTGTCGAGCACGATTTCGCGCATTGTTCCGTCCGCTCAGGCGCCGATTAGAATCACGGCCGCCGTCTCGGCATCTTAGCGACCGCCTTGAGGATATCACGCACCTGGGCGCGCGCGGCGTCGAAACCTTGCGACGTATCCACCACGAAATCGGCGCGCGCGCGTTTTTCGGCGTCCGGCATCTGCTTGCCCAGGATGGCGGCGAGCTTCTCCTCGGTCATGCCAGGGCGCTCGAAGGCGCGCCTGCGCTGCAGGTCGGCCGGCGCCGATACCACCACCACCGCGTCGCAGCGCTTGTCGCCGCCGGTCTCGAACAGCAGCGGCACGTCGACCACCGCCACCGGCGCACCGCTCGCCTCGGCCTGCGCCACAAAACGCTGCGTGGCGGCATGCACCATCGGATGCACGATTTGCTCCAGCCGCTTGATGGCGCCGGCATCGCCGAGCACGTATTTGCCGAGCTTTTCGCGGTCGACCTTGCCGCCCACGGTGGTGCCGGGAAACGCCGCCTCGATCGCCGGGGTTGCCTCGCCCTCATAGAGCCGGTGCACCACGGCGTCGGCGTCGTGCACGGGCACACCCTCCTCGGCGAACATTTTCGCCGTGGCGGATTTTCCCATGGCGAGCGAGCCAGTCAGGCCGAGAATCAACATCGCGCGTTACCGCCGTCAGCCGTCCACCAAATTGTTCTGCCGCAGATAGGCCAGCAACGGCAACAAGGGCAGGCCGAGAATGGTGAAAAAATCGCCCTCGACGCGCTCGAACAGATGAATGCCCAGCCCTTCGAGCTGATAGGCGCCGACGCTCGCCAGCGCCGCGTCCCCCACCATGTCGAGATATTCCTCGATAAACCGGTCGGAAACCTTGCGCATGGTCAGTTTGGCGCTGTCGACGCAATCGAACACCACGGCGCCGTCGCGCACCAGCGCGAGCGCGGAATTGAGCTCGTGGGTGCGCCCGCACAAGGATCGCAACTGCTCGGCCGCCTCGGCGCGCGTTTTCGGCTTGCTGAAGCGGGTGGCGCCGCGCGCCAGCGTCTGGTCGGCGCCCAGCACCAGCCGGCCGGGCACCGTGCGCGCAACGGCTGCGGCTTTGGCGCGCGCCAGAAAACGGGCGGCAGCCGCCGCATCGGTGGTGCCGGACTCGGCTTCCACCGCGCGTTCATCGATCTGCGCCGGCCTGATCTCGAAGCGCAGGCCGACCGCCGCCAGCATCTTGCCGCGCACGTCGCTCTTCGATGCGAGCACCAGCGGCTGCGGGCTGAGCCAGATCGGCATGAAAATTCCTTATCCCCCGGGCATCTGCGTAGCGATCACAAGGACAATAACACCGCCACCCGCCCCGCATTCGCCCACAGCCAACCCGCTATGGCGAAGAATCAAGTTACCGGCTGGCGGCGGCGTTCGCTCAAAAGCTTCATCACCGCGGCGGCGGTTTCCTCGATCGAGCGGCGCGTCACGTCGATCACAGGCCAGTTGAACTTGGCGCAGAGCCGGCGCGAAAACGCCACCTCCTCGGCCACCGCGGTCTTGTCGATATAGCGGTCGTCGTCGCGGTGGGCTTTCAATCCCAGCAGCCGGTTCTCGCGGATCTGCACGATGCGCTCGGGACTGGCGAACAGCCCGACCACCAGCGGCCGCGTCAGCTTTTCCACCTCGGGCGATACCGGCACGCCAGGCACCAGCGGCACGTTGCCGGTTTTGATGCCGCGATTGGCGAGATAGATCGAAGTCGGCGTTTTCGAGGTGCGCGAGACGCCGACCAGCACCACATCGGCATCCTGCAACCCCTCGACATGCTGACCGTCGTCGTGAAACATCGTATAATTGAGCGCGTCGATGCGCTGGAAATATTCCGCATTCAGCACATGCTGGGCGCCGACCCGGTGGATGGTCTCGGCGCCGAGATAGGACTGGAATAGCCGCAGCACGGGGCCCAGCACCGACATGCAGGGCAGCGCCAGATCGCGGCATTTTTTTTCCAGCGATTCAATGAGATCTTCCTCGAGCAGGGTGTAAAGCACCAGGCCCGGCGATTCCGTTATCTCGGCCAGCGCATTGTCGAGTTGTCTTTTGGTGCGCACCATCGGGTAGAGATGCTCGACCGGTGACACGTTGGCGTATTGCGCCGCGGCGGCGCGCGCGACCGTGATCAAAGTTTCGCCGGTGGCGTCGGAAACGAGATGGAGATGAAAGTATCCGGTGTTAGGCATCTGTATAGGCGTGGGACCGCATGTGGACAGAGCGGGAGAAGGCCACGGCTTGGCCCGCCACGCAAGCAGGCCCCGGCAATGAGTTCATTTTCCATCCACACCGCTGCCTGCGGGACGATCCTGGGATAACCGCTGGGCATCGATAAGGAGATGTGGACAGCGGCCTGGGGATGGATCGGGAAAGGACGCTAAAAGCCAATAATATAGGGTTTATCGCTGTGGATGAAATACCGCTGGATTAAGTGCGATTCTGAATCCAGCCTTGCCGGGCAGTGGACAGGCTGTTGATCGGAAGGCATGAGTCCAATCCACCATCTAATAACTACTACAAAGAAACCAATAAGAGTCTTTATGGAAGAAGCAGGCAAAACCAAAGGCATGGGGATAAAACCCCTACTCAACGTGCTCAATGGCCAGCGCGAGGTCATTCCGCCGGTCTGGATGATGCGGCAGGCAGGGCGGTATTTGCCGGAATATCGTGCTGTACGGGAGAAAGCAGGCGGCTTTCTCGATCTCTGTTTTAATCCAGAATTCGCGGCCGACGTCACCTTGCAGCCGGTGCGGCGCTTCGGTTTCGATGCGGCCATTCTATTTTCAGACATTCTGGTGATACCGCTCGCGCTCGGGCGCAAGCTTTGGTTCGTCGAAGGCGAAGGTCCACGGCTCGATCCCTTGGCGGATCCGAAAGCGGCGATGGCGCTGCGGCAGGAAGTGGACCAGAAGCTGCTATCGCCGATTTATGAAACCGTGCGGCGTGCCAAAGCCGAGCTCGGGCCGAAGACGACGCTGATTGGCTTTTGCGGTGCGCCGTGGACCGTTGCGACCTATATGGTCGCCGGCCAAGGCACGCCCGACCAGGCGCCGGCGAAAAATCTGGCGGCGCAGGCACCCGAGGCGTTTCAACATATTATCGATTGTCTGGTCGATGCCTCCGTCGATTATCTTGAGCGGCAATTGGAAGCCGGCGCCGATGTGGTGCAGATATTCGATACCTGGGCCGGATCATTGGCAGCGCCGGATTTCGAACGCTGGTGCGTGCAGCCGACCAAACGCTTGATCGCCAAACTGCGTGCACGCCGGCCGGGCACCAAAGTGATCGGTTTTCCGCGCGGTGCGGGCAAGAATATTCCGCGCTATGTCGATGAAACCGGCGTCAATGCGGTCAGCCTGGAAAGCGGCATCGACCGGACTTTTGCGCGCGAGCAGATCCAGACGCGGGTGCCGGTGCAGGGCAATGTCGATCCCTTGATCTTGCGTGCAGGCGGCGCGGCGCTCGATCGCGAAGTCGACGATGTGCTGAAGGCTTTTTCCGGCGCGCCGTTCATCTTCAATCTTGGCCACGGCATTCTGCCCGACACGTCGATCGCGCATGTCGAGCAGATGCTGAAAAGAGTGCGGGGATAAATCGTGGCCGTCATCCTTCGAGGGCCGCTGCGCGGCCACCTCAGGATGACGGGCTTGCGCTACGGCCTAATCACGTCATCCTGAGGTGCGAGGGCGAAGCCCGAGCCTCGAAGGATGGCGTGCCCCTGCGGGGGAGGGATAAGCATGTACCTCTATCTCAAAGCCCTGCACATCATCGCCGTCATCTCGTGGATGGCCGGCATGCTCTATCTGCCGCGGCTGTTCGTCTATCATGTCGACGCGGCGACCGGCTCTGTGCAGTCGGAAACCTTCAAGGTGATGGAGCGCCGGCTGCTCAAGGCCATCATGACGCCGGCGATGATCGTGAGTTGGCTCACCGGCCTCGCGCTGGCCTACAAGGGCCATTGGTTTGCCGCGCCATGGTTCGACATCAAGCTCGCCTTGGTGCTCGCCATGACGGCCGTGCACGGCCTTTTGAGCCGCTGGGTCAAGGATTTCGCCGCCGACCGCAACCGGCATACGGGTAAATTCTTTCGTATTGTCAATGAGATACCGACGCTGCTGATGATCGTCATCGTCATCCTGGCAACCGTCAAGCCGTTCTGACCCAAGCTTTAATTCGCGTCCGGCGCCGCCGCGCTACTTGCGAAAAATCCGATTCCCGCTTATGTTGAGTGCTCCCACCGAACGCAGGCGGATGCTAGTCGCGTTCCGGCACCCAATGTTTGGGCCGGTCGCAGCATCGGGTTCCGGGCACTTTTCCAAAATCCCCTCGTTACCCTAGACCTGCGATCTCTCTCCTCAAGTCAATCGGTTCCGAGTCTTCGTGATTTTCAAGACTCGACCGGTCACTCTCCCAAGGATCAATGCCCCCAATGCGGGAAATGAAACTCCAGGACCTCAAGTCCAAAACGCCGGCCGAACTATTATCGTTCGCCGAAGAACACCAGGTCGAAAACGCCAGCACGCTGCGCAAGCAGGAGCTGATGTTCGCCATCCTCAAGCAACTCGCGACGCAGGAGATCGACATCATCGGCGAAGGCGTCGTCGAAGTGCTGTCCGACGGCTTCGGCTTCCTGCGCTCGCCGGAATCGAATTACCTGTCCGGGCCCGACGACATCTATGTCTCGCCCTCGCAGATTCGCCGCTTCGGCCTGCGCACCGGAGACACCGTCGAAGGCCACATCCGTTCGCCGAAGGAAGGCGAGCGCTATTTCGCTTTGCTCAAGGTCAACACGATTAATTTCGAGGACCCTGAGAAGGCGCGTCACAAGATCAACTTCGACAACCTGACGCCGCTTTATCCCGACGAGCGGCTGAAGATGGAATTCGAGGACGCCACCAAGAAAGATCTTTCGGCCCGCGTCATCGACATCGTCGCGCCGATCGGCAAGGGCCAGCGCGCGCTGATCGTGTCGCCGCCGCGCACCGGCAAGACCGTGCTGCTGCAGAACATCGCGCACTCGATCACGACCAACCATCCCGAGTGTTACCTGATCGTGCTGTTGATCGACGAGCGGCCGGAGGAAGTCACCGACATGCAGCGCTCTGTGAAGGGCGAAGTGGTGTCCTCGACCTTCGACGAGCCGGCCTCGCGCCACGTGCAGGTCGCCGAAATGGTGATCGAAAAGGCCAAGCGCCTGGTCGAGCATCAGCGCGACGTGGTGATCCTGCTCGACTCGATCACGCGTCTCGGCCGCGCCTACAACACCGTCGTTCCCTCCTCCGGCAAGGTGCTTACCGGCGGCGTCGACGCCAACGCCCTGCAGCGGCCGAAGCGCTTCTTCGGCGCCGCGCGCAACATCGAGGAAGGCGGCTCGCTCACCATCATCGCCACCGCGCTGATCGACACCGGCAGCCGCATGGACGAAGTGATTTTCGAAGAGTTCAAGGGCACCGGCAATTCGGAGCTCATCCTCGACCGCAAGGTGGCCGACAAGCGCACCTTCCCGGCCATGGACATCACGCGCTCCGGCACGCGCAAGGAAGAGCTGCTCACCGACCCTGCCGTGCTCAAGAAGATGTACGTGCTGCGCCGCATCCTCAATCCGATGGGCACCATGGACGCTATCGACTTCCTGCTCGACAAGCTGCGCAACACCAAGAACAACGCCGAGTTCTTCGAGAGCATGAATACGTAAAGGCGAAGCCGAGCTTCAATATCTGTCATGGCCGGGCCTCGTGCCCGGCCATTTCATTTGGCGCTCATTTTTTATCGTTTCTCGCGGCGGGGACGACGCCGGGAAAACTTTCGCGCACCGGTAATCCCGCCGCCCAAAGTTTGTGCGCGTTTGCCCTTATTTGATGCGGGTTTTTCGCAACTGCGAAAGGAATTTGAAACCATCTTCTGGCGAATTTGAACGCGGGAATCTCGCCGCGAGCCGCAAATGACTCCGCTACGCCGAATGACTTTTACCCGCCCCGCGTTGTGGATTGCGGTACCGACCTTCATCGTCAGCCTAGTGGTGGCGGCCAGCCTGCAAGCCGGCCTCACCGCCGCGTTGGTAGTCGGCCTGATCGGCGCGGCCTTCGTCGGCGCCTTCGCCGAAGCCCGCCTCGCCCACATCCTCTCCTCGATCGACCGCATTGCTCGCGGCGACCGCTACACCTCGCTGCCCGAACTGGTTGGCGACGGCGCCATCCAGCAATTCGCCGGCACCGCGGAAACCGTGCGCGCCGCGCTGATCGAGGCCGATACGCTGACCGTCGATCAGCTCCGCCGCGAGACCGAGGCGCGTCTGCATCACGCCGGCCGGCTATTCTTCACCGGCAATTTCCGCCGCGCGGTGGAAGAAGTGGTCAACGCCTTCACCAGCGCCGGCGAACGCATAAGGCGCACCGCCACCGATCTCGGCGAGAGCAATCGGCATATGGCGCAACAGGTCACTGAGGCCTCGGACGCCGCGGCGCAGGCCGCCGAGGATGTCGCCGGCGTCGCCGCCGCGGCGCGCGACGTCGAAATGCTGGTGATGAATTCGGCGCAGCAGGTTGTCGAAGCGCGCGCCGCCACCAAGCGCACGACGACGGAGCTGGCGCGCGCCGACGAGACTATGCGCAATCTCGGACTGGCCGCCGGCCGCATTGAGGAAGTTATCAAGCTCATTCAGGCTATCGCCGGGCAGACTTCGCTGTTGGCGCTCAACGCAACCATCGAGGCCGCGCGCGCCGGCGAGGCCGGACGCGGCTTTGCCGTGGTCGCCGCCGAAGTAAAGGAGCTGTCGCGCCGCACCGCCAAGGCGACCGAGGAAGTCGGCGCGCAGATCCACGGCATTCAAGATGCCGTGCGCGAGACCGCCGAGGCCATTTTGGCGGTCGATCACAGCGTCGCCGCCATGGGCAGCGTCAACGAGAACATCAATACCATCATCGAGCAGCAGATCGCCCAGCTCGAACTCATCGGCAGCGAGGCGATGAAGGTCGCCGTCAAGGTGAGCGAGACGCTGCCCGGCATCCGCGCCGTGGTCACCGACGTGGCGACCGCGGGCGACGCCGTACTCACCACCGCCGAAGATCTGATTGGGCGGGCGGAATCGCTGGCGAGTTCGGTCAGCCGTTATTTCGCCGATCTCGATCATGGCTCGATCAAAGTGGGCATCCGGCATTCGCTGTCCGGCACGCTCACGGCCAGCGAACGGCCGTTGCAGCAATTGTTGGTCATGCTGATTGAGAAGCTGAACAAGCAAGGCGGCTTGCTCGGCCGCCCGGTCGAGGCGGTGATCATGGACCCGCGTTCCGACAGCGACGCCTATGCCGAGCAGGCGCGCGCGCTTCTGGCCGACCACAAGGTGGCGGCGATTTTCGGCTGCTGGACCTCCGCCTCGCGTAAAAGCGTGCTGCGGGTTCTGGCCGAGTATGGCGGGCTGCTGTTCTATCCGAGCCAATACGAAGGCGAGGAGCAGTCGCCGCATGTGATTTACACCGGCGCGACGCCGCAGCAGCAGGCTTTGCCGGCGGTCGATCATCTGTTGGCGCTCGGCCGCCGGCGGTTCTTCCTGGTCGGTACCGATTACGTCTATCCGCGCACCACCAACGCCATCATCCGCAATTACCTCGCCTCGCGCGGCATCGGCGCCGATGCGGTGGACGAGCTCTACGTGCCGTTTGGCGAAAAATCCTGGCACGAGCGCGTGCGCAATATTCGCCGCTTCGCCGGCCGCAACGGCGCCATCATCGCCACGCTTTCCGGCGATTCCAACGTCCACTTCTTCCGCGAACGCGCGCGGCAGGGGTTAGATGCCGACATCCTGCCGGTGATGAGCCTGTCGCTGGGCGAAGCCGAAATGCCGGCGCTCAAGGAGCGCAACCTGGTCCGCCACATGGTGTGCTGGAGCTATCTGCACTCCGTCGACACGCCGGAGAACCGCGCCTTCATCGACGAATGGCGGCAGTTCACCGGCGATCCCGCCGCGATGACCAACGATCCGATGGAAGCGAGCTGGGTTGGCTTCAAGCTGTGGACCGACGCGGTGGCGGCAGCAGGCACCACCGACACCGATGCGGTGCGCCGCGCACTTGCCGGCCGCTCGATCCGCGCGCCGTCGGGCTTCGACGTGCGGCTCGATCGGGAAAATCAGCATCTGCACATGCCGGCCTTCATCGGCCGCATGGACACGCATAATTACATCTCGCCGGTATGGGCGAGCCCGGCGCTGATCGCGCCCGAGCCCTGGAGCCAGTGGCTGGCGCACAAGCCGGTAACCGTGGACGCATCGCGGCGGATGACGGCTTAGCGCGCGATTGCGTTGACCCAAATTTTACCCGGCGGCGCTATGGACGCTGACTGCAGAAAATATTTTGCGGAGCAGGCCCGATTTAGCTCAGTCGCGCGCTCCGGGGCCGCTGGTTATGTCGGTGTTTCGTATCCTCGTCGGCTTATGCGGTAGTCTGATACTCATCAGCTGCGGCACGATCAGCAATCAGCCGATCAATGTTCCACTAACCGAAGCTAGCGCGGCGATCGCCGGCGACGCCCGGCCGGGCGAAGCGGCCGACGACGACATGCTGGTCGGCCAGGCGTTTTCCGGCGGCGGCACGCGCGCTGCGGCTTTCTCTTTCGGCGTGCTGCAAGGCTTTGCCCATACCGCGATAAACGATCGCCGCCGCCGCGTGCCGCTGATCGATCGCGTCGATTTCGTCACCGCCGTGTCGGGCGGCTCGGTCACCGCCGCCTATTTCGGTCTCAAGGGCACCGCCGCCCTCGCCGACTTCCGCGAGCGTTTCCTTGTGCGCAATGCCGAAGAGTCGCTCAACACCGAAGTCAACCTGATCAATTTCAGCCGCGGGCTCGCCGGCGGCGCCAACCAGGACACGCCCTTGCGCAACTGGTTCGACGCCAATTTGTTCGACGGCGCCACCTTCCGCGAACTGCGCACCGAACGCCGGCCGCGCGTCTGGATCAACGCCACCGATATCTACAATCGCACTCCCTTCGTGTTCGGCCAAACGGCGTTCGGCGCGATCTGCAGCGATCTTGCCGATTATCCAATCGCCGGCGCGGTCGCCGCCTCCGCGGCGGTGCCGCTGGCCTTCGCGCCGGTCGTCCTGCAGACCTATCCCGATCGCTGCCATTCGAAAGTGGCCGGCTGGATCACGCGCGCCGCCGATAATCTGCACGCGCCGCCGCTTCTGCATTCTTATACCAAGGCCGTGCGCGGCTATCGCGACGGCTCGATGAAATACGTCAAGCTGCTCGACGGCGGGCTGGTCGACAATTTCGGCCTGTCCGGATTCACCATCGCGCTGGAATCGGCGCAAGCGCCTTATGAGCCATTGGCGCGCGCCGAAGCCTTGCGGCTGCACCGCATTCTTTTCCTGGTGGTCGATTCCGGCCGCGGCCCGCAGGGCAACTGGGCCGACAGGCTGGAAGGACCAAGCGGCGCCGACCTCGTCGATGCGGTCTCCAGCGCCGCCATCGACGCCTCGGTGCGGGCGAGCTTCACCGCCTTTAACGCCGAGCTGGCCGCTTGGCGCGACAGTCTGGTGCGCTGGCGCTGCTCGCTCGCCGCCGCCGAGGTGACGCGCGCGCTCGGCGCCAACCATCATTGGAATTGCCGCGATATCAAGGTTTTCGTCGGCCGGCTCAGCTTCGATCAACTCGATGCGGCGCGCGCCGGCCGTCTCAGCGCCGTGCCGACGCGCTTCAATCTGCCGGCCACGACGGTCGATGAATTGATCAACGCCGGCGAAGACGCGCTCGCCGCCAGGCCGACTTTCCGGGATTTCAAACGGAGCCTGTGATCCGCGCCGTCCTGCGCGCGAAGCCGGAATGCGGCCGGCGGAAGCCGGCAAATTCCGGGTCGGGCATGCAGATCGCTTTCTTGTCGCCGATCGACTGCTTGCACTCCGTCACGCTGGAATAGCCGCAGCGTACCTTGGAGTGTTCTTTATCGAGGAAGCCGCACCAGTCCTGGGCGCGAGCGGACGGGATCGCCGTGACCAAAGCCGCCGCCGTCACAAGGCCGAGCAAGAGTCGCATTGCCGTTCTCCTGGTCGCCGCCCCCGGGAGAATGTTTGCCGCCGATTATTTTGCCGCATGCTGTGGCGAGATCAAGGTCGCTGTACTTTTCCCTCCCCTTTCAGGGGACAGCTGCGGTGCGCATCTTCGCGACGGCGCCCGCGATTTGCGCCACGTCCGTCACCGGCAGCGAGCACCGCTCGCCGACGCAGACGAAGGCAGCGTTGCCGTCCGCTGCCTTGATCTTTTCCTGCGCCGGATGCGTGGCCGGCAGGTCGGCAACTGCGCGCGCGCGCAGCACGATGCGGTCGAGATACGGCAGCTTGAGCGCGGCCTGCGCGAAGCGCTCGGCCTCGGGGCCGGTCACCACGATCTCGGCCGCCCGCAAGCGCAAATCGAGTGCATTGAGCAGCGCCATATGGCCGAACAGATTGCGATCGGCCGCCGAGAGAATGCCCTCGATCAACCGGTCGGCCTGCGCACGAAAACGGTCGTCGCCGGCGAGTACCGCCAGCCGCACCAGGTTGCCCGCCGCCACCGCGTTCGGATTGGGCGTGGCGTCGTCGGCGGTGGAATGCGGCCGCAGGAGCAGGTCGGTGGCGTCATCGGCGGAAAGGTAATAGCCGCCGGTTTCCGGGTCGGCGTAATGGGCGTCGAACGCCCGCTGCCAGGCCAGTGCATGGTCGAGATAGTCCGGT
The DNA here is from genome assembly GCA_963786025.1 of uncultured Alphaproteobacteria bacterium. Lineage (GTDB taxonomy): Bacteria > Pseudomonadota > Alphaproteobacteria > Rhizobiales > Xanthobacteraceae > Pseudolabrys. Next base: position 208,556 of record CAWAXK010000033.1, read on the forward strand.
TCGCCGGTCGCCTCGTGGAGCGCCAGCGCGGCGCGGATCATGGCGGCGAAGTCGCTGGCGAGGCCTGGAACGAGCAGTTTTCCGGCCCGCCAGGAATGGCCAAGCCTTTGATCCTGCACCATTTGCTGCGCAACAAAATCGAAGGCGCGGCGGGCCAGAGCCAGCCAGCCCGGACGGTCCAGAATGATGCCGGCATTGACCAAAGCGGCGATCATCAAGCCGTTCCAGTCGGCCAGGACCTTGTCGTCGAGGCCGGGGCGTACCCGCGTTTCGCGCTTTCTGTGCAGCATAGGCCGCAGCATGGCGAGCCGATGCTCGTCTTCCATGCTGCGCGGTAAGTCATTGAGCCGATTGATGATATTATGACCCTCGAAATTGCCCCCGCGGCTTACGTCATAAAACGCAGCAAAGAATGCAGCATTTTCCGCGCCTAGGACCTCCTCGATCTCCTGCCTGGTCCAGACATAGAACTTGCCCTCCTCGCCCTCGGAATCGGCGTCGAGCGAGGCGCAAAACGCGCCCTCCTGGATGGTCATTTCGCGTTCCAGCCAGGTAACGGTCTCCAAAGCGCGTTCACGGAATACCGGGTTACCGCTGCGCTGATGCGCCAGTGCCAGCAGCTCGAGCAGCTGGGCATTGTCGTAGAGCATCTTCTCGAAATGCGGCACCAGCCACTTTTCATCGACCGAATAGCGGGAAAAGCCGCCGCCGAGATGGTCGTAGATGCCGCCGGCGCACATCCGTTCCAGGCTGTGCTCGACCGTCTCGAAAAAGCGCGCATCGGCGGTGCGCATGCCGGCGCGCCAGAGCATCTCCATAATCGCCGGTTGCGGAAATTTCGGCGCCCCGCGCAAACCGCCATTCACGGGATCGAACATATTGCGGACCTGGACCGCCGCGCCGTCGAGTTCGCGCGGCCCGATGACGACCTTGCCCTGAGGCCGCGCCTTGTCAGCGAGCCGCGCCAGCAGCGCGGCGCGGTTCTGCTCGATCTTGTCGGGCTCCTCGCGGAACAAGCGCGCAACTTCGTGCAGGATGTCGGTAAACGCCGGCCGGCCGTAGCGCGACTCCTTCGGGAAATAGGTGCCGCCCCACACCGGCTCGGCATTGGGCGTGAGAAACATGGTCAGCGGCCAGCCGCCCTGCTCGCCCAGCAAGTGCAGCGCGCTCATGTAGATCTGGTCGATGTCCGGCCGCTCCTCGCGGTCGACCTTGATGCTGACGAACAGCTCGTTCATCACGCGCGCCGTCGCCGCATCCTCGAACAACTCATGCGCCATCACGTGGCACCAGTGGCAAGCCGCGTAACCGACCGACAACAGGATCGGCCGGTTCAAGCGCTTGGCCTCGGCCAGCGCCTCCGGGCCCCACTGCCACCAGTCCACCGGATTGTGTTTGTGCTGGAGCAAATAAGGCGACGTCGCCTGCGCCAAGCGGTTTTCGTGCACGTTATCGGGAGAAGCAGACATCGGCGCAGATTAGCGCGTATTGCGCGCGGTACAAATTGTCCGTGAATTTAGGTGAATAATGCCGAAAGTTTCTGGATCAAGTTGAGCGTTTGCCCGCCGGCGCTCACGCCGCGCGCACGTGACTGAGGAATTGGTCGATCTGACGCTGCAGAATTTCGGCATGATCGAGCAGGCTTTTTGCCCCGGCCAAAGCTTGCCCCGAGGCGTCGTCGGTGGCGTGCGTCTTCTGGTCCAATTCCACAATATTGTTTGCGACAATGCGCGAACTGTCGGCGGCCTGCTGCGCGCTGCGCGAGATTTCCTGGGTCGCCGCCGCCTGCTGGCCGACCGCCGTCGCCATATCGATCGTGCCATCGCCGAGCGAGCCGATGGCGCCGATCACTTGCTCCATGATGACGACGACCGCGCTGCACGAGGCATTTACGGCGGTTATTTTTTTGTTGATCTCTTCGGTCGCTTTTGCCGTTTGTTGCGCCAGCGATTTGACCTCGCCGGCGACCACCGCGAAGCCTTTGCCGGCGGCGCCCGCGCGCGCCGCCTCGATGGTGGCGTTGAGCGCCAGCAGATTGGTCTGCTGCGCGATCGCCTGGATCAGGCCAGTGATCGGCGCGATCTGTCCGACCGCGTCGAGCAGATGCTGCACGTTGGACCTGGCGTCGGCCAATTCGGCGACCGTCTTGGATGTCAGTTCTCGCGCGCTATGGGTTTGCGCGGCGAGCTCCTCGATCGAGCGGGCGAGATCGTCGGCGGCCTTCGCCACCGCGTCGACGTTGCTCTGCGTTTCCATGACGATGCCGGCGGTGGTCTGCGATTTGTCGCGGGTTTCCGCGGCGATCAGCGACATGGCCTGGGTGTTGTTGTGCATGATGCCGGCGGCGTCGGCCAGGTTTTTGACGATCTGCTGCACGGACTTTTCGAACTCGCCGGCGAGCTGGTGCATTTCGGCGCGCCGCTCGGCCGTGCGCCGCTGCTCGGCCTGATGGTTGGCCTGCTCCATCGAGCGCATATCGATGGTGTTCTTGCGGAACACGTCGATGGCTTCGGCCATCTTGCCGATCTCGTCGTGGCGGTCGAGATGGGCGACCTCGACGTCGATTTCGCCGGCTGAAAGCCGTTGCATCGCGTCGGTGATCGACTTGATCGGCCGTACGATCGAGCCGCCGACCATGAGGGTCACGACAATGCTGACCAGGAAGCCGGCGACGGTGGTCAGGATGATGACCAGCTTGGTGCGCTCGGCGGCTTGATACAGGCTCGTCCGCACCGCGTTCGCGGTATCGGTGGTGGTCTGCGATAGTTTTTGAAGATCGGTGTCGACCGCCTTGAAGCTGTCGTCGGTCTGGCCGAGCAGCATGGTCGCCATCGGCGCGTCGGTCTGGCCGACGTCGATGGTGTCCTGCGCCTGGCTCTTGCACTTTTGCCATTTGGCAAAAAGCGCTTGCAGACTTGTACGCTCGGCCTCCGACAGATCGGTCCGCTTGCTGAGCGCTTCGATGCGCTGCGACAGCACGGTGAGGTCCTCGTTGATCCGCATGTAAAGGGAATCGAGCAGCTTTTTGCTCACGCCGTTGCTCGCCCACGACACGTAGCGGAAAATCTTCATGTGGGTCGCTACGACGTCGTCGCTGACCGCGGAAAACGCCTGCAGCTTCGGTTCGATCTCGTGCGACAACATCCGCAGGCCTTCGGCGGATTTCATCGATGTCATGTAGGCGTTGGCGCCGACCGCCAACAGGCAAATCAGCAGCACCGCGGACGCGGCCGAGGCTTTGATCTGAATGGAAAGATTGTGGAGGATGCCGAACAGGAAATGCCGACCGTGGACGGCCCCGGCAATGGCCAGAGGTTGATGGGCAGCGGCGGCATCCTCCATGGAATTTACTGCTTGTAGATGCCGACGCCGACGAAATAGTCGCCCATCTTTTCGACGTAGCTCGACTTGTCCTCGATCTTGTTGTTGAGCGGATTGGGCCACTTGTAGTCGACCCAGCCGCTGCCCGGCCCTTTCGCCAGCGTCACCATCTCGCGGATCAGCAATTTTCCGTCCTGGTCCTTGAGGTCGATGAGGTTCTTGCCGATCAGCGCCGGGCGCGCGCCGTGCGCGACGCATTTGCCGGACATGTCGTAGATGAAGGGATACAGATCGCGGTCGTGATATTCCGCGACCGTCTTGTCGGAGACCGCTTTGAAGGTGGCGGCCGGTCCGTCTTTTTTGAACTCGGCTTGCACGCGCTTGACCATGGCGACGGCCTCGTCCTTGGTGCCGAATTCAGCGGCCGAGACGGGTGACGCCATTGTAACCAGCGCCGCACACACGATTAATGCGAAAAGCCGCATGGTTTCCCCCTCTGGTAAGCGAGTGGGGAATAGTCGGATGCGCGCGTTAATTAATATTTAACGCTATGCGGCCGTGGAAAGAAATTACTGCGCGGGAGTAAGGGGATAAGGCCGAACGGCGATATCCAATCCGGAGCGCCGCGGCAAAGTCAGCCGCCGCGCCCGACGGACCGGGCCCGCGTCACTTGACCTTGGTCCAGGTCTCGCCCCGGCACAGGATCATGACGCAGCCTTTGAGATTGAGCGCGCGCGGCCCTTCGAGCGTGACCACGCCCGAATAGATCTTGCCGCTGTCGACGTCGAGCAGGTCGCCTTCCCATTTGTTGTCGCCGGTCTTGGCCGCGCCTTTCATGATCATGGTGCCGATTTCTTTCTTGCGGGCCGGATCCTTGACCGCGACGATCTTGGCGCAGAGCTTGCCGCCGCAATCGTAGAAGTGCACCTGCGAGCCGGTCGATGGACGCATCCAGACGCCGTAAGGGTCGGCGGCGTTCGCCGTGCCGGCGAGCGCGAACGATGCCAGAGCGATACCCGTCAACAGCGATGTGATTTTGCCGCGCATGATGGTGCCCTCCCGGTGGCCGATTGGATTGCCTATCCTAGCAGCAAAGCCTGCCGCGTGGCGCGGTTCCATCCGGGCGGATCCGCATTGGTCCGGTGGAAACTCAAAAGAATGTGAAACGTATCGGCTGCCGAGTTCGTTATCACGCCGGGCCTGCGGCGATCCTGGCGCCGCTGGCAATCCGCGCGCGAGGTTTGGTACAGTGAATTCCGCGAGAATTATGGGAACTGGCACGATGGCGCATTTCGGCATTCCTCGGCGTCAGTTGCGGGCCAAGGACGAGGATATCGTGGCGCTGAATTGGCGCCGCGGCTTGTTTCGCGTCTGGCTTTTGTTTTGCGCCGCCTGGCTGATGGGCTGGGTCATTTATCTGATCATGTACGGCCTGCATGGCGGCTTCAAAACAACCGGCGATTTGCTGGTGATCCCGGTGCTGCTGATCGGTCCGCCGATCGCGCTTCTGCTGTTCGGCCTGGCTGCGGCCTGGGCCTTCCGCGGCTTCAAGCCGGAGGACAAGACGGCGGACAACGACAATCACTAGGCGGGCTGATGCGCACGCGCAGACGCCAGCGGCATCATCGCGTCACGAAGACAATGCGCTCCGATTAGTTCCCGGCGAGGTTTATCCGGTGACGCCGCGCGGCCGTCAGAGCTTTTCGCACATTCGGGTCTTCCGATTGGCTTTCGAAGACGATTGGCGCGGCGCATTTCGGACAGTTCACCGACAAGCCGCTCCGGATCTTCGAATGGTGCTCTTTGAAGCTTTGGCCGCACTTTCCGCAGGTAATTGCAATTCTGGACATTGGCGCCTTTCCCAACTGTAAAGCGCGTTTTTCCGGCGGTGAAACTTTAGAAGGCGGTACCTAAATACTGTGTTAATATGGAACTTGTCAAATTATGCAGCAATTACAAAACTTTAGGCCGTCCAGACGGATGTGCGGCGCAATTCAACAACTGATGGTTGTGATTTACGAACGGCAGTCGCGATTCGGCGCCCGGTCAGCCGAAGCAGACGCCGATGCGGCTGGTTTGCCGCCAGGTGACGCGGCAGGCGCGGGCGGAACGGAAATTGTCGAAGCTCAGCTCGAACAAATCGGGCGTCTGCACGGGGGCCGCGAATTCAAGGCACGCGCCGTCGCTCGTCAGATTGCGCACCGTGCAATCGACGAGCGGACACTGATCGTCGAATCCGACTTTGGCTGGCTTGAGCACGACGTGTCTCGGCAGCCGGCGGCGCTCTTCCATAGTGGTACCTTTCGATAGGTAGCCGTATCCTGTGTCCGTTGCACGCGAGCTAAGATGATCGGCAATTTCCGGGGGTAAGTTCGAACGGTCTCTTAATTGTATTTTTAAGCGCCCGGATTCGGTCGCGGGAGCAAAGCGGTAAGGCCGGGGCTCATACGCCGCAGCCCCTCGCCGCCTCATCCTGAGGAGCATCGCAAAGGGTTCGCGCGAAGCGCAGGCCGATTGCCGGCCGCCCGATCTTTAGTCCGCGCACAAGAGGCCTGAAACGATTCCCGCTTTGACAATGGCCATGCAGCCGAACACCGGCGAAATGGGGGTGCATTTTCCGAGGGTGTCGAGCTTTTCATGCTTGCGCAGCCGATCGCGCTGCGCCGGCGTGAGCGCGGCGAGACACAAGCCTTCGCACTCGCCGACGTCGCCGCAAACCCGGCCGCCATCGCGCGTCGGCATTCGGCAGATCGGCTTCGGAAACAGACCCGCCCGTCCCCATTTTCCACCCGCGTTCTCGCAAGCGGGCTGCGTGCGCGGTATGTCCAGTTTTGATCCGCATGATTTGAGCGGCGCTGCGTGCTGTGGAATGCCGACCGCGGTCCATACGCCGTCGCTACAGGTCCAGTATCCGGCGGCTTGACTGGGCGCCGTGCCGGCGGTCCACAACAACACCGCCAACAAAATGGTCAAGCCGAGGGCACGCGTCAATCGTGTCACGACAGTCATCGGGTCGGGGCGCCTTCTCGGGTTCGCAAGCTTTGCCTTTCAGGAACTTCGCAATCTTATGAAAGCGCGTGGCCGGCCAGCCACGTTGATTCAAATCAACGGGTGGGAAGCCCGTGCGACCGCGCCATTTGCTCGGGTGCCGCGCTTGCCAAGGTAATCATTCGGTCGCAATCTCGGCGCGAAAAGCCGGACGCGCGCCGGTTGATGGAGTTTGCCCGCAAACGATCGTCCCGTCGTCACCAAGAAAGGCCACGAGCACGGCAACACCGGCCAATCGGGCGGCTTGAAGCTAATGAGCGGCGTCGGGCCACAACATACGCCGGCGACCAAAATCTGGTTCGGCAAGGCCAGCAACCCGCCCGGCTTCCGCTCGCTGCCGCATCACCATGGCGAGGCCGAGACCGGCGCCTACGTGCTGTCGGGCCGCGCTCGCGTCTACTTCGGCAAGGACTTCCAGGACTACGTCGATTTGTCGGAAGGCGACTTCATGTTCGTGCCGCCGTTCATCCCGCATCTCGAAGTCAATATGAGCACGACGGAAGAGCTGTGGTGGCTCGCCTGCCGGACGCCGGAGAACATCGTGGTCAACCTGCCCGATATCGAAGACTCAACGCTCGTGGGTTACCGTCGGGCTTGAGGGTCGCGGGCGCGCGCCGCACCCTCGGCGTCATGCCCGCGCAATGACGGCGAGAGTTTATCGCAAGCGGCGCTGCATTCTCTCTTCACCTCTCCCCTGGTGGGAGAGGTGGCCGGCGGATTGCCGCGCCGAAGCGAAGCGGGCGGGAATCCGAGCGGGGGTTATGCCTCACGAGAATCCGGATTGCTCCCCCGCATCGAATAACTTTCCGTGCGCTGCCGAACTGATATTTGATCGGCATCAATGCGGCGGCTTCTCGCCGTCATACACATGATCGGCATGAAGGTTCTGTTTATCGTCAATGACCCACCTTATGGCACCGAGCGCGTCTACAACGCGCTGCGGCTCGCGCACGCTATCGTCAAGAAAGATCCGGCGGCGCAGATCACCGTATTTTTGATGGCGGATGCCGTGATTGCAGGCAAAGCCCAGCAGAAAACGCCGGAGGGCTATTACAACATCGAGCGCATGCTGAAGCGCGTCATCAGCAGCAACGGGTCCGTGCTGTTGTGCGGCACATGCATGGATGCGCGCGGCATGACTGAGGCGGAGCTCGTCGAAGGCGCGCAACGCAGCACGATGGATGCACTCGCGAATGCGACGGTGGAGGCGGACAAGGTCTTGGTATTCTGAGCGCGCCGCGCCAGTCGTTTTACGCCACTGTTTTCACGATTGTTTCGAGAACATTCAACGCGTCGATTGTTCCGTCGGACTCGCCTTTTTCAAAATCCCGTTCGGCCTGTCCCATCGTGTTGGTGACATGGGCTAGGCACAGCACGGATTTGCCGCTTGCTTGCGCAAACGTGTAAAGCGCAGCCGCTTCCATTTCCACCGCCAGTACGCCTTTAGCGCGCGCTGACTCGATTGCTTCGGCGGTTTCGCGAAATGGCGCATCGGTGGTCCAGCTTGGACCGACCAGAATGCGCAAGCCCGCCTGTTTTAGAGCGTTGGCCGCTGTCGCGACGAGCTTTGGGTCGGCGTCGGCGAACTCGGCGGGCGCCGCGTAATGATAGCTGGTGCCCTCGTCGCGCAGCGCGCGGTCGATCACCACAAAATACGGTGTCGGCCCGGCGGCGTTGATTTGACCGGCCGAAGTTAGACTGAGCAAAAAGCGGCAGCCGCAGGCGAACAATTCTTCGGCGATCAAGACGGCGAAAGGCGCGCCGACGACGCAGCCGACGATGCCGACCGTCTGTTCGCCAAGGCGAAACGTATAGAGATCGGTGTGGTAGCAAGGCCAGGCATCGAAGCGCGTGGCGCGGCCGGAATTTCGCAAGCGGCGGAGAATGTCGCCATCGGGATCGAGGATGCAAATGGCCGGCACATCGAGCGGCGCCAGTTCCTTTTGCCGGCGCGCTTCGCGCAAAAGCGCATCGGGTGAAAACACCGATGCCGCCTCCGGCGATTTGTTTTGCAGGAGAGGCGGCGTTTCGCTTTTTCGCTTGTTCGTGGTTGGCTGCATCTTTGGCATCCATCGAGTACCATAGCTCTATCGTACAATAACAAGGAGCGGGATACGTGGTGCTTCCGGGGTTCTTCAAAGGAACCGAAATGCCCACCGCCGGGTGGTGGGAGGCGCTGTGGCCCGATCCGGCCCGGGTTCTCGCTCAGGTCGGCGTCAAGGCTGGCATGGACGTCGTCGATCTATGCTCGGGCGACGGCTGGTTCACATTGCAGATCGGCAAAGTCGCGGGTCGCGTGACTGCCATCGACATAGACCGTACGCTTTTGGACGTCGCCCGTGTGCGTCTCGCCGAGAACGGTATCGCCAATTGCGCGTTTGTCGAAGGCAACGCTTACGATATCGACAGACTGATATCGCAGCCGGCCGAGCTGGTGTTCATGGCGAATGCATTTCACGGCGTGCCGGAGCGGACCCGCCTCGCGCGCGGCGTTGCGAAGGCGCTTGTGCCGCGCGGACATTTTGCGATCGTGAATTGGCACGCGCGGCCGCGTGAGGAGACGACGATTCTCGGAGAGCCGCGCGGGCCCGCGACCGAACTCCGGTTGACGCCTGAGGCCACGCGGGCCGCGGTTGAGCCAGGCGGATTTCGATGGCATCGGGTCGTCGAATTGCCGCCCTACCATTACGGGGCAATTTTCGAAAAAGCTTGAGTTGGATAACAGGCTAACCTGGCGGCTAATGTTCGCCCCTTGACCTCACCCCATCCGGGCGCTTCCGTCGCCGCGATGTCTGAGCACCCACCCCCTTCCCGGCGCTCACCTGCGTCGCGATGTCTGAGCCGCAACGCGACACCATCTTCGCCCTCTCCTCCGGCCGCGGGCCGGCGGCGATTGCGGTCGTGCGCATCTCCGGATCACGCGCCGGCGCGGCGCTGAAGATCCTGTCGGGCAAAATCCCCGCCCCGCGCCAGGCGGCGCTCGCCCGCATCCGCAATCCAGATCCTTTGGCCGGCAACGAGATCATCGACGAGGCGCTGGCCCTGTGGTTTCCGGCGCCGGCGAGCGAAACCGGCGAGGACGTCGCCGAGCTACAACTGCACGGCGGCCGCGCCGTGGTCGCGGCGACGCTAGCCGCGCTCGGCCGCATCGAGGGCCTGCGCCCGGCCGAGGCCGGCGAGTTCACCCGCCGTGCCTTCGAGAACGGCAAGCTCGATCTCACCGCGGTGGAAGGCCTCGCCGACCTGGTGGCGGCGGAGACCGAGGGCCAGCGCCGGCAGGCGTTCCGCCAGATGAAAGGCCTGCTCGGCAACCGCGCCGAAACCTGGCGGCAGCGGCTGATCCAGGCGCTCGCTTGGGTCGAGGCGCGCATCGATTTTTCCGACGAGGCCGATGTGCCGGAAGACCTGCTGGCGCCGGCTTTGGCCATTGCGCACGAGCTGGAAACGGAGATCGCCGCGGCGCTGGCCGACGGCGGCCGCGGCGAAAGATTGCGCGAAGGGCTGGTGGTGGCGATCGCCGGCCCGCCGAACGCCGGCAAGTCCACGCTGCTCAACCGGCTGGCTAGGCGCGAGGCGGCGATCGTGTCGCCTTACGCCGGGACCACCCGCGACGTGATCGAGGTGCATCTCGACCTCGCCGGCTGGCCGGTAACCCTGCTCGACACCGCCGGCATCCGCGAAACCGACGATCCGGTCGAGCTGGAGGGCGTGAGGCGCGCGCGCGACCGCGCCGCCGCCGCCGACCTAGTCCTGTGGGTGGTGGATGCGGGTGACGTGGATGCTGCAAAAAATGCTGCAGCAAAGAGTGCAGCAAAAGCGACTTCGGACCCTGGGCAGGCCTCACCCGCCGTCATTCCGGGGCGCGAGCAACGCGAGCGAACCCGGAATCCAGAGCCAAAGCGAGTGGCCCCTGGATTCCGGGTCCCGCCCTTCGGGCCGTCCCGGAATGACGAGCATTTTGCCGATCTGCCCGCTTCCGGTCCCCCAACATGGCTCATTCGCAACAAGATTGACCTGATGAGGGACCTGGAACGAAGTAATGAATTTGAATCACCAAGTATTGGTAATAATGAAGCCATATTCGTTCCTAATAAGACTATAAGAAGTATGCTTACAACCGAGTTAACATCAAGAAATGAATTAGAATTCGAAAAGAGTGAGTTAGAATTCAGTCTTTCAGCCGCCACTGGCGAGGGTTTTGACACCCTTTTGGGCCAGCTTGCCCGCCAGGCCGGGGAATTCCTAGGCGGCGCCGAATCCGCCCTCGTCACCCGCGCGCGCCACCGCCACGCGCTCGAGGTGGCCCTGGCCGCGTTGCGGCGCGCCCAGAGCGGCGAGGTGGCCGGCCGCGAGGATCTGCTGGCCGAGGAGCTGCGCATTGCCGCCACCGCGCTCGGGCGGCTCACCGGTCGGGTCGATGTCGAGGATATCCTGGACGTGATCTTCCGCGACTTCTGCATCGGCAAATAGGGGCCCAGGAAGCACAATTCCCGGCGGGCTGGCGTCCTTGCGTCGAGGCGACGCAAGAAGACCGAATTCCACCCTAGTTCTGGGCGAACAGGGCAACATCTGGCGCAAGAAGACCAAATTCTTAGGAATTCTGGCACCAGTGGGGAATGTTTCACGTGAAACATTCCTGGAAAACGGCTTGTTTTTGACCCCTCCCCGCTCCTCCGCTACAAGCTCGGCATTCGAGGTCCTATGAGCACACGATTCGACGTTGTCGTAATTGGCGGTGGCCATGCCGGCTGTGAAGCCGCGGCCGCCAGCGCCAGAATGGGCGCGCAAACGGCGCTGGTGACGCATCGCTTTGCCACCGTCGGCGCCATGAGCTGCAATCCGGCCATTGGCGGCCTGGGCAAAGGCCATCTGGTCCGGGAAATCGATGCGTTGGACGGCCTCATGGGCCGCGTTGCCGATGAGGGCGGCATACAATTCCGCGTTTTGAACCGCCGCAAAGGCCCGGCCGTGCGCGGTCCACGCGCGCAAGCCGACCGCAAGCTCTACGCGGCGGCCATGCAGGCCGCCATTCGCGAAACGGCGAATTTGCAGGTGTTTGAGGCGGAAGCCGACGATCTCGTCCTCGCCAGTGGCCGCGTATGCGGCGTGAAATTCGCCGATGGCCGTGAGATTTCCTGTGGCGCCGTGGTTCTCACCACCGGCACCTTCCTGCGCGGCCTCATCCATATTGGCGAAAGGCAAATTCCGGCCGGCCGCGTCGGTGAAGCGCCCGCCCTGGGGCTTTCGCGTACGCTGGAAAGCGTTGGCTTTACGCTCGGCCGATTGAAAACCGGCACGCCGCCGCGGCTTGACGGCCGCAGTATCGATTGGTCCGCCTTGGAAATGCAGCCCGGCGACGATCCGCCGGAGCCGTTTTCAATTCTCACCACGCGCATTAAAAACCGCCAGATCGAATGCGGCATCACGCGCACGGTCGCCGCGACGCACGACATCATCCGCGCCAATGTGCATCGCTCGCCGATGTACTCCGGACAGATCGCCAGTACGGGACCGCGCTATTGTCCGTCGATCGAAGATAAAATCGTAAAATTCGGCGAGCGCGACGGCCATCAGATTTTCTTGGAGCCGGAAGGCCTCGACGACAGCACGGTTTATCCGAATGGAATTTCGACGTCGCTGCCGGAAGAAGTGCAGCACGCACTGGTCGCGACCATTCCCGGATTGGAAAACGCGCGCTTCGTTCGGCCCGGCTACGCGATCGAATACGACTACGTCGATCCGCGCGAGCTCGAGCCGACGCTGCAAACGAAACGATTGCGCGGGCTTTTCCTCGCCGGTCAGATTAACGGCACGACGGGCTACGAAGAGGCTGCGGCACAGGGACTTCTTGCAGGTCTCAATGCGGCGTCGTTGGCCGCCGGCGGCGCTGAAATCATTTTCGATCGCGCCGAAGCCTATACCGGCGTGATGATCGACGATCTCGTTACACGTGGTGTGAGCGAGCCATATCGTATGTTCACCTCGCGCGCCGAATATCGTTTGAAGCTGCGCGCCGACAATGCCGATCAGCGTTTGACCGGCAGAGGAATTTCAATTGGTTGTGTTGGCTCTACGCGTGCGAAATTCCACGCCGAAAAATCGGCGGCGCTGACGGCCGCGCGCGAACTTGCCAACTCGGTTTCGCTCACGCCGAAAGAAGCGGAGCGTCACGGCCTTGCGCTCAACAAAGACGGCCAGCGGCGCACGGCATTTGAATTGCTGTCCTATCCGAATGTCGCGATCGCCGACCTCGCAAAAATCTGGTCGCGCTTTGGCGAGCTCGACGCAAAAATCGCCGAGCAGATCGAGATCGATGCGAAGTACGACGTCTATCTTTCGCGCCAGGCCGCGGACGTGGCGGCATATCGGCGCGATGAAAGCTTCACGCTGCCGGACGATCTCGATTATGCGGCGATGCGCGGGCTTTCCAACGAAGCCAAGCAAAAGCTGCAGCAAAACCGGCCGCGGACAATTGGACACGCCGGCAAAATCGACGGCATCACGCCGGCGGCGCTGACGCTTTTGGTGGCGCATGTGAAACGCGGCCGAAAAACCGCGAAACGCGCTTGAAAAACATCGGGCAGGGCGCTTTCGACCTCGAAGCCGACAAAAAACGCGCGCTCGCGCTCACACCTGTTTCACGTGAAACAGAAAAACGGCTGAATATCTTCATTGATCTGCTTCTTCTTTGGCAGACGAAGTTCAACCTCGTCGCGTCGTCGACGCTTCCTATTGTTTGGACTCGCCACATCGCCAACTCGCTCCAGCTTCTGCCGCTGGCGCCGGATGCGCGGGTCTGGGTGGACTTCGGATCGGGCGCGGGCTTCCCGGGCATACCCATAGCCTGCGCCCTGGCCGATACGCCCGGCACCATGGTGCATTTGGTCGAAAGCGTAGGGAAAAAGGCCAATTTTCTGCGCGAGGTGGTGCAGGCGATTGGAATTCCGGCCCAGGTCCACCAGGAGCGGGCCGAGAAATTTGGGGATACCTGTGCAGAAGCCGTGGACGTGGTGACGGCGAGGGCCTTGGCCCCATTGAAAGTCCTATGCGATCAGGCGTTTCCTTTGATTGCCAAGGGCGCGGTTGGCCTGTTCCTCAAGGGACAAGATGTAGGGGCTGAATTGACCGAAGCCGCTAAATATTGGAGTATTCAAGCCTCGACGGTGCCCAGCGTGACCAATCCGGCCAGCTCCATCGTCGTGGTGCGCAGCCTACACAAACTGAAGAATCCGCGGCACCAACGCTAAGCACCTGATTAAACAACGGAATTATCAAATGTCCGACGTGCCAAGCGACCACCCTGACGTCGTCCCCTTCCCGAAGCCGGGTCCGCGGCCCGAGGCCGGCCGGCCGCGCGTCCTGGCGGTCGCCAACCAGAAGGGCGGCGTCGGCAAGACCACCACCGCCATCAATCTCGGCACCGCGCTCGCCGCCATCGGCGAGCACGTGCTGGTGGTCGATCTCGATCCGCAGGGCAACGCCTCGACCGGGCTCGGCATCGAGCGCAAGTCGCGCCGCACCTCGACCTATGACGTGCTCACCGGCAAGGCGCCGATGCGCGACGCGGTGCTGGCGACCGCGGTGCCGCAGCTTTACATCGCGCCCTCGACCATGGACCTCTCCGGCCTCGAGCTCGAGATTGGCCAGCAGCGCGACCGCGCCTTCCGCCTGCGCAACGCGCTCGCCGAACTCAACAAGGGCCCGCGCGCCTACGACTTCACTTACGTGCTGGTCGACTGCCCGCCCTCGCTCAATTTGCTCACGGTCAACGCCATGGCGGCGGCGGATTCGATCCTGGTGCCGCTGCAATGCGAGTTCTTCGCGCTCGAAGGCCTGTCGCAGCTTTTGAAGACGGTCGAGCAGGTCAAAAGCAGCCTCAACCCGACGCTGTCGATCCACGGCATCGTGCTCACCATGTACGACTCGCGCAACAACCTCTCCAACCAAGTGGTCGCCGACGTGCGCCAGTTCATGGGGCCGAAGGTTTACGACACGGTGATCCCGCGCAACGTGCGCATCTCGGAAGCGCCGTCCTACGGCAAGCCGGTGCTGGTCTATGATTTGAAATGCGTCGGCAGCGAAGCCTATTTGCGCCTCGCCACCGAGATCATCCAGCGCGAGAAAGCATTGAAGGCGGGGTGACCTCTTCATCCCTCCCCGAAGGGGGGGGTCGATCCTCGCGAAGCGAGGATCGGGGTGGGGGTTCGTTGCGATGGAAAGAAAACCCCACCCGGCTCGCTAACGCTCGCCACCCTCCCCTTGCAGGGGAGGGATAAGAAAGACGGCAACGCGGATTTAAAATCCGCAACGGAAACAGGAAGAGAAGCGTGACACGAAGTTCGGGAGCGGCGGCGATGGTGGATCATTCGCGATTGGGACGCGGCCTCGCTTCGCTGATGGGCGATGTCGGCGACGAGACCGCGCCGGTGCAAGCCGACAGCGGGCGCAAGCCGCGCCGCGCGCCAATCGAAAACTTGCGCGCCAATCCGCGCAACCCGCGCCGCGCCTTCACCGAAACCGAGCTTGCTGAACTCGCCGACTCGATCCGCGAGCGCGGCATAATCCAGCCGATCGTGGTGCGCAGCGTTCGCGGCCAGGACGATCAGTTCGAGATCATCGCCGGCGAGCGGCGCTGGCGCGCGGCGCAGCGCGCCGGCCTGCATGAAGTGCCGGTCGCGGTGGTGGAGGCGACCGACGCGCAGGCGCTCGAATTCGCCATCATCGAGAACGTACAGCGCGCCGATCTCAACGCGATCGAAGAGGCGGCCGGTTATCAGGCGCTGATGGAAGAGTTCAACCACAGCCAGGACGACGTTGCGCAGATCGTCGGCAAGAGCCGGCCGCATGTGGCGAACACGCTGCGGCTGCTGCGCTTGCCCGCGCCGGTGCAGGCGCTGGTGGTGTCGGGCGAGCTGTCGGCCGGGCACGCGCGTCTCCTGGTCGGCCAGCCGAACGCCGAGCAGATCGCGCACGACGTCATCAAGAAGGGCTGGAACGTGCGCCAGCTTGAGGCCGACATGCGCAAGGACGGCGCGCGCCAGGCGCGCGACGTGCGCAACGAGGCGAAGGGTCATACCAGCGGCGCCAAGGACGCCGACACGCGCGCGCTCGAGCGGCGGCTGTCGGACGCTTTGGGATTGGACGTGACCATCGACCACCGCGGCGAAGGCGGCACGCTGCATATCAAGTACAACGATTTGGATCAGCTGGATGGGGTGTTGAGGAAGTTGGATAGGAAGTAGAAGAGTCGATTTGCCTCTCGTCAAGCGCATGCCCCCTCACCCGGCTCGCGTTCGCTATCGCTCCGGCGCGCCACCCTCTCCCGGAAGCGAGCGATCAGCCGCTATGGCACGCCAACCCCCGCATGCTATATTGACGCCATGACAGCGAAGACCCTCAAAGACGCCCTTCACCGCGTGGAAGCCTGGCCGGAGCATGCGCAGGACATGCTGGCCGAACTGGCGCTCGAAATCGATCGGGAACTGCGTGAGGGCAAATATCACGCGACGCCGGCGGAACTCGCGGGCATCGACCGCGGGCTGAAAGCAGCGCGCGAGGGACGTTTCGCGACCGACGATCAGGTCGAAGCGCTCATCGCCAAACACCGGCCGGCATGAAGGTTGTCTTCACCGAAGACGCGCTGCGCGATCTCGCCGACATTCTCCACTACATTTCGACGAATTATCTGGGCGTCTATGGCCCGTTCGAGAAGCGTTTACGGACCATTGTGACACGGATTGGCACTTGGCCGGAAAGCGCGCAGGAAGTCGTGCAGCGGCCGAATATCCGCAGCGTGCCGTTCATCCGCTATCCGTACAAAAACTTCTATCGCGTGTTATCCGATCGCGTCGAAGTTCTGCACGTACACCACAGTGCGCGCGACGATAAAGAGCGATCGAGCTAGCAAGCGTAGCCCGGACGAGCGAAGCGATATCCGGGATCGACCGCGGGGCCTGCGACCCCGCCTTCCGCTTCGCTTCATGTGGGCTACAAGCTCCGAACTAGCCTTTCTTCGGCTCCCAGCGATAAGCCTTCGTGCAGGCGCCGCCCATCAGCATCGCCCGCTCGCTGTCGCTCAGCCCGTCGGTCTTGAGGAAAGGAAGCAATCAGCGATCAGGCGCCTTTGATGCCTGTCGCAAGCCGCCGAGCGCCAGACGCGAGATGAGATCGGCTAGCTCATCCACAAACGGAGTGTCCGGGGTGATCTTGAACGGCTCTTGCGCGAAAAGCTCACGGTTGCGCACAAAGGTACTGCATTGTCCCATCAGCCAAATAGCGCCGCACAGGGCGACCCGCCGATCCGCGCCCGAGGGCAAGAACTTTTGCACGATATCGACGGCGGCGGTCAGATAGGTGACCGTATTCTTCGCCATGAACTTGAGAAAGACCTTGCTCGGGTGCGCGGCCTCCCAGGCGAATATGCGGATGTACAGGCTTAACTCGTCGCGAAACAGCAGCGGCCGCAACTGCTGATGCACGAAGCTGCGCAGGGCTTCCTCGCGAGAAAGAGACTTAAGTTTAGCGGGATCGAATCCGGCCTGTTCCGTCAGCTTCTCAAATGCCGTTTTGAGGAGTTCGAGATACAGCCCGTCCTTGCCCTTGAAATGGTAGTTGATGGCGGCCTGGTTGACGCGCGCCTTGGCCACGATGTCGCGAACGCTCGTGGCTTGGTAGCCCTTGTCAGCCAAGAGCTGAACAGCCGCCTTCATGATCGAACTGCGGGTGTATTCCGACGGACGCGTCATTGTGATCCCAATTCAAACAAGTGTTTGAATTGGCTACATAATGGCTGTCGCAACAAAATGCAAACCTCTTTGATCGCCCGCCCGGAGGCAAGCGTCATGGTTCCGCCTCAAACGGCTGTTTGAATTTCATTCAAGCGTATGAAATACGTGTTTGCGAGATTGCCGCTCTAAGAATCACGGAGTCCTTCCATGCTGGAGCGAACGTCGAGATTCGTCCTGGAAACGCTGCCGTACGTCATCATGGCGACGTCTGCCGTAGTTCTCGTGCAGACGTTCGTCAGGCTCTAAACCGAGGCCTCCCATTTCGCGATTGATCAAAAATCGCGCCTGGGGACATAGTCCACCGCGAGTGTAACGCTATGGCATTCTTCAGCGGAAAACCGCAGTTCCCCCGCCTCTTTCGCTGGCGGTGGTTGCTTGGAAAATTGGTGCCGGCATCGGTTTCTTATCGGCCCGAGCGGTACTACATGCGCGGCCCTGGGCCGAAATACCGGGAAAGGCACCAAGGGCCTCAAACCCACCGATCCGCAGGCTGACTCAGCCTTTCTTCGGTTCCCAGCGATAAGCCTTGGCGCACGCGCCGCCCATCAGCATCGCCCGCTCGCTGTCGCTCAGCCGGTCGGTCTCGACGAAGGGCTTCACGGCCTGCTCGTAATTGACGACGGCGAATGCGCGCGTCCAATCCGTGCCCCACAGGCAGCGCTCGAACCCCCAGGCGTCGAATATGCGGGCGAGCGGATCCCAGATGTCCGCGAACGGATACGGCTCCTTCGACAGCGTGCAGGCGCCGCTCACCTTGATCACCAGGTTCTTGCGCTTGGCGAGCTCGAGCACCTTCGGCAGGTCGGCCCATGGCTGCGGCGGCGCCGGCGGCGTGCGCGGCTGCAGGATGCCCAGATGGTCGATGATGAAGCGCGTGTTGGGGTTGCGGTCGATCACCGACATGGCCGCGTCCAGGTTGCCCCAGCACAGCATGTTGACCGGAAGGTTGTGCGCGGCGGCCGCGCGCGCGATGCGGTCGAGGCCGGGGTGGTTCGGATCGCGAGCGCGTCCTGGCTCGTTGGTCAAAATGATGCGGATGCCGACCGCGCCCGGCGTCCGTTTCCAGTCGGCGATGACGTCGGCCACCGCCGGATCGTCCGGATTGACCGGCTTGACGATCGCCATCCGGCCGGGATGGGCCTTTTGCACTTCCACCGCATAGCTCGCGTCGTACTGGTAGAGCGAAAAGGCGGAGATGAAGATGGCGCCGTCGACGCCGACTTTGTCCATCGCCGCCACCATCTCGTCGCCGGTGACGTGAGGCGGCCAGTTCGGCACATTGTGCCAGGGCCGCTGCGGGGTGTTCGCCTCATAAGCGTGGACTTGGGAATCGATGATCACCGGCAAAGCTCCTCTGCTGAATACGTTCGCTATCGCAGCAGGTCGCACAGCCTGTGTCCAGGACCCGTGAGAAACTACAGCGGCGATGCGGCGCCACAATGCTGTCATGCCCGGGTTTGACCCGGGCATCCATGATGAGTCTCCACATGTGAAAGTCTTACGTAAGGCTACCGATGACGCAGCGCATCATGGATTGCCGGGTCAAGCCCGGCAATGACGGCGCTGCTGCCGCGCCCGCTACGGCTTCCTTCCCCAGAAAATCTCGATGCCCTTCCAGACGAAGCTGCCGGGATCTTTGACCAGGCCGGCGAAGGCCTTCTCCAGGTCCTTCGGGCTGTAATAGGGAAACTCGTCGAGCTTCCAGCCGACGCGCGCCAGCAGTTTGTCGAAGACATAGGCGATGTGCATATCGAGATCGATCTTCATCGCCGTCTCGGGACTGTAGGCGATCTCGGCCAGCACCAGGTTTCGTCCGGGCTTCATCACCCGCAGCATTTCCGCGCCGGTCTCGCGCCAGTCGTCGGTGTGCTGCACGCCTTGCAGGCAGGCGGCGCAATCGAAAGCGCCATCGGCGAATTCGCGCATGTAGGTCCATTGCCAGGTGGCGAGCTGGCCGTTGCGGCCGCGCTTCTTGGCGATGTAGTTGTCGCGCGCCTCATCGGTGATGTCGATGACGCGGACTTCGCCCTTGGGTCCGATGCGCGCGCGCATGTCGTCGACGAAGCCGCACGGCTCAATGCACTCGCCGATGATCAGCACCTTGTCGCCTTCGCGCAGCTCGAGCCGGTCGTAGATGACGTTGCGCGCGACGTCGGCCTTGCGCCACATGAACGGCAGTCCGCCGAGCAGCACGGCGCGGCACCAGCGTTCCTGTTCCTTCTCGTCGAGGATGACGTCGCCGAAGCGGCGCACGTCATAGGGCTGCATCCACTTCCAGGGGTCTTCTTTGTCCATTCCACCCATTCGGCGCCTCGGTTCAGCTGGCCGTGCCGGGTGCGGCCTTGTGCAGCATGGCGGTGAGCTCCTTGACCGCGGCCGTCAGGTTCATGACCTCGGTCTCGCGCAACTGATCGATCTTATGGTGCAGGAGCTCGATTTCCAGCTCGGCCTTCACGTTGACCTGAAAATCGTTCTCGGCCTTTTTGCGATCGATATCCTGCTGCCGGTTCTGGCTCATCATGATGAACGGCGCCGCGTAGGCGGCCTGGAACGACAGCGCCAGGTTGAGCAGGATGAACGGGTAGGGATCCCATTGCTGGATATAGGCGGTGACGTTGAGAATGATCCAGACCACCAGAATGGCCGATTGGATGATGATGAAGCGCCAGGAGCCCATGTTGGCGGCGACGGTGTCGGCGATGCGCTGGCCGACGGTCAGCTGCGGCTCATGCGTTTTGCTGCTGGCGCGCGCGCCGCGGCGCAAGGCGCGCAATTCGGTGAGCAGCCGCGCTTCGGTCTCGCGCAGCTCGGTTTTCAAGACGTTGGAATTTTGCATGTTGTCGGCCCTCCCGCAGGTCCCCACCCGATTCGGAAGTTACCGCGAATTGCGAGAGCGGCCCACCCCGCGGCCAGCAAGGTGAGCGCGGAGCCGGACGGATGCGCCTTAGCCCGGGCTAAACTTGCTACTCGGGCTCCCGCGAAACATGCGGCTCCATTTTATGGTGCAACTGTTCGGCGTCGGTCAGGGTGTCGACGACGGCTTTGGCGGCGCCGGCAATCTCCGCGAGCACGCCTTTGCGCTTGGCGATTGGCTTGGATTTCGGCTTTGCCTTGCGGGCCGCTTTCCGCTTGGCGACGACTTTGGATTTCTTCTTCGCTACGGTCTTGCTCTTCTTTTTTGCGGCCGCGGCGGGTTTCTTCTTTGCCTTCGCAGCGGATTTCTTGCGCGACTTCTTAGCCATAAGCAGCCCCCGTGTTACGCAGGTCTCTAAGGACGCAGCCTAAGCCGCGTCTCGCTCCTGCGCCAGTGGCATTCGCCGGACTTAAGCCTGCTCACGCCAGTTCTTGCGGTTGCCCGGGATGCCGGCCGGCCCGTTGCGGCAGCACCAGCAGGCACAGCAGAATGAATGCGGCAATGACCGCCGAGGCGACCGGGCGGCTCAAGGCGAGCCCGCCGTGGCGGACCGGCTTATCGAGGTAGTCGCCTACGGTCGCGCCCAAAGGCCGCGTTAGGATGAAGGCGATCCAGAACAGCAGCACGCGAGAGACGTTGGTCCAGTAATAGGCGGCGGTGACCACCGCCAGGCCGGCGGCGAAAACCAGGGCGCCGTATTCATAGCCGAGCCCGGTCGAATCGGCAGTCCAGTCGCCGAGCGCGGTGCCGAGCGTCTGCGAAAAAGTGATGGCCGCCCAATAGAACACCTCGACCTTCGGTGTGGCGACGGTGTCGACCGAGATCGAGCCGCGCGACCAATGCCAAAGCGCCAGCACGATAAGCAGGCAGGCCAGCAGCAGCGTCGAGCCGCCCGCATAGCCGATGCCGAGCGAGCGGTCGGCAAAATCCGCCATCGTGGTGCCGAAGGTCGTCGAGGCGATGATGGTCGCCCAATAGAGGTACGGCTGGAATTTGCTGGCGGCGATCTGCCAGGCCACCAGCACGGCGAGCGCCGCCAGAAACAGCGCGGTGCCGGCGAGATAGCCCCAGTGCAAGGTCATGGTCACCGTGTCGCCGCCGGTTTCGCCCAACGTCGTCGCGGCAATCTTGATGAGCCAGAAAGTGAGCGTGACCTCGGGCACTTTGCTGAGGACGCCTTCGGCGGATTCATTCATGAGTCGGGCAGCCAATTATTGCGGCACACGGCAACCAATGCGCCGCGCTTCGGTTCCGGCGGTCCGCTTATTGCCTTCCAAACATGGCGAAAATTCGCTGGCACATCCGGCAAAAAGTCAGATCGCGCCGGGGCCGGTCTTGTCATAAATGCCGAGGCGCTTTTGCGCGTCCTCGGGCATGGCCGGCACGCGCAGGGCGCGGCCCATGAAAGTAACCCACGGCTTCTCGGCAATCGGCTGCAGCAACGCGAAATTCCAGAACTGCCGTTCGTTCATCTCGATCTCGGTCACGTCGTGGTCGAGCACCCAGTTGCGCAGCGTCGTTATTCTGGGCTGCTGGTCGTTTTCAGCAAACATCGTTTCGGGCACGGCTTTTCTCATGGCGCAAGCCATAGGCCCATCTGCTTAACAAGGTCTGACAGCGCGCATAGGGCAGGCCGGCCAATTCGCTCCGCGCCCCGTCGGAGAGAGAATCAGCCGGGCGGCGATGGAACTTTTTTAGCCCTTTCCCGAGGGATACATTCCCAATAAGATTCCTTAACTGAATACCGCTGCTTTTGAGTAAGCCCTATGCGCGCCCGTCGCGACGCCGCCATTCGCGGCCTGAAAGTCATGATAGTGGCCTCGGTCGCCATTCCGGTGGCGATTTTTTGCTACGCCAGCTGGATCGGCTACCAAAATACGTTCGCGCACGCCGACGAAAGGCTGTTGGCGAACCTCGGCATCATGGCCGAGCATACGTCCGGCGTATTTCAGTCGGTTGACCTGACGTTCGCCGCCATCGCCGCCATCGCCGGCGATCTCACCGACGAGCAGATCAAAGCGTCCGAGCAGGCGCTGCACGTGCAACTCGTCAAGCTTGAAAAGGCGACGATTGCCATCGATGCTATTTTGATCGTCGACAAAGACGGCCATACGCTGGTCTCCTCGGCGATCTATCCGGTTCCGAGCAATGTCGGCGTCGCCGATCGCGACTATTTCCTGGCGCAAAAGGAAAAAGACGCGGGGACCTATGTCGGCGCGGTCCTGGAGCCGCGCGTGCGGAAAGGAAAGTTCTTTGGCGTCAGCCGGCGGCGTCCACCGCGCAACGGCGAATTCACCGGCATCGTCATGGTCGCGGTCAAGCCGCAAATATTCTCCGATTTCTACACGCAGCTTGCGCGCGACGCCGGCGGAGGCGGGTTTTCTTTGGCCAAGAGCGACGGCGTCATCCTCGCGCGCTTTCCCGATCCGCCCAACGGCATCACGCGCTTCGGACCCGACAGCGGCTTCATGCTCAACGTGCCGCGTTACCCCAACGGCGCCGTCGTCACCACCAATCATTCGGTCGAAGGCGTGCAACGGCGCATCGCCTTCCGTAAGCTGGGCTACAGCAATCTCTATGTGTCCGACGGGGTGGCGACCGATGTCATCATCAGCGACTGGCTGCGCACGATGTCGGCGCATCTCTATTTCGGCATTCCCGCCGTCATCGTGCTGCTGGTGCTGGTGCTGATGACGATGCGCCGCACGCGCGAGCTTTATGCGGAAGCCGAGCGCCGCGAATTGGCCGAGGAGGGACTGCGGCAGGCGCAAAAGATGGAAGCCGTCGGGCAATTGACCGGCGGCGTCGCGCACGATTTCAACAATCTTTTGACCATCATCCTCGGCAATCTCGGCATCGCCAAGCGCGGCGTCGTCGAGGCGCGCGCCGAACGCGCGCTCAACAACGCGCGGATCGGCGCCGAGCGGGCGGCGCAACTGACGCGGCGCCTGCTCGCGTTCTCGCGCCAGCAGCCGCTCGATCCGAAGACAGTGGACGCCAACAAATTGATCGTCAGCATGTCCGACCTGCTCAACCGCTCGCTCGGCGAAAATATCGCGCTGGAAACGATCAGCGGCGCCGGAATCTGGAAAATCGAATGCGACGTTTCCGAACTGGAATCGGCGCTGCTCAATCTCGCGCTCAACGCGCGCGACGCTATGCCGGACGGCGGCAAACTAACCATCGAAACCAGCAACGCCTATCTGGACGACGAGTATTGCCGCCACCATGCCGATCTCATGCCCGGCCAGTACGTTCTCATCGCGGTTTCCGACAACGGCATGGGAATGTCGGCCGAAACGATCGAGCGCGCGTTCGATCCGTTCTTCACGACCAAGGAAACTGGTAAGGGAACCGGCCTGGGGCTGAGCCAGGTCTACGGTTTCGTGAAGCAATCCAAGGGTCATGTGAGGATCTACAGCGAGTCCGGCGAAGGCACGACGATCAAGCTCTATTTCCCGCGGCATGACGGCGAAGAGACGGTCATGTCCGCCGACGAGCAGGGCGATCCCGAACGCGGCCGCGGCGAAACGATATTGATCGTCGAGGACGACGACGGCGTGCGCGAATACGCTTCGGATATCCTCCGGGATCTGAACTACCAGGTCATCGAGGCCAAGGATTCCGCGAGCGCGATGCGCCTGCTTGAGGCCGACCGGCCATTCGACTTGATGCTGACCGACGTGGTTCTGCCGGGCATCAGCGGCCGCGCGCTGGCCGACGAGGTCATTCGCCGCCGCCCCGGCGCCAAGGTGATCTTCATGACCGGCTATTCGCGCAACGCCATCGTGCACCAGGGCCGCCTCGACCGCGGCACCGAACTGATCTCAAAACCGCTGACCGAGGCGACGGTGGCGCGGAAAATCCGCCAGGTGCTCGACGCACGCAGGTGACGGCGCTGGCGACAAATTGCTAGCGTGATGTATCGCATCCAACGCCAGAGGCGAGCGCCGTGCAGAATTTCAAGAACAAGACCGTTCTCATCACCGGCGGCGGGCGCGGGCAGGGGGCGACCGAGGCGCGCATGTTCGCTTCTGCCGGCGCGCAAGTCGTCGTCGCCGACGTGCTGGACGCCGAAGGCGGCGCGCTCGTGCAATCGATCCGCGCCGCCGGCGGCACGGCCGGCTTCCGGCATCTCGACGTCAGCAGCGAGCAGGATTGGGCGGACGCCGTGGCCTTCGCCAAGGCCACGTTCGGCTCGCTGCACGTGCTGGTCAACAATGCCGGCGTTTCGCTGCGCGGCGTCGATCTCGCAAGCACAACGCGCGCCGACTGGGACCGCGTGCTCTCCGTCAATCTCACCGGGCCGTTCCTCGGCATCAAGGCGGCGGCGCCGGTCATTCGCGACAGCGGCGGCGGCGCGATCGTCAATATCGGTTCGACCGCGGGCATCAACGGGCATTTCGCCGCCGCCTACAGCGCGTCGAAATGGGGCCTGCGCGGACTGACCAAGGCGGCGGCGATGGAATACGCCGGCTGGAACATCCGCGTGAATGCCGTGCATCCCAGCATCGTGCGGACGCCGATGGTTGAAGGTGCCGACAAATTCGTCGAGGCCATGGAACATGTGACGGCGATGGAGCGCAGCGCGTCGCTCGAGGATGTCGCCCACGCCGTGATGTTCCTGGCGAGCGAGGAGGCGGGATATCTCACCGGGCTCGACCTTCCGGTCGACGGCGGCTTCACCGAACTCGGCGTTTACCGGCAGGTGTGGCGGCGCGCGACCGGGCGCGATAAGTCTTAAGCGGCAAGCCGGAAAGCTAGAGACGCCGCAAAACCGGCTCGCTACACTTTCGCTTGGGTTTCAAGGGGGGCGTCACAATGTCAGCGCGCATACGGCGGCTATCGTCGAGTCTCGTCATTTTGGTTGTGGGCCTTGTTCTCTTGACGTCGCCTCTGCTGGCGGCGGGCAAGCTCGATTTCGTTGCTAAATTCAAGCAGGGAAGTCTTGAGCTCAATGTTGCGACCTATACCGAACGGAACAGTACGACCGGCAAGCTCGACAAGGTCGGGCTGTTGGCGCTCGCGGCCGGAACGCTGAGAAACTCCTTCGCGTCGGACGGGCCGCAGTGGCCGCAGTTGATCGCTCTTGTCGCCAAGGCCGCCAAGGCGCAGTCCGCGGGCAACAAATGGACGGTCGTCGGCGCGATCTCCGAAACGGGCACCAGCGACGTCTCTCATCTCGTCGTCAGCGCCGGCCCGGGCATAAGATTTGCGCTCAATTCTCCGAAAGGCGCGAGCCTCACTTATGAGCTGCCCAAAAGCGACATCGCGCGCTTGCAGCAGGCCATGGCTCAGGTGCGGCAGTTTCTGGCGGCGCCTTGAGAGTTTCGCGGTTTTCTTTTGCGCGGCAAGCTGGGCGCGCGTAAGCCGAACTTCAGGCGGCGCGCACCCGGCTGAAAAAGGCGGTCACTTTCGATTCGAGATCGCTCGCCCGTTCCGACACGCGCGCCGTCAAATCCGCGATTTCGCTGAACGCGGTCGCGCTGCGTCCGGCGGCCTGCTCGACCGACTGGATTTCAGCCGACGCGCTCGCGGTGTGGCCGGCCGCGGTCTGGATGCTGCCGGCGATGCTGCGCGTGGTCGTGCTTTGCTGCTCGACCGCCGACGCGATGTTGGTGGCGGCAATGGTGAGTTGCTCGATGGCGCGCGCGATCGAGGAAATTTCGTCCACCGACTTGCGCGTAGCGTCCTGAACGGCGGCAACCTGCCGCGATATTTCGTCGGTGGCGCGCGTGGTTTGATTGGCGAGCGCCTTCACTTCGGACGCGACCACCGCGAATCCCTTGCCGGCGTTGCCGGCGCGCGCCGCTTCGATTGTTGCATTGAGCGCCAGCAGGTTGGTCTGCGACGCGATCGTGGAAATGATGCTGACGATGGAGCCGATGTGTTCGGCGGTGTCGTTGAGCGACAAAATGGCTTGATGGGTGCGCTGCGTGTCGCCGACCGCCGCCTTGGCCATGTCGAGGCCGCGGGTCGCCTGCTCGCCGATGTGCTGGATCGACGCGGACAATTCCTCGGTGGCCGCGCCGGTCATCTCAACACGCTGGGTGGTTTCCGCGGCCGCGGTCGATGCCACCGCCATGCGCTTGAGCGTGTCGCCGGCGACTTCGCGCATGCTCGTGCAGGTGGCGGTGAGCGAGACGGAGGCCTCGGTGATGGCTTGCAGGACTTCGTCGACATCGCCGGCGAAGCCGTTGATCGCTTCGTCGATCGCTATGCGCCGCACGCCCGCGGCTTTCTCCGCCGCTTCGCGATGTAGCGTCATGGCGTTGGCGACGTCGAATGCGATTACCTGCGACACCAGCTTTGCGCTCGCGGCGAGCTTGGCCGGCGAATACCAGTACTTGCGCGCGAGCGTATCGAGCGCCGCGCGCAGAACGTAGTTGCCTGCGGTGCTGCGCAGGCGGGCGTCGAAGCCGAGCTCGGCTTCCTGACCGACGGTTCTCTTGCACGACTCGAAATAGGCGCGGTCGAGCTCGCCGTTCAGCAGCGCTTCCAAATGCGACAGTTCGAGCTGTTTGATGAAATCATGGTTCTGCACGGCGGTCGGGCCGACCAATGGCAAGTTCGCGGTTGCCCTGAGAATGGCGTCGACCGCCCGGTCGAGCGCGGGCGCGATCACGGGCCAAAGCTCCTTGATCGCGCGGCGGGCCGGCGCGTCGAGCTCGTAAAGCGCGTAACGGGATCCAACCCCTTGGATGAACTGGCTTGGCAATAGGACCCCGGCGGACTAGAAAAACAGCCGTTTTCCAAGGTATTAGAGATAGGTTGTGGCAATCCTAACGGGCCGGAATGGGCCCGTAGAGGCTGGCTTATTCCGCGGGCCATGCGATAAATCAGGCCTCAATCGGCAACCAAAACACTCTTGGGAGGACAGGCGTGCCCGCTTCAATGCAAGGTGAAATCCTACCGGCCATCTACCGCTTCAAGCTCGGCGGTTTCGAGGTCGCCACCATCATGGACAGCTATGTGATCCGCTCCGGGCTGACACCCTCGTTCGGCGGCGAGGCGCATGCCGACGAGGTGAAGGCGCTGGCCGCCGCCAACCGCATCGAGGCGGACCGCTACTTCCACCCCTTCACCCCGACGCTGGTCAATACCGGCAAGGAGCTGGTGCTGTTCGACACCGGCAACGGCTCGCTGTCCGCCGAATACGAGCAGCTCAAGGGCCGGCTGCCGCCGGGCAATCTGGTCGCGCGCCTGGGCCTGGCCGGCTACAAGCCGGAGGATGTCGACGTGGTGGTGATCACGCACGGCCATCCCGATCATATCGGCGGGCTGACCAAGGGCGGCGTGCCGGTGTTCCCGAACGCGCGCTACGTGTTCGGCGCCGCCGAATTCGATTTCTGGAATAAAGGCGAGAACGTGCGCGAGGCGCGCAAGCTCAACCGCGAACTCTACGTGAAGATCGTCGTTCCTCTTGCCAATCGCGCGACCATGATCAAGCCGGGCGATACGGTGGTGCCGGGCATCACCGCGGTGGATGCCTTCGGGCATTCGCCGGGCATGCTCGCCTTCATGATCGAGAGCGAGGGCAAGCGCGTGCTCAATTGGGCCGACACTTGCGGGCACTACGTGGTGTCGTTGCAGCGGCCGGATCTGCATCTCGACGTCGACGACGACAAGGAAAAGGCGGTGGCCACCCGCAAGCGCATCCTCGATATGGTGGCGACCGACAAACTATTCGTCGCCGGCTTCCACATGCCGTACCCGGGTCTCGGCTATGTGGAGAAGGCGGGCGGCGCCTATCGCTGGGTGCCGCATAGCTATCAATTGAATCTTTAAGTCATTCCGGGGCGCGGCCGAAGGCCGCGAACCCGGAATCCAGGGAAAATTGCTCGGCCTTGCTTAGGGCTCTGGATTCCGGGTTCGCCGCTTCGCGGCGCCCCGGAATGACGAGTTACGATTCCCTTCGCCGCGCGCTCACCGCGATCGACAATAAAGTCCTCTGCCCGATCGCCTCGGCCAGAGCCGCATTGCGCCGCATATCGAGCGAGGCCTCGGCGAGCTGCGTCATGGCACGCAAGAGACGCTGCGGCGTCCAGCCGCGCAGCGCGGCTTCGACCGGTTTCTTGCGCGTGAAGTGCACGGGCGGGGCGCCGCGCATCATGGCGAACTCGATCGAGTCGCCGCCCTCCACCGCGAGCTTCATCTTGTGCAGATTGGCGACCTGACGGATCGCGGCGGAAACGATCGCCGCCGGCGATGAGCCGCCGGCGCGCGCCTTGCCGAATTCGGTCTCGACGTCGCGCGTCTCGCCGGCAAAGGCCGCGTCGATCACGCCGTCGAGCGCCAGCGCCGAGGCATCGGCCACCACCGCCATCACGTCGGCGAGCTCGATGGCCTTCTGATCCTTGGCATAAAGCGCAAGCTTGCGGATCTCGTTGCGCGAGGCGAGCCGGTCGCCGCCGAGCAGCGCCGTTAACGCGGCGCGCGCGTCGGGCGCGATGCTCAGACCGGCGCTGCGCATTTCCTCGTCGATCAGCCGCGCCAAATCGCGCTCGCCGTCTTCGTAGGAGGGCAGCGCGGCGGCGAATTTCGCCTTTTCGCACAGCGCGCGCAGCGGCGCGTTCCGCTTCAAGTCGCCGGCTTCGATGATGATGCGGCAATCGTTCGACGGCGCGGCCAGCACCGGCTCGAGCGCGGCGGAAATGTTGCGGCCGCCGGCTTTCACCAGCACGGCGCGCCGGCCGCCGAACAGCGGAATCGTGTTCGCCTCCTCGACCAGCCGAGACGGATTGGCGGAGAGCTCCTCGCCCTCGATGCGCACAAACGCGAAGGGATCGTTGGGATCGTCGACCGCGGTGCGCACCAGCGCGTCGACGCGTTCGCGCACCAGGCCGGCGTCCGGCCCGAACACCAGCACGATCGGCAAAGCGGGATCGGGCTTGGCGATGAAGCGGTCGACGTCGGCGTTTTTGATGGCGGTCATATTGACGCCAAGCTAATGCGTGCCAAAGGGCGGCGCAATGGAAGCTGTGAAGCGCGCCGCGCGGTCACGCCGGCCGCAGCAGGACCTGATCGCTGAGTTGCGCCGTTTCGGCCTGCGCGATGCGGTAGCCGCCGCGCGTGGCCAAAGGCGCGAAGCCCAGCAGGCCACGCGGGATCAGCTTGAACCGGCTTGTGGTAATCAAGCGCCGCCGCGCCTCGTCATCGCTGGTGACGGACCCTGCGATCAGTGCCGCGCAGCCGCCCCGCAACGTTTCGAGATTGGCCACGATGGCCTGGTCGCTGCCGTATTCGAACAGCCCGCCCTCGGACGAGGCGGCGATAACGGCGCGGGATGCGGCGAGGTCGCGTACCAGCACTTCGAGCGCCGCCGACGTGTCCCAATCGTAGCTGCGGTGATCGAAGACGATGTCGAGACCGGCCAGCGGCCCGCCCTCGGCCATGAGCGCCGCCAGCGCATTCTTTCCGAAGAAAGGTCCCGCTTCATCGGGATCGAGCACATGGATCACAATTCGCCGTTGCAGCATCTCGCCATGGCGACGGTTCAGCATGATCAGCGAATTCATGCTGTCGATCGCGGGACCGCCGGCGATGTTAATCAAATGCAAAGGCGCCGTTTTGGCACCGGCCAATTCCGCGACGAGCGCGTCGGCGATGAGCCGCGCCACTTGCTGGGTGCGAAGGCGCAAAAGCACCAGATGCGGTGACGCGGCCACCCGCCGATCCATCGGGCTGTCGTAGGGCGGCGGCAGATTGTCGGCGCCGAGCTTCATCACATAGGTGCTCATGCCGTCGAGAAACGGCGCATTCGCGCCGGTCACCGCGCGCAGCAGCAGCGAACGCTTGGCGGCCGACTTCAGCATCCAGCGCATGACGAATTTTGGCATACGCCGGTTGCGGCGTTCCTCCTCGGTCGAGGCGTCGAGGAGCCGACGCAGGCTGTCGGGATCATCCGGCACCGTAAAGCGCGGATCGGTGACGTCGATCACCGGCAGGAGGTAACCCGCGCGCGTGGCTGCGCGGATGAGCTTGCTCGGATTATACGAATTGGGCTGGGCGGCGACGCGGCCGCTGGGATTGGTGGTGGTCATTCCATTACCTGTCATGCCCGCAAAAGCGGGCATCCAGCAATCGCCAACGTATCGATCAATCGCACGGCCGGTGTTTACCGGGTCCCCGCTTTCGCGGGGACGACAGCCTCGATTACGTCCCCGCCACGAAATACGACGCCAGGCGCGAGCGGATACCGTCCGCGATCACTTTGGCGGCGCGGTTCTCGGCGTCGCGCAAGCCGCGGTCGCCGGCGAAGCGCTGCTGCTGACCGGGAATATTGTAGGACACGCGCGAGAACGTCGTTCCGCTGACGACCGCCTTACCGGTCGTAATATCGGTCAGCGTATAGGTGGCGTCGATGGCGTAGTTCTGGATGTCCGGTCGCGCGGTGTTGATGTCGACGATCACCTGCGTCTGGCCGGCGGTGAGCCTGACGGCCAGCTTGTAGTTGGTCGCAGGGGCGGCGGCGCCGCCGGTCAAGCCAAAAATCAGATTGTTGCGCACCTCGACGCCGACGCGGGAAAGGCGCGTGCCGTTCGGCGTATCGACCGGCGCGACTTCAACGCTGCTCAGTCTGTCGACGATGCCGGTCGTGCCGGTGGCGGTCTTTTCGCCATAAAGCGGCTGGAAGCAGCCGGCGGTGAGGCCGGCTAGCAACATTATAACCGCCAACCGGCCAATACGCGGGGTTTGGCGCGGGGGTTCAGACCACCACATTCACGATCCTCTGCGGGACGACGATGACCTTTTTCGGGCGCTTGCCGTCCAGCGCCTTTATTACCTCATCGAGGGCCAAAACGGCAGCCTCAATCTCAGCATTGGCGGCGTCGCGTTTAACGGTCACTTCGGCCCGCTTTTTGCCGTTGATCTGGACCGGCAAAGTGATGGTGTTTTCCACCAGCAAATCGGGCTCGATCTGCGGCCAGGCCTCGGCGGAAACCAGGGTTTTGTGGCCGAGCACCGCCCAGCATTCCTCGGCCAGGTGCGGCATCATCGGGTGGAACAGGCGAACCAGGATGTCGCCGGCTTCCCTTAAGGACCAGGCGAAATCGGGCGAGGGTGCGGTTTCGGCCTCGCCGATGGCATTGCTGAGCGCATTGGCAAATTCATAGATATGCGCGACGCAGCGGTTGAAGCGCATCTTGGCGATGTCGTCGGAAACATTGGCGAGTGCGCGGTGGGCGGCCTTGCGGAGGCTCAAAGCGGCGTCGCCGAACGCGGCCGGGCGCGCGGCCGGCGCGGCGATGCCGGCGATCTCGCCCACCATGCGCCAAAGCCGCTGCACGAAGCGCCAGGCGCCCTGCACGCCTTCCTCGGTCCAGATCACGTCGCGCTCGGGCGGCGAGTCCGACAGCATGAACCAGCGCGCGGTGTCAGCGCCGTAGGCGGCGATGATGTCGTCGGGGTCGATGGTGTTCTTTTTCGACTTCGACATTTTCTCGATGGAGCCGATCTCCACCGCTTCGCCGGTCGACGCGAGCGTGGCGCGGCGCGCATCGCCCAGGCCTTCGATCTTGACATTGGCCGGTTCGACCCATTCGCCGCTTTTATTGCGATAGGTCTCGTGCACCACCATGCCCTGGGTGAACAGGCCGGCAAATGGTTCGTCCATGCCGGCGTGACCGGTCTTGTGCATGGCGCGGACAAAGAAGCGCGAATAGAGCAGATGCAGAATCGCGTGCTCGATGCCGCCGATATATTGATCGACCGGCATCCAGTCGTTCACGCATTTCAAATCGGTCGGCGCAGTCGTGAGCCACGGATCGGTGAAGCGCGCGAAGTACCAGGACGAATCGACGAAGGTGTCCATGGTGTCGGTCTCGCGCCGCGCCGGGCCGGAGCACTGCGGACACTTGACGTTCTTCCAGGTCGGATGACGGTCGAGCGGATTGCCCGGCTTGTCGAAGGTCACGTCGTCGGGCAGCGTGACGGGCAGGTCCTGCGCCGGCACCGGCACCACGCCGCATTTGTCGCAGTGGATGATCGGGATCGGGCAGCCCCAATAGCGCTGGCGCGAAATGCCCCAGTCGCGCAGGCGGTAATTGACCTGGCGCTGCGCTAGCGGGCGATTGCTGCGCGTGTCGCGCTCGAGCCGCTTGGCGACTTCTTCCTTCGCGGCGTCGATGCTCATGCCGTCGAGGAAGCGCGAATTGATCATGCGGCCGTCGCCGTCATAGGCGACGTCGGTGATGACGAAAGTCTTCGGGTCCTGACCCGGCGGGCAAACCACCGGCGTGTTGCCGAGGCCGTATTTGTTGACGAAGTCCAGGTCGCGTTGGTCGTGCGCCGGGCAGCCGAAGATCGCGCCGGTGCCGTATTCCATCAAAATGAAATTGGCGACATAGACCGGCAGCTTCCAGTTGGCATCGAACGGATGCACCGCCTTGATGCCGGTGTCGAAGCCCATCTTCTCGGCGGTGTCGATCGCCGCCTGCGAGGTGCCCATGCGGCGGCACTGCTCGATGAATTCCGCAAGCTGCGGATTTTTCGCCGCGGCGGCCGCCGCCAGCGGATGATCGGGCGACAGCGCCAGGAACTTGGCGCCGAACAAAGTGTCGGGCCGCGTAGTGAAAATCTCCAGCTCGCTCTCCTTGTTGGGAGCGGTCGCGGGATCGAGCATGAAGCGGACCAGCAGGCCTTCCGAGCGGCCGATCCAGTTCTTCTGCATCAGCCGGACTTTTTCCGGCCAGCGGTCGAGCGTGTCGAGCGCGTTGAGCAGGTCTTCCGAATAATCGCTGATCTTGAAGAACCACTGCGTCAGCTCGCGCTGCTCGACCACGGCGCCGGAGCGCCAGCCGCGGCCGTCGATCACCTGCTCGTTGGCGAGCACGGTGTGATCGACCGGGTCCCAGTTCACCTTCGACTGCTTGCGCTCGACTAGCCCGGCTTGCAGGAAGTCGAGGAACATTTTCTGCTGGTGCTTGTAATAGGCCGGATCGCAGGTGGCGATCTCGCGCGCCCAGTCGAGCGACAGCCCCATCGACTTGAGCTGCGTCTTCATCGCGGCGATGTTTTCGTAGGTCCACGTCTTCGGGTGCACCTTGCGGTCCATGGCCGCGTTCTCGGCCGGCATGCCGAAGGCGTCCCAGCCCATCGGATGCAGCACGGCGTTGCCCATGGCCCGCTTAAAGCGCGCCACCACATCGCCCATGGTGTAGTTGCGCACGTGGCCCATATGGATGCGCCCCGACGGGTAGGGGAACATCTCCAGGACGTAGTATTTCGGGCGCGGGTCGTCGTTTTTGGTCGCGAAAATCCGGCGCTCGGCCCAGATTTTCTGCCAGCGGGCCTCGGCCTCGCGGGCGTTATAGCGCTCGTTTTTTTGCGATTCGGGGGGCATTTCCGGCTCTTTTAGGGTGCCGGGAGGTGACATGAAAGGGCTTAGCGGGTCAACGGGCGACTTGACGGGGAGGCCCTATTTACGGGCATTAGGGGCATGACAATGACCAACGCCGCATCGCCCGCTACCACCTCCACGTCCGGTCTCGATGCCGTCCGCGCCGAAATCGCGCGCGCCTGCAAAGACGCCTCGCGCTATCCGGCGGAGGTTACGCTGGTGGCGGTGTCGAAGACCTTTCCGCCCGAGGCGATCGAGCCGGTGATCGCGGCCGGCCAGCGCGTATTCGGCGAAAACCGCGTGCAGGAGGCGAAGGCCAAATGGCCGCCGCTCTTGGCCAAGCATGCCGGAATTGAGTTGCATCTGATCGGCCCGCTGCAATCGAACAAGGCCAAGGAAGCGGTGGCGCTGTTCGACGCCATTCATTCGGTCGACCGGCCGAGCCTGTGCGAGGCATTGGCGAAGGAGATCGCCAAACAGGGGCGCTCGCCGCTCTTGTTCGTCGAGATCAATACCGGGGCCGAGGCGCAGAAGGCCGGCGTGCTGCCGCCGGACGCCGACGCGTTTCTCGACAAATGCCGCGCCGTCTACGGCCTGACCATTTCCGGTCTGATGTGCATTCCGCCGCTCGACGAAGCGCCGGGGCCGCATTTCGCGCTCACCGCCAAGATTGCCCGGCGCAACGGGCTCAAGCTCTTATCGATGGGCATGAGCGCGGATTTCGCGACCGCGATCCAGTTGGGCGCCACCCATGTGCGGGTCGGTAGCGCGATTTTCGGCACCCGAGGCTAGCGAAACCGCGGCGGCGGCAGCGGCGCTTTGGGAGCTTGCGGCATGCCCAAACTGGCATCGAGCGGTTTCTTCAGCAGGCTCGAACGCAACGCCTCGCCGCGCGGCGAAGGTGGCACTGGCATCGGCGCCACCGGCGCGGCCGGCTGCAACGGCGCGGAATCGGACGACGTCGAGTAGTCGGCGGAGTCGTCGTCGCCGCCACGATGGCTCATGCTGGCGCTGCGCCAGCGCTCGATCACCGTGGTAAGCAGATCGCGGCTCATATTGGTGCCGGCATCGGAGCGGGTATTGCAGGCCGCCTCACTGTTCGGCCGCCGCTCCTGCGGCAATTCCTTGAACCGCATGCGCGTCGGCATGGCCACGCCGGGGCCGAAGGTGAATACTTCGCGGGTTCCGAGCGAGGGGATAAACGACAGCAGATTGACCGCCGCGTCGGACACCGCCGAGCGGATCAGGCCCTGGTCGCGGTCGTTTGACAGCCGCATGACGAACAGCGTCGAACACTGCGAGATGATGGTGGGATCTATTTCGGCCGGACGCTGCGTCACCAGGCCGAGGAACACGCCGTATTTGCGGCCTTCCTTGGCGATGCGCGAGAGCGCGCGCTTGGTCGGACCGAAACCGATGAGCTTGTCGGCGGGCGCGTAACGGTGCGCTTCCTCGCAGACGAACAACAGCGGCGCGATGCCGTCGCTCCATAGCCCGAAGTCGAACGCCATGCGGCATAGCACCGAGACCACCGAGTTGACCACTTCGGCCGGGAAACCGGCGAGCTGCATGATGGTCATCGGCTTGCCTTCGGTGGGCAGCCGGAACAGGTGGGCGATAATTTCGCCCATGGTATCGCCGCCGATATTGGCGTTTTCGAACATGAAGGCGTAGCGCGGATGATTGCGGAAGGTCTCAATGCGCCCGATCAGCTTGTGATAGATCATGCGCGAGTTGCGGTTTTCCAACTTGCCCATGCGCTCGTCGAGTAGATTGGTCAGGTCCTCGATGCGGTAGGGCACCGGGGTGTCGGCGGTGAAGCCAGTGTCGCGCGGATTGCGCTTTTTGGATAGCGGGTGCTCGTTGTTGACGCGGTATTGCAGATAAGCCGATTTCGCCAGCGGAATGACTTCCGCGAGAATTTCGACTTCCTCGTCGATGCCGGGTCGGCCGCCGAAGAAGGCGTCGACCGTCTCCTCGAAATTGAACAGCCAGAAAGGCAGCCGCAGATTTCGCGGCGTGAGCACCTGCGCCTTGTCGCCGAAACAGCGGCCGTATTCGTTGTGCGGATCGACCAGGAAGATACGCAGGTTCGGCCGGGCATCGAGAATCTTCTGCAGGATGATGGCGACGCCGCTCGACTTGCCGACGCCGGTGGCGCCGAGTATCGCGAAATGCCGGCTAACCAGATTATCGATGTCGATGTGGACGCCGATTTGCGAATTCTGCTGCAGATCGCCGATATGCGCATGGTCCTCGTCAGCCATGCCGTAGACGATGTGCAATTCGCGCTCGCCCAGCAGCACGGCGGCATCGCCGAGCGCCGGATATTCAGTGATGCCGCGCTGGAAACGCGCCGTGCCGTCCGGCGCTGAACGGACTTCCCCGAGCAGGTCGAGCCGCGCGACCTTGCGAAGTGGCTGTCCGGCGGCCGCCGGCAGCACGGCCAGCTCGCCGACCTCGGTAATCATGCCAACGATGAGGACCGAGCTGCTCATCAGCCCCATGAATTGGCCGACCGTCGCCTTTTCTTTGCTGCGCGCGCGCGGGTCGAGTTCGACTGTGACTTCCGAGCCGGTAACGACGATCACATTGCCGATCAAATCGGCACCGGACCGTGACGCCGCATGGGCATGATGGGCATTATGATGCGCTGATGTGTCCATGATCACCCCAGCGCGGCTATGTTTCGCGAGTCTTGCACGCTAGCCGCGCGGTCATCGAAATATCACGCGGCGATGCCCGTTCCGTTAATGCGCCGGTTATGGCAGCGGCGGCGCGCGGCTATGCTTAAAAAAAGGTGGCCGGCGCGATTAAAGTAATAGTCAATAAACCATGATTCTGGTGCGCGGGCCGACGCGCGCGAGCAGCCTTCGCAGCGAAGGCGTAGTGAGCGCGACGCACCCCGCGGTTGGCGCGAAGCCCGGCCGCGCCACATGGATGAAGACGGCGCTGCCGCGGCCGGCCACGCGCGGCCGCGTGTTGTGGTCGATCTCGATAATGAAGTCGTAGAGCGCGTCCTTGCGCGCCAGCCGGTCCGCCGGCGAGCGGGGCGGCAGCTTGACCGGCCGGTTGTAATGGCGATCGGACGGGTCCTCGCACCAGCCGTCATCCGGCTTGATCGGCCGGACCGGCAATAATGTCGCCGGACGCGGATGGCGGTCGGCGCGCCACCACAGCCGCTTGAGCCGAAAACTGCCGCGCGGGGTCGCGCCGTCGCCTTCGCGTTTATTGGCCTTGATGCCGGCGCGGCCGAGCGCCACTGGCAACGCAAGAGGGCCGGCCTGCAACACGCCGCGCGCCGGCTGCGCCGGCTTGCGCCGCACGGCCAGCCGCCGCAATGATGTATCGTGTTTTCCCGGCGGCAAGCTGCAAAACTCCCCGAATCCAGGCTAAATACCAGTTCACCCTTGCTCTTTTAGCCCTGAATGCTCTACTTCGCGACTATTCCCTTGAGGCGACCCTTATAGCGATGCCCAACAGACGAACCATTCTGATCGTGGATGACGATACCGAGCTGCGCGAGGCGCTGGTCGAGCAATTGGCGTTGCATGAGGAGTTCGACGCCATCGCGGTCGACAGCGGCACCAAGGGCGTGCAGGCGGCCAAGGGCGGCAATATCGATTTGGTGATCATGGATGTCGGGCTGCCGGACGTGGACGGCCGCGAAGCGGTACGTATCCTGCGCAAGAACGGCTTCAAGGCGCCGATCATCATGCTGACCGGCCACGACACCGATTCGGACACCATCCTGGGACTGGAATCCGGCGCCAACGATTACGTCAGCAAGCCGTTCCGCTTCGCCGTGCTGCTGGCGCGCATCCGCGCGCAGCTTCGCCAGCACGAGGCGAGCGAAGACGCAGTTTTTACCATCGGGCCCTACACGTTCCGGCCAAGCTCGAAGCTGCTGCTCAGCCCGAAAGGCAGCAAAGTGCGGCTGACCGAAAAGGAAACCGCCATCCTGCGCTATCTTTATCGCGCCGCGCAGAAGCCGGTGTCGCGCGAGACCTTGCTGCAGGAAGTCTGGGGCTACAATTCCGGCGTCACCACCCACACGCTGGAGACGCACATCTACCGTCTGCGGCAGAAGGTCGAGAAGGACGCCGCCGCGCCCGCGATCCTGGTGACGGAAGCCGGCGGCTACAAGCTGGTGCCGTGAGTAACGTGAGCGCGCCTCTGCCGCTGTCATTCCGGGGCGCGCTGCAAGCGCGAACCCGGAATCCAGAAACAAATTCTGAGTCTGCATCTTGTTTCCGGGTTCACGCGCTCTCGCGCGTGCCCCGGAATGACGGCTAGCCATGTCCCTCGAAGACGACATCGCCTTTTTCGAGCAGGTGCCCACCTTCGCGGCGTTGGGCAAGCAGGCGTTGCGCATCCTGGCGATTGGCGCGGAAACAAAGCAATTGCCGAGCGGCGCGGTGCTGTTCTACGCCGGCGAACTCGCCGACGGCGGCTACGTGGTGCAGGAGGGCGCGCTGGTGCTCGAGCCCAACTCGGCGCTGAGCGACGAGCAATTCATCGCCGGCCCCGGCACGCTGGTCAGCGAGCGCGCGCTGTTCACCGAAACCGTCTGCTCTTCGACCGCGATCGCGCGTGGACATACGGTGGTGATCCGCATCTCGCGCAGCCTGTTTCGCAAGATGATGGAGGGCTATCCGGACGCCGCCGAAAAATTGCGCGACATGATGGGCGAACGCGTCGGCAGCTGGATGCGCGAGCTGGACAAGGTGAAGCGGACGCTGGAGAAGCGCAAGTAAACCGACAATTCTAAATCTCGATCGTCGCCGTCACCGGCACGTGGTCGGAAGGGCGCTCGACGCCGCGGTAGTCCTTGGCTATTTTTATTTTCGACACTCGGTCCGCCAGCGCATCCGAGGTCCAGATGTGATCGAGCCTGCGGCCGCGATCGGCTTGGCGCCAATTGTCCATCGCGCGATAGCTCCACCAGGTGTAAATTTTCTCAGGCTCCGGCGTGAGTATGCGCATCGAATCGATCCACTTGCCGGCGCTGCGGGCCGCGGTGAGCTTCTCGCATTCGATCGGCGTGTGCGATACCACCTTGATCATCTGCTTGTGGCTCCAGACGTCGTGCTCGAGCGGCGCGACGTTGAGGTCGCCGACCAAGATGGCGCGCTGCGACGTTTGCGGGCGCAGGCCGGGATGCGCGCGCATCTCGTCGAGAAAATCGAGCTTGTGCTGGAATTTCGGATTGATCTCGGGATCCGGCTCGTCGCCGCCGGCCGGCACGTAGAAATTATGCAGCGTGACCGGCTCTTTCAGGCCGGCGTGCTCGCCTAGCGTCACCGACATGTGACGGCAGTCGGTCTTGCCGCAGAAGTTTTCGAAGCTGAAGTTCTCGAACGGCAGGCGCGAGAGCACGGCGACGCCGTGATAGCCCTTTTGCCCGTTGAGCGCGGCGTGCTCGTAGCCGAGCCGCTTGAAGCGCTTGAGCGGAAACGCTTCATCCGGGCACTTGGTCTCTTGCAGGCAGAGCACGTGCGGGCGCGCGCTCTTGAGGAACTTGGCGACCAGGTCGATGCGCAGGCGGACCGAGTTGATGTTCCAGGTGGTGATCTTGAGGGGCATGGGCTGCAACATAATGATCTGTCATGCCCGGCGAAAGCCGGGCATCCGGTATCCACAAATTGTTCCGTATTTATCGGGTCCCCGTTCGCGCGGGGACGAAATTCAGTTGTGGTAGCGCGTATAATCGATCTTGAACATGTTGGGATCGGGTCGCTGGGTTGTGTTGAGATTGTAGACCGCGACGGTGGTGTCGTAGCCCTGCGGGTCAGTCACCGTCCACTGCTTGAGCTGCATGTCCTTGGCGCTGAACATGATCATCAGCCGGCTGGTGCCGACCAATGTATTCTTCTCCTCGACCACCACCGTGATGAACACGTCGTCGGCGTAGACCGCGACCAGGCTGGTGTCTTTCATCAGGTCGACATGGTCGGCGAGCAGGAAGCGCAGCGGCGTCTGCGACAGCGGATAGACATCCTGGGTCGCCAGACTACGATCGCGCACCACCACCGACTGGCCGTCGGCGATCAATTCGATCGGGCTCGGATCGTCGTATTCGAAACGCACCCGGCCGGGCTTGGAAATATAGAACTCGCCTTGCGTGCGGCGGCCATCGGGCGCGACCTGGACGAATTTGCCCGACAGGACCTGCATATTGGACAGATAATTGTTCACCCGCTCGACGATGCTACGTTGCTCGGGGCTGAGCGCGGTGGTCGAACCCGGCCGGCCCAGCAAGGCGGCGAACGGATTGGAAACCGGATTGGGCGCCTGCGCCTGTGGCGCTTGGGCCTGTGGCGCTTGGGCCTGCGGTGCTTGGGCGCGGGCGGCGAGCGCGGCACTGGGAATCGCGGGCTTGGATGCTGCGATCGCACCGGTGGTCGTTGGATGAATATTGATTGGCGGACGCGGGATCGGGAACGGAACTCCCTGGGCCAGCGCCGGGGCGGCCGCCAGGCCGGCAAGCATCGCCGCTATCGCCAATGTGTGGCCGGTTCGCGCACTAAGGTATTGCGCCATCACGGTCTCCGCCTCGCGCCCCGTTTTTGAGTTCAAGTCCTGTTCGCGTCCTATATGGGCCGGCTGTGGCTATTTCGCGGCTCCAATCATGCTCTGATTCGGGCCCAATCGCGATAATGCGTTTCCTAGAAGCGGTCATCGGCCGGATTTTCGGGGATCAGGATCTCGCGCTTACCGGCATGGTTGGGCTGGCCGACGATGCCTTCCTGCTCGAGCCGTTCCATCAGCGAGGCGGCGCGGTTGTAGCCGATCTGCAGCCGGCGCTGGATGTACGACGTGGAGGCCTTGCGGTCGCGCTTCACGATGGCGACGGCTTGGCTGTAGAGGTCGCCGCCTTCGGCGAGCCCCATGCCGGTCGCGTCGAACACCGCGCCGTCCTCGCCCTCTTCCGGATCGCCGGCGGTCACTTCGTCGAGATATTCCGGATGGCCTTGCGTCTTCAGGTGGCGCACGACCTTCTCGACTTCGTCGTCCGACACGAAGGGGCCGTGCACGCGGCTGATGCGGCCGCCACCGGCCATATAGAGCATGTCGCCCTGGCCAAGCAGTTGCTCGGCGCCCTGCTCGCCCAAAATGGTACGGCTGTCGATCTTGGAGGTGACCTGGAACGAGATGCGGGTCGGGAAATTCGCTTTGATGGTGCCGGTGATGACGTCGACCGACGGGCGTTGCGTCGCCAGGATGACGTGGATGCCGGCGGCGCGCGCCATCTGCGCCAGGCGCTGGATGGCGCCTTCGATGTCCTTGCCGGCGACCATCATCAGGTCGGCCATCTCGTCCACGATCACCACCAGATAGGGCAGCGGTTCGAGTTCGAGCTCTTCCTTCTCGTAGATCGCTTCGCCGGTTTCCTTGTCGTAGCCGGTATGCACCGTACGCGAGAGCGTCTCGCCTTTCGCTTTGGCTTCCGCGAGCCGCGCATTGTAGCCATCGACATTGCGCACGCCGAGCTTGGACATGCGCTTGTAGCGCTCCTCCATCTCGCGCACCGC
This sequence comes from uncultured Alphaproteobacteria bacterium, assembly GCA_963786025.1. Classification (GTDB taxonomy): domain Bacteria; phylum Pseudomonadota; class Alphaproteobacteria; order Rhizobiales; family Xanthobacteraceae; genus Pseudolabrys. The sequence continues at coordinate 249,503 of CAWAXK010000033.1, forward strand.
CCATTTGAGCGCGACCACCGCCTTCTTCGGATCGGTGACCACCGGCGTTAGCAGATGCGGTATGCCGTCATAGACGGAGAGTTCGAGCATCTTGGGATCGACCATGATCAGCCGGCACTGGTCGGGGCGCAGCCGGTACACCAGCGACAGGATCATGGTGTTGATGGCGACCGACTTGCCGGAGCCGGTGGTGCCGGCGATCAACAAATGCGGCATGCGCGCGAGATCGACGATCACCGACTCGCCGCCGATGGTCTTGCCGAGGCAGAGCGGCAGCTTGGCGGCGCTTTCGTTGTAATCATTGCCGGTCAGCAATTCGCGCAAATACACCTTCTCGCGCGTGGGGTTTGGCAGTTCGATGCCGATGGCGTTGCGGCCGGATACGACGGCGACGCGCGCCGACACCGCGCTCATCGAGCGGGCAATGTCGTCGGCGAGCCCGATGACGCGCGAGGACTTGATGCCGGGCGCGGGCTCCAGCTCGTACAGCGTCACCACCGGGCCGGGGCGGGCATTGATGATCTCGCCGCGCACGCCGAAATCGCCGAGCACGCTTTCGAGCGCGACGGCATTGGCGTCGATGAGGTCTTTCGACAGCGTGGAGCGTTCGGAGACGCGCTGCGCAGTCAGCAGATTGAGCGAGGGCAGCACATAGCCGTTGCCGGAGCGGCGGGCGGGCGCGCGTGGCGCGGTGCGGCGGCGCGGCGTGGCCGGCGCCTCGTCCTCGTCTTCGTCTTCTTCAACGGAAAGGTCGGGCTCGGCCGGCATGGCGGCGTGGCCATAATTGTCGAAACGCGGCTCCTGGCGCGGTCCGGCTGCCGCCGGCATGGCGCCGCGCAGCGGCGTGCGCGGCGCGCGGCGCAGCATACGGCCGGCGCGCGCCTTCCAGCTCAGCAGCGCGTGCGCGATCATGCCGAGCCAGGCCGAGGCGTGATCGCACTCGTCTTCTTCGGTTTCTTCGTCGGGCTCGCGTACGGCCGCGCGTTCGCTCGGGCGCTGCCAGCCGAAGCCGCCGGCGAATGCGGATGTCACCGCCGCGGCGGCGCCGAGCAGCAGCGCGGCGATCAACAGCGCCACGCCGTGCAGCGGTTTGCCGAAGACGAAAGCCGGCGCGTGCAGCATCGCGTCGCCGAACACGCCGCCGAGCCCGGTCGGCAAAGGCCAGGAGCCGATGCGCGGCAAAGTCGACACGAAACCGGCGGCAAAGAAGGTGGCGAGGATCCATATGAGGCCGCGCCATTTGTCGCCGATCGGCCGGTGCGACAGCAGCCGCCAGCCGAGCAGAAGTTCCGGCACCAGCAGCATAACGGCGGCGAGGCCGAGCAGCTGCATCGCCAGGTCCGAGAAAATCGCGCCCGGGAATCCGAGCAGGTTACGGATCGGCGTCTGCGTGGCGTGGCTGAGCGAAGGATCCTGCACCGACCAGGTGGCGAGCGCGATGGCGCCGAGCAGCGCCAGCGTGATCAGCGCGAGGCCGGCGAGTTCGCTGAAGCGCCGCCGCAGAATGTCGCGGAAATGCTCGGATACGAAAGCGACGGCGTCGAGGCTGCGGTCGATCGCGGGCATAAATGTCTACCTCAAGCAAGCACCGCGACGAGGCGATGCAGCGCCTCCGCCGTGGTCGCCTTGTCCTGAACCATGGCGACGCGGATGTAATCCGCGCCGGGATTGCTGCCGTCGGCCTGCTCGCGCGCCAGATAGCGGCCGGGCACGACGCGCACGCCGGCCTCCTGCCACAGCCGCTTGGTCACGATCTCGCTGCCGCCGAATTTTGCTACGTCGAGCCAGAGAAAAAATCCGCCGGCCGGACGCCGGTAGCCGTAGCGGTCGCCGATGATCTGGTCGGCCAGGTCGAACTTGGCCGAATAGAGCTTACGGTTCTCCTGCACATGCGCTTCGTCGCCATAGGCCGCGACCGCGACATGCTGCGCCGGGCCCGGCACTTGCGGCGCCGCGATATTGCGCAGCTCGAGAAAGGCCGCCAGAAAGCGGCGGTCGCCGGCGGCGAAGCCGACGCGCAAGCCGGGCAGGTTCGAACGCTTGGACAGCGAGTGGAACACTACGGTGTTGGCGAAATCCGGCTCGGTCGCTTCCAGCATGCCGGCCGGCGCGTGCTCGCTGTAGATCTCGCAGTAGCATTCGTCGGCGAACACGAGGAAGCCGAAGCGGCGCGCAAGACCGGCGAGCTTGTCGAGATAGGCGCGGCTGGCGACGGCGCCCTGCGGGTTCGACGGCGAAGCGAGATAGAAGGCGACGGTGCGCGCCAGCAGCGCGTCGTCGAGCGCGTCGAGATCGGGCAGGAAGGCGCTGGCCCGCGTCGCCGGCATGTAGACCGGCTCGCATTCGGCGGCGAGCGCGCCGGCGGCGTATGCGGCATAGAACGGATTGGGGATCAGCATCGCCTGCTTGCCGGCGCGTGGGCGGACCCAGCGCTTGGCGGCGACGGCGGCAAGGAACAGACCCTCGCGCGTGCCGTTGAGCACAAGCACTTCATGTTCGGGGTCGACCGGGCGCGTCAGTTTGTAGCGGCGGCCGAGCCAGCCGGAGACCGCGCGGCGGAATGGCTCGCTGCCTTTGTTGGCCGGGTAGCGGCCGAATTCGTTGAGATGGGCGGCGATCGTAGGACCGACGAAAGACGGAATCGGATGCTGCGGTTCGCCGACCGACAGATTGATGGCGGGCTTGCTCGGCTCGATGCCGGCGATCAGCTCGGCCAGCCGCACGAAGGGCGAGCGGGCATCGGCAGGCTTTTGGACCGCCGGAGCAGGGGTGCTGGAAGGCTCGCGCTGGGCGGTCATCATGGGCATGCCGATACACAAGCGGGAACAGCCCGCGGCACAAGGGTGAACCACAATAGTGAGGTCGAGGTTAAGACCCGATTAACCATCGGGCGGCGGTCGCAAAGAAGGCCATCCCGGAATGATGGGGAGCCCAAAAAAGAGAGAGGCCCCCGGCTCTTGCGAACCGGGGGCCTCGACGGAAGGGACAGTGCCGGGTTTCCGCCCCTACCGCTAGCTTGTTGTTACTGCACCACCTCGCCATGCAGCGCGAGATCGAGACCGTCGCGTTCCACCTCTTCGGTGACCCGCAGGCCGATGATCACGTCAATGATCTTCAAGATGATCAGCGAGACGATGGCGTCGTAAACGAACACGATGACGATGCCTTCGAGCTGATTGAGGACCTGGCCGGGATTGCCCTCGATCAGGCCGGAGGTGCCGCCGTATTCGCTGATGGCAAACACGCCGGTGAGCAGCGCGCCGGCGATGCCGCCGACCGCATGCACGCCGAAGCAGTCAAGCGCGTCGTCGACGCCGTGCATCTTCTTGAGGCCGGTAACGCCCCAGTAGCAGACCACGCCGGCAGCGAGGCCGATTACCATCGAGCCGACCGGGCCGACGAAGCCCGAGGCCGGAGTGATGGCGACGAGGCCGGCGACCGCGCCGGAGGAGATGCCGATGACGGTCGGCTTGCCGCGGTGCGCCCATTCCACCAGCATCCAGGTGAAGCCCGCGACCGCCGTGGCGATCTGCGTCACGGTCATGGCCATGCCGGCTTGCAGGCCCGCGGTCACAGCCGAGCCGGCGTTAAAGCCGAACCAGCCGACCCACAATAGCGAGGCGCCGATCAAGGTGAGCACCATGTTGTGGCCCGGGCCAGAGTCCTTGCGCTTGCCGAGCATGATCGCGCACATCAGGCCGGCGACGCCCGCGTTGATATGCACGACGGTGCCGCCGGCGTAGTCGAGCACCTTGACCATGGCGTCGGAATTGGCGGACGAGAGCATGCCGTCCGAGCCCCACACCCAGTGTGCGACCGGTGCGTAGACGAAGATCGACCACAGCCCCATGAACCACAGCATGGCGGAGAACTTCATGCGCTCGGCGAAGGCGCCCGCGATCAGCGCAGGAGTGATGATCGCGAAGGTCATCTGGAAGCACATGTACACGGTCTCAGGAATCGTCGCGGCGAGCGGGTTCGGATTGCCCGCGCCCGTGCTGATGTCGCTGAGAATACCTTGCAGGAACGCGCGGCTAAGCCCGCCGACGTAAGGCGAGCCGGGCGTGAACGCCATGCTGTAGGTGAGGACGGCGTAGACGATGGTGACCAGACAGGTGACGGCGAAGCTCGTCATCACGGTGTCGCCTACGTTCTTCTTCCGCACCATGCCGCCGTAGAACAGGGCGAGGCCCGGAATGGTCATCATCAGCACCAACGCCACGGATGTAAGCATCCAGGCGGTGTCGCCGGAGTTGGGCGCGCACTTGGTCAGCACGGCCTTTTTGGGATCGGGGTCGTTCGCGCAGGCTGGCGCCGGCGCCGGCGCCGCAGGTGCGGCCGCGGCCGCAGGTGCCGCCGGAGCAGCGGCCGGAGCGGCAGGCGTCTGGGCGTAAGACGTATTGTACGTCGCCACGCTCAGAAACAGGCCGAGCAGAATCCCGAAGGCGAGAGCCAACAGTCCCGCACGGGAGGATTTCTTCAACGTCATGGTCTAACTCCTGTCCGTATTGTTTTGCGGTGCGGGTTATTAGAGGGCCGCAGCGTCGGTTTCGCCGGTGCGGATGCGCACGGCGTGATCCAGGGCAAAGACAAATATTTTGCCGTCGCCGATCTGGCCGGTCTTGGCGGCACCAGTGATGGCGCCGATGACCTTGTCGACCTGCTCGGTCGCCACCGCCACTTCCACTTTAACTTTCGGGAGGAAGCTCACCGCATACTCGGCCCCACGGTAGATTTCCGTGTGACCCTTTTGACGCCCGTAACCCTTGACCTCTGTGACAGTCAGCCCTTGCACCCCGATGGAGGTCAGAGCGTCACGGACCTCGTCGAGTTTGAAAGGCTTGATAATGGCCATGACGATTTTCATGGATTCGATCCCCGCTTGTGCCCGTTTTCTACAATCACGCAGTGCGGGCGGTTTCACTGAGCCGGACCCGAAAAGCGCACTTCGCGGGCAGAGCCGCGTCAGTAGAATCAAACGCCGTGCCAGATGCCGGACTTCGGTCTATCTAGCTGATTTGATGAACGAATTTTTACGATTGAGGCAGCGAGCCGATCGCCCTAATGGGCATTAGCCCAAACTCGCGCCAAGAGTCATAGGGCCTGCATAATTTTTAAGCAGGCGCCCAGAATGGTAAAACCGCACCCGCGGCGACAGCGGGTGCGGCCCGTTTTTGCGCTATTGCAGCGCCTCGCCGTGCTGGGTCACGTCGAGGCCCATCACCTCATCCTCGTGGCGCACCCGCAACGGCACGATGGCGCCGACAATCTTGAGGACGACGAAGGTCATGACGCCCGACCAGGCTAGGGTAACGACGATGCCATAGAGCTGGTCCAGCACCAGTCGCGGATTGCCTTCGAGTAGGCCCGACACGCCATGCGGCATTTCGGGACTTACCGACAGAGCGCCGACCGCCAGCACGCCGGCGAGGAACGTGCCGGTCAGGCCGCCGATGCCGTGCACGCCGAAGACGTCGAGTGAGTCGTCGTAGCCGATCTTCATCTTCAACCAGGTGCAAGCCCAAAAGCAGACCGCGCCGGCGATCAGACCGATCAGCACGCCTTGCATCGGCATCACGAAGCCGGAGGCCGGCGTGATGGTGCCGAGGCCGGCCACGGCGCCGGAGATCATGCCGAGCACCGAGGGCTTGCCGCGCATCCACCATTCCAACACCATCCAGGTGAAGGCACCGGCGCTGGCCGCGAGATGCGTCGAGGTGATGGCCATGGCGGCGCGCGAATTGGCGCCGAGCGCCGAGCCGCCGTTGAAGCCGAACCAGCCGACCCACAACAGGCCGGTGCCGATCACGGCAAGCGTGAGATCGTGCGGTGACAGATTTTCGCTGCCGTAGCCGCGCCGCTTGCCGATCACATAGGCCGCGACCAAGCCGGCGACGCCGGCATTGAGATGCACTACCAAGCCGCCGGCGAAATCGATCACGCCATGGCTGCCGAGGAAGCCGCCGCCCCAGACCCAATGCGCGATCGGCACATAGACCAACAGCAGCCAGAATACGCAGAACAATAAAAATGCCGAGAAGCGCATACGATCCGCGACCGAGCCTGCGACCAGCGCCACCGTGATGACGGCGAAGGTCATCTGATAGATCATGAACAGGCTTTCGGGGATGGTCTTGGCGAACGGCGAAATCGTGTTGAGCGTCATGCCTTGCAAGAAAATGCGATCGAGCGTGCCGATATAGGCGCCGTCGCCGGTGAAGGTGAGCGAGTAGCCGAAGACCGCCCATAAGATGGAAACCAGGAAAGTGGCGGCCATGCACTGCGCCATGGTGGCGAGCACGTTCTTCTTGCGCACCATTCCGGCATAGAACAGAGCGAGGCCCGGTATCGTCATCATCAACACCAGGCCGGTGGCGCCCAACATCCAGGCGGTGTCGGCGGCGTCGATCTTGGCGGCAACGTTGGGAGTTTGCGCGAAAGCCGGCGATGCGGCCAGTGTCGCCAATGCGGCTGTTACGGCCGCCGCGAGGCGTAAATGCGCCCGTGTCATTTCATATCCCCCGGTCTGGTCTGCGAGTTTCTAAAGCGCGCTGTCGTCGGTCTCACCGGTGCGAATGCGCACGGCCTGCTCGAGCGGTGTGACGAAGATTTTTCCGTCTCCGATCTGTCCGGTCTTGGCGGCAGCGGCGATCGCGTCCGTCACTTGGTCGATATGGTCGCTGGAGACCGCGACCTCGATGCGCAGTTTGGGCAGGAAATTCACCGCGTATTCGGCGCCGCGATAAATTTCCATGTGACCTTTCTGCCGCCCATAACCCTTAACCTCGTTCACGGTCATGCCGTGAACGCCGATGCGGGTGAGGGCGTCGCGCACCTCGTCGAGCTTGAATGGTTTGATGACGGCGATGACCAATTTCATGGTTTTCCTTCCCGGCAAAATCTCTGGCTGGCGCCTGATCTAGTCCGAAAACCGGGTTCCACCCTTGATTTAAGTGGAGGGGCTTTTTTGGGATCATGCGCCGGGGTCGACGAAAGCCCTTCCCGGTGGCTACCGGCGGGGCTCATTTGCCCACCGTATCGACACCCGGTTCAAAAATTAAGCGGCATTATTGCTGTGTCCCAAGGCAATCGCCGCTCGAAAAGGCATTTTAGGGTAGTATTGCTGTCCTACTTGCCCCGGGCGGCAAGGCCGAGGTCGTGGATCAGTCCCGGCAACCGGGCGCGCGCCTGCTTGGCGGTCATTCCGGGTTGAAGGTGCGGGTCGTAGAGCAGGGTCAGCAGCGACCGGTCATAGACCGTCAGGTAGCCGACCATGCGTTTCTGGTTGAGCGCGGTCCATGGATTGCCCGCGTCGTGGTTCGACAGGCCGAAGGCGTGCAGCAGCTCGTGATAGGCGCAGTCAAGGAAGACGTCGTCGCCCTTGTCGACGACGATGAAGGTGACCGAACGGACGATGCCGCCATCGGCGCCCGATTTGACGCTGGTCATGCATTGCGGATCGGTACGCACGACGAAGGTCTTGGTGATCTTGGCGCCGAATGCGGCCTTGAGCGCCGGGGTGAAATCTTTTTCGTCGAGCAGCCGCACCTCGATGTCGGCGCCGGCGGCGTCCGCCGCGATGCTCAGGCGCAGGTTGGGCACCTTCGCGGCATATTCCTCGATCACCTTCCGCATCGCGACGGCGCGATCGACGCTGCCGCTGGCGATCACGGCGAGGCGGATCGGATGATCGAAGCGGCGAATGCCGCGCGGGCGCGCGCCGATGCGCAGATCGGCGCCAAAGCTGAGTTTGAAAAATCCGCGCATAAGTTCGGCGGTGGAGAAACGCGTGTATTGCGGCGGCGCGCCTGCAAACGAGCCGGGCGGCGCTGGCTGCTTGCCGGAAGCGGCGAGCGCGGCCGTCAACGTTGAAATCAGAAAGACGAATGCAGCGAACGATCGCTTCATAACCGAACTATGGTGCGCGACGCTGACGCACCAGTCCTTCCTGCGCCACCGAGGCGACCAGCGTGCCGTCACGCTTGAATATAAGTCCCCGGCCGAAACCGCGCGAGCCGTGCAGGTTGGGCGTTTCCTGCGCATAGAGCAGCCAGTCGTCGGCGCGGAACGGACGGTGCAGCCAGAGCGCATGATCGAGGCTGGCGGCCATGAATTCCTTTTCGAACAACGTGCGGCCGTGCGGCACCAGCGCGGTGTCGAGCAGGCCCATGTCCGACGTGTAGGCCAGCACGCATTGATGGATGGCCGGATCGTCCGGCAGCGGGCCGGTGGTTTTGATCCACACGTTGAACCGGCCGTCGGGATATTTCTTGCCGAGATAACGGTCGAATTCGACCGGACGCAGCTCGATCGGCCGCTCGCGCTCGTAATAGCGCCGCACCGGATCGGGCATCATCGGCAGGATTTTTTCGCGCATCTCCGCTTCGCTCGGCAGGCTTTCCGGTGGCGGCACGTCCGGCATTTTCGCCTGATGTTCGAGGCCCGGCTCGTCGGTATGAAACGACACCAGCATGGAAAAAATCGGCTGGCCGTGCTGGCGCGCGGTGACGCGGCGCGTGGTGAAGCTCTTGCCGTCCCGCATGCGGTCGACGTCGTAGATGATCGGCACCTTGGGATCGCCCGGCAGCAGGAAATAGGCGTGCATGGAATGCGGCGGCCGCGTCTCTACGGTGCGCACGGCGGCGACTAGCGCCTGGCCGATCACCTGGCCGCCGAACACGCGCTGCCAGCCGACCTGCGGGCTGCTGCCGCGGAACAAATCGACGTCGAGCCGCTCGAGGTCGAGAAGACTGAGCAAATCCTGGACGGCGGAGGCGGGGGAGGTCATGGGTGCGGCCGGTATGGGTCAAATCCTGCCCCCAACCTGCTATGCTGGGCCGAGTTTTACAAGGAAGGCGCAAAGAAGCCCGCATGCCGAAGGCCCTAAAGCAAAATCATAAAACCGACCTGGTGATCGGCGGCGCCGGCTTTGCCGGCCTGGCGCTGGCGATCGCGCTACGCCAGGGGCTGGGCGAAATCTTCGCGGTGACGGTGGTCGACCCGGCGCTGGCCGCGGCGGTTTCCAAGGACCCGCGCGCCTCGGCGATCGCGGCCGCCGCGCGCCGGCTATTCGACGCGATCGGGGTCTGGGACGCGGTCGCGGATAACGCGCAGCCGGTCCTCGACATGGTGGTGACCGACTCAAAGCTCGACGACGCGGTGCGGCCGACCTTCCTAACCTTCGGCGGCGAGGTGGAGGAGGGCGAACCCTTCGCGCACATGATCGAGAACCGGCAGCTGATCGACACTCTGGTCGCCAAGGCGAAAGAGCTCGGCGTCGAACTGCGCGCCGATGCGGTCAGCGGATTCGCCTATGCGGATCACGCGATCGACGTCGCGCTCGCCGGCGGCGAGACGATCTCGGCGCGGCTTCTGGTCGGCGCCGACGGCGCGCGTTCGAAGATCCGCGAACAAGCCGGCATCGCCACGCATGGCTGGAACTACGATCAGTCGGCCATCGTCACCACGGTGGCGCACGAACGCGAGCATAACGGCCGCGCCGAAGAACATTTCCTGCCCGCGGGGCCATTCGCGATTTTGCCGCTGACCGGAAAGCGCGCGTCGATCGTGTGGACCGAAACCACGCGCGAAGCCGAACGCATGATCGCGCTGCCCGACGAGGAATTTCACACCGAGCTGGAGAAGCGCTTTGGCCTGCATCTCGGCGACATCGCGGTGGTGGGGCCGCGCCGTGCCTTTCCGCTCGGGCTGTTCACGGCGCGCACGTTCATCGCCGAGCGGCTCGCGCTGGTCGGCGACGCCGCGCATATCATCCATCCGATCGCCGGGCAGGGCCTCAATATGGGCCTGCGCGACGTGGCGGCTTTGGCGGAAGCGGTGGCCGACGCCGCGCGACTCGGACTCGATATCGGCGGCGCGGACGTGCTCGAGCGCTATCAGCGCTGGCGCCGCTTCGACACCATGACAATGGGCGTCGCCACCGACGGATTGAACCGGCTGTTCTCCAACAGTTCCGACGTCTTGCGCCTCGCGCGCGACCTCGGCCTCGGCGTGGTCGAGCGCATTCCGGCGCTCAAGCGCGCCTTCATCCGCGAGGCAGCGGGTTTCACCGGCGAGGTGCCCAAGCTGCTCAGGGGCGAGGTGCTGTAGTTTTTTTGTCGTCACCGGGCTTGTCCCGGTGACCCCGCTTAGTACGGCACCGAGCGGGCCTAAGCGAGATGGCCGGGACAAGCCCGGCCATGACAATCGTAAGATCGCCCGTGCCGCAAAAGCCTCAACTCAACGGAATGCTGCCGACGTGGTCCTGGAACGGCTTGCGCTTGGAGATCGCGTCAAACCAGCGCTCGAGATTCGGCGTCGCGGGCCGGTCGGGCACCAGTTGGCGATAGCGGTAGGCCATGACGCCGACCGGAATATCGCCGTAGGAGAACGCCGGGCCGGCCACGTAGGCGGTCTTGCCGAGCTGCGCCTCGAGCATCAACATCGCGGCGACGGTCTTGTCCTGCGAAGACTTGATCGCCGCCGCGTCGCGTTTTTCCGGCGGCGTGCGGATCAGGCCCCAGAACGCCGGCGTGATCGCCGGGCCGACCACCGACAATTGCCAATCCATCCACTGGCTGGCGAGCGCGCGCTGCCTGGGATCCTTCGGCTCCAGAATGTTGTTCTTGTCGTGCTTGGCGGCGAGATAGCGCACGATGGAATTGGATTCCCACAACAGGAAGCCGTCCTCTTCCTCCAGCGTCGGCACCAGCCCGTTCGGATTCATCGCGAGATAAGCCGGCTCCTTGTTCTTGCCGAAGGCGCCGCCGACGTCGATGCGCGTATGCTCAAGCCCCAGTTCGCCCACCGCCCACATCGCCTTCTGCACGTTGGATGAGGTGTTGCGCCCCCAGATTTTGATCATTCAATTTCTCCCTGCGCGGTTTTTCTTTGATCTGAGGCGCGAACGTAGCAAGCCTCGAAGGATAATGGATTGAGGGTCACTCCAACTTGCGCGCTTCTTCCGGCAGCATGATCGGGATGCCGTCGCGGATCGGGTAGGCGAGCTTGGCCTTGCGCGAGATTAACTCCTGTTTGACGGCGTCGTATTCGAGCGTCGTTTTGGTCAGCGGGCAGACCAGGATTTCCAGCAGCTTGGGATCGACGCTGCCGGCCGGCTGTTCGGTGGATGGGGTGGTGGGCATGGGTACGCTCCCGGCGGTTTGGCGAAGGTATAGCCCAAAATTCCGCGGTCATCATCCGCGAAAGCGGATGATCCAGTACGCCGTGTCCTGTCGATAGACTGCGGCGTACTGGGCCCGCGCTTTCGCGGGGACGACAACAACGGCTACTGCAGCTGCGACTCGCCCTCGGTGTTCTTCTTGGCCAGTTCGATCTCGGTGATGGCGACCAGCAGTTCGGCGCGGGTCTTCAGGTCAGGCGCCTCCAGCAGTGCCTGCTTTTCCGGCGGGCCATAGGGCGACATCATCGACAGCGCATTGACCAGCGCCTCGTTCGGCGCCTTGTCGATGCCCTCCCAATCAGCCTGTAGTTTGTTGGCCTTCATGAAGGCGCGTAAGGCATCGAGCACTGCCGCGCGGTCGACGTCGTCCTCGCCCTTGCGCGCGATGAAATCGTCGGCGAATGGCGCGTAAGTGACGCGGCATTGCCGGTAGTCCGTCTTGACCGGCAATTCCTGCTCGACGCGAAAGCGCGCGACGCCGGTGAGCTCGAGGAGATAGCGGCCGTCGCCGCTCTCGGCGAGTTGGGTGATGCGGCCGACGCAGCCGACCTTGAACAGTACCGGCTTATCGGCGGCCCCGGCATGCGCGGCATCGGGCTGGATCATGCCGATCAGCCGGTGGCCGTCGCGCAAGGCGTCGTCGATCATGGCGAGATAGCGCGGCTCGAAAATATTGAGCGGCATCTGGCCGCGCGGCAGCAGCAGCGCGCCCGGCAGCGGGAACACCGGGATGATTCCGGGCAGATCGATCGGTCCGCGGTATTCGGCGTTCATCGGCATTGCAGTTTACTCCGCGAGCCGGTGCCGTTCCGGCGCGATAATATTTTAGCTGCGCATGATCTTTTCCGAAAACCGGTTCCCACTTTTCGGGATCATGCGCTACGAAAACAAAATCGACGACAGCCGCTTGCGGCCTTCCACGGTGGCCGGATCGGTCGCGCCCCAGGCCTCGAAAAACTGCACGAGCTGTTTGCGCGCGCCATCCTCGTTCCATTTGCGATCGCGCTTGACGATGGCGAGCAGATGTTCGGCGGCCTCGGTGCGCTTGCCCTTGGCGTTGAGCGCGGCGGCGAGATCGAAGCGCGCCTGATGATCGAGCGGATCGGCGGCGACCTTCTTTTCCAGTTCGTCGATCGGGCCGACCGATTTGGCCTGTTCGGCAACCTCGAGCGCCGCGCGCGCGGCGGCGACCGCCGTGTCGTTGCGTTTGGCTTCCGGCACCATGGCGAGCGTCTGTTTGGCCTGCTCGAGCGCGCCGGTCTCAACATAGCAGCGCGCAAGCCCGGCGAGCGCCGTGACATTGCCGCCGTCCTGGGTGAGCAATTGGCCGTATAGATTGGCCGCCTCGGCGGCATTGCCGGCGGCAAGCGCCTCGTCGGCGGTCTTCATCAGATCCTTTTCTTCGGCGCCGATCTTGCCCTTGGTCAGCCGTTCCAGGAACGCGATCACCTGGCTTTCCGGCAGTGCACCCATGAAACCGTCGGCCGGCTGGCCGTTGACGAAGGCGATCACCGCCGGGATCGACTGAATGCCCATCTGGCCGGGAATTTCCGGATGCTTGTCGATGTCCATCTTGGCAAGCTTGACCTTGCCTTTGGCCGACTTCACCGCCTTTTCCAGGATCGGCGTGAGCTGCTTGCAGGGCCCGCACCAGGGCGCCCAGAAATCCACCAGCACCGGCTGGCGCTTGGATTCCTCGATCACGTCCTTCATGAAGCCTTGCGTGGTCGTCTCGATGACCACGCTGTCGGCCGCAGCCGCCAATCCTCCGCCGTTTTGCAGCATATTTCCTCGCCTTTTCAGCCCATCAGGCCGGCAAACCCCGGTTCCATTTCCCGATTAGATGGGTCATCCGGCGGATGAATGCAATCGGGTCAGGGGGCGTCCGGCGCGCGGCCGGATACCCGCTCGACGCGAGGACTATGCCCGGCCGCGTCCAGAAACCTCACCAGATCGTCGCGCTTGATCGACGTGGTCATGGTGTTGACCAGCGGATGATAGTTGAGCGTCGCGTGTTCCATCATGGCGGCATCGAGCACCACGGTGACGCGGTTTAGCGTGTCGTTGATGGCGCCGAACGGGGTCACGGCGCCGGGCTCGACCCCCCACACCTCGCGCAGCAGGTCAGAAGACCCAAACGAGAAACGCCCGGTGGCGCCAAGCTGCCGGTGCAGACCTTTGAGGTCGATATCGGCGTCTTCCAGCGCCACCACCAGGTAAAGCTCGTATTTCTTGTCGCGCAGGAACAGGTTCTTGGTGTGGCCGCCGGGAATTTGCCCGCGCAAGGCACGCGACTGTTCGACCGTGAACAGTGGCGGGTGTTTCACCGTTGCATGGGCGATGCCGAGGCTGTCGAGATAGGCAAAAAGCTGGTCTGGCGTCATCGGCATTGCGGCACCAATTTAACTGGGACCGGCGTTCGGATCACGCGGGAAAATGTGGTCGAGTGCGATGCGTTATGTGCTGGCTATAGCGGTTTTCATGGTCGCCATGGCTTTCGACTAGCGCCCGGTGCGGGCCTATGGGGACCGGCCCTGGTGCTCGGCGGTGGTATTCGATCATTCCGTGGTGAAGAACTGCCAATATCGGACGTTTGAGGAGTGCCTGCCGGAAATCCTGGGCGGCAATCGCGGCTTTTGCGAACAAAATCCGGACTGGTATGGCCGGGACCGCAAGGCGGCAGCGCCGAAGCGGCACCGCAAGCCCCGCGTTAATCGGGATTAACGGCCTAGTCTCGCCGTTGTTGCAAAGTAGTCAATCTTTTGGCTATAGGAACGGGCTTGGCGGCCGGGATTGTCCTCCCGGCCAAATATCTAACGGATGCGGGTGTAGCTCAGGGGTAGAGCACGACCTTGCCAAGGTCGGGGTCGAGGGTTCGAATCCCTTCGCCCGCTCCAATTTTCTCCCAATTTGTCATTCCGGTCGCGCGCGTGAGCGCGCGGGCCGGAATCCATACTCCGCTGCGCTGGGGTTATGGATTCCGGGTTCGCGAGCTGCGCCCGCGCCCGGAATGACGGCGTAATTAGTACCCCGCAGCCAGCGCGCCGCGGGTGCGCCGGTCTGCGGCGCCGACATAGCCCTGCGGCGTGAACTCGGTCTTCGGGATGACCTCGATCGAATTGGCCGCGGTGTGCGGCTCGGTCGGCACGATTTTGTGGCCGCGCGCTTTGAGCGCGTCGAGCACGCTCGCCGCAAAGCCCGGCTCGACGAAGGTCTCGTCCGGCTGCCACTGGTTATGCAGCCGCGGCGCGCTCACCGCCTTGTCGATCGGCATATGGAAGTCGATCACGTTGCTGATGACTTGCAGCACCGCCGTGATGATGCGGCTGCCGCCGGGCGAGCCGGTCACCAGGAACGGTTTGCCGTCCTTCAAAACGATGGTCGGCGTCATCGACGATAGGGGGCGCTTGTTCGGCCCGGGCAGATTGGCGTTGAAGCCGATCAGCCCGTAGGCGTTGGCGGTGCCCGGCTTTGACGTGAAGTCGTCGAGCTCGTTGTTGAGCAGCACGCCGGTGCCGTCGGCGACCAGACCGAGGCCGTAGGAAAAATTGAGCGTGTAGGTGTTCGACACCGCGTTGCCGTCTTGATCGATGATCGAAAAATGCGTGGTGTTGTTGCCCTCGTCGGCGGCGGGATTGCCGGGCTTGATGTCGGCCGCGGGTGTCGCCTTGTTGCCGATGTCGGCGCGCAACGCGGCGGCGTATTTTTTCGAGAGCAGGCCGGCAATCGGCATTTTCACCGTGTCGGGATCGCCCATGAACACGGCGCGGTCGGCATAGGCGCGCTTCATCGTCTCGATCATGTCGTGCAGCGACTGCGCGCGGCCGAGCTGGCCGAGGTCGTAGCCTTCCAGGATGTTGAGCATCTCGATCAAAGCGACGCCGCCGGAGGAGGGCGGCGGCATGGAAATGATATCGTAGCCGCGATACGTGCCGCGTACGACCGGACGCTCCAGCGCACGATAATTTTTCAGATCGTCCACCGTCATGATGCCGCCGGCCTTGACGACCGCGTCGGCGATTTCGCCGGCGATGCTGCCCCGGTAAAAGGCGCGCGGGCCGTCTTGCGCAATGGCGCGTAAAGTGTCCGCGAGATCGAACTGGATCAGCCGGCTGCCTTCCTGCAGCGGCTCGCCGCCATTGAGGAAAATGCTCGCCGAGGACGGCCAGCGCGCCAGTTTTTCGCGCGCCTGGGGCAGAGAATCGGCAGTGTCGTCTTCCACCCGAATACCGTTTTGCGCGAGATCGATCGCCGGCGCGATTAGCTCGGCGAGCGAAAATCTTCCGGAGCCGTATTTCTCCCGCGCCAGCGCCAGGCCCGCCACGGTGCCCGGCACGCCGACGCTAAGCCCGCTTTCGCGCGACTTTTTCGGATCGGGATTGCCCTTCGCATCGAGGAACATGGCCGGCGTCGCCGCTGCCGGCGCGGTCTCGCGATAGTCGATCGCCACGTCGCGGTTGTCCAAGTTACGATTTTTGGCGAGGTGGATCACCATGAAGCCGCCGCCGCCGAGATTGCCGGCGCGCGGATAGGTGACCGCGAGCGCGAAGCCGACCGCCACCGCCGCATCCACCGCGTTGCCGCCGCGGTCGAGAATCTCGACGCCGACGCGCGCGGCGCGGCTCTCCTGCGCCACCACCACGCCGTTGTGGGCGAGGATCGCCGCCGCCGGCGGAATGACCTGAAGACGCCTGGATGTATAGTCCTGCGCCGAAGCGAGGACGCTAACGAAAAGCGCGGCAAAAGACGCGGCGATAAAAGCGAGGCGCTTCATGTGCTTGGGCTGGTCCCGGTCTTCAGCTTTTCCAGCGTCGTCATCCCTAGTGAGCCGCGAGGGCTCGGCACATGCCCGCCCATAACAGCTTCGATGTCAGCGCGCTTGCCCGTGATAGACCGTGTTCGGCCGCATGTCGGTGGCGGACGCGACGCGGTTCGACATGTTGAAGAAACCGGTCACCGCCGAAATGTCCCAGATGTCGCGCTCGGAAAATCCGGCGCGGCGCAGCCGTTCGCGGTCGGCTTCCTCAACGCTTGCCTGGCGAGGCCGTGAGCTTGACCGCGAAGTCGAGCATCGCGCGCTGGCGCTTGCTGATGCGCGCGGCCCGGTAATTCATCACGATCTGCTCGCCGAGCAGCGGATCGCGCGAGTATTGCCGCACCGCGGCGCCGTGGGCGGTGAGGCAGTAGTAGCAGCGGTTCTGCGACGACACCGCGACCGCGATCATCTCGCGCTCGAGCTTGGACAGGCCGCTCTCGCCCAGCATCAAATCGTTGTACATGGCGACGAAGGTCTCGAGCTTCGCCATGTCGAAGGCGTAGGCGGCCAGCACGTTCGGAATGAAGCCGAGTTTTTCCTGGCACTTTTTAAAATAGGCGGCCATGGCGGGAGTGAGCTTCGCCATCGGCAGATTGAGCGCGATGATCGGCGCGTCGTCAGCGGCCGGCGCCACCGCCTTGGGCGGGACCGGTTTTGCCACGGCCGGCTTGCTGGCGGGCTTCGCGGTCGCCGCCTTATTGGCGGTTTTGACTGACTTGTTGGCCTTGTTCATTGCCGCGCGCCCCTTGCTGTCCTCGCCCGGCCTTAAGATTACAATGTTCCGCAAGCCCGCGATACGAGGGCTCGGGCCAATTTCATCCTTTTATGTCAGTGCCTTATGGCGGCGTTGCGGGGCTTTTGCGGTCCGTCACGGTCGCGTCACCATATAGTGGGTTGCTCTCGACGGCCCGCTCTGGAACGTGAAGACTTCGCATCATGCTCGACCAATTCTCTCAACCTGCGTCCGGCGCCATGGCCGATGAATTTCCCGCCAGCGAGCACGAAAACGCCGCCCGCGCCGTGATCGCGCAGGCTGGCGCCGAACTCAGCGCGCGCCGCGCCGACATGCCGGCCTCGTTCGTTGCGCAGCTCTATGGCCGCGTGGTGCCCGAGGACGTGCTGTGTTACGCGGCCGCCGATCTCGCCGCGCTGGCCGAGCGAGCATTCGATTTTCTTAAAGATCGTCCGCCGGGCGCGCCGAAGATCCGCTGCGAAACCGTGACGCTGAAAGAATCGGGCGGACGCAAGTCGGTTTCGGTGATCGAGATCGTCAACGACGACATGCCGTTCCTGGTCGATTCGGTGATGGACGAGCTTCCCGAACGCCGCCTCACCGTGCAACTGGTGGCGCATCCGGTGTTCGGCGTGCAGCGCGACGGCGCCAAGCTGCTGGCGCTGGGCGCTGCCGATGCCGCCGGCAGCGCGCGCGAGAGCTTCATCCATATCCATCTCGAGCCGATCGCGGACGAGGCCGTGCGCGCCGGCGTCGTGCGCGCGCTGGGCGAGGTGCTCGGCGAAGTGCGTCTGGCGGTGCAGGACTGGCGCGCAATGCTCGAGCGCGCCAACAGCATCGTCGCCGATCTCAAGACCAATCCGCCGCCGCTGCCGGTCGACGAAATCGCCGAGGCGATCCAGTTCTTGCAATGGCTCTTGGCCGACAATTTCACCTTCCTCGGCGTGCGCAATTACACCTTTGACGGCAATGCGCTGAAGCCCGATTTCGACGATGCACTCGGCATCATGCGCTCGCCCGATTTGCGCGTGCTCAAGCGCGGCAGCGAACTGCTCGAATACACGCCGGAAATCATGGCGTTTCTCAAGGAACCGCGGCTGCTGATCATCGCCAAGGCCAATATCCACGCGCGCGTGCATCGGCGCGTCTATCTCGACTACGTCGGTATCAAGCGCTTCGACGCTGCCGGCAATCTGGTGGGCGAGCAGCGCATCGTCGGGCTGTTCACGTCCACCGCCTACACGCGCACCGCGCACAGCATTCCCTATCTGCGCCGCAAGATCGCCGGCGTCGAGCAACGCGCCGGCTTCGACGCCAACAGCCATTCCGGCAAGGCGCTGACCAACGTGCTGGAGCATTTTCCGCGCGACGAACTGTTCCAGATCGATGACGACTCGCTGTTTCGTTTTGCGCTCGCCATCCTGCAGCTCGACGAGCGGCCGCGCGTGCGCGTGCTGGCGCGGCGCGACCGCTTCGACCGCTTCGTGTCGGTGCTGGTTTACGTGCCGCGCGATCGCTACGACAGCGACATCCGCGTGCGCATCGGCGATTATCTCAGCCGTGCCTTCATCGGGCGCGTCTCGGCGTTCTATCCGTTCTTCCCGGAAGGTCCGCTGGTGCGCGTGCACTTCATCATCGGCCGCTCGGGCGGTGCCGCACCCGCGATCGACAGCGCGACGCTGGAGCGCGAGGTCGGGACAATCGTGCGCTCGTGGACCGACGGATTGAGCGACGCGCTCGCCCTGGTCAATCCGCCCGACAAGACGCGCGCCTTGTTCGGCCGTTACCGCGATGCGTTTTCCATCGGCTTCCAGGAAGCCTATGCGCCGACGGTGGCGGCCGGCGATATCCGCGTGGTCGAATCGTTGAGCGTCGAGCGGCCGCTTGGGGTGGATTTCCATCACCGGCTGGAGGAAGAGCAGCGCGCGGTCGGCCTCAAAGTCTGGAGCCTGGCCCGCCCGCTGCCGCTGTCGGAACGTGTTCCGGTGCTGGAAAACATGGGTTTCCGGGTGGTGGATGAGCGCACCTACCACATCGCGCCACGTGGCGACGGCGCTCACGACGCCTGGTTCCACGACATGCTGCTGGAGCGCCGCGACGGCGGCATGATCGACCTCGACGCCGGCAAGGCGCGCCTGGAAGCCGCCTTCCTGATGGTGATGCGCGGGCAAGCCGAGAACGACGGCTACAACGCGCTGACGCTTTCCGGCGGGCTGGCCTGGCGCGACGTGGCGCTGATCCGCACGCTGTCGCGCTTCCTGCGCCAGGTGCGCGTGCCCTATTCGCAGGATTACATGTGGGCGACGCTGACCAAGCACTTCGCGGTCGCCGGCGATGTCGTCGAACTGTTCCACGCCCGCTTCGATCCGCGGCCCGACGCCGCGCAAGTGCGCGACGCCAAGCAGAAAGAGATCGCCGCGCGCATCGAGGAGAAGCTGCAGAAGGTCGAAAGCCTGGACGAAGACCGCATCCTGCGCCGTTTCGTCAACGCGGTGCAGTCGGCGATCCGCACCAATTTCTATCAGACCGACAAGGCGGGCAGCCCCAGGGCGCTGATCGCGGTCAAGTTCGAAAGCCGCAAGATCACCGACATGCCGCTGCCGCGGCCGCTCTACGAGATTTTCGTCTATTCGCCGCGCGTCGAAGGCGTGCACATGCGCTTCGGCAAGGTGGCGCGCGGCGGCATCCGCTGGTCCGACCGGCCGCAGGATTTCCGCACCGAGGTCCTCGGCCTGGTGAAGGCGCAGCAGGTCAAGAACGCGGTGATCGTGCCGGTCGGCTCCAAGGGCGGCTTCGTGCCCAAGCTGATGCCGAAAGGCGCGGCGCGCGACGTGGTGCAGGCCGAAGGCATCGCGACCTACAAGCTGTTCATTTCGACGCTGCTCGACATCACCGACAATATCCACCACGACGGCAGCATCATCCCGCCCGACTGCGTGGTGCGGCACGAGGGCGACGATCCCTATCTGGTGGTCGCCGCCGACAAGGGCACCGCGACCTTCTCCGACATCGCCAACGCGATCTCGATCGAGCACGACTATTGGCTGGGCGACGCTTTCGCCTCCGGCGGCTCGGCCGGCTACGACCACAAGGCCATGGGCATCACCGCGCGCGGCGCTTGGGAATCGGTAAAGCGCCACTTCCGCGAGATGGACGTGAACATCCACGAGACGCCGTTCACCTGCGTCGGCGTCGGCGACATGTCGGGCGACGTATTCGGCAACGGCATGCTGCGCGAGCAGACCACCAAGCTACTCGCGGCATTCGATCACCGTGACATTTTCATCGATCCCGATCCCGATCCGGCGAAGGCCTTCGCCGAGCGCAAGCGGTTGTTCGATCTGCCGCGCTCGAGCTGGCAGGACTACGACAAGAAGCTGATCTCGGCGGGCGGCGGCGTCTATCCACGTGCGTCGAAGGAGATCCGGCTCAGCGCCGCGGCGCAGAAGCTGTTCGGCGTGGGCGAAAGTGTGACGCCGCAGGATCTGATGAAAGCGATCCTGAAGGCGCAAGTCGATCTGTTGTTCTTCGGCGGCATCGGCACCTATGTGCGTTCCGCGAGCGAAAGCGACGATGCGGCCGGCGACCGCGCCAACGACGCGATCCGCGTCACCGGCGGCGAGCTGCGCTGCAAGGTGATCGGCGAGGGCGCGAACTTAGGGATGACCCAGCGCGGCCGCATCGAGGCGGCGCTGGCCGGTATTCGACTTAACACCGACGCCATCGATAATTCCGCCGGGGTCAACACCTCCGACGTCGAGGTGAATATCAAGATCGCGCTCAGCCGTCCGCTGCGCGCCGGTGCGCTGACGCTGGAAGGGCGCAACGCGCTGCTCGCCGAGATGACCGACGAGGTTGCGCGCCTCGTGCTGCGCAACAACTACCAGCAGACGCTGGCGCTTTCCTTGGCGCAGCGGCGCGGGCAGGAGGACCTCGGCTTCCAGCAACGGCTGATGCAAACACTGGAAATGCACGGGCAACTCGACCGCGCGGTGGAATTCCTGCCTGACGAAATGGCGATCGCCGAGCGGCGAAAGCGCAATCTGGCGCTGACGCGGCCAGAGCTGGCGGTGCTCTTGGCCTACGCCAAGCTCTCGCTCTATAGCGAACTGCTCGATTCAAACGTGCCGGACGATCCCTATCTCGGGCGCGAGCTGGAGCGCTATTTCCCCAAGGAAATGTCGGAACGCTACGACGACGCGCTGCACGCGCATCGACTAAGGCGCGAGATCATCGCCACGCAACTCACCAACTCGATGATCAACCGCGGCGGCGCCACGCTGATCGTGCGTATCGCCGACCAGACCGGCGCTTCCGCCGCAGCGATTGCCGCCGCTTTCGCCGCCGTGCGCAATAGCTACGACTTGATCGCGCTCAATTCCGAGATCGACGCGCTCGACAACAAGGTGTCGGGCAAGACCCAGCTCGCGCTTTATGCCGCCGTGCAGGATTTGTTGCTCGACCGGCTGGTCTGGTTCCTGCGCAACGCCGATCTCAAACAAGGCTTAGAGACGATTATCGGGCATTACCGCGAGGGCATCACGCAGGTGGCCGCCGCCCTCGATGGCGCGCTGTCGAAGCAGGCTATGGCCGCGCGCGATGCGCGGGTGGCGGAGCTCGACCGCGCCGGCGTGCCCGACGCGCTGGCGCGCCGCATCGCCAGCCTTAGCGAGCTGAAGGCTGCGCCCGACATCGTGCTGGTGGCGGACCAGGAGAGGAAGCCGGTCGGCGAGGTGACCGCGACCTATTTCGCGACCGAGGCGTTCTTCCAGCTCGACCGCGTCATCGGCGCGGTGCCGGGCATCGTGGTGTCGGATTATTTCGATCGGCTGGCGCTCGACCGCGCGCTCGATTCGATCGGTGACGCGGAACGGCGCCTCACCGCCGCCATGGTCGGCAACGGCGAGCCTGGTGAAGGAATGGCGGGCGCCGGCGCGGTGGAGGAATGGGTCAAGCCGCGGCGCACCGAAGTCGAACGCATCCGCGCGGCCATTCACGAGATCGCCGGCTCGGGGCTGACGCTGTCGAAATTGTCGGTGGCGGCGAGCTTGCTAGGGGATTTGGCGCGGGGGTAACCCTTATCCCTCCCCTGCAAGGGGAGGGTCCGGTGTGAAGCACCGGGGGTGGGGTAACGCCAGATATTTTTACGAGCGCACCCCACCCGGCTCGCTGCGCTCGCCACCCTCCCCGCGAAGCGGGGAGGGATAAGAAGAACTCAATGCCTGAAATGCCTCACCCCGGTGAACACCATCGCCACGTTGTGCTCGTCGGCAGCTTTGATCACATCGGCGTCGCGCATGGAGCCGCCGGGCTGGATCACCGCGGTGGCGCCGGCTTCGATCGCGACCAGTAGCCCGTCGGGGAACGGGAAAAACGCATCGGAAGCGACCACCGAGCCTTTGGTCATCGGCGCCGGCAGTTTCAATTCCTTCGCCGCGTCTTCCGCTTTGCGCGCGGCGATGCGCGCAGAATTGACCCGGCTCATCTGTCCGGCGCCGATGCCGACGGTGGCCAGCCCCCTGGCATAGATGATGGTGTTCGACTTCACGTGTTTGGCGACGCGAAACGCGAAGCGCAGATCGTTGAGCTCGGCTTCGCTCGGCGCGCGCTTGGTGACGGTCTTGAACTGCATCTCGTCCACCACCGCGTTGTCGCGCGACTGCACCAAGAGCCCGCCGGCCACCGACTTCACCGTCCAGCCGGAGCTACGCGGATCGGGCAGGCCGCCGGCCAGCAGCAGGCGCAGATTCTTTTTCGCCGCGACGATTTTGATCGCCTCGTCGGTCGCGTCAGGCGCGATGATCACTTCGGTGAAGATCTCGGTGATCGCCTTGGCCGCTTCGGCATCGAGCTTGCGGTTGAGCGCAACGATGCCGCCGAAGGCGGAGGTGGAATCGCAGGCCAGCGCCTTGCGGTAGGCTTCAACCAGATTGCCGGCTTCCGCCACGCCGCACGGATTGGCGTGCTTGACGATGACGCAGGCCGCGGTACGCCCGGCGTCGAATTCGGCGACACACTCATAGGCCGCGTCGGTGTCGTTGATGTTGTTGTAGGACAGTTCCTTGCCTTGTATCTGGCGCGACGACGCCACGCCGAAACGCTCCCCCGGCGCGCGATAGAACGCCGCGCTCTGGTGCGGGTTCTCGCCATAGCGCAACGGCTGGATCAGCTTGCCGCCGAAGGCGCGGTAGTCGGGCGCGCTGTCGTGCAGCGTGTCGGCGAACCAGTTGGATATCGCCGCGTCATAGGCCGCGGTGCGCGCATAGGCTTTCGCCGCGAGTTGCTGGCGCAGCTCGAGCGTGGTCATGCCGTTATGCAAAGCGAGCTCGGCCAGCACTTTTTCGTAGTCGGCGGGTTCCACCACCACGGTCACGTCGCCATGGTTTTTGGCGGCGGCGCGGATCATGGCCGGGCCGCCGATGTCGATGTTCTCGATGCAATCGTCGAACGCGGCGCCTTTGGCGACGGTCGCCTCGAACGGATAGAGGTTCACCACCAAGAGATCGATCGGCTTGATGCCGTGCTTGTCCGCCGCAGCGGCGTGCTCTTTGTTGGAGCGGATCGCCAGCAACCCGCCATGCACCTTCGGGTGCAGCGTCTTCACCCGGCCGTCCATCATTTCCGGAAAACCGGTGAGTTCGGCGACGTCGATCACCTTCAGCCCGGCGTCTTTCAGCGTCTTGGCGGTGCCGCCGGTCGAGACGAGTTCGACGCCGTATTCGGCGAGCGCGGTGGCGAAGTCCACCAATCCGGTCTTGTCGGATACCGACAGCAGGGCACGGGTGATGCGGCGCGGGTGGCTGGTCATGGGCTTTCCTCGGCTCACGAGCTAGCACAGGAAGCGGGCGGAAGTGTATTCGGGAGTTTCCCGGTCCGGCCGGGCATCCACAAACATTGCCACGAATACCGCCGGACTCCCTCTCCCCTCGGGGGAGAGGGTTGGGGTGAGGGGGCAAGTGATTCTCGATAGGCCGTAACCCCTCACCCGACGCGCTTCGCGCGTCGACCTCTCCCCACGGGAGGGGTGAAGCGGAGCATACCGCTCAGCTCAAATTACAGCGGTAATTCCGGCTCGTCCGCCCGCTCGGGACGGGTCCCCGGCGGCGCCGGCGGCGTATGCCGGAAACGCCAGCGCACCTGGGCCGTGCTGCGGGCGTGGCCGTAAATCACGATCTGCACGGTGCGACGCGGGCCCTCGGAGCCGGCGAGGAATACGCTTTCCTCGATCTGCACGGTTTCGCCTTGGGCGGTGAAGGTCCACAGTTCGCGGTCGGGCAGCAGCAGGATCACGCCGCGGCCGTCCGAGAGCCGGTTGGCCTTGATCGCGGGATGCAGGTGAAAGCGGATGGCGAATTCGTCGTGTTTGTCCACCGGCAGCGTGGCGCCGGCGGCCGGCGCGAAGCTGTCCTCGCCATCGAGCGTGCGGCCGTCGGGGGAGAGCCGCAGCGCGCGTTGATGGATCACATCGTAGGCGTCGGCGTAGCCGTCGTGCGAGACGGTCAAGGTCGTCCCGTCCGGCGTGTCGTCGCGCGCCACGCGCACGTCGCGCGGCCCGCTGACGATCGGTGTGCCGAACAGCAGGCGCCGTAACCGGCTGGATTCGAGGAAACGGCACGATGACGCATCGTTGAACGTGACGGTGGAATGCGCCGCGGTGGCGCGCGCCACCTGCCGCCAGTTCTCCTTGTTCGCCGCCGGCAAGCCGCAATTGACCACGATGCGATGCATGTTCCACGACAGCTCGAAGGAAAGACAACCGGCGTGCGCTTCCTGGCTCAGGGCCAGCGGCGGCGGCCGGCCGGTATCCATCAGCAAGGCGGTCGATCCCGCGTCGATGCGCTGATAGCCGGAGTGCGGCGCATTCGCGACCGGCGAGCCGCGCGCGTCGTCATAGGCGAGTACGGTAGCGAGCAGATCGACCGGCGTCGCACCCATGCCGTTGAATTGCGCGAAATTGCCGTCGGCATGGCGGAAGAAACGCAGCATCGGCATCATGCGGTCGATGGCGTTGTTGAGCGCCTGCGGTGGCTGCAATTGGCGCGCGGAGAACAACTGGCGCAGCGGCAACAGGTCCACCAGCAATTCGATCAGCGCGCCGGGATTGCGGCTGATATGTCCGCCATCGGGCAGAATCTGGCGCCGCAGTTCCTCGATCAGGCGGCGCGCATTGGCGCGCAGGCTGCTGGACTGTCCCTGCAAGCACAGCGTCGCATAATTGAGCGCGATCACCGCCTGCAGCCGCGGAAGCCCGTCGCGCGATTGCTTCAGCGAGCGGCGCAAATAGCGCGCCTGCCGTGACAGGCTGCGCAGAAAGCGGCGGTAGAAGCGCGCGTCGGCATCTTGCAAGATGAAGGGCGCCTGGCTCAGCCAGCAGACGATGCGGCGCGAGAGAATATCGACCCGCCAGCCGACCGGGTGCCAGGCGCCTTGCAGGTTGATCCATTCGTCGATCAGCGAGCGCGCGTTGGACCGGGTGATGGCGCTGTCGGCGGCGCGCAGGTGACGCAGCCACGAGAAGGAGAGCAGCATCACCGCCCATTCGTCGGACGGCGGCGTCATCTCGAAGGGCGAACGGCGGTCGCAGATGACCACCTTGCCGGCGAAGGCGAAGCGGCCGGCATAGATTTCGCTGGCGCGGGTGGCGTCGGCGGTGCGCAGGTCCTGCGGCGCGATCACCAGCCGGTCGGTCTTGGTCGAGCCGAAGCGCCATCGCAGCAGCGGATGCGTGCTTATGCTGCCGAGCAGGCTGCGGAATGCGCGGCGCCCGATAAGCACGGAGAGCCTTGATCGCTCCGCGACCGAAACCCGCATCATGAAGGCGCCTGTCCCCTGCAGCGCAGCCTGATTCCCGCGCGCAATCCGTACGATAGCGAAGGGTCGCCAAAGGTCCAATATGCCCGTCCCGTCTTAGGCTTGGCGGGTGAGCCGGGCGGCAAAAAATCCATCGAGCCCGCCCCACCGCGGATCGGGGTCGGGCAGTTGCTGCGGCAGGGTGCGCAGGTCGCCTTCCGCAGTGAGGAATTCGGCGTGGCCGCATACTTCTTGCGCCGCAACAGGCACGCGGGCCACGCGCGGGTCGCGCGCCAGCAGCGCCGCGATCTGGTGTTCGGCTTCCTCGGGTTCCAGCGAGCATACGCAATAGACCAGGGTAGCGCCGGGCTTTATGAGATCGACGGCGCGGTCGAGCAGCCGCTGCTGCAGGGAGG
The DNA here is from genome assembly GCA_963786025.1 of uncultured Alphaproteobacteria bacterium. Classification (GTDB taxonomy): domain Bacteria; phylum Pseudomonadota; class Alphaproteobacteria; order Rhizobiales; family Xanthobacteraceae; genus Pseudolabrys. Next base: position 275,440 of record CAWAXK010000033.1, read on the forward strand.
TCAGCGCGACGATATCGGCCTCGCTCTTCAGCCAGGGCACGTCGGGATGGCGCCGGATGGTGCCGGTCGAGGAGCAGGGCGCATCGAGCAGCACCCCGTCGAACGGACCGGCATTGGACGATTCAGGCTGCCACTCCAGCGCATCGGCGACGACGGTCTCGGCTTGCAGTTCAAGCCGCGCCAGATTCTCGCGCAGGCGATTGATCCGTACCGGCGAGCGGTCGATGGCGATGACGCGCGCACCGGCGAAGGCGAGCTGCGCGGTCTTGCCGCCGGGCGCAGCGCACAGATCGGCGACCGCTTTGCCGTTGACGTCGCCGAGCAGGCGGGCGGGCAGTGACGCGGCGGCATCCTGCACCCACCAGGCGCCTTCGCTGAAGCCTGGCAGCAGCGAGATCGCACCCTGCGCCAGCGTGCGTACGGTTCCGGTCGGCAGCAGCCGACCGCGCAGGCGTTCCGCCCATGACTCGGCATCGTATTTTACGGTGAGATCGAGCGCTGGCTCGTGGCCGTTGGCTTGCGCGATGGCGCGCGCGGTTTCGGCGCCATAGTGCTTGGTCCATCGCGCCAGCAGCCATTTCGGCGTGTCGCGTGTCGCATTATTGGCGAGCGCCACGGTCTTGCACTGCGTCACACGGCGCAGCACGGCGTTGATCAGGCCGGCATAGCGCGCCGCCCGGCGGTCGGCCTGCGCCAGGCGCACCGACAAATCGACCGCAGCGTGATCGGGCACTTCGAGCCAGAGGATCTGCGCAGCGCCGATCAGCAGAATGGTTTCCACGCGCGGCGCTTCGGACGGAAAGCCCTTGTCGAGAAATCCGCCGAGCAGATGGCGCAAGGTGCCGAGCCGCCGCAAAACGGTGGCGGTGAGCCGGCGCATCAGCGCGCGGTCGCGATCGGCTAACCCGGGTAGGCCGGTGTGGGCGGCTTTGCCCGACAGTTGTTCGTCGAGCGCGATTTTTCGCCGCAGGACGCCATCGAGAATGTCGGCGGCGATCCTTCGGGCAGCGAGGCCGGGGACTTCCGGCTGCGGGGCGGTGCGCGGTCGCGCCATGTCCCGATCATTGCCACGAATTGTGGCTGGGACGCGAATGGGTATGAAAAAACCTCAACAACTCACAGGTTTAAGCCCGCCGGCTGAGCACCTAATGATAGAAAATAATCTCATATTCTACTTCAGATTGTGCTTACGCGAATCATCCGCTGGCGGCAAAATAGGATTATGTTCATATCGCTGCGATCCTTCGTCATGCCGCAACGGGGCGGCGCGCTGCTGCTGACGGCCGTGGCCTTCGCCGCCGGGCTGACCGCCGGTGCGCTGATCGCGCCGGTCACCCCCAGCCGCGGCGGCGCCATTGCGGGGATCCAGCCGCAGGCGCCTAACCTTGTCTCGGCCCTGCGCAGCGGTCATCCGGCCGACGTGGTCCGCGTGATCGACGGCGACACTTTCGCGGCGCGGGTCCACATCTGGCCCGGCATGGACATTACGACGCGCGTACGCCTGCGCGGCATCGACGCGCCGGAAATGCACGCACGCTGCGACGACGAGCGAGTCATGGCGCTGGCCGCCCGCGACGCGCTCGAGAAATTACTGGCGGAAGGATCGGTCGGCATCTCGGAGGTGGGCCAAGACATATATGGCGGGCGAGTCGACGCCGATGTCTCGACCGCGCGTACGCCGAATGTCTCTGAAGCATTGTTCGGCGGCGGCAATGCGCGCCGCTATTCCGGCGGCCGGCGCCAAAGCCAGTGCGGCTGAAGCGCGCGCCTCAGCGTTGCACAACCACCGGCGTGCCGACATCGACCAGGCGATAGAGCTCGCGGATGTCGCTGTTGTACATACGGATGCAGCCGTGCGAGACGAAACCGCCGATCAATTCCGGGCGATTGGTGCCATGGATGGCGTATTCGCCGCCGCGCAAGGTGAGCGCGGCCGCGCCCATCGGATTGTGTGGCGAGCCGCCAGGAATGACCTTGGGCAGCCGCGGATTTTCGCGGCGGATAGACGGCGGCGCCGCCCAGGCCGGCTGCACATATTTGCCTTCGACATGCGCGTTGCCGGTCCAGGTCATGCCGGCGCGGCCGACGCCGACCGGAAAGCGCAGCGCATGGCCGCCGTCGAGCACGTAATAAAGCCGGCGCTCATGCGTCTTCACCACGATGGTGCCGGGCGCGAAACCGGAAAAGCTGACGACGTCATGGGTCGCCGCGTTCGCCGCCGGCGCCATCGCAGTGCCCAGCACGATCGCAATAGTGAGTGCCGCACGCTGAAACAATGTGGCCATTGCATTCGCTCGCGATTGTTAAGAGCCACAATAGTAATGCGGATCGCGGGCGGCCCGGGCGAAAGCTCGAAATAGCGTAAATGACGGTTAAAACTGATTCGGGCCGGCAGAGCCGGCCCGATTACAGTTCATGATTATAGGCTTGCGGAGGCTCGCTTAAGCCCCCGCTTTGGCGCCCGCCTTCTTGTTCTGCCGATTGTGCACGAGGTCGTCGACCACAGCCGGATCGGCCAGCGTCGAGGTGTCGCCGAGATTGCCGAATTCGTCCTCGGCGATCTTGCGCAAGATTCGGCGCATGATCTTGCCTGAGCGCGTTTTCGGCAGGCCCGGCGAGAACTGGATCAGGTCGGGCGAGGCGATCGGGCCGATTTCCTTGCGCACCCAGCCGACCAGTTCTATGCGCAATTCCTCAGTCGGCTGCTCGCCCGCCATCAGCGTCACATAGGCATAGATACCCTGGCCCTTGATGTCGTGCGGGTAGCCGACCACGGCAGCTTCCGACACTTTCGGATGCGCAACCAGCGCGCTTTCCACTTCGGCGGTGCCCAGGCGATGGCCGGCGACGTTGATCACGTCGTCGACGCGGCCGGTGATCCAGTAATAGCCGTCCTCGTCGCGGCGGCAGCCGTCGCCGGTGAAGTAGCGGCCGATATAAGTCGAGAAATAAGTCTGCACGAAACGCTCGTGGTCGCCATAGACCGTGCGCATCTGGCCCGGCCATGAATCGGCGATGCACAGGTTGCCGGAGCCGGCACCTTTAAGCTCATTGCCTTCGGCATCGACGATCTGCGGGATGACGCCGAAGAACGGCAGCGTCGCCGACCCGGGCTTCTGCGCGATCGCGCCGGGTAGCGGCGTGATCAAAATGCCGCCGGTCTCGGTCTGCCACCAGGTATCGACGATTGGGCAGCGGTCCTCGCCGACCACGTGGTAGTACCACTCCCAGGCTTCCGGATTGATCGGCTCGCCGACGGTGCCGAGCAGGCGCAAGGATTTCCGCGAAGTCTTCTTCACCGGGTCGTTGCCGCCCTGCATCAGCGCGCGGATGGCGGTCGGCGCGGTGTAGATGATGTTGACCTGGTGCTTGTCGCACACCTCCCAGAAGCGCGAGGTGGTCGGATAGTTCGGCACGCCCTCGAACATCATGGTGATCGCGCCGTTCGCGAGCGGGCCATAGACGATGTAGCTGTGGCCGGTGACCCAGCCGACGTCGGCGGTGCACCAATAGACGTCGCCGTCGTGATAATCGAAAACGTATTGATGCGTGATTGCGGTGTAGACCGCGTAGCCACCGGTGCTGTGCAGCACGCCCTTCGGCTTGCCGGTCGAGCCCGACGTATAAAGAATGAACAGCGGATCCTCCGCGTTCATTTCCTCGCACGGACAGTCCGCCGGCACGGTCTTGGCGATCTCGTCGTAATAGACGTCGCGCCCGGCCTGCATGTTCACCTTCTCACCGGTGCGGCGCACGACGATGATGGAGGTGACGCCGCCGGCCTTTTCGGCCGCCGCATCGGCATTCACCTTGAGCGGAATCTTGCGGCCGCCGCGCACGCCCTCGTCGGCGGTGACGATGATGGGCGACTTGCAGTCCTCGATGCGGCCGGCGAGCGAGTCGGGCGAGAAGCCGCCGAACACCACGGAATGGATGGCGCCGATGCGCGCGCAGGCGAGCATGGAGATCGCCGCTTCCGGAATCATCGGCATATAGATGGTGACGCGGTCGCCTTTCTTGACGCCGCGCGCCTTCAGCACGTTGGCGAAGCGGCAGACCTCGGCGTGCAGCTCTTTGTAGGTGATCTTCTTGTCGTCTTTCGGATCGTCGCCTTCCCACAGGATGGCGGTCTGATCGCCGCGCTTGGCGAGATGCCGGTCGACGCAGTTGTAGGCAAGGTTGAGCGTGCCGTCCTCGAACCATTTGATCGAGACGTTATGCGGGTCGAAGGAGGTGTTCTTGACCTTGGTGAACGGCTTGATCCAGTCGATGCGCTTGGCCTGCTCGGCCCAGAACCCATTCGGGTCCTTGACCGAACGCGCGTACATCTCCAGGTACTTGGCTTTGTCGGCGTAGGCGCGTTTTTGCCAGGCAGGCGGAACGTCGTAGATCTTGTCGGACATCGCAACTTCCTCCCCACCCGCGCAATACGCCGCGGGCACCCGTTCAGTTTGTCATTAGGCCTATTATGCGACGGCGGTTGTGCGGCGGACAAGGCGCGCCATGCCCCACTTTGGGTGGGGGTGATGGCCGCGATGCGGCGCAACATCGGCGCACGCAAAGCGCAGCACCGGCCTGAAGGCATTGTCGACTACCAGGGTAGGGATGACGATAGCGTCATGGCAGCCAAGGCTGGCGATCAAAGTCCGCCCATTTTGCACACGAGCTTCCACTCGTCGGCGGTCACCGGCTGTACCGACAGCCGCGTGTTGTTGACCAGCACCATCGCCTTGAGCTTCGGCTCGGCCTTGATCGCGTCGAGCGTCACCGGCTTGGGCAATGGCTCGACCGCCTTCACGTCGACGACCACCCAGGGCTCGCCCGGTTTGGCGGTCGGATCAGGATAATGTTCGCGGACAATTTCGATGACGCCGACCGCGGCCTTGTCGACATTGGAGTGATAAAAAAAGGCGCGGTCGCCCTTTTTCATCTTCATCAAATTGAGCTTGGCCTGATGATTGCGTACGCCCGACCAGGCTTCGCCCTTGGCGCCTGATTTCACTTGCTGGGCCCACGACCACGCGCCGGGCTCGGATTTCATCAGCCAGTAGGCCATGTCACTCTTCCGCTTTGATCGGTCTTGTCAGCAGCGACTCGATCGCCGCGTCCACGCTCAATTTGCCGGCAAGGATGGCGGCGACCGCGGCCGCGATCGGCATCTCGATATTTTTCTCGCGCGCCATTTCCAGCAGCACCGGCGCAGTGAAGGCACCTTCGGCCAATTTGCCGTGCGCGGCGCCGTCCGGTTTCTCGCCTTTGCCGAGCGCGACGCCGAAGGAAAAATTGCGCGACTGCGGGCTGGAGCAGGTCAGGATCAGATCGCCGAGGCCGGAGAGGCCGGTCATGGTTTCCGGCTTGGCGCCATAGGCCTTGCCGAAGCGGACGAGTTCGGCAAAGCCGCGCGTGGTCAAGGCCGCCGAGGCGCTCGCGCCAAGACCGCGACCGGTGACAATGCCGGAGGCGATCGCCAGCACATTCTTGGTGGCGCCGCCGATCTCCACGCCGCGCACGTCGGGCGAATGATAGGGGCGGAAGCTCGACGACGCGATCGCTTGTGCCAGCGCTTGCGCGACTTGCGCGTCGGCCGCGGCCAGCGTCACAGCGGTCGGCAGGCCGCGCGCCACATCGGCGGCGAAGCTCGGGCCCGACAGGATCGCCGGCACCGCATTCGGAGCGCATTCGGCGATGATTTCGGTCATGAACTTGTGTGTGCCATGCTCGATGCCCTTGGCGCAGGCGATCAGCGGCGTGCCGGCAGCAATCGTCTGCGTCAGCCACTTGATCACCGAGCGCATCGCCTGGGCGGGAACGACCAGAAGGATCGCTTGGCTGCGTGACGCCTCGGCCAGCGCGCGCGTCACCTTGATGCTGTCTTCAAGGCGCACGCCCGGCAGGAAGCGGCTCTCGCGCTTGCTTGCGAGATGCTCGGCATTGCCGGCGTCGAATTCCCACAGCGTGACGTCGCGTCCGGCGCGCGCGCAGGTCTGCGCCAGCGCCGTTCCCCAGGCGCCGCCACCGAGCACGGCGATGCGTTGCATGCTCATTTGTAGGCCGCCGTGCGTTGCAGCTTGCCCTTGGCCGCCGCGATCTCGTCCAGCGGCCAACGTGCGCGTGGCGCGACATCGAGCGTATCGGTCAAGCCCAGCGCCAGCCGTTCGCAGCCGGCCCAGGCGATCATGGCGCCGTTGTCGGTGCACAGCTCGAGCGGCGGCACCACCAGCGCGGTGCCGATCTCGAAGGCGAGGCGGTGCAGCACCTTGCGGATCGCCTGATTGGCGGCGACGCCGCCGGCGGCGACCAAAGCGGTGGGCGCACCGAATTTGGCGCGGAACAGGCGCAAGCCGGCGCGCAGCCGGTCGAGCACCACTTCCACCACCGCCTGCTGGAACGAGGCGCAAAGATCGGCGACGTCCTGGTCGTTGAGCGGCGCGATTTTTTCGGCTTCCAGCCGCAACGCGGTCTTCAAGCCGGAGAGCGAGAAATCCGCCTCTTTACGTCCGTGCATGGGCCGCGGCAGCGCGAAGCGGTTGGCGTCGCCGCGTGCTGCTTCCTTCTCGACTTGCGGCCCGCCCGGATAACCCAGGCCGAGCAGCTTCGCCGTCTTGTCGAAAGCCTCGCCGATGGCATCGTCCTGCGTCGTGCCAATCCGCACATAATCGCCGATCCCGCGCACGGCGACGATCTGGGTGTGGCCACCGGAGGCGAGGAACAGGCAATAGGGAAACGGCGTGGCGTCGGTCAGCCGCGCGGTGAGTGCATGGGCTTCGAGATGGTTGATTGCGATCAGCGGTTTGCGCATGACCAGCGCCATCGCCTTGGCGGTGGTCAGCCCGACGATGACGCCGCCGATCAGCCCGGGGCCCGCGGCGGCGGCAATGCCGTCGATCTGGTCGAAGCCGCGGCCCGACTGTTGCATCGCCTCGGCGATGATCAGGTCGAGCGCCTCGACATGGGCGCGGGCGGCGATTTCGGGAACCACGCCGCCGAAAGCGGCGTGTTCGTTGATCTGGCTTAGGATGATATTGGACAGAATCGTGCCGTGGCCGTCCTCGGAACGTTCCACGACCGCCGCGGCGGTCTCGTCGCAGGTAGTCTCGATGCCGAGGACGATCATTTCTGCCTCATGCCACTGTCATTCCGGGGCGCGAGTGAAGCGAGCGAACCCGGAATCCAGAAACAAACTCGAAAATTGGGTCTGGATTCCGGGTCCGGCGCTGCGCACCGTCCCGGAATGACGAAGAAAGGCGGTCTTTCCTTTTACAGGAACGGTGCACTAAAAGGTGCCCTAGCATCGAGAGGTAATATGACGCAATCCACCGCCCCCTTGCGTATCGGTTCGCGCGGCAGCCCGCTGGCACTGGTGCAGGCGCGCACCGTGCGTGCGCGGCTGGCCGCGGCGCTCGGGGTGCCCGAGGAGACGATTGAGCTCACGATCATCCGCACCAGCGGCGACATGATCCAGGACAGGCCGCTATCCGAGGTGGGCGGCAAGGGCCTGTTCACCAAGGAGATCGAGGAGGCGCTCTTGGACGGCCGCATCGATCTTGCCGTGCATTCGGCCAAGGACATGCCGACCTTCTCGCAGCCCGGTTTGATGCTGGCGGCCTGTCTCGAGCGCGAAGACCCGCGCGACGTGTTCATCAGTCGCAAGGCGTCGTCATTCGCCGATCTACCGCAAGGCGCGACCTTGGGCACCGCCTCGCTGCGCCGCCAGGCGATCGCCAAACGGACGCGGCCGGATTTGCGGGTGGTGCCGTTGCGCGGCAACGTGCACACGCGGCTGCGCAAACTAGACGACGGCGAGGTCGACGCGACCATCCTGGCGCTCGCCGGCTTGAAGCGGCTCGGTCTGGTGGAGCATGCGACCGCGATCATGAGCGCGGAAGAATTCCTACCGGCCGTCGCGCAGGGCGCCATCGGCATCGAGGCGCGCGAAAGCGACGCGCGCACGCGTGAATTGCTGGCGCGCATCAATCATGCCGATACGTTCACGGCGATCGCCTGCGAGCGCGCGTTCCTGGCCGAGCTCGACGGTTCCTGCAAAACGCCGATCGGCGGTCACGCCGTTATTTCCGGCGACACGATTCACTTCCGCGGACTGCTCGCGCATCCGGACGGCGATCCATCATGCGAATACAAGACGAGCGGACCGCGCGCGGATGCCGTCAAGATCGGCATCGAAGCCGGCCGCGCGATCAAACGCGATGCTCCCGCCGGTCTTATCGGCTGAACCATGCGTTTAGTCGTCACCCGTCCGCAGGCCGATAGCGAACGCACCGCCGCCGCGTTGCGCGCACGCGGGCACGAGGTGCTGGTCGCGCCGCTGCTGCGGGTCGAGCCGGTGCCGGCGAATTTTTCCGGCGGCTGGGGCGGCGTTATCGTCACCAGCGCCAACGCGCCCGGCGCCGTCGCGAACGATCCGGCCTGCAAAGCGCTGTTCAATCTGCCGCTGTTCGCCGTCGGCCGGCGTAGCGCGGAGGCCGCGCGAGAGGCGGGATTTACCGACGTCACCTCGGCCGGCGGCGACGTGCGCGATCTGGTGCGGCTGATCGCCGAACGGCGCCCCGACGCATCGGCGCCGTTGCTCTATCTAGCCGGCGAAGACCGCGCTGCCGATCTGGTGGGCGAGTTGATCATGCACGGCATCACGGCCGAGATGGCGGTAGTCTATCGCGCGGCCACCGCGCCGTTTCCGCCCGAACTAACCGCGGCGCTTTCAGCCGGCGAAGTCGACGCTGTGCTGCATTTCTCCAAGCGCAGCGCCGAGAATTATCTCGCCGGCGCGGCCCAGGCGGGCGTGGCCGGTGAGGCGCTCGGCGTGCGGCATATCTGCTTGTCGGCGCAGATCGCCGCGCCGCTTGCGGACGCCGGCGCCAGCCGCATCGCCATCGCGCCGCGGCCGGACGAGACGGCGCTGATTGCAAGCCTGGAGCGCTTGCAGGGTTGATTGGCGCATCTGCGCCATTTGCGTTAATTGCTGCGGTCGGGTGGGCCGATTCGCCGAGGTAGAGTATGGCAAACAAGCGCACGACGCCGGAAACGCCCGAAGCGACACAACCGTCTGCGTCCGCGGGTGCGCGCGGCAAGAAGCGTGCGGCGCCGACCATCGACCTCACCGCGACCGAAATGCCGGCTGCCGCGGCGGAGCCGCCGCAGTCCGATCCGCCGCCAGCCGAGCAGGGGGCGCCGCGCGCCGAGCCGGAGCAGCCCTCCGCCATTGCGCAAGACGCGCCGGCCGCACCGGCCGCGAATGAGCCGCGCAGCAACATCACCATGGCAATGCTCGCCGCCGGTGCCGCCGGCGCGGTCGCCGTGATGCTGATTCTGGTTGCGCTCTGGTTCGCCGGCCTGCTGCCGACCGGCTACGTCGCCTCGACCAATACGAACGCCCAAGTCCCGGCGGATAGCAAAGTGCTCGACGCACTCTCCGAGCGCGTGAGCAAGGTCGAAGCCGCGGTTGCCAAACTGCCGGCGGGCGATGCCGGCATGGCGGAACGATTGACCGCAGCCGATAACGCCATGAAATCGCTCGGTGTTGCACTCACGGCGCTTAGAAGCCGAACCGACGATGCCGCCGCCAATGCGGGCCAGGCACGCGAGCGCGCCGACGCGGCCGTCAAAGCCGTGGCGGACTTGCGCGCCAGCATCCAAGAGACGACCAAGAATTCCGCCGGAATTTCGCCGGCCGAACTCGACGCGCTGCAAAAGCGCATTGCGGAACTCGAACAATCCGCCAAAGTGGTGCGCGCTGAGATCGCCAAGGCGTCGTCGGCCGATATCGCCGCGCGGCAGGCCTTGAGCGCGGCGGCGCTCCGCGATGCGGTGACGAGCGGCGCGCCTTTTGCCGCCGAGCTCGCGCAGGCCAAAGCGCTCGGCGCCGACGACAAGGTTCTGTCGCCGCTTGCGCCATTCGCGGCTTCAGGCGTGCCGGCGCCCGCGGTGCTGGCCGAGGAGCTGCGCGCGTTGCTGCCGGCCACGCTCAAGATCTCGGGCGGGCAGGCGCCGGACGCAGGCTTCCTTGAGCGGCTGCAAGCCAATGCCGGCAAGCTGGTGCACATTCGCCCGGTCGACGCGCCGCCAGGCGACGATCCATCCGCCGTGCTGGCGCGTCTCGAAATCGACGCGGCCAAGGCCGACATCGCGGCGGCGCTAACCGATCTCGGCAAGCTTCCCGCTGCCACACGCGCGCCGGCGCAGGGCTGGATCGTCAAGGCGCAGGCGCGCCAGGCCGCGCTCGCCGCCGTGCGGCAATACGCCGCCGATACGGCGCGCGCGCTCGGGCCAAGGTGAGGTCGCGATGATCCGAGTTGTCATGTTCCTGCTGGCGGTCGCGGTGCTCGCAGCCGGCGTTGTCTGGTTCGCCGACAGGCCGGGCGACGTCGTCATTACCTGGATGGGCTACCACATCGAGACTTCGGTGATGGTGGCCGCGCTCGCAGTTGCTGCGCTGGTGCTCGCGCTCGTGGTGCTGTGGTCTATCGTGCGCGGCATCCTGCGTTCTCCGGAACAGGTGTCGCTGTTCTTCCGGCACCGCCGCGCGATGAAGGGCTATTTGGCGATTTCGCGCGGATTGGTGGCGATTGGTGCCGGCGATCTGCATAGCGCGCGCAAAGCCGCCGCTGACGCGGCGCGGTTGTCGCCCGGCGATCCGTTGGCGCTGCTGCTCGCCGCGCAATCGGCGCAAATGGCCGGCGACCGCGGCGACGCCGAACGCGCGTTCCGCGAAATGACCCGGCGCGAGGACACCAAGCTGCTGGGTCTGCGCGGGCTCTATATCGAGGCGCAGCGGCGCAATGATCCGGATGCGGCGCGGCTGGCTGCCGAGGAAGCGGGCCGGGCATCGTCGGCGCCAGCCTGGGCCGGTCAGGCGGTGCTCGATTATCGCTGTGCCGTATCCGACTGGGCCGGCGCGCTCGGCGCGCTCGACGCCATGAAAGGCGCGCTCGAGAAGACCGACTATCGCCGCAAGCGCGCCGTGCTGCTGACCGCCCGTGCGCTGGCGCTGGAAGAGATCGACCGCGACACATCGCGCGCGGCGGTGCTGGAAGCGGTGAAGCTCGCGCCCGATCTGGTGCCGGCGGCGGCTTTGGCCGGGCGGCGGTTGGCGGAAGCGGGGGAGGCGCGCAAGGCGCGCAAGATTTTGGAGAAGGCGTGGGCCGTCAATCCGCATCCCGACATTGCGGAGGCTTATGCGAATTTGCGGCTCGGCGACAGCGCGCGTGAACGCCTTGCCCGCATGCAGAAGCTCGCCGACATGGTGCCGGGCCAGCTCGAGGGCGCTTTGGCTGTCGCGCGCGCCGCACTCGATACGCGCGAATTCGCCGGCGCGCGGGCGGCGCTCGCGCCCTATCTCTCGGCGCCGACCCGGCGCGTCGCCACCCTGATGGCGGAAATCGAGGAGACCGAACACGGCGACGAAGGCCGCGTGCGCGAATGGATGAGCCGCGCCATGCGCGCCTCCGGCGATCCGGTGTGGGCCGCGGACGGCGTCGTGTCCGAGCGTTGGCTGCCGGTATCGCCGAACGGGCGGCTCGACGGCTTTGTCTGGAAAATGCCGCTGGCCGAAATCGGCGTCACGCGTCCGGTGATCGAGGTCGCGCCGCAGCTGCCGCCCGCCGCGCCGGCCGAACTCGCGCCGCCGGTGCCGGAAGCGCCGCCGGTGGCGCAAGCCGAGCCGGAACCGCCGCCACGTAAAGCGGCGAAATCGGCAGGCAAACCGGCAGCCAAGCTGAAGCCGGTCGAACCGGTAATTCCGCTGGTGCACGCGCCCGACGATCCGGGGCCGGATTCCACCTCGGAAGGCGATCCGGTGCCGGAACCTACCTCGCCCCAGCCGCGGGCCCCCTGGCAGCGATTTATGCAGCTATTTCGTTAAGCGGCAGGGTCACTAGTGTCCCAACGTTGGGAAATCTGGTTTCGTGCACCGAGTCAATTCAATAGGTTAACGAACACAAATCCGTTTTTCTCAATTCAAGTCGGCAACGTGCGTAAAAGGCGATTTCACTAAGAAAATGAATCAGTTATGCCGACATTGGATCTGAACGTTGGGACAGCAGTGCGGCAGGGTGTATTGCCATTCGCGGCTTGCGCCACTATCAGTGGCGCATCTTCAGCCGACGTAGCTCAGCGGTAGAGCATCCGCTTCGTAAGCGGGTGGTCGGGGGTTCAAATCCCTCCGTCGGCACCAATTTTCACACATCCCCCGGGCTGAGCACGTCTGCCGACGAGTGCGCTTTGATCTCTCGCGCGGGTACCTGGCCGTAGATATCGCGGCCGGTCGGATTCCAAGTGCAGATCTGGCTGTCGTCCACCCAGATGGTCTTGAATTCGCCGGGCGCGAAGAATTCCGCGAACACCAATTCCTCGTCCGGGGCGGCCTCGAGATAGTGCCGCTCGAGATCGGGATAATAGATTACGTCGCCCTTGCGCACCGGAAACGGCTGCTCGTTGGCATAGACGGTGCCGCGTCCGCGCAGCACATACATGAAATGCTCGGCGCCGACGTGATGATGGTTGGCCGCCGCTGTGCCCGGCGGATAGATGATCATCTCGCCTTTGACCGCCTTGGTGCCAAACAGCTTCGGCGTCACCAGATAAATCCGCTTGCGGGCATCGTGTTCGGAATTGAGCACCGGTTCGTGCGTCCAATCGACCACGCGGAAAGCGGGCGGGTTTTTTGTCAGAGCAGGATCGAGGCTCGCCGAATCGGGAATTTCGCCATAGAGCAGAACGGCGCCGCCGTCGGATGAAACGGTGGCCGAAGACCCCGGCGGCAGAAACGCAACATGGGCGTCCGTCAGCGGTAATTGCTTGCCGCCATGCGCTAGCGTCGCTGCGCCATCGAATACTTGAAACCAGGCGAGCCCTTGCGCCGGCACCGCCAAGCGGGCCTCGCCGCCGGGCGCCAGCGTGAGCCGGTCGAGCAGGATGTGCGTACCCGCGACGCGTTGCTTTGTCAGCAGACGCTGGCGGGTGGTACCAGTATACACCGCTTCGGCAGCGATCGTGCTTTCATTGAAAATTGTCGCCATGCTCCCGCTCCTTGGAACCAGTGTTCCCGCTCAGTCATTATCGCGCATAATTTTACGATTTCAGCATGCCGATTGATCACCAAAAATCCGCATCGGGTGAGACGAACCCAGGAACCAATGCCGGGCCGGCGCGTTTCCCCGCCCAGACTCCCCGCGCATGTCGCGCCAACGAGGAGGCTATGCCATGTGGACCTCGCTGTTTGCCGTGACCGCCGCGATCGCCGTGGCCCTGACAATGGCCGCGATCGTCGTGGATTCCACCAATGGAGGCAAGTTCCGCTTGTAGCCGTGTTCTGTCTGAAGCGACAAACTTGGGCGGCACCTGGGCCGCCCATTTTTATTGACGGTGGGGTACTACCTCGTGCCGGAACTTTGCGATACTAGGGGCGATGCCCCTGATGCTGTCGAGGCGCTTTGCGCCACTGTTCTGGTGCCAGTTCTTTGCGGCATTCAACGATAATTTTCTCAAGACCTCGCTGGTCTTCCTGATCTTGTTCAGCCGCGGCGGGCCCGGCGCCGAGGCTTTGATCACGCTCGCCAGTGCGATCTTCATCGCGCCCTATTTCCTCTTTTCAGGACTGGGCGGCGAAATAGCCGATCGCTACGACAAGGCGCGGGTGGCGCAAGTCATCAAATTCGTCGAGATCTTTGTCGCCGGCCTGGCGCTTGCCGGCTATGCGCTGCACTCGGTGCCGATTTTGTTCGTGGCGCTCGGCGGCTACGGTGTGCTCGGTTCGCTGTTCGGACCGATCAAATACGGCATCCTGCCCGATCATTTGCGGCGCGAGGAATTGCCCGCCGGCAACGCGCTGGTGGAAGGCGCAACCTTCATCGCCATTCTCACCGGCACCATCGTCGGCGGCTTGGCCGCGCGCGGCGGTGGCGACCTGGCGGCCTTCGCGGCGCTGGTGATCGGATTCGCGCTCGCCTGTTGGCTGTCGGCGCTGTTGATACCGCCGACCGGGGCAGGTGCGCCGCAGCTCAAGATTTCCGTCAACATCGCCGCATCGACCACGGCGATGATCCGTCACCTGCGCGCCGATCCGCGGCTGTGGTGGGGCGCCATGGTGACGAGCTGGTTCTGGCTGGTCGGCATCGTGGTGCTGTCGCTGTTGCCGCCGCTGATCAAGACGCTGATCGGCGGCGACGAGACGACCGTCACCGTTTATCTCGCGCTGTTCTCGGTCGCGGTCGGCACCGGCTCGGCGCTGGCGGCGGCCATCGCGCGCGGGCGCATCGTGCTCAAGACGACGCTCGCCGGCGCGGTGCTGCTTGGCGCGTTCGCGCTCGATCTCGGCATTGCTACCTACGGAGCCGCGCCTGCGCTGACGCCGCAAGCGCCCGGCGCGGTGTTTTCGTCCATGCTGGGGATTCGCGCCGCGGTCGATCTCATGGGCATGGCGATCTCCGGCGGGCTGTTCATCGTACCGGCCTTCGCGGCCGTGCAGGCCTGGGCCGGCGCGGCTTATCGCGCGCGCACGGTAGCGGCGATCAACGTGCTCAACGCGGCATTCATGACCGGCTCGACGGTCGCCGTTGCGATTATGCAGAAATACGGCGTCACTCTGCCGGCATTGATTGCGATAATCGGCGTGGCGACGTTTCTTGTCGCCACCGCGATCTGGTGGACGATGCCGAAAGCGGACTAGCGCTTCTTCCGCATCTTCAGCACGCGGTCGACCATCTCGCCAGCGACGCCGAGATAATTCGCCGGGTCCACCATCTTCTCCAGTTGCTTGCGGGTGGCGTGCTTGCTGATCTCCTTGTTCTCCGCGAGCAGATCGACCAGCGGGCGGCCGGTCTTCACCACCGCGCGGCAGATGTCGTAGACCACGTCGTGCGCGTAATTGCGTCCCATCTTGTCGCCCAAACCCATCATCACCGCCTCCGACATGATCAGGCCCTTGGTCATGTCGAGGTTCTCGCGCATCTTCTTTTCGTTGACCTGGAGGCCTTCGACCAAGAAGCGCGTTTGCGCCAGTGCGCCGGCCGAGAGCATGAAGATTTCTGGCAATGCGATCCATTCGATTTCCCACGGGCCGGTGGAGCGCTCGTGGTCTTCGACCATCGCTTCCAGAAGCGCCGCGACCAACTGCTTCACCATGGCGGTCTGCGCGGTGATGTAGACCGACGAAATCGGATTACGCTTCTGCGGCATGGTCGAGGACGAGCCGCGGCCCTGGTGGAACGGCTCGAAGACTTCTTCCACCTCGGTCTGCATCATGAGCTTTACGTCAAAGGCGATCTTGCCGCAGGTGCCGGTAACGAGGCCGAGGAAGCAGCCGACCTCGGCGATGCGGTCGCGCACGGTGTGCCAGGAAATATCGGGCTGGCCGAGCTTGAGCTCCCTGCAGAGTTCGGCCTGCACCTTGAGTCCGTCCTTGCCGAGCGAGGACAGCGTGCCGGCGGCGCCGCCGAATTCGCCCACCAGCACGCGCGGGCGCAATTCCTTGAGGCGTTGCTTGTGGCGCTCGAAGGCGCCGAGCAGGGTGGCCATCTTGTAGCCGAAGGTGATCGGGACCGCTTGCTGCAAATTGCTGCGCCCGGCCATCGGCGTATCGCGATACTTCTTGGCGAGCCTGGCCAGCGCGTCGGCGATTGCCGCGATCTCGTTCTCGACGATGTCGAGCGCCTCGCGGATCTGCATAATGGTGGCGGTGTCGGTGATGTCCTGGGTGGTGGCGCCCCAATGCGACCATTCGCCGAGCGTGCCCTTGCACAGCTTGACCAGTTGCTGGACCACGGGCAGCACCGGGTAGCCGATCCGTTCGGTCGCCTCCTTGAGTTTCGCCATGTCGATCTTGTCGGCCGAGCAATGGCGCACGATTTCGGCGGCGGCGTTCTTCGGAATGATTCCGAGTTTGCCCTGCGCACGCGCCAGCGCCGCCTCAAAGTCGAGATATTTCTGCACGCGGTTTTCGTCCGAAAACACATTCCGCATTGCCGGCGTGGTGAAAATGTCGCGAAACACCGCGGAATCGAGGATCGTCGAGGGCATTCGGGGCTCCTAAGAGGATGTGGCCGCGCACCCTAGCGTTTCCTTTGGGCCAATCAACCGGTTGCGCCGAGGCATGTTTCGGTCGCAAATTCCCGGACCTTCCGAGGAGAACCCGCATGAACGTGAGAACCGAGCCCCAACGCAGTTTCAAACTCGAGCCGGTGCACCCGAAGCCGGAAGAGGCGCACACCATGCCCTATGCCCCGGCGGTGCATATCGTCGGCGCCTGTGACCTGATGTTCCTGTCGGGCGCGACGCCCTCGCCGCTCTACCACAAGCACCCGCATGTCGAGGCCGAGCACATTCATCCGCATTCGATCGAAGAGCAGACCAAGCGCGCCATGGAGGCGATCAAGTCGATCCTCGACCACACCGGCGCGACCTGGCGCGACGTGGTGAAGGTGACGAAATACCTCACCGACTTCCGCGAGGCCGATGCCATGCACGCGACCATGGCGAAATATTTCGGCGACTGGCGGCCGGCCTCGACCACGGTGTGCATCAACCAGCTGTCGTCGCCAGGCGCGCGCATCGAGCTCGATATGATCGTGGCGCTGCCGAAGAAGGCCGTGTGACGCTCCCTCCGCAACTCGCGCGCATCGTCGAAGCGGCGTTCCCGCGCTTTTCCGACGCCGAGATGACGCGCCGGCGCGCGGCGGTGGAAGTGCTGCTCGCCGAACACGATTGCGATCATCTGGTGTTTTGCGGCCTCGCCCGTTTCGGCTCGGCGGTGCAATGGCTGACGCAATGGCCGGTAACCGCCGAAGCGGTCGGCGTCTTCACGCCCGGCGAACGTGACGCGCTGTTCGTGCAATACGTCAATCACGCGCCGCAGGCGCGCCTCGTCGCCGACAAGGCGGACGTCGTCTGGGGCGGCGAATCCTGCATCCAGGCGGCGATCGAGGTGCTGGACAAGCGCGGCTCGCGCAGCGGCCATATTGCCTATATCGGGCCGCTCGCCGCCGAGCAGCATGCGCGGCTCGCCGTGCGCCATCCGAACATCGCCAATCTCACGCGCGCCTACATCAAACTGCGGCAGGTCAAATCGGCCGAGGAACTCGACTGGCTGCGCATCGGTGCGCATTTCAGCGATCTCGGCATGGCGGCACTGCGCGACGGCTTGAAGCCGGGATTGAGCGAACGCGAGCTCGGCGATCTGGTCGAGCGCGCTTACGTGGCGCAGGGCGCGACCACTGTCATTCATTACATCGGCACCACGTCGATGAGTGCGCCAGACCTCGGCGTGCCGCGCCAGTTTGCGACCACGCGCTGTCTGCACAAAGGTGACGTGGCGGTGGCCGAAATCAGCGCGGCGTTCTGGGATCATCCGGGCCAGGTGCTGCGCAGCTTCGCGCTCGGCGAGCCGAGCAAGCTCTATCGCGACCTGCACGCGACGGCCGACGCGGCGTTCGAAGCCATCGCCGGCGTGCTGAAAGCCGGCGCCATGCCGGCCGATGTGATCGAGGCTTCAGCGGTAATCGAGGACGCTGGCTTCACCATCATCGACGATCTGCTGCACGGCTATGGCGGCGGCTATCTACCGCCGATCCTCGGCTGCAAAAGCCGCCCCGCGGGGCCGGTGCCGCAGGAGCCGTTCCGTGCGGGGCAGACGGTGGTCATACAACCGAATGTCGTCACGCCCGACGGCAAAGCCGGTGTGCAGACCGGCGAGATGGTGGTGATTAGAGACGCAGGCATCGAGCGGCTGCATTCGATGCCGCGGGGATTCGCTATCCTCTCGCCGTCATCCTGAGGTACGAGCGTAGCGAGCCTCGAAGGATGACGGGCACAGCGTCATAGGCCGTTCATCCTTCGAGGGCCGTGCTGCGCACGGCCACCTCAGGATGACGGAAAAAGGCCGTGCCGTGTGTTATCCCAACATCTCGTTCATCCAATCCGCGCTCTGCGAGCGCCAGCGGTAGGCGCGGTTGTTGGCAATGTGATTGCCGTCCTCGATCATCATCAGCACGACCGGCCCTTTCACCTCGCGTGCCAGCCGCTCGGCATCGGCGGCAGGGATGACGCGGTCGAGCCGCCCGTTCACGATGAAGATCGGACAGGTGATGTTCTGCGCGACGCCGACCAGCGACAATGTCTGCGCGTTCTTGCGCGCTTCCTCGACGGTCTTGCAGTGGCTGCGAATGCGGAACGTCTCGCGCGTCAGCTCCGGTATCGTGTCGAAGGCCGCGCCGAAGTCGAACGGCCCGCCCAGCGCAATGCAGGCCTTGATGCGCTTCTCGAAGGCAGTCGCGCGCGGCGCGTAATAGCCGCCGAGGCTGACGCCCCACATGCCGATGCGCTTGCTGTCGAGGTCGCTGCGGGTCTCGACATAATCGATGACGGCCTTGACCGGCACTTCGTAGTCGCCGCGGATCGGAAAGTCGTATTGCGCCTCGCCCTGGCCCGGCCCCTCGAACACCAGCGTCGCTAGCCCACGCGCCAGAAACGGCATCTCGTAGGCGTCGGTTTCTTCCTTGGTCGAGTCGAGGCCGACCGCCATCACCACCACGGGCGGTTTGTCGATGCCGACGGGTTTACGAAGAATGCCGGCCAAGTTCTTGCCGAGATAGGGAATTTCCACCCGTTCGCCGGGCGGGCTAAGATGCGGTAGCGCCAGTAGGCGGCACTCGATCTGCTTTTTGTGCGCGGCCTTCATCTGCGCCGGATCATGCGCGAATAGAAACGAGCCGAAATGGTAGTAGACGCCGGCGCGCTGCAGACATTCGCCGGCGGTGAGGAAATGTTTGGCCGCCAGCGCTTCGCGCCCGAGTTGCTCATGGTGCGCGGCGCGCGCCGACCAGGCACGGCACCAGTCATCGTATGACGTGAGTGAGCCGGCGACCTCTTCGAAGTCGGTCAGCACCACGCCATTGGCGACAAAGCGCGGGCCCCAATGCGCGATCGCGGCCTTGAGCAAGGGATCGGAGGACATTCGTTCAATTCCTTGTGGTGAAGCGTTCGACTAATCCGCTCGTCCCCGCGCAAGCGCGGACCCGGGGCCACGCGCGCTGAGTTTGCATCCCTGGATTCCCGCTTGCGCGGGAATGAGCGGAATGTGGATAGCCGTCGGACATTCTCTAGCCGGTTTTCTCGTCGCGGCGATACCACGGCATGAAGCGCCGCGTACACCAGTTCACCAGCAATTCGAAGCTGACGCCAAAGGCCGCGAGCAACAACACGCCGACGAAGGCCTCGTTGTGGTGATAAGCGCGTGAGTTGTAGAGAATGTAGTAGCCAAGTCCGCCGATCGAGAGGAAGAACTCCGCCACCACCGCGCCGATCAGCGCACGGCCGGCGGCGAGCCGGAAGCCGGCCAGCAGATAGGGCATCGACGCCGGCAGGACGATGTCGATCAGCGTGCGCAGGCGGCCGGAGCGGAACGAACGGGAGACTTCAAGGTATTCGCGCGGCACCGAGCGCGCGCCATCGGCGACATTCATGGTGATGGCGAATATTGCGGCGAAGATAATAGTGCCTATGCGAGCCGCGCCCGAATAACCAAACCACAGCGAAAACAGCGGCAGCACGATGATCATTGGCAAGGCGTTGAAGCCGTTGATATAGACGCGAATCATCCGGTCGACGGTAGCGCTGCGGCCCATCAGCAGACCGATGGCGGTGCCGGCGACGATCGTTATGGCCAAGCCTTCAGCTACCGCCGCCAGCGTGGCGCCCAGCGCATGGAGAAATTCGGGGTCGCTTATCACGCGCGGGACGGCCAGCACCACCGTGCTTGGCTTGGCCACGTAAGCAGGCGCGATGGCGCGGACCACGATCTCCCAGCTCAGCAAGATTGCCAGGCCGGTCAGGAAACGCGGCACGAAGCTGCCGGAGAAGAAGGCAGGCCGCGAGGCCGTGGGCGGTGCGGCGACCACGGCAGATGACGCGCCGATGCTTGTCTCGGTCATCGGTAGTCTTTCCGGCGCAAGATCTTGTCCGATAACCGGTATCCACTTTTCGGGATCATGCGCTACTGTCTCCAATGCGCAAAGTGCTGTTCGATCATCAGGCCGAGCCGCGTCAATCCGACGCCGATCAGGCCGATCACCAGGATGGAGGCGAAGACGCCAGCCGTATCGAAATCCTGCGAGGCGCCCATGATGAGCTGGCCGAGGCCCGTCGCGGAGAGGAAGAACTCCGCCGCGATCATGCCGACCAAAGCGCGTCCAATCGCCTGGCGCACGCCCGTCATCAGGTAGGGCAAGGTGTAAGGGACCATCACCTCGCGCCACAGCGACCATTCGGTGGAGCGGTAGGACTTCGCCACCTCGATCAGCTCGGGCCTGATGCTGCGTGCGCCTTCCACCGTATTGTAGAGCACCGGGAAAACCGCGAAGAGGAAGACGACCAGCACCTTGGGCGCGAAGCCGAAGCCCATCAACGACAGGATGAACGGGATCAGCGCCACCATCGGCGTGGCATAAAGAATCATCAGGTAAGGCTCAATGCCGACGCGCAGCAGGCGGACGCGCGCGAGCAGCATGCCGAGCGGCGCGCCGACGATCAGCGCGAGGACAAAGCCGGTGAGGAAAAGCTCAGCGGAATCCAAGAGCTGGACGAGAAATTCACCGCGCGAGGTGAGCTGCCAGAGCCGCACCAGCGTTTCGGAGAACGGCACCATGAAGGCCGCGCTGGTGGAGCGGCCGGCGATTTCCCAAAGCGCGAGTCCGGCAAAGACGCTGAGCCAGACCGGTGCGTGGCGGCGGATGGAGCTATTGAGCACTGACGTCAATCCGATCAGCAACGTATCGCCGTCATCCTGAGGTGCGAGCGAATCGATACTCGAAGGACGATCGGCCGAGGTTCTTGCAGCGTTGGCCGTCGCCCTTCGAGGCTCGACGCTGCGCGCCGAGCACCTCAGGGTGACGGAGTAAGGTCTAGGCCGCTGACGCGTCTTTCACTTCACCATTGCGTTGGCGTCTTTCCAGACGCTTTGATCGACCAGCGCGTCATACTTCACCGGCTCCTTGTCTGGCTTGATCGAGCCGATCTTCTTCATCAGCGCGGCGGTGGCTTCCAGCTTGCTGCGCGGCAGGCCGTCATCTTTCACCGCCCAGAAGTCGATCGCGAGGAACGACTTGAGCGCCTCTTTATTCACTTCCTTGTTGTGACCGGTCACCGCGGCCGCGTCTGCCACCGCGTCGGCGTTCTTCGGATCCTGCATGAAGTGGGCGGCCTCGATTAGACCGGCAACTGAGCGAACGACGGCGTCACGATTCTTCGCCAGATTGTCCTTGCGCACCACCAGCATCAGATAGTGGCTGGTCGGATTGGTGTTCTTCATCGCCAGCAGAATGTTCAGTTTCTTGCCCTGGTGCGCGATCTCGGCGAGGTCATCGAGATGCAGCACAGCGAACTGAAGCCGTCCGGCAAGCAGCGCCGGCCCCGGGCTCGAGCCGAGCGCGATCTGCGTGACTTGGTCGATCTTGACCTCTTTGCAGCCGGCGGCGAGCATCGAGCGTAGCGCGATCGAGCGCGCGCCGTTGATCGAATCGACGCCGACGTTCTGGCCGGCCATATCCTTACAGGTCTTACCGGATTCGGTTGTGCCGATCACCCAGTCCGGGTTCGGCATGCCATAGATCGCAACCAGCGGCACGTTGGCGTTGGAGATCTGATTGATCACCGGCGGGGTCGGCGACCAGGCCAGATCGATATCGCCAGCCACCACCGCGCGCGCGGCGGCGGTGCCATTGTCGAACGGGCGGATGGTGACGTCGGCGCCATGCTTCTTGAAGAAGCCCTGCTTCTCCGCGACATAAGCGATGGTCGCCGAATAGATCGGCGGAACGCCTGGAATTGCGAGCACGATCTTCTTGCCGGCCGCGCTCGCCGGGTTGGCGCCCGCAGCAGCGCGGCCAGCAGAGCGCCGCCGACCATCAGGCTTAAGGTTCTGCGAATCATGGAATCCTCCCTTTTGTTTCAGCTCTTATTGTTCAGCGTTCGAGTACGAATTCGGCTTCGCGTGCCTCCCGCATCAACGTGCCCCACACCTGCTCACGCAATTCGGCAAACCGCGGATGGCGTAGCGTTTCGCGCGTGCGCGGAGTTGGCAGGTCGATGGTAATGGTCTCGTGGATGCTGCTGGGCCTTCCCTTGAGCACGATGACCCGGTGGCCGAGCAGCACCGCTTCTTCAATGGAGTGTGTGACGAAGACCATCGCGGTCGGCCGCTCGTCCCAGATGCGCAACAGCTCGAACTGCAGGATTTCGCGGGTCTGCGCGTCGACCGCCGCGAACGGCTCATCCATCAGCAGCACGTTCGGTTCGATGGCGAGTGCGCGCGCCAGGCCGCAGCGTTGCTGCATGCCGCCGGACATCTGATAGGGGAAGGCGGCCTCGAAGCCGCCGAGGCCAACCAGCTTGATGAATTCCGGAACCTTGCGTTCGATCTCCGCCTTCGGCGCGCCGGCCATGCGCAAGCCATAGGCGACGTTGTCGAACACCGTCTTCCAGGGGAACAGGCCGAAATGCTGGAACACCATGGCGACGCCGGCGATCGGCTCTTCGACGCGCTGGTTTCCGACCCAGATTTCGCCGGCATCGTGCGGCAGCAGGCCGTCGATGCAGCGCAGCAGCGTGGTCTTGCCGCAGCCGGACGGGCCGACGATGGCGACGATTTCGCGCTCGGCAACCTCGAAATCGATATTGCGGAACACTTCAAGCGTGCCGTAACGCTTGCCCAATCCCTTGACGCGGATGCGCGGTTCGGTAGCGCGAGTTGCCGCGCGGAGCGCGGATACAGTGGTCTGTTGCTGTGTCACTCGGCGGCCTCGGATGACGGTTTGGGGTTAATCTTTGCCCAGTAGTCGGCGGCTTGTTTGGATTGCCGCAGCGCCTCTTCGGTCTCGAAGCCCGGCGCCATCGAGCCATCGGTGCCTGCAAGAATCTGGTGATGCTCGATGTTCAGCGTGCGCAACCAGCGCTGCTGGCCCATCGTGATGGCGACGAAGTAACCGATCTCGACCAGCTCCGGCTCGCTAAAATGCTTGTGCAGGCGGGCCCAGAAGGGGTCGTCGCACGGCAAATCCCAGGTAATCGCCTCGGCATAGGCAAGCGCGGCTTTTTGCCGCTCGTCGTAGCGCGTCGAACTCTCGAAATTGATCAGGTCGGAGTAATCGTCTTCCTTGAGGCCGGCCTTGGCCGCCTTGATCGAGCGCTGATTGCCGCAAAACTCGCACAGCACCGAACGCGAGACGTAGATGCGGCACAGCTCCTTGATGTTGTGATCGGCGACGCCGTTCTTGAACACGTCGCGCCAGGTATTGGCGAACGACCAGAATGTCGCCGGCACATGCGCGCGGATCGCCTGGCTCTCCGGCCGCGGCGTGCCTTCCCGCGCGCAGCGCTCGAACTCGGCGATCATGGCAGGGTCTTTGACCGTCGACGGATCGACGTAACCAATGCGCGGTCCCGGCATTAACGATTCCTCCCACGAACCATTGTTTTGCACCGCCCTTTGCGGATGCGACGATCTTTGCGTTCGCGGGCATGTTGCCGCAACCGCGTGGCGCGGGCAACGCCGGTTAAGCCGTCCGGTAACCTTGTTTCTGAGCGCGCTGCCCGCCGCGCCCGCGAGCGCCGCCGATGCATGGGCCCTGGCCCCCTTGTTTGCTGGCTTTTCGCCGCCTGCAAGGGATCGTTAGGCTCAATCAATCGTTACGGTTTGAGCGACGTTACCGTGCAGTATTGTTAATACGTCAGAAAGGTTACTCTAAACTTATTAAGACCGCAAACCGATCGTAAACAATAGTAATTTAGCCGGTCTTCAGCATAGTCCCAGATGCGCTGACGAAATTAGCAATTGAATACTTTGTCCCTCTTAGTCTCGTGACGAGCAATAGAACGGCCAAGTTTCTGGTCGTGTCAAACGGGACAAAAAGCCTTGCGTGCCAGCACCATTGTCATGATCGGGTTTGCCGTCGTGTTCGGCTTGCTCGCTGTGTTCATCGCCCAGGCCTGGCTCAACAACCAGGCCAACAAACAGGCGAGGCACTTCGAGTCGAACCAGCCGGCGGTGGCGATGAAAACCATTGTCGTTGCCAAACAGCCGCTGCGCTTCGGCACCGAGCTCAATGAATCGATGCTGAAGGAAGTGCCGTGGCCGGAAACCTCGATGCCGGCCGGCGCCTTCGGCAAAATCAGCGACGTGTTGCATGGCGGCCGGCGCGTGGTTCTCACCGCAATCGAGCCGAATGAGCCGGTGCTGTCGCTCAAGATCACCGGTCCCGGTCAGCGCGCCACGCTGTCGGCACTAGTGAAGCCCGGCATGAAGGCGGTGACCATTCGCGTCAACGACGTGGAAGGCGTCGGCGGCTTCGTGCTGCCGGGCGACCGCGTCGACGTCGTGCTCACGCGTCAGATCGACAAGGGATCGGCCTCGACCGAGGTCGTGCTGCAGAACGCTCGCGTGCTGGCCGTCGACCAGGTCGCCGACGAACGCGCCGCCAAGACGACGGTGGCGAAGTCGGTCACGCTCGAAGTGAGCACGGTGGAAGCACAAAAGGTCTGGCTAGCGTCGTCGGTCGGCAATTTGTCGCTGCTGCTGCGCAAGGCGGGTGAAACCGCCGAAACACGGACGCGCAAGATCACGCTCAATGATTTGGGCAGCAACGAACCGGTCAGCACCGACAAGACCGCGACCGCGACGGTGGTGGTGACGCGTGCAACGGCGAAGCAGGAATACAGCGTGCCGGTTGAAGGTAGTCGTGGGGACTTAACGACCGGTCAGGATGCGGGCGCTCGGTAATCCCGGGCGCAGGGTCAATCAAGGACGGGGGAGTGTGTCGTGAACAATAACAACGAATATGCTGCCGGTTTCGCCTGGCGGCACTCGGACAGGACCACATTGTGCGGCAACTGGCTGCGCGATTTGGCGATTGCCTTGGCCGTAGGGCTGGCTGCAACGCTGCTGTTCATGGCCGGCGACGCCTATGCGCAAGACCGCGTCATCCAGATCGCCGGCAATACCCATACGGCGATGGTGACGGTCACCCTCGGCAAGTCGCAGGACGTGCGCACCGGCTCGAGCTTCGTCGACGTCATGGTCGGCGATCCGGACGTCGCCGACGTCAATCCGCTGACCGATCACACGCTGTCGATTCTCGGCAAGAAGATCGGCACCACGCGCGTGCAGGTCTATGCCGAAGGCAAGAAGCTGATCGGCATCTTCGACGTGGAGGTGAACTACGACATCAGCCGGCTGACCAACGAGCTCAAGCGTCGCTTCGCCGGCTCGCATCTGCAAGCGTCCTCGGTCAACGGCCGCATCATGCTGTCGGGCGAGGTAACCGACGCCGCCACCCTCGACAAGGCGGTCACCATCGCGCGCCAGTTCGGCCCCGAAATCATCAATTCGGTGTCGGTGATGTCGCCGCAGCAGGTGATGCTGGAAGTTCGTTTCATCGAGATTTCGCGCAACGCCAGCCGCGAACTGGGCGTGCAATGGAACACCTTCGGCAATCCCAATATAAATATCGGCAACGGTGTTCCAGCAAACGGCCTGCCAATCACGTCGGCTGCGGCCGCAGGTGCCGCCGGCGTTCTCTCCGGTTCAACTCCGTTCGGCTTCATGATTGCCAACCTCGTAAAAGGCGGCGTATCGGCCGACGTGGCGATTAATGCGCTCGAGCAGAAGGGCATCGCCCGCAGCCTGGCCGAGCCCAATCTCGTCGCGCTGTCCGGCGACACCGCGAGCTTCCTGGCCGGCGGCGAATATCCAATTCCAGTTTCCGGTACCTTAGGGCAGGTCACTGTGGACTATAAAAAATACGGCGTCGGGCTTGCCTTTACGCCGACCGTCCTCGGCCACGGGCTGATCAATCTGAAGATCGAGCCGGAAGTGAGCCAGATCGACCCCACTCACTCGGTAGTTGTGAGCGCCGGCGTTTCAGTGCCTGCGCTGATCGTGCGGCGCGCGTCGACGACGATCGAACTGCGCGACGGCCAGAGCTTCATGATCGGGGGGCTGCTGCAGACCAATAATCATAACCTGATCGACCAACTGCCGTGGCTCGGCAGCGTCCCGGTACTGGGCACGCTGTTCTCCTCGAAGT
Organism: uncultured Alphaproteobacteria bacterium; assembly: GCA_963786025.1. Lineage (GTDB taxonomy): Bacteria > Pseudomonadota > Alphaproteobacteria > Rhizobiales > Xanthobacteraceae > Pseudolabrys. Next base: position 301,524 of record CAWAXK010000033.1, read on the forward strand.
CCTATCAGCAGAACCAAACCGATCTCGCCATCATCGTTACGCCGCATTTGGTGCGTCCGACGCGGCCGGGCGACGTCGTCAGGGTGCCGACCGACGACGCGCTACCGCCAAATGATCCGGACTTCTTCTTGCTCGGCAAGGCCGAGGTTACGCGGACGGAGGCGCTCGCACTCACGCCAGTCACAGCCCGCATCGCCGATGCCGGCGATCGCCCATTCACCGGCCACATGCTCGATCTGCCGAAGGGGGTTTCCGATGCGGCCATCCATTAACATGCTGCGTCCGCTTGCGCTCACCGCGCTGCTCGTCGCGCTCGCCGGCTGCTCGGAATATCTCGACCGCCGCGACACCATCTCGCTGAACGGCGGTAATTCGGTCGCGACCAACGAGGTCACCCAGATGGTCGACCCCTGGCCGCGCTCGAGCGCCGACAAGAATATCGCGTTCAACGGCGAGAAGATGGAAACCGCCGTTAACCGCTATCGAACCGGCCGCGTGATCGCGCCGCGGGGTATCGGCACATCCGCCAACTCCCAACCGGCTTCGAACGGGCCGACCAATACGGCGCCGGTTGGACCGACGGTGATCCAGTCGGCAGCGCCGGTGAAATAAACGGAACCGACAGAAATCATGCGTTTAGGCCGCAACCCAAATCCCGATTCCAACCGAACGCACGTGGTGGTGCTCACCGCGGACGCCGAGTTCGACCGTTCCGCGCGCGCCACGTTCGGCTCCAGCAGCGCGATCGAACTCACCGTGGTGCCGGGGCGGATCGCGGAACACGGCGACACGCTCGACGTCACGAACGCCACCGTCGTGGTGGTCGATCTCGATGCCGGCCGTGACGACGAAATGGCCGCGTTGCAGCGGCTGATGGCGCGCGTGCGGGCCTGGCCGCCGGTGGTCGCGGTGACGCAGAGTTTCGACGAGAACGTCGCCCGCACGCTGTTGCAGATGCGGGTCGCCGATTTTCTGGTCAAGCCGGTGGCGGCGATCGATATGGTGCGCGCCTGCGCGCGTGTCTCCCAGAGTCATGCCGGCAGCGCCGCGCCGACCGAGGCGCAAATCTACACGTTCCTGCCGGCAGTCGGCGGCGCCGGCGTCACCACGCTGGCGATACAGACCGCCATGCTCATGCTCAACAGCGGCGGTCCGCGCATGAAGCCGTCCACCTGCCTGCTCGATTTGAATTTCCAGAACGGCGCGGTGGCCGACTATCTCGATCTCGAGCCGCGCCTGAACCTGGCGGAAATCGAGCCGCGGCCGGATCGTCTCGACCGGCAGTTGCTAGAGATCATGCTGTCGTATCACGCGTCGGGCCTCGCGGTGGTCGCGGCGCCGAACCGGCCAGCGGAAATGCGGTCGTTCGACCCCGACGTGGTGACGCGCCTGCTCGACCTCGTCTCCACCAATTTCGACTATGTCGTGTTCGACATGCCGCGCACCTGGTTCTCCTGGACCGACAGCGTGCTGCTCGGCTCGAACAAATTGTTCATCGTCAGCGAAACCACCGTGCCCAGTTTGCGACACGCCAAGCAGTTGGTGGCCGCAATCAAGGAACGGCTGGGCGAGGGCCCCAATCCGCAGGTCATCGTCAACCGCTTCGAGCACCGCATGTTCTCGTCCGGATTGCGCCACAGCGACCTGGTGCAGACGCTCGGCGACGCATTCGTGTCCGCGATACCCAACGACTACGCTCTGGTGCGCGAAGCGATCGACCGCGGCGTGCCGCTCGATGAAGTAAAGCCCGGCAACAAGGTCAGTGCGCAGCTGAAGAAGCTGCTGGTGGATTCCTCTGCCGGCAAGCTGGCGGCGGAGAGCAAGCCCGCGTCGCCGTTGAAGAAGTTCAAACTTTCGATCGCGCAATAAAAAGGACCAAGCGATGGCCGGCCGTTTCACACTGCGACGCGCTGCCGCGCCGGAACCGCCGGTAATCGAACAGCCGGCGCCGTCCGCGCCTGCCGGCGCGGCCTCGACCGCGCTTCCCGAGGTGCCGGCCGAACAAGCACCGCCGGTGCAGCCGCATGCGTCGGCCAATCCGCTGCTCAGCGACAAGCTGCTCGACGCCAAGGTCCGCCTGCATCGCCGGCTGATCGAGGAAATCAATCTTTCCGCGCTGGAAAAGCTGCCGGAAGAAGAAATCCGTCACCACGTCCAGCAACTGGTCGCGAAATACGTGATGGCCGAGCGGCTGGCGCTAAACACCCAGGAACTCGCCGATTTCGTCTCGGAAATTCTCGATGAAATGACCGGCCTCGGCCCGCTCGAGCCGCTGCTCAAGGACGAAAGCATCAACGATATCCTGATCAACGGTCATGAATGCGTCTACGTGGAGCGGCGCGGCGTGCTTGAGCCGTTGTCGGTGCGCTTCAAGGACGAGCAGCATCTCCTGCGCATCATCAACAAGATCGTGTCCGCGGTCGGCCGCCGCGTCGACGAATCCCACCCGCTTTGCGACGCGCGCCTGCAGGACGGCTCGCGCGTCAACGTGGCGGTGCGCCCGATCGGCGTCGACGGCCCCCTGGTCTCGATCCGCAAATTTTCCAAGAAGCCGCTCAACCTCGGCAAGCTGGTCGAAGTCGGCGCGCTACGCCCGCCTATGGCCGACCTGCTGGCGGCGGCGGTCAAAGCGCGCATTACCACCATCATTTCCGGCGGCACCGGCTCCGGCAAGACCACGATGCTGAACGCGCTCTCCGCCTTCATTTCGGAAAAGGAGCGTCTGATCACCATCGAAGACGCCGCCGAACTGCAACTCCAGCAGCCGCATGTCGGCCGCATGGAAACGCGGCCGCCCAATATCGAAGGCAAGGGCGAAATCCGCCAGCGCGAACTGGTGAAAAACGCACTGCGCATGCGGCCCGACCGCATCATCCTCGGCGAGTGCCGCGGCGAGGAAGCCTTCGACATGTTGCAGGCGATGAACACCGGCCACGAAGGCTCGATGGCCACCATTCACGCCAATACGCCGCGCGACGCCATCTCGCGCCTGGAGCAGATGATCGGCATGGCCGGCCTGCCGATGACGGTCTCCTCGATCCGCGGCCAGATCGCCGGCGCCATCCAGCTCATCGTGCAGCTGCAGCGCCAGTCCGATGGCAAGCGCAAGATCACCTCGATCGCGGAAATCACCGGTCTGGAAGGCGACATCATCCAGATGCAGGAAATCTTCAAATACGTGCGCACCGGCACCGCGCCGGACGGCACCGTGCAGGGCCATTTCACGGCCACCGGCGTGCGCCCGCGCTTCCTCACCCACCTCGCCAATCAAGGCATCAAGCTGCCCGGCAATTTCTTCGATCCCTCGCAGCCGTTGTAGACCAATGTCGCATCTGTTCGAATTCAACCCGGTCTATCTGATCTACCTGCTGGTCGGCGTCTCGGCGGCAATGTTCGCGGAAGGCGTCTATCTGCTATTCTACAACAAGGCGTCCTATCGCAATAACATCAACCGCCGCCTCAAGGTGATGGACCACAAGCCGGACCGCGAAAGCGTGCTGGTGCAATTGCGGCGCGAGCGCGGGCTGACCAGCAGCGGCGAATACCTGTTGCCGTTCGTCAACTTCAATCGGCTCGTCCTGCAATCGGGCCTGTCCGTCGGGCTCGGACGGCTGATCCTGATCATCGCCATCGGTATGGTAGCCGCGTTCGTCGGCACCATCGTGTTCGAGGGGCGCGTGCTGTACGCCGTCTTCGCCGCGCTGTTCTGCGGCCTTGTGCTGCCCATCATGGTGCTGCGTTTCCTGCGCTCGCGGCGGCAGAAGAAATTCGCCGCGCAATTCCCCGACGCCATCGACATCATCGTTCGTTCGTTGCGCGCCGGCCACCCGGTGCCGATCGCCATCAACATGGTGGCGCGCGAGCTGGGCGACCCGATCGGCAGCGAATTCGGCACGGTCACCGACGAGATCACCTATGGCGCCGACTTAGAGACCGCGATGCGAAATCTCTATTTCCGCGTCGGCACCGACGACCTGCCGCTGTTCGTGACGGCGGTCGCGATCCAGGGCTCGACCGGCGGCAATCTCGGCGAAATCCTGCAAAATTTGTCGGCGGTGATCCGCTTGCGCTTCAAGATGCGCCGCAAGATTCGCGCGCTGGCGGCGGAAGGCCGCGCTTCGGCGCTGATCCTGTCGTCGCTGCCGATCGGCATGTTCGTGGTGATCAATTTCCTGGTGCCGACGTTCTACGCCAGCGTCTGGCATGAGGACTTGACCAAGATCGCGCTGGTGCTGGCCGGCTGCTGGATGGGCATCGGCAATTTCATCATGTATCGCCTGGTCAATTTCAGGATCTGACCGATGAATATGGTGACGTCGGCATTCAGCAATATCTTTCAGGACAACGCCAACATGTTGTTGGCGGTGCTGGTGTTCCTGGCGGCCGGCACGCTGGCTTTTTCGGTAATGGCGTTTGCGCGCGTGCGCGGATCGGTCAAGCGGCGCGCCTCGAATATCCTGGATGAAAGCGATCGGGTCGCCAATCCGAAGCGCACGTTGCGCTATTCCAGCCTGCAGGCGGTGACCCGTCTGCTCGACTACACCACCAAGCACTATTCCGAGACCAACGACGAGCACATGAAGGTGCTGCGCCGCCGCCTGATCCAGGCCGGCGTCTACGATCCGCGCGGCGTCGCGTTTTTCTTTATCACGCGCACGGCGCTCGCTATCGGGCTCGCCGTTGCCGTGTTCCTGGCGCGGCCGTTGCTCGCCTCGCACGGAACCACGTTCTTTTGGCTGATGGTGATCGTCGGCGGCATCGTCGGCTATGTCGGCCCCAGCATGTACATCGACCGGCGTATCGCCGCGCGCAAGGTCGAGCACCGTTCCGGTTTTCCGGATTTCATGGACCTGCTCGTCGTCTGCGCGGATTCCGGGCTGTCGATGGAGGCCGCGCTCGAACGCGTCGGCCGCGAGCTAGGTGACAGCTATCCTTCTTTGTCCGCCAATATCCATATGGCCAACCTCGAAACCCGCGCCGGCCGCCCGCTCAAGGACGCGCTGGAGCGCTTCGCCGACCGGCTGGCGCTCGACGAGGCGCACGCCTTCGCGACGCTGATCAACCAGTCGATCGATCTCGGCTCCAGCATTACCGATGCGCTGCGGGTCTATAGCGACGACATGCGCCATAAACGGCTCTCGCTGGCCGAGGAAAAGGCCTATGCGCTGCCCGCCAAGCTGTCGGTTCCGATGATGGTTTGCATCTTTCCGGTGCTGTTCGTGGTCATCCTGCTGCCGGTGTTCGTGCGCCTGCATGTCGGGCACTACTTCTGATTTGGCCCGCAAATACAGGGTGAAGAATTTCTTAACCAACCTCTCCTACCTTAACCCTCGTCCCGATCGCGGGCGCTTCCGTCAGGCTTTGTCATGCGTATTGGAATTGCCCGAACCCTGGTTGTCGTGACCGCCGGCCTCTGGCTGGCGGGCTGCAGCACCGGCAAATTCTCCAATCCACTCGAAGCGAAAACGCCCGGCGCGGACTCGTATGCCGCGGCGCCGGCGACCGATGACAGCGTCACCGAACAGGTGCCGCCGCCGCTCGGCGCACCGGCCGAAGCCGAACCGGGCCTGTACGGCAGCGATCCGAACGACGCCCTGAACCTCGGCAAGAAGCAATACCGCGCCAATAATTTCGGGCTGGCCGAGAAATATTTCCGCCACGCGGCCGAGCTGCATCCGCGCGCCGCCGAAGCCTGGATGGGCTTGGCGGCGTCCTACGACCGCTTGCGCCGTTTCGATCTTGCCGACCGCGCTTACGCCCAGGCTATCAGCATCGTCGGGCCGACGACCGAGATCCTGAATAACCAGGGCTATTCCTACATGTTGCGCGGCGACTACAAACGCGCGCGCGAAATGCTGGCTGCCGCCGAGCGCAGGGATCCCGGCAACAAATACGTGCAGAACAATCTGCAGCTCCTGGAAGACAGCTACCGCAAGGGCAAGTCCATCCAATAGCCCTTGCTTGGCCGCGCCGTAGAATTGCCGGGCGGCGGGATTAATCCTCGACATTGCTGGTATTTGATACGGGCGCGATCGTGCCGCGCCGGCCGTTCGGGCGGTAGCGCCTGCGCGCCGTCTCGACTACGATGCGGCCCAGGCAACAAAACCGGTGGTTCAACATCCGGTCAGCAGGGGGAAATCAAATGGCTAGCGCAGTCAATGCCGGCGCACGTCTCGACCGGCTCCCGATCTCGTCGTTCCACTACCGCATTTTCTGGCTGGTCGGCGCCGGCATGTTCTTCGACGGCTACGATCTCTACGTCGCCGGCGGCGTTCTGGCCTCGGCGATCCAGACCAAATTCTCCACCATCCCGCAGAACCTGCAATTTCTCTCGCTCACCTTCGTCGGCATGACGCTGGGCGCGCTGATCACCGGCTTTGTCGGCGACAAATACGGCCGCCGTTTCACCTATCAGATCAACCTGCTGATCTTCGGCCTTGCGTCGCTCGCGGCCGCCTTCGCGCCGACCATGGGCTGGCTGATCGTATGCCGCTTCATTCAGGGGCTCGGGCTGGGCGCCGAGATCGTGGTCGGCTATTCGACGCTGACCGAATTCGTGCCGCCGAAGACGCGCGGCCGCTGGCTCTCCTTCATGGCCTTCATCGTGGTGGCGGGATTCCCGGCGACCGCGATCCTCGGTTATCTGATTATCCCGCATTGGGGCTGGCGGCCGATGTTCGTCATCGCCGGCATCGGCTCCTTGATCGTCTGGTACCTGCGCAAGCGGCTGCCGGAATCGCCGCGCTGGCTCGAATCGGAAGGCCGCGCCGCCGAGGCGGAAGCCTTGATGACGTCGATCGAGGCGGAAGTAGCGTCGCCGACTTTGCCGCTGCCGCCGCCTGCGCCGGCTTTGGCCGGTGCCGCAACTCTCAGCCGCCGATATGTTCAAGCCGCCGATCCTGCAGCGTCTGATCGTCGGCAGCTGGGTGCTGATTACCATCAACACGCTGATCTTCGGCTTCGTGATCTTCCTGCCGCAGTTCTTCCTGCGTCAGGGCCTCACTATCACCAATTCGCTCGCCTATACGCTGGTGTTGTCGATCGCCTCGCTGATCGGCTGCGCGCTCGGCGCCTGGAGTTCGGACGCCATCGGCCGGCGCTGGAGCATCATCGGCGCTTCCGTCGCCACCATTGTGTTCGGCTACATCTACGCGCGCTTCAACGCCGCCTCCGATCCGGCGATCGTACTGACGGTCGGCTTCGTGCTGATCGTCGCGATCTACGTTCAGACCGCGATCCTGTTCGGCGTCTACACGCCGGAGCTGTTCCCGACCGAAATCCGGCTGCGTGCCAACGGCATCTGCAACACGCTCGGCCGGGGAGCGACGGTGGTCTCGCCCTTCATCGTCGGCGCGCTGATGGCGAACTACAAATTGCCCGGCGTGGTCTGGCTGATGATCGGTCTGGTGGTCATCCAGATCGTGGCGGTGTGGGCCTGGGGCGTGGAGCCGCGCAACAGGGCGCTCGAGGATGTCGCCACCGCGACGGCTTGATCCTTACCATCTGGTCATGTATCCAGCCTGGCCGGGGCAGGGCCCCGGTGCGCGGGCATTGACGAAGATATGATAAGTCTTAGCCGGGTCATTTCACCGGCGCATCGGCCGTCCGGACCTACCGGACGGCCGTTTCCGTTCATAGATGTGTGGTGTGCGGGGCGCGCGGCCTGAGGAATATTACGTGTTCAATTCGTTGCGAAAGCTGATTTCCGAATTTGGCGAGGGCGGCATGCATCCCAGCCGTTTCGGGGAAGACGATTACCGTCTGGCCGCCGCCGCGCTGCTGGTGCACGCGGCCGCCATCGACGGCTCGGTCTCGGACGCTGCGCGCGACAACCTGCATGGCTTGATCAAGCAGCGTTTCAATCTGGACGATACCGCCACCGACGAATTGGTCGCCGAGGCCACCGAGGCCGATCAGAAAGCGATTGATCTTTATCAATTCACCGCCCGGCTCAACCGCTCGCTCGACGAAGCGGGGCGCGCCCGTATGGTCGAGATGATGTGGCAAATTGCCTTTACCGATGGGGTCATCACCGAATTCGAGGATAATCTGATCTGGCGGGCGGCCGATCTCCTCGGCGTTTCGCAGGGCGAGCGGATCGCGCTGCGCGAGCGGGTTTCGGCGTCGCTAGTGGGTGAGGGCAACGCAAAGCAATGAGCGGCTTGCGGCCGATTACTGTGATCACCGGCGCCTCGGCCGGGATCGGCACGGCGCTGGCGCGCGTATTCGCGCGCAACGGTCATGACTTGGCGCTGGTTGCGCGGCGTGAAGATCGCTTGCAGGCGCTGGCCGACGAAATCGCGGCCGCCGGCGGCGTGCGGCCGCTGGTGATCGTCGCCGATCTGCAATGCGGCGATGCCGCGCGACTGATCGGTGATGCGCTGGCGGAATTCGGCGCCGAGCCGCAATTCATGGTCAACAATGCCGGCTTCGGCCTGGTCGGCACGGCAGCCGCGCTCGACCGCGCCGAACAACTGGCGATGATCGACCTCAATGTCCGCGCGCTTGCCGACCTGTCGCTCGGTTTTGTCGACAGCCTGGCGCGGCATCAAGGCGGCATCCTCAATGTCGGTTCGATGGCCGGCTTCCTGCCCGGGCCGGGCATGACCGCCTATTACGCCAGCAAGGCCTTCGTGCTGTCGTTCAGCGAGGCGCTGCACAGCGAACTCAAAGCGAGCGGTGTGCGGGTGAGCGTGCTTTGTCCCGGTCCGGTGCCGACCGAATTTGCCGAGCGCGCCGGCATCAAAGGCGGCTCCATGGTGCCCGACTATCTGTCGCAGTCGCCGGAGGCCGTGGCGGAGGCGGGCTATCGCGGCCTGATGCAAGGCCGCCGCACGATCGTCCCGGGGTTCCTCAACAAGCTGATCGTCCTGCTGATCCGGCTATTGCCGCGCTCGCTGCTGCTGGCGGCCGTCGATTTCCGCCAGAGCCGCCGCAGATCCGCGCAGCGGACATAGCCGCCCCCCGCGGGTCGTGTTGCAAACGCCTTCGAAGCGGGTAGTACTCGGTGCGGGCGCTGAATCGCGCGCCGAACCGCCATGTTGAAGCCGGTCCTTCTCATTTTGCACCAGGAGCATTCCTCGCCCGGCCGCGTCGGCCAGGTGCTGAACAAGCTCGGCTATCCGCTCGACATCAGGCGCCCGCGTTTTGGCGATCCGCTGCCGGAGACCATGGACGAGCATGCCGCTGCCGCGATTTTCGGCGGTCCGCAAAGCGCCAATGATGAAGATGATTTCATCAAGCGCGAGATCGATTGGGTCGGCGTGCCGCTACGCGACAAGAAACCCTATCTCGGCATCTGCCTCGGCGCGCAGATGATGGCGCGCCATCTCGGCAGCCGCGTGTTCCCCCATCCGCAAGGTCATGCCCAGGTCGGCTATTATCCGATCCGCCCGACGCAAGCCGGGCTCAAACTCTGCCCCGAATGGCCGGATCACGTCTATCAATGGCATCGCGAGGGCTTCGATCTGCCGGCCGGTGGCGAATTGCTGGCCGAGGGCGACGACGCCTTTTCCGTGCAGGCGTTCCGCCATGGCACGGGCTATGCGTTGCAGTTCCACCCCGAGGTCACCCACGCCATGATGTATCGCTGGCTAGTGCGCGGCGCCCACCGCATGGAACTGCCGGGGGCCAAGCAACGCCATGAGCACATTGCCGACCGCGCGGTGCACGACCATGCCTCACGCAACTGGCTTGCCGCGTTCATCGACCGCTGGATCGGGCGCAAGGCGGCCGATCAACCGGCCGCCGGATAAAAGGCCCGCCTACGCCCTGCGGGCTACGATGGGAAACCTGCGTATGTGAGGGCTCGCCAGGCCGCGGAGCGGCGAAGGCTGGTGGAGCCGAGGGGATTTGAACCCCTGACCTCCTCATTGCGAACGAGGCGCTCTCCCAACTGAGCTACGGCCCCGCCTTTACGGCGCAATCTGTGCGCTTTTTCAGCGAGTGGCGCCATTTAGGACCAGGGTATGGGGCTGTCAAGGACACGCCCCGGAGGCCTCGCCGTCCACCGGTCGGCTTGTTGAAGCCGATGTGACCCGCTAATTTCCCGCCACCTCGAACAGGCGGATTCTCATGCGCGCGGTCCTCGATATCGTTCTACTGGTGCTGCAAATCTATATCTGGCTGCTGATCGCCGCCGCCGTCCTGTCCTGGCTGGTCGCCTTCAACGTGGTCAATACGCGCAACCAGGTGGTGCATATGATCGGCGACATGCTGTTCCGGCTCACCGAGCCGCTACTGCGGCCGATCCGCTCGATGCTGCCCAATCTTGGCGGTATCGACGTTTCACCGGTGATCTTGATCCTGCTGATCCTGTTCCTGGAAAACGTGATCGTCCGGTACGTCTATCCAAACGTCTTCTGACGTGACGGCGGCGCGGCCATGGTCCGCGATGGCCGGCGGTGTAGCGCTGGCCGTGCGGCTGACGCCCAAAGGCGGCCGCGACGCCATCGACGGAATCGAGCTACTGGCCGACGGCCGTAGCGTTCTCAAGGCGCGCGTGCGCGCGGCGCCGAGCGAAGGCGAGGCCAATACGGCGCTGCTGCGGCTCATCGCCAAGGCGGTCGGCGTCCCGCCGCGCGACGTCACGCTTAGCGCGGGCGCCACCGCCCGCATCAAGCGGCTGACGATTACGGGCGAACCGCCGACACTGATCGCGGCTCTGGAGAAGATCGCGGCGAAAGGCTAACAATCCGCCATGCAGGCACGCATCATTGATGGCAAGACGATCTCGGCCGACCTGCGCGGCAAGGTGACGGATGCGGTGCATCGTCTGCTGCGCGACCGCGGCATTGTGCCGGGACTGGCCGTTGTGCTGGTCGGCCACAATCCGGCCAGTAGAACCTATGTTCGCAACAAGACCAAGGCGGTGGCCGAGGCAGGCCTGCAATCGTTCGACCAGTATCTGCCGGAAGAGGCGAGCGAGGCCGATTTGCTCGACCTGATCGCGCGGCTCAACGCCGATCCGAAGATCAACGGCATTCTGGTGCAATTGCCGCTGCCCCCGCAGATCAACGTGGATAAAATCATCGCCGCCATCGATCCGGACAAGGACGTCGACGGATTCCATCCGCTCAATGCCGGCCGGCTCGCCAGCGGGCTGCCGGGGCTGGTGCCGTGCACGCCGCTCGGCTGCGTGCGGCTGGCCAAGACCGTGCACCCGTCGCTCGCCGGGTTTGAGGCGGTGGTGATCGGCCGCTCCAACATCGTCGGCAAGCCGGTGGCGCAGTTGCTGCTGGCCGAGAACGCAACGGTGACCATCGCCCATTCCAAGACGCTCGATTTGTCTGCGGTGTGCGCACGCGCGGACATCCTTGTCGCCGCGATGGGGCGCCCTGAAATGGTGCGCGGCGGCTGGATCAAGCCGGGCGCCACCGTCATCGACGTCGGCATCAACCGCGTCGTAGACCCGCACGGCGGCACGCATATCGTCGGCGATGTCGCTCACGCCGAGGCGAGACAGATTGCCGGTGCGCTGACGCCGGTTCCCGGCGGCGTCGGACCGATGACCATCGCCTGCCTGCTGCTCAACACGCTCACCGCCGCCTGCATACAGAACGGCCTGCCGGCGCCGAAGATTTAATGCGTCGTCCCCGCGAAGGCGGGAGCCAGTAGACGCAGGTCTAGCGAATTATCGGAAATTGGTCGGTTACTGGATGCCCGCTTTCGCGGGCATGACAGTTTTGCTCACTGCCAGGCGTAGGCGACCTTGTCGAGCGTCTTGGCGCCGAACTTCTCGGACGAGCGCGCGACCGCGCGGCCGCCGAGCGCGCGGTAGAATTCCACCGCCGGCTCGTTATCGGACAACGCCCACACCACCAGGCTTTTCAAGCCGCTCTGCGTGAGATCCTTGCGCGCGGCGGAGAACAGGCGGCGGCCGAAGCCGAGGCCCTGGAACTCGGGACGCAAATAAAGTTCGTAGACTTCGCCGTCATAGAACAGGCTTCGCGCCCGGTTGCGTCCGTAATTGGCGTAGCCGGCGACCTGCTCGCCGAATTGCAGGATCGTGATGCGGCTGCCTTTGCGGATGGCCGAGTCCCACCAGTCCGGTCCGCGGCGATTGATCAGCTTGTCGAGTTCGTTGCCCGGGATGATGCCCTGATAGGCCGTCCGCCATGCTTGATCATGGGTGACGGCGACGTCCGACGCATCGGAGGCCTTCGCACGGCGAATCTCTATGAGGGTCGTGCTCATGTGAGAATAGAAGCAATGAACCCGGCGGCCTTCAAGCCCATAATTAATGAAGCGTTAATGGTGTGGATTACTGGCAACAGCTTAGCGAGAAACACGCTGTGGCTGCTGGCAAATCGCGTTCGTTTCGCACGGCGTCGCGCGGGTCGCAGTCACGCGCGACGGCGGCGGCGCGCGTTGGCCGGCGCAGCCGCGGCAAGTGATTCGACTTGTCAGATTCGAATCGTGCCAATTTAGGACAGCAGCGCTGCCCGCCGGCTGGAGGACCTTTGCGGTCGTTCACCGCTGTGCGCGCAAGGCGCGCAAATCCTCGATCAATCTTTCGCTGAGGCCGACATGGGGGAGGAACATCCAGGTCGAGCACTGGGTCGTCGTCAGGGTCGCGCCGTCATTCTTGGGCTCTGTGCGATGGGCGGCGAGCGTATAGGTTTGGCCGGCAACGAACTTGACGCCGCAGGAGGCGGACGGGCCGCTCGGATGCAGCACCTTGACGGTCGCGCCCGCCGCCGGACCTTTGAAGGACTCGGTAATCCGGAAGGTGGTCACCGAAACGTATTTGCGGATCTCTTTCGTGTCCGCAACGGCCGCGGTGAATACGGCCGTGGAAGAGGCAAGAATGCTGGCGGCGGTGGGGTCAGGTGCGCAGGAGCAAGCCGATGCGGAGCCGGGTGCGGCCAGCAACGCCGCGAATGCAAAAAGCGTCAGAGCAACGCGCCGCATGATGCATCTCCGTTCTGCACATCAAACGTTGCAGAACGAGCGGCAACTCGCATTGAGGTGAATCAAGGCCTTGCAAAGCAAGACAGCGACGTCCGCGTCAGGCGCGGCCGCGACGCTTTAGCGCATTGGGGATGCCGTGGCTAAACCGCTACCGCTTCCTTGGCGCGGTCGGCGCGCTTGCGGTCGGTCTCGTCCAAGAGCTTCTTGCGCAGACGGATCGACTTCGGCGTCACTTCGACCAACTCGTCGTCCTCGATATAGGCGAGCGCCTTTTCCAGCGTCATGCGGATCGGCGGAGTGAGACGGACCGCTTCGTCCTTGCTGGTGGTGCGGATGTTGGTGAGCTGCTTGCCCTTGAGCACGTTGATGACCAGGTCGTTGTCGCGGGTGTGCTCGCCGACGATCATGCCGCGGTACACCTTCCAGCCCGGCTCGATCATCATCGGCCCGCGATCTTCCAGGTTCCACAGCGCGTAGGCGACCGCCTCGCCCTGATCGTTGGAGATCAGCACGCCGTTGCGGCGGCCCTGGATCGGCCCCTTGTGCGACGCATAGGTGTGGAACAGCCGGTTCATGATCGCGGTGCCGCGCGTATCGGTGAGCAGTTCGCCCTGGTAGCCGATCAGCCCGCGGGTCGGCGCGTAAAACACCATGCGCACGCGCCCGCCGCCGGACGGCTTCATTTCGATCATCTCGGCTTTGCGCTCGGCCATCTTCTTCACGACGACGCCGGAATGAATCTCGTCGACGTCGATGACGACCTCTTCGATCGGCTCCTGCAACTCGCCTTTTTCGTCTTCGCGCAACAGCACCTTCGGGCGCGACACCGACAGTTCGAAGCCTTCGCGGCGCATGGTCTCGATCAGAATGCCGAGCTGCAATTCGCCGCGGCCGGCGACTTCCATGGCGTCCTTGTCGTCGCTCTCGCGCACGCGCAGCGCCACATTGCCTTCGGCCTCGCGCAGCAAGCGGTCGCGGATCATGCGGCCGGTAACTTTCGTGCCTTCGGTGCCGGCCAGCGGTGAATCGTTGACGCGGAACGTCATGGCCAGCGTCGGCGGATCGATCGGCTGCGCCGGGATCGGCGTCTCCACGGAAGGATCGCAGATCGTCATCGCCACGGTCGCGTTCGGCAGTCCGGCCAGCGCGACGATGTCGCCGGCTTCCGCCTCGTCTACCGGCACGCGCTCGATGCCGCGGAACGCCAGCACCTTGGTGATGCGACCGGTCTCGATCAGCTTGCCGTCGTGATCGAGCACCTTGACCGACTGGTTCGGCTTGACCGAACCGGAGGTGATGCGGCCGGTGACGATACGGCCGAGATAGGGATTGGCTTCCAAGATGGTGCCGAGCAGGCGGAACGGCCCTTGCTCCACCACCGGCGGCTTGACGTGGCTGAGCACCAGATCGAACAGCGGCTGCATGCCGTCGTCGTGCGAGCCTTCCAGCGTGGTCGCCATCCAGCCTTGTTTGGCGGAGCCGTAGAGAATCGGGAAATCGAGCTGGTCGTCGGTGGCGTCGAGTGCGGCAAACAGGTCGAACACTTCGTTGATGACCTCGACCGGACGCGCGTCCGAACGATCGACTTTGTTGATGACGACGATGGGCTTGAGGCCCATGCGCAGCGCCTTCGACACCACGAATTTGGTTTGCGGCAGCGGGCCCTCGGCGGCGTCGACCAGCACCAAAGCGCCGTCCACCATGTTGAGGATGCGCTCGACCTCGCCGCCGAAATCGGCGTGGCCCGGCGTGTCGACGATATTGATGCGGGTGCCCTTCCATTCGACCGAGGCGGCCTTGGCCAGGATCGTGATACCGCGCTCGCGCTCCAGGTCGTTGGAATCCATGGCGCGTTCGACCACGCGCTCGTTAGCGCGGTACACGCCGGATTGCTGCAGCAGCCGGTCGACCAACGTGGTTTTGCCATGGTCGACGTGCGCGATAATGGCGATATTGCGGATGTTCATAACGGTTCCAAAAGCAAAGCGCGGGCCCCAAAAGGATTTCCGGAGGAAATCCGTCTCTCAAAAGACAACAGGATTGCCATGTGGCAATCCTGGGACCCGCGACGCGACCTATTGCGGCGCAATATAGTCACGAAGCGGCCAGAAGCAACCGCCGGATAGGCCATCGGCGGAACGGGGTAAACCCCCCTTAGGCCCCGGCAGGCCGGCCCCAGGGCCCGCTCTGGGAACCTCTTGGCATCGCCTCCGACAGCATGACCATTTCGGCGATGGTTTCGCCGGTGACCAGACCGACCAATTTGCCGGTTGCATCGGTGACGCCGACCGCCGGCGCCTGCTTCTGCTGCAACAGCTTGAACGCCTGCTCCAAGGTCATTCGATGGCCGATTGTCGGCATGATGGCAATCGTGGCGTCGGCGACGCGGGCGTCGGGGCCGTGCTGCTTGATGGCGCGGATCAGGTCGGCGCGGCCGAGCACGCCGACCGGCTTGCCGGCGCCATCGACCACGGGGAATTCGCCCTGGCCGGTCTGCAGCAAGGTCTGCACCGCCGCATCCAGATGCTCCTCGGGCGTCAGCGTCTCGAAATGCGTCACCATGGCGTGGCTCACCGGCACGCCGCGCGAGGCGGCGCGCAGCGCCACCATGTGCGCTTCCGAACTGGCCGCGAGATAGACGAAGATGGCGATGAAGATCAGGATCGGATTGTACATCAGGCCGATAAAACCGAGCGCGAAGGCGACGAACTGGCCGATGGCCGCGGCGACTTCGGTCGCCCGCACATACCCCATGCGGCTTGCCAGTAGCGCGCGCAGCACGCGGCCGCCGTCCATCGGAAAGGCCGGGATCATGTTGAAGACGGCGAGGAACAGGTTCACCGCCGCCAGCCGGTCGATCAGCGAAAATTGCGTGTTGTCGAGCCCGGCCGCGGCGCTTGTTTGCAGCGTCGCGCCGCCGATGAACACGAGCAAAAGGGTGATGACCACGTTCACCAGCGGGCCAGCGATGGCGATGAGGAATTCCTGGCCCGGCTCTTCCGGGATGCGCTCGAGCTGGGCGACGCCGCCGATCGGCAGCAACGTCACATAGGGTGTTTGCACGCCGAAGGCGCGCGCGGTGAAGATATGGCCGAACTCGTGCAGCAGCACGCACAGAAACAACAGCGCCATGAAAACGACGCTGTCCCACGCGGTGGCGGCGCCGCCCTGGCTGTAGCTGGCGGCGAAGATCCAGGCGAGAAACAACAGGAATGTGAGGTGGATGCGCACGACCGTGCCGGCCACCTTGCCGATATTCAATGACCAGGACATGAAAAGCCTCATATGGTCGGTGCCAATACCTATGAGGTAGTATCGCCGAGTGCGCTTTGCGAGGGCGTTGCGTTCGGCCAAAGGACACCGTCAATGGGCGATAGCTATCCGAAAGTGAAAGTGGCGGCGGTGCAGGCGGCTTCGGTGTTTCTCGACCGCGAAGGCTCGACCGAAAAAGCCTGCCGGCTGATCCGCGAGGCCGGCAAAAACGGCGCCCGCGTCATCGGATTTCCCGAGGGCTTCATCCCGGCGCACCCGGTCTGGTATCACCACCATGCGGCGAGCGGTGCCATCGCCAACCGGCTGGCGGTCGAGCTGTTCAAGAATTCGGTGGAAATTCCCGGACCTGAAATCAACGCGCTGTGCGACGCCGCGCGCGAGGCCAACGCCTATGTCGTGATCGGCGTCTGCGAAAAGCTGCCGCAGACCATTGGCACGATGTTCAATACCCAAGTCTATATCGGACCCGACGGCACGCTGATCCGCAAGCATCAGAAAATCATGCCGACGGTCGGCGAGCGTCTGGTGCATATGGGCGGGTATGGCGACACGTTCGGCGCCTTCAGCAGCGAATTCGGGCCGATGAGCGGGCTGATCTGCGGCGAGAATTCCAATCCGCTGGCGATTTTCGCGCTGATCGCCGAAGGCACGCGCATTCACGTCATGAGCTGGCCGAACCATTTTCCGACGAGCGGCGATCCGCTGCGCAATCGCGTCGCCATCGACTCGCAGGCTTTCGCGCAGATGAGCAAGGCCTTCGTCATTTCCGCCTGCGGCACGGTCGACGAGCGCATGATCGAGATGCTGCAGGCCGGTCCCGAAGGCGAGAAATTCCTGCGCAATCCCGATTGCTGCGGCGGCTCGCTGATCGTTGATCCCATGAGCCGTATCATCGCCGGACCGATGGGCGCCGAGGAAGGCATCCTGTACGCCGAGTGCAATCTCGATCTCGGCATCCAGATGAAGCTGCGGCACGATTTTTCCGGCCATTACAATCGGCCGGATATTTTTCATCTGCAGGTGAACCGGGCCGCGCCGCAACTCTATTCGGTGCACGGCGTTGACCAGACGGCGGCGCTGGCGAACCCGATCGACATCGCCGCGCTGCCGCCGCAGAATTTGCGGCTGGAGCCGCCAGCCGGCGAATAGAATCGAGAGAGGTGTCCCATGCCCGCCAAATTGACCGGAGATGCCCGTAATACGGCGTTGGCCAAGCTCGCCGGCTGGTCCGAGGTGGCCGGCCGCGACGCCATCGCCAAGAAATTCGTGTTCAACGATTTCAACCAGGCCTTCGGCTTCATGACGCGGGCGGCGCTGGCAGCGGAGAAAATGGATCACCATCCCGAATGGTTCAACGTCTACAAGACCGTCGACGTGACGCTGTCGACGCACGATGCCGGCGGGGTGACCGAGCTCGACATCAAGCTCGCCGAGACGATGGACAGGCTCGCAGGTTGACCATGGATAAGACAACGCTTGCCGCCTATGAATCGGCCGCACCGGCCTTTGTGCAGCGCTGGCTCGCCGAGGAAGAGCCGGCCGACGTCTATGCGCTGTTGCGGAAATTTTTCCGCCCCGGGCTCACCGCCGATATCGGCTCGGGCAGCGGACGCGATGCGGCCTGGCTCACGGCCAACGGTTTCCCGGCCATCGGCTACGACGTGTCCGAAGGCCTGCTGGCGCAGGCCCGCGCCCGTTTTCCGCACATCGAATTCACAAAGGCCGCGCTGCCCGACTTGAACGGAGTTCCGGCCCGGCATTTCGACAATGTGTGCTGCGAGACCGTGCTCATGCATTTGCCAGCTGAGGAAATCGCGCCGGCGGTGGCTCGCATGCTGGAAATCCTCAAGCCGGGCGGCGTCATTTACATGAGCTTCCGCATCACCGAGAACGCCGACCACCGCGAAAAGGACGGCCGGCTGTTCACGGCTTATGTCGGCGATCATGTACGCCGTGCGCTCGCCGGACAGACGATCCTGTTTGACGGGACCGTCGAGCGGCGGCCCGGCGTGATGCTGCAGCGGCTCATTGCACGCGTTGTCTAGCGTCTTGCGGCGGCTGTTGCCGACGCCCATCTACCCGCCATGGCATTCGCTCGCGCTGCATTCTGGCGAGGTGAGGATAACGACGACAGCTCATTGCGCCGCAGCTTCTGGCGCAAGCTGAAGCGCGTCGCCGCGCATATTCCGTTCGCCGAAGAACTGCTGGCCGCCTATTACTGCGCTTTCGATCGCGACACGCCGCTGCCGGTGAAGGCGACGCTGGTCGGCGCGCTGGCTTATTTCATCCTGCCGGTCGACGCTATTCCCGACGTGTTGCCGGCCATCGGCTTTACCGACGATGCCGCGGTTTTGGCGACAGCGATCAAGCTGGTCGCCAGCCACATCCGCCCGGCGCATCGTGAAGCGGCGCGCGGCACGTTGGCGAAGCTCTAAGGCCGCAGGATAGCCTTGCCCATCACCTGACGCGCGGCGATCGCTTTGAGCGCGGCCGGCGCTTGCTCGAGGGGGTAGACCGCGTGTACGTGCGAGGACAATTTGCCCTGCGCGCACCAGTCGAGAATTTGCGCCATGTTGGCGCGGTGGCCTTGCGGTTTGCGCAGGGTCCATGCGCCCCAATAGACGCCGAGCACGTCATAGCTGCGCAGCAGCACCAAATTGAGCGGCAGCTTCGGCATGTCGCCGGCGGCAAAGCCGATGACCAGGTAACGCCCGCCCCAATCCATGCCGCGCAGCGCGGCTTCGCCTTGCGCGCCGCCGATCGGATCGTAGACCACATCGACGCCCTTGCCGCCGGTAAGCGCCCGCAGCGCGTCTTTGAGATCGCTTGCAGCGTAATTCACGCCGTCGTCGGCGCCGTGCTTACGGGCGAAGGCGACTTTCTCGTCCGACGATGCGCAGGCGATGACGCGCGCGCCCATCAGTTTGCCGAGCTCGACCGCGGAAAGGCCGGTGCCGCCGGCGGCGCCCAGCACGGCGATGGTCTCGCCGGGCTTGAGCTTGGCGCGGTCGTTCAGCGCATACATCGTGGTGCCGTAGGTGACGGTGAGGCCGGCGGCATGGTCGAAATCGACGCCGGCCGGAATGGCGACGAGCTTGTCCACAGCAACCGCCACCTTTTCGCGCGCGGCGCCCCAACCGTTATTGCCGATAACGCGGTCGCCGGGCGAGAACCCGGTGACGCCTTCGCCGACGCTTTCGACTTCGCCAGCGAACTCGGCGCCGGGCGAGAACGGAAAGGGCGGCTTGTGCTGGTATTTGCCGGCGATGATCAGGGTGTCGAAGAAGTTCAGTGCCACCGCCTTGACGCGCACCAGCACTTCGCCCGGCCCGGGCACCGGGTCGGGAAGGTCGGCCAGTTCAAGCTCGTCGGGGGTGCCGTAATGGGTGCAGAGCAGGGCTTTCATGGCGGCTCGTTCGTCTATACTGGCGCGGCAAGGTATCTAGCACGCTCGCCCGCCGGTTTGGCGGCATCAGGTTTAGGCCTATAGTTTGGCGGGGGGCGACGGATTGCCGCCTTCACCTTGTCGATATTCGCCCCTAATGGGCTAATATCCAGCTGTTCTTTAGGGGGGCGGCTCGAACGCCGTCGTTCACTTCAACCGGTAGGGCCCGATGACGAAGACGCTTTGGCAAAGCCCCAAGATTGCACTGCTGACCGCCACCGCCGTGGTTTTTTGTACGGCCGCCTATGCGCAGCCCCAGAAAAAGCCAGCCGAGCCGACCGAGCAGGCGGTGCTGCTCGGCCAATTCGACGACTGGGGCGCCTACCAGGCGACGCCCGGCGGCAAGAAGGTTTGCTTTGCGCTGTCGAAGCCGGTCAAGGCGGAAACCGAACCGGCGGGGCGCAAGCGCGATCCGTCCTATGCTTTCGTCTCGACCCGCCCGTCTGAAAAGGTGAGAAACGAGGTGTCGATGATCGTCGGCTATCCGCAGAAGCCGGGAGTCGACGCCACCGCCACGATCGGCTCGGCGACCTACGTGATGTACACCCAGAACGATGGCGCCTGGGTGAAGAACGCCGCCGAGGAAGCGCAAATGGTCGAGACCATGCGCAAGGGCGCCGACCTGGTGATCAAGAGCGTGTCCACCCACGGCACCAAGACCACCGATACCTATTCGTTGAAGGGATTGGGCCAGGCGCTCGACAAGGTGGCGGAGGAGTGCAAGTAGCTCAGCCTGTCATTGCCGGGCTTGACCCGGCAATCCGTGATGAAATTCTGCAATCGCAGACCTATGTAAGGCCTTCACGTGCGGCGCTGCGTCATGGATGCCCGGGTCAAGCCCGGGCATGACAAGCAAAAGGCTCTAGGCTCGACGAAAAAAATGTCCGTAATCGACAACACAATTGCTGTGACCTCGGCGCCCTTCATCGAGAAGACGCCGCTTGAGCACTATGTAGCGCCGGTCAAGCCGTCGCTGGTCGGCCTTACGCGCGCGCAGCTTGCCGCGGTCCTGGGCGCCGTCGGCGTGGCGGAAGGCCAGCGCAAGATGCGCGTGCAGCAACTCTGGCACTGGATCTATTTCCGCGGTCTCACCTCGTTCGACGCCATGACCAGCGTCTCCAAGGAACTGCGCGCCGAGCTGGCACAGCGATTCACGCTCGACCGGCCCGAAGTGGTGGCCGAGCAGATCTCGGTCGACGGCACGCGCAAATGGCTGCTCCGTCTGCCCGGCGAGACGCAAGGCGAGCGGCCGCATGAAGTCGAATGCGTCTATATCCCCGATACCGACCGCGGCACGCTCTGCGTCTCCAGCCAGGTCGGCTGCACGCTCACCTGTTCGTTCTGCCACACCGGCACCCAGCGCTTCGTGCGCAACCTGACGGCCGATGAGATCGTCGGCCAGGTGATAATGGCAAAGGATCGCCTCGGCGACTGGCCGGGCGCGACGCGCCCGACCGACGGCATGATCCAGACCGGCGACCGCTGCGTCACCAACATCGTGATGATGGGCATGGGCGAGCCGCTCTACAATCTCGACGCCGTGCGCGACGCGCTGCTCATCGTCGCCGACGGCGACGGCATCGGCATCTCCAAGCGCCGCATCACGCTGTCGACCTCCGGCGTGGTGCCGAACATCGAGCGCGCCGGCGCCGAAATCGGCTGCATGCTGGCGGTGTCGCTGCACGCGGTGCGCGACGAATTGCGCAACGAGCTGGTGCCGCTCAATCGCAAATATCCGATCGCGCAATTGATGGAAGCCTGCCGCAATTATCCCGGCCTCTCCAACGCCAAGCGCATCACCTTCGAATACGTCATGCTCAAGGGCGTCAACGATTCCATCGAAGACGCCAAGGCACTGGTGCGGCTGTTGAAGGGCATTCCGGCCAAGATCAATCTCATCCCGTTCAATCCCTGGCCGGGCACCCGCTACGAATGTTCCGACTGGGAACAGATCGAGAAGTTTTCGCAGGTCGTGTTCGACGCCGGCTATGCCTCGCCGGTGCGCACGCCGCGCGGGCGCGATATTTTAGCCGCCTGCGGCCAGCTCAAGAGCGCGACCGAAAAGCTGTCGGCGCGCGAGCGCATGGCGTTGCGCGCGATGGCGATGACGGATTAGAACTTGGCATTCCTCGGCCGCACGATCGTCATCATTTTTGCCCTGTTCATGGCGGCGCTGGCCGCCGGCATCGCCGCGGCGATCGCGTTGCTCGGCGTCGAAATGCAGGTGGTCGGCACCGACCCGGTCGGACACGTGTTCTTCTGGGGCACCGCCGTCTTCGCCTCCGGCGTCACCATCTTCGTCGGCTTTCTGCCCATCCTGATCGCCGTGGTGCTGGCGGAAGCGTTTGCCATCCGCTCGCTGTTGATCCAGGCGGCGGCCGGCGCCGCGATTCTGCTGCTCGGCTATTACAGCGCCGGCTTTGCCTCGACCTATGAGGAATCGATCGATCATCCGCCGCCGCCGATCTCGCGCGAGGCCGAGATCGCGGCCGCGGTCGGCGTGGTATTCGGCTTCACCTATTGGCTGATCGCCGGCCGCAATGCCGGCCGTTGGCGCGGCCGCTGACTTCCCTTCGTCGTTTTGCTCGGCTAGACCGCAGGCCGCCGTTACCGGAATAGGCCATGAATCGTACCGGACTGATCATTGCGCTTGCCGTGGCCGCCGTTGTCGGCGTGATCTTCGGGCTGTTTCCGCAGCTCGATCTGATGATCTCGGCGCCGTTCAGCAGGATGGCCGAACGCGGCATGAATTTCGCGCCGCATATCGATCCCCGCTACATGCTCGCCCGCGATATCGGACTATGGCTGGTAACCGCGATCATCGTACCGGTCGTTGCCGCGCTGGTGTTCAAACTGCTGCTACCGCGCCGGCGGCTGTTGCTGTCGGGCCGCGCTATCCTGTTCTTGGTGACGACGCTGGCGCTGGGGCCGGGACTCGTGACCAACGTCATCCTCAAGGATCACTGGGGCCGGCCACGGCCGATCGACGTGACGCAGTTCGGCGGCAACGAGCACTTCGTCCCCTGGTGGGATCCGCGCGGCGACTGCCCCGGCAACTGCTCCTTCGTCTCCGGCGACGTGTCCGGCGTGGTGTGGACCGTCGCGCCGGCGGCGCTGGTGCCGTTGCCGTGGCGTCCGCTCGCCTATGGCGCGGCGCTCGCGCTGAGTTTAGGCATGGCGGTCGTGCGCATGATGGCCGGCGGACATTTCTTCACCGACACGGTTTTTGCCGGGGTGTTCACGTTCTTGCTCATCTGGGTGGCGCACGGCCTGATCTATCGCTGGCCGCGCACGCGGCTCACCGACGAGGGGGTCGAGCGCGGCATCGAGCGGTTCGCGCGGCCAGGCCACGATTTCATCGTCGGACTGCTGCGCAAGCGGAAGACCGAACTCTAGCCAACGAACGTTAGTCGCTGGCGCGCGCTTCTGCATCGGCGCCACCATGGCCTTGCCGGAGGCCTCGATCATTGTCGCCACCCTCATGCGGCATTTCACCTTGGAACTGGCGCCGGGTCATGCCGTCTGGCCGATGCACCGGGTCACCTTAAGGCGGGGCGGCGGCTTGCCGATGATCGTAAGCCGGCGATGATCGCTCTATGGTTGCCGGTCGGTCTGCCGTATTGTGACAGCGTCGGCCCGCGCGATGCTAAAATCGCCTGATTCGTGCCAGGAGGCCCCTGTGACCAAGCCTGAGGAAAATCTCAAACGGGTGCTGCACATCAAGATGCGGGCGCTGGGCGAACCAGCGCAGGTGCTAGCCCTCATCCGCAGCGCCGCGCCGTTCTACCGGACGATCGGCGGCACGGGCTTTCGCGTGCTGCAGAACGTCGACGACCCGGCCCAGATGCTGGTGGAGATCGAATACGCCGCCCATGCCGCGCTCGAACTCAACCGCCAAAAGGTGGCGAGCGACCCGATGGTTCGCACTTTTCTGCAAGGCTGGCGCGCCATTCTCCAGGGCAGCGCGGACATGGACGTCTATGAGGACGTAACGGGGTAGCGGGCAGGCCGGCCGTCCGGCGGCCTCTGCCCGCACTTGACCCGGGCATCCATCCTGAGTTCAACACAGGGAATATGGCTGCCGGGCCGCGCCTTGGCGCGTTCCGACAATGGCAGAAAGACCGAAAATGCCTGACGGCAACGCGAAACAGAACATCAAGAAGGTCGTCCTCGCCTATTCCGGCGGGCTCGATACCTCGATCATCCTGAAGTGGCTGCAGACCACCTATGGCTGCGAGGTGGTGACCTTCACCGCCGATCTCGGCCAGGGTGAGGAGCTTGGCCCCGCGCGTGAGAAGGCGCTCCGCGCCGGCATCAAGCCGGAGAACATCTTCATCGAGGACCTGCGCGAGGAATTCGTCCGCGACTTCGTGTTCCCGATGTTCCGCGCCAATACCGTTTACGAGGGCCAGTACCTGCTCGGCACCTCGATTGCGCGGCCGTTGATCGCCAAGAAGCAGATCGAGATCGCGCGCAAGGTCGGCGCCGACGCCGTCTGTCACGGCGCCACCGGCAAGGGCAACGACCAGGTGCGCTTCGAGCTGACCTATTACGCGCTCGAGCCCGGCATCAAGATCATCGCGCCCTGGCGCGAATGGATCTTCAAGGGCCGCGAGGAACTGTTGAAGTTCGCGCGCGACCACCAGATCACCATCGCCAAGGATAAGGAAGGCGAGGCGCCGTTCTCGGTGGACGCAAACCTGCTGCACTCGTCTTCGGAAGGCAAAGTGCTGGAAGATCCGGCCAAGGAAGCCCCTAGCATCGTTTATCAGCGCACCATCTCGCCGATGGAGGCGCCGGACAAGGCGACCAAAATCCGCATCGGCTTCAAGAAAGGCGACGCGGTGAGCATCGATGGTGAGGCGCTGTCACCGGCGAGCCTGCTGGCGCGGCTCAACAAGCTCGGCCACGACAATGGCATCGGCCGCATCGACCTGGTGGAGAACCGTTTCGTCGGCATGAAGTCGCGCGGCGTCTACGAGACGCCGGGCGGCACCATTTTGCTCGCCGCGCATCGCGCCATGGAATCGATCACACTCGACCGCGGCGCCGGCCATCTCAAGGACGAGCTGATGCCGCGCTACGCCGAGATGATCTACAACGGCTTCTGGTTCGCGCCGGAGCGCGAGATGCTGCAGGCGGCGATCGACAAGTCGCAGGAACTGGTCGAAGGCGAGGTGCGGCTCAAGCTCTACAAGGGCAACGTCATCGTCACCGGACGCGAGAGCCCGGCTTCGCTCTATTCCTCGACGCTGGTGACCTTCGAGGACGACAAGGGCGCCTACGACCAGAAGGACGCCGCCGGTTTCATCAAGCTCAATGCCTTGCGGCTACGCACGCTCGGCCAGCGCCGCAAGAAACTCAAGCTCGATTGAGAGGGACGATCCAATGCGGCGGCCAGCATTGAACTGGTGTCTGATGACAGTCGCCGCGGGTGCGCTCGCGGCCTGTTCGAGCAGCAAAGAGGTGCTGGTCGATCCCAACGTATTTCCCGCGCAGTACAAGCAGGAAATCGCCGATACGCTGTCGCGCACGCTGATCGATCCGACCAATATACGCGACGCCTATGTTTCCGATCCCGTGCTCACACCGGTCGGCAAGGACCAGCGCTACACGGCTTGCGTCCGTTACAGTGCCCGGAACGCGAGCCGGCAATACACCGGCAGCACCGACCGCATCGCCTATTTCTACGGCGGTCACCTCAACCAGCTGGTGGAGGCGACGAAGGAGCAGTGCGGCAACGCCGCCTACAAGCCGTATCCGGAATTGCAGGCGCTTTGCCTGTCGGAACACAAATGCGTCTGAGCGCGAAAAGGCGGCGCACCGTTTAAGCGGCGCGCCGCTCTCCGGCAGCTAGTTGCGGCCCGTCAGCAGCGGCGTGATCCGGCGCACGGTGACGCGCCGATTTCGCCGTTCCGGCGCCTGCGTCGGAATCTTGAGGTATTGTTCGCCGTAACCCTGCGTCGTCAGGTTTTCCGGCGGAATGCCGAAATCCTGCGTCAGGATGCTGGCGACCGCTTCTGCGCGTCGGTCGGAAAGCGACAGGTTGTCGACGTCGTTGCCGACCGCGTCGGTGTGCCCTTCGATCAGATAGACCTCGTTCGGGTCGCGTCGGATCGCGCGCAGCAAGGCCTCCCCGATCGGCTCGAGCAGCCGCGCCTGATCCGGGGTCACATCCCACGATCCGGTTTCGAAGGTGATGGTATCGAGATCGATTCGCGGCATCCGCTCGCGCAGGAACTGGGTATAGCGGATCTCGTCGAGCGTGTAGCGGCGGTCGATGTGCATGACCGGCGGTGCGATCAAGGTTTCGTAGAGCAAGGCGCGGTCGGCGCGGTCGGCGTCGACGATGTAACGGTCGCGCGGCATGTGAATGACCGGCGGCGGCATGTTCAACATGGAGCTGAAGCCGTCGCGCGGCCCGTCATACCGGTTGTCGATGAGGATGAATTCGCGGCCGTCCGGTTCGCGCCGCAGACGCCGTAGCATGCGGCCATTGGCGTCGACGATGGTGATGATCCGCACGCCGTCCGGCCGAACGATGATGGTCTCCATATTGTTGCCGCGGCGTTCCACATGGACGTCGCGCGCGCCAAGCCGAAAACGATCGGTGTCATCGTGCCGGATAATCGTACGGCCGTTCTCGCGAATGATGGTGCGATTTTGCTCCTGGATGACGGTGCGGTTGCCGACGTGGGTTTCGTGTCGTTCGACGCGTACTTTGTCCAACCGCCGATCGATCGGCGCCACGACGGGGTGCTGCTGCGTCTGAAGGACGGGATTTTGTCCCTTGTTGAGCTGGATTGCCGGCGTTTGAGTCACGGGCTGTCCAAAACCCGGCTTTTGCACCTGCACCGGCTTCTGCGGCGTTACGATCGCCGGCTGCACAAGGCCCGGCTTTTGTACTTGCGCCGGCTTCTGCTGGGTTGTGACCGCAGGCTGTTGCGTCGTCGCCGGCAGCTTTTTCATTTCCAGTTGTGTCGGCTTTTGCTGTCCCGGCTGTCCAAAACCCGGCTTTTGCACCTGCACCGGCTTCTGCGGCGTTACGATCGCCGGCTGCACACCGCCCGGCTTTTGCACTTGCACCGGCTTCTGCTGGGTTGTGATCGCCGGATGTGGCGTCGTCGCCGGCAGCTTTTTCATTTCGAGCTGCACCGGCTTTTGCGTTTGCACTGGTTTCGGCGGCGCCACCATCGCCGGCTTTTGCTGCTGGATCACGGGCCTTTGGGCCGGCTGCATCGCGGGCGGTTGCTGCGTCTTTTTTGCCGCGCCGGCAGGCGCCTTGGGCTTGTCCTTGTCTTTTGGGTTGGTGACCGGCGCCGCTTGGGCGATCACCATGGTGGAATGGGGTTCGGCCGCGACCGCGATCGTGCAGATCGCGATACTCGGAACAACCGCGCCGACAACCATGAGCAATTTGAGATTCATCGCTTGGGCCCTTCCTCAGCCAAATTGAGCGCGCCGTTTGATCGCGGCTGCTCTTACAGCACGAATCACATAATTGGCTATGTTTGTCGCTGGTGTGGCCGCCAATCGGCAAAATCGCGACCGGCTGAGGCGGCCGGTTTGGGCGCCCCGGTCACGTTTATGTGCCGATTTGCGCGCGCGAATCCCCGGCGCGGCGATGGGCCGCCGCCGGCAACGCTACGGGATTGACCGAGGCTAGACCTGCCGGTCGACCATCGCCTTTTTCAATTCGGCGATCTCTTTCGCCGGATTGAGACCCTTCGGGCAGGCTTTCGAGCAGTTCATGATGGTGTGGCAGCGGTAGAGCCGGAACGGATCCTCGAGATTGTCGAGCCGTTCGCCGGTCGCCTCGTCGCGGCTGTCCTGCACCCAGCGATTGGCCTGCAGCAGCGCGGCCGGGCCGAGATAGCGGTCCGAATTCCACCAATAGCTCGGGCACGAGGTTGAGCAGCACGCGCACAGAATGCACTCGTACATGCCGTCGAGCTTGGCGCGGTCTTCGTGCGTCTGCTTCCATTCCTTCTCCGGCGTCGCCGTCACGGTCTTGAGCCAAGGCTCGATGGAAGCGTATTGCGCGTAGAAATTCTTCAGGTCAGGCACCAAGTCCTTCACCACCGGCTGGTGCGGCAGCGGATAGATTCGCACCGGCTCCTTGGCGTCGTCCATCGCCTTGGTGCAGGCGAGCGTATTGGTGCCGTCGATGTTCATGGCGCAGGAGCCGCACACGCCCTCGCGGCAGGAGCGGCGGAAGGTCAGCGTCGGGTCGATGTTGTTCTTGATCCAGATCAGCGCGTCGAGAACCATCGGCGCGCAGTCGTCGCGATCGACGTAATAGGTATCGACGCGCGGGTTGGCCTCGTCATCCGGGTTCCAGCGGTAGATGCGGAACTCGGTCTCGTTCACGGCCTTGGGCGCGTGCGGCCAGGTCTTGCCCTGGGTGATCTTGGAATTTTTTGGCAGCGTGAATTCGACCATGTCGGCTATCCGCGTTTTGGGTCAGGGGCTGCCGCGTCAGTAGACGCGGGCTTTCGGCTCGATATAGGCGATGTCGTTGGTGAGCGTGTAGGTGTGCACCGGGCGGTAGTCGATCGTCTCGTTGCCCTTCGCGTCCAGCCAGGCCAGCGTGTGCTTCATCCACTCTTTGTCGTCGCGATTGGGATAATCCTCGCGCGCATGGGCGCCGCGACTCTCGGTACGGTTCTTCGCCGAGGCCATGGTGACGACCGCTTGCGCCATGAGGTTATCGAGTTCGAGCGTCTCGATCAGGTCGGAATTCCAGATCAGCGAACGGTCGCTGACGCCGATATCCGACATGTTGTTGAAGGCGTCGTGGATCAGCTTGTTGCCTTCTTCCAGCACCTCGCCGGTGCGGAACACCGCGCAATGGTTCTGCATCACCGTCTGCATGTTGAGCCGCAGCTTGGCGGTGCGCGTGCCGCCGGAAGCGTGGCGGAACTTGTCGAGCCGGCTGAGCGCGCGATCGGCGGAATCCTTCGGCAGCGCGGGCTGCTTGTCGCCGGGCGAGACCAGCTCGGCGCAGCGCAGAGCGGCGGCGCGGCCGAACACCACGAGATCGATCAGCGAATTCGAGCCGAGCCGGTTGGCGCCATGCACCGACACGCAGGCCGCTTCGCCCAGCGCCATCAGACCGGGCACCACGGTATCGGCATTGCCGTTCTTCTTGGTCAACGCCTCGCCGTGATAGTTGGTTGGAATGCCGCCCATGTTGTAGTGCGCGGTCGGCAGCACCGGGATCGGCTCGCGTGTGATATCGACGCCGGAGAAGATGCGCGCCAGCTCCGCGATTCCCGGCAGCCGCTCGTGCAGCACCGCGGGATCGAGGTGATCGAGGTGCAGGAAGATGTGGTCCTTGTTCTTACCGACGCCGCGGCCTTCGCGCATTTCGATGGTCATGGCGCGCGAAACCACGTCGCGGGATGCCAGATCCTTGGCCGACGGCGCATAGCGCTCCATGAAACGCTCGCCTTCGGAATTGACCAGATAGCCGCCTTCGCCGCGTGAGCCTTCGGTGATCAAGCAGCCGGCGCCGTAAATGCCGGTCGGATGGAACTGGACAAATTCCATGTCCTGCAGCGGCAAGCCCGCGCGGAGAACCATGGCGTTGCCGTCGCCGGTGCAGATATGCGCCGAGGTGCAGGAGAAATAGGTGCGGCCGTAGCCGCCGGTGGCGACCATGACCATGTTGGCGCTGAAGCGATGGATGGTGCCGTCATCCATATTGAGCGCCACCACGCCGCGGCAGCGGCCCTCGTCGTCCATGATCAGGTCGATGGCGAAATATTCGACGTAGAACTCGGCCGAATGTTTCAGCGCCTGGCCGTACATGGTGTGCAGCATGGCGTGGCCGGTGCGGTCGGCGGCGGCGCAGGTGCGCTGCGCGGTGCCCTTGCCGTAATGGGTGGTCATGCCGCCAAACGGGCGCTGATAGATCTTGCCGTCCTCACGACGCGAGAAGGGCAGACCCCAGTGCTCCAGCTCGTACACCGCCTCGGGCGCGTTGCGGCAGAGATATTCAATGGCGTCCTGGTCGCCGAGCCAGTCGGCGCCCTTGACGGTGTCGTACATATGCCAGCGCCAGTCGTCCTCGCCCATGTTGCCGAGCGCGGCGGCGATGCCGCCTTGCGCGGACACGGTGTGCGAGCGGGTCGGGAACACCTTGGTGATGCAAGCGGTGCGCAAGCCCGCCTCGCTGCAGCCGACCACGGCGCGCAGGCCGGAGCCGCCGGCGCCGATCACCACCACGTCGTAGTTGTGATCCTCAATCGGGTATGCGCTGCCGTTGACCGCGGGCGCGCCGTTCGTTTTTCCGTTCGTTGCCATGACACTACACTCCGAACGAAAGTTTGAGGATCGCGAAGGCGGAGGCGAAACCGATGGCAAAGCAGAAGAACGTGTTCCCTAACAAGACCGCGAGCTTGAGCTTATCCTCGTGCACGTAATCGACGACGATCTCCTGCATACCAATCCACATGTGATAAACGGTGTTGATGATGAACAGCAGCATGATGATCGCCACGATCGGCGACCCGAGAATTTGCACGACTGCCGCGTGACTGCGTCCGAGCAGCGCGATGACGATGACGATCAGCGCGATGTCCAGCGGAATGCCGGCGACCGAAGTGATGCGCTGATGCCAGAAGGCTTGCGTGCCGGTGTGGGCGGCGCCGAGCCCGCGCACGCGGCTCATTGGGGTGCGCATCTGAGTTTCTTTCATCGCGGGCCTCCCATGGCGAGATAGCCGACCACCCAGACGATAAGGGTAAGCGCGATCGAGCCGACGATTGTTGCGAGCGCCAGGAATTCGCGCTCGGTCGGCTCGAAGCCGAGGCCGACGTCCCAAATCAGATGGCGAATGCCGCCGAGCATGTGATGGATCAGCGCCCAGGTGTAGCCGAACAGCACCAGCCGCCCGATCAGGCTGCCCATGAACCACTCGAAATAGCTGTAGGCGTTGGGGCCGGATGCCGCCGCGATCAGCCACCAGGCGATCAGCAGCATGCCGAAATACAAGACGGCGCCGGTGATGCGGTGAAAGCCCGACATCACGAAGGTCAACATCATCTTGTAGACTTGCAGGTGCGGAGAGACCGGACGGGCCCGCCGCGGCCCTGCCGTCGAACCCGCTTCAAGCTCGGTCATGGTCATTCTCCAGGACACTGATACGCGGCAATTGATCGCGTCGACGAGTGTGTGCGGTTCCTAACCAATGTCCGCTCACGTCGCAACGCACCAACCCGCGAGAAATCCAAAAATCGAAGTCAAAGTCTCAGCGCGCAATACTGCGATACAGCCTCGCACGTCTCGCGCGCCCATGACGACCGTCAGTTTCGGTCTTGACTGGTAGCCGGAACCGGCTACTTCTTCAATGACGAAGCTAGCGCCTCTGAATGTTTCGGTGCAATATGTGTTTTGCGTAGCCTGCCTTCGCGGAATAAGAAGGTAGTATCCCGATGCGCTTCGATTTCACGGATCTCAATCTTTTCCGCCACATCGTCGAGGCGGGCAGCATCACGCATGGTGCGGCGCGCTCCAATCTGGCGCTCGCCGCCGCTTCGACCCGCATTCGCAAAATGGAACTCGCTTTCGGCACGGAATTGCTGGTGCGCGGCCGCCAGGGCGTCGTGCCGACGCCGGCCGGGCGCAGTTTGCTGCAGCACGCGCGCGGAATCCTGGCGCAGGCCGACCGTTTGCGGGAAGACCTGACACCTTATGCGCGCGGGCTCGCCGGCCAGGTGCGGGTGCTGTCCAATACCAACGCGCTCACCGAGTTCCTGCCGGAGACGTTGAGTTCGTTCCTGATGGCCTATCCCGACATCAGCGTCGATCTCGAGGAGCGCCTCTCCGACGAGATCGTCGGCCTGATGGCGGAAGGCGCCGCCGATATCGGCATCGTCGCCGGCACCGTCGATTACGGCGGCCTGCATATTTTTCCGTTCCGCAGCGACCGCTTCGTGCTGGTGGTTGCAAAAACGCATCCGCTCGCCAGCCGCTCGCGCATCGGCTTCGCCGAAGTGCTCGACTACGACATGGTCGGCCTCGACCGCGCCAGTGCGATCCAGCGTTTTCTCGCCGACAAGGCGACCCGCGTCGGCCGGCCGTTGCGGCTGCGCGTGCAGTTGCGTTCCTTCGACGCCATCTGCCGCCTGGTCGAATGCAATGTCGGCGTCGGCATCGTGCCGGAGACCACCGTGAAGCGGACCGAACGCAACATGGCGATCAGCTCTGTGCGCCTGACCGACGCCTGGGCGTTGCGCGAATTGTCGATCTGCGTGCGCGACATCGACACGCTGCCGCCTTACGCGCGCCAGCTGGTCGATCATTTAAGGGCGAGCGCCTAGTCGACTAGCGGCACCGACGCGGGCCTGGCCATTTGACCCTCGTCAATGCGGCATAGAGCAAAATCAGTAGTCTTGCGATGTCTCGACTGGGGCGCGCACGAAGAGACATGAGGAGATCACCCGATGATCACCCGACGCGAAGCAAGCGCTGGACTATTGTCCGCAGCCGTTCTCGCAGGTAGCTCAGCGCAAGCGGCAAGCGAAGCGGCAGTCATGCAACTGCCGGCGCCGAAGATGAGCGGCGGCATGCCATTGATGCAGGCGCTCAAGCTGCGCCATTCGACGCGCGAATATGCCGAGCGTCCGCTGCCTCTACCGGTCTTGTCCGATCTGCTGTGGGCTGCTTTCGGAGTCAACCGTCCCTCCGGCGACCGGACGGTCCCGTATTGGCGTCACATCATGGTGATCGATGTCTATGCCGCCATGGCGGATGGCGTATGGTTCTACGATCCCAAGGCGCATTTGCTGCACAAGCACTTGAACGCCGATATTCGCGCTGTCACCGGCCAGCAGGACTTCGTCGGCAGCGCGCCGCTCAATTTGGTCTATGTCGCGCACGGCGAGCGCATGCACGATGTTCCGCCGGAAGACCGCCGGCTTTACGCCTCGGTCGATGCCGGCTTTGTCGGGCAGAACGTCTATCTCTTCTGCGCGTCAGAGGGGTTGGCGAGCGTGTTCCGCGCCGCAATCGATTATAAGAAACTGGCCAAAGCCATGCAGCTCGAGGGCGAGCAATTCGTGACCTTTGCACAGACGGTCGGCTATCCGAAGAGCTGAGCGCTCACTTCGGCATCAAAACCCAGTAATCGAGATCGAGGATCACCGCCGGGTCGTATTCGTCACCGCTCTTGAGCGGGAAATCCGCGCACGGCCTGTCCTTGGTGGCGACGGTGCGCAGACGCAGCGCGCCGACGTCCGTGCGGCCGGGCAATCCGGCGGTGGCCAGCACCTCGGACCAGGCGAACACGGTTAGCCCGGCGAACAATGGTGCCACGTGGCGTCCGCCGTTGATCGCCGCCACGTGGAAGGCATTGCCGAGCCCGTTGAAGCTCAGCGCGCGCGCCACCGATATGGCGTGGCCGCCATAGATCAGCCTCTTGCCGAAGCGGCCTTTGCTTTCGGTGAAATGATCGAAATGGATACGCGCGGTGTTCTGATAAAGCCGCGTCGCGGTCATGTGCTCGGCGTCCTCGACGGTGATGCCGACGCTGTGGTCGATCTTCTCGCCGGCCTTGTAGTCGCCGAAGCGGTGCGGGCTGCCGGCCAGCACGTTGTCGTAAGCCGCGGCATCGAGCGGCGGGCAGGCGGCGCCGAGCTGCGCCGGCTCCACGCTCTTCGGCAATTCGGGCACTTTGTCGCCGGGCGCCGGCGCCGCCTCGTCGCGCTTGCGCACCATCACCCAGCGCGCGTAGTCGAGCACGGCGTCGCCGTTCTGATTGAAGCCGCGCGAGCGCACATAGACGATGCCGGTCTTCTTGTTGGAATTCTCCTTCAGTCCGATCACCTGCGACACCGAATTGAGCGTGTCGCCGGGATAGACCGGTTTGAGGAAGCGGCAATCGGCATAACCGAGATTGGCCACCGCATTGAGCGAAATGTCGGGCACGGTCTTGCCGAACACCACGTGAAACACCAGCAGATCGTCGACCGGCGAGCGCGGATAACCGATCTTGGCGGCGAAGACGTCGGACGACTGCACGGCAAAGCGCGGGCCGAACAAGCCGTTATAGAGCGCGACGTCGCCAAGCGTCACGGTGCGCGGCGTGGCGTGGCGAATTTCCTGGCCGAGGCGGAAGTCCTCGAAAAAATTCCCGAGATTAGTTTTGGGCGCGGGTGACTGACTCAACGTTGCTGCTCCTTCATCCGATCCGGCCCGGCAGAACCATTCTCACAAAATCGTGAGCCAAACGCTAGGTCGCGGCAACGGGAAACTGATGAGGACGTGTTTAAGCCCTGTGTTAGCGGATGGACTGTCAAGTTCATTCCTGAGGAGGACACGAGATGAAAAAGAGCATTCTGCTTTCGGCGCTGATCGCGGCCGGTTTGGCTTTCGCCCCGCTGGCGCCAGCGGCTTTCGCCGACGACATGAAGAAGGACACTATGTCCAAGGACAGCATGTCGAAGGACACGATGAAGAAGGACGACGGCATGGCCAAGGACGCCATGTCCAAGGATACGATGAAGAAGGACGAGGCCATGGCCAAGGACACGATGTCCAAGGACAAAATGGGCCACTAACTCCGGCTCGCGGCCGGGGCCGTGCATCCGCGGGTCCGGCCGCGCCGTATACTGATTTGGGCTTATCCAGGTTAAGATGACACAGCAGGCTCGCGATGACCGCTGAGACGATCGCCACCATCCCGCACGACGCGACCATCCACCCCGGCTGGGTGCGCGTATCGCATTGGATCAACGCGCTGGCGATCCTGGTGATGATCGGCTCCGGCTGGCAGATCTACGACGCCTCGCCGTTGTTCCGGGGCCTTGAATTTTCCAAGCACATCGCGCTCGGCCAATGGCTGGGCGGCGCGCTGCTCTGGCATTTCGCCGCCATGTGGGTGCTGGTGGTCAACGGCATCGTCTATGTCACGCTCGGGCTCGCCACCGGCCGCTTCAAGCGCAAGCTGTTGCCGATTTATCCGTCCGAGGTCGTCGCCGACGCCAAGGCCGCGCTCACCTTCAAGCTCGCCCATGACGACCTCTCGCACTACAACGCGGTGCAGAAGGTTCTGTATGCCGGCGTGATCCTGTGCGGCATCCTGATCGTGCTGTCCGGCCTGTCGATCTGGAAGCCGGTGCAGTTCCAGGAATTGACCGCGCTGTTCGGCGGCTACGATTTTGCCCGCTATGTGCATTTCGCCGCCATGAGCGCGATTGTCGGATTTTTATGCGTGCATGTGGCGCTGGCGCTGCTGGTGCCGAAGAGCCTGCGCGCCATGGTCACGGGGCGTTAAGAGAACACACCATGCGCACCCGCAAGATCATCCCCGGCGTCGATCCCAAGCTGCTGATCAAAGACGCCGCCAAACTGATGCCAGATCCGTCGCGGCGCGGCTTCCTGCGCGGCGCGGCCAGCCTCGGCGCGCTCGCCTTCCTCACCGGCTGCGACATCATCGACGGCGACAGCGCCGAAAACGTGCTGCGCAAGATTTCTGCTTTCAATGACGGCGCGCAGGCCGCGCTGTTCAGCCGCACGAAACTCGCGCCGACATTCCCGGAAAGCGCCATCACGCGGCCGTTCCCGTTCAATGCCTATTACGACGAGGACGAGGCGCCGGTGGTCGATCCGGCGAGCTACAGACTGGAAATTTCCGGCCTGGTCGAGAACAAGAAGCCTTGGACGCTCGCCGAACTGCACGCGCTGCCCGAGGTCTCGCAAATCACGCGCCATGTCTGCGTCGAGGGCTGGAGCGCCATCGGCTCCTGGCAGGGCGCGGTGTTGTCCGATTTCCTCAAGCGCATCGGCGCCGACACGCGCGCCAAATACATCTGGTTCAAATGCGCCGAGGGCTACACCAACACCATCGACATGCCGACGGCGCTGCATCCGCAGACGCAGATGTCGTTCAAGTTCGACCACAAGATACTGCCTCGCGCCTACGGCTTCCCGATGAAGATCCGCATCCCCACCAAACTGGGATTTAAGAACCCGAAATACGTGGTGGCGATGGAAGTGACCAATACCGACCACGGCGGCTATTGGGAAAACCAGGGCTACAACTGGTTCTCGGGGCTCTGATCGCGCGGCGGTGCCGGCTCCGTAATCAGCCGCGCGCCGCGTTGGAAGGTCAGATAGGTCCACAGCCAGTTGAAGGCGACGATGAAGCGGTTGCGCACGCCAATCAGGAAATAGATGTGCACCGCCGCCCAGAACAGCCAGCCGACGAACCCTTTGAGCTGCAAGCGGCCGAATTTCACTACCGCCGCGCGCCGCCCGATGGTCGCCAACTCGCCCAAGTGCATGTAGCGGAACGGCGCGGGTGCGGGGCGTCCACCGATGCGCGCCGCGATCACCTTTCCGACATAGGAGCCCATCTGTTTTGCCGCCGGCGCGATGCCCGGTACCGGACGGCCGTCTGCATCGAGCACCGCGGCGGTGTCGCCGATGACGAAAATATCGGGATGCCCCGGCAGCGATAGGCCGGGACCGACTTTCACCCGCCCGGCGCGGTCGGCCTCGGCGTTGAGCCAGCGAGCGGCCGGCGACGCGATCACGCCGGCGGCCCAGACGATGGTGCCGGCGTCAATGCGGCCGCTGTCGGTATCGACCCCGCCCGAGTCGCATCCGGTCACGCGCGTATCGGTTTTGACGTCGACGCCGGAGCGCATGAGCGCCGCGCGCACATAGTCGGATTGTTCGGGCGGAAAAGCCGGCAGCAGACGCGGGCCGGCTTCGATCAGCACGATGCGGGCCGAGCGTGGATCGATGTGGCGGAAGTCGGCAGCCAAAGTTTGCCGCGCGACCTCGGCGATGGCGCCGGCCATTTCGACACCGGTGGCGCCGCCGCCGGCGATGACGAAGGTGAGTAGGCGCCGCCGCTCCGCGGCATCGGTGAGCAACTCGGCCTGTTCGAAAGCGATCAGGATGCTGCGGCGGATGCGGGTGCCGTCCTCGATGCGCTTGAGGCCCGGCGCGTAGGCCGACCATTCGTCATGACCGAAATAGGCATGCATGGTGCCGGTCGCGAGCACCAGATAATCGAAGCCTATGTCGCCGAATTTGGCGTGCAGCAGCTTGTTCTGCGCATCCACGCCCGTGACGTCCTCCATCAGCACCGTCGCATTGCGTTGGTCGCGCAGGATGTGCCGAATCGGCCAGGCCACGTCGGCCGGCGACAGCGCCGCGGTCGCCACTTGATAGAGCAGCGGCTGGAAGCAGTGATGGTTCTGCCGGTCGATCAGAATGACATCGGCGGGCGCATGCCGCAGTGCCTTGGCGGCCTGCAGCCCGCCAAAGCCGGCGCCTACGATCGCCACACGGGGACGGCGTTCCGGCACGGCATTTCCTCGATTGATCCGGTTCTCAGTCTCGGCCCAAAGGCCGCCAGTTGCCAAGTCCGCGGTGAGGCTTTAGCAATCCGCGCAGCAATTTTCTTGCGAGGTAATGCGTATGGCGACCCACAATCTCCTTCTGCTCCCCGGCGACGGCATCGGCCCCGAAGTAATGGCGCAAGTGAAGCGCGTCATCGACTTCTTCAACAAAAAGGGCCCGGATAAGTTCACCACCGACGAGGGCCTGGTCGGCGGCTGCTGCTACGACGCGCACGGGGTCGCCGTCACCGACGAGACCATGGCGAAGGCCAAGGCCGCCGACGCGGTGATCTTCGGCGCGGTGGGCGGGCCGAAATGGGACAAGGTGCCGTTTGACGCGCGGCCGGAAGCCGGCCTACTGCGCCTGCGCAAGGACCTCGCGCTGTACGCCAACCTGCGTCCGGCGGTGACCTATCCCGCGCTCGCCGATGCGTCCTCCCTTAAACGGGAATTGGTCGAGGGTCTCGACATCATGATCCTGCGCGAGCTGACCGGCGGCGTCTATTTCGGTGAGCCGAAAACCATCACCGATCTCGGCAACGGCCAGAAGCGCGCCATCGACACGCAAGTTTACGATACCTACGAGATCGAGCGCATCGGGCGCGTCGCCTTCGAGCTCGCGCGCAAGCGGCGCAACAAGGTCACCTCGATGGAAAAGCGCAACGTCATGGTATCGGGCGTGCTCTGGAACGAAGTGATGACGGCGCTGCACGCGCGGGAATTCAAGGACGTCCAGCTCGAGCACATGCTGGCGGACGCGGGCGGTATGCAATTGGTGCGCAATCCGAAGCAGTTCGACGTGATCGTCACCGACAACCTGTTCGGCGACATGCTGTCCGACGTCGCGTCGATGTTGACAGGCTCGTTGGGCATGCTGGCCTCGGCCTCGCTCGGCGAAGTCGATGCCAAGACCAAGAAGCGCAAGGCGCTGTACGAGCCGGTGCACGGTTCGGCGCCCGACATCGCAGGCAAAGGCATCGCCAATCCGATCGCCATGATCGCCTCGTTCGGCATGGCGCTACGCTATTCGTTCGACCTCAGCAAGCAGGCCGACATGATCGACCAGGCGATCGCCGCGACGCTCGCCAAGGGCCTGCGCACCGCGGACATCAAGTCGGACGGCACCAAAGTCGTCTCGACTTCGGAAATGGGCGATGCGATTTTGGCGGAGCTGGAGACGCTGGCGGGCTGAAGCTTGCGCGTCATCTCCAACGAAAAACGCGGCCCTGCGGCCGCGTTTTTTATTTCAGGCGCTTGGTTCGCCGCCTAGAATTGCAGCCAGGGATTATTCTTGCTGGTCAGCGTGAACGGGCCGGGCAACGGCGACTGGTTGCCGCCGAAGGCCGTGTTGTCGAGCACGCTGGTGGCGTGGTGCGTCGGCAGTTGCACATAGTCGTGGCCGACGTTCTCGCCCGGGAACAATTCGGTGCCGGGATCGAGATAAGACCGTTTCTGAATGATGATGCGGGTGCGGGTGCGTCCGTCTTCGTCGCGGCTCACGAATACCGTATGCCCGGAGCCGGCGACCACGCGCTTCTTCTTCGGTGCCGCATCGGCCGGCGCGGCCAGCATGGCGATGGCTGCGGCAGCGGCTAGCGCGGTGACAAAAATCTTCAATCCCATGGGGTCCTCGCCGGTGGGGCTTAATGTTGCAATGCAGTCTAGCGGGCTTTGGTTCGCAGCAATAGGCCGAATCACACGCAATTGTTACGCCTAATCATTAAAAAAGCGGCCCCGCCGGTGCGGCGGGGCCGAATTTTCGCGTTATTGGCGAATTGCAGGCCTTCTTATGTGCCGTAGTTCTTCGCCAGATAGTCGATGATCGCCTTGGCGTCGGCGTCGTCGATCGGCGCCCCCATCACCTTGATCATCTTATTGACCTCGGCGGTCCAGCCCGCCGCATTGAGAAACGGCGAGTTCATCGGGATGTAAGCGAGGCTGTGACAGGCTTGGCAATTGGCCTCCACCTGGTCGACGCCGGGCGCCTTCTTCAGGTTGATTTGCTGCTCGGCCGCCGCGGGAAGCGTGATCAGTGCGGCGATGAATGCAATGACGAAAGTCCGCATGGTCTCCTCCCTCAGGCTGTCAGAGTGATGTTTTGCATGACGTTGTTGTGATAGCCGGCCGGATTGAAGATCAGGTCGGCGGTCTGGCCTTGGCCGATTTTGTTGGTGGCGTTGACCATCACCGTGTTCTTGCCGTGCTTGGCATTGAGCACGAAGCTCCATGGCCGGAACGCATAGCGGCCGAGGTCCTCGCCGAGCTTGGCATCCGTCCAGGTCTTGCCGCCGTCGGTGGAGACTTGCACCACGCGGATGCCGTAGCCGCCGTCCCAGGCCTGGCCGCTGACCGTGACCTTGCCGGGCTTCACTTTGGCGCCGTCGCGATGACTGGTGATCAGCGAGTTGACCACGATCTCGGTGATCGGCGTCGAGGTGGCATCTTCCTGGGTGATGAAGCGCGCCACCACTGGGAATTTGCCGACCGGAATGCGATAGGCCGGCTTCATCCAGAATCCGCCTTGCGGCTTGGTCAGCACGTTGATGTTGGTAAGATGCTTCATCCAATAGGTGCCGGTCCAGCCCGGTACGATCAGCCGCGCCGGGAAGCCGTTGAAATGCGGCAGCGGCGCCCCGTTCATTTC
This sequence comes from uncultured Alphaproteobacteria bacterium, assembly GCA_963786025.1. Classification (GTDB taxonomy): domain Bacteria; phylum Pseudomonadota; class Alphaproteobacteria; order Rhizobiales; family Xanthobacteraceae; genus Pseudolabrys. Next base: position 341,155 of record CAWAXK010000033.1, read on the forward strand.
GTAGGCGATGATCGTGTCGGCATCCATCGCCTTCCAGACCGGAATGCTTTTGATGAAATCCGGCGTCTTGTCGATCGCCGGACCGTCGGCGCCGTTCAAGCCGATCTCGATCGCCTCCTTCTTCACCCCAACCTTGTCGAGGATGTCCTTTAGCCGTGCGCCCTTCCAGCGCGCGCAGCCCATGGCGCCGTAGCCCCATTCGACGCCGGCGACGTGCGGCTTGGACAGGCCGCGCCGGTTGCCCGAGCACTGGTTGACCGCGACCACCTCCACCGCCGGCATTTTTTTCAGGTCGTCGAGCGTGATTTCGGCTTGGCCGTTGGCGCCGTCGCCGCCGACCGAGATCTTGTAGGTCTTGGCGTCGATCTGCGGGATGTCGGACAGGTGATAGCGAACGAAGAATTCGTCGTTCGGCGTGATCGGGGTGCGGAAATATTCGAGCGGTGATTCGTAGTTCGGGCCCCGTTCGGACAGCATGATCAGCGGCTTTTTGCCGGGCAGCGTGCCCATGGTCACGTAGCTGCTGATGCCTTGCGGCACGCCCGGCGACAGCTCCACGCCGGCGGCTTCCGCTTCGGAGAATTTCGGTAGGGCTATTCCGGACACGGCCAGCGCTGCGCCCGCGCTCGCCGTCCCAAGCAAATGACGTCGTGTGATCATTGTTTGCTCTCCCCAGAGACTTCTTTTTTCAGCCGATCCGGCCATCGCCGCGGCTTTAGATATTTTTATTTGAATATGATCCAACGAAATAACGGGGCGGTCAAATGAAAACGGCGGCCGGCGTGCGACAAAACGCTCTCGCGCTGCAGCGAAAATAACCCCACCAAAGGTAAAGTGAAATGACGCCGAGCCGCGCCAGCGCGCGGATCGTTCAGCGGCCGATGCGCCGCGGCTCCGGACGCGTCGCCAGCGCCTTCCACAGCAGCTTGTATTTGGGCGTCGACGCCAGGATCGGGTCGTGCTGGCCGCAGAAGCTGCGATTGAGTTCGGCTTGCGCGAACAGGGCGCCGACCTTCGGTTCACTGCCGGCGGACAGTAGCGTCAGCCGGTCGAGCGCGCAGGCAAGCGTCGAGCGCTCGATGAAATCGGCGCCGCCTTGGCAGAACCAGCCGGACATTTGCAGCATCGGATCGTCATAGGTGCGCACGAAACCGAGACAATGGCGGGGCGTGCCTTTCGAGGCCTCAAAGGCGACGATCGCCAGCGGACCGAATTTGCTCGCCAACGGCTCTTCGGCGCGCCGCAGCGCGACCGGCCCGAGCGCGGCCGCCGCTGCGGCGATCGCGGCTTTCGGGGCGGCGAAGCGGCGAATCTCGCTGCCCGGCCGGTAGATTTCGACCTGGAGATAAGGCGAAACGCTGTCCGGCTCGCCCAGCGACAGGATGTCCTTGCGGCCGCCGCCTTCGTTGTGGCGGCGAATGGCATAGCTTGACGGCAGGTCGGCCGCTTCGGGGATGGAGAGCGCGAAAGCCGGGAACGGCCGTTCGATCTCGGTCCATGCCGGCCGCTGCGCCGGCGCGGCGCGCGGCACCGGCGGGGATTGGAAAACCAGCGCGGCAGCCATGGAAAGCACCGCAATTCCACCCAGATATGCGAGTAACCGCACAAAGGTGGAGGGCAGTTCCTCACGCCAGGAATGCAGGGCCGGGTGCATGGCCTTGGTCCGTAGGCTGCCGTTGTCTTACATCAAGTTCTCGCTTAGAAGCCCTGCTATTCAGTTGTGCCGGGGTAAGGTCCGCGAACTGAATTTTTTCGGAGAGTTAACAATGGGTTACAAGGTCGCCGTGGTGGGTGCCACCGGCAATGTCGGGCGCGAAATGCTCAACATTCTGGCCGAGCGGGCGTTTCCCGCCGACGAAGTGGTGGCGCTCGCCTCGCGCAAGAGCGTGGGTCAGGAATGCTCGTTCGGCGACAAGACGCTGAAAGTGAAGGCGCTCGACCATTACGATTTTTCCGATATCGACATTTGTCTGATGTCGGCGGGCGGCGCCGTGTCGAAGGAATGGTCGCCCAAGATCGGCGCGCAGGGCGCGGTGGTGATCGACAATTCGAGCGCCTGGCGCATGGACCCGGACGTGCCGCTGATCGTGCCGGAAGTGAACGCCGACGCGGTCGTGGGCTTCACCAAGAAAAACATCATCGCCAATCCGAACTGCTCGACCGCGCAGCTTGTGGTCGCGCTCAAGCCACTGCACGACGCCGCCACGATCAAGCGCGTGGTGGTGGCGACCTATCAATCGGTGTCGGGCGCCGGCAAGGAGGCGATGGACGAGCTGTTCTCGCAGACCAAGGCGGTGTTCACGCTCGGCGAGGTCGAAACCAAGAAATTCCCCAAGCGCATCGCGTTCAATCTCATTCCGCAGATCGACGTGTTCATGGAGGACGGCTACACCAAGGAAGAGTGGAAGATGATGATGGAGACCAAGAAGATTCTTGATCCCAAAATCAAGCTGACTGCTACCTGTGTGCGGGTGCCGGTATTCGTCGGCCACTCCGAGTCGGTGAATGTCGAATTCGAAAAGCCGATCAGCGTCGAGGAAGCGCGCACCATTCTGCGCAGCGCGCCCGGCTGCATGGTGATCGACAAGCACGAGCCCGGCGGCTACGTGACGCCGTATGAATGCGTCGGCGAGGATGCCACTTACATCAGCCGTATCCGCACCGACCCGACCGTCGATAACGGTCTGGAGATGTGGGTGGTCTCCGACAATCTGCGCAAAGGCGCAGCCCTCAACGCCGTGCAGATTGCGGAAGTGCTGATCAATCGCAAGCTGATCAGCGCAAAGAAAAAGGCCGCATAGCACGCTTCGTCATTCCGGGACGGCGCGAAGCGCCGGGCCCGGAATCCATAGGCCGCAGTGCTGAGATTATGGATTCCGGGTTCGCTCGCCATAGCGCGTCGAAGACGCGCGTAAACGCGCTTATGGCTCGCGCCCCGGAATGACAGCTGTAATGCTGCGGAACTCCCCGCTCGCCTTGTCCAGCACCGACAAATCCCCGCTGGCGACGCCGAAATAGGCGCCATGCAGTGTAACGCTGCCGCGCTCGATCAATTTGCGCAGGCGCGGAAACGTCATCAGATTATCAAGGCTATTGGTGACCGCGGCCTGTTCGAGGCGCGTCAGATATTCCGCCATTGGCGCCGCGCCGCGCGGCCCGAGCTTTTCCGCCGCCGGCGCGATCAGCGACATCCATTTGCCGATGAAATCGCCGGGCGACAGTGGCTCGGCGTCTTGCGCGAAAGCCTTGACGCCGCCGCACTGGGCATGGCCGAGCACCACGATGTGCTTCACCTTCAGCGCCGCGACGCCGAATTCGAGGGCGGCCGAGACGCCGTGCGCCTGTCCGTCCGGCGAATAGGGCGGCACGATATTGGCGACGTTGCGCACGACGAACAGCTCGCCCGGACTGGCGTCGAAGATCACCTCCGGCGAGACGCGCGAATCGCAGCAACCGATCACCATGATCTCGGGCGACTGGCCGCGCTCAGCCAGTTCGCGGTAACGGTCCTGCTCGCGCGGCAGCCGGCCGCCGGCAAAGGCCTTGTAACCCTCGATCAATCGCTGCGGAAAGGTCATCGCTTGCCAGTGCTCCATGCTGCCTAATTAATTAGCGATTAGCCGAAGCCAAGCAAGCACCATGCCCGAACGGGGGCCGGAGGACAGGGTTCCGGATGGCGCTTCGGCAGGTACGGCGGCGAATTCACGCGCGCCGGGGCCCGTTTTGTGGCATTCCGCCGCCGGAACCGGCGCACGTTCATTGCTTGTTCAGGTGCAATCGACGACTGAAGGATGAAAATCAGACCGCGCATGCTCCAGCCAAACAAGCCCATCGTCTCCACTTCGCCCCCGGCGCGATTCCGCGCGCATGGCTTCTCGGCGCCGCAGGTCGGCGTGCTGTTTGCGGCGTTCATTTTGCTCATTTCGATCCCGATCTGGACGCATCCGCTGCCGCCGCTGTCGGACTACGTCAATCACCTCGCCCGCATGCATGTGATCGCGACGTTGGCGAAGAACCCGCAGCTCGCCCGTTTCTACGAGATCGACTGGCAGGTGATCCCCAATTTGACCATGGACCTCATCGTGCCGCTGCTGGCGCGCGTCATGAACGTCTATCTGGCCGGCCAGGTGTTCATCGTCGGCATGTTCGCGCTGATCATTTCCGGGGTGCTGGCGCTGAACCGGACGCTGATCGGCCGCTGGTCGGTGTTTCCGCTGTTCGCCATTCCGCTGGTCTACAATTACGTCTTCCTGGTCGGATTGATGAACTACATCTTCGGCATCGGCGTCGCGCTGTGGGCGCTGGCCGGCTGGGTGGCGTTGCGCGAGCGCGCTTGGCCCGCGCGCTATGCGCTGTCGACGGTCTGCGTTCTCGCGCTGTTCTTCTGCCATCTCTCGGCGCTCGGCATTTACGGCGTCGGCGTGCTGTCGTTCGAGCTGGCGCGGCTGTGGGAGCGGCGGCTCGAGCCGTGGCCCGCGCGCATCGCCGAATTCGTCGCCGGCGGCCTGCCGTTCCTCGCCGCGGCGCCGCTGCTTAAAGCCAGCCCGACCATGGGCCTCGTCGGCTCCACCTATTGGGACCAGCGCGGCAAGATTGACGGGCTGATGTATATCATCAGCGATTATTCCGACATCGTCGCCTTCTTGCTGGTGACCACCATGATCGCCGGCATCGTATGGGGCGTGCGCCACCGCGTGCTGCGCTTTCACCCGCTGGTCGTGACGCTGATCGTGGTCGGCCTGGCGGTGTATTGGATGCTGCCGCGCATCATGTTCGACACCTACATGACCGACCAGCGCGTGCCGATCGGTGTCGCCTTCATGCTGTTCGCCTGCGGCGATCTGGAGCTGCGCCGCCGCCTGGTGCGGCGCGCCTCCATGGTCATCCTGGTCCTTTTGATCAGCGCGCGGCTGATCGAGATCGACTACAACTGGTCGCAGTTGTCGGATTCGACCAGCGAATTCCGTTCCTCGGTGCGCCGCATCGCGCGCGGCTCGAAGGTTTTCGTCGCCTACGCCGACCGCGCGCTTGGCGAGGACGTACGCGATCTCGGACTGGTGCATGCCGCCTGCATCGCCACCATCGAGCGCTCCGCGCTGGTCACCACGGTATTCACCGTGGCCGGCAAGCAGGTGCTCCACGTGCGCCCCGAATTTCGCGACTACGCCGACCGGCGCGACGGCACTCCGCCGTCGACCGCGCAGCTCATCGTCGCGGCCGACCGCCCGACGCCCACCACGCCGGCGTTCTGGCTGAACTGGACCAAGTTCGATTATCTCTACGTATTGTTCACCGAGGACGAGGCGCCCAATCCCGATCCCACGCGCCTGAAACTGGTCGCCGACGGCGACCGTTTCCAGCTCTACAAGATCCTCAAGCCGGGCAGCATCGCCAGCGCGAAGTGAATGGGTGCCGCGCAATCGCGCGCTTGCTACTTTTCCGACCGCCGCTAAAGTTACCGGCATGACTGTTCGTCCGCGCCGCAGCGTGCTCTATATGCCGGGCTCCAATGCCCGCGCCCTGGAAAAGGCGAAAACCCTCGCCACCGACGGCGTCATTCTCGACCTCGAGGATTCGGTCGCGCCCGACGCCAAGGACACCGCGCGCCGCCAGGTCGTCGATGTGGTCAAGGCCGGCGGCTTCGGCACGCGCGAGGTGTTCATCCGGGTCAACGGCGTCGACACGCCCTGGCATGCCGACGACCTGTCGGCCGCCGCCCATGCCGCGCCCGACGCCATCCTGGTGCCGAAAATATCGAACCCGGAGACGCTCGAGCTGATCGGCCGCCGCCTGCTCGACATGCATAGCGACCATAAGATCAGAATCTGGGCGATGATCGAGACGCCGCTTGCCCTCTTTAACATCCTGGCGATCGCGGCCGAGGCGAAGGATTCCGAATCGCGCCTGTCCGGCTTCGTCATGGGCACCAACGATCTCGCCAAGGATACCCGCGCGCGCCTGGTGCCCGGCCGCGCGCCGATGCTGAGCTGGCTGTCCACCTGCGTGGCGGCGGCGCGCATCTACGGCATCGACATCCTCGACGGCGTATATAACGACATTGGCAATAGCGATGGTTTCGAGATGGAATGCCGGCAGGGCGTGGAACTCGGCTTCGACGGCAAGACGCTGATCCATCCCAACCAGATCGAGCCTTGCAACAAGATATTCTCGCCGTCGCCCGAAGAAGTCACGCTGGCGCGCAAGATGATCGTCGCCTTCGACCTGCCGGAGAACAAGAGCAAAGGCGTAGTGTCAATCGACGGCCGCATGGTCGAGCGCCTGCATGCCGACATGGCACGTCGCACGGTGGCGATCGCGGAGGCAATCGACGGCCGTTAACGCACGATCCGCAAGAGATCGGCGCAAGAAAAAATGCTCTAGGGGAGGGACCGATGCGACGACGCGACTTCATCACGCTGCTCGGCGGCGCGGCGGCGGCCTGGCCAATGACTGCGCCCGCGCAGGCGGCCGATTATCCCGACCACCCGATCACGCTCATCGTCCCCTACGCGCCCGGCGGCGGCAACGACGTGCTGGCGCGCGGCGTCGCCGAGCCCATGGGCAAGGCGCTCGGCCGCCAGATCGTGATCGAGAACCACGGCGGCGCCGGCGGCTCGATCGGCACGCGCCAGGTTGCCAAGGCCGCTCCCGACGGCTACACGCTCGGGCTCGGCGGCACCGGCACGCTCGCCATCGATCCCACGCTTTATCCGAATGCCGGCTATGACCCGCGCAAGGACTTCGCGCCGGTCGGCCTCATCGCCACCAGCCCGCTCATCATTTTGGTGAACCCGTCGCTGCCCGCGCACAACGTGCAGGAATTGATCGCGCTCGCCAAGAAGCAGCCGGGCAAGCTCAATTACGCCTCGGCCGGCCGCGGCAGCGGCATCCACCTCGGCACCGTGCTGTTCGCCGAGACCGCCGGCATCGACCTCATCCACGTTCCCTATCGCGGCTCCGGGCCGGCGCTCACCGATCTGCTCGGCAACCACGTGGCGATCTATTTCTCGTCGCTGCCGCCGGCCATCGGGCTGCTCAAGGAAGGCAAGCTGCGCGCGCTCGGCGTCACCAGCCTGAAGCGCTCGCCGATATTCCCCGACGTGCCGACGGTCGCGGAGCAGGGCTTGCCCGGCTTCGAGGCGGTCCTGCACTACGGCATCGTGGCGCCGGCAGGCACGCCGCACCCGATCGTCGACAAGCTCAACGCCGCGCTGCGCCAGGCGCTTGATTCACCCGAGGTGCACAAGCGGATCGCCACCGAAGGCGCCGAGCCGCTGCCGACCACGCCGGAGCAATACGCCGCCGACATCGACCACGAGGAGACCAAATGGTCGGCACTGGTGAAGGAATCCGGCGCCAAGGCGAAGTGACGGTCGTTTTGCTTAGCGCCCCCCGCGTTCGAGCTTGCTCGCAATTCCGCTCGTCCCCGCGAAAGCGGGGAGCCAGGGAGTAAAGTTACTTGCGCTGCAATCGCAGCTCTGGATTCCCGCTTACGCGGGAATGAGCGGAGAATGGGTCGACACAAATGAGGCTTCTCTAGCGCCACCCGACGCCGCGCTCGTTGAAAATCTTTTCGACGCGGCGAATTAATGGAAATTTTATTCCCGCCAAAACTGGAACCGCTTTGGCGTCGCCGCGTTACGTCTGGTTTGACGGCGCCGCGCGTGACCTGGCGCCGTAAAAGTTCCAACGCGCCGATTGGTATTCAACTACAGCGTGTTGCCCGAATTTTTCGTCCTGAATTCCTACACCGCTAGCGCACGGCACAACGCGCGCGCGCGTGCGCGCGAGCGACGTCGCGGCCGCGCGTGACATCTTTGCCAAATTGACCCACGCAAAAATCCGTCGTCCTAATTTTGCGCCAGCTCCGGCTGGGGCGATCCGATAAAATTTTACAAAACAGGGAGAAAACGATGTCGCAGAATCGTTCGTCGATTTGCGTTGCGCTTGCGATTGCGTCGACCGTCCTGCTTCCGGCAACCGTCGTATCGGCTGCCGACGAGACGTTCGCTCCGACGACAGTCATCTCGCTTCCAAGCGGGCAGAAAATTCAGCCTTTCGATATCAGTTTTGTCGATCCCGTCACCGGGATCTACATTCTCGGCGACCGCACCAATACAGCGGTCGATGTCATCGACACCACCACCAATACGGTGTTGACGCAGCTCATAGGCGGATTTGTCGGCTTTACCGGGAACAACGATACCTCGGGTCCCGACGGCGTGTTGACCGTGAGCCACCATGAAGTCTGGGTGGGAGACGGTGACAGCACGGTCAAGGTGATCGATCTGTTCTCGCAGCATCTCACGCATACGATCTCCACCGGCGGCACCAACCGCGCCGATGAGCTCTGCCTCGATCCGCGTCATCATCTCGTCATGGTGGCGAACAATGCTGACTCACCGCCGTTCGCCAGCATCATCTCGACCGTGACATATGGCGTGGTGAAGAAGATCACGTTCGACGGCTCGAACGGTGCGCCGACCTCCAACAACGGCGCCGAGCAGTGCCAGTGGGATCACCGCACCGGCAAATTCTATATCTCGATACCCGGGATTGCCGGCCAGCCGGCAGGCACCGGCGGCGTGGCGGTGATAGATCCGCAAACAATGCAGGTGGAAACGACCTTCGTTATACCGCTCGCCAGCTGCCAGGCGCCGCAGGGCCTGGCGATCGGTCCTGACCACCAGATCCTGCTCGGCTGCAACGGCGACGGCGGCTCCAATCATCCGACCGCCGTCATCGATGACCGCAATGGCCACGTCATCAAGACGCTAGCCAATGAATCGAGCTCCGACATGGTGTGGTTCAACGACGGCGACGGCCACTATTTCCTGGCGCGTTCCGCGGCTGTCGGGTCGAACCAGGTGCTCGGCGTCGTCGATTCCGACACGCCCGGCCTCGGTCACGACGACGGGCGGCCCGGCGCCGACATCAAGGCCGATGCGGACGTCATCACGGCGAACAAGACCATCGGCGGACGGAATGCTCACTCCGTCGCCGCCGATCCGAACACGAACCAGGTGTATGTGCCGATTCCCGCCGGCGTCAGCACGATCTGCGGCTCGAAGGGCGGCGTTGACGCGAACGGCTGCATCGCCGTCTTCAAGTCGCCGAATGACGACATGTTCCAGAAACTCGCGGATCGCTTTCCCGACCACGACCACGGTCACTGAAGCTTTCCATTGCTGAAGAACTCTCCGGCGAACGCGCAAGAGGCTTCGCCGGAGAGGCTTCGAAAAAGGGGTAGGCACCGATGCGATATGTCCGCCGGCTTCTCGTGGTTTCGGTGCTGCTTATGGCGGCGCTTGCCGCCGCACATGCCGAGGTGCGCGTAACAGGCCGCGTGGGCGATCTCCGGGTGGAAGCCCGCAAGGCGACCGTCGCGGAGGTGCTAGCCGCGCTCAAGCAACAACATGATCTGAGCGTGCGCGGGGCGGCCGCCAATCGCGTCGTCAGCGGCACGTTTGAGGGATCGCTGCACTATGTCCTGGAGCGCGTGCTCGACGGCTACGATTACGTGATCGAGCACAATGGCGGCGCGCTCGATGTGATCGTGCTGAGCGACGGGACGCCGCACGCCGCGCAGGCCGCGCAGCCTATCGTTGTCGTGAAGCGGCGCGCCGATTAGGCCGGATCGCGCCGCGCGCCGAGTTCCGCGAAAGTCTCTTCGTTGTGCTGGCTTTTTCCCGCTTCAGGTCGCGCGTGATCAAACGCTTGTTGGAGGCCTGCGTCAGGAACGCGGTGCCCGTGTTGCGGCGGTTGAGTTCCTTGTCGGTGCCGGCGCCGCGGCTCTGGTCGGGCTCGTCGGGATGCTCGACCTTGATCACGTCGGCGCCCAGCACCGCGAGCTGATAGGCCGCGAACGGCCCCGCCAGCACATGGGTGATGTCGATCACCCTGATCCCCTCGAACGGCCGCATGTCGTTTTTCTCCGGCTGCCGCCAGCATAGGCCGTTAGCGCGCGATCGGCTCCAGCCCGTGCGCCTTGAACACGGCAGCCGCCGCCGGCGCCGCAAAAGCCGCGATGAAGGATTGCGCGGCCTCGCGCTGTTGCGAGGCGGCGGCGACGCCCGCGGCAAACGTGGTGTAGATCTGTAACTCGGCCGGAAACGGACCGACCAGATCGGCGCCCGCGACCGGCATCAGTTCGGGCACCTGCTGCACCGCCAATTCCGCTTCGCCGCTCGCGACCAGTTCGGCGATGCGGCCGCCCGGGCCGATGACGATCCTGTCGCGCATCGCCTCGGCGATGCCGAGACGGTCGAGCATGGCGTCGAAATTCTGCCCGCTGGCGCCGTCGCGCGACCGCGCCACGGATTTCGCGGCGAGCAACGCGCGCTTGAGCGCGTCGGCCGTGCCGATGTCCGGCTTCGGCGCACCCTTGCGCACCGCAAGGCCGAGGCCGCAGCGGGCGAAATCCACGCAGCTGTCGCGGATAATCTTGCCCTGCGCGGCCATCTCGTCGATCACCGGCCGCGTGATGATGGCGACGTCGAACGCGGTGCCGGCGGCGATCGCGCGCTTGATCGCCGCGCTCGGATTGAACTCGAACGCGAGACGAACGCCGCTCGTGCGCTCGAACGCGGGCACCAGTTCGTTCAGCACTTCGACCACGGCGTGCGTGCTCAGAACCTTGATTTCCTTGGGCGTCACTGGGATTGCCTAAGGTTTGGGAATGACAATCTTATTTCGTGTCCGACGAATGCGCCAGCGCCGGCGCTTTTGATCTAGGTCATGGACAAATACGGTACAGCTTCTAAACGAGCAGGCAGCGGGATTGTTGAAGGGGTGGCGACTATGGCTACACCTGCCGTTTCCGAACGCCAAGCAACCTCTATCGCTGAAATGATGCGGCGCCTTGGCATTGAAGGCGTAGTGCCACAGCTCAACCTGATTTACGCGGCCGCGGTTCAACAATGCGAAGCTTGCCGTTCCAAACAAGCCTGCCGCGAATGGCTCGACAGCATGCCGCAGTCACTGGTGTCCGCCCCGGACTTCTGCCCGAATGCCGAAATTTTGTTTGAGTTGCGGGCCAGCCAACCCGGCCACGCGGTCGTATCGAACAACCACGCCTCCATCGCCGACCTCGAACGGTTCGAGGACGAGATCGACGATCTTCTGCTGCAAAAGCCGAATGACGACCCGACGATGGCCGAGCTCAGGTGCCGCAAGGCGCGTCTGCAGGACGCAATCGAATGGCTGCGCCACAAAGGCGGCGCAAAAAGATTTACCCATTGAGCCCAGTCTTAGGCCCGCGGCGTCTGCAAAAACCACGGCTGGCAGGGCCGAAGTTCCATTTTGAGCTAAATCATTTTGCCGATTCGAGTAGCCGTCTAAACAGGATTTATGGGCCATAGATACGACGATGAAGCCGTGCCGCTGTGCCCGCTTTGCGGCATGGCCATGGTGCTCGTGCGCGTCGATCCGCGCGTCGCGGCATTTTCCGAATTGCACACCTATCGTTGCTTTTCCTGCGGCGACGTGCGCGCCGTCGAGCTGCAAAAGACCGATTACGCTCCCGCCGCCGCGCCTCTTCCGGCCGCCCCGAGTTCCATGAATTTCCGCTCGCGCTAGTCAAGCCGCGACAGCCCTTGATTACGGCGGCTTGTTCGGACGGCCGCAATGCGTTTACTTAACGCGCATAGGAGGCCGCCCATGACTAGCCCGCGCATTATCCGTCTTGCCGCCGACGACAACGTCGTCGTCGCGGTCGATCAAATTCCGCCGGGCAGCCAGGTCGCCGGCGTAACGGCGCGTGAGCGCATCCCGCGCGGCCACAAGATGGCGGCCACGGCCATCGCGCCGGACGAACCGGTGCGCAAATACGGGCAGATCATCGGTTTTGCCGTAAAGCCGATCGCGCCCGGCGACTGGGTGCACGAGCACAATGTCGCCATGCGCGACTTCGCGCGCGACTATCGCTTCGCCCAAGACGCCAAAAACGACGAGCTGCTGCCGCCGGAATTGCGTGCCACCTTCGAGGGCTATCTGCGGCCGAACGGCAAGACCGGCACGCGCAACTATATCGGCGTGCTCACCTCGGTGAATTGCTCGGCGAGCGTGGCGAAGTTCATCGCCGAGGAAGTCAACCGCTCCGGCCTGCTCGACGAATTCCCCGGCATCGACGGCATCGTTTCCTTCGTGCACGGCACCGGCTGCGGCATGGCGGCCAAAGGCGAAGGCTGGGACGTGCTTCGCCGCACCCAATGCGGCTACGCCACGCATCCCAATCTCGGCGCCGCGCTGATGGTCGGGCTTGGCTGCGAGGTGTTCCAGATCGACCGCATGAAGGAAGAATACGGCCTGGTCGAAGGCGACCATTTCCAGACCATGACCATCCAGGCTACCGGCGGCACCAAGAAAACGGTCGCCGAGGGTGTCGAACGCATCAAGGCGATGCTGCCGGTCGCCGCGCGCGCCAGACGCGAGACGCGGCCGGCGAGCGAGATCGTCTTGGCGTTGCAATGCGGCGGCTCCGACGGCTATTCCGGCATCACCGCCAATCCGGCCTTGGGCGCGGCGGTCGACATGCTGGTGAAGCACGGCGGCACCGGCGTGCTGGCGGAAACGCCGGAAATCTACGGCGCCGAACATCTGCTGACCCGCCGCGCGGTGAACAGCAAAGTCGGCGAGAAACTGGTCGAGCGCATCCGCTGGTGGGAGGATTACACTGCGCGCAATCGCGGCGAGATGAACAACAATCCGACGCCTGGCAACAAGGCCGGCGGACTGACCACCATTCTGGAGAAGTCGCTCGGCGCCGCCGCCAAAGGCGGCTCGACCACCATGCGCGCGGTCTACGAATATGCCGAGCCGGTCACCGAGAAGGGTTTCGTCTTCATGGATACGCCGGGCTACGATCCGGTCGGCGCCACCGGCCAGGTCGCCGGCGGCTGCAACGTCATGTGCTTCACCACCGGCCGCGGCTCCGCCTTCGGCTGCAAGCCGACGCCGTCGATCAAGCTCGCCACCAACAGCCAGATCTATAAGAGCATGATCGATGACATGGACATCAATTGCGGCGACATCCTCGACGGCGTTTCCGTTACGCAGAAGGGCGAGGAGATCTTCCAGAAAGTCTGTGCGGTTGCTTCCGGCACGCCCAGCAAATCGGAACAGCTCGGCTACGGCGACGTCGAATTCGTGCCCTGGCAAATCGGCGCGGTCATGTAGCGTGCGCGTTCAACGCGGCAGCGTGTAGACGAACACCGCGCCTTTGCCGACGCCGCCGTGCAGGTAGATGAAGCGCACTTCATCGGGCGCGCCGGCTGCCTGATACGTGGCCTTGCCGTGATAGACGGTGGAGACGAATTGCGAGCCGACCTTGTCGGTGAACTTGTCTTCCTCGACGTCGGCGTGCGTGATCGCAAACTTCTTGAACGCCGGGTTTTCCTGCTTGAACTTGACCGCGGCAAGCTTCTCGCAATCGCGCAGGCCATCCTCGGTCGATTTCTGCGCCAGCGCCGGCCCTAAGGCCAGCGCGCACAGCGCAACCGCGGCGGCCGCGCGCGTCACGCCCACGGGCGCGCCGCCTTGGCCTTGTCTTCGTAGCTCGCGATCTTGGCGTCCTTCTGCTTGGTCAGCCCAATATCGTCGAGGCCGTTGAGCATGCAGTGCTTGCGGAAGGCGTCGATCTCGAATTTGACCACGCCGCCATCCGGCCCGTGGATTTCCTGCTTCTCCAGATCGATCGAGAGCGTCGCGTTGGAGCCGCGCTCGGCGTCGTCGAACAGCTTCTCGAGGTCCTCGGGGCTGACGCGGATCGGCAGCACGCCGTTCTTGAAGCAGTTGTTGTAGAAAATGTCGCCGAACGAAGTGGAGATCACGCAGCGGATGCCGAAATCCATCAGCGCCCAGGGCGCGTGCTCGCGGCTCGAGCCGCAGCCGAAATTGTCGCCGGCGACCAGGATCTTCGACTTGCGATAGGCCGGCTTGTTGAGCACGAAGTCGGGGTTTTCGCTGCCGTCGTCCTTGAAGCGCATTTCGGAGAACAGGCCCTTGCCCAGCCCGGTGCGCTTGATGGTCTTCAGGTATTGCTTGGGGATGACCATGTCGGTGTCGACATTGATCATCTTCATGGGCGCGGCGACCCCTTCCAGCGTGGTGAATTTTTCCATGTCCTCGATCCCTGTAGGGCAGGCCAGTTAAGGCCCTTTTCTTGCGGGCTAGCCGCGATGAGGTCAAGCCCGTCGGTGCGGCAAAATCAGGCCGCCGGGTCGCGTTGGAAGCGGTTCTCGCGGACGACCTGGCAAACCTGCACGGAAAAGTCCTGGTAATAGAGGTCGCGCCCTTTGCGCTGGGCGTCGCGGTGCTCCGGGTGCATCCGCCAGGCGCGCTGGGCCTCCTCCGATTCGAATTCGACGATGGTGCAGCGCTCGCCGTCCTCGGCGAAGAAGCCCTTGTGCGAGATATAGCCCGGCATGGCGGTGGCCAGTTCGACCATGCGGTCGACCAGCGCCACGTATTCCTCGCGCAGGCCGGGCATCAGGCGGGAGCGGAAAACGGTGACGATCATGGGTCGGCCTTTCCGGGTTGGCGAAGCTTGCGACTATCCTACCGAAGGCGGCGGCCGATCCAATGCATCTTATCGATGGGACTCATGCCGGGCGTTGATCGGGGCGGCGAGGCGGGTGCGTTTCCGCGCAAATTGAGATTGCGTCGACACAGATTTTAGTTCGCTTATCTATTGCCCCATCGCTTCTGGCATTGGACGAAAGCTTCGTTTGTCGGACCGTTTATATTCCGCATGCAGTACCAAGTATGCTTATTGACGTCGATGCCGATCATGAAAATCATAGAGCCGATAATTATCCGGAACATGGCGGCGTCCTGCCATCGCTATGAAGTTTGACCGCTACACACCCGGCAACGAGAAGCCGTTTCACGAGTGGGACTAGTTCAATAGAAGAGATTGACTCCCTAATCGGAGGCGCCGGAAATCTCCAATTCGTCTCGTTGCGCATGGGCGACACCGATTAGTTTGCATCCGTAACTTGATGACAGATCGAAAGTCGATGCCCGCCTGACGATGTCATCTTGGTAGTACTGAGCGAATTTTCTTACAGCGGCATCATTATAGCCGCTCTCGCCGACATGTGCGTAACTGAACTCAAAAATAATGTTTCCAGGAAGCATTTCCACGAGATCAAGCCCCATAAAATGTGGGATCACCAATCTCATGGAACGGCGATCCTTCACGAAATTAAGCACCAACAGGGATGCCGAAGCGATCTCCAATCCTCGAAATAGCCAATCATGGGGGTCGGGCGTCACCAGTACCCCGTTCGTGTTGAATCTCAGATCCATCGTGGGCTCCATACGGCGTCCATTCAAGAGAACTGCGAGCGGAAGACCGCCTTGATCTCGGCCAAGCGCGCTTGAAGCCGTTCGACGCGCGGCGCATCGCCCAGCGCGCGGGCGCGTTCGATCGCGCTGTAAAGGGCCTCCTTTGCATCGCTGTAACGTGCCGTGGCGTCCGATGGGGAAGTCGCGTCGTACATGAGTCGATAGGCTTCTTCCGCCATGAGCTCGAACGCGTCGAGCCATTCTTTGTTCGGCAGCGGTTTGTTCGTTTCCGACACGGCTAAACGTTCTTTGCAACCAGATCGATGCTGCTTCGTGAAGCTCTAGAGGCTGGCCGTTCCGGCGTTTGTCCCCGAAAAGAGACAACGGGGCCGCGTCGCCATTTGGCTGGACGTTTATGAGTCCATGCGCTCGCCCGGCACGCTCAGGCGCGGCCTTTCTCGTTGCGCGGGATCGAGCCGAGTTCGGTGACCCACGGCCGCGCCGAGCGGAACCAGTTCTGCTGCTTCGGTGTGAGCTGATCGCGCTGGCGCAAGGTTCCGGTGCGCAGCATGTAGGAGTCCGGATTGTCGCCGGGAGACGTCGAATAGATAGGCGTGCCGCAGATCGGGCAGAACGCCTGTACCCGGTGATTGCCGCTGTCCGCCGTCGTCTTGAGGTAAAGCGTCGGTTCACCGGTCAGCAATTTGAAACTGTTGCCGGGCGCGCGAATGCTGACGCGGAAGGCCGAGCCCGAGCCGGCCTGGCAGTCGGTGCAGTGGCAGATCGACACCTTCTCCGGATCCGCTTCCGCTTCGAAAGTGAGGTAACCGCAGTGGCAGCCGCCATTCAATCGCATGGTCGTCGCTCCTTTCAGTCGGCGCTTGCCTCGATCGCTTCTATGTCCGCGTCCGAGAGCCCGAAGTGGTGGCCAATCTCGTGCACCAGCACGTGGGTGACAATGGCTCCCAGGCTATCCTCGTGCTCGGCCCAATAGTCGAGGATAGGGCGGCGGTAGAGCCAGACCATGTTGGGCAGCGGCTCCGGAACACTGGTCGATTGAAACGGCAGACCAACACCTTGGAACAGGCCGAGCAAGTCAAATTCGGTCTCGACGTTCATATGATCAAGCACTTCTTCGGTCGGAAAATCGGCCACCTGGATGATGAGATTTTCGCAAAGGGCGCGAAAATTCTCCGGCAGGCGGGCATAGGCGTCCGCCGCCATGCCCTCGAATTCGGCCAGCGTCGGCGCCGTCGCCGAACGCCAGGCCAGAGGATCGTCAAATTGGCCTTTCATACCAAGGTTCTAGGCCATGACGCCGCAGTCACCAAGCGGTTGACGCAACGGCCCGAAAGAGCGACCGTTCCGCCAGTAACGTGGCGGACGGGCCTCAAAAATATGCCGAAGAATGTCTTCTTCTTGATCCTTCTGGCGCTTGTTTTCGCGACATCTCCTGGCGTCTTGGCGCCGGCCTCCGCTCAAGCCGCCACGCAGGAACTGGCCGCCCAGTCGCGCCCGCGCATCACCATTCATCCGCAGCGAAGCCGCCCCGGCCGCAATGCGAAACGCTATTGCCGCTTTTGGCTGGCGCAGGAATATCGGGTCAGCGGGCCGGTGATCGTGCCGCAGCAGCAGTGCTGGTGGCGCTAGCCCCAGCGCAGGGAACTTCCCGGACGAACGTTACTTAGTCTGGGGCGTTGGAAGTCCATCGTCTGGGGACATTGGAGGTTCATCCATGTCGAAACTCGTGAAATTCTTCGCAATCGCGGCCCTCATTTCCGGCGCGCTCGCCATGACGCCGGCGCCCGCCGCGGCTCAGCATCATCATGGTGGCGGCCATTGGCATGGCGGCGGCGGCCACTTCCGCGGCGGCGGTTGGGGCGGCTTCGGACCCGGTTTTGCCCTCGGCTTTGGCTCGGGATGGGGCTGGGGCGGCTATCCGTATTCGTACTATGACGACTATTACGCCGCCCCGCCCTGCGGCTGGGCGCGCGTGCGCGTCTGGCGCCACGGCCACTGGGTGCTGCGCCGCGCCTGGCGCTGCTGGTGATCCGTTACACGTGAAACGAAAAGGCCCACCAAGTTTGGTGGGCCTTTTTGATTCTTGAATGGCGAAAGGTTCGCTATTTCCACTCCCGCACGTCGACGAAGTGGCCGGCGATCGCCGCCGCCGCCGCCATGACGGGCGACACCAGATGCGTACGGCCCTTGTAGCCCTGGCGGCCTTCGAAGTTGCGGTTCGAGGTCGAGGCGCAGCGCTCGCCCGGCTTGAGCTTGTCGGGATTCATGGCGAGGCACATCGAGCAGCCCGGCTCGCGCCAGTCGAAACCGGCGGCCTTGAAGATCTTGTCGAGCCCTTCGGCTTCCGCCTGTTCCTTCACCAGGCCGGAGCCGGGCACGATCATCGCATAGACGTTGGCGTTCACGGTCTTGCCGGCCGCGATGCGCGCCGCTTCGCGCAGGTCTTCGATGCGTGAGTTGGTGCAGGAGCCGATGAACACGCGGTCGAGCTTGATGTCGGTGATCTTCTCGCCGCCGGCGAGGCCCATGTAGCCGAGCGAGCGTTCGGCGGCGATGCGCTTCTTTTCATCCCGAATCTCGGCGGCCACCGGCACGCGGCCGGTGATCGACACCACCTGCTCGGGGCTGGTGCCCCAGGTGACGATCGGCGGCAGCTTGGCGGCGTCGAGCCGGACCTCGCGGTCGAACACCGCCGCCTCGTCGGAGACGAGCGTCTCCCAATAGCGCATGGCGTCGTCCCAGGCCTTGCCCTTGGGCGCTTTCGGCTTGTCCTTGAGATAGGCGAAGGCCTTCGCGTCGGGCGCGATGAAGCCGGCCTTGGCGCCGCCTTCCACCGACATGTTGCAGACGGTCATGCGGCCTTCCATCGACAGCGCGCGGATCGCTTCGCCGGCATATTCCAGCGCATAGCCGGTGCCGCCGGCGGTGCCGATTTCGCCGATGATGGCGAGGATGATGTCCTTGGCGGTGACGCCCGGCGGCAACTGGCCGTCGACCACCGCGCGCATGTTCTTCGACTTTTTCTGGATCAGCGTCTGCGTCGCCAGCACATGCTCGACCTCGGACGTGCCGATGCCGTAGGCGAGCGCGCCGAAGGCGCCGTGCGTGGCGGTGTGGCTGTCGCCGCAGACGATGGTGGTGCCGGGCAGCGTGAAGCCCTGCTCGGGGCCGATGACGTGTACGATGCCCTGGCGCTTGTCGAACTCATCGAAATATTCGATGCCAAAATCCTTGACGTTCTGCGCCAGCGCCGCGATCTGCTCGGTCGATTCCGGATCGGGATTGGGCAGGTTGCGGTCGGAGGTCGGCACGTTGTGGTCGACCACGGCCAGCGTCTTGTCCGGCGCGTGCACCTTGCGGCCCGCCGTGCGCAAGCCTTCGAAGGCCTGCGGGCTCGTCACCTCGTGCACCAGGTGGCGGTCGATATAGATCAGGCAGGTTCCGTCCGGCTGTTCGTCCACCAGATGGTCGTCCCAGATTTTGTCGTAGAGGGTACGCGGTTTCATGACTCGATGACCTTGCTCAGAATGTAAGGGGACTTTTGCGTTTTCATTGCGGCGCCGCCTTGGGCGCGCCGCTCAAAGTCCCGCTTGGACCGCCGTCAGCCGGCCGAAGAATCGCCACGGCAGCCGGGCGTGATCGCACAGGATGATCTGCTGAAGCTGGGCAATCATGAGCGCTATATAGCCGTTTGATCCGGTTCCGACAACGAATTGGCGCTCAAAGAAAAAGGGGCCGAACTTCGGCCCCCTGATGCATTGCGCAATGCCGCAATCTTATTACTTGGCGGCCTCGGCAGCCGCTTCCGGCCCGCTGGTCGACTGCGCCTCGATGCGCGCCTTCTTGCCGCGCAGGCCGCGCAGATAATAGAGCTTGGCGCGGCGCACCTTGCCGCGGCGCACGACCTTGATCGAGTCGATCATCGGCGCGTAGAGCGGGAACACGCGCTCGACGCCTTCGCCGTAGGAAATCTTGCGCACGGTGAAGCTCTCGTTGATGCCGCCGCCCGAGCGGCCGATGCATACGCCCTCGTAGGCCTGGATGCGGCTCTTGTCGCCTTCCACCACCTTGACGTTGACCAGCACGGTGTCGCCCGGCGCGAAGTCGGGAATGGTCTTGCCGGCCGAGAGTTTCTCGACCTGCTCTTTGTTGATCTGCTGGATGATATTCATGGCCTAAGTCTCCGTCGGCAGCGCCAGCAACCGGCGCGCGGTCTAATCTGGTCTGAATGGGTTGGCGAGCTTCTACGACAAAGCTCGGGCCTTGTCACCTCAGGTTTTTGCCCCGTTTTGGGGCTTTTTGCGGGCCTGGTAGGCCGCCCAGAGGTCCGGCCGGCGCTCCCGGGTCAGCCGTTCGGCCTCCGCCCGGCGCCAGGCGGCGACTTTGGCGTGGTCGCCGGAGGTCAGCACTTCCGGGATCGGCTCGCCCTCGAATACCGGGGGCCTCGTGTATTGCGGGTATTCCAGCAGACCGTCGGCGAAGCTTTCCTCGGCGATCGAGGCCTCTTTGCCCATGACCCCGGGCAGCAGCCGCACGCAGGCGTCGAGCAGGGCGATCGCCGCCGGCTCGCCGCCCGAAAGCACGAAATCGCCGAGCGAGATCTCCTCCAGCTTGCGGGCCTTGATCAGGCGCTCGTCGACGCCTTCGAAACGGCCGCAGACGATGACGACGCCGAGCCCGGCGGCGAGCTGCGCTGCCCGCCGCTGCGTCAGCGGTTTGCCGCGCGGGCTCATCAGTAGGCGCGGACGGTGGTCGTGCGGCACGGTGTCGAGCGCGCGCGACAGCACGTCGGCCTTCATCACCATGCCGGGGCCGCCGCCGGCCGGCGTGTCGTCGACGGTGCGGTGCTTGTCGGTGGCGGCGTCACGGATGTCGTGCGTGTCGAGCGACCAGACGCCGGAGATGAGCGCCTTGCCGGCAAGGCTGACGCCGAGCGGACCGGGAAACATCTCCGGAAAGATGGTGAGGATGCTGGCGCGCCACATTACCTGCCTCCGTTCGTCCCCGCGCAAGCGGGGACCCAGGAGTCAAGAATGCTGGCGCACGTATTATCGCTCTGGATTCCCGCTTGCGCGGGAATGAGCGGAATTTTTTGCGCGCGCCACATCGTCAGTCTTCTTCCTTCGCCTCGATCACCGCCGGCGGAACGACGACAAGGCGTCCCGCCTTTAGATCGATCGTCGGCACCGTGGCCTCGGTGAAGGGCAGCAGCAGCGGCTCTCCGGCGGGCGGCGCGATCTCGATCAGATCGCCGGCGCCGAAATTATGGATCGCCGTGACGGTGCCGAGCGCCGTGCCGTCTTGCCTCACCGCCGCAAGCCCGACCAGGTCGGCATGATAGAACGTGTCGGCCTCTTCGATCGGCGGCAGGCGATCGCGCGGTACGTACAGATCGGTGTTGCGCAGGCTCGAAGCCGCGTCGCGGTCGCCGATGCCTTTGAGCCGCGCGACCAGATGATCCTTGGCCGGGCGCGCGGCTTCGATTTCGAAGCGCCGCGCGCCGTCCGCGGTTTCCAGCGGGCCGTAGTCGGTGACCGCCAGCGGGTCCTCGGTGAACGACCACAGCTTCACCTCGCCGCGAATGCCGTGCGCGGCACCGATACGAGCGACGCGGATGCGGTCGGTCACGGCGCGTCAGCGCAGCGTCAGCTCGCCGCCGCTGCGGCCTTGTCGGCGGCAGCCTTGGCGGTGGCGGCGGTCTTGGCGGCCGCGTCGCCGGCTTCCTTGGCCTTGAGCGCTTCTTCCGCCGCGGCCTTGCGTTCCTTGCGCGGGATCGCCTTTTCCGGGTTGTTGCGCTTCTCGCGCTTGGCGATGCCGGCGGCATCGAGGAAGCGCATGACGCGGTCGGACGGCTGCGCGCCCTTCTTCATCCAGGCCTGCACCTTTTCGAGATCGAGCTTGAGCCGCTCGGTCTTGTCCTTCGGCAGCAGCGGGTTGAAATGACCGAGCCGCTCGATGAAGCGGCCGTCGCGCGGTGAACGCGAGTCGGCGACGACGATGTGATAGACCGGACGCTTCTTGGTTCCGGCGCGGGCCATGCGGATGACGAGAGACATTTCAAGTTCCTTTCCTAAACAATGATCACTTCTTTTTTCCGAAACCGGGAAGACCCGGCAATCCAGGAAACTTTCCGCTGCCGAGGCCGGGCAAGTCTGGAAATTTGCCCGGCATATTCGGCGGCAATTTCGGCATGGCGGGCGGCACGGAGCTGCCCGGCATTCCGGGAGGCAACGCGCCGCCCGGCATCTTTTTCGCGATCTCCGCCATCTGCTCCGGCGTCGGCACGCCGCCCGAGCCGAAGCCCATAATCTGTCCGAGGCCGGCGAGGGGCCCGCGTTTGGCGCCGCCCATGGCCTTCATCATGTCGGCCATGCCGCGATGCATTTTCAGCAGCTTGTTGATGTACTCGGGCGTGGTGCCGGAGCCGGCGGCGATGCGCTTCTTGCGGCTGGCTTTGAGAATGTCCGGGTTGCGGCGTTCCTGCGGCGTCATCGAGTCGATGATCGCCATCTGCCGCTTCACCAGTTTGTCGTCGAGGCCGGCATTGGCGATCTGCGCTTTCATCTTGGCGACGCCCGGCATCATGCCGAGCAGGCCGCCCATGCCGCCCATCGCCTGCATCTGCTGCAGCTGTTCGCGCAAATCGGCGAGATCGAACTTGCCCTTGCGCATCTTCTCGGCGGCGCGCATGGCCTTTTCGGCGTCGATATTGGCGGCGGCCTTCTCGACCAGCGCGACGATGTCGCCCATGCCGAGAATGCGGCCGGCGATGCGCGCCGGATCGAATTCTTCCAGCGCGTCCAGTTTTTCGCCGGTGCCGATCAGCTTGATCGGCTTGTTGGTCACCGCGCGCATGGACAGCGCGGCGCCGCCGCGGCCGTCGCCGTCGACGCGAGTGAGCACGATGCCGGTGAGGCCGACGCGCTGATCGAAGGCGCGCGCCAGATTGACCGCGTCCTGGCCGGTCAGCGCGTCGGCGACCAGCAGCACCTCGTGCGGATTGGCGGCGCGTTTGACCTCGGCCGCCTCGTTCATCATTTCGTCGTCGAGCGTGGTGCGGCCGGCGGTGTCGAGCAGCACCACGTCGTAGCCGCCGAGGCGGGCGGCTTCCAGCGCGCGCTTGGCGATCTGCGGCGGCTGCTGGCCTGCGACCACCGGCAGCGTGTCGATCTGCGCCTCGCGGCCGAGCACGGCGAGCTGCTCCATCGCCGCCGGGCGGCGCACGTCGAGCGAGGCCATCAGCACTTTGCGCTTTTGCCGGTCGGTGAGGCGGCGGGCGAGCTTGGCGGTGGTGGTGGTTTTGCCGGAGCCCTGCAGGCCGACCATCATGATGGCGACCGGAGGCGCGGCGGCAAGATCGATGCCCTGGCTGTCGGCGCCGAGCGTCGCGACCAACTGGTCGTGCACGATCTTGACGACCAGCTGGCCGGGGGTGACCGACTTCATCACCTCGACGCCGACCGCCTGCTTCTTGATGTTGTCGGTGAAGGCGCGCGCCACGTCGAGCGCGACGTCGGCCTCGAGCAGCGCGCGGCGCACTTCGCGCAACGCCGCATCGACGTCGGCTTCGCTGAGCGCGCCGCGGCGGGTGAGGCGGTCGAGAATGCCGCCAAGTTTTTCCGACAGGGAGTCGAACATCAAAAGTCTCAGTTTCCTACAAGCATCTAAACGCCGTTTACGCCCGAGGGCGCATTGCGCTGTCGGGCGGTGGCCTCCGGCCTCTCAAGGACCGGGCGGCAAAGCGGGTATTTCAAGTCTCAGTTAAGAGCGGGCGGAACCTAGGGTTGGGCCGCCCTCAAGTCAAGGCGCGCCAAATCTCAGTGAATTTGCCCTTCAAGTCGCGATTTTGAAGCCGATCCACAAGCCCACCAAAGCCCCAACGCCACTCAGAAGTACCGACGAATAGGACAGCATGCCGTCGCCCCAAAGCCAGGGGATCATTCCCCCGATGGTCGAGCCAATCAGTATTCCGATCCAAATCGACAAACGCATGGGAGCCAAATCGGGTCAGTCGCGCCGGCCCGTCTACGAGGTCAATTCGTAGCTCACCGTGACCACCGCGCGCAGCATCTGCTCGCCCGGGGCGATGGGGGCCGCCGCGCCCGCGCGCATGGCCTGGTATGGACGTGGCTGGGGCGCCGCGCCCTCTTCCGAGATCGCCATGACGCGGCCGACTTTCATGCCGGCGGCATTGGCGTAGAGCTCGGCCTTGCGGTGGGCGTCGGCGATCGCCGCGGCGCGCGCCTTGTCGAGCAGCTTGGTCTGCTCCGACACGACGAATTCGATCCCCGACATCTCGTTGGCGCCGGCCGCGATGGCGCGGTCGAGCACGGTGGGCAATGCGCCGATGTCGCGGATCTTGACCGTGACCTGATTGTTGGCCTGGAAGCCGATCAGGCGCGGGGCGCCGGTCTTGTTCGGTTCGTATTGCGGCTGCAGCGACAGCGACGTGGTCTGGATATCGCGGTCGGCGACGCCGCTGTCCTTGATCGCCGCCAGCACGACGGTCATCTCCTTGGCGTTGGCGTCGCTCGCCGCCCGCGCGGTCTTGCCCTGGCTGGAGACGCCGAGGCGGATCACCGCGTTATCGGGTGCCGCCGAGGCCGTTCCCTCGCCGGTGACGGTCACCAGCTTGTCGATCCGCTCGGCGGCCTGCGCCGAAAACGGCGCCAGCGCCGCGGCGGCGATTACGAAAGCGCAGATCAGAACAGGCGATATTCGCATCGTTATTGCACCATCATTTGACCGGAACGAACACATTGACCACCAGGCTGTCCGGGTCGGTTTTCACCGGATCGGTAACATATTCCTCGATGAAAAGGTCCGTGGCTTCGAGGTGTTTGTCGTCGAGATAATTGGTAATCGCCTCGTAAGTCGAGTCCATGGCGTCGTAGGAGCCGCGGTGGACGAATTTGAGCGCCTTGCCGGTCGGCGCCGGGCCGACGGCGATATCGCCTTTCGGCGGATTGGCGGGCGCGGCCGCGATCGGCATCGCGGCTTTGAACGAGAAGCCCTTGTCGTCGGTCTGGGTGTAGATGGTCATGGCCGGCGCCGGTCGGCTTGATGCCCTGCTTGTCGAGGTATTCGCCGAGCGACTTGAAGGAGTCGACCAGCGTATCGAATGCGGCGTCCCAGTTGCTGTGGCCCATCAAGTAAATGATGGTGCCCGCCGGCAGCGTCACCGGCTCGCCAAAGGCGTCGCCCGGGTGCAGCGGCGCCGGCGAATCCAGCCGTGCGGGAGGCGGCGCGGCGAGTTGCGCCGATGCCGGGCCCGCGGCGCAGGCGAACGCCAAAGCAAGCAAAATCGGCGCCGCAATGCGCATGCAAGACATCCATGTTCTCCGTCTGGGCGGCGATCCCGGCGATTGCCGGCATGCTATCATAGGCCCTTGGCCAATCGGCGTTTATTCGCCATATAAACCGGGCGAAACCCGGGCGATAGACGGGTCTTGGCCGGACTTAAAGGCAAACATTTGGGCGCGCTCGCCAACCAATCCTTCGTCAAGATGAACGGCATCGGCAACGAGATCGTCGTGGTCGATCTGCGCGCGCGTGGCGTTGCGATTGCGCCGGAGGAGGCGCGCGCGGCGGCCACGCCGCAAGGCGCGCCCTACGATCAGTTGATGGCGCTCTATCCGCCGCGCACGCCCGGCACCGACGCCTTCGTCCGCATCTACAACAATGACGGATCGGAAGCCGGCGCCTGCGGCAACGGCATGCGCTGCGTCGCCGACCTGGTGTCGAAGGAAAGCGGCAAGACCGCGCTCACCTTCGAGACCTCGGCCGGCATCCTCAACTGCTGGAAGGGCGACGACGGCCTGTTCACGGTGGACATGGGGCCGCCGCGCTTCAAGTGGAACGAGATCCCGCTGGCGGAAGAATTCCGCGACACCCGCGCCATCGAATTGCAGATCGGGCCGATCGACAAGCCGCTGCTGCATTCGCCCGCGGTGGTGAACATGGGCAATCCGCACGCGATCTTCTGGGTCGACGACGTGAATGCCTACGACCTCGCCAAGTTCGGGCCGCTGCTGGAAAACCATCCGATCTTTCCCGACCGCGCCAATATCACGCTGGCGCACATCGTCTCGCGCGAGGCCATCGTCATCCGCACCTGGGAGCGCGGCGCCGGGCTGACGCGCGCCTGCGGCTCGGCGGCCTGCGCCGCCGCGGTCGCCGCCGCGCGGCTCAAGCGCACCGAGCGCAAGGTCAAAGTGACGCTGCCGGGCGGCGAGCTCACCATCGACTGGCGCTTAAGCGACGACCACGTGCTGATGACCGGGCCGGTGGAATTCGAATTCGCCGGCAAGTTTGATCCGGCGTTGTTCAAGGCGGATGTCGTATGAGCCTCGACGTCGTCACCTTCGGCTGTCGGCTCAACATCACCGAGTCGGAAATGATCCGGCGCGCGGCGGAGCCGCTCGGCGATGCGGTCATCGTCAACACTTGCGCGGTGACGGCGGAAGCGGTGCGGCAGGCGCGCCAGAACATTAGGCGCATCCGGCGCGAGCGGCCCGATGCGCGCATCGTGGTGACCGGCTGCGCGGCGCAGACCGAGCCGGACACGTTCGCCGCGATGGCCGAGGTCGATCGCGTCATCGGCAACGAGGAAAAGCTCGACCCGCGGACGTGGGCGAACTCTGGGCCGATGAGACCCGCGTGTCGCGGTCGGCGACATCATGGCGGTGAAGCGGCATGCTGCGCACGCGGCCGACAGCATCGAGGGCCATACGCGCGCTTTCCTGCAGGTGCAGAACGGCTGCGATCACCGCTGCACGTTCTGCATCATTCCGTTCGGGCGCGGCAATTCACGCTCGCTGCCGATCGACGACTGTGTGGCGCAGGCGCGGCGGCTCGCCGCGCGCGGTTATCGCGAACTGGTGCTGACCGGCGTCGATATCACCAGCTACGGCGCCGATCTCGCCGGCGCACCGCGGCTGGGCGCGCTGGTCAAGCGTATACTCAAGGAGATTCCCGAGTTCGCCCGCTTGCGGCTGTCGTCGATCAATTCGGTGGAGGTCGATGACGATCTACTCGACGCGCTGGCGAGCGAGCCGCGCCTGATGCCGCATTTGCATCTGTCGTTGCAGGCCGGCGACGATCTCATCCTCAAGCGCATGAAGCGGCGGCATACGCGCGAGCGACGCGATCGCGTTCTGCGATTCTGTGCGCCGGCTGCGGCCGGACGTGGCGTTCGGCGCCGACATCATCGCCGGCTTTCCGACCGAGAGCGAGGACATGTTCGCGCGCTCGCTTGATCTGGTGGAGGAATGCGGGCTGACGCAACTGCACGTGTTTCCGTTTTCGCCGCGGCCCGGCACGCCGGCCGCGCGCATGCCGCAGCTTGATCGCGCGGTCGTCAAGGAGCGTGCGCGCATCTTGCGCGAAAAAGGCGATGCGGCCTTGGCGCGCCATCTCGATGCGCAGGTCGGCAGCCGCCGATCGGTATTGACCGAGCGCGGCGGCGTCGGCCACACCGAGCAGTTCACCACGGTCAAGCTGGCGGCGCCGATCGCGCCGGGAGCTATTCTCGATCTCACGATGATGGGCCATGACGGCCGGCAATTGCTGGCCGCCTAGCGCACGATCCCGAAAAGTGGGAACCGGTTTTCGGATAAGATCGTGCGCAAGAAAAATGGGGGGAGAGTCGCATGAGCGCGAGCGATCATCTGATAACGACCATGGAGCAGCTCCAGGCGCTCTACGGCGAAAAAAATCCGGCCGCCGTCGTCAAGGAAATCGACTACATCAACGGCAGCTACCGCAAATTGATCGAAGCGGCGCCGTTCGTGGCGGTGGCGACCAGGCGCCGGAGGGGCTCGACTGCTCGCCGAAGGGCGATCCGCGCGGCTTCGTGCACGTCCTCGACGACAAGACGCTCGCCATTCCCGACCGGCCGGGCAACAACCGCATCGACGGCTTCCGCAACATCGTGCGCGACCCGCGCATCGCGCTGCTGTTTCTCATTCCCGGCGTCGGCGAGACGCTTGCGCGTGAACGGCCGCGCCTCGATCACGGTCGATCCCGAACTGATGCAAAGCTTCGCCGTCAACGGCAAGCTGCCGCGCTGCGTGCTGCTCGTGCACGTCGAGACCATCTTCTTCCATTGCTCGAAGGCGATCGTGCGTTCGAAGCTGTGGGACGAGGCGACCAAGATCGAGCGCAGCAGCCTGCCGTCGACCGGCACGATTATCGCGGAGCTCAGCCAGGGCAGACTCGGCGGTGAGCCTTACGACAGCGCCATGCCGGAGCGCATCAAGGCGCAGCTGTATTGACGACCGCTCGTCCCCGCGAAAGCGGGGACCCAGGGCGGCATTTACAGAGTTGGCGCTTGCGGCTCTGGATTCCCGCTTGCGCGGGAACGAGCGGAGTTTGTTTCACCAGTCCACCCGCACGCCGTGAGCGCCTCTCGCATATGCGCCGGCACTGGCGCGGTGATTTTCACCGGCGGCTTGTTCTTGGAAATCGGCACCACGATCTCGCGCGAATGCAGATGCAGCGGCGGCCCACCCATGCGCGGCGCGCGGCCGTAGATGTTGTCGCCGAGGATCGGCCAGCCCATCTCGGCGCAATGCACGCGCAGTTGATGCGTCCGCCCGGTCAGCGGCTCGAGCGCAAGCCAAGCGATCTTTCTTTCACCCTCCCCTGCAGGGGGAGGGTCGGATCGCCGAAGGCGATCCGGGGTGGGGCGTTCTTGATTGTGAAGTTCACCCCCTCCCGGCGCGCGGAGCCTGTCATCGGGCTGCGCTTCGCGCGGACCCGTTGGTGCGCCGACCTCCCCCCTCCAGGGGGAGGTGAAGAAAGTGCCGCGGCCCATCACCTTCCACGTCGTCACCGCCGGCTGGCCATGCTGGTCCGGCTTCATCCACCAGCCGCGCGTCTCGTCGAGCTTGCCGAGCGGGATGTCGATGCGGCCTTCCTCTTCGCTGGGCGAGCCTTCGACCACCGCCCAATAGGTTTTGCCGATCTTGCTTTGCTTGAACAGCTTGCCGAGCAGCGCCAGCGCTTTGCGGTGGCGGCCGAGCACCAGGCAGCCGGAGGTGTCCTTGTCGAGCCGGTGCGCCAGCGAGGGATTGCGCGGCAGGCCGAAGCGCAGCGCGTCGAAATGATCCTCCAGGCTCTCGCCGCCCTTCGGGCCGCGATGCACCGCAAAGCCCGCCGGCTTATCGATCACCAGCATCAGCCCGTCGCGGTAGAGCAGCCGTGCAAGCATCTCTTCCGGTGTCATGCCGAAACGGCTATCACGGGCGCGCCAAGGAAGCACTATGAACGACAGCACCCCCAAAAGCTGGTGGAAACGCCTGAGCAGCGGGCTCAAGCGCACCTCGTCATCGCTCGGCGGCGCGATCGTCGATCTGGTCACCAAGCGCAAGCTTGATGCCGCCGCGATCGAGGAGCTCGAGCACGAACTGATCCGCGCCGATCTCGGGCCGGAATTTGCCGGCCGCATAACCTCGGCGCTGAGCGAAGGCCGCTTCGACAAGGCGATCTCGCCCGACGAAGTGAAAGCGGTGCTCGCCGGCGAGATCGAGAAAGTGCTCGGGCCGGTGGCCAAGCCGCTGGAGGTGACCGCCAAGCCGTTCATCATTCTGGTCGCCGGCGTCAACGGCTCCGGCAAGACCACCACCATCGGCAAGCTCGCCGCCAGGTTCCGCAAGGAAGGCAAGAGCGTGATGCTGGTGGCGGGCGACACCTTTCGCGCCGCCGCCATCGATCAGTTGAAAATCTGGGGCGAGCGCACCGGCGCGACGGTCAAGGCAAGTACGCCCGGCGCCGACGCCGCGAGCCTCGCCTTCGACGCGCTCGGCGCCGCCAAGACGCAAGGCGTCGACATCGTTCTGGTCGATACCGCCGGCCGCCTGCAGAACCGCAGCGAACTCATGGGCGAGCTGGAAAAAATCGTGCGCGTGATGCGCAAGGTGGAACCGACGGCGCCGCATGCGGTTCTGCTGGTGCTTGACGCCACCGTCGGCCAGAACGCACTCAGCCAAGTCGACATCTTCGGCAAGATCGCGGGAGTCACTGGATTAGTAATGACCAAGCTCGACGGCACCGCGCGCGGCGGCATCCTGGTGGCGATTGCGTCACGCTTCGGCCTGCCGGTGCATTTCGTCGGCGTCGGCGAGGGCGTCGAGGATCTCAGCCCGTTCACCGCGCGCGATTTCGCGCGCGCGATTGTGGGTTTGGAGGATTGAACCGTCATGCCCGGCCTTGTGCCGGGCATCCACGCTTTTAAATGCTGCTGTGAAGAAGGCGTAGATGGCCGGGACAAGCCCGGCCATGACGATTAAGGAAACCCATGGCCGAAAAAAAGAAGCTCAATCCGATTCTCAAACTGGTGCTCGACATCGGGCCGCTGGTGCTGTTCTTCGCCGTCAATTCGAAGTTCGGCATCTTCGCGGCGACGGCTAGCTTCATGGTCGCGGCGCTGATCGCGCTGGCTGTGGCCTACGTCATGACGCGGCGCATCGAGGTGATGACGCTGGTCACCGCCATCATCGTCGTGGTGTTCGGCTCCCTGACGCTGGTGCTGCACGATGCGACCTTCATCAAGCTCAAGCCGACCATCATCTATCTTCTGTTCGGCGGCACGCTCATCGGCGGACTGGCGTTCGGCAAGACGTTCCTCGGCATCCTGTTCGATCAGATGTTCCATCTGACCGAAGAAGGCTGGCGCAAGCTCACCTGGCGCTGGGCGCTGTTTTTCTTCGCGCTCGCCATCGCCAACGAAATCGTCTGGCGCACGCAGACCACGGATTTCTGGGTCAGCTTCAAATTATTCGGCGTGGTGCCGCTGACGTTCGTGTTCGGCGCGCTGCAGATGCCGCTGATCAACAAATACAGCGTCGAGCGAAAGCCCTAGCGCGCGGCCGCCGCCGCCTTGGCGATTTCCGGATTGAGCGCCGTGGCCAGATTTTCCGCGGTGACCGGACCGACCAGCTTGTAGGCGATGGTGCCGTCGCGGCCGATCAGATAGGTCTCCGGCACGCCGTAGACGCCCCAGTCGATCGACGTGCGGCCGCTGGCGTCGGTGCCGACGGCGGCGAACGGATTGCCGTAGCGGTTGAGGAAGCGCCGCGCGTTTTCGGTCGGATCCTTGTAATTGATGCCGACCAGCTTGATGCGCTTGTCGCGCGCCAATTGCTCGAGATACGGCACCTCTTCGGCGCAGGGTATGCACCACGAGGCCCAGACATTGACCAGCGTCACTTCGCCCGGGAACGACGCATTGGACAGGCCCGGCACGGCTTTGCCGTCGCGGGTCAGCCCGGCGAGCGGCGGCAGATCGGTCTTGGGCGCCGGGTGGCCGATCAGCGCAGAGGGCAGGCGTCCAGGATCCCCGGCGTAGAGCCGGACCAGGAACAAGGCCGCCAGCGCGAGAAAGGCGATCAGCGGCAGCGTCACAAAAAGGTTGCGCTTTTTCTTCTCGGGGGTTTCGCTCGTTGCCGAACTCATCGTTCGTCCTTGCGCTGCGAGCGCCGCGTTACGCCGCGCTCTTCGAGATCGCCGAGGATACGGCGTTGTGCCGAATAATCGAGAACGACCCAGGCGACCAACGCGGCCACCACGAATGCGGTCACCGCATAGGCGGCGACGATGAAATCGGCATGCGGTCCGAGATTCATGCGCGCGCCTCCTGCGCCTGGATGATGCGCATGCTGCGTACGCGCCGGCGCAGGATTTCGTTGCGCATGGCGGCGAAATGCAAGGTGAAGAACAGCAGCGTGAAGGCGACCGCCATGATCAGCAACGGCCACAAGATGGAAGGATCGATTGCGTTGCCGCCCATGCGCACGATCGACGCCGGCTGATGCAGCGTGTTCCACCAGTTGACGGAGAATTTGATGATCGGGATGTTGACCGCGCCGACCAGCGTCAGCACCGCCGCCGCGCGCGAGCCGCGGCCGGGATCTTCGGCCGTCCAATAGAGCGCGAGCACGCCGAGATAGAGCAGGAACAGCACCAGCACCGAGGTGAGCCGCGCATCCCAGACCCAATAGGTGCCCCAGGTCGGGCGGCCCCAGAGCGAGCCGGTGATCAGGCAGATAAACGTGAACGCGGCGCCGATCGGCGCGGCTGCCTTGCCCGCCACATCCGCCAGCGGATGCCGCCATACCAGAGTACCAAGCGCGGCGACGCTCATCACGCCCCAGCACATCATGCTGAGCCAGGCCGTCGGTACATGCAGGAACATGATCTTGACGGTGGCGCCCTGCTGATAGTCGTCCGGCGCATTCATGGAGCGCACAAGTCCGAACGCGAACAGGATAATCGTCACCGCCGCCAGCCAGGGCAGCACGCGGTTGACCAGTCCCAGAAAACGCGTCGGATTGGCGAGATCGATGATAGCCATCGGTAGCCTTTTACTTATCCGTGCCGGCTCGGGCAATGGCGGCTGGCGGCGGTGATATGCCCATTTTCTGGCCCGCTCGGTTTGATTTGCATCATGCGGCGGGCCCGAATTTCGCCGGCAAGCCGGTTATTCCAACCCATGCCGCAACGCCGCCGCCGCGGCGATTGGCCCCAGCACCAGGCTCGCCAAGGATAGCGCGCAAAGAATGGTGAAAGGTGGGCCGAACGGCGTGGGGCCGACGATGGCGGCATTGGCCGAGGCGACGCCGAAAATCAATACGGGGATCGTGAGCGGCAGCACCAGGACCGCCAGCAGCAGACCGCCGCGCCGCAGCGCCACCGACAGCGCGGCGCCGATCAGCCCGATGAAGGTGAGCGCCGGCGTGCCGGCGGCCAAAGTCAGCGCCACCGTGCCCATGGCGCGCAGTTCGACATTGAGCATGAGGCCGAGCACCGGGCTGATCAGGACCAGCGGCAATGCCGTGGTCAACCAATGCGCGATGGCCTTGGCCGCCACCGCCAGTTCGAGCGGCATGCCGCCCATCATCAAGAGGTCGAGCGAGCCGTCTTCATAGTCGGTGGCGAACAGCCGGTCGAGCGCGAGCAGGCTCGCCAGCAGGGCGCCGAGCCACAGGATCGCGGAACCGATGCGGGCGAGCAAGGCGAGGTCGGGGCCGAGCGCGAACGGCATCATGGTCACGACGATCAGGAAGAACAGCGCGCCCATCAGTGCGCCGCCGCCGACGCGAACGGAAAGCCGCATATCGCGGAGCACGAGGGCCAAAAACGCGTTCACGCGTGTCCCCTTGTCAAAAACGCGGTCATAGCGGCTGGCCTATTTTCAATTCGCGGGCGTGGTCGAGGCCGATCGGCCCATGCGCGGCAGCCACGATCATGCCGCCGCCGGCGAGGTGGCTGCGCATCAGATCGGCCAGCCGGTTTTGCGACGGCACGTCGAGCGCCGAAGTCGGCTCGTCTAGGAGCCAGAGCGGCCGCGGTATGGCGGCCAGCCGCGCGATCGACAGCCGCCGCCGTTGCCCGGCCGACAGATAGGCGGCCGGCAGGGTGGCGAGCGGCGCGAGATCGACCGCCTTTAGCGCGGCATCGATGGGCAGTTCGCCGTCGCCGAGATAACGCGCCCAGAATTGCAGATTTTCGGCGACCGTCAGCGACGGCTTCACCGCGTCCTGGTGGCCGACGTAATGCGCCTGCTCGGCGATCGAGGCATCGGGCTCGCCGCCCTCGAGTTCCAGCCGGCCGCTGGTCAGGTGCACCAGTCCGGCGATCACGCGCAGCAGCGAGGATTTGCCGGCGCCGTTGCGCCCGGTCACGACCAGGGCCTCGCCGCCGGACAGGCTGAAATTGAGGCCCGCGAACACCTCGCGGCCGCCCCGGTCGCAAACCAGATTGTCCCCTGTGAGCTGCATCAGGCGCGCTTTAGCCTGCCCGCAGCCGGTGGGAAAGCCATGCCGGCCACGGAACACCCCGATATTCTGCGCATTTTTTCGGAATTTCCCTCGTTAATGTGGCGTCCGGCGCAAAAAGCTCTTATAAGCCCGCCGTTATGCCGTTAGCTTAGTGGAATTCGGGCGCAAGTCTCCCCGGCGAGAAATCTCTTGTCTTGCCAAGAGCTTAGACCGAACCAGCGCCAGTGCCCCGGCCGGGAATGGAAACCTCCAACATGACTTCTCTCGACAGTTTTAGATGCTGCAAGACCCTCGCGGTTGGTAGCAAGACCTACGCCTATTTCAGTCTCCCCGTCGCCGAGAGAAACGGCCTGAAGGGAATTTCCCGCCTGCCGTTCTCGATGAAGGTGCTGTTGGAAAATCTGCTGCGCAACGAAGACGGGCGCACGGTGACCAAGGACGACATCAAGGCGGTCGCCGAATGGCTCAAGACCAAGACGTCGGAGCACGAATTCGCCTTCCGCCCGGCGCGCGTGCTGATGCAGGATTTCACCGGCGTGCCGGCGGTGGTCGATCTCGCCGCCATGCGCGACGCCATGAAGGCGCTCGGCGGCGATCCCAAGAAGATCAATCCGCAGGTGCCGGTCGATCTCGTCATCGATCACTCGGTGGCGGTGACCTTCTTCGGCAACAATCAAGCCTTCAAGAAGAACGTCGACGAGGAATACCGGCAGAACCAGGAACGCTACAAGTTCCTGAAATGGGCGCAGCGCTCGTTCGACAATTTTAGCGTAGTGCCGCCCGGCACCGGCATCTGCCACCAGGTCAATCTCGAATATTTGTCACGCGTGGTCTGGAGCAAGAAGGACAAAGTAAAAGTCGACGGCAAGCAGGCGACCATGGACGTCGCCTATCCCGACACGGTGGTCGGCACCGATTCGCACACGACCATGGTGAACGGCCTGTCGGTGCTCGGCTGGGGCGTCGGCGGCATCGAGGCGGAAGCGGCCATGCTCGGCCAGCCGCTGTCGATGACATTGCCCGAAGTGATCGGGTTCAAACTGTCCGGCAAGCTCAAGGAAGGCGTTACCGCGACCGACTTGGTGCTCACCGTCACCGAAATGCTGCGCAAGCGCGGCGTGGTCGGCAAGTTCGTCGAATTTTTCGGACCCGGCCTCACGCATCTCACGATCGCCGACCGCGCCACGCTCGGCAACATGTCGCCGGAATACGGCGCCACCTGCGGCTTCTCGCCGATCGACGACGACACCATCAAGTTCCTCAAGGACACCGGCCGCCCGGCCGACGTGATCAAACTGGTGGAGGCCTATGCCAAGGCGCAGGGCATGTTCCGCGTCAAGACCACGCCCGACCCGATGTTCACCGACATTCTCAAACTGGAACTGGGTTCGGTCGAAGCTTCGCTCGCCGGCCCGAAGCGTCCGCAGGACCGCGTGTCGCTGAAGGAAGTGAAGGCCGGTTTCACCGGCTCCATGGACAAGGAATTCGGCAAGGGCGGCGAGTTGAAGAAGCGCGTGCCGGTGGCGGGCAAGAACTACGATCTCGGCAATGGCGACGTGGTGATCGCGGCCATCACCTCCTGCACCAACACGTCCAACCCGAGCGTGATGATCGGCGCCGGTCTGCTCGCCCGCAAGGCGGCGGCCAAAGGCCTCACGGCCAAGCCCTGGGTGAAAACCTCGCTGGCGCCCGGCTCGCAGGTCGTGGCCGAATATCTCGAGAAGGCCGGTCTGCAGAAGGACCTCGACAAGATCGGCTTCAATCTGGTCGGCTTCGGCTGCACCACCTGCATCGGTAACTCAGGCCCGCTGCCGGAGGAGATTTCCGAGGCGGTCAACGAAAACGATCTGGTGGCGGCCGCGGTGCTCTCGGGCAATCGCAACTTCGAAGGCCGCGTCAACGCCGACGTGCGCGCGAACTATCTCGCTTCGCCGCCGCTCGTCGTCTCCTACGCCATCGCCGGCTCGATGTATGTCGACCTGGCCAAGGATCCGCTCGGCGTCGATCAGAAGGGCAAGAAGGTCTACCTCAAGGACATCTGGCCCTCGAACAAGGAAATCGGCGAGTTCGTCGCCAAGAACGTCACCCGGCAGATATTCACCAAGAAATATGCCGACGTGTTCAAGGGCGACGCCAACTGGCGCAAGATCGCGGTCAAGGGCGGCATGACCTACGAGTGGGACGACCGCTCGACCTACGTGCAGAACCCGCCTTATTTCGAAGGCATGGACAAGCGCCAGCGGCCGATCGAGGACATCGTCGACGCCCGCGTCATCGGTCTATTCCTCAACTCGATCACCACCGACCACATCTCGCCGGCGGGATCGATCAAGGAAGCAAGCCCGGCCGGCGAATACCTGCGCGATCACCAGGTTCGTCCGAAGGACTTCAACCAGTACGGCACGCGCCGCGGCAATCATCAGGTGATGATGCGCGGCACCTTCGCCAACATCCGCATCAAGAACCAGATGGTGCCGGGCGTCGAAGGCGGCGTCACCATCCACTACCCGTCAAAACAGAAGATGACGATGTACGACGCGGCGATGAAGTACAAAGCCGACCACGTTCCGCTCGTGATCTTCGCCGGCAAGGAATACGGCACCGGCTCGTCGCGCGACTGGGCCGCCAAGGGCACCGTGCTGCTCGGCGTCCGCGCGGTCATCACCCAGTCGTTCGAGCGCATCCACCGCTCCAATTTGATCGGTATGGGGGTGATGCCGCTGGTATTCGAGGAAGGAACTTCCTGGCAGTCGCTCGGCATGAAGGGCGACGAACAGGTCACGATCAGAGGGCTGCACGGCGACCTCAAGCCGCGTCAGCGGCTGATCGCCGAGATCGTCTCCGGCAACGGCACGCTCAAGCGCGTGCCGCTGATCTGCCGCATCGATACCGCGGACGAGCTCGATTACTTCAAGAACGGCGGAATTCTGCAGTACGTGCTGCGCCATTTGGCCAATTAGCCGGCGATTTGGCCACGGCCCCCGCCGTCAAAATCCGCTCACTGCGAAGTGAGTGGCGGATGATCGGCGGGGCGCTCTATATGGTGCCACGCCGGGCAGGGGGATCGTGGGATCGGCATGAACTATCGCCACATCGCCTTTGCCGGCGCCTTGATCTGCGCCACCTCGACGCCACTGCTGGCCGCTAGCGCGGGCGAGCCGCGCGCCGTCATCGAACTGTTCACCAGCCAGGGCTGCTCTTCCTGTCCGCCCGCCGACAAGCTGCTCGGCGAGCTGGCGCATGATCCGACGCTGCTCACCTTGAGCCTGCCGGTCGATTACTGGGACTATCTGGGCTGGAAGGACACGCTCGCTCTGCATGGCCACTCCAACCGCGAGCGGGCCTATGCCGATGCGCGCGGCGACCGCGAGGTCTACACGCCGCAGGCGGTGATCAATGGCATCGTGCCCGTGCTGGGCAGCGACAAGGCGGCGATCGAACAGGCAATCGCGACGACGCGGCAGAGCGCGGCGCCGTTGACGCTGCCGGTGACGCTCACGGTGGCGGACGGCACAGTGTCGGTGGCGGTTCCGGCGGCTGGCGGCGAGCAAGCCAGCGCCGAGATCTGGCTATGCCCGATCACCGGCAAGGCGCAGGTGACGATCGAACGCGGCGAGAACCGCGGCCATACGCTCGCCTACACCAATGTGGTGCGCCGCTGGGTGAAACTCGGCGATTGGAACGGCAAGGCCGAAACCTTCAGCGTGCCGGTCGCCAGTCTCGCCGATGCCGACTTTTCCGTGCAGGACATCGACCGCGTGGCGGTGATCGTGCAAAGCGGCGACGCGGCCAAGCCGGGCTTGATGCTCGGCGCCGCCTTGGCGAGTTTGCACTAAAATTTATTTTGTCATTCCGGGGCGCGCGTCAGCGCGAACCCGGAATCCAGAAGCGGACTCAGTGTTTGCATTTGGATTCGGGGTTCGCACGCTTTCGCGTGCGCCCCGGAATGACGATGAAAGGCGCACAAAAAAATTCGAGCCGGCGACTGGCCGGCCCGAAGGCTTAGGGGATTGAACCGTACGCAGAACTCAACTTGGCCCGGTCGGCTGAGCCCCAGGGGGCTGGGGGGCTGAGGAATCCGGAGCTCGAACCGGACCGGGCCTTTGAGGCAACGATCGCTTTATCCCAAGCCAGAGTGACCGGCGATTGACCGAAATAGGGCGTTATTGTGGGGGCTTTAACGAATTCGTGATCGCCAAATGGTCGTTTTGCTCGTTTCCACGGCGATTGCTGCCGAAATGAGGCTCTTGCCGTGGGCGGCTACCGGCGCGATCATTGACCCAACAAAAGGAGGCGCCGCATGACGTTCGGTTCCGGCGAAATCGACCCAAGCCAGTCCCTCGGGGGCGCAGCCCCGGCGCGCAGTAGCCCCGCCCCCTTAAACCAGGTCACCTTCAGCCGCCGCGAGCTCAGGCGCATCCTCGATCTTTACGGCCGCAAAGTTGCCGCCGGCGAATGGCGCGATTACGCCATCGATTTTCTCAAAGACCGCGCGGTGTTCTCGGTGTTCCGCCGTACCTCGGAAGTGCCGCTCTACCGCATCGAAAAAAATCCCAAATTGTCGCGCCGCCAGGGCGCCTATAGCGTGATCTCGGCCACCGGCCTGATCGTGCGCCGCGGCCACGAGCTCGACCGCGTGCTGCGCGCGATCGACCCGCTGTCGCTGGTGGTGAATTAGCCTTTTCTGTCATTCCGGGGCGCGCGCAGCGCGAACCCGGAATCCAGCTACAAAGTTCGCGTGTGCTTCTGGATTCCGGGTCCGCTCGCTGCGCGAGCGTCCCGGAATGACAGCGAATGCTACGGGTCCGTCGTCGCGCCCTTGCCGAGCGCTCGCTGCATTAGCGGCGTGTCGAGCCAGCGGCCGAATTTCCAGCCGATAGCGTGCAAGTTGCCGGCATCCTCGAAACCGCACGCCCGGTGCACGCCGATCGACGCCGCCTGATTTGAATCGCCGATCACCGCGATCATCTGCCGGAAGCCCAGCGCGGTGCAGGCCTCGATCAGTCTTTCCAGCAGAACCTTGCCGATGCCGCGGCGGTGCATGTCGGGCGCGACGTACACCGAATCTTCGACGGTGAAGCGATAGGCTGGCCGCGTGCGGTAGAGCGATGCATAGGCATAGCCGGCCAAGGCGCCGTCGATCTCCGCAACGATGTAGGGGAATTTGCCGTCGAGTAGAGCCTGCATCCGCTTGCGCATCTCGGTCTCGTCCGGCGCTGTGAGTTCGAACGACGCCGTGCCGTGCTCGACCGCGTGGGTATAAATGCGGGTGATGGCCGGGATATCGGCAAAAGTGGCGGGGCGGATCGGCACGCTCATAGGCGGGCAGGCTAGCAAAACAAAACGCCCCGGCACTAGGCCGGGGCGCTCATTTCCGTCATTCCGTTCGCGCTTATCGGCGGTCGCCCATAAAGCGCAGCAGGAACAGGAACAGGTTGATGAAGTCGAGATAGAGCGTCAACGCGCCCATCACCGCCTTGCGGCCGGCGACGGTGCCGTCGTCGTTGGCGCTATACATCTCCTTGATCTTCTGGGTGTCCCAGGCGGTCAGCCCGGCGAAGATCAGCACGCCGATGGCGGAGATCGCGAAGTCCATGCCCGTGCTCTTCAGGAACATGTTCACGACCATCGCCAGGATCAGCCCGAACAGGCCCATGATCAGGAACGAACCGATCGGCGAGAGATCGCGCTGCGTGGTGTAGCCATACAGGCTCAATGCGCCGAACGACGCGGCCGAGATGAAGAAGGTGCGGGTGATCGACGCGCCGGTGTACTGCAGGAACACCGTCGACAGCATCAGTCCGAGCAACCCGGCATAGAGCATGAACAGAACGAGCGCGGTGCCCGCCTGCAGCTTGTTGATCCGGAAGCTCAGGAAAAAGACGATGCCAAGCGTGCCGACGAACAACACGATCGTCAGCGGTCCGCCGAAGATCGCCTGTCCGAACGGCGTCAGGCTGGTGATCTTGCCAGCGGAGTCGGTGACGACCGCGGCATTGTAGGTGAGCCAGGCGACCACGCCGGTGAGAGCGACGCCGCTGGCCATATAGTTGTAGATGCGGATCATGTAGGCGCGCAGGCCTGCATCGATCACGGCTGCGCGATCGGCGCCGAAGCCGCGGGCAGCTACGTTACGGTCGAAGTCCGACATCGAAGTTCCCTCTCTTTGTCCCGGCTCTTCGCCGGTTACGTCAGACGCGCCGGCGGCGGCCGTCGCGTTCGTGAACTGAATCTAGTGTGGGCCAAGCCTGTACGCCAGATATGGCCCGATCATGGCCCGGCATTATTGCGGATCGTTAACGAACCGGTCCGGGCATTATAGGGGAAAAGACCCGGTTCTGTATTGGGGACGCGGCAGCGCGGCGGAATGCCGCAAAATCTACAGATTCCTCAATACCGGGGCGGGTTTCTGGCCCAAAGCCGAGAACGTGCCGGTCAGTCCTAACGCAACTGTGACCACGACCGCGGCCAAGGCCGCGGCCAGGGCGGGCAGTGGCAGCCAGACGAAGCGGAGATGCATCAGATCGCCGACGATCAACCAGCCGGCGAGCGAGCCGGCCACTACGCCGATCAGCGCGGTGGCGCTCCCGAGCAGCAGATATTCGATGGTGTAGGCGGCGAGCAGCCGCGCCCGGGTGGCGCCGAGCGTCTTGAGGATCACCGCGTCATAGACCCGGTGGCGGTGACCGGCGGCGAGCGCGCCGCCCAGCACAAGGGCGGCCACCAGCAAGGTGAGCGCGCTGGCGCCGCGGATCGCCAGCACCAGATTGGCGACGATGGCGCCGATTGCTTCCAGCGCGTCCTTCACCCGCACGGCGGTCACCATGGGAAAGCTGTCGGCGACCGCGCGCACGATCGCTCCTTCCTGCGCCGGCGTGCCGCCGTCGGGGTAGGTGAGGGTGGCGAGATGGGTTGCCGGCGCGCCGTCGAAAGCGTGCGGCGAAAATACCATGACGAAATTAATGCCGAGGCTCTCCCAGTCGACCGTGCGCATGTTGGCGATGCGGGTGGTGATGTTGCGTCCGAGCACGTTGACGGTGACCGGGTCGCCGAGCTTGAGGCCGAGGCCGTCGGCGATCTTCTTCTCGAACGAGAGCAGCGGCGGCCCGTTGTAGTCCGGCCCCCACCATTTGCCTTCGGCCAGCCGCGAGCCGGACGGAATCTCGCCCGCATAGGTGATGCCGCGGTCGCTTTGCAGCACCCAGGCGGCGCCCTCTTTCGGCTTGAGCTTCTCGGCCGGGATGCCGTTGGCGGAGATGATGCGGCCGCGCAGCATCGGCACTTCCTCGAGCTTGGCCTGCGGCGCCTGCGCGCGCACGAAGGCGTCGAAGCGCGCGGCCTGGTCAGCAGGGATGTCGAGGAAATAGAACGACGGCGCCTTGGCCGGCAGTTCGGCGGATAGCTGCCGGTGCAGATTGCCGTCGATCTCGATCACGGTGACCAAAAGCGCGATGCCGAGGCCGAGCGAGAGCACGACGGTCGGCGTCAGCGCGCCCGGCCGGTGGATATTGGCGATGGCCATGCGCAGGATGGTCGAGCGTGCGCGCGGCGCGTGGCGGGCTGCCAGCATCAACAGGCCGGCGACCAGCCGCAGCGTGACGAAGACGCCGGCGGCGACGCCGACATAGACGATGGCGACGCGCCGGTCGTAGGCCAGCCCGATGGCGAGAGCCGCCAGCGCAATTCCGGCGATTGCGGTGAGCGTGATGTAGGTCTTGCGCGGCCAGCGCGGCTGCGGCGCCACGGCGTCGCGGAACAGCGCGCCGACCGGCACGTCATGGGCGCGGCCGAGCGGCCAGAGCGCGAAGGCAAGCGCCGTCATCAGCCCGTAGAGCAGCGCCAGTGCGAGCTCGGTGGGATGCACTGCCGGTTCGATCGGCAGCGGGATGATCGCGCCGAACGTCCATGAGATCGCGAAGGGCAGGATCGCGCCCAGCACCATGCCGATGGCGCCGCCGACGGCCGCCAGCATCAGCACCTGGGTGAGATAGATTGCGAACACGCGCCGGCCAGAGGCGCCGAGCGCCTTCATGGTGGCGATGGTTTCGCGCCGGCGGTCGAGATGGCTTTTCACCGCATTGCCGACGCCGACGCCGCCGACCAACAGCGCGGTCAGACCGACGATGGTGAGGAACTGCGTGAAACGCTCGACGTTGCGTTCGAGTTGCGGCGAGGCATTGCTGCGGCTGCGGATGTCCCAGCCGGCTTCGGGGAAAGCGCTGCGCGCCTGCGCCGTCACCGCCTTTGCCGCGGCGTCGCTGGTGTCGTTGGCGGGCAGCCGCAGGCGATAGTGCCAGTGCACCAGGCTGCCGGGCTGCAGCAGGCCGGTGGCGCGCAGGGCGTCCTGGCTCACCAGCAAACGCGGTCCGAAGCCGATGCCGCCGGCGAGCTTGTCGGGCTCGCTCACGAGCGCGGCGCGGATTTCGAAGCCCGCATTGCCGACGGTCAGCCGCGCGCCCGGCTTGATACCGAGCCGCGTCAGCAGCACCGGGTCCGCGACAGCGCCGAAAACACCGTTGCGCCGCGCCAGCGCGCCGCCCAGCGCGCCGGGCGGATCGAGCACCGGCTGTCCGAACAGCGGATAGACGCCGTCGACCGCTTTCATTTCCACCAGCGTGGCCTTGCCGTCGCCGGTGCGTGCCATGGCGCGCAAGGTCGCGACGCTCGACACCTTGCCGTGACTGTCGAGGAAGGCGCGCTCGTTTGGCGCGGCCTCGCGCTGAACCAGCGTAAACGACAGATCGCCGCCGAGGATGACCTGGCCTTGCCGCGCCAGTCCGTCGGCGAGGCTCGCCGCCAGCGAGCCGACGCCGGCGATCGCCATGCAGCCGAGGGCGATGCAGGTGATGAACACGTAGAAGCCGCGCAACCCGCCGCGCAATTCGCGTAGCGCAAAGCGCAGCGGCAGCCAGTGACCATTGCGAGGCGACGCGACAACGGCGACGCTCATGGCGTGCTCACGCCGTCGATACGGCCGGAGCGCAAGCGCACGATCCGCCCGCAGCGCGCGGCCAGCGCGGAATCATGGGTGACCAGCACCAGCGTAGAGCCGCGTCTGGCCTGGCCCGCGAACAGCAGTTCGATGATCTGCTTGCCGGTGTCCTCGTCGAGATTTCCGGTCGGCTCGTCGGCCACCAGGATGGCCGGATTGGGCGCCAGTGCGCGCGCCACCGCCACGCGCTGCTGCTCGCCGCCGGACAGCTCGGCCGGATAATGGTGCAGCCGCTCGCCCAAGCCGACGCCGGCAAGTTCGCTGCGTGCGCGTTGCTGGGCGTCGGCGATGCCGGCGAACTCCAGCGGCACCGCCACGTTTTCCAGCGCGGTCATGGTCGGGATCAAATGAAACGACTGGAACACAATGCCGACGTGACGGCCGCGGAAGCGCGCCAAGGCGTCCTCGTCGAGCGCGTTCAGGTCCTCGCCGGCGACCGCCACCGCCCCAGCGTCGGCCCGCTCGAGGCCCGCCATCACCATCAGCAGCGTGGACTTGCCCGACCCTGACGGCCCGACCAGGCCAATTGCCTCGCCACTGCCTATATTCAGGTCGATGTCTTTGAGAATATGGACACGGGCCGCCCCCTGCCCGAGCGAGAGATTGACGCCGGCAAGTTCTATAGCGATTTGCGCAATGGCCGGCGCCGCCTGGGAAGGTGCTTTCATGTGGTTCTACCGTTCACGACCCCGCACATATGGGACAAAACCCCGCCAGGTCCAATGCCTTGCGGCATTGGTGCTGATCGCGCTGGTTTGTGCCATGCCCGGCGTTGTCCGCGCCGCCGCCGACCAACCGGTGAAGATCGTCGTTCTGGGCGACTCGCTGAGCGCCGGTTACGGCTTGCCGGTGGACGCCGCTTTTCCGGCCAAGTTGGCGCAGGCGCTGAAAGCCAAAGGCATCGCCGCCAGCGTCACCAATGCCGGCGTATCGGGCGATACCGCGTCCGGCGGGCTCGGCCGCCTGGACTGGTCGGTGCCGGAGGGAACCGACGCCGTGATCCTCGAACTCGGCGCCAATGATGCGTTGCGCGGCATCGACCCGCAGGTAACCAAGACAGCGCTCGACGGCATCCTAACGAAACTCCGCGAGCGGCATATTTTCGTCCTGCTCGCCGGCATGCAGGCGCCGCGCAATATGGGGCGCGATTATGTGAAGAGTTTCGACGCCATTTATCCGGCGCTTGTCTCGGCTCATCCAGTCGTCTTTTATCCGTTCTTCCTTGACGGTGTGGCCACCGACCCCAAGCTGAATCAGGGCGATGGCCTGCATCCGAACGCCGCCGGCGTCGACGTGATCGTGGCGCGTATGCTGCCGCCGGTCGAGCAGTTGATCGCCGCCGTACGCGCGGCGCGCGCATCGTGAATCGGGAGCCGCCATGCCGCGCCTCTTTACCGGTGTCGAAATCCCCGCCGACATTGGACAGGCTCTCGGCATGCTGCGCGGCGGGCTGCCGGGCGCGCGCTGGATCGATCCGGAAAATTACCATCTGACGCTGCGCTTCATCGGCGACGTCGACGACATGACTGCGCAGGAAGTCGCCTTGATGCTCAGCCGGGTCAGGCGCGGCGCGTTCGACCTTTATCTGGAGGGGCTGATGTCGTTTGGCGGCCGCAAGCCGCGCGCGGTCGTCGCATCGGTGGTGCAGGCGCAGGCCTTGCTCGACGTGCAGGCCGAGCACGAACGCCTGATGCAGCGCATCGGATTGGAGCCGGAGGGGCGCAAATACACGCCGCATGTGACGCTGGCGCGCTTGCGCGATTCCTCGAGCCGCGCGGTCGCCGAATATCTTTCGGCGCGCGGGTTTTTCCGCACGGCGGCGTTCCGTGTTTCGCGCTTCGTGCTGTTTTCGTCGCGCGCCTCGGTCGGCGGCGGCCCTTACGTGGTCGAGGCGAGTTATCCGCTTAACTGATCGTCATTCCGGATAGCCTCGCTACGCTCGGCTTCCGGAATGAAAGGAAGTGTCACGCCGGCCCGAACAGGCGCGCCTGCACTTCGAAGACGCGGGCGGCGATCGCGTGGGTGTCGGCCATGGCCTCGCGCAACAGCGAGAGCGCCGTCGAGCGCGGCGGGTCGACTTCGCCGACCACGCTACCGAAATCGAATGAAAACTCGGCGTCGAACTTGCGCGCGAGCTGTTGCATGCGGCGGTTTTCGGCGAGGCAGTCCATGCGCAGCGAATTGATGCCGCGATTGCGCGCGGACAGCAGCGTGCGCTCGAGCAATTCGGTTCCGACGCCGTGGCTCTGCCATGGCTTCTCGATGCTGAAGGCGGCTTCCGCATCATGCGAGAACAGCGATCCGTTCTGCCGCAGTTCGGCGGCGCCGCGCATCACGCCGTCGACGAAGAAGCCGTACACCACGACGCCGAGCCCGTTGGCGGTTGCCGCATGACGCGCGATGACTTCGTCCGCCACCGCGCCGGAAAAGCGGCGGTGCCGGCTTTCATGGTCGAGGCGGAGCAGGTGGTCGCGATAGGCGGCGGTTTCTCCGGGCCACAATTTGCGGATGATTCCGCCGTCGGGCAAAATTTCGCTCATACCGGAACTCCTCATTCTCCCGTCGTCAGCAGCGTCATTTCTCTTCGCTGGAGCTTTTCACCGCCCCAGCGAATCGTGTGCGTCTACCCTATATGGTGCAATGCAGCAAAAAGACGACTGATTTTCGACATGCGGGACGCAAACCTGCAAAAAACGCATAGCAAACAAGGTATTAGCGTAATTCTTGGGCAGCGGCTGGTTAATCGGTCATGCACGATTTCGCGTCACGCCGCGGTGCATCCGTATTTATGCTCGATTTACAGACAGCGCGGATAACCCTAGGTGTCGCGCTCCCGCCACGCCCGGTCCCTGCGATCGCCTCCGGTAAAACGTCGCTTGTTCGGTTACCATGCCTGACACCTTCAGCA
Source organism: uncultured Alphaproteobacteria bacterium (assembly GCA_963786025.1). Classification (GTDB taxonomy): domain Bacteria; phylum Pseudomonadota; class Alphaproteobacteria; order Rhizobiales; family Xanthobacteraceae; genus Pseudolabrys. The sequence continues at coordinate 386,144 of CAWAXK010000033.1, forward strand.
CGCGCTACGCGGTGCTCATCGCCGCCGGAGAAATTGAGGCCGATTCCGGTCAAGCGATGCTGGCGGCGCAAATGTCGGCGCTCGCGCACCGTCTCGATCAACGCCGGATGGCGCGCAAATCGTCTTCGCTCGGCTGGTTGTTCGCCAAACGCCAGCAGGCCAGCCCGCCGCTGAAAGGGCTTTACGTCTACGGCGAGGTCGGCCGCGGCAAGACCATGCTGATGGATTTGTTCTTCGCGACCAGCGTGGTGAAGCGCAAACGCCGCGTGCATTTTCACGAATTCATGGCCGACGTGCACGAGCGCATTCACGGCTATCGGCAGGAGATCAAGAACGGCACGCTGCCCGACCAGGATCCGATCCTGCGCGCCGCGGCAGCCATCGCCGAGGAAACCTGGCTGCTGTGCTTCGACGAATTTCACGTCACCGACATTGCCGACGCCATGATCCTCGGCCGCCTGTTCACGCGGCTGTTCGAACTCGGCATTGTGGTGCTGGCGACGTCGAACCTGGCGCCGAGCGAACTGTACAAAGACGGTCTCAATCGCGGACTGTTTCTGCCTTTCATCGCGCTGCTGCAACGGCATTGCGAGATTTTTAGGCTGGATGCACGCATCGATTTCCGGCTCGAAAAGCTCACGGGCATGCCGACTTGGTACGTGCCGGCCGACGCGGCCGCCGAAGCCGCGCTCGACGAAGCCTGGCGGCGTCTTGCCGGCGAGCACGCCGGCAGCCCGCATGAACTGGTGGTGAAAGGCCATATCGTACGGGTGCCGAAGACGGCGATGGGGGTCGCCCGCTTTTCCTTCGACGATCTTTGCGCGCAACCGCTGGCGGCCGCCGACTACCTCAAGATCGCACACGAATTCCACACCATCGTGCTCGACCGCATCCCGGTCATGGATCACGCCCGCCGCAACGAGGCCAAGCGCTTCATCATCCTGATCGATACGCTTTACGACAACGGCGTGAAACTTCTGGCCTCCGCGCAGGCGCAGCCGGACGCGCTTTACACCGCGACCCAAGGCTACGAAGCGAACGAATTCAAGCGCACCGCCTCGCGCCTGATCGAAATGCGTTCGCAATCCTATCTCGGCCTGCCGCACGGTCCACGCCAAGGTCCCGCGGTCGACACCGGCAAGATCGCGGAAACCTGAAGGCGACAAACTTTAACGGCGCCGTCGGTTTTTCGTTGCCAATTGAACTTCCACGCGCGAAATATCCGCCTCGGACAATCTTTCAACAGGAGCCGGAGATGGCCGAACAGCCGCTCGCGCCAGAATCCGTGAACACCGCACCGGGCCTGCCGGGCAACGGCGACACCGCCGAGCAAAGCGCACCGGCCCGGCCGAAGCGGGTGCGGCCGGTCCGTTTCCCGTGCGTGATTTGCGGCAAGGTGAGACCGGCGCGTGACGTCACCCAGCTCGACGTCGTGCGCCCGAGCCTGTTCGACCGGATCAAGGCCGAAAATCCGGAACTCCCGGCCGAGGGCTACATCTGCAGCGACGATCTCGACCGCTTCCGCTCGCGCTATGTCTCCGAACTGCTCGGGCAGGAACGCGGCGAACTCACCAAGCTTGAGCAGGAAGTGGTGCAAAGCCTCGCCGACCACGAGACGCTGGCCGAAAACATCGAAGCCGAGTGGGTCGGCCAGCGCACGTTCGGCGAGCGGTTATCGGATCATCTGGCGAGCTTCGGCGGCAGTTGGACGTTCATCATCATTTTTTTCGTCATCCTTGTAATATGGATGGCGTTCAACGCGGTCATCATCGAGCAGGACCGCTTCGACCCCTATCCCTACATCCTGCTCAACCTCGTCCTGTCGTGTCTGGCGGCCATTCAGGCGCCGATCATCATGATGAGCCAGAAGCGTCAGGAGGCGAAGGATCGCCTGCGGTCGGAGAACGATTACCGGGTCAATCTCAAGGCCGAGCTGGAGATCCGGCACCTGCATGAAAAAATCGACCACATCCTCACCCGGCAATGGGAGCGGCTGGCCGAAATCCAGCAGATCCAGTTGGAGTTGATGCAGGACCCGGCGATCCGCAAACGCTGAGCGCGGCGGCCCGGAGCCAAACGGGGACTGGACTCCGGGCAAAACGTCTGCTGGTATAATGTATACACGGTCGAGTTAAGTACAGGACCGTATTGCTGCAATACAGCAAACTCGATAAGCCACGCTTGGCCGCGTCCTGCGGCTTTCAGCATTCGAGAGTTTTCCCACCATGGCGCGCAATAAAATTGCCTTGATCGGTGCCGGCCAGATCGGCGGTACCCTCGCCCACCTCATCGGTCTCAAGCAGCTTGGCGACGTCGTGATGTTCGACGTCATGGAAGGCATCCCGCAGGGCAAGGCGCTCGATATCGCCGAATCCTCGCCTGTCAATGATTTTGACGCCAAGATCACCGGCACCAACAGCTACGAGGCGATCGAAGGCGCCGACATCTGCATCATCACCGCCGGCGTGCCGCGCAAGCCGGGCATGAGCCGCGACGATCTGCTCGACATCAATCTCAAGGTGATGGGACAGGTTGGCGCCGGCATCAAGAAATACGCGCCCGATGCCTTCGTGATCTGCATCACCAACCCGCTCGACGCCATGGTCTGGGCCTTGCAGAAATCCTGCGGTCTGCCGCAGCAGAAAGTGGTCGGCATGGCCGGCGTGCTCAATTCGGCGCGCTTCCGTTATTTCCTCGCCGATGAATTCAACGTCTCGGTGGAAGACGTCACCGCCTTCGTGCTCGGCGGCCACGGCGACACGATGGTGCCGCTGATCCGTTATTCGGCGGTCGCCGGCATTCCGGTGCCCGATCTGGTGAAGATGGGCTGGACCACGCAGGCGCACGTCGACGAGATCATCAAGCGCACCGCCAATGGCGGCGCCGAAATCGTCAACCTTTTGAAGACCGGCTCGGCGTTCTACGCGCCGGCGGCATCCGCCATTGCCATGGCGGAAAGCTATCTGCTCGACAAGAAGCGCGTGCTGCCGTGCGCCGCCTGGCTCAACGGCGAATACGGCATCAAGGATCTCTACGTCGGCGTGCCGGTGGTGATCGGCGCCAAGGGCGTCGAGCGCATCGTCGAGATCGAGCTCAACAGCGCCGAACGCGCGGCGTTCGAAAAATCGGTCGCTTCCGTGCAGGGCCTGGTCGAGGCTTGCAAGAAGATCGCCCCCACGCTCGCCAACTAGGACAGACCGGCTTGCCGCCGGGAGCATCTCATGAACATTCACGAGTATCAGGCTAAAGCGGTGTTGCGTGAATTCGGCGTGCCGGTGCCGCGCGGTGCGCCGGCATTCAGCGTCGACGAAGCGCTCAAGGGCGCCGAGGAACTCGGCGGTCCGGTCTGGGTGGTCAAGGCGCAGATCCATGCCGGCGGCCGCGGCAAGGCCGGCGGCGTCAAGGTGGTCAAATCCATCGACGACGTGAAGAAGGAAGCCACCCGTATTCTCGGTTCCACGCTGGTCACGCATCAGACCGGCCCAAGCGGCAAGAAGGTCAACCGCCTCTATATCGAGGAAGGCTCGGCCATCGACCGCGAGTTCTATCTGTCGGCGCTGATCGACCGCGAAACCTCGCGCGTCGCCTTTGTGGTCTCCACCGAAGGCGGCATGGACATCGAGGAAGTGGCGCACAAGACGCCCGAGAAGATCCTCACTTTCTCGGTCGATCCGGCCACCGGCATCATGCCGCATCACGGCCGCCGCGTGGCGCAGATGCTCAAGCTCAGCGGCGATCTCGCCAAGCAGGTCGAGGTCATCCTGCCCAAGCTTTATGCCGCCTTCACCAGCAAGGACATGAGCATGCTGGAAATCAATCCGCTGGTGGTGACCAAGGACAACAAGCTGATCTGCCTCGACGCCAAGGTCGGCTTTGACGACAACGCGCTCTACCGCCATCCCGACATCGTCGCGTTGCGCGATCTCAGCGAGGAAGACGAGAAGGAAACCGAGGCCTCGAAGTTCGACCTCAATTACATCGCGCTCGACGGTTCGATCGGCTGCATGGTCAACGGCGCCGGTCTCGCCATGGCCACCATGGATATCATCAAGCTCTACGGCATGGCGCCGGCCAACTTCCTCGATGTCGGCGGCAGCGCCACCAAGGAAAAGGTCACGGCGGCGTTCAAGATCATCACCTCCGACCCCAGCGTGAAGGGCATCCTGGTCAACATCTTCGGCGGCATCATGAAATGCGACGTGATCGCCGAGGGCGTGGTGGCCGCGGTGAAGGAAGTCGGATTGAAAGTGCCGCTGGTGGTTCGCCTGGAAGGCACCAATGTCGAACTCGGCAAGAAGATCATCGCCGAGTCCAAACTCAATGTGACATCGGGCGATGATCTCGACGACGCCGCGCAGAAAATCGTCAAGGCCGTGAAAGCGGCGGCGTAACAGCCATGGAGCGCGCGCATCATGAACATGCAGCCGCTCATTCTGCTCGTGATGAGCATGGTCCTGCTGGCGATCGGCGTCATGCAGGCGCTGGCTTGGAAAAATCGCGATCCGGCCGACAAGCGGCGCATGTGGTCCACATGGTACCAGGCGACGACCTTCGTCGACGGCACGTTCTTCTTGATCGGCGGCGTGTGCGTGCTCGTTGTCGCCTTCGTCTCGCTCGTGCGTCTTCCCTGACGGGGAAATGAGGTTTTAATGTCCATCCTGATCGACAAGAACACCAAGGTCATCTGCCAGGGCTTCACCGGCAAGAACGGCACCTTCCATTCCCAAATGGCCATTGCCTACGGCACCAAGATGGTCGGCGGCACTTCGCCGGGCAAAGGCGGCTCGACCCATCTCGATCTGCCGGTGTTCGACACCGTCGCGCAGGCCCGCGAACAGACCGGCTGCGACGCCAGCGTGATTTACGTGCCGCCGCCGGGCGCGGCCGACGCCATTTGCGAAGCGATCCAGGCGGAAGTCCCGCTCATCGTCTGCATCACCGAGGGCATCCCGGTGATGGACATGGTCAAGGTCAAGCGCGCGCTCTCCGGCTCGAAGTCGCGGCTGATCGGACCGAACTGTCCCGGCGTGATGACCGCGGGCGAATGCAAGATCGGCATCATGCCGGGCAACATCTTCAAGCCGGGCACGGTCGGCATCGTGTCGCGCTCCGGCACGCTCACCTATGAGGCGGTGTTCCAGACCACCCGCGAGAATTTGGGCCAGACCAGCGCGGTCGGCATCGGCGGCGATCCGGTCAAGGGCACCGAATTCATCGCGGTGCTGGAGATGTTCCTAGGCGACCCGAAGACCAAGTCGATCGTCATGATCGGCGAAATCGGCGGCTCGGCCGAAGAGGACGCCGCGCAGTTCCTTAAGGACGAGGCCAAGCGCGGCCGCAAGAAGCCGATGGTCGGCTTCATTGCCGGGCGCACGGCGCCTCCCGGGCGGCGCATGGGCCATGCCGGGGCGATCATTTCCGGCGGCAAGGGCGATGCCGAGTCCAAAATCGCGGCCATGGAATCGGCGGGCATCAAGGTCTCGCCGTCGCCGGCCCGAATCGGGAAAACCCTGGTAGAAGTACTGAAATCCTGATTCAGTCCTAGGCCTTTTGTAGACTTACAGGCGTCATAAATAGCGTTAAAACGAGATTCGCCGGGCGGCAGCGGGGTCGATTGGGACTTCGCCGCTGCAACCGCGGGTTTTTCAGTCCCGCAAGGATCGATCAGCCATGTCCCGCCAGGACGCCAATGCAGCCTTTGCCCGCACTTCGTTCCTCTACGGCGGCAACGCCGCCTACATCGAAGACCTCTACGCCAAGTATGAAAGCGACCCGGCCGCGGTCGAGGCCGAGTGGCGCGAGTTCTTCAAGAGCCTGAAGGACGAGGGCGCGGACGTCGTCAAAAGCGCGCGCGGGGCCTCCTGGACAAAACCGAATTGGCCGCTGCGCCCGGACGGCGATCTGGTCGCCGCGCTCGACGGGCAATGGGCGGAAACCGAAAAACGCATCGGCGAGAAAATTACAGCCAAAGCGCAGGGCAAAGGCGTCGAGATTTCCTCGACCGAAGTGCAGCAGGCCACGCGCGATTCCATCCACGCGCTGATGCTGATCCGCGCCTACCGCATGCGCGGCCATTTCCACGCCAAACTCGATCCGCTCGGCATCCAGGCCGAGCCGAACGAGGAAGAGCTCGAACCGCGCTCCTACGGTTTCACCGAAGCCGACATGGACCGCCGCATCTTCCTCGACAAAGTGCTCGGCCTCGAATTCTCGTCTATGCGCGAGATCGTCGCCATCCTGCGCCGCACCTATTGCCAGACGCTGGGCGTGGAGTTCATGCACATCTCCAATGCCGCGCAGAAGGGCTGGATCCAGGAGCGCATCGAAGGCCGCGACAAGGAAATCACCTTCACCCGCGAAGGCAAGCGCGCCATCCTCAATAAGCTGGTGGAAGCCGAAGGCTTCGAGAAATTCCTCGACGTCAAATACACCGGCACCAAGCGCTTCGGTCTCGACGGCGGCGAATCGCTGATCCCGGCGCTCGAGCAGATCATCAAGCGCGGCGGCAATCTCGGCGTGAAGGAAATCGTGCTCGGCATGCCGCATCGCGGCCGCTTGAACGTGCTCACGCAGGTGATGGGCAAGCCGCACCGCGCGCTGTTCCACGAATTCAAGGGCGGCTCGTCGACGCCGGACGAGACCGAAGGCTCGGGCGACGTGAAATATCACCTCGGCGCCTCATCGGACCGCGAGTTCGACGGCAACAAGGTGCATCTGTCGCTCGCTCCCAATCCGTCGCATCTGGAGATCGTCGATCCGGTGGCGCTCGGCAAGGTGCGCGCCAAGCAGGACCAGCACGGCGCCACGCCCGACGAACGGCGGATGGTGATGCCGCTGCTCATGCACGGCGACGCCGCTTTCGCCGGCCAGGGCGTGGTGGCGGAATGCTTCGGCCTGTCGGATCTCAAGGGCTACCGCACCGGCGGCTCGATCCATTTCATCGTCAACAACCAGATCGGCTTCACGACCTATCCGCGCTATTCGCGCTCTTCGCCCTATCCGTCCGACGTCGCCAAGATGATCGAGGCGTTGATTTTCCACGTCAACGGCGACGATCCGGAAGCGGTCACCTTCGCCGCCAAGGTGGCGACCGAATACCGGCAGAAATTCCAGCGGCCGGTGGTCATCGACATGTTCTGCTACCGGCGTTTCGGCCACAACGAAGGCGACGAGCCCTCGTTCACCCAGCCGCTGATGTACCAGAAGATCCGCGCGCATCCGACCACGCTGGAAATCTACTCGAAGAAGCTAATCGGCGAAGGCGTCGTCACCGCCGGCGAAGTCGACAAGATGAAGGCCGACTGGCGCGCCCGGCTCGACGCCGAATACGAGTCGGCGCTCGGCTACAAGCCGAACAAGGCCGACTGGCTCGACGGCCGCTGGTCGGGGCTCAAGGCCGCGCATGGCATCGAGGATCCGCGCCGCGGCAATACCGGCGTCGACATCGCCGAACTGCGCGAGATCGGCAAGAAGATCACGTCGGTCCCGCAAGAATTCCACGTCCACAAGACCATCCAGCGTTTCCTCGATCATCGCGCCAAGACGATCGAGACGGGCGAGGGCATCGATTGGTCCACCGCCGAGGCGCTCGTCGTTCTGCGCGCTGCTCAAGGACGGTCACCCCGTCCGCCTGTCCGGCCAGGATTCGGAGCGCGGCACCTTCTCGCAGCGTCATTCGGTGCTGTTCGATCAGCAGACCGAGGAGCGCCACACGCCGTTCAATCATCTCGGTGAGGGCCAGGCACGCTTCGAGGTGCTCAATTCGAGCCTGTCGGAAGAAGCCGTGCTCGGTTTCGAATACGGCTATTCCACCGCCGAGCCGAACGCGCTGACGCTGTGGGAGGCGCAGTTCGGCGACTTCGCCAACGGCGCGCAGGTGGTGTTCGACCAGTTCATCTCATCCGGCGAACGCAAGTGGCTGCGCATGTCCGGCCTGGTCTGCCTGCTGCCGCACGGCTACGAGGGCCAGGGCCCGGAACATTCCAGCGCGCGGCTCGAGCGCTTCCTGCAGATGTGCGCGGAAGACAACATGCAGGTGGCGAACCTCACCACGCCGGCCAACTACTTCCACGCCCTGCGCCGGCAATTGAAGCGCGAATTCCGCAAGCCGCTGATCCTGATGACGCCGAAGAGCTTGCTGCGCCACAAGCGCGCGGTGTCCCGGCTCGACGAGATGGCGGCCGGCACCGCGTTCCACCGGCTGCTGTGGGACGACGCGCAGGCGCTGCCGAACGAAAAGATCAAGCTCGTCCCCGACGACAAGATCCGCAGTCTTATTATGTGCACGGGCAAGGTCTATTTCGATCTCTACGAGGAACGCGAGAAACGCGGCATCGACGACATCTATCTGTTGCGCGTCGAGCAGCTCTATCCGTTCCCGACCAAGGCGCTGTTGTCCGAGCTGTCGCGCTTCAAGCAGGCCGAGATGGTGTGGTGCCAGGAAGAACCGCGCAATATGGGCGCCTGGTTCTTCGTCGACGTGTTCCTGCAATGGATTCTCAACCAGATCGGCGCCAAGCACCGCCACCTTCGCTATGCCGGGCGGCCGGCTTCCGCCTCGACCGCGGTCGGGCAGATGCCGAAGCACCTGGCGCAGCTCAAGCAATTGCTGGAAGAGGCGTTGGGATGAACGTGAGGCGTCGTCCCCGCGCAGGCGGGACCCATTAATCACCGCCGCTGCGATATCGCAAAATCGGTGATTACTGGATCACCCGCCTTCGCGGGTGATGACATCAGAGATTGAATTGGACAGGTGTTGACCATGGCTGACATCCGCGTGCCCACCCTCGGCGAATCGGTCACCGAAGCGACCGTCGGCAAATGGTTCAAGCAGCCGGGCGATGCGGTGGCGGTGGACGAGCCGCTGGTCGAACTCGAAACCGACAAGGTCACGCTCGAGGTTCCGGCGCCCGCTGCCGGCGTGTTGTCCGAGATCGCCGCCAAGACCGGCGACACCGTCGGCGTTGCCGCGCTGCTCGGCCAGATCACGGACGGCGCCGGTGCGCCCGCCAAAGCCGCGCCCGCCGCCGCCAAGCCGCCCGAAGCGCCGAAACCGGCATCCGCTCCAGCGCCCGCGGCGTCCTCCATGCCTTTGCCGCCGTCGGTGCGCAAAATGGCGGCGGAAAGCGGCATCGACGCCGCCAAGGTGCAGGGCTCCGGCATGCACGGCCAGGTCACCAAAGGCGACATGATGGCGGCGATCGAACGCGCCGCCGCGGCCCCGACACCGGTCGCGGCCACCGCTGCCGCGGTGCAGATGCGCGCGCCGTCGCCGGCCGACGATGCTGCGCGCGAAGAGCGCGTGCATATGACGCGGCTGCGCCAGACCATCGCGCGCCGGCTGAAGGACGCGCAGAACACCGCCGCCATGCTGACGACCTTCAACGAGGTCGACATGGGCGCGGTGATGGCGTTGCGCAATCAATACAGAGAGCTGTTCGAGAAGAAGCACGGCGTGAAGCTCGGCTTCATGGGCTTCTTCGTGCGCGCCTGCATCCAGGCCCTGAAGGAAATCCCCGCCGTCAACGCCGAGATCGACGGCAGCGATATCGTTTACAAGAATTATTACCACATCGGCGTCGCGGTCGGCACCGAACGCGGCCTGGTGGTGCCGGTGGTGCGCGATGCCGAGGCGATGTCGCTCGCACAAATCGAAAAGACCATCAATGATTTCGGCAAGCGCGCGCGCGACGGCCAGCTCAAGATCGAGGAAATACAGGGCGGCACCTTCACCATCTCGAACGGCGGCGTCTACGGCTCGCTGATGTCGACGCCGATCCTCAACGCGCCGCAGTCCGGCATCCTCGGCATGCACAAGATCCAGGAGCGGCCCGTGGTGCACGACGGCAAGATCGAAGCGCGGTCGATGATGTATCTGGCGCTGTCCTACGACCACCGCATCGTCGACGGCCGCGAGGCGGTCACCTTCTTGGTGCGGGTGAAGGACGTGCTGGAGGACCCCGCGCGGCTGGTGCTGGATTTGTAATCGTTTTCCTGTCGTGGCCGGGCTTGTCCCGGCCACCCCGCTTAGGTCGGCACCACTTTGCCACATGATCGGGATTGCCGGGACAAGCTCGGCAATGACAATCGATAGGTGATTGTCATGGCTTCTTACGACCTCATCGTCATCGGCACCGGCCCCGGCGGCTATGTCTGCGCCATCCGTGCGGCGCAGCTCGGCCTGAAAACCGCGGTGGTCGAGAAACGCTCGACCTTCGGCGGCACCTGTCTCAACATCGGCTGCATCCCGTCGAAGGCGCTGCTGCACGCCTCCGAACTGTTCGAAGAGGCCGGCCACAGCTTCGGCAAGATGGGCATCGGCGTGCCGGCGCCCAAGCTCGATCTTGCGGCCATGATGGCGTTCAAGGACCAGGGCGTCGACGGCAACGTCAAGGGCGTCGAGTTCCTGCTCAAGAAGAACAAGGTCGATACTTTTTTCGGCGCTGGCTGCGTCGCTGCGCCCGGCAAGGTCGAAGTGAAAGGTGCCGACGGCAAGACGCAGGTGCTCGACACGAAATCGATCGTCATCGCCACCGGCTCCGATGTGGCGCGGCTCAAAGGCATCGAAATCGACGAGAAGCGTATCGTGTCGTCGACCGGTGCGCTCGCGCTCGATAAAGTGCCGGAACATCTGCTGGTAGTCGGCGCCGGCGTCATCGGCCTCGAGCTCGGCTCGGTCTGGCGGCGGCTCGGCGCTAAGGTGACGGTGGTCGAATTCATGGATGGCGTTTTGCCCGGCATGGACGGCGAAGTGCGCCGCCAGGCGCAGCGGCTTTTCGAAAAACAAGGAATGTCGTTCAAGCTGTCGTCCAAGGTGACGGCGGTCGACACCTCGGGCAAGAAACTCAAAGCCAGCGTGGAGAAGGCCAAGATCGTGGAACCGGCCGGCAGCGCCGAAACGATCGAAGCCGATGTGGTGCTCATCGCCATCGGCCGCGTGCCCTACACCGAGGGACTCGGTCTCAAGGAAGCCGGCGTCAAATTGGATGAGCGCGGCCGCGTCGTGGTCGATCACTATTACGCGACAAACGTGCCCGGCATCTGGGCGATCGGCGACGTCATCGCCGGGCCGATGCTCGCGCACAAGGCCGAGGACGAAGGCGTGGCGCTGGCAGAGATCCTGGTCGGGCAGGCCGGTCACGTGAACTACGACGCCATCCCGAACGTCGTCTACACCTATCCGGAAATCGCCACGGTCGGAAAATCGGAAGAAGAGTTGAAGGCCGCCGGCGTCGCTTACAATGTCGGCAAGTTTCCGATGACCGCCAACGGCCGCGCCAAGGTGAACATGACTAGCGAAGGCTTCGTAAAGATTCTGGCCGACGCCAAGACCGACCGCGTGCTCGGCGTGCATCTCGTTTGCGCCGATGCCGGCAACATGATCGCGGAAGCGGTGCTGGCCATGGAGTTCGGCGCTTCGGCGGAGGACATCGCGCGCACCTGCCACGCGCATCCGACGCTGCCCGAGGCGGTGAAGGAAGCCGCCATGGCGGTGGCCAAGCGCGCGATTCATATGTAGCGCGCCGTCATTCCGGGGCGCGCACGAAGTGCGCGAACCCGGAATCCATACTCCGAGGCCCATCGACTCGCATTCAGACCGGGGTTATGGATTCCGGGTCTCGCCGCTTTGCGGCTCGCCCGGAATGACAATCAAAAATTTTCGCAGGGAGAAACAATGGCCAAGGGTCACAAGGACAAAGTCGCTGTCATCAGCGGATCTGCCGGCGGCATCGGGCAGGCCTTCGCCAAGCGGCTGGCCGAGGACGGCGTGCATATCGCGGTGGTCGATCTCGTCGACGGCGCCGAGACCGTGAAATTGGTGGAAGCCGCCGGCCGGCAGGCGATCTACGTCAAGACTGACGTGTCGTCAGAAGAGTCGGTCGCCGCCATGGCCAAGGCGGTGAACGCCAAATTCAGCCACGTCGACATCGTCATCAATTGCGCCGGCATCTTCCCGCAAAAGGAATTCGCCGACATGACCTTCGCCGATTGGCGAAAAGTTCTTTCGATCAATCTCGACGGCACGTTTTTGGTGACCGCGGTCTTCGTGCCCGGCATGCGCGCGCGCAAATGGGGCCGCGTCGTCAACCTCGCGTCGTCGACGCTCGGCTCGGTGGTCACCGGCTTTGCGCATTATGTCGCCAGCAAAGGCGGCATTGTCGGCTTCACCCGCGCGCTGGCTTCCGATCTCGCCGGCGACGGCATCACCGTCAACGCCATCGCCCCGGGCCTGACGCGCTCGCCCGGCACGCTGGTGCGTAGCCCCCGCCCCGCCTTCAAGACCATGGACGAGGAATTCACCGCGGTCGCGCAGATGCAGGCGATCAAGCGCCCGGAAGTGCCTGACGATCTGGTCGGCGCGGCGTCATTTCTGACCAGCGACAATTCGGCCTTCATCACCGGGCAAACGCTGAACGTCGATGGTGGCAGGGTGAGAACGTGACCGTGTCTCGGGCGCTGCGCAGCGCGTTAGCGGTGCGCTGCAGACCCGGGACCCCGGTATCTTAAGCTGGGCCCCGGATCAGCGGCGCACCACTTCGCTGCGCTCGTGTTGCGCCGCATCCGGGGCAAGTTGTGCCTTACTTGCGGCCCTAATCGCGCCTATATTTCACCCATGCGCCGTTGGCTCCGCCCGCTCTGGGTTATTCTCGCCCTGCTGTTTCTGCTGGAAGCCTGGCTTTGGGATCATCTCGAGCCCATCGTCGCGCGCGCCGTCAATCTCCTTCCCTGGGGCCGGGTGAAACTCTGGCTCAAGCGTGTCATCGAAGACTTGCCGCCTTGGGCGGCGCTCGCCGTCTTCATCATACCCTTCGTCGTGCTGCTGCCGCTCAAATTCCTCGAGGTCTTTTTCCTCGCCAAACGGCAATGGCTCGCCGCCGGTCTGGTGCTGATCGTGGCCAAGCTGCTCGGCCTCGGCATCACCGCTTTCGTGTTCGATGCGACGCGCGGCAAGCTTTTGCAGATGGCCTGGTTCGCCCGGATGTTCGATTGGTTCATGTGGGCGCGCGATTGGGCGCACGAGATCACCGAGCCGGTTCGCGAACGCGTGAAGCAACTGACCTGGCTGTTGAAGCCACAGCGCGCCGGACGCTTTCTGCGCCGACTGATGCGGCTGCGGCGCCGCGCCTATCGCAGCCGCGCGGCGTGAACCCCGCCGCGATTCCGCGGCCCGGTTCGGATCTAGATCAGATGAATCCGGTCCGGCAGTTCATCGTGGCTCGCCGCGCTGCGCGGAAAATGCTTGGCGAGTTCGTTGCCGCATGAATCTATGGCTGTGACAAAACCGTCCGCGATGCGGCCATCGCGCATATGCGCGATCAGCGCGTCGATGGCCGCTTGCCAATGCGATTGCGGCACCTTCGCCGCAATTCGCTCATCGGCGATAATGCGGGCATAGCGTTCGGCCAGCGAAACGAAGATCAGAATCCCGGAGCTTTCCGGGTTGCGGCCGATGCCGCGCGCCGTGAACTGCGCCATGGCGGCGCGATGCGCGACGGCGCGGCGCGCCTTCGGCGGCACCAGCGCGGCCCGCACGCGCGGCAGGCTGAGGATCGCCATCAGCGCCGCGAAGACGATGACTTGCAGCGAGAGCATCGAATAGACGGTCATTACCGTGAAACTCACCAGGCCCCAAGGCAGCGCCAGCGCGGCCACCGCGGCAATAAAAATCGGCAACGCCGTGGCGTTGGTGGATGTGCGCGCCAGCACGCAGACGATCTCGCCCGAGGTCTTGGCCTCGGCGGCGCGGATGGCGCTGGAAATGCGTTTGCGGTCCTGCGCGGAAATGCTCATCACCAGCTCCCCGAAGCCCCGCCGCCGCCCGACGACCCGCCGCCGCCGGAAAAGCCGCCGCCGCCCGACGATCCGCCGCCGCTAGAGCTGCCCGAACTGAGCAGGATGTCTATGGCCACATTCAAGACGAACCAGCGGAAGCCGGGGGAAACGATCATTCCGGAAAGCACCGCGATGATGCCGAAGATGATCAGCCAGCCCATCGGATCTTCGGTCTGCGGATGGTCGAGCCTTACCGCAGGGCGCGGCTGCCATTCCGAGGAATCGGTGGTGAGCACCGTGATGATGTCGTCGACGCCGCGCGCAATGCCGCCGCTGAAATCGCCGTTCTTGAAATGCGGCGTTATGGCGTTGGTGATGATGATCTTCGACAGCGCATCGGTGAGCGTGCCTTCAAGGCCGTAGCCGACTTCGATGCGGACGCGGTGCTCTTTCGGCGCCACCAGCAGCAGCACGCCGTTGTTCTTGGCTTTTTCGCCGAGCCCCCAGGTGCGGAACAGCGCGTTGGCGTAAGGCTCGATCTCCTGGCCTTCGAGCGAGGCGACGGTGGCGACGACGAACTGGATGCCGGATTTGGCTTCGAGATCGCCGAGCTTTATCTCGATCGCGGCGCGCGTGTCGGCCGAAATGATATTCGCCTGATCGACGACGCGGCCGGAGAGTGGCGGAAAGGTCAGCGCGAGCGCGACGGCGACCGCGCAGGCCAGGACCGCCACGGCGATGGCAAGGCGGCGGGCCAGTCCTGCCGACTGCGCCGCTGGGCCTCGGATGGTCATGGCGAGGCCCCGCGGCCGGCTATCAGAATTTCACTTGCGGCGGCGTCTGCGCGTTTTCGTTGGCCGAGAACTCGGCCATCGGCTTGTTGGCGCGGAAGAACGTCGCGGCCCATAGGATGCCGGGGAAGGTCTTGAGCTGGGTATTGTAGACCCGCACCGCCTCGATGTAGTCGCGCCGGGCGACCGCTATGCGGTTCTCGGTGCCTTCAAGCTGGGACTGCAACGCGAGAAAATTCTGGTTCGACTTGAGTTCCGGATAATTCTCGCTGACCGCGAGCAGCCGGCCGAGCGCGCCGGTGAGCTGGCTCTGCGCGGCCTGGAATTGCTTCAGCTTTTCCGGATCGGTGAGCTGCGACGCGTCGATCTTGACTTGCGTCGCCTTGGCGCGCGCCTCGACCACGGCGGTGAGAACCTCGCGCTCCTGTTTGGCATAGCCCTGGACGGTGGCGACCAGATTGGGAATGAGGTCGGAACGGCGCTGATAGTTGTTCTGCACATCCGCCCATTTCGCCTTGGCTTGTTCCTCGGCCGTCGGAATGGCGTTGTAGCCGCAGGCCGAAACGGTGAGACTCAAGAGAACGGCGGCCAGCACCGCGCGCATGCCTGAAAGGGAGACGGTCATGAAGGTTTCCTGCCCGGTTCAAAAATAGCCGTCACGAAGGCGTCTAGCTCATCCTATCAGGGCGAGGACACCCTAGAACAGATGCACCAGGTGCGGCGCCCAGAAGCCGATGCCGGTGAAGGCCAATCCGACTACGCCGAGCAGGCCGGACAGCCAACCCAGCACGATCATGCCGGTGATCACCTGGGCCGAGGCCAGCACGATACCGATCTGGAACAAGGCGGAAGCAAGCTCGTAATGGTGATAGCGCGACATGGCCAGTTCACGCTTTTCCTCGGATTGCTTGGCGCGCTCGGCGAGCTGCTTGCGGCCTTCTTTGCCCTCCGGGTCGTCGTCATAACGGCCGGCCAGCTTGATCCAGCCATCGACCGTTTTCGTTAGGCGGGCCTTCTCGGCGGGGTCGGTGGTACGGTCGGCCTCGGCCTTCAACTGCTCGGCCCCGGTGCGCAGTATGGTGCCGCGAATATGCTTGGCCTGGTAGAACGCCCACAGGTCGTTGGACGTGACATTGTGGGTGATGGCGGCGGTCTGCGCGCTCTTGCCCAGCGTTTCGGAAAACGCCAGGAATAGCGCCAGCACCGAAATCAGCAGGGCGATCTTCTTGTTGCCGCCATGCGAAGCATGTTCAGCGTGCTCGACATGTTCCAGGTTTTCGTGTGCGCTCATCGCCCTCTCCCGCGGTGAATAGGGCGGCGACCTTGATATGAAACTTAAGGCCTGGGCAAGGGGCTGTTAGGCCCGCGGATGAGCGCTGGCATAAACCTCGAGTAAACGTTCGGAATCGACCGCCGTGTAGATTTGCGTGGTCGACAGCGACGCGTGCCCGAGCAGTTCCTGGATGGCGCGCAGGTCGCCGCCGCGTGCCAACAGATGGGTGGCGAAAGAATGGCGCAAGGCGTGCGGCGTCGCGCTGTCGGGCAGGCCGAGCGCGCCGCGCATGGTGGCCATCGCCAGTTGCACGACGCGCGGCGACAGTTCTCCGCCGCGGGCGCCGACGAACAACGGGCCATTGTCCGGCAGAGCGAGCGGGCAGAGCGCGATATAGTCGGCGATCAGCTTAGCGACCTGCGGCAGTACCGGCACCATGCGGGTCTTGTTGCCCTTACCGATGACGGTGATGGTGTCGCGCGCGCTGAAGTCCTTGCGCTTGAGCGAGAGCGCTTCCGAAATGCGCAGGCCGGAGCCGTAGAGCAGGCCCAGCACGGCGGCATCGCGGGCGAGGATCCACGGTTCGCGGGTGTCGCCGGCGCGCGACTTGGTATCGGCGACGCGTTTGGCCGCGGCGATGGCCAGCGGCTTCGGCAGTGTTTTGCCGACTTTGGGCGCACGCACGGCACTCAGGGCGCCGACTTTACCTTTGCCGTTGCGCTCGAGAAAGCGCGCGAACGAGCGGGCGCCTGCCATCACCCGCATCAGCGAACGGCTGCTCAGGCCCTCGCTACGCCGCGCCGCCATGAAGGCGCGCACATCGGCGGGCGTGAGCTTGGCCAAAGCCTTCAGCGATGGCGGGCCGCCCAGATGCCGGTTGAGGAAATCGAGGAACTGGCTGACGTCGCGCGCATAGGCCTCCAGCGTCTTTCCGGACATGCGCTTTTCGGCGCCTAGATAGCCGAGCCAACGGCTGATTTCGGCCGAGACGTCGGGGGCGGCGAGGGTGTTCATGGCAGGCAGAGTGTCACCGTTTTCTTCACCCTTCCTTAAGCGCGCGGAATCGGCCTAGATCCATCACTATGAGCACGCGCGTTGTCGATGTCCTGGTGCCGGTGGCGCTGGACCAGAGCTATTCCTACCGGGTGCCGGCGGGCATGGAGCTTGAGCCTGGCGATCTGGTGGCCGTGCCGTTGGGCGCACGCGGCGAGACCATGGGCGTGGTCTGGGCCGACAACCCGACGCCCAATCCGCGCCTGCACAACCGCATGAAAGATGTGACCGGCAAGCTCGACGTGCCGCCGCTCAAACCCGAACTGCGTAAATTCGTCGATTGGGTTGCCGACTACACGCTGGCGCCGCGCGGCACGGTGCTGCGCATGGCGCTGCGCATGGGTGAACATCTCGGCCCAGCGCGCGAACGCATCGGCGTGCGGCTCGTCGGGCCGCCGCCGGCGCGCATGACACCGGCGCGCGCGCGCGTGCTTGGCGTCTTCGCCGACGGCTTCACGCGTGCCAAAAGCGACGCCGCGCGCGAAGCGGGCGCAAGCGTGGGTGTGATTGACGGGCTGATCGACGAAGGCACGCTGGAAACCATTGTGCTGCCGCCGGAGCCGGTGACGAGGGCGCCCGATCCGGATTTTCGCAAGCCGGAATTCTCGCTCGGCCAACTCGCCGCCGCCGATGCGCTACGCACCACGGTCGAGCAGGGCGGCTATACCGTGACACTGCTTGACGGCGTCACCGGCTCGGGAAAAACCGAAGTCTATTTTGAAGCGGTGGCGGAAAATATCCGGCGCCGGCGCCAGGCGCTGATCCTGATGCCGGAGATCGCGCTCACGTCGCAGTCGCTCGACCGTTTCACCGCCCGCTTTGGCACAAAGCCCGCCGAATGGCATTCGCAGCTTTCGCCGCGCACGCGCGCGCGCACCTGGGCGGCGGTGGCGGCGAACGAGGTGTCGGTGGTGGTCGGCGCGCGCTCGGCGCTGTTTCTTCCTTACGCCGATCTCGGGCTTATCGTGGTGGATGAAGAACACGACCCCGCCTACAAACAGGAGGACGGCGCGCATTATCACGCCCGCGACATGGCGGTGGTGCGCGGCAGCGTGGCGAAAATTCCGGTGGTGCTCGCTTCGGCGACGCCGTCCGTCGAATCCGAAGTCAACGCGCGGCGCGGCCGCTACAAGCGCATTCACTTGCCGGAACGTTTCGGTGGCGCCCATTTGCCGATGATCGAGGCCATCGACATGCGCAGCGAAGGCCCGCCGCGCGGCCGCTTCATCGCGCCGCGGCTGGCCGAGGCGGTCAAGAACGCGCTCGAAAGCCGTCAGCAGGCACTCTTGTTCCTTAATCGCCGCGGCTTCGCGCCGCTGACGCTCTGCCGCGCCTGCGGCTTCCGCCTGCAATGTCCGCATTGCGACGCCTGGCTGGTTGATCACCGCTTCAAGCGGCGCTTGGTCTGCCACCATTGCGGCTTCTCCATGCCGCCGCCGGCGGAGTGCCCGCAATGCCACGCCACCGAAAGCTTCGCGCCGATCGGCCCGGGCGTCGAGCGGCTGGAGCACGAAGCGGCCGAGCTGTTCCCCGGCGCGCGCATTCTGGTCTTGTCGAGCGACCTGGTGGAATCCATGGAACGTCTGCGTCAGGAGCTCGACGACGTGGCAGAAGGCCGCTTCGACATCGTCATCGGCACGCAACTGGTCGCCAAGGGCCATCATTTCCCCAAGCTCAACCTGGTCGGCATCGTCGACGCCGACTTGGGGCTCGGCAACGGCGATCCGCGCGCCGCCGAGCGCACGTTCCAGCTTTTGCATCAGGTGGTCGGCCGCGCCGGCCGCGAGGAGGGCCGCGGCATCGGCTTTCTGCAGACGCACCAGCCCGAGCATCCGGTGATGAAGGCGCTGATCCTGGGCGACCGCGAGGCGTTCTATTCGAGCGAGATCGCGCTGCGCGAAAAGACCGGCTACCCGCCGTTCGGGCGGCTGGCGAGCCTGGTGATCACCGCCAACGAGCGGCACACCGCGGAATCCTATGGCCGCACGCTGGCCTCTGCCGCGCCGAAGGACGAGAACGTGCGCGTGCTCGGTCCCGCCGAGGCGCCGGTCGCGGTGGTGCGCGGCCGCCATCGTTTCCGTGTGCTGGTGAAAGCGCCGCGCGGCTTTGATCTGTCGGCCTATTTGCGGCAATGGCTCGCCGCCGCCCCCAAGCCGCGCAGCAATGTGCGGCTCGAGGTCGACATCGATCCGCAGAGCTTCTTCTAGGCCGCGGCCTGCTCCGGCGGCGCCATGAATTCCGGCCCGACTGGGCTTTCGATGGCCGCGGCGAGGATGCGGTCGATCTCCGCCATGGCCGCGGCGTCGAGCGACCAGCCGTAAACCTCGTCGACCGGGTCGAGCTGTTCCGGCTTGCGCGCGCCCCACAAGGCAAAGCCTTCGCCCTGCTTGTCGAGGATCCAGCGCAGCGCCAGATGCACGACGCGCTTGCCGTAATTCTCTTGCGCGAACCGATCGAGCGCCGCCACTGCCTTTAGATACTGTCCGAAGCGCGGCTGTTGGAATTTCGGATCGCTGCGCCGCAGATCGTCGCCGGTAAATTTCGTCTTCTCCGTCATCGTGCCGGCCAGGAGACCGCGGCAAAGCGCGCCATAGGCCAGCGTCGCGATGCCGTTGCGCTTGGCATAAGGCAGCACGTCGCGCTCGATCTCGCGCTCGAACATGTTGTAGGGCGGCTGATCGGCGGCGAGCGGCGCCACCGCGCGGAACCGGTCCATCTGCGCCGGCGAAAAATTGCTGACCCCGATGGCGCGGATTTTGCCGGCCGTGAGCAGGTCCTTCAGCGCGCCGGCGGTCTCTTCCACCGGCACGTTCGGATCGGGCCAATGCACCTGATAAAGATCGATGACATCGGTCTGCAGCCGGCGCAGCGAATCGTCGATCTCCTGCAGGATGCGGCCGCGGCTGGCGTTACGGAACGGCTTGCCGTCCTTCCAGTCGAGCCCGGCTTTGGTGGCGATGGCCACCTGCGCGCGCCGGCCGCGCAGCGCCACACCGACGATTTCCTCGGCATGGCCGAAGCCATAGACCGGCGCGGTGTCGATCAATGTGATGCCGCGATCAACCGCGGACTGAATGGTGCGGATCGACAGCGCGTCGTCGCTGCCGCCCCACATCCAGCCACCGATTGCCCAGGTTCCCAGCGCGATGCGGGAGGGCTTGATCTCGGTGCCGGGGATTTGTGCCGTCTCGATTTTGGTTTGCAAAGACATGGGCTGCTCCATTCGTCATGCAAGGAGATAGCCATGCCGGCCGTCGGCAAAAAGGGTCTTTGCGTCTCGGACCCTACGGATCGCGCAAGACGTATCAAACCGCAGCAATTTTTTATAAGGCGCGAGCGCGCTCACTCCGGCAATTCGGTGTGCTTCACGTTCGGTTGCAGCAGCACGCTCGCCGCCGCCGCGAATATCAAGGCAAAGCCGATGATGTCGGTCAGGCCCGGCCGTTCGCCGATCACAATCGCCGAACCGATGACGCCGACCACGGGCGTCAACAGCGAGCCGAGCGTGGCGGTGGTCGCCGGCAGCCGGTCGACCACGACGAACCAGAGAAAATAAGCCAGCCCCATGCCGAACAGGCCGTTATAGGCGATCCAGCCCACGACCGGCGCCGGCAGCGGCCACAAATGCGGCAGGCCTTCGAAATACAGCATGCCGGCGGCCAGCATCAGCCAGCCGAACAGCAACTGCCACGCGGCGGCCGCCAGCATCGGCGCGCGGATTTCGGCGCATTTCAAATAGATCGTCCCCGCGGCCCAGGACCAGGCGCAGCCGAGCGCCAGCACGGCGCCGAGCGGGAAGCCCGTGCGCGCCAGCGGTCCGATCAGGATCGCCAGGCCCGCGGCGCACAAACCGAGCGCCACGAGTTTGACCGGCGTCAGTTTCTCCTTGAGCACGATGCGCGCCAACAGCGCCGCCCAGATCGGCATCGAATAGGCGATGACGATGGCGCGCGACGTCGTGCCGTACACCTGCGCGTAAGCCGAGCAGACGTTGAAGATGGCGACGTTGAAAAATCCGGCGATGAAAATCTTGACGGCTTCCGCGCGCGGAACGGTCAGCCGCACCCGCCAGACCGCCGCGGCGGCGAACAAGATCAAAGTGCCGAGGCCGATGCCGACGGTGCGCATCGCCCACGGCGGCAGTGCCGAGAGAATGATGCGGGCGGCGACCCAGTTGAAGCCCCACAGCAAGCCGACGACGAGCACGAGCAGTCTGGCGTGGGCTGCCGCTTTGGTCGGCATTATTCCGGCATCTCCGTGTGCTTCACGTTCGGCTGCAGCAGGACGCAGGCCGCGGCCGCGAAGATCAACACGAAGCCGACGATGTCGGGCGCCGTCGGCCGTTCGCCAAGCACGACGGCCGACGCGGTAACGCCGATCACCGGCACCAGCAGCGAGCCGAGCGACGCCGTAATGGTCGGCAGCCGCCCGACGATCGACCACCACAGGAAATGCGCGAGGCCGACGCCGAACAAGCCGACATAGAGGATCGCCAGCATCGAATGAGCGGACAGCGGCCACAGCCGCGGCGTTCCTTCGACCGCGAAAGTTCCGGCGGCGATGAATAAGAATCCGAACAGCAACTGCCAGGCCGCGTTGGCCAGCGGCTCGATCTTGGCCTTCACCCATTTCATGTAGACGGTGGCGAAAGCCCAGCTCAATGCGCAGCCGAACGAGTAGAACACGAAGGGCGGAAATCCGTGCGCGAACAGCGGCCAAACCAATATCGTCAATCCGGCGACGCAAAGCGCGAAAGCCAGCGCGCCGATCTTGTTCAGCCGGTCGCCGATTAGGATCCAGCTCAGCACCGTCGCCCAGATCGGCATCGAATAGGTGATGACGATGGCGCGCGAGGTCGCGCCGGAGAGCTGGGCGAAACCGGAGAGGATTTGAAACGCCGCGACGTTGAAGAAGCCGGCCACCATCACGTGCAGGTGCTCGCCGCGCGGCACCCGCAAATTGTGCCCGGTCAGCAAAGCGGCGGTGAACAGGACCGCGGCACCGATGCCGGCGCCGGCAAAGCGCAGGCTCCAGGGCGATACCTCGCGCAGCGCCACCGCCGCGGCGATCCAATTGAGGCCCCAGGCGAAGGCCAGCAGCAAGACCAGCAGTTTGGCGGTGGCGGCAACGTCGCGCTTGGCATCCTTTTGCGACATTGGCCTTCGGCTCCCGAGCAGGAAAACGCCGCGCACGCTATAGGGCGAGCGTGCGCGTGGCGAGGTATCCCTGGGATGCAAAATTGTGGTCCACCGGCAGCGCGCCGCGGAATGATGCCGGCGCAGGCTGCGCCAATGTTGCACCGCCCCCGCCCCTGTGTTAGCTAGCGCCTCGATTTCATGGGGGTTTCCGCGGGCTTCCGCGACGTCCTCAAGAATCGGAATTCCCTCTTGGATTCCAATCATTTGCGCCGCCGTTCTGCGACGGTGCCCGGCCTGTGAATGAAGTAACCAAAACGAGCGTCAAGTGGCTGGCAAAGACCCCATTATTTCCGGCATGGCTGGGCGGTACGGCAATGCTCTGTTTGAGTTGGCGTTGGACAACAAGGCGGTCGACGTCGTTAAGGCCGATCTCGACCGTTTCGACGCCCTGATCGCCGAAAACCCCGACCTCAATCGCCTGGTGCGTAGCCCGGTATTCGGCGCCGACGAGCAGTTGCGCGCGCTGGCCGCGATTCTCGACAAAGCCGGCATCACCGGCCTGGCCGCCAATTTCCTGCGCGTCATTACCACCAACCGCCGGCTGTTCGCCGTGCGCGACATGATCCGCGCCTACCGCGTGCTGGCCGCCCGCCACAGGGGTGAAGTCACCGCGGAAGTGACCGTCGCCGAGCCGCTCAGCGACAAGAATCTCGAGGCGCTCAAGGGCGCGCTCAAATCGGTGACCGGCGGCAAGGAGATCGACTTCGACGTCAAGATCGAGCCCGCCATCATTGGCGGGCTGATCGTCAAGGTCGGCAGCCGCATGGTCGATAGTTCGCTCCGCACCAAGCTCAATGCGATCAAGATCGCGATGAAAGAGGCCCGCTGATGGATATCCGCGCCGCAGAAATCTCCGCCATCCTGAAAGAGCAGATCAAGAACTTCGGCCAGGAAGCCGAAGTCTCCGAGGTCGGCCAGGTTCTCTCCGTCGGCGACGGCATCGCCCGCGTCTACGGCCTCGACAACGTGCAGGCCGGCGAGATGGTCGAGTTCGAGAACGGCACGCGCGGCATGGCGCTCAATCTCGAAACCGACAATGTCGGTATCGTGATCTTCGGCAATGACCGCGAGATCAAGGAAGGCCAGACCGTCAAGCGCACCGGCTCGATCGTCGACGTGCCGGTCGGTAAGGGCCTGCTCGGCCGCGTGGTCGACGCGCTCGGCAATCCGATCGACGGCAAGGGTCCGATCAACGCCGACAAGCGCGAGCGGGTCGACGTCAAGGCGCCCGGCATCATCCCGCGCAAGTCGGTGAACGAGCCGATGGCGACCGGCCTCAAGGCCATCGACGCGCTGATCCCGATCGGCCGCGGCCAGCGCGAGCTGATCATCGGCGACCGCCAGACCGGCAAGACCGCGATCGCGCTCGACACCATCCTCAACCAGAAGCCGCTCAACGCGCAGCCGGACGAGAAGATCAAGCTGTACTGCGTCTACGTCGCCGTCGGGCAGAAGCGCTCCACCGTAGCCCAGTTCGTCAAGGTGCTGGAGGAGCAGGGCGCGCTCGATTACTCCATCATCGTCGCCGCCACGGCGTCCGATCCGGCGCCGATGCAGTTCCTTGCGCCGTTCTCCGGCTGCACCATGGGCGAATATTTCCGCGACAACGGCATGCACGCCGTCATCATTTATGACGATCTGTCCAAGCAGGCGGTGGCCTACCGCCAGATGTCGCTGCTGCTGCGCCGCCCGCCCGGCCGCGAAGCCTATCCCGGCGACGTTTTCTACCTGCATTCGCGCCTGCTCGAGCGCGCCGCCAAGATGAACGACGCCAACAAAGGCGGCTCGCTTACGGCGCTGCCGGTCATCGAAACGCAGGCCAACGACGTGTCGGCCTATATCCCGACCAACGTGATCTCCATCACCGACGGCCAGATCTTCCTGGAAACCGACCTGTTCTATCAGGGCATCCGTCCGGCGGTGAACGTCGGCCTGTCGGTGTCGCGCGTCGGCTCGGCCGCGCAGACCAAGGCGATGAAGAAGGTGGCCGGCAAGATCAAGGGCGAGCTCGCGCAATACCGCGAAATGGCGGCCTTCGCGCAGTTCGGCTCCGACCTCGACGCCACCACCCAGCGCATGCTGGCGCGCGGCTCGCGCCTGACCGAGCTGCTCAAGCAGCCGCAATTCTCCCCGCTCAAGATGGAGGAGCAGGTCTGCGTGATCTACGCCGGCGTCAACGGCTATCTCGACAAGTTCGAAGTGTCGCGCGTGCGCGCCTTCGAGAGCGGGCTGCTCACGCTGGTGCGCACCAAGCACGCCGCGCTGCTCAACTCGATCCGCAAGAGCGGCGATCTCTCCAAGGACGATGAAGCCAAGCTCAAGGACGTGGTCGACGGCTACGCCAAGACGTTCGCGTGATCTAACTCGGTGTCATGGCCGGGCTTGTCCCGGCCATCCCGAGAAATTGGGCACCGTGCCCTCCTAAGCGAGATGCCCGGCACAAGGCTGGGCATGACAAAGGATAGAGACGAACAAACCGGTTAAGGGCGACTGAGACGAAATGGCCTCTCTCAAGGACATGCGCGTTCGCATCGCCGCGACCAAGGCGACGCAGAAGATCACCAAGGCCATGCAAATGGTCGCGGCGTCGAAGCTGCGCCGTGCGCAGGTGGCGGCGGAAGCCGCGCGTCCTTACGCGGAGCGGATGAGCAAGGTGCTCGGCTCGATCGCCGCGGCTGTGGCGGGCAGCGATTCCGCGCCGCGCCTGCTGGCCGGAACCGGCAAAGATCAAGTGCAGCTGCTCGTCGTCTGCACCGCCGAGCGCGGCCTGTGCGGCCCGTTCAATTCGTCGATCGTGCGCCTGGCGCGCGAAAAGGCGAACGCGCTGATGGGCCAGGGCAAGGACGTCAAGATTCTCTGCGTCGGCCGCAAGGGCCAGGACCAGCTGCGCCGGGTCTATGGCAAGCAGATCATCGAGACCATCGAGTTGCGCGGCGTCAAGCAGATGGGCTTCGGCGAGGCCGAGATGGTCGCCAAGAAGGTCGTCGCGCTGTTCGAGGCGGGCGAATTCGACGTCTGCACCTTGTTTTTCTCACGCTTCAAATCGGTGATCGCGCAGATCCCGACCGCGCAGCAGATCATCCCGCCGCTGTTCGAGCAGGCGGGCGCCGCCGCGGCTTACGAATACGAGCCGGAAGAGGGCGATATCCTCGCCGACCTGCTGCCGCGCAATCTGTCGGTGCAGGTGTTCCGCGCGCTGCTGGAAAACGCCGCCTCCGAGCAGGGCGCGCGCATGAGCGCGATGGACAACGCCACCCGCAACGCCGGCGAAATGATCCGCAAGCAGACGCTGACTTATAACCGCACCCGCCAGGCGATGATCACCAAGGAACTGATCGAGATCATCTCCGGAGCAGAGGCGCTCTGACCCGAGCAATAGAGCTTCTAAGAGGATTAAACATGGCCCAAGCCAATAAAGTCGGACGCATTACCCAGGTCATCGGCGCCGTCGTCGACGTGCAGTTCGAAGGCGAATTGCCAGCCATTCTCAATGCGTTGGAGACCAAGAACCACGGCAATAGGCTGGTTCTGGAAGTGGCCCAGCACCTCGGCGAGTCGACCGTGCGCACCATCGCGATGGATTCTACCGAAGGCCTCGTGCGCAGCCAGGAAGTCACCGACACCGGCGCGCCGATTTCGGTGCCGGTCGGCCCGGGACTGCTCGGCCGCATCATCAACGTGATCGGCGAGCCGGTCGATGAAGCCGGCCCCGTCACCGGCGAGACCATGCGCGCGATCCATCAGGAAGCGCCGACCTATACCGACCAGTCCACCGAAGCGCAGATTCTGGTCACCGGCATCAAGGTGGTCGATCTGCTCGCGCCTTACGCCAAAGGCGGCAAGATCGGCCTGTTCGGCGGCGCCGGCGTCGGCAAGACCGTGCTGATCATGGAACTGATCAACAACGTCGCCAAGGCGCACGGCGGTTATTCGGTGTTCGCCGGCGTGGGCGAGCGCACCCGCGAGGGCAACGACCTCTATCACGAGATGATCGAATCCGGCGTCAACAAGGACCCGCACAAGGGCTCGGTCGAGGGCTCGAAATGCGCGCTGGTGTACGGCCAGATGAACGAGCCGCCGGGCGCGCGCGCCCGCGTCGGCCTTTCCGGCCTCACCGTCGCCGAATATTTCCGCGACCAGGGCCAGGACGTGCTGTTCTTCGTCGACAATATTTTCCGTTTCACGCAGGCCGGTTCGGAAGTGTCGGCATTGCTCGGCCGCATTCCTTCGGCGGTGGGCTATCAGCCGACGCTCGCCACCGACATGGGCACGTTGCAGGAACGCATCACCACGACCCACAAGGGCTCGGTGACTTCGGTGCAGGCCATCTACGTGCCCGCCGACGACTTGACCGACCCGGCGCCGGCCACCTCTTTCGCGCACTTGGATGCGACCACGGTGCTGTCGCGCGATATCGCCGCCAAGGGCATCTATCCGGCGGTGGACCCGCTCGATAGCACCTCGCGCATGCTGTCGCCGCTGATCGTCGGCGAGGAGCATTACGCGGTGGCGCGCCAGGTGCAGCAGATTCTGCAGCGCTACAAGGCGCTGCAGGATATCATCGCCATTCTGGGCATGGATGAACTGTCGGAAGAGGACAAGACGGCGGTGGCACGCGCGCGCAAGATCGAGCGCTTCCTGTCGCAGCCGTTCTTCGTCGCCGAAGTGTTCACCGGCTCGCCCGGCAAACTGGTCGACCTCGCCGATACTATCAAGGGTTTCCAAGGCTTGTGCGAAGGCAGGTATGACCACCTGCCGGAAGCCGCCTTCTACATGGTCGGCACCATCGAAGAGGCGGTCGAGAAGGGCAAGAAGCTCGCGGCGGAAGCGGCGTAGCGATGCCAGTCCGCTCCAACCTGATTGTCTTTCTGATAGTCGGTCTGCTGGTTGGCGCGGTGTCCGGCTACATGACGCGGCCCGAATCGGCTGAGATCAAGCTGGGGCCGTTGAGCATTGAAGTGAAGGGAAACCAAGTCGCGCGCGATAACGGGCCACTGACCAGCAGCCAGTTTCAGCACATTGCGATCATCACGTTGATCGGCGGTGTGATCGGCATGGGAGTGGGTTTCGCGGTCGGCAAGAACAGGGCTTGAGCAACGCATGGCAAGCTTCCATTTCGATCTGGTTTCGCCGGAAAAGCTGCTGTTCTCCGGCGACGTCGAGCAAGTCGATGTGCCTGGCGCCGAGGGCGATTTCGGCGTGCTGGCCAACCACGCGCCGTTCGTCGCCACGCTGCGGCCGGGCATTCTGACCGTGCACGGCGCCAACGGCGCGCAGAAGATCGTCGTGCTCGGCGGCTTTGCCGAAGTGTCGGCGCAGGGCCTCACGGTGCTCGCCGACGTGGCCGAGGCGATCGAAGACATCGATAGCACCGTTGTCGCTGCCCGCATCAGCGAATTGGAAAGCCGCATCGAGAAGGCGGAGCCCGGCTCCGAGCTCGACAAGCTGATCACGCGGCTCGATCACTTCAAGGAAGTCGACCGGCACTTGACCGGCACGGCGATGCATTAGTCCAAGCCCGTTCGTCCCCGCGAAAGCGGGGACCCAGGATAACAATTACTCGCCCTGAATTTACATCTGTGGATTCCCGCCTGCGCGGGAATAAGCGGAGTGCGGGTCAGGCTTTCGCGAACGTCCCGAATTCCTTCACCACCCGCTCATAAGTTTGCCGCTTGAACGGCACCACCAGGTCGGGCAATTCGACCATCGCCACCCAACGCCAGTCGATGAATTCCGGCTCATGGCCGTCGCCGGGATTGATGATGTCGATTTCATCGTCTTTGCCGGTGAAGCGCAGCGCAAACCATTTCTGCTTCTGCCCGCGATATTTGCCGCCCCAGGCCGCGCCGACAATGTCCCGCGGGATGTCATAGGCGATCCACTCGGCGATTTCGCCGAGCTTCTCCACGTTACGGATACTGGTTTCTTCGTACAGCTCGCGCAACGCGGCCTTGTATGGATCTTCGTTCTCGTCGATGCCGCCCTGCGGCATCTGCCAGACATGCGTTGCGTCGATGTGTTCGGGGCCGCTCGATCGCCGGCCGATGAATACGAGGCCGGCGCGGTTGAGCACCATCATGCCGGCGCAGGGACGATAGGGCAGGGATTCAAAGGGTGGCATTCGCACTCCGTCACTCGCGTCGCGCATCTAAAGCGCGCGAATAACGTTACGATGACTTTTCCTTCACCGCCACCATGGTGATCGGAACCAGCACGAAGCCGCGTGCTTCCACCGTTTTCGCCCATTCGGCGATGCGGCTGACCGTTGCCGGCAACGCGGTAGCGAGCCCAACCGCGGTTCCGTGTTCGCGCGCCATCATCTCCAGCCGCGTCAGCGCGCGGTCGATCTCGACCGGCGTCGGCACCGCGTCGATTACGAGATTGGCTTTGGCGAAGGGCAAGTTTTGGCTGCCGGCGATCTGGCCGGCGACGCTGCGTTGCGAGGCGCCGTCATCGACATAGATCAGTCCGCGCTTGGCTGTCTCATGCAGCACCGGCGCCAGCGACGGCTCGGCCGACGTGAATCGTGCGCCCATGTAACTCAGGATTCCGACATAGCCCTGGAAGCGGCTCATCTGCCAGTGCAACCGGTCGATGTTCTGGGTAGGCGTGAGCGAGGTTAGCAGCGTCTGCGGCCCGGGATCGTTGTCGGGATAGTCGAACGGCTCCATTGGCGACTGCAGCAGGATTTCGTGATTTTCCCCCCGCGCGCGCTCCGCCAGTTTGTCGAGATCCGCGCCATAGGGCGTAAAGGCCAGCGTCACCGGCGCCGGCAATTTCGACAATGCGTCGGCGGTGCCGCTCGCACTGATGCCGAGCCCGCCGACGATAATGGCAATGCGCGGCGCGTCGGTCTTGCCCGCCGGCAGCTTGCGCGGATGCGCGTAAAGGACGAGCGGCCGCACGCCATCCGGCGCGATCTGCGGGATGGCGCCGTGGCTGGTGAGTTCCAGGAGCCGCCGGTCGGCCGGCGCCTTCGGCGCGAGGTCGCTCGATTTACCCGGCACGATCACGTTCTGATGCTTGCCGCTGGAGCCATCGATAATGGTGATGGTCTTGCTACCCGGCGGCGGGGCGATGTCGGCGGGTATGGCGACGCTGGCGGACGGTGTCTTGTCGGCGATTGCTTTGTCGGTTGAGGCCTTGTCGGTGGAAGCCTTATCGGTCGAGGCCTTGTCCGATGTCGTTCCTTCGTGGCGGGAATGCTGCTGGCCGCCGCCTGCGGGCGTCTTGGTCAGCACGCCGGTGGCGACCACCGCGGTGGGCTCGCCGCCCAGGGGGTCGTTGACGAAAATGGCCCAGGCCACCACGGCAATGCCGAACAGTGCCAGCGCGCCCGCCAAAATCTGCGGGCCGACAGCCGGGAGCTTCGGCCGCTTCTTTCGTTTGTCCTGGCCGAGGGGAGCGTTCAGATCATCCGCTGCCAAGGCCCAAATCCCTGCGAATCATCCGCGAAGTCTAGCACGCGACGATTCAGGCGGGTTTCTTTGCGGGGGTTCGCCACAAACGAAAGGGGCGGCCCAAAGGCCGCCCCGCTGGAACTCGTTTTGTGTCGATTAGGCCGGGCTTAGTTCGGCACCGGGGCCTTGGCATTCGGCGGGAACGCCGAATTCACCTGGGTGCCGCGCAACAACTCTTCGGCCATGATCAGCGCCTTGTCCTTCTTGGGGTCCGGCGGAACGTAGGCCTGCGAGCCGGTCTGCTCCTTGCCGGCATCGCCCTTGAGGTGGCCGCGTAGCGAGGCCTCGCCCTTGGTGCTGGTGTCGGTCTTCGCCTTGATGTCATCCGGCACGTCTTGCAGGACCTCGATGTCGGGCACGATGCCCTTGGCCTGGATCGAGCGGCCGGACGGCGTGAAATAGCGCGCGGTGGTCAGCCGCAAGGCGCCGTTACCGGAGCCGAGCGGAATGATGGTCTGCACCGAACCTTTGCCGAAGGACCGCGTGCCGAGGACCGTGACCCGCTTGTGATCCTGCAACGCGCCGGCGACGATTTCCGACGCCGAGGCCGAGCCGCCATTGATCAGCACGATGACCGGCTTGCCATTGGTGAGGTCGCCCGGCCGGGCGTTGAAGCGCTGCGTCTCCTCGGCATTGCGGCCGCGGGTGGACACGATCTCGCCCTTTTGCAGGAACGCATCCGACACCGAGATGGCCTGGTCGAGCAGGCCGCCCGGATTGTTGCGCAGATCGAGGATGTAGCCCTTGAGCTTGTCGTTGGAGATCTTGGCCGAGATGTCGGAGATCGCCTTCTTCAGCCCGTCGGTGGTCTGTTCGTTGAACTGGGTGAGCCGGATATAGCCGACGTCGTCACCTTCCACCTGCGAGCGCACCGAGCGCACGCGGATGATGTCGCGCGTGATCGACACTTCGATTGGCTTGTCCACGCCCTTGCGCATGATGGTGAGCTTGATCTTGGTGTTCACCGGGCCGCGCATCTTCTCGACCGCCTGGTTCAGGGTGAGACCCTGCACCTGTTCGCCGTCAAGCTGCGTAATAATGTCGTTGGCCTGGACGCCGGCCTTGGCGGCGGGCGTCTCGTCGATCGGCGCCACCACCTTGATCAGGCCGTCTTCCATGGTGACCTCGATGCCGAGGCCGCCGAATTCGCCGCGGGTCTGCACCTGCATGTCGCGGAAGCTCTTCGGATCCATGTAGCTGGAATGCGGATCGAGCCCGGCCAGCATGCCGTTGATCGCGCTTTCGATCAGCTTGCTGTCGTCCGGCTTCTCGACGTAATCGGCGCGCACGCGCTCGAACACGTCGCCGAACAGATTGAGCTGCCGATAGGTGTCCGCGGCCGCCGCTTTGGCGGTCGAACCGACGAAGATCATATACGGCTGTGTCGCGAGCAGCGTCATTGCCGCACCCGCCGCCGCGCCGAGGAGTATGAGTGTTGTCTTGCGCATCATCCGCGAACCTTTTGACCTTCGCCAGCTGCCCACCATGGGCCTGGATCGACGGGGATCCCGTCCTTACGAAACTCGATATAAAGCACCGGTTGGCTGGAACCTGTCGCGAGGATAGCGGCGATATGGGAGCCATTTCCCATCACCGCAACGGGTTCTCCGGTCAGCACGAACTGCCCGAGATCAACTGATATCCGATCCATCCCAGCGAGCAAGATATGATAGCCGTTGCCGGCATTGAGGATCAAGAGTTGTCCGTAGGAGCGGAACGGACCCGCGTAAACCACCCAGCCGTCGGCCGGCGCGGTTACCTGCGCCCCGGCGCGGGTAGCGATGGAAAGGCCCTTTTCCAGCCCGCCGACGCCATCGGGCGCCCCGAATTCCTTCAATTTGACGCCGTTAACCGGAATTGGAACTTGTCCGCGCAGGGACGCAAAAGCCACAGCCGGCGTTAGCCGGCCCGGATCGCGCAGCGCCGACATGGCCGGCCGCGTATCGCTGCGGGCGGCCTCGCGGGCAGCCCTGGTCGCGGGATCGAGGCCCTGCTCCAGTTTGGCGATCAAATCTTTGAGATTATCGACCTGGTGCGCCAACTGGCTGGCGCGCGCCCGCTCGGCGTCGAGGGCTTTCTCCCGCTCGGCCTGCTGTTTTTGCCGCTCATCGACCAGCGCAGTCATGCGCGTGCGCTCGTTGCCGAGCGAGGCGACTTCGTTTTTCAACCGGTCGCGTTCGGCGGTGATCTGCTTGCGAACATTGAGCAAGGCTGTGAGGTCGTTGGCGAGCGCCTCGACCTCGTGCCGCATCTCGGGTAGCACCGCGCCTAGCAACATGGCGGTGCGCACCGATTGCAGCGCGTCTTCCGGGCTGGATATCAAAGCCGGCGGCGGGCGATGGCCCATGCGCTGAAGCGCGGCCAGCACTTCGCCGATCACGGCGCGGCGGCCGTCGAGCGACTTGCGAATGCTTTGCTCGTTGGCGTCGAGCGGCTTGAGCCGGGCTTCGGTCGCGGTCACCTGCGCTTCGACGCCGCGGATGCGGCCGGCCGTGTCGATCAGGTCCTGGTTGAGCTTGCGGCGGTCGGCGCCGATCTGTTCAATCTCGCGTTTGAGCGCGGCTTCGGTCTCGTTCGACTTGCTCTGCGCGTCACGCGCCGCTTTGAGGTCCTGGTCGCGCTGTTTGAGAGCGTCAAGCTTTTCGGCCTTGTCGGTTTGCGCGAGCTGCACCGGCCGTTCCTGCGCCGGCGCCGTGACGGCGAAAGTCATCGGCCATGCCAGCGCCAATCCCGCGATGAGGGCGGAACAAGGATCGCGACCGCTGAATCGGCAAATCATTGCAGCCAAGTTACGCCCGCGAGTTGGTACGGCAAGAGCATTGTTCCGCCCCGTCTCTTGCCGCGAGATTAAGACCAATCTGGGACATAGTTATTGGCGCATGATCTTGGCCGAAAACGGGGTGGCACTTTTCGGGATCATGCGCTAAGCCCGATGATACGGGTGCCCGGTCAGGATCGTGGTGGCGCGATAAACCTGTTCCAGCAGCATGATCCGAACCAGTTGGTGCGGCCAGGTGGCTGCGCCGAAGGCCAGCCGCAGCTCGGCCTTGGCGCGCAAGGTGGGGGCGAGGCCGTCAGCGCCGCCAATCATAAACACTGCCGCGGGCCGGTCGTTTGCGCGCCATTTCGCCATTTGGGCGGCGAGGCTGGCGCTGTCGAGATTTTCGCCCTGCGCGTCGAGCAGCACGACCGCCGCGCCTTGCGGAATGATATTGGCGAGCGCGATCAACTCCTCGAGCATGCGCTTGGCCGGATCGTCGGCGCGGCTTTCCCTGATTTCGATGATTTCGACGTCGCGTAGGCCGAGGCTGCGGCCGGTCTGCGCCGCGCGCTTGCGGAAGCGCTCGGAAAGCTCGGTTTCCGGGCCCAGTTTCAGGCGTCCGACGGCGGCAATGACGATGCGCATCCTGCCACCGAGACTATCAGACTATCAGTTCGTCCGCGGTCCCGCCGACCACATCTTTTCCAGACTGTAGAAGTCACGGACTTCCGGCCGGAACACGTGGACGATCACGTCGCCGGCGTCGATCAGCACCCAGTCGCCTTGCCGCATGCCCTCGACACGGACGCCGCGCACGCCGGCGCGCTTTAGGTCCTTGACCAGGTTGTCGGCGATAGCGGCCACATGGACGTGCGACCGACCGGTAGTCACCACCATGTAATCGCCGATCGAGGATTTGCCCTTGAGATCGATGGTGACGCTGTCCTCGGCCTTCATGTCTTCCAGACGCGCGAGGACGGTGCGGAGAGTCTCCTTGGCGCTGGGGCCCCGGGAGATCGGTTCGGGCAGGCGACGCGATGCCCGAGAGAGTGCAGGTTTGCTCAGAGGTTGTTTTCCTTTGCGTTCGTTGCACCCGGCGCGGCTATCGCCGCCGACATCGTTAACATAGCTATTTTGCTCGACTCTTTCCACTCTTGCTCTTCTTCTTTCTGCCGGGGCTTCCGGAGGTTCCCCCGCGCTGGCGCATGGCGCGCAGCGCAGTCGAGGATAATGCCGATTTGAGGCCGTGCAGGAACGCCCAGGCGGGCGGTTTGCGATAGGGCAGCGAGGCGGCGTCGGGTTCCGCGATGCGCGCGTGGGCAAACGCCTGTCCGGCGGGGCTCGCTGCGGCGTAGAGGCTCGGCCCGAGACGGTCGATCACCACGATCGGCACCAGCCGGGCTATTCCGCGCCATTTCTGCCAGCGGTGGAAACTGCGCAAATTATCCGCGCCCATGATCCAGACAAAATGGACGCGCGGACAGCGGGCCTTCAGCCACTTCACCGTGTCATAGGTGTATTTCTTCTTGATGACGGCTTCGAGCCCGGTCACGTCGATGCGCGGATGATGCGTGAGCGCACGGGCGGCGGCGATCCGCTGTTTTAACGGGCCAAGCCCGCTGGTGTTCTTGAGCGGATTTCCCGGGGTGACCAGCCACCAGACGCTGTCGAGCTTGAGCCGTTTGAGCGCGAGCAAACTGGCGGCGAGGTGCGCCTGGTGCGGCGGGTCGAAAGTTCCACCGAACAGGCCGATCCTCATCCCCGGTGCGTTGGGAGGAAGGACGCACTCGGGGCGGGCGGGGAATTGCGTTTTCACGGCCGGGTCTGACCGCTTCCGCGAACGCGGTATTTAAAGGTCGTGAGCTGGTCGACGCCGACTGGCCCGCGCGCATGCAGCCGGCCGGTCGCGATGCCGATCTCGGCGCCGAAGCCGAATTCGCCGCCGTCGGCGAACTGGGTCGAGGCGTTGTGCAGCACGATCGCCGAATCCACCTCGCGCAAGAATTTCTCCGCGGCAGCCTGATCGTCGGTGACGATGGCGTCGGTGTGGTGCGAACCGTAACGCTCGATATGCGCGATGGCCGCGTCGACGCCGTCCACGATCTTGGCGGCGATGATGGCATCAAGATATTCGGTGGACCAATCTTCCTCGGTCGCCGGCTTGACGTGGCTGTCCACGGCCTGGGTCGCCTTATCCCCGCGGATCTCGCATTTCGCGTCGAGCAGCATTTCGACCAGCGGCTTGAGATGCGTGGCTGCCGCGGCGCGATCGACCAGCAAGGTCTCGGCCGCGCCGCACACGCCGGTGCGCCGCATCTTGGCATTGAGCACAATTTTTTTGGCCATATCGAGCGAAGCTGCCTTGTCCACATAGACGTGGCAGACGCCTTCCAGATGCGCGAAGACCGGGACGCGCGCTTCCGCCTGCACGCGAGCGACCAGGCCTTTGCCGCCACGCGGAACGATGACGTCGATATTGCCGTCGAGTCCGCCGAGCATCAGTCCGACCGCGGCGCGGTCGCGGGTGGGCACCAGCTGGATGGCGGCCTCGGGCAGGCCGGCCTGGCGCAAGCCTTGGCCGAGCGCGGCGACGATGGCGCGGCTCGAACGCAGGCTGTCGGAGCCGCCGCGCAGGATCGCGGCATTGCCGGATTTCAGGCACAGCGCGCCGGCATCGGCGGTCACGTTCGGCCGGCTCTCATAAATGATGCCAATGACGCCGAGCGGCACGCGCACGCGCTCAATGGTCATGCCGTTCGGCCGGGTCCAGGATTCGGTAACGACGCCAACGGGATCATGAAGCGCGCGCACGGCGTCGATGGCCGTGGCGATCGCCTCCACCCGCGCGGCGTCGAGCGACAGGCGGTCGAGGAAGGCGCCGCTCACGCCGGAACCGCGCGCCTCGGTGATATCCTCGGCATTGGCGGCCAGAATGCGGGATTTCTGCTCCCGGACGGCGGCGGCCATGAGTTCCAAGGCACGGTCTTTTTGGGCGGTGGACGCGAGCGCCAGCGCCCGGGCGGCGGTCCTCGCCTGGCGCCCGATCTCGCCCATCAGGGCGGCAATATCGCCTGTCCCTTCAATGCTTTTCAGCGGTGCACTCATGTCGAAAGGCCTGTCGAACCCCGTTCTGGCTGGTTCCTAACACGTTGGCGGAAGCGGGGCGAGGTAGGCAGGTTTTAGCGTATTGGCAGAGGTAGTTGGGGATAGTGTGGATAACCCGCCACTGCGAGGAACTGGTCAATTGACCTACACATTGCGCTGCCAGGGTGCGGCATCGCAGGAGGGTGTCATGGCGTCCAATTCAAGTCGTCTGCCCAGCCGTTTCCCGGTCGGCACAAAATTCGTGATCGAAGGAAAACGTGGCGGCGAAGGCCAAGTGCAGGTTTTCACGCGTTATCTCGAATTTCCCGACGGGACCTTCTTCGCCCTGCCGGCCCACCCAGTGCAGCGCAAATCCGGTACGACCCGCCGTTCCGGCAAGCCGCGCAGCCGCCGGCACTAGGCCGCGAAGTGGGCTCGGTCACTGGCCGAGCCGGCGCGAAGGGTCCGGGCATGCCCCTGTCGGCCAATGGCCGACAGGGATTTTCGTCAACAAAGTCAGGCAAAAAGGAGGGGCTCTAAGGCCCCTTGGGGGATAGTCGCCGTTTTTAGCGCCGCAAGGCGCCGTCAACGATGGCCGCGCCGAGACGAGCAGGGGATAAGCTGCGGGATAACGCGCCCATCCAAGCCCGGAATTCCTCGGCGCTGCAGACCGGTTATTCCCCGCCCAGCACCAGATCGTCGCGGTGGATCATCTCGATCCGCCCGGAGAAGCCGAGCAGCGCGGGGATATCCGCCGAGGAGCGGCCCTTGATCTTGTCGGCGTCGTCGGCGTCGAAGGCGATCAGCCCGCGGCCGATCTCGGCGCCGTCCGGTCCGCGCACCACGACCGCGTCGCCGCGCCCGAAGGCGCCCTCGACCTTGGTGACGCCCGCCGGCAGCAGGCTTTTGCCGGAGCGCAACGCCTTCACGGCGCCGGCGTCGATCACCAGCGCGCCGCGCGGCTCGAGCGAGCCGGCGATCCACTTCTTGCGCGCGGTCACCGGATTGGCCGGCGTCAGGAACCAGGTGCAGGGCGCGCCGTCGGCGATCGCGCGCAAAGGATGCAGCACGTGGCCCGAGGCGATGATCATATGCGTGCCGGCGGTGGTGGCGATCTTGCCGGCCTCGATCTTGGTCAGCATGCCGCCGCGCGCGGTCGCCGATTCGCTCGCGCCCGCCATCGCCTCGATCTCCGGCGTGATGCGCGCGACCACCGGCACGCGTTGCGCGCCGCCCGCAGCCGGCGGCTTGTCGTAGAGCCCGTCGACGTCCGACAGCAGCACCAAAAGATCGGCGCTCATCATGGTGGCGACGCGCGCGCCCAGCCGGTCGTTGTCGCCGAAGCGGATCTCGGTGGTGGCGACGGTGTCGTTCTCGTTGATCACCGGCACGCTGCGCCATTCCAACAGCTTGGCGATGGTCGAGCGCGCGTTGAGATAGCGGCGGCGCTCTTCCGTATCGCCCAGCGTGACCAGCACCTGGCCGGCGGTGAGGCCGTGCGCGCTTAACGATTCCGACCAGGCGCGCGCCAGCGCGATCTGCCCGACCGCGGCGGCGGCCTGACTGTCCTCGAGCTTGAGCGCGCCCTTGGGCAGCTTGAGCACGGCGCGTCCGAGCGCGATGGCTCCGGAGGAGACCACGATGACGTCTCGTCTGTCCTTGTGCAGGGCGGCGATATCGGCAGCGAGCGAGGCGAGCCAGTCGCGCTTGAGCGAGCCGGCGGCGGCGTCCACCAGCAGCGACGAGCCGACCTTCACGACGATGCGGCGGAAGGAGGAAAGGGTGGGGGTTGGCGGCGATTTCGACATGGCCCGGCGGGGGTTAAGGGTGCCGGGGGTTTAGCATGGCAGAGCGGAATAAGTCATGGTGAACGGAACTGGCGTTAGCTCCGCCTCAACCGCGTCAACCGCCGCGCCTCCCCCGCATTCACCGCTCCCTCCGGCACGCGTCCGGCGATCAGCGCCTCGACTTGCCGCACCGTGTCGAAGGCCTGGTGCTCGGCCGCGTCCGACGTCAGCCCCGCGCTGTGCGGCGTGGCGATCACGTCGGTGCGGCGGGCGAGCACAAGCGAGGGCATCTGGTCTGGCGCGCGACCGACGTCGAGCGCAGCGCCGGCGATGCGCTTTTCCTCGAGCGCGGCTTCGAGCGCCGCCTCGTCCACCAGATTGCCGCGTGACAGGTTGATGAAATAAGCCGACGGCTTCATCGCCGCGAAGGAAGCGGCGTTCATCAGGTTCTCGGTCTCTTCGTTGGCGATGGCGAGACAGACGACGAAATCCGATTTGGCCAGCAGGTTGGGTAGCGCGGCCTGCGTGAGCCCCGTGGCGACGATTTTCTTGTACGGGTCGGCGACCAGCACCGTCATGCCGAAGGCGAGCGCCAGGTCCGCCAGATATCCGCCGATGACGCCGTAGCCGATGATGCCCAGCGTTGCGCCTTTGAGCTGGCGGCCCATGCGCGCCTGCGGCACGCGGCCTTGGTGGTAGCTCGAAGCGGCTTGCGTGACACGGCCGCAATCGATCATGAAGCCGATCGCCATCTCGGCCACCGCCGCCGTAAAACCGGGACTGGCGTGGGTGACCAGGATGCCGTGCGCGCTCGCAGCGGCGACATCGATGTTGCGGATGTCGACGGCGACGCGCAGGAAGGCGACGAGATTCGGTGCGTTGGCGAAGAACTCGGCCGGGCCCGCGGTCTGCCGGTCGGAGATGACGATGGCGCAGCCGCGCACCGCTTGCGCCAAAGCGCGCGCGCCGAGCACCTCGCCCGTGGCGTTGAGCCGCACCTCGCCGAGCGCGCGCAACGCGGCGAGCGCACGTTCGCCATAATAATTCGCTAGCATGTCGCGAGTATGGGTGAGGAAGATGGTCGGCACGGCGTAAGGCTATACCAAGGGCGGGGATGCCGGGAGGGGACGGCCGCGGCTAAGCGGGAACTCAAGGGCGGCGGGGCGCGTTTCCCTGTGGGGCAGGGGCAGATTCGGGGTTAAGCGATGCCGTTTATCGTTTATCTCGCCATTCTGATTGCTGCCGTGTTCAGCGTCGGGCTGGAGTGGGATGCCTTGGTCGAACCATCGGCGGCAACCCGGCACGAAATTCGTGCGGTGACCGAACTGGGTTCGCCGCTGCGGCAAGCCGCGCCAGCCAGCAGCGCCGCGGCCCCTGCGGTGCAGACCGCCGTTCCCGCGGCGGCTCCGGCCGCTGCTCCTGCGCCCGCCACGGCAAGCGCCGCCGTCCAGCCTGCCGATAGCCAACCGCCGGCCGCGGCGGTCGCGACGCAGACGCCGCCACCGCCGCAATGCGACATCGACGCCTGCACCGCCGTCTACCATTCGTTCCGCGCCTTGGATTGCACCTACCAGCCCAACGAGGGGCCGCGCCGGCTTTGCACCAAGGGCGCGCGGCCCGTCCCCGACGTGGAGGCGCAGGCGCGCGCCGAAGGGCTGGCGGCGCACTGCCATATCCGCAGCTGCGCCGAGGCCTACAGTTCGTTCAATCCGGGCGATTGCACCTACCAGCCGCTCGAGGGCCCGCGGCGGAAGTGCGAGAAATAGATATTATTTTGTCATTCCGGGGCGCACCGAAGGTGCGAACCCGGAATCCAGAGCAACGCGGCAACGCTTTAAATATTGGCCCTGGATTCCGGGCCCGCTCGCTGCGCGAGCGTCTCGGAATGACGGAGTCAATAAACTACCACGCTCCTGATCGACTTGCCCTCGTGCATCAGGTCGAAGGCGTCGTTGATCTTGTCGAGCGGCATGGTGTGGGTGATCAGGTCGTCGATATTGATCTTGCCGTCCATGTACCAGTCGACGATCTTCGGCACGTCGGTGCGCCCGCGCGCGCCGCCGAAGGCGGTGCCTTTCCAGACGCGGCCGGTGACCAGCTGAAACGGGCGCGTTGAGATCTCCTGGCCGGACGCGGCAACGCCGATGATGATGCTCTCACCCCAGCCGCGGTGGCAGCATTCCAGCGCCTGGCGCATCACTTGCACGTTGCCGATGCATTCAAACGAGAAGTCGGCGCCGCCGCCGGTCAGATCGACGATCGCCTGCACGACTTTGTCGCGGCCGACCTCGTCGGGATTGACGAAATGCGTGAGGCCGAATTTTTCCGCGATCGCGCGCCGCGCCGGATTGAGGTCAATGCCGATGATCTTGTCGGCGCCGGCGATACGCGCGCCCTGGATGACGTTGAGGCCGATGCCGCCCAGCCCGAACACCGCGACATTGGCGCCGGGCCACACCTTCGCGGTGTTGATGACGGCGCCGATGCCGGTGGTGACGCCGCAGCCGATGTAACAAATTTTATCGAACGGCGCGTCCTCGCGCGCTTTGGCGAGGGCGATCTCCGGCAGCACGGTGAAATTGGCGAAGGTCGAGCAGCCCATGTAGTGGAACACGGCGTCGCCGTCACACCTGAATCGAGACGTGCCGTCCGGCATCACGCCCTTGCCCTGCGTGGCGCGGATGGCGGTGCACAGGTTTGACCTTCGAGACAGACAGGTTTTGCACTGCCGGCATTCCGGCGTGTAGAGCGGGATGACGTGGTCGCCAGATTTCAGCGTGGTGACGCCGGCACCCACTTCGCGCACCACGCCGGCGCCCTCGTGGCCGAGGATGGCTGGGAAGATACCCTCCGGGTCGGCGCCAGACAGCGTGTAGGCGTCGGTGTGGCAGACGCCGGTGGCCATGATCTCGACCAGCACCTCGCCGGCCTTCGGGCCTTCGATGTCGATGGTCTCGATGGTGAGCGGTTGGCCCGCCTTCCAGGCAACGGCGGCGCGGGTTTTCATGGGGTGACTCCCGGTTTGTTCGAATTTTTCTAGCAGCGCCTTCCCACGATGTCATTCCGGGACGCCGCGAAGCGGCGGACCCGGAATCCAGGGGCGAATTGGCACGGCCTTAGAATGTGGCTCTGGATTCCGGGTTCGCGAGCTTACGCTCGCACCCCGGAATGACAGCTTAAGGCTGCCAGGCTTCTTCTTTGGCGTCCGACGTGTCGGCGTCGGCGCGCGCCTGGTCGATGAATTTCCACAGCGCGCGCAGCACGTCGGTCACGCCTTGGCCGGAGGCCGACGACAGCACCACCGGCGTTTTCTTGCAGGCCTTCTTCAGCTTCGCGGTCTGTTTCTTGATCGCCTCCGGCGTCAACGCGTCGGCTTTCGACAGCGCCACGATCTCCGGCTTGTCGGAGAGGCCCTGGCCGTAGGCTTCGAGTTCGGCGCGCACGGTCTTGTAATCGGCGCCGGCGTCCTCGCCGGTGCCGTCGATCAGATGCAGCAGCACGCGGCAGCGCTCGGTGTGGCCGAGGAAGCGGTCGCCGAGGCCGACGCCTTCATGCGCGCCCTCGATCAGGCCGGGCAGGTCGGCCAGCACGAATTCGCGCTCGTCGACGCGCACCACGCCGAGCTGCGGATGCAGCGTGGTGAACGGGTAGTCGGCGATCTTCGGCTTGGCCGCGCTGACCGCGGCGAGGAACGTGGATTTGCCGGCATTGGGCAGGCCGATCAGGCCGGCATCGGCGATCAGCTTCAGGCGCAACCGGATGGTGCGCTCCTCGCCGGGCTGGCCGGGATTGGCGCGGCGCGGCGCCTGGTTGGTCGCGGTTTTGAAATAGGCGTTGCCGAAGCCGCCATTGCCGCCCTTCATCAGCATGATGCGCTCGCCGACGCGCGTGAGATCGGCGAGCAAAGTTTCGCCGTCCTCCTCGTAGATCTGCGTGCCGACCGGGACCTTGAGCACGACGTCCTTGCCGTTGGCGCCGTGCATGTCCTTGCCCATGCCGTTGCCGCCGGACTTGGCCTTGAAGTGCTGCTGGTAGCGGTAATCGATCAGCGTGTTGAGGCCGTCGACTGCCTCGATGATGACATCGCCGCCCTTGCCGCCGTCGCCGCCCGAGGGGCCGCCGAATTCGATGAATTTCTCGCGCCGGAACGCAATGCAGCCGTTGCCGCCGGCGCCGGACTGCACATAAACCTTGGCTTCGTCGAGGAATTTCATGCGTTCAATCGGCCTTGACCTTGGAGCGCTTCAACGGAGTCACCGCGCGCTCAAGCGTAAGGCGGATGAAGCGCTGATAGGGTACGCCTTCGCGTTTTGCGTTCTCGCGAACCGCTTCTAATAGACCTTCCGAGATGCGCAGATTGACCGTCTTTTGCTTGGGTCGCATCTCAAAGTGTATCGGTTTGAATTGTGAGAAATCGAGGTCCGACAGGTCTTGCTCGAGGAACGCTTCGGCTTCTTCGTCAGTTTTGAACCTGGGAACCTTCCTAAGTTTAGGAACGTTTTGCTTCATAGTTCTCGATTTCCTTCTTGTGCATATAGCGCGCGCTCAGCGGTCGAATAAGGCGCTTACCGTTCCTTTGCCGAATCGTGAAAACGACGAACATGGCGCGGCCTTGGCTGTTTCGACCGACCGCCAGCAGACGTTCTTCGACGGCCGAATGCCGCAACGCCGGGGCGATCCGGGGATTACCCAGCAGAAACGCCTCGATTTCGGCAAGCGAGATACCATGCTTTAGGCATTTTTCCCGATTGCCGTCGTCCCAATCGAAGCCATC
This sequence comes from uncultured Alphaproteobacteria bacterium, assembly GCA_963786025.1. Classification (GTDB taxonomy): domain Bacteria; phylum Pseudomonadota; class Alphaproteobacteria; order Rhizobiales; family Xanthobacteraceae; genus Pseudolabrys. The sequence goes on from CAWAXK010000033.1 coordinate 428,098, forward strand.
CGCCGCCATGGCCATGTCGCGTATATAGGCGTTTGCCTATACAAACGTCAACCACGGAGCGGGGCGCTTAACCCTTGGGCGTGCTAAAATGCGTCGTGCCGTCGCGTTCGATGCGCGTCAGCAGGTCGATTTCCCATGACAAATATTCGTTCATGGCGGCTTTTGGGTCGCCCGGCCGTTCGTAAGGCTTGAGCCAAACATCGAGCGGCTCGTCCGCCATTTTGACGTCGGTGGAAAGCGGAAAGCCAGCGGCAGCCCAGGCGGCGTTGCCGCCCTTGAGCCAGCGAACGGGGATTGCAGTGAGCGTCTGGGTCTCCGCGGCGGCGAGGCCGGCGAGCACGCCGTCCTCCGAGGTGAGCACCAGCGTGCCGTGCTGTGAAATTTTCGCCAGCGCCTGGGCCAGCCGCGAGCGGATGGCGAACCACGCGCCGGGAATGTGACCCTTGCGGTAGTCCGGGCTGCGCGACAGATCGATGACGGTCACGTCGTCAATCGCCAGCACGTCAGAGAATTCGACACTTGCGTCGGCCGGCGCCGTGCCGAGCACGAGGTCGGGCGGCGTGCCGGTTTCCTGCTCCGACTTTTGGCCAGCTTCCGGCAGCACGGCGACCTCCCGCCAGCCCATCTGTTTGAGCCAGGAGGCGGTCATCACTGCGCGCACCTCATTGTCGTCCGACAGCACGATGCGCGCGCCGAGGGTTCCGGCATAGAGGTCGGTGGCCTGCACCAATTGGCCGCCGGGCGCCGAAATCGCGCCGGGCAAATGGCCGGCTCGATATTCGGCCGGGTCGCGCACGTCGAACAAATAGGTCGTGCGCGTTGCGTCGCTCTGCCAGCGCGCGAGCGCGTCGCGGTCGATGCGCGTAATGCCGAAACGGCGCGCCACCTCGGCGGCTTTCGATTTGGCCCAGGCGAGGCCGGCGCCGCTTAACCCCGGCGCGCGCTTGTCCTTGCCGTGATCGCAGGTGAGGCCGGCGAGATGCCAGCCCATGGTGCCGTTGCGCAGCGCCACCACTTTGTTGGGCACGCCGGCATTGATCAGCGACTGCGCGCCGATGATGCTGCGGGTGCGGCCGGCGCAGTTGACGACGATCAGCGTCGCGGGCGAGGGCGCGATGTCGTGCACGCGCAGCACCAGTTCGGCGCCCGGCACGTTGACGCCGGTCGGGATCGAGACGCGCGAATATTCGTCATAAGGCCGGCTGTCGAGCACCACCATGTCGGTGCCGGCGCGCATATGCGCGTCGAGCTCCTCGGCGCTGATCGAGGGCGTGCCGCTGGCGTGTTCGATGAATTCGCCGAACGCCTTGCTCGGCACGTGGACGCCGGAAAACAGCTCGAAGCCGGCCGTGGCCCAGGCGGCGGTGCCGCCGTCGAGATAACCAAGAGCGTCATAGCCGGCGGCGGCGAGCACCGCGGCGGCGCGTGCGCTGAGGCCGTCATTGTCGTCGATCAGCACGATGCGGGTATCTTTACGCGGCACCAGGCGGCCGAAGCGCAATTCCAACCGGCTCAGCGGCACGTTGCGCGCCCACAATAGATGGCTGCGCGAGAAGATCAGTTCCTCACGCACATCGATCAGCGCCAGTTCGCCGCCATCGCCGAGCATGACTTTGACGGCGGCGGGGGAGAAGGGGCGAAGCGTGTTGCTATTCGACATGAAATCTCCGTTGTCATGCGCGGGCTTGACCCGCACATCCCGCTTAGGCGGGCGTAGTGCCATCCGAAGCGGGATGGCCGGGACTTCAGGCGCGAAGACGGCGCTTCGCGCCTATTGGCCGGCCATGACGGTAAAATTAAGCGCCTCGATTACGACGCCTGCTGCGAACGAATCTGCTCCACCGCGCCGGTGTTCAGGTCGATCCGGATGCGGGTGATCTTTTCGAGATCGGTGCCAGTGACGCGGATGAAGCGCGCGGATTCGGGATAGTCGATCGAGTGGATCGCGCCGTCCTGGTAGATGCCGGCGTGGCCGGGCGTCAGCCGGTATTTCTTCGCAACCTTGAGCTTGGCGTAGTTGGGATTCTTGCCGTCGTCCTCGCGCGCCCACTCGGTCATGTCGGTGTATTTTGTGGCCTGGCCGTAGATCGCCCAGGAGGCGCCGTGATCGTGCGGCGGCGAGGCGTGCGCCTTGCTGTTGATATGGGCGAGCACCTGGAAGCCGAGCTTGGGGTCCTCGTACAAAACCTTCACGCCGCGCGGCTGGTCGTCGCCGGCATAGGCGCGGATGAATTCGGGATTGGCGAGCAGGCGTTCGAGATTGGCGCGTACGTGTTCGCGCCCTTGCGGCCCGGGGTCGCTGGTGAGCGCGGTTTTGCAATCGGCAATGAATTGCTTGAGGTCGTAGGCCATGGCGTCCTCCCTGACGATATTTTTCGCCAGTGTCGCGCAACTTTCCTCCGCTGTCATGCCCCGCGGAAGCGGGGCATCCAGTAACCCCGGCGGTTACTGGATCGCCCGCCTTCGCGGGCGATGACACCCAGAGTGTGGCGGCCTCGGCCTCACATCACCTTCTTTGATCGCCCCCAGGTCTTGAGCGCGGTCCAGATGCCGCGTTCCAGCCGGAAGCGGTCGATCGGCGCCGACGACTTGATCGACGAGATGCGGTAGAGGCCGACGCCGGTCCACTGGAAGCCGCACTTTTCCAGCACCCGGCGCGAGGCCGGGTTGGTGACGCGGGCGCCCGCTTGCAGCGCCTCGTGCGTCAGGTCGGCGAAGGCGTAGTCGATCACGGCGTGCAGCGCCTCGGTGGCGTAGCCTTGGCCCCAGTATTCGAGGCCGAGCCAGTAGCCGAGTTCCGGCGTCTGCTCCTGCGGAACGATGCCGCAGGCGCCGATCACGGTCTCATCGCGCAGCGTGATCAGGAACACCGCCTCGCCGCCGGCTTTGTTGGCGCCGGTAATGAAACTCTCGGCATCCGACATTCGGTACGGATGCGGAATGCGCGCGGTGTTTTCGGCGATGCGACGGTCGTTGGCGAGCGTCGCTACCGTTTTAGCGTCCTCGAGGCGCGGCGCGCGCAGGGTCAGCCGCTTGGTCTCGAGGACGGGGATACTGCCCTCGTGAAAGGTCTCTCTCGGTATTCGCTCCAGCAAGGTCATGGCACGGGCTCCATTGTTTCAACGCAACAGGTTGAAAATGCGAAGAGGGGGAGCCGGTCACCCGTCTCCCCCTCTCAGAGCCCATTGAGCCCTGCCGGTTTGACTAGATGCCCGGCAGACCTCGAATTTTGGTCTACCTTTACTCGGCCGCAGCCTCCGTCATCGGTACGATCGACACGTAGGTGCGGCCCTTGGTTTTCTTAGCGAACTGAACCTTTCCGTTGACGAGCGCGAACAGCGTGTGATCCGTGCCAATTCCGACATTACGGCCGGGATGCCACGTTGTGCCGCGCTGACGCGCAAGGATGTTGCCGGCCACGACGATCTCGCCGCCCGCTTTCTTCAAGCCGAGGCGCCGGCCCGCGCTATCGCGGCCGTTGCGTGAAGATCCGCCTGCCTTTTTGTGTGCCATAACCGCTCTCTCGAATTCCGTTACTGTTTACACCGATTCCGTGAAGGAATCATCTCACTTTTTCTTGCCCTTTGTGGCCGGCTTTGCCCGCTTCTTGGCGGCCGGTTTCTTGGCCTTGGCCTCGGTTTCGCCCCCGGCCTCCGCCTCGACTTTGGGCTTGGGCTCGCGCTTGGGCCGCTCCGGCGGCGTCTGCGAGGGCTTGGCGCCATTGGTCAGGATCTCGGTGATACGGATCACCGAAAACTCGTGACGGGAACCGCGCTTGCGGCGCGAATTCTTGCGCCGGCGCTTCTTGAAGGCGATCACTTTGTCGCCGCGCGTGTGCTGCAGCACCTCGCCGGCAACCATCGCCCCGGTGATCGTCGGTGTGCCCAGCTGCGGAGTGTCGCCACCCAGCACCAGCACCTCGCCGAACTCGATGACCTGGCCCGGTTCGCCGGTCACCCGGTCGATCCGGATCACATCTTCGGCGGCCACCCGGTACTGTTTGCCGCCGGCTTTAATGACTGCGAACATCGTTTTTCCCTTGTGTTCGTTACCGGCCTCGGACTATTCCGGACCGGCTTCTTTCAGTCGGTTTTTCGTGTGTTTTTAAGGGCTTAATGGGCCCTTGAAAAAGCACGCGGACCCTGAGGCCCGCGACGGCCATGCTTATGAAGGGGAAGGGCGCGTTTTGTCAAGAAAAGGCGCGATTCCCGGCCCGGATGGCTGAAACTCAGCTCTCGGCCTTGACCGGGGTTACGGCGGCGGCAAAGGCGCCATGCTCGCTATCGCCCGATTGCGCCAGCCGGTAGCCGACGCCCAGTTCGGTCACCAGGATCTTGGGCGAATCCGGCTGCGGCTCGATCTTCTGCCGCAGCTTGCGCACGAAAATCCGCAAATAATGCGTGTCGTGCACGTGGATCGAGCCCCATACCTCCTTGAGCAGATGCTGGTGGGTGACGACGTTGCCGGCGTGCTGCGCCAGCACCTGCAACAGCCGGTATTCCTTTGGCGTCAGTGTGAGCCGGGCGCCGTTGAGCGTTACGGCGCGGGCGGCAAGATCGATGGTGAGCGGGCCGACCTTGACCGTCGGTTCGCCCGAGGCCGCGCGCATCTGCCGGCGCAGCGCCACGCGCACGCGCGCCAGCAGTTCGGCCATGCCGAACGGCTTGACCACGTAATCGTCGGCGCCGAGTTCGAGCAGATGCACCTTCTGCGCTTCGGTGGAGCGCACCGAGAGCACGATGATCGGCACGCTCGACCAGGAGCGTATGCGCTCGACTACCTCGGAGCCGTCCATGTCGGGCAGGCCGAGGTCGACGATGACGAGATCGATCGGCCGCAGCGTAGCGGAGCGGATCGCCTCGGCGCCGGTGCCGGCCTCGTGCACCACGAAGCCGTTGAGCTCGAAACCCGCGCGCAGAAAGCGACGGATTTGAATCTCGTCGTCGACGACGAGCACGATCGGGGCTGGCTCACTCATCTGCGTCGCTTTCGAGTTGGGTGACGGCGGCATGCGTCACCGGGAGTTCGATGGTCATCGCGGTGCCGAGGCCGGGGCCTTCGCTGACGGCATTCATCTTGCCGCCATTGGCCGCGATAAAGGCGTTGGCGATCCAGAGGCCGAGGCCGGAGCCGCTGATGGTCGCGGCATGACGTTCGCCGCGCCCGAAACGGTCCCAAATTTTCAATTGCTCGGCGGCGGTCAATCCGGCGCCTTCATCGTTGACGCTCAGGATCATGCGGCCGTCGCGGGCACGCGCGACCACCGTGATCTGCGAGCCGGGTTGGGAATATTTCACCGCATTGTCGAAAATCTGCACCAGCGCCTGCTTTACCAGCACCGGATCGACATGGATGAGCGGCAGGTCGGCCGGCATATTGAGCACGAGACGGCGATCAGACATGCGCTGGCGGCAGCGCTCGATCGCCGAATGGACGATATCGCCTGGGTCGGCCCATTCGATGTGCGGCTTGATGCCGTCGCTCGAGATGCGACTGGCGTCGAGCAGGTTCTGGATGTCGTTGTTGAGGCGCACGGCTTCGTCGCGCACGTCGTGCACCAGCGCCTGGAGCTTCTTTTCATTCGCCAGCGCCGGCGCCGCGCTCAGCACCGTGGCGGCGCCGAGGATGGAGGCGAGCGGCGTGCGCAATTCGTGGCTGACCGAGCCGATCAATGCCTCGCGCAACTGTTCCGTCTGCGAACGCACGCGCGCCTCGCTGATGGCGTGCGCGACGCCAAGCCGTTCCAGTGTGGCGGTGGCGTCGGCCAGCACAGCGTCGACGCGGATGCGGATTTCGTCCACGGCTTCCTGCGACGCGTGGCCGAGATTGATGGCGATGACGCCGAACTCGGAGCTCTTGGGCGACACCGCGCGAACCAGCCAGACGTCGCCGCTGTCGGCGGTCGCCGTCACGCTGCCGGTGGTGTCGTGGCGGCCGGACGCGACTTCGAGCACTTCGGCGAGGACCTGCGGCGGCACCGTGACGCCAGCGCGCCGCCCGCTCGAGACCGACGCATCGCGCGCGCCGGCGAACAGCACGACCTTGCGCTGCATGACGCTGGCAAGGTGGTCCTCGATCGCGGCATGAATGTCGGATACGTCGAACGCCACCGCGAGGCGCCGCGAGAAGGCGTAGAGGTCGCGCAGGTCGATCTCGCGCTGGCGCGCCATCTCCAATTGACGCCGGAGCCTGGTAGCGAGCTGGCTCACCACCACCGCGACGAAGATGAACAGGATCAGATTGAGGAACTCATGTGGGTCCTTGATGCGGAAGCTGTAGAGCGGCGGGTAGAAGAAGAAGGCGGAGGCGAGCACCCCGCAAACGGCGGCGATGATCGCCGGCACGATGCCCCAGCGCGTGGCGGCGATCAGCACCGGGATCAGATAGACCACTGAGCCGTGGCCGAGCCCGGTCTCGGTGATGACGAAATAGACGAACGCGGTGACGCCCGCGACCATGCACAGCGTCAGCAGAATGCCGCGCAGCTCCCCGCGGATGCGGTCGAATTTCAGGGCCTCGAACATGCTCATGCCGTCCAGACGCCTGGTTTTCCCGGCTGGGCACAATATACGCCGCCGGAGCCCTGTCTGTCTCTTGTCTCGCGGGGCCCGCTTGGTTAGATAGCAGCCGTTCAAATCGAGCTTTTTCAGGCTCTTTTTGGGCTCCGGAGAGGTGGCAGAGCGGTTGAATGCACCGCACTCGAAATGCGGCATACGGGCAACCGTATCGGGGGTTCGAATCCCTCCCTCTCCGCCAAAACAGCCCTATGTGCCGCTGGCGCATAGGGCTGTTTTGCGTTGAAGGCGCGGTGGCGCGAGCGCGGCAAGCTGCGACACGCGACCGATACTGACGTCCCCGCGGCGGCTTGAACGGCGTGCGGCTAAGCGGCGGACTTGCTTTCGGACTTGCCGGGGGGTGCGTTCATCGCAGCGAATTGCTGCTCTTCCACTTCGGCCAAGTGGAGATAGGTCTGCTCCAACCGCTCACAGCGTTGGCGGCTCTCTTCGTCGTGAGTTTGTTTTGCTAGGCCCGCGCACCGAGCGGCCTGTCGTCTCAAGAGTTTTGCAGAAGCCATGTGCATGCCTCCGAAATACTCGGCGAGTGCATTGCAACACTCTTTTTACCGCATTGCAATATTAATATAACAGTGCGGGACGATCGAGGTTTCGATAGTTAATGCAGGGGAACCGCGAGATTCGGAGGCGAAACACAATATAGCGCGATGGTTGCTGCCACAAGGCTGCGGCACTTCCGCTTTGCCCTTCAAAGCAGATATGCAGTAAGCGTTATGCCACAATGCTCATTTGTATTGGTGCATTGCAGCAAAGCCGCTATGGTGCGCCGGAAAATGAGACGTGAGACATTAGAATTCATGCCCAAAAGCAACGATAAAGGTTGGAATACGAAGTTCGGTCCCCGCCGCGTCCGGCAGGAGGCGCCGACGCTTGCGGAGGCGATTGCCGCCGCTCAGGGCATGTCCGATGACCTCGACGCGCAGGCGGAAATCGCCGCGTCGCTGATGGGGCTGCCGGCGAGTGAAGTGCGCGCCGAGTTGCGCAAACTCGCGCCGCCGCGCAAAAGCGCGACCAAGTCCGTCGCCTTTGTCGGCCCGGCTTCGGCGCCGCGCACGATCGTGGTCGAGCGCAAACAGCGGTCCCGCCAACGGGCGTGAGCCGATCAAGCAAGGCGACTGCACCCTTCGGGCCCTCGAGCGGATCGACGTCGGCCTTGAGCTGGATCAGATAGCCGGAGACGAAGCGGGCGGCGAGGCCGAGGCTGCGTGCGGCCTGCACCAGCAGCCAGGTGGAGTCGCGGCACGAGCCGCTGGCGAGCCCGAGCGTCTCCTCCGGCGTCTGAACGCCCGACTCCATGCGGATCAGGTAACGGACCTGGCTCTGCAGGCGATGAACGAACTCGACCAGAAACGGAATGGTCTTTTGTTCGCCTTTGGGAAGCCCCGCCAGAAAATCGGCAACCAGCGGCCCCGCCGGCTCCGGGGTCACGTAAGCGGAAAGGTCGGCGCGTAGGTCGTCCGAATAAACGAAGGAGAAGGTCTCGGCATAGGCTTCGACAAAGAAATCGTACGGATTGATCACCGACATTTGGGCGGTGAGATCGACCGCGACGCGGAATTCGTCGGTCGGCTCCGGAAAGACAAAGCGAGCCAGCCAATTGCCGTGCGGATCCTGCTGCCAGTTGATGAAATGCTTGGCCGGCCGGACCTTCAGCGAATAGCTCGGGATCACCGTCCGGCTATGCGGGCCGGCCGAAGCCTGACGACCTGCGGGCCGAGCATTACGAGCCGGTCGTATTTGTACGAAGTGAGGTGATGAAGTGCGACGGTGACTGCCACTAAGCCTGTTTCCTGGCGCGCAACGGCATTATCCGGCCAGGCACTGTAGCATTTTCGCAGGTTTGCATAATGAAATCAGGGTGGCCGGAAGCCCGCTTTTTCTGCACCATTGCCCAAAAAGCCGTCAGGATCGGCGGTATATGCGCGCTTCCGCGCCGACAAAAAAAAAGCCCTATGCGCCGGTGGCGCATAGGGCCGTTATATAAAGAGAGGCGAGTTGATCTCCGGGCCCGCGCCGCGGGCCCGTCAGGCGGTCACGCGGCGGATACCTTCGGGCCCCGCTTGGCGTGGAAATCGATGCGGTCCTCCGGCAATTCCACGTCGAGATGGAACGGTTCGGTCAGCCGCGCCGACAGCGTCCACATGCCGCAGAGGAAGGTGATCTCGACGATCTGCCGGTTGGTGAAGTGGCTCTTCAAGGTTTGGAATGCCTTGTCGTCGTCGCGCGCGCTGCCTTTGGTCACCGCGACCGCCCAATCGACCGCGGCCTTCTCGCGCGGCGACAGCAATTCCGTCTTCGGCCAATCGTTGCCTTCGATGGCGTCGAGTTGATCCCAGGTCAGGCCGACGGTGCGTCCGAGCCCGACGTTATGGCCGGTGCAATAGCTGCCGTGATTGAGAATGGCGGTCTTGACGATCACCAGCTGCAGGATTTTCAGGAATTCCGGATCGGTCTTGAGATAGCCGAAGCGCACGCGCGAATCGATCAGCTGCCAGGCCTCGACCAGCACCGGCGAATGCGCCAGCATCTGGAAGAAGCGCGGCACCGTTCCCCATTTCTCGACGCTCTTGGTGTAGAACGGCTCCAGCTCCGGGCGCAGCTCCTCGGGAATATGACCCGGCTCGATCAGGGGAATGCGCGGCTTCGGATGCGCCATCATCTCGGTCGTGATGCCCCAGGCCTGGGGCAGGTCGGTCTTGCGGTCGATTGCCATGAGATTCCTCCAGTTGGTTTTTCGGAATTCGCTTTGGACGCGGCGGTTGCGCTGTCGTCTCTCTAGTTGGCTCGCGGTCTGATGACGCAGACCTCCGGATTGACGCAGTTCGACGGCCGCCGCCCGTCGAGAATGGCCATCAAATTATCCACCACGATGTGCGCCAGCGTCTCGCGCACCTCCATGACGCCGCTGCCAAGATGCGGCGTGAGCACGACATTGTTCATGGTCAAAAGCTCCGGCTCGACCTGCGGCTCGTTCTCGAACACATCGAGGCCGGCGCCGGCGATGCGCTTTTCGACCAGCGCGCGGACGAGCGCCTTCTCGTCGACGATCGGACCGCGCGAGGAATTGATCAGGAACGCGCTGCGCTTCATTAGCCCCAGCTCGCGCGCACCGATCAGATGGCGTGTGTCGAGTTTGAGCGCCGGATGCAGCGAGACGAAATCGGATTCGGCCAGAAGCTGGTCGAGCGGCACATAGGTCATGGCGAGATCTTTCTCATCGCCTTCCGCCATGCGGTGCGGGCCGGAGTAGAGAATGCGCATGCCGAAACCGCGTGCGCGGCGCGCCACTCCCTTGCCGATGTTTCCCTTGCCGCCGACCAGCCCGATTGTCTTGTTCCAGACCCAGGCGCCGGCGAGAAGATTCGACTGCGCGCCCGGAAAGCAGCCGGCGCGCACCAACCGATCGCCTTCCACGATGTGACGCGCGACCGCGAGCATGAGACCGAAATGCAGGTCGGCGGTCGCTTCCGAAACGGCGACGACCGGGATGCAGGTGACCGGAATCTTCAGCGCCGTCGCCGTGGCCACATCGATGCGGTCGGCATTGCCGGACATCGAGGTGACAGCCCGGAGCCTCGGGTTCGCCGTCAAGACGTCGCGGTCGACCGTGTCGTGCAGCAGCGCAAAGAGAATGTCGTGCTCGCGCACGGCGGCGCACAACATGTCTTTCGGCAGAATACGCGTGCCGTCGGGATTCACGGTCACGTCCCCCAAATCGCGCAGGCGCGCCAGCGCGCTTTCGGCAATGGGCTGCGTGACGAATATGCGGGGACACGTCATGTCGGCTTGCCTCCGGTCAAAGGCACCATCGACAGTTTCGGATCGGCGGCCGGAATATAGGCTTCCGGTAGTCCCAACTCCTTGCGCACGATATTGGTGCCGCGCACCAGTGCGACCATCTTGTAATAGGCGTGCATGCGGCTCATCGACTGCCGGCCAAAGCCGCAGTCGCTGGTGAGGATCAGCCGCTCCGGCTCGATATGTTTGAGCGCGCGGCGGATGAGCTCGGCAACTTCCTCCGGCCGTTCCACTTGGAGCGTGCGGTGGCTGATGACGCCGAGCGCGACCTTCTTGTTCTTGGAGATCATCGTACCGAAATGCTCGAGGTCCATGCCGCGGTTGAACGCGCCTTCGACCGTGAGCACGTCGCAGTCGAGCTGGTCGAGATAGGGCAGGGCCGCCTTGTAGGATTGATCCTTGCTGGCGACGCGCTGCGCCGCCGGCGAACCCCAGCAGGTGTGGCACCACACTTCGCATTTATCGCGCAGGTCCTTCACCTCGGTATTGAACGCTTCCACCCATTGCTCGGGTCTGATCGGCTGCTTGGGGTCGCCGACGATCTGATGGATGGCCGGCTCCTCGACCTGCACCATCGGAGCGCCGGCATCGGCCAGCGCGTGATATTCCTTGTTGAGCGCGGCGGAGAGATCCATCAGCAGATCGAGCCGGTTCTTGTAGTGCTCGTTGGTCAGCATCAGCGCCAGGATCTGCGCCGAGATCGAACCGATCTTCACCGGCTTGTCGGCCATCGGCGCGATCGCCTTGTAGGCGCGGTCGAGCTGCAGATCCGCCGCACCGATTTTGGCCGTCACGGGCGGCGTCATGCGCGTCTCGATCACCTCCCACATCAGATCGCCCGGCCCCTTGTCGGCCATGAAGCCGGCCGGCGGCACCTCGACGCGCGGGTTGCCGATGCCTTCGACCCGTTCGGTGACGTAGCTCACCCAGGCGCGGCCGGCGACGTCGTCGTCGAGCCGGGTGTCGCCGTCCACCATGATGTCGATGCCGGCGCGGTGCTGCGCCGCCACGTGGCAGGCGAGGCAATCGAAATGCTGTTCGCGGTAGGCGAGGCGGGAGAAGCCCTGCGCCAGCGGCAAGCCGCGCAGATTTTCGGTGTACCAGCTCGGCCGCGGCAGCGCGCCGGTGGTGGTGGTGAGCAGCGCCTTGTCCTTGGTGGCGGTGAACATTGAATTTCCTCCAAATCCTGCCCGCGGCCACTAACTAATGAGAAGCGCCGCACGGCCGATGACCTCGCCGCGTTCGACGCGCGCGTGGATCGCTTCGGCTTCCGTCCATGGCCTGATGTCGGTGACGATCGGCCAGATCTCGCCGCGCGCCACCAGATCGAAGGTCTCCAGGATTTCGCGGCGCGTGACGTAACGGCTGCCGAGCAGAGCCTGCTCCTTGTACAGCATGTCGAAGGACGAGACCTGGAAGGATTTGCCGGCGCCGCCGAGCGTCACCATGCGGCCGCGCCGCGCCAGCGACTTGGCGGCGGCTTCCAATGTCGAAGTGACCGACACGTAATCGATGGCGACGTCGATGCCGCGGCCATGGGTCAGATCGAGCAGCGCCCGCACCACGTCGCCGTCGGAGGCATTGACCACTTCGTCGGCGCCGGCCTTGCGGCAGGCCTCGAACTTGTCGGGCGCGACGTCGACCGCGATCACCCGGGCGCGCGCCCATTTCGCCAGCATCAGTTGATGGATGCCGACGCCGCCGCCGGCGCCGAACACCGCGACGGTCTCGCCGGCTTTGACCTGGGCGCGGCCGAGCACCTTGTAAGGCGTGGCGAGCGCGTCGGTGACCACGCCGATTTCGGCCGGGTGCGCCTTGTAGTCCACGCCATCCGGCAGCTTGAGAAACACGTGCGCCGGGAGCTTGATGTATTGTGCATAGCCGCCGTCGCAGGCCATGCCGACCATGCCGGTGCCGCCGCCGGTATTCTCGCACAGCGGCTCCAGATTGCTCAGGCACCAGCGGCAATGGCCGCAATTGAGATAGGCATAAGCCGTGACCGGATCGCCGACCGCGACGCTTTTGACGCCGGCGCCGGTCTGCACGATCTCGCCGGTGATCTCATGGCCGATGATGCGCGGAAACTGCACCGGCAATCGTCCGGCTTTGACGTGCTGGATGGTCAAGCCCGAGCCGCAGGCGAACACGCGCGCGACGGCTTCGCCCGGTCCGGCAACCGGATCGGGAACCTCGCTCATCTCGAATGGCGCGTTCGGCCCCTTGAGAACCAGTGCTTTCATGGTGTCGTCCTTCGTCGCTAGCGAGGATCACGCCCGGAACATGAAGTTCGCGGCCTTGAGAAACAGCGTGCGGTTGACGCCGTCGGAATGCAGATAGGCGGCGGCGTCGCGCAGCAATTTCTCGACGCCGAATTCCTTCATGTAGCCGTGGCCGCCGTGGATCTCGAGGCACCACTGGGCGATCTGCCAAGTCGCCTGCGACGCCATCACCTTGGGAAAGGCGCCGAGCGTCTTGTCCCAGCCGCGCTCGGGATGCAGCGCGAGCCAGCAGACGCGATGGATGTAGGAGCGCGAGGCGTCGATCAGCATGCGCATTTCGGCAAGCTGGGCGCGGATGCCGTCGTGCTCGATCAGCGGCTTGCCGCCCTGCACGCGCACTTTGGCCCAGGCGACCGCCTTGTCGTAGAGCGCGACCGCGACGCCGAGAATGGTGGCGCCGCCATAGGCGTTCGACCACGGCATGAATTTGCCGAGTTCGCCGAAGCCGTCGCCGACCTTGCCGACGACGTTCTCGTCCGGCAGGAAGCAATCCTCGAATATCATCTCGGCATTGTTGGTCAGCCGCTCGCCCATCTTGTCGTGCACGCGGCCGATGCGAAAGCCGGGCCGGCCGCGCTCGAGCAGAAAACAGGTCGAGCCTTCCGTCATCGGCTTGCCCTTCTCGGTCTGCGCGAAGAACAGGAAGTAGCTGGCGCGGTTGGCGTTGGAAATGAAATGCTTCGCGCCGTTGACGATCCAGCCGCCCTTAGTCTTGACGGCGGTGGTGCGGAACGGGCCCGCGTAAGGCACCAGATAGTTCGATCCATTGTCGGGTTCGGTGATGCCGATCGCCAGCATGCCGCGCGGGTCCGCGGCGAAGCCCGGCAGCACGCGCGCCTTCTGCTCTTCGGTAAGCCCGCTCTGGAAGATCTGCGCCAGCTTGAGTGTCTGGCCGATCGTGATGGCGACGCCGAGGTCGCCTTTGCTCAGTTCCTCGATCACCATGGCGGTGGTGAGCGGATCGGCGCCGAGCCCGCCCCATGGCTCGGCGAGCGTCATGGTGCGGATGCCGAGCGCGTGCGCCTTCTCGACGATCTCCCAGGAATAGCATTTTTCCGGGTCTTGCTCGGCGTCGAGCGCCGCCGCGCGCGGCGTCACTTCCTCTTCGACGAAGCGCCGGACGGTTTCGACAATGGCGCGCTGGTTCTCGGTCGGAACGAAGAGGTCCTGCATCGCATTCCCCTGCTGCTTGACCGATCCGCCGGCGCCGCGCCGGCATGCGCGTCCGTTTACTGGAACATGAAATTCGCGGCCTTGAGGAACAGCGTCCGGTTAACGCCATCCGAATGCAGGAAGGCGGCGGCGTCGCGCACCAGCTTCTCGACGCCGAATTCCTTCATGTAGCCGTGGCCGCCGTGGATCTCGAGGCACCAGGTGGCGATCTTCCAGGCCGCCTGCGAGGCCATCGCCTTGGGCAGCACGCCGAGCGTCTTGTCCCAGCCGTGCTGCTGGTTGTCGGCCAGCCAGCAGGCGCGATGGATGTAGGAGCGCGAGGCGTCGATCAGCATGCGCATCTCGGCGAGCTGCGCGCGGATGCCGTCATGCTCGATCAGCGGCTTGCCGCCCTGCACTCGCACCTTGGCCCAATCGACCGCCTTGTCGTACAGCGCGACGGCGACGCCCAAAATGGTGGCGCCGGCATAGGCGTTGGATTGCGGGAAGAAATTGGCCAGCACGCTGAAGCCTTCGCCGGCTTTGCCGACTATATTTTCATCCGGGATGAAGCAGTCTTGGAAGATCAGCTCGGCATTGTTGGCGAGACGCTCGCCCATTTTGTCGTGCACGCGGCCGATGGTGAAGCCAGGCCGGTCGCGCTCGACCAGGAAGCAGGTGCTGCCTTCGGCCAGCGGTTTGCCTTTTTCGGTTTGCACGAACAAGAGATAGAAGCTCGAGCGGTTTCCATTCGAGATGAAATGCTTCATGCCGTTGACGACATAACCGCCCTTGGTTTTCTGGCCGGTGGTGCGGAACGAGGTCGGGTAGGGCAGGAAATAATTCGACGCATTGTCTGGCTCGGTGATGCCGATCGCCAGCATGCCGCGCGGGTCTGCGGCGAAGGCCGGCAGCACGCGCGCCTGTTGTTCGGCGTTGAGCGCCTTCTGCATGATCTGCGCGATCTTCAGGGTCTGCGCCATGATGACCGACACGCCGATATCGCCGACGCCCAGTTCCTCGATGACCATGGCGGTGGTCAGCGAATCCGTGCCGAGGCCGCCCCATTTCTCGTCGAGCGTCATGGTGCGGATGCCGACCTTGTTCGCCCGCTCCACGATTTCCCAGGAGAAGCTTTTCTGCGGATCCTTTTCCGCGTCGAGCGCGGCGGCGCGCGGTTTCACTTCCTCTTCGACGAAGCGCTTGACGGTTTCCAGGATGAGGCGCTGGTTTTCGGTCTCGACGAAAATGTCATGCATGGTTGGGGTGCTTTGCGCTTGCCAAGGAGGTTGCGATCGGGACGCCCGGCAGACGTGACGTCCCGGCGGTGCCGGCTGTTGCAGTGCAACAATGTTGGCGGCTGTTGCGGCGCAACAAATTCAGTTTGGTATGAATTTCAACCGCGGCATTCTTATTGAGCATATGCTCACTAAATGAACTGCCGGACCGAGTCAATGACGGACCCGGCCGCAAAACTTGCCAGGACCGGCGTGCGGACCTAAGCAATTGCTCGCAAGCGGTTAATCGCGCACGATGCCTTTCGACCCACGGTCATAAATTTGCATATGCCGCCGAAATCGAAATCAACAAAAAACCCCGCAAAGCATTTGCCGGACGCAAAGCCGCCGAAGCGGCTGGCGCCGACGCTGCGCGCCGACCAGATCCTGCAAGGCTCGATCCGGTTTTTTGCCGAGCACGGCTTCAGCGGCCAGACGCGTGAATTGGCCAGCGAACTCGGCATATCGAAGGGGCTTTTGTACCGCTACTTTCCCAGCAAAGAGGCGCTGATCGAACGCGTCTACCAAGAGGTGTTCCTGCGGCGCTGGAGTCCGGCCTGGCAGGTGGCGTTGACCGACCGCAATCATCCGCTGATCGAGCGCCTCAAGACCTTCTATGCCGACTACGCCAAGCTGCCGCTCGATTACGAATGGGGGCGCATCTACCTCTACGCCGGATTGGCCGGCGCATCGATCAACCGGCGTTACGTCCGGCTGGCCAGCGAACGTATCTTCAAGCCCGTGATCGGCGAGCTCAGGCACGAATTCGGCTATCGCCCGATCGAGCAGGTCGACATCACCGAGCCAGAACTGGAGCTGATGTGGAGCTTGCATGGCAGCATTTTTTATATCGGCATGCGCAAGTGGGTCTATCACGTCAAAGCGCCGTCGGACGTCGACGGCGCCGTCAAGCAATTGGTGGAAGGGTTCTACGCCAACGCGAAAACGGTGATGCGCGCGGCGCTGGCGCGCGACGCTGGTTAAGTGGCGGAAGAGAGTGGGAGTCGAACCCACCAAAGACCGGCTTGCGGCCCCTCCCGGATTTGAAGTCCGGACGCTCCACCAGGAACGCTTCTCTTCCTTCTGATTTCGCTCACTCGAATTAGTCCGCCGGCGTCCGGAAAAGGTCAAGCCGCGCGGCGTTGAGCAAGCGCAAGTCGCCGCGCCGGCCAGTGATGCCGTGACGGTCAAAGAATTCCAGAATGTGCAGCGCGATCTTGCGGCTGGTTTCCAGCCGGTCGCGCAATTGCGCAACGGAAAATCCGCCGCCCTGCGCGGCTGCGGCAAGTTCGTCGACGGTACCGGCAATTTCCACCATAGCGGCGCACGTCAGAAAATGATCGCGCGCGATCTCGTGCGCCAAACCTTTTCGTCCGGCAAGCTGCATGACGCGCCTGACGTCGTCTTCGGGTACCGCAAGATCGCGCGCAATATCGCGCACGCGCGGCGGATGAAAGCGCGCCGCGCCGCCGATCAGCGGCACGATTTTTTGCCACAGGGCCTTGTCGGCTGGCGTCATCGCCACGCTATGCGTCGCGAGCCTCACCCAGCCGCCGTCGAGCGAAATTTCGGCGTCGCGCGCCAGGCGCTGCAGCACAGCTGCGAAAATATTTACCGGCAGGTGCGGCTCGAGTGCGAAGCGAAGTTGCTCGGCGCCCGGCCCGGGTAAAGCAGGATTTCGGGCGTGGAATTTTTCCAGCGCCGCGCGCAGATCGGCGGTCAACTGCGACCAGGTTTCCGGCGCAAACAGCGCCGCGCCACCGCGATGCGCGACATGCAGCGCGCCCGTTTGCGTAACGACGTTTTCGACTTCGCTATCGCTAAGCGCGCGATCGCGCGCAAAACCCCACAGATCGATGTACCCGGGCGGCAGGCGCAGCAGGGCGGCGAGCGCCTCTTGCGCATCGGCCAGCGCGTGCGCTGCAAGCTGCGCCAGGCGCTCGGGCCGGCGGCGTTTGCGCGCGGGCGCGCGCAAATCGAGAAACCGTCCGCCGCCCAGCGTCCGTTGTCCACTGGTGTCGCGCAGCACGAAACGATCGCCCGCCGCCGCGGCGATCGGGCGTTCGAGCACGAGCTGCACGACGTCTTGCATTCCCGGACCGATCGTCTCGTCGGACAGCGGCACGACGCGCGCCGCGAGTTCGGCGGCCGCATGATGCAGACGCACCGGGGTCCATTGACCCAGCTTTTTCGGCTCGTTCGGCAGCAGGCGCAGGCTGGCGTCGATGCGGTCGGTCGGTGCGTGCAAAGCCGGATCGAGCACCACGTCGCCGCGCGCGATGGCATCCTTGTGGACGTCGCGGCCGGCGAGATTAAGCGCGCAGCGGTCGCCCGCCTGTCCGCTGGCGGCCGGCCGGTTCTGCGTATGGATGCTGCGCACATGTGCTTCGATGCCGGACGGGCTCACCAGCGCAGGGTCGCCGACAGCGACGCTGCCGGACAGCACGGTGCCAGTGACGACGGTGCCGGTACCGGAAAGCGTGAACGAGCGGTCGACCGCAAGGCGGAAACGCCCGGCCGCGGCGCGGCGGCCGAAGGCCTGCGCCGCCGTAAACAGCGCGTCGCGCAAACGATCGATGCCGGCGGCGGTCACGGCGGAAACCGGAACGATCTCGGCAGCCGCAATGGCGGTTGCCGACAGCGCGTTGCCGATCTCGCGCTGGGCCTCGCTCAGCCGCTCGGGCGACACGAGATCGGTCTTGGTGAGCGCGACCAGGCCGCGGCTGACGCCGAGCAGGTCGACGATGGCGAGGTGCTCGAGCGTTTGCGGCATCACGCCGTCGTCGGCCGCCACCACCAGCAGCACGAAGTCGATGCCGGTAGCGCCGGCGAGCATGTTGCGGATGAAGCGCTCGTGCCCCGGCACGTCGACGAAGCCGAGGATGCGGCCGTCCGGCGCCGGCAGATAGGCGAAGCCGAGATCGATCGAGATACCGCGCGCCTTTTCTTCTTGCAGGCGGTCGGTGTCGATGCCGGTGAGCGCGCGCACCAGCGCCGTCTTGCCGTGGTCGACGTGTCCGGCGGTGCCGACGATCATGCCGGCGCCGGCATTTGCGATTTTTCGAGGTTGCGGGCGAAGCCTGCTTCGTCCTCGAGACAGCGCAAATCGAATATGAGCGCGTTATCGGCAATCCGGCCGATGACCGGCATGGGAAGCTGGCGGAAGGCGGTGGCGAGCGCCGTCAGCGCGCGCCCGGCGCCGCGCGGCGTCACGGGACGGATGGCGATGCCGGCGCTCGGAATCGTTTGTTGCGGCAGCGCGCCGGAGCCGATTTCGCTGGCGCAGTCCGCGATTTCGCAGCGGAAGCCCGGCCCTACCGCCGTGGCGATCAGCGGCAGCATTCGCCCGGCGAGCGCATGGATGTCGTCGCGCCGGCGCGCAATCAAGCGAAGCGTCGGCAGCCGCGTGCTGAGCCGCTCCGGATCGCGGTAGAGCCGCAGCGTCGCTTCGATCGCTGCCAGCCTAATCTTGTCGACGCGCAGCGCGCGCTTCATCGGATTGCGGTTGATGCGCGCGATCAATTCCTTGCGGCCCACGATAAAGCCGGCCTGCGGGCCGCCGAGCAATTTGTCGCCGGAAAACGTGACGAGATCGGCACTGTCGGCGACCGCCTCCGCCGCGGTCGGCTCCTTGGCGAGGCCATGGGCAGAGAGATCGACCAGTGTGCCCGAGCCGAGATCGTGCACCAGCGCCACGCCCCGTTCGCGCGCCAGCGCGGCGAGTTCGCGCGCCGGCACTTCGGCGGTGAAACCCTCGATGCGGTAGTTCGAGGTGTGCACCTTGAGCACGAGGCCGGTTTTCGGCCCGATCGCGCCCGCGTAATCTTTCAGATGCGTCCGGTTGGTGGTGCCGACCTCGACCAATTTGGTGCCGGCGCGCGCCATGATTTCCGGCAGGCGGAAGGCGCCGCCGATCTCGATCAACTCGCCGCGCGAGACCACCGTCTCCCGGCGCTGGCCGAGCGTGTTGAGCACCAGCAGCACCGCGGCGGCGTTGTTGTTGACGACGGTTGCGTCTTCCGCGCCCGTCAGGTCGCAAAGCAGGCTGCGCACCAACGAGTCGCGTTCGCCGCGCTGGCCGCTGGCGAGATCGAACTCGAGCGCCACCGCCTCGCGCATCGCCATGGTCGTGGCCGAAATCGCGGTTTCGGCCAGGATCGCGCGGCCGAGATTGGTGTGCAGAATGGTGCCGGTGAAATTGAACACGGCGCGGATATTCGGCGCCGCCTCCGCCTCGAGGTGCGAGACGGCCTTATTGGCGATGTCGGCTACGTCCGCGCTGCGCTCGCGGCCTTCGCGCCGCGCCGTCCGCACGGTCTCGATCGCGGCGCGCAACGCGGCCAGTGCCGCCGGTCTGCCGAAGCGATCGATGGCCGCCGCCATGGCCTCCGTCTTGAGCACGTCGTCGACTGACGGAATATCGCGCAGACTCAAATTTTTGCTCATTGCCGCTCCGCACCGTCTGGCGCCTGTAAAACGCACCGCTGCGAATGTTAGGTCAAGGACAACCGCTGCGCTACCGCGCGCCTTCCGGCACGCGGCGGCGGTTGCCGGACGCTTCCTGTCGTGTCACCATGCGCGCGCAATCATGACAGGTTTGCCCATGGCTGAAGGCGAATTCGCGGTTTGGAACGAACAGAATTTCGACGCTGAAGTTCTGCGCCAGCCCGGCCTCGCGGTGGTCGACTTCTGGACCGAGAACTGCGTGCCCTGCAAGCAGCTCACGCGCGTGCTTGCCCAGCTGTCGACGGAAATCCCAGTGGGCGTGCGCATCGGCACCGTGAAGGTCAACGACAATCCGGATCTGGCGGCGCGCTTCGGCGTGCGCGCGTCGCCGACACTATTGTTCTTCAAGGACGGCGCGCTGGTCGATACGCGGACCGGCGTCGACCGCCGGCAAGTGCTCAAGAAGCTGGTCGAAACGCACGCGTGATCCGCGCCGGCCCGATGCAATAGGAGGTTTAAATAGAGCCATGCCCAATATCACCATGCTGGACATCGAGGAGCTGAAGAAAACCAAGCTCCGCCCCTATATAGAAAAATGCCTGGAGCACCGCGCGCCCGATCCCGGCTTCCACGCCATGATGGGCCACAATATCGATCTCGCGGAATCGATGTTCGTGGCCTGGGACGCCTGCTTCAACAAGGGCCGCATCCCGCACACCGTCAAGGAAGTGATCCGCGTCCAGCTCTCGCGCATGGCGGCCTGCAGCTATTGAGGGAATGTTCGGTCTGCTTCGGCGAAGCGACAGGGACTATCCGAAGAGCTGCTGGACGAAGGCATCAACAATTACGCGGCCAGCGAGCGGTTTTCCGCCGCCGACAAGCTTGCCTTGCGCTACAGCGAACTGATGGCGACCGATCCGGACGCGATCGACGCCGCCTTCTTCGATGAATTGCGCAAATATTACAGCGAGGAGGAGATCGTCGAACTCGGCCTCTTCATCGGCTTCAATCTCGGCTATCACACTTTCTTCGGCACGCTGAAATTCTATCCGCTGTTCTCGCCCGACGGCCGGCTGCTGACGCAGGCCGAATCGGAAAAAATCTACGGGCCCGCGCCCGGTTCCCTGCAGCCTTCGGAGCCCGCCAAATGACCTATGTTGCGCCGCTGCCGAAGGAGGCCATCGCCGATCCCGAGATGCGCGAACTGATGGCGCAAGCCGAGGCGTTGGGCGTGCCCGACGACCTGTTCCCGCGCATCGCGGCGCGCTCGCCCGATCTGGCCAAGCCGTTCATGCGCGCGCTGCTGATGAGCCACGCCGAAGGCAATGTCGATCATCGCCTGAAGGAGGTCATCCGCATCCTTTTGGCGCGCTTTGCCGGTGACGAATATTTCGCGGCGCTGCGCTCGCGCAAAGCGCGCGACATGGGGCTGACCGAGGAGCGGATCGAAGCCGGCTGCAACGATTACGAGGACTCCGCTCTGTTCACGGAGGCCGAGAAATGCGCGTTGCGCTACGCCGACCAGATGTATCTCGACGCCAACAAGGTCGATGCCGCGTTTTACAATGAGCTGAAGAAGCATTTCAGCGAGGCGCAGATCATGGAGCTCGGCGCCTTCATCGCTTTTCACTACGGCGTGCAGATGTTCATGCGCTCCTTAGGCGCAACAGCGCCGCAGGGCGCCCGCTAGCGCGCGGCTTGTCACGCCGCCCATTCTCCCGTTCTATAGACGTCACGCTTGAGCTGATCCGTTGCGTCCGGAGAACGTGAGCCATGAACGTTCCGCAAATTCGGCTGACCAGTCTCGCCCATGGCGGCGGCTGCGGCTGCAAGCTGGCGCCGTCGGTTCTGCAGCAATTGCTGGCGGATCAGCCGGCCGCCGCGCTGTTCCCGCAACTCCTGGTGGGAACGGAAACCGGCGACGACGCCGCGGTGTGGCAGATCGACGCCGACACTTGCGTCATTGCCACCACCGACTTCTTTACGCCGATCGTGGACGATCCCTTCGACTTCGGCCGCATCGCCGCGACCAACGCCATTTCCGACGTCTACGCCATGGGCGGCAAGCCGATTATGGCGCTCGCCATTCTCGGCATGCCGCTCGGCAAGCTTTCGCTCGAGATCGTGCGCGAGATTCTCAAAGGCGGCGCCACGGTTTGCGCGTCGGCTGGCATCCCGGTCGCCGGCGGTCATTCGATTGACGTGCCGGAGCCGATTTACGGCCTCGCCGTCATCGGCACCTGCGCGCCGCAGCATGTGCGGCGTAACGCCGGCGCCAAGCCGGGCGATGTGCTGATCCTCACCAAGCCGATCGGCGTCGGCATCTATTCCGCGGCGATCAAGGGTGACGCGCTGCCGCCGGGCGGCTACGCGGAAATGATCGCGACGACGACGCAGCTCAACAAAATCGGCGCCGAACTCGCGCGCGACGAAAGCGTGCACGCGATCACCGACGTGACAGGCTTTGGCCTGCTTGGGCATGGCCTGGAAATGGCGCGTGGCGCCGACTTGCGGCTGGTGATCGACGCCGGCGGCGTACCGCTGCTGACGCAAGCCGCCGATCTGGCGCAGCAGGGCTTCGTCACCGGCGCCTCGCATCGCAACTGGTCGAGCTATGGCAGCAATGTCGCGGTGCTGGCGGAGATCCCTGAGTGGCGGCGGCATCTGCTCACCGATCCGCAAACGTCCGGCGGGCTGCTGGTCGCGGTGGCGCCCGAACGTAGCGCAGCGGTCCTCGCCACGATCCGCGCGTCCGGCTGTTCCTTCGCCTGCATTGTCGGGCATGCGGAAGAGGGTGCCCCCGCGATCAAGGTTACGGCCTGATCGTCCCACGGCAATTTGCGCGCTGACGCATGACGAAAGCGCAAAGGCAACTGGCTTGCGCTGAGTGGCGCGCGCTTGGCTCATCACGCATCACGACAACAATGCAACTCAGGCTCGCGCTCGGCGCTGAATGCGCGGTGCAGCATTTGCGAACGCGCGGACCGTTTTTGATCTAGATCAATATAGCCAAGCGGTGGCCAAGCTCAGCTTGCTAAACTTTTCGGCACGACGACGTTGCGCGCGACATCGGCTGGTTCGCTCTCTTTATGGAATCTGAATCACGGCGTGTTCGCACCTTTTTGCAATTTTTGATCCGCACTGGACATCGCTCGCAATGGTCCAGCCGGCATAAAGGCGATCAACGCTAATGCGATCCGCTCCGAAAACAGAAGCCTTCGAACAATGGCGATGCGGCGATCCCAAGGGAGCGCGTCGTAAAAAATGAACACGCAGTTCTGGGTCGTGCAGATTTTCAACGGCGTGTCCTATGGCGCGCTACTGTTCCTCGTCGGCAGTGGCCTGTCGTTGATTTTCGGCGTCATGCGGATAGTCAATCTTTCCCATGGCGCCTATTTTTTGTGGGGCGGCTATATCGCTTTGTCCGTCATCAACGCCACCGGCTCCTGGGCGCTGTCGCTGCCGGTGGCGGCGCTCGCCGTTGCCGTCATCGGTTTGCTGATGGAGCGCGTGTTCCTGCGCCCGCTCGGCTTCGATCCGTTGCGGCAGGTGCTGCTCACCGTCGGCTTCGCCTTTCTGTTCCAGCAGGCCGCGCTCGACATCTGGGGCGGCAACAATATGGACATCAATCCGCCCGCGGCGTTTACGCAAAGCATCGTGGTCGGCGGCATTTATTTCCCGCTCTACCGCGCCTTTATGATCGCCATGGCGCTGCTGATCGGCATCGCGCTGTGGCTGGCGCTGGAAAAGACGCGCATGGGCGCCGCGGTGCGCGCCACCGTCGACGACGCGCAGATGGCGCGCGGCATCGGCATCGACACCAACCGCATTTCCATGTTCATCTTCGCGCTCGGCGCGTTCCTGGCCGCCCTCGGCGGCGTGATCGGCGGCGCCTTTCTCGGCATCTATCCGGGCCTCGATTTCGAAATCCTGCCGCTCGCCTTCGCGGTCGTGATCATCGGCGGCATGGGCTCGCTCGGCGGCGCCGCGATCGGCGCGCTGCTGGTCGGCATCGCCGACAATTTCGGCAAGGCGCTGTTTCCGGAAGTTTCCTACTTCACCCTTTACGCGCCAATGGTGCTGATCCTCGCGGTCAAGCCCACCGGCCTGTTCGGCCGCGAGTGAGCGACGAGTGATGGTAAGCCAGCAAATCAAGATCCTGATGGTCATCGCCGCACTCGCCGTGCTGGCCCTGGTTATTCCGCACGCCAGCTCTTTTGTCGTCCTGCTGGCGACGCGCGCCCTGGCGTTCGGCATCCTGGCGATGAGCCTGGACATTCTGATCGGCTTTACCGGCCTCGCCTCGCTCGGTCAGGCGGCCTATTTCGGCGTCGGCGCCTATCTCACCGCCGTGCTCGCCGCCAAATTCCATTTCGGCGTCGGCTGGGATTTCTGGCTGGTGGTGGTGTTCGGCATTCTGGCGGCGGCGCTGCTGGCGGCGTTCTTCGGTCTGTTCGCCATCCGTGCGTCCGGCGTCTATTTCCTGATGATCACGTTGGCGCTCGGGCAATGCGTCTGGGGCCTCGCCTATCGCTGGAATTCGGTCACCGGCGGCGACAACGGCCTCGTCATCAAGGCGCGGCCGAATTTCGGCCTCAACCTGGCGGACGACGTGACGTTCTTCTTTCTCGTGTTCGGCTTTTTCATCGTGTCGATGATTCTGATGTACGTGCTGGTACGCTCGCCGTTCGGGCGCAGCCTGAAGGGCATCCGCGAGCGCGAGCTGCGCATGTCCATGCTCGGCTACAATGTCTGGCTGCACAAATACATCGCCTTCGTCATCGCCGGCGCCTTCGGCGGCCTGGCCGGCGTTCTGTGGGCGCACACCAACGGCATCGTGACGCCGGAAGACGTCGTTCTCACCACCTCGGTCGACGCGCTGTTGATGGTTGTGCTCGGCGGCGCCGGCACGCTGGTCGGCGGCGTCATCGGCGCGGGCATCGTGTTGTTGCTGCGCGAATATCTCTCAACGCTAGTGCCGTGGTGGCAGTACGTGTTGGGCGGCGTTTACGTGCTGACGATTCTGTATCTACCGACCGGCCTGATGGGCATTCCGAAGCGAATCCGTCAGGGGCTGAAACGGTCGGACAAAAAGTCGGTCGCGGATTTGGCATCCGCGCGTAGGTGAGCGTTCAAGTTGAAATTAGCAAGCCACAAGGGAGGTAAGACGATGACAAAGAAGACGATACGAAAACTGAGCCCGCTGCTGCTGGGCGGCGTGTTCGCGCTTGGACTGAATCTCACGTCGAATGCACGGGCCGAAGAATTGCGCATCGGCTTCTTGGTGCCGGTGACGGGCATCTACGCCCAGATCGGCAAGGACATGGTCGATGGCTTCCAGCTCTATCTCGATCAGGTGAAAGGCAATTTCGGCGGCGCGACGGTGAAGTTCATCGTCGAGGACGAGCAGGGCAAACCGGCGACGGCGGTGCTCAAGGCCTCGAAGTTGGTCGGTCAGGACAAAGTGCAGATGCTGGTCGGCGGCTTGCTGGCCTCGACCGGCTACGCGCTGGCGCCGGAAAGCACGCGCGAGAAAGTGCTCTACATCGCCTCGATTCCGTCAGCCGACGATCTGACGCAGCGCAAGTTGTCCGAATTCCCCTATTTCTTCCGCACGGGATGGACGAGTTCGCAGCCGACCCAGCCGCTTGGGCAGTGGGCTTGCGAGCAGGGCTATAAGAAGATCATCACCGTCGCGGCCGACTATGCCTTCGGGTACGAATCGGTCGGCGGTTTTCAGAAAGTGTTCGAGGACTGCGGCGGCAAAATCATCCAGAAAATATGGCCGCCGCTCGGCACCAAGGACTTCGGGCCTTACATATCGACGCTAAAAGGCGACGCCGACGCCATCTTCACGTTGATGGTCGGGCCGATGGCTTTGCAGTTCCCCAAGCAGCTGCGCGGGGCCGGCATCAAGAAGCCAATCGTCGGCGGCACCACCAGCTATGACGAATTTGCGCTGCCGTTCATGGGCGACGAAGTCATCGGCGACTACTCTGCGCTGCAATACAGTGCCGCGCTCGAGTCGCCGAAGAACGAAGCCTTCGTGAAAGCCTACCGCGCCAAATACGGCAAGGTGCCGGGCTACTATGCGGAGAGCAACTACACAACCGCACTGCTGATCGACGAGGCGATGAAGCAGGCCGGCGGCAAGTGGCCGGGCTCCGAGCAGTTCATCAAGATCCTGTCCTCGCTCAAGGTCGAGGCGCCGCGCGGGCCGGTCAGCTTCGACGACATGCGCAATCCGGTGCACAACATCTATATCAAGAAGGTCGAGAAGAAGAAGATGTTTGGCTACGACAAGGCCGAGCTTTGGAACACCGTGATCAAGACCTATCCGAACGTCAGCCAGTTCTGGACCTACGGGAAGGACAAATTCCTAAAGCAGCCGGTCTATGATCGTAACTTCCCACCCTGCAAATATTGCGAATAGGCATTACCGACATGAGCCGGGGCTCTGCAGAAGAGCCCCGGTTTGCTTAGTTTCGCAGGGATTTGAAGTATGGGCCAGGCCATTGAGGAGAATCAGGCGCAGCCGATTCTCGAGCTGAAAGATCTGTCAAAAAGTTTCGACGGTCTGCAAGCCGTGCGCGATGTCACGCTCAGGATCATGCCGGGCGACCGCCGCGCCATTATCGGCCCGAACGGTGCCGGAAAAACCACGCTTTTCAATGTAATAACCGGCATGTATCCAGCCAGTTCAGGGCAGGTGCTCCTGTTCGGGCAGGACGTTACCAGCTGGCCAACCCACCGCCGTGTCGCATTGGGAATGGCGCGTACATTCCAGATCACCAGTCTATTCCCGATGCTGTCGGTGCTCGACAACGTTCTGATGGCGATCGACGGTCCGCATAAGAAGAAATACGTGATGTGGCGTTTTGATTCTTCTTATCGCGCTACATACGAGAAGGCCTATCATCTGCTCGAGCAAGCAGGGTTCCTCGACCGCAAAGACGCCGAGGTGCAAAATCTTTCGCACGGCGAACAACGCCAGCTCGAGATTGTTCTTGGCCTGGCCAGCGATCCGAAGATCTTGTTGCTCGACGAGCCGGCCGCCGGCCTGTCGTCGGGCGAATCCACCGAGATGGCCAAGTTCCTGATGAAGCTCGATCCCGGTCTCGCCATTCTCTTGATCGAACACGACATGGACGTGGTGTTCGACGTCGCCTCGCAGATCTCCGTCCTTCACTTCGGCGAAGTTCTGGAAACCGGCACGCCGCAGCAGATTCATTCCAGCGCCAAAGTGCAAGAAATCTATCTCGGAACAGACTAACCCCATGGCAATTCTCGAAGTCCAGGACATCCACACCTATTACGGGGACGCCTACGTCCTCCAGGGTCTGTCTTTGCAACTGGAACAAGGACAAATTCTTGGTCTTCTGGGCAGGAACGGCGTCGGCAAGACCACGCTGGTGAATTCCATCGTCGGCTTCAATCCGCCACGCCGCGGCAAAATCGTGTTCAAGGGCGACGACATCACGCAGAAATCCTCGTTCGAGACCGTGCGCAGCGGCATGGGCCTAGTGCCGCAGGGCCGCCGCGTGTTTCCGACGCTGGGCGTGGAAGAAAACCTGCTGGTGGCGGAACGTAGCCTCGAGCGGCACGGCTGGACGCTCGAGCGCGTCTACAACCTATTCCCGCGTCTGCGCGAGCGGCGCACCCAGCGAGCCAAGACGCTGTCGGGCGGCGAGCAGCAGATGCTGGCGATCGGCCGCGCGCTGATGACCAACCCCGACTGCCTGATCATGGACGAGCCGTCGGAGGGGCTGGCGCCGATCATCATCCAGGGCCTGTGGGAGGCGATCGGCAAACTGAAGGAAGAGGGCCTGTCGATTCTCCTGGTCGAGCAGAGCGCGCATCTTGCGCTCAAGCTGGTCGACTATGTGCACGTCATGAGCAAGGGCCAGGTGGTCTATTCCGGCAAGCCGGAAGCGCTCAAGGCCAACGACGAGATCAAATCCAGTTATCTCGGCATCTGACCAGGAACTCGGCGGCCTGTCGTATTCAATTCAAACAGCCAATTCATGGGGTGACAGCGATGCCGCTTGCGGATCGTTGACCTTAAATCATACGTTGCGGGCGGCGACAGGCGTGAACGAGGAGAAATCGGTTGAACGAGGAATTGGAGCGTTGGGAAGCGCGTTACAGCGCGCCCGGTTACGCCTTCGGCAAGGCGCCAAATTATTTTCTAGCCAAATGCAAATCGCTGCTGCCGGCGTCCGGCCGCGTCCTGGCCGTGGCCGACGGCGAGGGGCGCAACAGCGTCTGGCTCGCCGAGCAGGGGCTCGACGTGCATGCGACCGATTTCTCGCCGACGGCGCTGGACAAGGCGCGCGCGCTCGCGCGCGAGCGGGGTGTGAGCGTCAATTTCGAAGTTGCCGATGTGCACAATTGGGCCTACCCGCAGGCCGCCTACGACGTGGTGTGTGAAATCTTCACCCAGTTTTCAACGCCCGCCGAACGCGCGTTGAAATGGGCCGGCATGCGCAATGCGCTCAAGCCGGGCGGCCTTCTCATCGTGCTGGGCTATAGTCCAAAGCAACTCGCTTACGGTACCGGCGGGCCGAAGCAGATCGATAAGCTCTACACCAGGTCCATGCTGGAAGAGGCCTTCGCCGGCTTCCAAGAAATGGTCTTCACGGAAGAAGAGTTGGAGCTGCATGAAGGCACGTCGCATGGCGGCATGTCGGCAGTCATCGGGCTGACCTGCCGAAAGCCGAAATAACCCTTCGTTCGCGAGCCGCGAGCCGGCACCAGCGGACGGCCGCGTCTTACCACTCGCTGCGCGACGACCACGGCAGCGCGTTCAACGCTCTCAGCGCTGCGACGTTCGGGCAATAATGCTCCCACGCCGGGTTGCTCGCGTCGCGCGTAAGATCGTGCGAGCACTGCCGGTGACTTTCGCACAGCGAGCAAACGCGCTGCAGATCGCGGAAGGTTTCCGGCTCCACCTGCGCGACCTCTTTGCGGTCGAGATCGAGCTCCGCCATCCGGCGCAGCAGGAGATCGGAGGATTCGGGGCCCAGGCTGGCAAGCCGGCGGACCTCGGCGGCGGAGATGCCGATATCTTTCGCGATGCGCTCGACTTCGCCTTCGGCGCAGCAACTTGGGTTCGTCAGTTCGGGACCGTTGCTGGTCCACACTTGCCACCAGCGCGCAATGATTTCGAACGGCGAGCGGCGTTTTTGAGCATTGGGCAGGGCCGACATTTCACCCTCCTCTGATGGCGCTTGCCGCCCATGCGGCTTGCGCAGCGAATCTAGACGGCGACGGAGTGCCTGGACTTTGCTTGCGCCAAATACATATCGAAGGCCGAGGCGACGAGACGCAGGTAAGGACGGCCTTTGTCGGTGATTTGGATGCGATGGCCTTGGATCTCTACGCTGCCGTTTTCCTGAAACGGCTGTAGCGAATTCAACTCGTCGGAAAAGTCGGTGGCGACGTCGAAACCGGATTCGTCCACGATAGCGTCCAAATCGACGGCCATGTCGCACATCAGCCGCTCGATGATCTGGCCGCGCAAGCGGTCGTCGTCGGACAAGGCGATGCCCTTCACCGTGGCCAGTTTGCCTTCCGCAATCGCACGCGAATAATTTCCGACCGCGGGCGCGTTCTGCGCGAAGCCCTGCGGCAGGCGGCCGATCGCCGAAGCGCCTAAGCCAACCAGCGCATCGGCATCGTCGTCGGTATAGCCCTGGAAGTTTCGCAGCACGCGGCCGCCTTTGGCGACCAGTTGATCGTCCGGCTTGGCGTAATGGTCGAGGCCGACCGGGCGATAGCCGAATTGCACCAAGGCTTCGTGCGCGGCTTCGGCCTGCGCCAGACGTTGCGGCGATGTCGGCAAGTCGGCGTCTTTGATCAGCCGCTGTTGCGGGCGGAACCAGGGTACATGCGCGTAACCGAAGACCGCGACGCGTTGCGGTGTCAGCGAATGGGCCAAGCTGACGGTGCGTTGCACGTCGGCGACGGTCTGCTTGGGCAGGCCGTACATCAAATCGATGTTGATCCGGTCAATGCCGAAATCGTTCAATATGTCGACGGCGTTCTTGACCGTGTCGAAAGGCTGGATGCGGCCGGCGGCATCCTGCACATGCGCGCTGAAGTCCTGCACGCCGAGGCTCGTGCGATTGACGCCAATATCGCGCAGCGCCTTCGCCAGATCCCGCGTGACATAGCGTGGATCCAGCTCGATCGCATGTTCGCGGATAGCCGACAGATCAAAATGGCGGGCGAGCTTATCGGCGATGAATTGGAGCTGGCGGGTGTCGAGGATCGAAGGCGTCCCGCCGCCCCAATGGATATGCGTGACTCGACGCTGGCCGGTGTGGCTGGCGATGAGCGCGATCTCGTCGGCCAGGCGCTGCGCGTAAGCGATGATCGGCTCGTCCCGCAGAGTCGCTTTCGTGTGACAGCCGCAGTAGTGGCAAAGCTCCCGGCAGAACGGCACGTGCAAGTATAATGAGAGCGCGGCCTCGCCGGGCAGGCCCGCAAGCCACGAACGATAGACCTCCGCGTCGACGGCCGGACTGAAGTTTGGAGCGGTCGGATAGGACGTGTACCGCGGGACAGCTCTTTCGAGCATGTTTGTCATTTAAATTACTCGCATACGCTGATCGGCCAGCCGGAACAAAATATACCGCCACGCGGCGGACCGATTGACATATGTCAACCGAATGGCGGGCGAGGCCAAATGCCCAAGGAATGCCCAAGCGATCATGGCGCGGCGAATGCCTTAACGGGGCCAAACCGCCGGAAAGGAACCGCTTGGCGGTTGTGTACGCTTTTCGTCATTGCGCCCAGCCGAGGTGGTTCGCGCGGCATTCTGGTCTTCGGACAGGCGCGCGCACTGTCCATGCCGTTCGATTCCGGAGCTATCACGATCAGCCGACGAGCGCGTGCCGGCGATGCCATCCGCGATCTTGGCAACGAGAGTCCAAAATTGGTTGAACGTGCTCATACCTATCTGGTGTTTTTCCAGCCGCGCGGCCACGGCATTTCAGCGAGCAGCCGTTGCTTTGCTTTGTAGTGCGTCGAGCGTATCGGCATTGGGGCAGTAGTGCCGCCATGCCGGATCGTTCGGAGTCAGCAAGAGATCACGCTGACAATGTTTTTTGCTGACGCAGTTCGAACACAGCCGCTGCAGATCGCGCATCGTGGCCGGTTCGTTCTTGGCCAGCGCGTTGGCGTCAAGATGCAGCAGCGCCATGCGATCGAGCAGTTGTTTCGCGGCGTCGGGCCCGAGTTCGGCCATGTGACGCAGGTCGCTCGGCGAAAGACCGACGTCATGCGCGATCCGTGCAAGTTCATTGTTGTCGCAGGCGTTGAGTCTCTGGCGGCACTGGCTGATCAGTCTGCGGTGCTGCACCCAATCGCGAAATGCGGCGATGAATGACTTGGCCGCCGGATGTGTCTTGACCGGGTTCGTTGCGAGCATAAGTGCCTCCTCCCGCAGGGGATTATGAATAAAGCGCCGATTTTTCGGGACCTTGATCCATATCAACCGGCAAACCCGAAATTTTTCCGACGCACAACCTGTTTCGCATATGCGAAAGATCAAAACGGCCGGGCGTTTTCTGCGGTTCTATCCGCCCGCAGGCGCCGCCGATGTCCGGGCGGCGACGAACAACGGTGGCGCATGTCGGCCGATCTCATCGCTTGGGTTCCATTGGCGATAAAATTGATCGCGACGGCCGCAATTGTGGTTGGCGCCTCGGTTATTGCCGAGCGTGTCGGGGCGCTGACTGGCGCGCTGATCGCCACTTTACCGGTGACGATCTGGCCGGCCTATGTGTTTCTCTCGCTCGATCATGACGCCGCCTATCTTGCGCAAGCGGCGCTCAGTGGGCTCGTCATCAATGCGGCGACCGGACTATTTTTGTTGGTCTACGCGGTGCTGGCGCAAAAGCGCGGCACTTTCGTCAGTCTGACGCTCGCCGTCGCTTGCTGGATTGCGCTGGCGGTGCTGGCGCGTTCGATAGCCTGGACGTTCGCGGCCGCGGCTCTCTTGAACCTGCTGGTCTATCCCGCCTGCCTTTGGCTCGGCAGCGCGCTGCGTGTGGCCGAGATGCCGCGGCTCCGCCATGGTTGGTACGACTTGCCGCTGCGCACGATCCTTGTTTGCGGCTTGATGGCGACGATCATAGAGGCCAGCAATTGGGCAGGACCGATGCTGACCGGCCTGCTCGCCGTGTTTCCGATCTCGAGTACCAGTCTCGCTCTTATTCTGCAGCCGCGGATCGGCGGCCGTGCCGCCGGCGCGGTGATCGCCAACAGTGTGTGGAGCCTGTTCGGAATAAGTTTCGGTCTGGCGGCGATCAATCTCGCGGTGGCTCCGTTCGGCGCGGCATTCGCGCTTGCCGCGGCACTGGCCATTCCGGTCGCTTGGAATTTGACCGTATGGCTCGTGCACCGGCGCGCTGCATTCGCCGTCAACGAAAGTGGTCCGGCGTAAATTACAGCCGGTAACCGAGTAATAGTCTTAGCCGCGCGCACGCGCGGTCGCTGGGCGAGGCGGAAACGGTCCTTGCGGGCCGCCGCCCGCTCTGCCAAAGCATGACCCCTCCGCCGCTACCGCCTGCCGGTAGCGTCAGTGCCACAGATCGAAAGTCCACTTGTCGCGGCTTTGATTTCCGTCAAGAAGCCCTTTGTCGTCAGCGGATATGGAAGTCTAGATTCGGCAAACTCGGTCGAATTCATTACCGTGTGATTGGGGTGTACGCGTGCAATCGACCCGCCAGGGCAGAGTTGTCATGACCGAGCAGTATGAATTTACCGCCGCCAATCAAGTTGGGGTGGGCAGGCGGGTTGCGCGTATCGCGACCTGGATCGCTGCCGCCCTCGTTTGCGTCGTCGCTGCGACCGGCCTGTCAGCCTCGGACGCGCGGGCGCAGAACGCGACGACCGATCAGGCAAAACCCAAGCTCACCAGCGAAATGTGCCTGGGCTGCCACGGCCAGGAAGGATTCGCGCCGCCGGCGACCCCCGGCGAGAAGCAGTTTCCGATGGTGCTGAAGGATCGCTTCCTCGGCAGCGTGCACGGCAAACTGCAATGCGTCGAATGCCACACCAACGTCACCAAGATTCCGCACGACAAAGTCGATGTGAAAGTCAGCTGCGTCACTTGTCACGAAAACAAGCTCGAGGAAGCCAAGGAAGACAACAACAAGACCGACCAGGCCATCAAGCTGACCCGCGTGATGGAAATGATCGGCCGCTATATGAAGTCGATCCACGCGCAGCCCAGCAAGGCCGATCAGTCGCACACCAACGCCACTTGCTACAACTGTCACGACGCGCACTACGTCTATCCGCCGAACTCGCCGAACTACAACTGGTGGCGGCTCAATCTCCCTTACGCCTGCGGCGCTTGCCACACGTCGGAGCTCGCGGAATATAAGACCTCGGTGCACGGCCAGCAGGTGCTGCTGCAGGGCAATCCGAAAGCGGCGATCTGCTCGGACTGCCACACCACGCACGACATTCAGGATCCTTTCCTCGACAAGACCCAGCTCCTGATCACCAAGAATTGCGGCAACTGCCACAAGGAGCAGCTGGAGTCCTACCAGGGGACTTACCACGGCCAGGTCAACACGCTCGGCTTCGCTTACACCGCCAAGTGCTTCGACTGCCACGGCTATCACACGATCCAGCGCGTCAACGATCCGAAATCCAGCGTCTATCCGGCCAACCGGCTGCAGACTTGCCAGAAGTGCCATCTCGACGCGACCAAGGGCTTCCTGAGCTTCGAGCCGCACGCGACCACGCACAACTTCAATCTCTATCCGCGCACGTGGGTCGCCTCGAAATTCATGCTGTTGCTGTTGGGCGGCACCTTCTCGTTCTTCTGGACGCATTCGGCGCTGTGGTTCTTCCGTGAATACCGCGACCACCAGCAAGGCAAAGACCGGCCGCATGTGCGCGCCGAAGCGCTGCAAAACGGCGACGGCAAGCCGGTCGTCTACTACCGGCGCTGGCCCGCGATCCTACGGCTTGCCCATCTCCTGTTTGCCATTTCGGTCATCATGTTGGTGCTTACCGGCATGACACTGTTCAACTCCGACACGCTATGGGCGCAGACCATCAGCCACCTGTTCGGTGGACCGCGCATCACCGGCACCGTGCACCGCATCTTCGCCTCGGCGTTCCTCGCAATCTTCTTCTGGCACATCGCCTATGTGTTCCTGCGCATCGGACGCAACTGGAAGACGTTCCAATGGTTCGGCCCCGATTCGATGATCCCGCACTTGGGCGACCTCAACGACGCCATCGGCATGTTCAAGTGGTTCTTCGGTCTCGCGCCAAAGCCGCAGCTCGACCGCTGGACCTATTGGGAAAAGTTCGACTACTGGGCGCCGTTCTGGGGCGTTACCATCATCGGCAGCAGCGGCGCCATGCTGTGGTTCAAGGGCTTCACCGCGACCTATCTGCCCGGCTGGGTGTTCAACGTCGCCACGATCTTCCACGGCGAGGAAGCGGTACTGGCGGCAGGATTCCTATTTACCGTGCACTTCTTCAACAATCACTGGCGGCCTGATAAATTCCCGCTCGATATCCTCATGTTCACCGGCAAGATGCCGCTGGAGGAGTTCAAGCGCGAGCATTTGGTCGAATACAATCGTCTGGTCGAGCAAGGCGAGTTGGAGAAGTACCTGGTCGACGCGCCGTCGCGGCCGATGACGCTCGCGTCCAAGGTGCTGGGCTTTACCTTGATGGGATCCGGCCTGTTCCTGCTCGTCTTCGTCCTTTACGGCTTCTCCCGCCACCTGTTCTTCGGCGGGTAAGCGCATGAAAGCGAAACCAACAAATCAAAAACCGGGGTTTCCCATGAGACATCTGCTGCTCGCCATGTTCCTGTCAGTGGCGCTGATCGGCTGCTCCGACGAGAGCACGCCGCAGAAGCAAACCGCGGCGGACATTCGCGCCGGCCAGGTCGTGGCGGACAAGGAATGCAAGGCCTGTCACGGCCTCAACGGCAAGGGCGCCGCACCCGGCATTCCGAATCTCGCCGGACAGCGCGGGCGCTACATCATGGCCGCGCTGCAGGAATACAAGGAAGGCAAGCGAACGCATGCCGCCTTACGGTCGATCGCGACCGATCTGAGCGAAGACCAGACCCGCGGCGTCGCCGCCTTCTATGCCAGCCTGACGCCGCTTCCGCCGGACAAGGGTCCCGTCTTCTCCCCTTATGACAACGGCAAGACGGTGGCGGCGGCCTGCGCGACCTGCCACGGCGCGGACGGCAACAGCACGACCGCCGGCACACCCAATCTCGCCGGCCAGCAGCCGATCTATTTCGTCGCGGCCACGCAGGAATATCTGACCGGCAAGCGCGACTCGGCGCCGATGGATCCGATGCTGCGCAAGCTGAGCAAGCTCGATATCGATAGCGTGGCGCTGTATTTCGCCTCGCAGACGCCGACCCCGCGCGCTGCGCCGCCGACCGGCGACGCCGCCGTCGGCGAACCGCGCACGGCGGTGTGCGGCGGCTGTCACGGCTCGCACGGCGTGAGTACCGACACGGCAACGCCGAGTCTTGCCGGCCAGGACCCGCAATATCTGGTGCGTGCCATCAAGGGCTACCGCACCACGCGTAAGAACGACACGATGGCGCGCGTCGTGGCCGGTCTTAGCGATCAGGAGATCAACGACATCGTCGCGTTCTATGCGACGCAGAAGTCGAAGCCGGCCGAGGACGGTCAACATCTGCTCAAGGACATCACCGACAAGTGCAACCGCTGCCACGCCGGCGACATCAACAATCCGGCGTTGGCGATCCCAATCATCAACGCGCAGGACAAGGATTATCTGGTTCTGGCGTTGCGGTCCTATCGCGACGGCAAGCGCGGCAACTCGCTGATGCACAACATGAGCGTGCCCTACGGCGATGCCATCATCGAAAGTCTCGCGTCGTACTACGCGAGCCTGTCGGCGAAATAAGTGCGAACGAGCCGTGTCGGTGCGTGGCTTATCCGGCACGGCTGCGAGTGGGCGGCAACGAAAGACGAGTGCATAGCGATGCAACGTAGCTTAAAGAGTCTCCTGCTAATTGCCGCCGTTGCCGCGAGCGCGAGTTACTGCACCAGCGCCATCGCACAAACGGCCGAAGCCATGCGCACACTCAACGCGTCGCCGATGGATATCGCTGACGGTAAACACGTGGCGGAGATCAGTTGCGCCGCCTGCCACAACCTCAATGGCATCAGCACCGTCAAGGGCACGCCGCATATCGCCGGGCAGCGGCCGGCTTATCTTTATCTGACGCTGAAGGAATACAAATCGGGCGTGCGCACAAGCGAGGCCATGACGAACGCGATCAAGTTCTTGAGCGACGACGCGCTGATTAAAGTGGCGGCTTATTTCGCCAGCCTCGATCCCGCGCCGGTGCCGACCGGCCCGGCCGGACCGGCCAAGCCGGATCCGGTGGAAGCCGGCAAGGCCGTGTCGGCGGCCTGCGCTGGCTGCCACGGCAATGCCGGCGTCAGCCAAATC
Source organism: uncultured Alphaproteobacteria bacterium (assembly GCA_963786025.1). Lineage (GTDB taxonomy): Bacteria > Pseudomonadota > Alphaproteobacteria > Rhizobiales > Xanthobacteraceae > Pseudolabrys. The sequence goes on from CAWAXK010000033.1 coordinate 464,113, forward strand.
CCGGGCATCCCCAGTCTGATCGGGCTGGACCCGAAATACCTGGTCGATGCCATGAAAGCGTACAAGGACGGCCAGCGCAAAAACGACACCATGAAGGCGATGCTGGCATCGGTGAACGAGACCGCGATGAGCAATGTCGCGCTGTTCTATGCGCTGCAAAAGCCGGAGCGCGCCAAGACGCCGGCCGCCGGCGATGCAGCCGCCGGCAAGGCTGCCTCGGCAAGCTGCGGCGGATGTCACGGCGAGGATGGCGTGAGCAGCAGCCCGGCGACGCCGAGCCTGGCCGGACAGGACGCCCAATTCATCGCCGCCGCGCTGCTCGAATACAAGAACGGGTCGCGCGTCAACGATACGATGAAGGGGCTTGCCGCCTCGCTCGACGACAAGGCTATGAAGAACCTGGCGGCTTACTTCGCATCACAGACGCCGAAAGCGCCGAACGTGCGCAAGCCGCTGTCGACCGGGGAATGGGTCGAACGCTGCAACCGCTGCCATGGCGTCAACGGCAACAGCACGGATCCGCGCTTCCCGATGCTGGCCAGCCAGCGCGTCGAGTATTTGCAGAAAGCGCTGCTCGATTACAAGGCGCAGACGCGTAAGAGCTCTGAGATGCAGGCGATGGCCGGGGGCCTGAGCGAGGACGATATCGACAATCTCGCGGCATTTTATGCGCATGAAAAGGCGCGGGCGGTGCTGTTCGTGCCGCTGCCGAAGTGACATAGATCAAGCCGAAAACGATGGGACCCGACCATGAGTGAACTGCCACTGCACCGGCACTATCTTCATTACTCGGAGCTGCCGTACAGCCAGCGAGTTCTTTATACCGCGGCCCTTCTCGTCCTCGGCGTGGGCTATCTGTTCGCGTTGCTGAACGTGTACTTCACCTACGCCGGACGCGCCGGCGGCAATCCGCACATGCTCACCTCCGAAGATCTCATCGTGGCCTATTCCGGCAGCGGCAAGGGCTCGCGCCTGGAAGGCGCGCTGCGCGGACCGATGTCGACGATGTTGCCGGCGGACGACCGCAACGTGGTTATGGCCTGGGCCGCCGAAGGGGCCCCGCATCCGGCTTACGACGCAAAGGTCAGGCCGCTGCTCGATAAATATTGCATGGCCTGCCACGACGGCAGCAATCCGCATCTGCCCAACCTCAACGGCTACGACAATCTGAAGAAGGTGACGGAGAAGGACACCGGCGCCGCCATTCCCACGCTGGTGCGCGTGTCGCATATTCACTTGTTCGGTATGACCTTCATCTTCTTTCTCGTCGGCCTCATGTTCAGCCATGCCTATGTGCGGCCGGTCTGGTTCAAATGCCTCGTCGTCGCCACGCCGTTCGCCGGCATCATGATCGACGTGGCCTCGTGGTACCTGATCAAGGTGTTCCACCCGTTCGTTTTCGTGGAAATCGGGCCGGCATGCTCTTGGCGGCGTGCTTCGCTTTCATGTGGCTCGTGTCGATGTATCAGATGTGGGTCTCGACGGCGCCAATCATGGTGCAGGAACGCGAGGGCGGCGATCTTTAAGGCAAGCGTCTTCAGCGTCGCCGCGCCAACGCGGCAATGCCGGCGGCGAACTCGTCGACCGCGGGCCAGGACGTGTATTCCACACTGGTCTTCGGGTCGGTCGGCCCACCCGTCAGCAGCATGATGAAGCGGATAATCTGGCGATCGCGCCAAGTGTAGCGCTGATAATCGAGTCTGCCGGCAAAGGCGACCGCCAATGCGGGCGTCAGGCGATGACGCGCGATGGTTTTGCGCAGATAGGCGTTGCCGGCGGCCGTCATCTTTTCCGGCTTGCGGGCGGTGAGATTGACCGACGCCAGCGCCAGCGGAGGCGGCGCGGCGAGGGAACGGTAGGCTGTCAGGAAGCGATCCGCCGCCGGCAAATGCTTGCCGTAACGCACCGCGGCGACCAGCACGAGCGCCGAGGCCGAGGCGAGATCCGCCGCCGCCGGCTGCGTCACCGCCAGGTCCTGCGGCAGGCAGGCTGCGCCGCTTTCCGCAAGGCGGCGTGAAATATGCTCGGCGATGCGCCGCGATTGTCCGTCGTGCGTCGCGTAAAAAAGTAAAGGTGGTTGGCGGCGGTCAGCTGTCGGCATTGAGCGCCCCATAGGGCCGCTCGGGCGTTTCGTCAACCGACGCGTTTTGCAGAACCGCTATTTCGCAACGAGATTGTAAATCCATGCGATCAATGCGCCGGCCACAAAGCCATCGATGAAAGCCCATATCGCGCCGATCACCGCGCCGGCGATCGATGCGCCATAGCCGATATAAAGCGAGGCAAGCGCGGCGACGAACGCGACGCCCCAATCGAACATGGCCATGATTGCCACGCAGAAAACAGAGAACGCCCAGAGCACGCCGATGGCGACGCCGAGAGCCAGAGGCTGACATTTATTCATGGCATTCTCCTCCTCGTTTTTTTGAGGCGGTCGGTCGCCGCCCGGCTCAGATATAATTACCGCCGAAGCCGATCGCCATCATGACCAGCAGCGCCAGCCCGAGGGCGACGAGGCTGAAGCCCAAAATCTTGGCGCCGAGCGTCAGCGGCCGCGACGGCGCGTCGACCAGATGCCGTTCGAGCTCACCGGTTTCCGCCAGGCGGGCGTATTCAACCGCATATTCGCGCTTGAACTCCTCGAGCGGCATCGAGCCGGTGAAGATGACGATGTCGAGCGGAAACTTGTCCGGCCGCCAGTGATTGACGAAGTAGTGCACCGTGAAGAGATAAGCGGCGGCGAGCAACGCTTCGTCGCCATGGGCGACGGTGGCGACATTGAACGCCCAGCCCGGCAAATAGGCAGCGGTCAATGTCTTGAACCACAGCACGGCGCCGGTCGCGACCAGCATGGCGATGCCCCAGAACGGCGCCCAGTAATCGACCTTCTGCTGATAATTCCAATGGTCGAAGCTCGGCCGCGGCCGCCTGCCGAAAAACCATTTGAACATGGCGGCGAAGTCGCTGGCATCTTGCCAATTCGGTATCAGCGAATAGGGCCCGAAGACCTTGAAGCTCGACCAGTTCCGCGCAATGTGAACGGCGGCGTAGAGAATGTGCCAAGCGAAGACCGCGACCATGACCGCGGCGGACACGCGGTGGATGATGCCGGCGATCATCGGCCCGCCCATGGCGCGCTCGAGCACCGGCGCCCAGGCCGTGGTGGGGTACAGCAATGTCACGCCGGTCGCGACCAACAGAATGATGCTGACCGCGAACAACAAGTGAGCCCAGCGCCACATGGCGCTCCAACGCTGGTAATAGCGGCCTTCCGCCTGCGGCAGCGCGGCGGCGCGCACATGCGGGCGCGGCTTCTGCTGCTGGCGGTCGCGATATTCGCGATAAAACCAAAGCGCCGAATGCGCCCAGAAGAAAAGCAGCACACCGCCGACCGCCAAATTCACGAATTTCGAAGCGATCCACGTGTAGGGATAATGCGCGAAGTCGTCGGTCGTGGCGTGCGGCTGGAACGTGGCGAAGCCCGCCGTCGCGTCGGCATGACACTTCTGACAGGTCTTCAACAGGTTGGCCGGCGCCACGCTCGAGGCCGGATTGCTGGCGCGCAGGATCGCGTGGCTGCCGTGGCAATCGGCACAGGTCGCGCCGTCGGCAAAACCCATCGCAACGACCTGGCCATGATACGTCTCCAGGTAACCCTGCGCCGCCGCCGCATGGCAATTGATGCAGTTCTGCGCGATGGCGAGTTTTGTCCGCTCCCACGCGGCGGCCGTCTTCGACACGTTCGTATGCGGCAGCGCGGTGATCGTCGTATGGCAATCGACGCAGCGCACCGACGCCTTGCCATGGACGCTGTCGGCAAAATGATCCGCGGACACGAATAGCGAGCGGCTCTTGCCGTCGGCGCGCGGCGCGGCGAATCCCGTCACGCCGTGGCAGCTTAGGCAAGTGGCGTTGTCGAGATTTGCCGGGCTTTGAGCGCCCGCCGGTTGCAGCCAAACGAGGAGAACCGCAAACACGGCCGCGCGCAGCGCAAATTTTCCGGCGTGCATGGCTTACTCTCCTCGGTGTCCGAAAAACGAACGCGCGGCACACTGTGCCGCGCGCTGTAACGTTCGACCCGCAAACCGTAGCGCGGCTTCATCCAATCGACGGCGTACACGCCGTCGAACGTAACGTCCACGCCAACGAGAGCAACAAGGTCTGTGCGCGGACCGTTACCGACTAGCGGCTACAGCTTGTGACCATTCGCCTTGAATTTTTCGCCGGCCGGCTTGAGCTTGCCGCCGCCCGCCGGGTTGGCGTGGCAAAATCCGCAGGGCTTGCCGGTTTGCTGCGCGTATGCCGGCGTGGCGTTGGCTGTCTGAGAGAATGTCAGCGACATTGCGCCCGCGATCAGTATTGCGGCCGCTGTTCCGCAAACAAGGGCGACGGTATTCTTTACGTGTACTTGCATATCCAACTACTCCATTTGCTGAGAGGGTGTAAGCAACTACCGTTCGCGACCGACAGCCATCGCGAAAGCGTGATATTTTATCAACACCCCAAAAAGAAAAACAGATCGCCTGTGCTTATCGATGTAAAAAATTTGATCTCGATCAAAGTCCAAACTACGCTCGCATTCATAGCTTAGCCTCGAGTGATATCGGGATAAGTTAAGGGCTGGGGAAGTAGTAATCGAATAGGGTGTGCGGTTTTGTACACATCCTGCTTCGATCGGGCGCTTGAGGATCAAACGGACGAGATGCGATCACCAGGCGACGTGTTGTAAGCATTACCGATCTTCCCCTAAGCGATGATTCACCTGGTCAGCGTCATGCCGACGCTGGGCACGCAATTGTTATCGGTGGCGGGGGTCGTTCAGTGAAAAGCAATAGTCGTCAGACTGCCGAATTCGGACTCACCGGGGCTTTGTCGACGGATATTCCGGACAAGCCAAGGTCTAGATTAGGCAAGACCTTCGCAAAGCTTGCAGCAGCGGCCCTGTTCGGGTGCGCTGCTTTCGGCTTGTCGCAACCGGCCCAAGCCGACAGCACCTTTGCTGTCGCGGGCATCAATTCGGCGCTGCCGAGCTGGTCGCAAGACACCAAATCCGAGCAATCCAGCCAGCCGCGCGCGCAAATTGCGGACGACGCGACTTTCTCGGCGCTGCGTGATTTCGCGCAGGGCATGGGAACCAGCGAGCGGGCATCGCTCAAGGGCGCGACGAAAGTCGCCGATGCCGACACTCTGATGGATTTTCTGGCCGGCAAGAACAATAATACCCAAGCTCCTGCGGCGGCGCCTGCCGCCAAAGCGAAGGGCAAGCACTCAGCGCCCGTTGAAGCTCACTTCATCGGCTCGAAGGCGTGCGAGACGTGCCATGCTCCGCTCATCAGCGAGTTCCACAAGACCCTGATGGGCAAGATCAGCATGACGCCGAAAGGCAAGGGCAAGTTCGAATGCGAGAACTGCCATGGCCCCGGCTCGGCGCACGTGAAGGCCGGCGGCGGCCGCGGCGTTGGCGGCATCCTTTCGTTCGGTGCTGACGATCCGCGTTCGGTCGAAGAGCGCAACGGCGTCTGCCTCGCCTGCCACCAACGCGGCGAGCGTACCTACTGGGCCGGCAGCGTCCACGAAACGCGCGGACTTGCCTGCACCAACTGCCATACGGTTATGAAGGACGTTTCGCGCAAGCATAACCTGAAAACTAAGGTCGAGGCCGAGACTTGCTTCCAGTGCCACCAGCTCAAGCGGGCACAGATGCAGTACTCGTCCCACATGCCGATTCGCGAAGGCAAGCTGACCTGCACCGACTGCCACAACCCACATGGCAGCGCCACGGACAAGCTGATCCGCGAAGCGACCGTAAACGACAATTGCTACAAGTGTCATGCGGAGAAGCGTGGTCCGATGCTTTGGGAACACGCGCCGGTTCGCGAGAACTGCCTGAACTGCCACGTTCCGCACGGCTCGAACTACGAATACCTGCTGAAAGTGGCGCGCCCGCGGCTGTGCAACGAATGCCACAGCACCGTGCATAGCCCGACTGCCGGCGGCGGCTTAGGCCTCCCGAACACCCCCTATACGCTGGGGCGTGGTTGCGGCAACTGTCACAGCAACATCCACGGTTCGAACAAGCCCAACGGCATGTTCTTCCTGCGGTAGAGCCGGGTTCGAGTTCCGACGAATAGTACTGAGGATTAAAAGGGTAGGGGCAACGACAATGAAAGTGCGGGCTGAACTTCTAGTAACATGCGCGGCCCTGGCCATCGGTATTGGCCTAGCGTCACCAGCAGCGGCGGCCGACATGTACACCAAAGCGCCGATCGCCGTCGCACCGCAGTGGTGGTACGAGGGTTATGCCGAAATCGGCGCCCGCTTCGACATGAACCATCCGGACAAGACTACGCTCGGAAAGTTCTACGAATATCGTGACCTTCGGCCCGGCGCGTTTGGCAACTTCTTTATTGGTGCGCACAAAACCGGCGCCGATCCGCTCGACATTGAGGTCTGGGGAAAGAACATCGGCTGGAATGACCAGGCGTTCGGTCTCGATATTTCGAGCCCGGGCACCTACTACTTGACGGCCGGCTGGGACGAGACACCGCATGTGTTCTGGAAAGACGCCAAGACTATGTATAATGGCGTCGGCACCACCACGCTGACGATCCCGACATTCCTGACGCCGCCGACAACGGCTGCTACGAACGCGACGATCCTCGCCAACAGCCACACCATCGATCTCCAGTATCGCCGCGATACCGCGAGCGCCAAGGGGCGGTGGACTCCCAACGATAATTTGGATTTCAACTTCGACTATAGCCACACCCACCGGGAAGGCACCCAAGCGTTAAGCGCAGTCTCGTTCTCGGGGCCGGGCAGTACGCGGTCGACATTCGAACTGCCCAAGCCGGTTGATGACACGACGCAGAATGCGAACCTGAAGGGCGAATACGTCGGCTCCACGCCGTGGAATACGCAGTTCAACGTCGCCCTTGGCGGCGGCCTCTCGCTCTACGACAACTCCGACACCTCGTTTACCTTCCAGAACCCGTGGAATGCGGTCAACACCGCAGGCTCGCCCACCAATAACTTGTACTCACTGGCACCGTCGAATAAGGCGGAAACCATCAGTCTACAAGGTGGCGTCGGCCTGCCGTTCAAGAGCCGCTATATGGGCACGTTCCAATATACGAATCTGGAATCGGATAACGCGTCGCTGCCGTGGACGATCAACCCGCTGGTTCCGGCGGTCACGTACATTACGCCCAATCGCGACGCGCGGACGATGCTGAGCAACAACGTGTTGCACACCGACATCACGTCCGAGCTGAAATCGACTCTCAAATATCGCTACTACAACTACGACACCAAAGACGACAGCCCGGTGATCGTGAATCCGACCTGGTATGGCAATCCCGATTCGAATACCAGCGTGAATGCGACCGCGGAATTGCGTTACCCCAGAAACTGGACCAAGCAGAACGCGGACGCCCAGCTCGATTACCGTCCCTGGAAATGGCTGAACGTCGGCGCGAGCTACGACTGGGAACGCTGGGATCGCGACTTCCGCAATGTCGCCACCACCAACGAGAACGGCGGCAAGATCTTCGGCGATGCGAAGTTGGGCGGCTTCTCGACGCTGCGGTCGAGTCTGCAATATAGCCAGCGGCGCTATGACAACTATGTCAACTTCGACGGGGCCAATAACGATCAGTTCCGGATGAAGGATCTTGCCAACCGCGATCGCACCAAGGGCATGATCTCCTGGGCGGTCGACGTGACCCACGAGATCACGATCACGCCGAACGGCGGCTTCACGTACGAAGACTACAAGACCGACATCGAATTCTTTACGCCGGGTGAAATCGGCCTCAAGAAGACAAAATCGTGGAACGCGGGCATCGACGGTACTTTCAATGTAGCCCCCGGCGTGGCCTTGTTCGCGTCCTACAATTTTGAAGATGGCTATCGCCAGGTCTACGAGAATGCGGCCATACCGAAGGCCAACGTCGAAACGACCGACCTCAACCACACGATCATCCTGGGCGGCAAGTTCACGGTGATCCCTGCCAAGCTGTTCCTCGACGCGAACTACACCTACACCCGCTCTATTTCGGAATGGAGTTTGGGCTGCACCCCGGCCGGTTGCCAGTACACGCCGCTGGCGGTTTATCCGGACGTGCACAACACCATGAACCGGGTCGACGTGCAGGCGAAATACATGCTCGACGACGCTTTCCTGAAAAGTGCGGGCTTTGCCGGAAAGGCCTACGTGAAGGCTCGCGTGCTGTGGGAGAAGAACTCGAACGACTCCTGGCAGTCGCTGCAAAACCAGTACGGCTACCTCGTGAATCCGGGTACGAACACCACGACGGCGTATTCAATCTGGATGGGCACCGGCAATCCGAACTACGACGTGGTGCTGGGCCAGTTGTCCTTCGGCGTGAAATGGTGATCTGGCTGTAGCCAGACCGCTAACGTCAATCGCTATCAAGGAGCGGCCTTCGGGCCGCTCCTTTCGTTTGTGCCGCCGGCCTGGTCCGGCACGGACCGTGGCAGTTGGCAGCGCCCATAAGGGCAAGCGGGCCCCGGGCGCCGTGCGCTAAAGCCCGGTCCGGCCGCCCGGGGAGCAGGCGGGTGCCGCCGTCCATGCCGGGCGGCTGCCGTAGCCGGCTGTTGATATCCGTCAAAAGGCGAACATCATTTTCTAGTAAAAAGACCATGCCGATTGGCGGGGGCTTCGCTATTGTATTACAAAGACTGTGGAATCGAAGGAGACCGGCTATGAAGCGGCAACGTCTTTTACTCGCAGCGGCGGCGACTGGCCTTGCCATAGTGGCGGTGGCCAGCATGCAGATCACCACCTCGTCCACCGCCTATTGCGCCCCGAACGACAAGCCGGTGAAGAAGGTTTATCCGCAAACCAGCCAGTCGAAGAAGAGCTTCAAGGAAGACGTCATGCCGGTCTTCGTCGGCCGCTGCGTCAGCTGCCATCAGCCGGGCGGCGAGGGCTTCGTCAAAAGCGGGCTCGATCTCACCAGCTATGCCGGCGTCATGAAGGGCACCAAGTTCGGCCCCATGATCATTCCGGGCGATCCCGAGAGCAGCAATCTGATGCTGTTGCTCGATTGGCGCGCCTCGCCCGACCTGCGCATGCCGCACGGCAAGAAGCAGCTCAATTCCTGCGACCGCAACGACATCCGCGCCTGGATCCGCGAAGGCGCCAAGGACAACTGAGCGCCGCTTCGCGGCTTAATGCGAGGCTGTTTTAGCTCGAGGGGGATCGCCGCCGCTGCGGCGGGCCCCCTTTCGCGTTTGGGGAGAGGGGCCGGGGTTGAGGAGGACGCTCAGCCCTCGACCTTGAGATCCTTGATCACCGCGTCGATCTGGCGAAGCTTGTCGGGATCGCCGGCGAGGGCCTTGCGCGCGTCGGCGGCGGCGGCCTGCGCCTTGGCGTGGTCGCCGAGCACCATATAGGCGCGCAATAGCCGCTCCCATCCCGCGACGTCGGCACCGTCCTGTTTGAGCTTGTCGGCGAGCCGCGCCACCATGGTGCGGATCATCTCGTTCTGCGCGTTGGGGTCCATCTTCGCCGCCGCCGCGATGTCGGCCGCGCTCGGTCCCGGCAGGCCGGCCGCCGGCGCCATCGGCGGCGCAGCCGGTACGGGTGCCGTAGCTGCAAAGGGCGCTGCCGGCGGAGCCGAGGCGGCCGCTTCGAGGCCCTGGGTGAACTGGCGCAGCCCATCCGGATTGCCCGCCAGCGCGCGGCGGGCGTCGGCGCTCGCAGCTTCCGCCTTGTCGTTCTGGTTCAGCGTGCGATAGGAGCGCACCAGCTCGACCCAACCCTGAACGTCGGAACCGTTCTTTTTCAGGCGATCGGCAAGCCGGCCCAGCATCGCGTCCATTGACCCCTGGTGCTGCCCTGCGGCAGGCGCCGCGCTGGCCGCCGCGGCAGGCGGGAGCGCCGGTGCGGCTGCTGCCGGGGCAGCCGACGCGGCCGCTACGCTGCCGTCGTTGAACTGGCGCAGTTTGGCGGGGTCATTCGCCAGAGCTCGGCGGGCGTCGGCGATGGCCGCCTGCATTTTGTCGTTCTTGTCGAGCACGCGGTAGGAGCGTACCAGCTGCAGCCAGCCCTGGACGTCGGAGCCGTCCTTTTTGAGCCGTTCGGCGAGCCGCTCGATCATCGCATTGACGTCGTGATCACCGGGCGGCACAGCGTCTGCGCTGGGTGCCGCCGTGGCCGCTGTCGCGCCGGCCGGCGCGTTGCGCGCCAAAGCGTGGCGGACCACTTCGATCCAGGGCGCATTCGGCGGGGCGCCGGCGATGAGATCGTTCCAGATCTTCTCGGCCTCGGCGCGCCGGCCATCCTGATCGGCCGCCATGCCCATGTAGAAGCGCGCCATCACGTTCTGCTTGTCGAGCGCCAGCGAACGGTCGAAGGCAGCTTTGGCCTCGGCGGTGACGACGCCGTTGGCGGCGGCCACAATGGCCTCGCCGTGGTTGGCCTCGCGCTCGGCGTTGCTGCCGTTCAAGGCGATCACATTGCTCCAGGCCCTGGCCGCGTCGTCAAAACGGCCGACGCGCATATAGACCGGCGCCAGCACTTCCCAGGCGCGGCCATCCCTGGGATTGCTCTGCAGGTGATCTTCCACCTTGGCGACCAAGTTTTGGATATTGCTCGAGTCGCTTGCGGTCTGTGTGCGCGCCGCCAGCGGTTCCCCCGGCAGGTCCGGGGAACCGAGCGTGAGATAAAGCGCGACAGCGCCGACCGGCAGCAAAACGAGACCGGCGATGGCGGTGACGCGCCGGCGCACCAGCGACGACGTTTCCGGCGCGGGCTTTTCAACTTCGTCGGCATCGGCGGCGGCAATCAGCCGGCGCGACACCTCGACGCGGGCGGCCTCGGCTTCGGCTTCCCCGATTAAGCCGGTGGACCGGTCGCGCTGGATTTCGTCCAACTGGTCTCGATAGACGGCGACGTCGCTGCCGGGGCGCAAGGGCTTGCGCCGCGCCAGGGGCCAGAGCACGGCGAAGACCGTCGCCGCCGTCATCAGTGCCAAAACGAGCCAAAGTGTCATTGAACCCTACTACCCGCTAAACCGTTGGAATTGCTGCCCGAAAAGAGACTGAAGGGCATAAAAGCGTCGGAATGACGGCCAAGCGCCGGAATGCCGACGTCTGCCGTCGATTCCGGTTTCTCAAACGTCAGCCGCCCTAACCCGTTGATACATATCAAGGCGGCAGACAATTAGATGGCAAAATATCCGACCGATTTGAAGAGGAGTAGTGGGATATGAAAGCCGCCGATGTCATGGCGACCAATGTTATCACGGTCCGCCTGGACACGCCTGTAGCGACGATCGCGGAGGTATTGCTGGCGAACCGCATCAGCGCCGTGCCGGTGGTCAACGATAAGGACGTCCTGGTCGGTATCGTCAGCGAAGGCGACCTCATTCATCGCGTCGAGGCCGGCACCGAGCGCCGCCGCTCCTGGTGGCTCGAACTGCTGACCGGGAAAGAAGTCCTCGCCCATGAGTTCGTGATGTCGCATGCCCGCAAGGCCGCCGACGTCATGACCAGCCCGGCGATCAGCGTGCCGCCGGAAACGTCGCTGGGGGACATCGCGTCGCTGCTCGAAAAGCACCGCATCAAACGCGTACCGATCGCGAACAATGGCAAGATTGTCGGCATTGTCAGCCGTGCCAATCTTATTCAGGCGCTGGTGAACCTCAATAAATCGAAGGCATCGGACGCGGCTATTGACGATCAGACCCTGCACGGCAACATCGTCGCGCAATTGCGAACAAAGCCTTGGGTCGATCCGTCCACGATCAACATCATCGTCAATGACGGCTCCGTCGAACTGTGGGGCATCGTCGATTCCGAGAGCGAGAAGGACGCGATCCGCGTTGCGGTCGAGGTGACGCCGGGCGTGCGCAAGGTTGCCAACAGGCTGGTGGTCGAACACCTGATGACGGCCCAGTGACGGCGTGAGCGCAACGTTCCGATCTGTTCTTTATTGCCACTAAGTCGCGTTGCCGTTTGCGAACAGTTGCAGCACAGGCAAGGAACGCCGCCTGCGCGGCTCTATTTATCTACTACCCGATCGAGCGCCGCCGCGATGAGATGCGGTGCGGCCTGCGCGGCAACGAGCCGCTCGCCGCCGATGCCGTAGACAGCCAGCAGGATTTGCAGGTTTGCGGCGACGGCTTCGCGGACTTGCCCGCGCGGCCAGGCCGCAAGCCGCGCCTCGGCCCATCGTTCGAGCATCATTTGTTCGATGCGTTCGGATTCAAGTTCCGCGGTTTTGACCTGCGTGCGCAATTGCGCCGCGGCGTTCGTTGCTTCCGCATTTTGCAATGCAATGGTCTTGAGAGTTTGCCGCGCGGCGCGCAGCGGACGCACGATCTGTTCCTGCCATGGACCGACTTCCTGGCGCGCCGACACGACGTCGCCTTCTGTCAAAGCGACGCCATGGACCGCGCCGAGATAGGCGCACAGCAGAACTAGATTGACGTCGAGCCCGAACCGATCTTGCAGAGCGAGGCATTCATCCTGCACCCCCTTCGTGCCGTAGACCGCGATCGAGAAATCCCAGAACGGCGAGCCCATGCGACCGGCCTGCGTCAGAGCTTGCCGGTGAAATTCGG